>NZ_QEKU01000001.1:0-1385000 GCF_003096455.1 Acidovorax sp. 99
TTGCGCCGGTTCACGAACTCGCCGCGCCACGGACGGCCTGACGTCAAATGCGCCCACAGGTCAGCATACACGCTGGCTGGCGTGGCCCTGCGCTGAGCAGGCGCGGGTTGCGGCCTATCGCCTCTCGGGGCTGTAGCCCGTCGTGGCGGTGAACGCAGGGTTCACGTATTCGATGTTGCCATCAGCGCCGCAATGAAGATGGAATTGGGCGCCTGCTCCACGGCATGGCGAAGCTTGCGCAAAGTATCGAGCGTCTGAACGCGCTGTGTGATGTCACGCGACAGCACCACAAAGTGATCGTCCGCTTCATCGTCCATCACCTTGCGCGCCACAGACAGCTCAAACCAGTGCTTGCCATCGGGCAAGTCCAGCGCGTACTGGAAGTCACGGGCCAGGCCCTGTTTAGCCGCCGTATTGATCGCAGCTTGGGCTACCGCTGCGGCCGCTGGGGGCTAGATGTCGTGGATAGAGCGGCCCACCACCTCGCTGGCTGGCATCAGCAACAGCTCGGGCTGGCGGGTATGGATCTGCACGTAGTGGCCATCGCGGGTCACTTCGAACATCAGGTCGGGCACTGCATCCAGCACAGCGCGCATGGC
Source organism: Acidovorax sp. 99 (assembly GCF_003096455.1). Classification (NCBI taxonomy): domain Bacteria; kingdom Pseudomonadati; phylum Pseudomonadota; class Betaproteobacteria; order Burkholderiales; family Comamonadaceae; genus Acidovorax; species Acidovorax sp. 99. The sequence goes on from NZ_QEKU01000001.1 coordinate 600, forward strand.
TTTGTCGGACTGCTTGAGCACCCGATACGGCGCCTCGATGGTGCCCACAAAGATGGCCCGGTAGAGGTAGTAGTACCCCACCACCTTGTATATGTGGCCCAGCAGATTGAATGGATCGGTAGCGATGATGTAGAACGTGAAAAAGAATTCGCTCAGGGCCATCACCCACACGGCCGCGAAGAGCACGCTCCCGCGCCCAGTGCAGCAGCGCGCCCAGCGATGCTGCATACAAGGCCACCACGCCGTACTCGGAGGCGATCTTGAACCGCGTGAGCCCCTGGGCGTCATAGGTCTGCGGGTACCACTGAGGAAACCAGAAGAAAACAGCATGAATGGCGGCCACTGCAGCCAATACCAGCATCAGCACCACAAATCTGCCAGGGCCGGGTGCGGCCGCATCGCCAGGCACGCGCCAGTGCAGCGTCACCGCAGCCAGGAGCGTCAGCGCCCCCAGGTATCTGGCGGGTAACCAGAAATTGATGCCTTTGGCTACCGAGTTGGGCGTGATGTAGTCGGGCATGCCGGCGAATGACAGCATGTGCGAAAAATCCAGGATCGCCACGCCCAGGAAGCCGCAGGCCAGGATGAGCACGTTGCGCTGCGGATTGAGACTGTGCGCCTTCCACCCCACCGCAAACACCAGGGCAGACACTGCAATGGACAGCGTCTCCAGCACTTGGTGCAACGTGAGGTAATGCCCCACCCGCTGTGGGCTGGCCACCGAAAAATAGACCCACGCTGCGATCACCCACCGGTTAACAGGGAAAGCACCGGCGCCACGGCTTTGAAGCTGGCCAGGTGCTGTGAGTGGATCTGCAGCCGAATAAGGTTCATGGGCGCTGGATGGATCTGTGAGGACCGCCTGAGCGGCATGGCGGCGCGGCCGGGTACCAACGATTCTTGCACAGGCCCCACCACTTGTAACAGGTCGAATCCCAATAGCGGCCCCGCCTCACGCTGCCTGCACAGCCTGCCAGCGCAGGGCGTATCAAAACAAGGCATAAAAAAACCGCTGCAGCCTTGCGACTGCAGCGGTTGATATCTGGCGGAGTGGACGGGACTCGAACCCGCGACCCCCGGCGTGACAGGCCGGTATTCTAACCAACTGAACTACCACTCCTGGCAGGCAGCTTTTCGCTTGTATTTATCAACACAAGCCAAGTGCTACAAACTTGGCGACCCCACGGGGATTCGAACCCCGGTACTCACCGTGAAAGGGTGATGTCCTAGGCCTCTAGACGATGGGGTCAAAACCTTGGAACTAACCGAACTACCACTAACAAATTTGGTGGAGGTAAACGGGATCGAACCGATGACCTCTTGCATGCCATGCAAGCGCTCTCCCAGCTGAGCTATACCCCCAAACTTCTTTGGCTAATGCCAAAGAAAAAACCAGTGCACCCAAAAGAACTGCAAAGGCTTATGACTGGCGGAGTGGACGGGACTCGAACCCGCGACCCCCGGCGTGACAGGCCGGTATTCTAACCAACTGAACTACCACTCCTGGCAGGCAGCTTTTCGCTTGTATTTATCAACACAAGCCAAGTGCTACAAACTTGGCGACCCTACGGGGATTCGAACCCCGGTACTCACCGTGAAAGGGTGATGTCCTAGGCCTCTAGACGATAGGGTCAAAACCTTGGAACTAACCGTTATCAAGCGACGTGGTGGAGGTAAACGGGATCGAACCGATGACCTCTTGCATGCCATGCAAGCGCTCTCCCAGCTGAGCTATACCCCCACTGAATGACTTCAAACACTTTGTATTTGTTGTCATCACCTGAGCCTTGAATTATAGACAGATTTTTAGCGGTTTCGCAAACGCGCTATAACTTTTTCACGTCCGACCAGTTCCAGCACAGCATCGACCGATGGCGTGTGGGCGGTTCCGACCGTCAGGACACGCGCAGGCATTGCCAGCTGGGGCATCTTCAGACCCTGAGCGGTAAGCACCTGCTTGAATGCCACGCTGATGGATGCCTTGTCCCACTCGCAGGCGGACAGCGCTTCAGCCAGTGCGTCCAGAGCGGGCGCAATGGCATCCGTGACATGCTGAGCGCGCTCTGCATCCACCGGAGTCACGTCGCCATAGAACACCTGCGCCCAGTTGGCAAGCACGACGGTGGTGTCACACCGGTCTTTGAACAGCGCACAGATCCGGGGCAGACGCCCGTCGGCCAGCGCCTCAGCCGAAACACCGCGCGCCTGCAATTGCGGAGCAACCAGCGCGGCCAAAGCGTCGTCAGCCATGGCTTTCAGGTGCTGGGCATTCACCCAGCGCAGCTTGGCTTCATCGAACTGCGCAGCGCTGCGGCCCAGATGGTCGAGGTTGAACCACTGCAGAAACTGCTCGCGGCTGAAGATCTCATCGTCGCCGTGACTCCAGCCCAGGCGCGCCAGATAGTTCACCATGGCATCGGGCAGATAACCTTCATCGCGGTATTGCGTCACCGGCTTGGCACCATTGCGCTTGCTCATCTTCTCGCCCTGCTCGTTGAGCACAGTGGGCAAGTGGGCATACACCGGGGGTTCCTTACCCAGGGCGCGGAAGATGTTGATCTGGCGCGGCGTGTTGTTCACATGGTCATCGCCTCGGATCACGTGCGTGATCGCCATGTCGATATCGTCGACCACCACGCAGAAGTTGTAGGTGGGCGTGCCATCGGGCCGTGCGATGACCAGGTCATCCAGCTCATCATTGCTGATCTCAATGCGGCCCTTGACCTTGTCGTCCCAGGCCACAACGCCGCCCTGTGGGTTCTTGAAGCGCAGCACCGGCTGTACGCCTTCAGGAATGGCTGGCAAGGTCTTGCCGACTTCAGGACGCCATGTGCCGTCGTAGCGAGGCTTCTCCTTGGCAGCCATCTGCCGCTCGCGCAGCGCATCCAGCTCAGCCACGCTCATGTAGCAGGGATACACGTGACCGGCGGCCTGCAACTCTGCCAGGACCGCCTTGTAGCGATCCATGCGCTGCATCTGATAGAACGGGCCTTCGTCGTGGTTCAGACCCAACCAGGCCATGCCCTCGATGATGACGTCCACCGCCGCCTGGCTGGAGCGCTCCAGGTCGGTGTCCTCGATGCGCAAAATGAAATCCCCCCCCGTGGCACGGGCAAACGCCCAGGGATACAGCGCCGAGCGGATATTGCCCAGGTGGATGAAGCCGGTGGGAGACGGAGCAAAACGGGTGCGTATGCGGCCCGTGCTGGTGGCAGTGGTGTCAGTCATAACAATCAATGCTGGCCCTCCATGGGGCCAGTTCAAACTAGGATCAATCCGTGGGGCGCAGCCAGACCCGGCTAGGGCATCACGCGCACAACCGGGGGCACAGCATCGCGTGCGATGGTCTGCGGTGGCTGGGCAAGCCCTTGGCTACGCTTCCTGCGCATTGGGTAAAGCAAGGCGCGAGGTATCTTCCTCGCCCTCCTCTGCACCTACACGCCCCTCATTCAGGCTGGCAATCCCTTCCGCAGTGATGTCACCCGTCACGTACACGCCGTCAAAACACGACGCATCGAACCCGACAATCGCACTGTTGAGCGCACCCACAGCCCTCTTCATGCCATCTACATCCTGATAGATGAGAGCGTCGCAGCCGATGGCCTGGCGAATCTCTTCCACCGTGCGGCCATGGGCCACCAGTTCGCTGCTGGTGGGCATGTCGATGCCATACACGTTGGGGTAGCGCACGGGCGGCGCCGCACTGGCCAAGTACACCTTGCGGGCCCCCGCGTCGCGTGCCATCTGCACGATCTCGCGGCTGGTGGTGCCGCGCACAATAGAGTCATCCACCAGCAGCACGTTGCGGCCTTTGAATTCGCTGCCAATCACATTGAGCTTCTGGCGCACCGACTTTTTGCGCACGCCCTGCCCGGGCATGATGAAGGTGCGGCCCACGTACCGGTTCTTGACGAAACCTTCCCGGTACGGGACGCCAAGCAGATGTGCCAGCTGGGTAGCGCTGGGGCGGCTGGACTCGGGGATGGGGATGATCACATCGATCTCGTTGGGCGGCACGGTGGACACCACGCGCTTGGCCAAGGCTTCACCCAGGTTCAGACGGGCCTGGTAGACCGAGATGCCGTCAAGCACCGAATCGGGCCGCGCGAGGTACACAAACTCGAAGATGCAAGGGTTGAGCTGCGGGTTCTCTGCGCACTGGCTGGCGTGAACCTGTCCGTCCAGCGTGATGAAAATCGCTTCGCCCGGATTGATGTTGCGTTCGAACACGTGGGAGGTGCCCTCCAGCGCCACCGACTCACTGCCCACCATCACGGTGCCGTCCTGGCTGCGGCCCATGGCCAGCGGGCGGATGCCGTGCGGGTCGCGGAAGGCCAGCAGACCGTGGCCTGCGATCAGCGCGATCACAGCATAGGAACCCTTGATGCGCTTGTGCACCGCACGCACGGCAGTGAAAACGTCCTCGGGCTGCAGAGGCACGCCCCGCGTGGCGCGTTCCAGTTCGTGCGCAAACACGTTCAGCAGGACTTCCGAATCACTTTCCGTGTTGGTGTGGCGGTGGTCCGTCTGGAACAGCTCGGTGCGCAGTTCGCGGGCGTTCGTCAGATTGCCGTTGTGCACCAACACGATGCCGAACGGGGCATTGACGTAAAACGGTTGCGCCTCTTCTTCGCTGTAGGCGTTGCCGGCGGTGGGGTAACGCACCTGGCCCAGCCCCACATTGCCCGGCAGAGCGCGCATGTTGCGCGTGCGAAAAACGTCGCGCACCATGCCCTTGGCCTTGTGCATGAAGAATTTGCGGCCCTGCTGGGTCACGATGCCAGCAGCATCCTGGCCACGATGCTGCAAAAGCAGCAAAGCGTCATAAATCAGCTGATTGACGGGCGCAGGACTGACGACGCCGACGATTCCACACATAGTTGTATTCCATCCGTTTGCGGGAACAGCCCCGCGGTCATCCAACGGCAGCAGCTTCTGGCCGCTGCCGCTTCGATCTCACGAAGGCAGATGCCTTCCAAATTCGTCCGGCAGCGCCGGTTTCAACCCCTTGAGCACTTCGGCCAAGACCGGCGCGCCCCGCGACTCTTGCCACCACTGTGCCTCTTGCACGGGGGTGATGCCAGCCACCACGGCCACAGCAAGCAACAAAACGAGGCCGCGCAACACACCAAAGACGGCGCCGAGGGTGCGGTCCGCCGGGCGCAGCCCTACAGCTTCCACCAGCTTCTTGGCCAGCCATGCCAGAAAACCACAGGCAAAAACCGAAGCCACAAACACCACGACAAAACCGGCTGCATACCGCAGCGACTCGCCCGACCCACCCATGGGCAACAAGGCCGCTGCATCGGCCGCAAACCATTGCGCCACAAAAAAAGACGCCACCCAGCCCAACACCGACAGCACTTCAAACACCAGTCCGCGCCACGCACCTATCAGCATGGAGGCCAGCAACACGGCCACAAACACCCAATCCAACGCAGCCATGGACAAGCGGCAGCCTGATGAATGTTTACAGGGTGAGCACCGACGCCGACAGGTCCAGCGACTTGATGCGCGCCGCCGCCTTGTCTGCCTCTGCCCGGTTGGTGAACGGACCCACACGCACCCGGGTGCGCTTTCCGTCCTTGGTGTCCACCACCTGCGTATAGGTCTTGAGACCCGCCCGTTCCACCTTGGTGCGTGCTTCGCGGGCCTTTTCGGCATCTGCAAAGGCCCCCACCTGCACAATGAAGCGCGCCTCCTCGGCACTGACGACGGCTGGCGCCTCGGTGCTGCGGCCTTCCAACAGGGCGCGGGCACGTGCCGAATCGTCAGCACGTGCAGGCTTGGGTTCAGGGACGGGAGAAGGTGCGGGAGCAGCAGGCGGCTTGGCCTCGTGTTTCACCTCGGGCTTTGGGGGGGCAACCGCTGGGGCTGGCGCAGGTTTGGCCGCTGCAGTACGAGCGCTAGGCACCAGTTCTTCACCATCCGCCAAGCCATTGGCTGCGGCAGTGCGCGAGGGCGCAGGCCGCTGCGCAGCAGCCGTCGGCGCTGGCTCTGGGGTGGAGGGCGCAGCAGGCTTGGCCGCGGTAGTTTCAGCCACTGGAGCAGGCACCACCAGGGGAGCCACCTTGTTGCGGTCTGGGATCTCGATGGGAATGTCCACAGGGATAGGCCGTGGCTGGGTATCAAACAGCAACGGAAACCCGATGACCCCCACCAGTACCAGCACTGCAGCGCCGATCAAACGGTGCCGGGCGCGGCGGCGCATCACTTCGATGCTCTCAGCCTGTGGTGTGCGCGGGCGCTTGGACGGCTTTTCGGCCTGTTGCTGCTCACCCTGACCGGGCCACCGGAACTTGAAAAATGCCATGGACTAAGGACTCGTGAGGCGCTCAAGCGCCCATATGTTTGGCGTGCAAGCGGGGTGTTCCATTGATCAACACCCCCCCCACCGTGTAGAACGAGCCAAAGACCATGATTCTATCAGCGGGGTCTGCGGCGGCCACCGCCGCCTGCAAGGCCTGCAGTGGGTCGGCATGCAAGCTGGATGCAACGTCCCGGCGACCGCCCGCCACCATATGCACGGCATTCCACTTCTGCTGCAACACGGCGGCCGACTCAGCGCGCGGAGTGGGCAGATCGGTGAAATACCAACGGTCCACCAGAGGCCCGACCTTGGCCAGCATGGGCGCCAGATCCTTGTCCGCCATGGCGCCAAACACCGCGTGGGTGACGGGGAAGAACCCCATCGCATCCAGGTTGGCCGTGAGCGCCGCCACGGAGTGCGGGTTGTGCGCCACATCCAGCACCAGGGTCGGTTGCCCCGGCACAATCTGAAAGCGTCCCGGCAACTCCACCATGGCCATGCCGTTGCGCACGGCCTGGGCGGTCACCGGCAGCCGATCGCGCAATGCCTCAAAAGCGGCGAGCACGCCCGAGGCGTTCACCAGCTGGTTGGCCCCCCGCAACGATGGGTAGGCCAGCCCGGCATAGCGCCGCCCCCGGCCAGCCCAGCTCCACTGCTGCTTGTCGCCCGAGAAATTGAAATCGCGCCCGAAACTCCACAAATCGGCGCCGATCTCCCGCGCGTGGTCGACCACGCTCTGCGGCGCCATGGGATCGCTCACGATGGCTGGGCGCCCCGTGCGCATGATGCCCGCCTTTTCGCGGCCAATGCTCTCGCGGTCCGGGCCCAGAAATTCTGTGTGGTCGATATCGATGCTGGTGATGATGGCGCAGTCGGTGTCGATCGCGTTCGTGGCATCCAGGCGCCCTCCGAGGCCGACTTCGAGAATTGCCACATCCAGCAACGCATGGCTCATCAATCGCAGGATGGCCAGGGTGGTGAACTCAAAGTAGGTGAGAGACACCTCGTTGCCGTTCTGGGTTCTGGCGCTCTCCACCGCCTCGAAATGGGGTACCAGGTCCGCCGCCGACACGATTTCGCCATGCACACGGCAGCGCTCCTCAAAGTGCACCAAATGCGGTGAGGTGTACACGCCGGTGCGATAACCCGCCTGCAGCGCCACCGCTTCGAGCATGGCGCAGGTCGATCCTTTTCCGTTGGTGCCCGCCACCGTGATCACCGGGCACTCGAACCGCAGCGCCATGCGGCGGGCGACTTCGGCGACCCGATCCAGGCCCATATCAATGTTGCGGGGGTGCAGCTGCTCGCAATGGCGCAGCCAGCCTTCCAGGGTGTGGGGTTTGGTTTGCATACAGCCGGGGATTGTCGCCGAGCCAGCATTCACCCCCGCGATTTCGAGGATGATGCGCGGCATGAATACCGCCATCACCGTCTACGGCATCCCCAATTGCGATACCGTCAAAAAATCCCGCGCCTGGTTTGCAGAACAAGGGCTGGAAGTCCAGTTTCATGACTTCAAAAAGCAAGGCGTTCCCACCGAGCTGCTCCCTGGCTGGTTGAAGGCAGTCGGCTGGCAAAAGCTGGTCAATCGTCAAGGGACCACCTGGCGCAAGCTGGACTCAGCCACACAGGCATCGGTGCAGGACGACGCGAGCGCCAGTGCGCTGATGCAGCAACAACCCAGTGTGATCAAGCGCCCCGTGGTGCAGTGGCAGGACGCCCATGGCCTGCATGTGACCGTCGGATTTGTGCCGGAGCAGTGGCCTGGCGGGCCGAATGGCGCATCCAAGGGCTGACTTGGGACGGGGAACGCGGGAAAATCGCACAAATCTTTACGCAGATTTACGGCGTCCGGGCCCCGAATTGACCTTGCGGGCCTAAACTTTTCCGCAGTCTGGTGCGTTATGTACCGACCCGAAAGGAGTTTCTCCATGAAAAAGATCGTCATTTTTTCTGCCCTGGCAGCCGTCGCCGTCGTGGCCAGCGCTCAGGAACAAGGCCGTGTGCTGTCTGCCACGCCCATCATTCAGCAGGTCGGCGTTCCGCAGCAGGTGTGTGGCAACGAGACCGTCTACAACGGCAACCGCACGACGGGCGCCGGCGCTGTGATTGGCGCGATTGCCGGGGGCGCTGTGGGCAACACCATCGGCAAGGGCAGCGGTCGCGCAGCAGCCACCGCCATCGGGGTGCTGGGTGGCGCCGTAGTAGGCAACCAGATCGAGGGCAACGGCCAGCCGCAGTACCAGAACGTGCAGCGTTGCTCCACCGAGACGTACTACGAAAACCGTACCGTAGGCTACAACGTGGTGTATGAATACGCAGGCCGCCAGTACACCACCCGCACCCAGAACGACCCAGGCCGCTGGATCCCGGTGAATGTGCAGCCCGCTGGCCAGACCTATTCCACACAACCCGACCCGTATGCGGCCCAGGGTGTTTACAGCCAACCGGGTGTGGTGACCTCCACCTACCCCGTGCAGCCGGTGTACCAGGCGCCTCCCACCTATGTGACGCCCCCGGTGACGGTGATTGAATACGGCTACGACAGCGGACGCCCCTACTACCCCCATCATCGCAACCCCTACTGGCGTTGAGTGTGGGCCTTCAAGGCACCGTCACCGCAAAGCAAAGAGCCCCTTGGGGCTCTTTTTTCGTCAGACCTTCCACCGAGCACATCGGGTTTGTGGGCACACGAGGGCCGAGGCATCAGCACCCTGCCCTAAAATCGCGGGTTTCCTCCATTCCTACCCGCGCATCCATGACCACCGAAAAAATCGACGGCGTGTCCGTCACCACCCAGGCCAATGTGTACTTTGACGGCAAGTGCGTGAGCCACGGCATCACCTTCCCGGACGGCACGAAGAAGTCGGTGGGCGTGGTGCTGCCCGCAACGCTCACGTTCAACACCGGCGCCCCTGAAATCATGGAATGCGTGGCGGGCTCGTGCGAATACAAGCTGGCCGGTACCGATGCATGGGTGAAATCGTCCGCAGGCGAGAAGTTCAGCGTGCCCGGCAATTCCAAGTTCGACATCCGCGTGACCGAGGCCTACCACTACATCTGCCATTTCGGCTGAGATGTTCGGGCTGAAATTTGATTGATTTTGGCCTCTAGCGTTAGTCCACAATGCGCTGGCAGCTATCATTTTTGAAGAAGACTCCATGGCAACCATCCTCCAGAACCTCCCCCTCGGCCAAAAGGTCGGCATCGCCTTCTCCGGCGGCCTGGACACCAGCGCCGCACTGCACTGGATGAAGCTCAAGGGCGCCGTGCCCTACGCCTACACCGCCAACCTGGGCCAGCCCGACGAGCCCGACTACGACGCCATCCCGCGCAAGGCCATGGAATACGGCGCCGAGAAGGCCCGCCTGGTGGACTGCCGCACGCAACTGGCCCACGAAGGCATTGCCGCCCTGCAGGCTGGCGCCTTCCACATCAGCACCGGCGGCCTGACCTACTTCAACACCACCCCCCTGGGCCGCGCCGTGACCGGCACCATGCTGGTGGCCGCGATGAAGGAGGACGACGTCAACATCTGGGGCGACGGATCGACCTTCAAGGGCAACGACATCGAGCGCTTCTACCGCTACGGCCTGCTGACCAACCCCTCGCTCAAGATCTACAAGCCGTGGCTGGACCAACTGTTCATCGACGAGCTGGGCGGCCGCGCCGAAATGTCGGCGTTCATGACGCAGGCCGGCTTTGGCTACAAGATGAGCGCCGAGAAGGCCTACAGCACCGACAGCAACATGCTGGGCGCCACACACGAGGCCAAGGACCTGGAGTTCCTGTCCAGCGGCATCCGCATCGTCAACCCCATCATGGGCGTGGCGTTCTGGAAGCCCGAGGTCGAAGTGAAGGCCGAGGAAGTGTCCGTGACCTTTAACGAAGGCCAGCCCGTGGCGCTGAACGGCAAGGAGTTCAACGACCCCGTCGAGCTGATCCTTGAAGCCAACCGCATCGGCGGCCGCCATGGCCTGGGCATGAGCGACCAGATCGAAAACCGCATCATCGAAGCCAAGAGCCGCGGCATCTACGAAGCCCCTGGCCTCGCGCTGCTGCACATCGCCTACGAGCGCCTGGTGACCGGCATCCACAACGAAGACACCATCGAGCAGTACCGCATGAATGGCCTGAAGCTGGGCCGCCTGCTGTACCAGGGCCGCTGGTTCGACCCCCAGGCCATCATGCTGCGCGAAACCGCCCAGCGCTGGGTGGCCCGCGCCGTGACCGGCACCGTGACGCTGGAACTGCGCCGTGGCAACGACTATTCGCTGCTGAATACCGAGTCGCCCAACCTGACCTACGCCCCCGAGCGCCTGTCGATGGAAAAGGTGGAAGACGCGCCGTTCAGCCCGCTGGACCGCATTGGCCAGCTGACCATGCGCAACCTGGACATCTCGGACACGCGCGGCAAGCTGGGCGTGTACTCGCGCGCGGGCCTGCTGTCGCTGGGAGGCAATGCAGCCCTGGCGCAGCTGGACAACGACCGCAAGTAAGGCGGTACTCGCCCCATGGGCCCCAAGCCTCCCGGGTTGCCACCGGAAGCTGCTTGGCGGCTCATTGGGAGCAAAAATGGCTGGTAGCGCTAGTGCAATTGCCTCTTCAGCTATCAATAGATGAGCAAAAGCCACCCTTGGGGTGGCTTTTTCATTGGGGTCTCGTACCAGGCGCGACACCGGCCCTTTCGAGGCGCAGGGGTCGCCTCTGACTTCGCGCTACACGACCACCGGCTCGGGCTCCAGCCGGATGCCAAAGCGCTCGTACACACTCGTCTGGATGGCCTTGGCCAGGGTCATGACCTCGCCCCCTGTCACGCTGTCAGCGCCCTGCCCCCGGTTGACCAGCACGAGGGCCTGCTTCTCGTACACCCCGGCCTTGCCGATGGATTTACCCTTCCAGCCGCAGGCATCGATCAGCCAGCCCGCCGCCAGCTTGATGCTGCCATCGGGCATGGGGTAGTGCACGATCTTGGGCTCGCGGGCGATGATGTCGGCGCACTGGTCGGGCGACACGGTGGGGTTCTTGAAGAAGCTGCCCGCGTTGCCCACCACGGCAGGGTCGGGTAGTTTCGCGCGGCGGATGTCGCAGACCCAGTCAAAAATTTGCTGGGCACTGGGGTGTTCCACCCCCGCCTCGGCGCGGCGGCGCTCCAGGTCCAGGTAGCCCAGCACCGGCTTCCAGGGCTTGGGCAGTCGAAAGCGCACATGGGTGATCACCGCCCGGCCTGCCAGACCCATGCCGCGCGGCAGCCCGCTGCCGTCCTGCGCTTCGGAAGGCGCATGCTTGAAAACGGAATCACGGTAGCCAAAACCGCATTGCGCAGCATCCAGGCTGAACGACTGGCCCGTAGCCAGGTCGATGGCGTCGAGAGACTCAAAACGGTCCTGCAGCTCCACGCCATACGCGCCAATGTTCTGGACGGGCGATGCCCCCACCGTGCCCGGGATAAGGGCCAGGTTCTCCAACCCGGGATAGCCGTGCGCCAGCGTCCAGGCCACGGCGTCGTGCCAGACCTCGCCAGCACCCGCCTCCACGATCCAGGCCTTGGGCGTTTCACCCACCAGGCGCAGGCCCTTGATTTCCATCTTGAGCACGACGGACTTCACGTCACCGGTCAGGATGATGTTGCTGCCGCCGCCCAGCACAAATTTCGGTGCGGGCGCGAGCTGGGGGTCTGCCAGCACAGCCCGCAGGTCGTCCACCGAATGCACTCGCACCAGGGTTTGGGCGCGCGCGGCAATGCCGAAGGTGTTGCAGGGCTGTAAAGGGGCGTTTTTCTCGACTACCATTGGCCCGATTGTCGCACCCGGCCTTTTGGCTCCCTGCGATCCGCACCCATATCTGCACCTGTTTTCCCCGAGATAGAGACCCACCATGCCATCTTTTGACACCGTCTGCGAAGCCAATCTGGTTGAAGTGAAAAACGCCGTCGAGAACACCGCCAAGGAAATCGCCACCCGTTTCGACTTCAAGGGCACCTCTGCCAGCATCGAGATCAAGGACAAGGACATCACGCTGATCGGCGATGCTGATTTCCAGCTCACCCAGATTGAAGATGTTCTGCGCAACAAGCTCACCAAACGCAGCGTGGATGTGCGTTTTCTGGACATGGGCGATGTGCAGAAAATGGGCGGCGACAAAGTCAAGCAGGTCATCAAGGTGCGCAACGGCATCGAGAGCGAGCTGGCCAAGAAGATCCAGAAGCTGCTCAAGGAAAGCAAGCTCAAGGTGCAAGGCGCTATTCAGGAAGACAAGGTGCGCGTGACTGGTGCCAAGCGCGACGACCTGCAGGCCGCCATGGCCTTGATCCGCAAGGATGTGACGGACGTGCCGCTGTCGTTCGACAACTTCCGCGACTGATATGAAGCGACACCCCGCTGAGGTCCTGCGGGCCCTCCCCCCGCTCTCGCAGCCCGGAGCGCTGCAGGCAGGGGGACGTCGCCAGCGCGGCGGGGCGGCCCTTGCGCGGCGGCTCTCACCGGGGCTGCGCCGGTATCAGCGCCTCCTCGCCCTGTGCATCGGGTTGCTGCTGGGCCCCACCTGGGCGCATGCGCAGGCTGTGGCGCTGGCGGGTGTACTGGGCAGCAAGGCGCTGATCGTGGTGAATGCCAACCCGCCCAAGGCGGTGGGCGCGGGGGATGAGTTCCAGGGGGTGAAAGTCATCGCCGTCGCCAAGGACGAAGCCACCGTGGAGATCCAGGGCGCACGGCGCACGCTGCGACTGGGCGAGGCGCCCGTGAGCGTGGGCGGACGCAGTGGCAGCGGCAAACGCATTTTGCTGGTGGCAGATGGCAGAGGCCATTTTGTGAACAGCGGCACCATCAACGGGCAGGTGATGCAGTACATGGTGGACACCGGGGCCTCCACCGTCGCCATCGGACGGCCGGATGCAGAGCGTATGGGCCTCAACTACCAAAGCGGCCAGCCGGTGCGCGTGAACACGGCCAATGGCGTCGCCCAGGGCTGGCGCATGAAGCTCGACTCCATCCGCATCGGCGACGTCGAGGTCTTTGGGGTAGAGGCCATCATCACCTCGCAGCCCATGCCCTATGTGCTGCTGGGCAACAGCTTCCTGAACGAGTTCCAGATGACCCGCACCAACGACCAGATGGTGCTCGAAAAGCGCCACTGACGCCTGTACACCTGCAATGTCCGCACACCCCTCCTCCACCCACGCGCACTCCGAAGGGGAGTACGAAGACCTGCTCAGCCTCTGGTCCGACCTGGAGTCAGCCCTGTCGGTGCTGCTGAGCCGGCCGCTGCAGGTGCAGGACTTTCCGGGCAAGGTGCGGCAGTTCGATGCCTGGCTGCAAGACCTGGTGGCGCACGACATCGACGCGGCGCTGTACCTGATGTTCCAGCACGCCTCCACATCCACCGTGGGCTACAGCGCATCGCACGCGCTGGTGTGCGGCACGCTGTGCCACATCATGGCGCTGGAGCTCAAGCTGCCGCAGCGTGAGCGCGACAGCCTGGTGCGGGCGGCACTCACCATGAACATTGGCATGACGACACTGCAGGACGAACTGGCCGTGCAGCGCGAGCGCCCCACGGCGGAGCAGCAGGAGGCCATCAAGAGCCACCCCGAAGACAGCATGCTGCTGCTGGAACGCCTGTTCATCAACGATCCGCTCTGGCTGGACGTGGTGGGGCAACACCATGCCAGCATTGCCGAACGCGTGCCTTTGGCCAACCAGGAGCCGATAGACCGGCTCACCCGCATCCTCGGCACCATTGACCGGTATGCCGCCATGATCAGCCCGCGCAAATCCCGCGCCGGGCGCAGCGCCACCGATTCGGTGCGCGCCATCGTGGGACAAGAGGTGGACCAGCGCGACGAGGTCAGCTACACCCTGGTGCGGTCCATCGGCCTGTGCCCCCCAGGTACGTTTGTCAAACTGGACAACGGCGAAACCGCCATCGTGCTGCGCCGCAGCGACAAGGCCAACCACCCGTTGGTGGCCAGCCTGCTGGACAGCACCGGCAACCACCGCAGCCAGCCCAGCCTGTACCAGACCGCGAGCGGCAAGCCCCGCATCCAGTCTGCCCTGGCCCGGTCCGCAGTGAGCCTGGAACTCAACCACCGCACCATGGTGCGGCTGGGGCTGTACGCCGCGCAGCACAGCGCGGGGCTGCGCGGGCTGGTGACGGCGCCCGGCGCGCTCTGACACAGGGCACGCGCCCAACCGGGCGCGTGCTATATCAGTGTTTGGCCTTGGCTTTTGCTGCGGGCTTTGCCTTGGCGCTCTCTTCACCCTCGGCAGGTTTCGCCTTCTTGCTGCCCAGGCGTGATTCCGTGCCGGCAATCAGGCGCTGGATGTTCTCGCGGTGCCGCCAGGCCAGCAGCAGCGCCATCACCACGATCGAGGCGGCAATCGTGCCTTCGGCATACCAGACCACACCATCCACCAGCAAGTAGTACACCGGAGCAAACGCGGCGGCCACCAGCGAGGCGAGCGACGAGTAGCGGAAGAAGAACGCAATGATGAGCCAGGTGGCCGCCGTGGCCAGACCCAGCCAACCGCTGATGCCCACCAGCACGCCCAGTGCCGTCGCCACGCCCTTGCCGCCCTCAAACCGGAAAAACACTGGCCACAGGTGCCCCAGGAACGCGGCCAACCCCACCAGCGCCACGGTGCCGTCTTCGAGCCCATAAGGGTGGCCAAACCACATCACCAGCGCCACGGGCAGCCAGCCCTTCATCGCATCGAGCAGCAGGGTCACGATGGCCGCCGCCTTGCTGCCCGAGCGCAGCACATTGGTGGCTCCGGGGTTCTTGCTGCCATAGGTGCGCGGATCGCTCAGGCCCATGACACGCGTCACGATGACGGCAAACGACAGCGAGCCCAACAGGTAGGCGGCCACGGTGGCAAGAACGGGATAGACGGCGGTCAAAGCAACTCCTTGGAAATCAAATGGTCAGCCTTCTGACGGGCTGTATCGCGCGGCGGCCTATTCTGCCAGCGCGCACTGCACCGGTTTGGCGCCCAGCAACTGCACACACACCTGCGGGTCCAGCTGCACCAGAAAGCCCCGGCGCCCGCCGTTGATAGCAATGCGGGGCAACGCGAGGATGGTTTCTTCGATGTAAACCGGCATGGTGCGCCGCGTGCCAAACGGAGACGTCCCCCCCACCAGGTAGCCACTGTGCCGGTTGGCGACCTCGGGGGCACAGGGCTCGACCGACTTGGCGCCGATCTGGCGTGCGAGGTTCTTGGTGGAGACCTTGCGGTTGCCATGCATCAGCACCAGGAGCGGCTTGGCGTCCTGGTCCTGCATGACGAGGGTCTTGACCACGGTGAACGGGTCCAGACCCAGCACCTCGGCGCTGTGCATCGCGCCGCCGTGCTCCAGGTACTCATACGGGTGTTCGGTGAACGCCACCTTGTTCGCCTTGAGCAGCTGGGTGGCTTGGGTCTCGGAAACGTGTTCTTTCTTGGCCATGGTGTGGTGCGGATAGGGCACCGATGGTATCCGTATCCAAATGTGAGCGTGCTGGAATCTGCGGCAATGTGTCAGAACACCGAGGCAGGCGCTGGGGTAGCCTTGCGGCGCCGCCCGACCTTGCGCTTGCCGTATTCCTCGATGGCGATCACCAGCGCTTGCGTGAACTGCTGCACCAGGGCGGACTGGCTACGGCCCTCGGCTGCCAGCACCTGCAGGCGCCGTTGCTGCAGCTGGGTTTCGTCAAATGGCCGGGCAGCCAGCAGGCCCGCCTCCACCCAGCGCGCCGCCGTGAGGTAGCTGGCCAGCACCACGTCCTGCCCGCTCAGCAGCGGCAACAAGGCCGACGAAAAATTGCTCTCCACAGCAGGCACATAGCGCAGGCCCTGCACCGCACAGCTCAGGTCAAACAGCTGCCGCCCCGTGGTGTTGGCGGCCCCCAGCAGCAGCGGGTAGCGCACCACGTCAGCCACGCTCACACTGCGCTGGCGCGCCAGCGGGTGCTGTGCGGGCATGACGGCATAAATGGGTGCGATGGCCGAGTGCAGCACCTGCAGGCCCTTCTCGGGCGCCGTGCTGTACTTCAGCGCCAGATCGGCCTCGCCGCGCAGCACCAGGGCCGACACCTCCTGCGGCACGGCCACCTGCAACTGCAGCTGCACCTGCGGGTGCGCCTGCCGAAACCCCGCCATGACCAGCGGCATGAAGGCTGCCGCAAACCCTTCGGTGCAGGCCAGCCGCACCCGCAGGGCACCTTGGGCCGACAGATCCTGCAATTGCTCGAACAGCTCCAGCGCCTGCGCATCGTGTGCACTGGCGTGGGCCAGCAAGCGGGTGCCCGCCTCGGTCAGGTTCATGCCGCGCGCCTGGCGCTCGAACAGCACCACACCCAGGCTGTCTTCCAGCTTGCCCAGCTGTCGGCTCACGGCCGAAGCGGCCACGTGCAGGCGCTGCGCGGCCTGGTTGACGGAGCCGGTGCGCGCCACCTCCAGAAAGTAGCGCAAGGGCAGGCTGAGCAGTGAAATGGCCATGGCTGTTTAAATCACAAAAAGGCAACGGTCAGTTGCCGAATCTCTATTCAAAGCAATGGTAAACCAGCATCCATCTTGCATGGCTTGAGGCTCCAATTCACCCATGCCCTTGCGCGGGCGCCACGTGGTCATTGCTCCCACGCCGCCCGCTGCCGGGGCCCTACCACCGGAGTCCGCATGAAACGCCTTGTTCGAGCCTCTTTCCTGTCTGCCACCCTGGCAGTTCTTGTCGGCCATGCCAGCCTGGCCTGCGCCCAGGCAGCAGCCCCTGCCGACGCCTGGCCCCAGCGCCCCGTGCGCATGGTGGTGCC
This sequence comes from Acidovorax sp. 99, assembly GCF_003096455.1. Taxonomy (NCBI): domain Bacteria; kingdom Pseudomonadati; phylum Pseudomonadota; class Betaproteobacteria; order Burkholderiales; family Comamonadaceae; genus Acidovorax; species Acidovorax sp. 99. The sequence continues at coordinate 17,699 of NZ_QEKU01000001.1, forward strand.
CTTCCCGCCCGGCGGCGGCACCGACGTGGTGGCACGCGCGCTCGCACAGAAGCTGGCCAGCCGCCTGGGCACGCCGGTGGTGATCGACAACAAGCCGGGTGCCTCCACCATCATCGGCACCGAAGCCGTGGTGCGTGCCGACCCCGACGGCTACACGCTGCTGGTTTCGGGCTCCACCAGCTACACGGTCAACCCTGCCTTGCGCAGCAAGCTGCCCTACGACCCTGCCAAGGACCTCGTGCCCGTGGCCACCGTGGCCCGGGCACCCCTGGTGCTGGTCGTCAGCGCCAGCGCGCCGTACAAGGACCTGAACGCACTGATCGCCGCAGCCAAGGCAAAGCCCAAGAGCATCCACTACGCCACCTTCGGCTCGGGCTCTGGCCCGCACCTGGCGGGCGCGCTGCTGGAGCAGGCCGCGGGCATCCAGCTGCAGGACGTGCCCTATCGCGGCAGCAGCCAGTCGCTGATCGCCCTCATGGGCGGCGAAATCCAGTTGGGTATCGACACCGTGGCCGCTGCGGCGCCGCAAGTGAAGGCCGGCAAGCTGCGCGCCCTGGCCATTGCGGGCAAGTCGCGCTCCAGCATGCTGCCGGGGGTGCCCACCGTGGAGGAACTCAAACTGCCAGACGCCGTGTTCGACGCCTGGTATGCCATCGCCGCCCCCGCCAAGACGCCATAGTCTGTCATCCGAAAGCTGGTGACCGACGTGGAAGCCGTCACCCGCGACAGTGGTCTGCAGGAACAGATGCGCACCCAGGGCATGGAACCCGTGCACCTGGGCCCCGTGGCCACGCGCGCCATGATCGATGACGAGATCGGCCGCTACCGCGCGCTGGCCCACCGCGCCAAGATCGTGGTGGACTGACGAACACCCAACAAGGACCTGCACGATGAACCGCCAACAACTGATTCAAGACGTCCAGCGCTACTTTGACGATGGCCGCTTCGCCACCGACCTGCGCCGCCGTGTGGCCTGGCGCACCGAAAGCGACACTGGCAAGGTGCCGCCCGAACTGCACACCTACCTCACCGACGAAATGGTGCCCTGGTTCGCGCCCCTGGGTTTTGAATGCGAGGTGCTCGACAACCCGTCGCCACAAGGCGGCCCCTTCTTGGTGGCCCGCCGCGTGGAAGACCCTGCGCTCCCCACCGTGCTCACCTACGGCCACGGCGATGTGGTCAACGGACAGGACGCGCAATGGCGCGAGGGCCTCTCGCCCTGGGAGCTCACCATCGAAGGCGAGCGCTGGTATGGCCGAGGCACGGCCGACAACAAAGGCCAGCACACCGTGAGCCTGGCCGCACTGGCCCACACCATCGAGGCCCGGGGCGGCCGCCTGGGCTACAACGTGACGCTGCTCATGGAGATGGGCGAAGAGGCTGGCTCGCCCGGCCTGGGCGCCTTCTGTGAGCAACACCGCGATGCATTGAAGGCCGACCTGTTCGTGGCCAGCGACGGCCCCCGTGTGAATGCGGGCCACCCCACCCTCTTTCTGGGGTCGCGCGGTGCGATCAATTTCTCGCTCGCCGTGCGCAGCCGCGACAAGGCCTACCACTCGGGCAACTGGGGTGGCGTGCTGGCCAACCCGGCCACGGTGCTCACGCACGCGCTGGCCACACTGGTGGACGCGAAGGGCCGCATCCTGGTCAAAGGCCTGCTGCCGCCTTCGGTGCCCGACAAGCTGCGCACCGCCCTCCAGGACGTGGTGATTGGCACCGGTGCCGATGACCCCGCGCTCACGCCCGGCTGGGGCGAGCCCGGCCTCACCCCCGCCGAGCAACTGGTGGGCTGGAACACGCTGGAAGTGCTGGCGCTGGGCGCGGGCAACGCGCAGCGGCCCATCAACGCCATCCCCGCGCAGGCGGTGGCGCATTGCCAGCTGCGCTTTGTGGTGGGCACCGACTGGCAGAACGTGCAGGCCACGCTGCGCGAGCACCTGGACGCTCATGGCTTCAGCCAGGTCGAGATCACCATGGGCATGCACTGCGGCGCCACGCGGCTCGATCTGCACAACCCCTGGGTGGATTGGACGATGGCCTCGCTGCAGGCCAGCGCAGGCCAGCCGGCCACGCTGCTGCCCAACCTGGCAGGCTCGCTGCCCAACGACATCTTTGCCGACCAGCTGGGCCTGCCCACGCTGTGGGTGCCCCACTCATACCCCGCTTGTGCCCAACATGCGCCTAACGAGCATTTGCTGGCGACCGTGGCGCGCGAAGGGCTTGCGGTGATGGCCGGGTTGTTCTGGGACCTGGGCGAGCCCCAAGGGACGCCGTGGGTTGAAGGGCGCACCGCCCGGCAAGAGGCGACGGCCTGACGGCTGCGCACGACGATTCGGCAATAAACAAAGGGGCCCTGCGGGCCCCTTTGTTTTGCTCTTGCAGAGTCACAGGGCCATGCGCCGCCTCGGTCATAAAGCAGGGTCGCGCTGCTCCCAGCGAATCGCGTCGATGGCCTTAAGTACCTCGGGCGACAGCGTGGTGCCCCAGGCATTCAGGTCTTCCTCCAGCTGCGCCACCGACGTCACGCCGATGATGGTGCTGGCCACCTGCCACTTGGTGTAGCAGAACGCCAGGGCCATCTGCGTGGGCGTCATGCCGTTGGCGCGGGCAAGCGCGTTGTAGCGGCGCGATGCCTCCAGCGCCTCGGGGCGGCCCCAGCGCTGTTTGCGCACGGATTCATACGATGCAATGCGCGCACCCTGCGGGGCATTGGGCCCAGTAATGCCGCTTTCGTCGTACTTGCCCGTCAGCAGGCCAAAACCCAGGGGCGAATAGGCCAGCAGAGACACATCCAGGCGGTGGCAGGTTTCATCCAGTCCGTTTTCCCAGGTGCGGTTGATCAGGCAGTACGGGTTCTGCACCGTGGCCACACGCGGCAGGCCATGCTGCTCGGCCAGGCGCACGAACTCGTGCACGCCATAAGGGGTTTCGTTGGACAGGCCGATGTAGCGCACCTTGCCCGCCTTCACCAGCCCGGCCAGCGCTTCCAATTGCTCACGAATGGGGGTTTGCGAGGTTTCCTTGGAAGGGTCGTAATACAGGTTGCCGAACGCTGGCACATGGCGCTCGGGCCAGTGGATCTGGTAGAGGTCGATCACATCGGTCTGCAGGCGACGCAGGCTGGCCTCGCACGACGCCACGATGTCAGCCGGGGTCATGCCCTTGCCCTCGCGCACCCAGGGCATGCCGCGCGAGGGGCCGGCCACCTTGGTCGCCACCACCAGCTTCTGGCGCGCGCCAGGGTTCTTGGCAAACCAGTTGCCGATGATGGTCTCGGTGGCACCAAAGGTCTCGGCCTTGGCGGGCACAGCGTACATCTCGGCCGTGTCGATGAAGTTCACGCCGCGCGCAAGCGACTGGCTCAGGATGGCATGCGAGTCGGCCTCATTGACCTGCTCGCCGAAGGTCATGGTGCCCAGGCAAATGGGGGTGACAAGCAGGTCACTCTGACCCAAGCGGACGGTGTTCATGCGGTGAAGGCTCCAGAAGGTGGAAAAGTAATCAGGGCCTGCTGCGGCCCCGGCTGGCGATGGTACAAGCGATCGCCAAAACCTGCCGGACGCCGGACTCCTTGGTGACACCGCAGGGCGCCCCGCCAGCGTGGCGGCAACGTAACATTGGCACAGCATGTACCAAGTCCTCACCCCTTCGCGCAGCAGCACACTGGCGCTGCGGCACCTCAACTACCACGTCCGCCACTGGGGCCCCGAGCAAAGCGACCTGCCCACGCTGGTGCTTCTGCATGGCTGGATGGACGTCAGTGCCTCCTACCAGTTCACGGTGGACGCGCTGCGGCAACCACGCCGCATCATCGCGCCGGACTGGCGCGGTTTTGGCCTCACCACCGGTGCACCGGTGGACCACTATGTGTTTGCCGACTACCTGGCCGACCTGGACCTGCTGCTGGACCACTATGCCCCCGGCGAAGCCATCGACCTGGTGGGCCACAGCATGGGCGGCAACGTGGCCATGATGTATGGCGGTGTGCGGCCCGAGCGCGTGCGCAAGCTCGTCAACCTGGAAGGTTTTGGCCTGCCCGCCACACGCCCCGCGCAGGCGCCCACCCGCTACGCGCAATGGATCGACGAAATCAAGCAGCTGCACCAGGGCACCAAGGAGCTCAAGACCTATGACAGTGCCGACGGCGTCGCCCGCCGCCTGATGAAGACCAACCCCCGCCTGTCCGAAGACAAGGCCCAATGGCTGGCCCAGCACTGGGCGCGACCCAACGCGCAGGGGCAGTGGGAAATCCTGGGCGACCCCGCCCACAAGATCACCAGCGCGCAGCTGTACCGCGCGGACGAGGCCCTGGCCATCTACGAGCGCATTGCGGCCCCCGTGCTGGCCATCGAGGCCGACGGCGACAGCCTGGGCCAGTGGTGGAACGGCCGGTACACCCTGGACGAATACCACCAGCGCCTGACCCATGTGCGTACCTGCAGCACCGCCGTCGTGCAAGACGCGGGCCACATGCTGCACCATGACCAGCCGGAGCAGGTGGCCCAGCTGATCGAAGCGTTTTTGGGTGCTGCCTGAGGCAATTTGAAGTCCTTGCGCCCGCAAGCGCTAGTGGATATTGCCTGATTAGCTATCATTTTTGACATTTTCCCGGTGGATTGCCCGACGGGCTTCACGCGCCACTGCGGCGACCGCCCGGCGCAAAGGGCATTGCCAGGGCTCTTGCCCTTCCCATGAGAAAATCGTGGGTTATTCCACAGAACACGCAGGACAAGAATCATGGACGCAGAACGCATCAACCTCATCGGCACCACCCTCAGCGACCTGGCTCTGCGCACGCAAGAGTTACGGAGGTATCTTTGACTTCGATGCCAAATTTGAACGCCTGCGCACGGTAAACGCATCGTTGGAAGACCCCTCCGTCTGGAACGACCCCAAGAAGGCCCAGGAGCTGGGCAAGGAACAAAAGTCGCTCTCCAGCGTGGTGGTCACGCTGGACAAGCTCACCCGCGATCTGGCCGACAACGCCGAGCTGTATGAGATGAGCAAAGAGGAAGGCGATGAAGCCGGCCTTTTGACCATCGAGTCGGAAGCCGCCACGATGCGCGCAGCGGTGGAAGAGCTGGAGTTCCGCCGCATGTTCCGCAACGAGGCGGATCCGCTCAATTGCTTTGTGGACATCCAGGCAGGTGCTGGCGGCACCGAGGCCTGCGACTGGGCCAGCATGCTGCTGCGCCAGTACCTCAAGTACGCCGAACGCAAGGGCTTCAAGGCCACGGTCGAAGAAGAAACCCCCGGCGACGTGGCCGGCATCAAGAGCGCCACGATCAAGATCGAGGGTGAGTACGCCTTCGGCCTGCTGCGCACCGAAACCGGTGTGCACCGCCTGGTGCGCAAGAGCCCGTTCGACAGTTCAGGCGGCCGCCACACATCGTTCGCCTCGCTGTTCGTGTACCCCGAAATCGACGACTCCATCGAGATCAACATCAACCCCGCCGACGTGCGCACCGACACCTTCCGCGCATCGGGCGCGGGCGGCCAGCACATCAACAAGACCGACTCGGCCGTGCGACTCACGCACATCCCCACCGGCATCGTGGTGCAGTGCCAGGACGGTCGCAGCCAGCACAGCAACCGCGACGTGGCATGGCAGCGCCTGCGCAGCCGCCTGTACGACTTCGAGATGCGCAAGCGCATGGAAGAGCAACAGAAATTGGAAGATACCAAGACCGACGTGGGCTGGGGACACCAGATCCGCAGCTACGTGCTGGACAACAGCCGCATCAAGGACCTGCGCACCAACGTTGAAATCTCGGCCACACAGAAGGTGCTGGACGGCGACCTGGACGCCTTCATCGAAGCTTCGTTGAAGCAAGGCGTCTGAGCGATGCGGATGCGCACCGACGCCATCATCTTCGACATGGACGGCACCATGATCGACTCCATGCCCTGGCACGCCCAGGCGTGGGTCGAGTTCGCGCGCCGCCGGGGCATGGACATCGACGTGCCCGACCTCATGGCCCGCACCACGGGCCGCAATGGCACCGAGTGCATCGTGGAACTGTTGGGGCGCCCCGTGTCGCAGGACGAGGCCGACGCGCTCACGCACGAAAAAGAAACCATCTACCGCGAGCTGTTCGCCCCGCGTTTCTCCGAAGTGGCGGGCTTTCGCCAGTTTGCGGCCCAGGTGCGCGCGCGTGGTCTCAAGGTGGCGGTGGGCACCGCGGGTGACATCGGCAACGTGGAATTCGCACTGGGCCACCTGGGCCTGGAACCCGCGCCCCAGGCCATCGTGCGTGGCGATGAGGGCCTGCCCGGCAAGCCCCAGCCCGCGATCTTCCTGGAGGCGGCACGCCGCATCGCGGCAGCCCCCGAGCATTGCATCGTCTTTGAAGACGCGCCTTTCGGCATCGAGGCAGCGCGCCGCGCGGGCATGCGTGCCGTGGCCATCTGCAGCACCCACACGCCCGAACAACTGGCCGGGCCCCATGTGCTGGCCGCCGTGCGCGACTACACCGAACTCATGAACACCGACTTTCTGGAGAGCATCCATGTTGCAACTGCATAAAGCCGACGGAAGCGGAGACGGCGCGGCCCCGGCCATCGCCATCCGCCGCGAGGACTACACCGCCCCCGCCTACTGGATCGACAGCGTCGAGCTGACCTTCGACCTGGACCCGAACAAGACACGCGTGCTCAACCGCATGACGCTGCGCCGCAACCCCGACGTGGCCGCGCAGCCGCTCAAGCTCGATGGCGATGACCTGAACCTGGCACGTGTACTGGTCAACGGCCAGGGCACCTCGTTCAAGATGGAAGGCACCCGCCTGGTGCTGGAGAACCTGCCGGAAGGCGCCGAGCCCTTTGCGCTCGAAATCTTCACCACCTGCTGCCCCGCCAAGAACACGCAGCTGATGGGCCTGTATGTGAGCCAGGGCACCTTCTTCACGCAGTGCGAGGCCGAGGGCTTTCGCCGCATCACCTACTTCCTGGACCGCCCGGACGTGATGGCCAGCTATACCGTCACGCTGCGCGCCGACAAGGCCCAGTACCCGGTGCTGCTGTCCAACGGCAACCTGGTGGACAGCGGCGACCTGGAAGACGGCCGCCACTTTGCCAAGTGGGTGGACCCGCACAAGAAGCCCTGCTACCTGTTCGCCCTGGTCGCAGGCAAGCTGGTGGCCCGCGAGCAGAAGATCAAGAGCCGCTCGGGCACCGACCACCTGCTGCAGGTCTACGTGCGCCCCGGCGATCTGGGCAAGACCGAACACGCCATGAACTCGCTAATGTACAGCGTGGCCTGGGACGAAGCCCGCTTCGGCCTGCCGCTGGACCTGGAGCGCTTCATGATCGTCGCCACCAGCGACTTCAACATGGGCGCCATGGAGAACAAGGGCCTGAACATCTTCAACACGAAGTACGTTCTGGCCAGCGAATCCACGGCCACCGACACCGACTTTGCCAACATCGAAAGCGTGGTCGGCCACGAGTACTTCCACAACTGGACGGGCAACCGCGTGACCTGCCGCGACTGGTTCCAGCTCAGCCTGAAGGAAGGCCTCACGGTCTTCCGCGACCAGGAATTCAGCATGGACCTCGCGGGCAGCCCGTCCGCCCGCGCCGTCAAGCGCATCGAGGACGTGCGCGTGCTGCGCACTGCCCAGTTCCCCGAAGACGCGGGCCCCATGGCCCACCCGGTGCGGCCCGACAGCTACGTCGAGATCAACAACTTCTACACCGTCACCATCTACGAAAAGGGCGCGGAAGTGGTGCGCATGCAGCACAACCTGGTGGGCCGCGAAGGCTTTGCCAAGGGCATGAAGCTGTACTTCGAGCGCCACGACGGCCAGGCCGTGACCTGCGACGATTTTGTGCAATCAATAGCCGATGCCAACCCGGGCAGTCCGCTCACGCAGCACCTTGGGCAGTTCAAGCGCTGGTACAGCCAGGCCGGTACGCCCCGCGTGCGCGCCACGGGCCGCTACGACGCTGCCACGCGCTGCTATGCACTCACGCTGTCGCAAAGCTGCGCCCCTACGCCCGGCCAAAGCGAGAAGCAGCCCTTCGTCATCCCGGTGGAACTGGGCCTGATCGATGCCACTACCGGTGCCGCCCTGCCCTTGCACCTCGCAGGTGACGGCGCTGCAGAAGGCGCAGCCCCCACCACCTCACGGGTGGTGGTGCTAACCGAGGCATCGCAGACCCTGACCTTCACCAATCTGGATGCAGAGCCGGTGCCGTCGCTGCTGCGCGGGTTCAGTGCCCCCGTTGTGCTGGACATCGACTACACCGACGCGCAGTTGCTCACGCTGCTGGCGCATGACGCCGACGCTTTCAACCGCTGGGAAGCTGGGCAGCGCCTGGCACTGCGAATTGCTATTAATACAATAGCAAATGAAGCATATACAACCGGCGCTACCGGCCGATTTGAGCAAACTATCCTGTCGACAGCGTTTGTAGAGGCCATGCGCAGCGTGCTGCGCGCCCCGGCCCTGGACGCTGCGTTCAAGGAGCTGGTGCTCACGCTGCCATCCGAGACGTACATCGCCGAGCAACTGGATGTGGTGGACCCGCAGCGCATCCACGCAGTGCGTGAAGCCATGCGCGAGGAACTGGCGCTGGCGCTGCAGGCCGACTGGGAAACCGTCTGGGAACAGAACCAGGACACCGGCGGCTATCGCCCCGACCCCGTCTCCTCCGGCCGCCGCGCACTCAGTGGCCTGGCGCTGCACATGCTGTGCATTGCCGCGCAGAAGACAGGCGATGTGGTCTGGCCTGGCAAGGCGTACCAGCGCTTCAAGGTCGCGGGCAACATGACCGACCGGTTCAACGCCCTCACGGCCCTGGTGGCCAGCGGCAGCGAACTGGCCACACCCGCCCTCGCCCGCTTCCATGCACTGTTCAAGGACGAGCCCCTGGTCATCGACAAGTGGTTTGCACTGCAAGCGGGTGCGCCAGACCGTGGCGGCAACGTATTGCCCGCCGTGCGCCAGCTCATTTCGCACCCGGACTTCAGCCTCAAGAACCCCAACCGGGCACGCAGCGTGATCTTCAGCTACTGCAGCGCCAACCCCGGTGCTTTCCACCGGTCGGACGCTGCGGGCTACGTGTTCTGGAGCGACCGCGTGATCGAGCTGGACGCCATCAACCCGCAGGTTGCGGCCCGCCTCGCGCGCGCGCTCGACCGCTGGAAGAAGCTGGCGGCCCCCTGGCGCAGCGCCGCGCGCGAGGCCATTGCTCGTGTGGCCGCCAAGCCTGATCTGTCCAACGATGTGCGCGAGGTAGTGACCCGCGCACTCGCCGAATAAACCACGCCCCAGAAGAGACTGACATGGCAAAAAGCATCAGCCTGACCCGCTACCTTGTTGAACAACAACGGGTCGACGGACTCATTCCCTCGCAACTGCGCCTGCTGCTGGAAGTGGTGGCCCGCGCCTGCAAAAGCATCAGCCACGCCGTGAACAAGGGCGCACTGGGCGGCGTGCTGGGCACGGCCAGCAGCGAAAACGTGCAGGGCGAGATCCAGAAGAAGCTCGACATCATCGCCAACGAAGTGCTGATCGAAGCCAACGAATGGGGCGGTCACCTGGCCGCCATGGCCTCGGAAGAAATGGACGGCATCTACCTGGTGCCCAACCGCTATCCGCAAGGCGAATACCTGCTGCTGTTTGATCCCCTGGACGGCTCCAGCAACATCGACGTGAACGTGAGCATCGGCACCATCTTCAGCGTGCTGAAAAAACCCGATGGCGACCGTGGCGTGGAGGAAGGCGACTTCCTGCAGCCCGGCACCCAGCAAGTGGCCGCGGGCTACTGCATCTACGGCCCGCAGACCACGCTGGTGCTCACCGTGGGTGACGGCGTAGCGATGTTCACGCTGGACCGCGAACAAGGCTCCTTCGTGCTGACCGAAGAGAACATCCGCATTCCCGAGGACACCAAGGAATTCGCGATCAACATGAGCAACATGCGCCACTGGGACGAGCCTGTGAAGCGCTACATCGACGAATGCCTGCAGGGCAAGGAAGGCCCGCGCGGCAAGGACTTCAACATGCGCTGGATCGCCAGCATGGTGGCCGACGTGCACCGCATCCTGACCCGTGGTGGCGTCTTCATGTACCCGTGGGACAAACGCGAGCCCAACAAGCCTGGCAAGCTGCGCCTGATGTACGAGGCCAACCCCATGGGCTGGCTGGTAGAACAAGCCGGTGGTGCAGCCACCAATGGCAAGCAACGCATCCTCGATATCCAGCCCACCCAGCTCCATGAGCGCGTCAGCGTGATCCTCGGCTCAAAAAATGAGGTGGAGCGCGTGACCAGCTACCATTCCACGCTATAATCCAAGGCTAAGCCGGTGTAGCTCAGTCGGTAGAGCAGCTCATTCGTAATGAGAAGGTCGGGTGTTCGATTCATCTCTCCGGCACCAAATGAAAAGCCCTGATTCGCAAGAGTCAGGGCTTTTTCATTGGCCGCTCCGGAGCAACAACTTCGCCCACCGCTGGACAACAAGAACTGGCGGTGCGACCAATGGGTGGCGCAGATCAACCCACTGCCGGAACATGCGATACAGCGTTGCCAACTGGAAGCGCCGCCACTTGGTGCGGCCACCGCCATCGTCAACAATGGTGTCGCGCGTGTGTTGCATCCGCCAGATGGCAGCTTAGGTGTTTGCAAACATCGGCAACTGATGCAGACTGTGCGCTTCAGGTTGCCACCACAGGTTGCTTGGTCAACTGGCAACAGACCGCACACCAAAGTCTCACACCTCCACTACCAGCACCATCATGAGTGTCGAACGCAGAGGCAGCATGGACCGCCGCACCGGCAAGGATCGCCGCCAGGAAGAAAAAGGTCCTCCCACCAATTTCGAGCGGCGCCGAGCCATCGAGGCGCGCCAGCCCGAATTGACAGAGCTACACATGAGCGAGGATGAGCTCAAAGCATTGGGCTTCGCGCCCACACCCAAAGGCAGCCCTCGCAAGACAGGCTAGGTACAGCGCCTAGTCCGGGTGCGCTTGTGGGCGCGCACTGCTCCGCCTGTCATCCCGTGACACAGCTTGCGCCGCATATGCCTACTGCTCGATGCCAGAGAGCGGCAGGCTGATCAACCGGTGTGCCACCATATCCAGCGCGGGCCTCGCGTTGCCTTGTTTGTCCGTCCAGACACGAGGATTCAAGCTGCCAGAAAGCGCCACTGAATCACCGTCGCGCAACTGGTGAAGCGACGCGCAGAGACCCTCGTCAAAGGCGATGACGTTGATGAAAAGCACTTCGCCCTCCGCCGTGCTGGCTCTCACCTTCGCCAAGGTGTAGGCCTTGCCCGCTTTGTCCGTGCGGCGCTCCGCCTCACCGTAAAGCCGTCCGGCTACCAAGCCATCAATCATGAAGGTCTCCATGCCCATCGTGGGCGTGTTGTTGCGCCCCTCCCAGGCCCCGTCATCACTGCACTGCCGATGCCACCGGCAAGGGCGCCTGACGTCGCCGCACGCGAGCACAGTGTGTGCATGGAGCGATGCGCCACCACCGAACCGCAACGCTGACGCCGTTAAAACCAGCGGAGGAGAAAAGCAAAAAAGCCCAGAACCTTTCGGCTCTGGGCTTTTGCTATCAATGGTCGGCGTGGCGGGATTCGAACTCGCGACCCCTTGCACCCCATGCAAGTGCGCTACCAGGCTGCGCTACACGCCGACAAGACTTAGATTATATGCAGAAAAAAGCTCAGTTCAGAGAAAGTAGCGCACGAATTTCAAATAATTCTTGGCGCACTGCGTTGGAGTCCAGGGAGAAGCCCGCGGCAACAATAGAAAGGTCGCGCGCGCTATCCACCAGCATGCTGGGTGGCTCTGCGTCCTGCGACAGAGAAGCCTCGTCCGACCCAACAACTTCTCGCGCAGTATGTGCAAGCTCTTGCAGGCGATTGCGCGCTCCACTGATGGTGAAGCCCTGGTCGTACAGCAGATCACGGATGCGGCGAATCATCAGCACCTCATGGTGCTGGTAATAACGCCGATTGCCACGCCGCTTCATGGGCCGCAGCTGCGTGAACTCCTGCTCCCAGTAACGCAAAACATGCGGTTTGACGCCGCACAGCTCCGCAACCTCACCAATCGTGAAGTATCGCTTGGCGGGAATGGAAGGGAGGGTGGTGCCCATGAGATGCGTGTTCAAACGGGAAAGCTTTCAAGCGTACTGCAGACCAGCCTGCACCGCCAGCCACCAAGAACATCTTGGCAACAAAAACAGCACAAACTCACGCAACAGCGGCCGTCTGAATCTGCTCCTTGAGCTTGCTGCTGGCATGGAAAGTCACCACGCGACGCGCCTTGATGGGTATGGCCTCGCCCGTGCGGGGATTGCGCCCGGGACGGGGAGCCTTGGTCCGGATCTGAAAGTTACCAAACCCCGAAAGCTTCACGTCCTTGCCTTCGACAAGGCTTTGGGCAATCAAGTCGAAGAAGGCATCGATCATGTCCTTGGACTCGCGCTTGTTCAAGCCGATCTGATCGAACAACAGATCCGCCAACTGCGCCTTGGTCAGTGCCGGTGTTTCCAGGCTTTCAACTGCGAATTCGATCATGGCTCGTCACTCCCCTTGGACATCATCACACCCGCAGACGGGCGCCCGTGCGCTGCGTCAACTGAGTGATCACGGATTGCATCGCTGCGTCGATTTCCGCCTCGGTGAGCGTGGCTTCATCGCGCCCCAGAGTGAGGCGCACGGCCAGGCTCTTCTCGCCGGGGGCCAAGCCACTCGCAGGCGCCTCTTCGCCCGCCCGCAGCGCCTTAGGCCGATACACGTCAAACAGCACGGCAGAGCGGAGCATGCCACCCGGAACGGCCTGCTCTACCGCACCCATGATGTCGGCGTGCGTCACGCGCTCTGCCACCACCACGGCCAAATCGCGCTCGACAGCCTGGTGTTTGGTCACCGGCTTGAACTGAGGCACCACACGCTTCAGCACGGCGTCAAGCTCCAGTTCGAACATCACAGGCGCCTGAGGCAGGTCCCACGACTGGCGCCACTGTGGATGCAATTCGCCCACGAAGCCAATAGCACGCCCATCGACCAGCACGCGGGCGCAACGGCCAGGGTGCATGGCAGGGTGGGTGCCGGGCTCGAACGTTGCGCGCAGGGGGGCCAGAAGCGCTTCCACGTCCCCCTTCACATCAAAGAAGTCGATGGCCTGGTCCTTGCGCCCCCACTGCAGCATGTCGTTCGGACCATACGCCAGGCCCGACACGCGCATGGGCTGGTGAAAGCCTTCGACCGTGGTGTCGGTGTTGCGCACGCCGCCGTCGCGCAGGAACACACGGCCCAGTTCGAAGACGCGCACCCGCTCGGCCTTGCGGTCCAGGTTGAACTTCAAAACTTGTAGCAGAGAACCCAATAAAGTCGAGCGCATCACGCTCATCTGACTTGCGATCGGATTGAGCAGCTTGATGGGTTGCGGGTTGGCGGCCAACTCGTGCTCCCAACGCTCTTCCACAAAGCTGAAATTGATCGTTTCCTGATACCCCAGGGCTGCCAGCGAACGGCGCACCGCAAACGGGCTGCGCGTGGCCTCGAGCGCCAGCTTAGGCGTGATGGGTGCCAGCGGTGGAGTGGTCGGAAGGTTGTTGTAGCCCACCATACGGGCCACTTCTTCGATCAGGTCTTCCTCGATGGTGATATCGAAACGGAATGACGGCGGCGTGACCGTGAGCGCACCTTCGCCCTGCACCACCGGCAGGCCCAGGCGGGTCAGCGCGTCGGCGCATTGCACCTGCGTCAGCGGCATGCCGATGACCTTGGCAGCACGCGCCACGCGCAGCGTGACGGGCTGTGGCACAGGCAAGTTGACCACTTGGTCGTCCATAGGGCCGCATGCTGTATCGGCCGTACCGCAGATGTCGATGACGAGCTGGGTAATGCGCTCGATGTGCTCCACCGTCAGGCTCGGATCCACGCCGCGCTCAAAACGATGGCCGGCATCCGTCGAGAAGTTGAAGCGGCGCGAACGGCCTGCCACCGCCTTGGGCCACCAGAAAGCCGCCTCGATATAGATGTTCCGGGTGTCATCAGACACCGCCGTGGCGTCTCCGCCCATGATGCCCGCCAGCGATTCCACCTGGCTGTCATCGGCGATCACGCCCACCTTGTCATCCACTGTGATGGTGTTGCCATTGAGCAGCTTCAGCTGCTCACCCGGCTTTCCCCAGCGCACGTCTAGGCCACCATGGATCTTGTCCAGGTCAAAAATGTGCGAAGGACGCCCCAACTCAAACATCACATAGTTGGAAATGTCTACCAGCGGCGACACACCACGCTGGCCACAGCGTGCCAGGCGATCGAGCATCCACTGAGGCGTGGCAGCCCGCGTATTCACGTTGCGCACGATACGGCCGGAGAAACGGCCACACAGGTCAGGCGCGTTCACTTTGACGGGCAGTTTGTCCGCCAGCTTTGCGGCCACGGCAGGGAACGATGGATTTTTCAGCGGCGTACCCGTCAATGCGGACACTTCTCGCGCGATGCCATAGACGCTCAGGCAATGCGCAAGATTGGGCGTGAGCTTGAGCGTGAACAGCGTGTCGTCCAGGTTCAGGTGTTCGCGGATGTCCTGGCCCACGGGGGCTGAGGCATCCAGCTCCAGCAGGCCTCCATGGTCCTCTGACAGTTTGAGCTCACGGGCGGAGCACAACATGCCTTGGCTTTCCACGCCGCGCAGTTTGCCCACCTTGATGAGGAAAGGTTTGCCATCGTCACCCGGCGGGAGCTCGGCACCCACCAGTGCACAAGGCACCTTGATACCCACGCGGGCATTGGGCGCACCACAAACGATGTTCAGCAGGGCGTCCTGCCCCACGTCCACCTGGCACACACGCAGGCGGTCGGCGTCTGGGTGCTGTACCGCCTCCTTGATCTCACCCACCACGATCTTGGTGAAAGGCGGGGCCACGGGGCGCAGCTCCTCCACCTCGAGGCCGGCCATCGTCAGCGTTTCGGCCAGCTCGGCCGTCGTCAAAGGGGGGTTGCAGAACTCACGCAACCAGGATTCAGGAAATTGCATAGTCGGACACTCTTGTACGGAAGGTGCGCAGCACGGCCACAGGGCACGCGCACGGCGCGAAGTCGGCGGGCTTTACTGGAACTGCGACAGGAAGCGGATGTCGCCGTCAAAGAACAGGCGCAGGTCATTGACGCCATAGCGCAGCATGGTCAGGCGGTCGGGTCCCATGCCGAATGCAAAGCCGATGTACTTCTCAGGGTCAAGACCCATGTTGCGCACCACGTTGGGGTGCACCTGGCCCGAGCCAGCCACTTCGAGCCAACGGCCTGCCAGCGGGCCCGTCTGGAACTGGATATCGATCTCGGCGCTGGGCTCTGTGAACGGGAAGAAACTGGGACGGAAGCGCAACACGAGATCATCGCTCTCGAAGAACGTGCGGCAGAAATCCGTGAAGATGACTTTCAGGTCCTTGAAACTCACGTTCTCACCAATCCAGAGACCTTCGCACTGGTGAAACATGGGCGAGTGCGTAGCGTCGCTGTCCACGCGGTAGGTACGGCCGGGTGCAATGACGCGGATCTCGGGCATCGCCTGACCTGCATCGAGCGCAGCCCGGTGCTTTTTGACATGCTGGACCGCATGGCGGATCTGCATGGGGCTGGTGTGTGTGCGCAGCAGGTTGGGAGCGGTGGCAGTGCCGCCCTCCACATAGAACGTGTCATGCATGGAACGCGCAGGATGGTCTTCCGGCGTGTTCAATGCTGTGAAGTTGAACCAGTCGGTCTCGATCTCGGGGCCTTCGGCGACGTCGAAACCCATGGAACCGAAGATGCCCTGGATGCGCTCAAGCGTGAGCGACACCGGGTGCAAGCCACCCTGCCCGCGCTGGCGGCCTGGCAGGCTCACGTCCAGTGCTTCGGCCTTGAGCTGCAATTGAAGTTCGGCATCGGCCAGAGCTTGGCGGCGAGCGGTCAGTGCAGCCTCGATGGCCTGCTTGGCAACGTTGATGGCTGCGCCGCGGGATTTCTTTTCCTCGACGGACAGCTGCGCCATGCCCTTCATGAGCTCGGTCACGCGACCTGACTTGCCCAGAAACTGCGCCTTGGCGTTTTCGAGGTCAGCAGGGGTTGCGCTTTGGGCAAACAGTTGCGTCGCGCTCTCGACCAGGGAATCCAACTCGTTCATATCGACTCTTGAAAATGAACAAGGGCTAGTGCCTTTTCAAGCCCTAGCCCTTGCTGTTATTGCGCAAGCAGCTATCAGAACGATAGCCGCTCATCGTGAACTCAAGCAGCCAGCTTGGCCTTGACTTGCTCCACGATGCTGCCAAAGGCAGCCTTGTCGTGCACTGCGAGGTCGGCCAGCATCTTGCGGTCGATCTCGATGGATGCCTTCTTCAGGCCGTTGGCGAACTGGCTGTAGGTCAGGCCCAGTTCACGGGCAGCGGCGTTGATACGGGCGATCCACAACTGGCGGAACACGCGCTTCTTGGTGCGGCGGTCACGGTAGGCATATTGCCCAGCCTTCATTACCGCCTGTTTGGCGATACGGAAGACGTTACCGCGGCGACCACGGAAACCCTTGGCAAGGGCGAGAACTTTCTTGTGACGGGCACGGGCCGTTACACCACGTTTGACGCGAGGCATGTATGTACTCCTTGTTCGTCAGTAAATTAAACGCCCATGCCGGGCAGCATCTGTGAAATCGAGCCCATATTGGTCTCGTGCACAGCAACCGCACCACGCAGATGGCGCTTGTTCTTGGTGGTCTTCTTGGTCAAGATGTGACGTTTGAAGGCTTGACCGCGCTTGACGGTACCACCTGGACGAACGCGGAAACGTTTTTTCGCGCTGCTCTTGGTCTTCATTTTGGGCATGTGAATGCTCCTTTTTCGTTGTGCTCGTGAGGCGTTTGCAAACCGATCTGCAAACTTGTTGGCCCCGAGCCACTTTTATCGAAAGGCTTTCACCTTCCGGTCGGCAGTGCTCGAAAGCCCCACCTTTTCAAACACCCCGCCCCTTCGGGCGTGGCGCTCGAAATCTGACACTGACTGGCAAACCTACGCCGCCGCACCCGTTGCAGGGGCAGCGCCTTCAGCCGCTGGCTTGGCCGCGGGCTTCTTCTTGCCCGGAGCAATCATCATGATCATCTGGCGGCCTTCCAACTTAGGAAACTGCTCAATGATGATGCTGTCAGCCAACTCGTCACGAATCCGGTTCAGCAAAGCCAAGCCGAGTTCCTGGTGCGTGATTTCACGACCGCGGAACCGCAGCGTGATCTTGCACTTGTCTCCATCCGCCAAAAAGCGGCGGATGTTGCGCATCTTGATGTTGTAGTCGCCATCGTCCGTTCCGGGGCGGAACTTGACTTCCTTGATCTCAATGACCGTCTGCTTGGCTTTGGCTTCTGCCGCACGCTTTTGCTCTTGGTACTTGAACTTGCCATAGTCCATGAGGCGGCATACCGGCGGATTAGCCGTAGCGGCGATTTCCACCAGATCCACGTCCAGCTCACCGGCCATGCGCAAGGCCTCCATGAGGCTGACAACACCCAAAGGCTCGTTGTCTGGCCCGGAAAGGCGGACTTCCGGGGCCATGATTTCACGGTTCAGGCGGTGCTTGCGCTCTTCCCGGTGGCGACGATCACGAAATTCAGTAGCGATGGCTATCTTCCTTGAATCAAAATGCTACAAATAAAGTAGCTACTTCCGCACAGTCCGCGAGCGGCAAAGCAGTTTTTGTGTTCAAAATCAGGCTTTGGTGGCGATGTCGTTAGCGATCAATTCAATGAACGCATCCACAGACATCACGCCGAGATCACGATTACCTCGGGCTCGCACTGCGACGGCGCCGGCTGCCTTTTCCTTGTCGCCTGCGACGAGGATGTAGGGCAGCTTTTGCATCGAATGCTCCCGTATTTTATACGTAATCTTCTCATTGCGCAGATCCAGGGCCACCCTAAGGCCTTGATTGGGCAGCGCTTTTTGCAGTTTTGCTGCGATTTCACGACAGTAATCGGACTGAGCGTCCGTGATGTTGAGCACCGAAACCTGCACGGGAGCGAGCCATGTAGGCAAGGCACCCGCGTGCTGCTCGATCAGAATGCCAATGAAGCGCTCCAAGCTACCAACGATGGCGCGATGCAGCATGATGGGCCGATGGCGGGCGCCATCTTCACCCACAAACTCTGCGTCCAAGCGCTCGGGCATATTCGGATCCACCTGAATCGTGCCGCACTGCCAGGGGCGCCCCAGCGCGTCCTTGAGCGTGTACTCGATCTTGGGACCGTAAAAGGCGCCCTCTCCGGGCAGGTATTCAAATTCGCAACCGGATGCCCTTAGACCCTCCGCCAAGGCGTTCTCGGCGCGGTCCCAGCTTTCCTCACTACCGATTCGCTTCTCAGGCCGTGTGGACAGCTTGTAGATGATGTCCGTGAACCCGAAGTCCTTGTAAACCTTCTGCAGCAACGTGGTGAACGCCACGACTTCAGACTGGATCTGGTCTTCGGTACAGAAGATGTGGCCGTCGTCCTGTGTGAAAGCACGCACGCGCATGATGCCGTGCAGCCCCCCGGTCGGCTCATTGCGGTGGCATTGGCCGAACTCGCCAAACCGCAAAGGCAGGTCGCGGTAGCTCTTGATACCTTGTTTGAAGATGATGATGTGCCCGGGGCAGTTCATCGGCTTGAGTGCGTAGTCGCGCTTTTCCGACTCCGTGACAAACATGTTCTCGCGGTATTTGTCCCAGTGCCCTGTTTTCTCCCACAGGCCCTGGTCCAGGATCTGCGGCCCCTTGACCTCCTGGTAGCCGTTGTCGCGGTACACGCGGCGCATGTATTGCTCCACCTCCTGCCACACCGTCCAGCCCTTGGGGTGCCAGAACACTGTGCCAGGGGAGTGTTCGTCGATGTGGAACAGATCCAGCTCGCGGCCGAGTTTACGGTGGTCGCGCTTTTCGGCCTCCTCCAGCATCGTCAAATACTGCTGCAGCTCATCCTTGGTAGCCCAGGCCGTGCCATAGACCCGCTGCAGCATCTCATTGCGATGATCACCACGCCAGTAGGCGCCCGCCACCTTCATGAGCTTGAAGAACTTGAGCTTGCCGGTGCTGGGCACATGAGGGCCGCGGCACAGATCTTCGAAATTGCCTTCGCGGTACAGGCTCACGTCTTCGTTGCTGGGAATGCTTGCGATGATCTCGGCCTTGTAGTGCTCACCCAGGTCCTTGAAATACGCCACGGCGTCGTCACGCGGCAGCACTCGGCGCACCACGGGCTCGTCCTTGGATGCCAGTTCGGCCATGCGCTTTTCAATCGCCACCAGGTCTTCAGGTGTAAAGGGGCGCTTGTAGGCAAAGTCGTAATAAAAGCCGTTTTCGATCACCGGGCCGATGGTGACCTGCGCGTCAGGGAACAGTTCCTTGACCGCGTAGGCCAGCAAGTGAGCGGTGGAGTGACGAATCACCTCCAGGCCATCCGCATCCTTGGCCGTCACGATGGACAGCGCGCTGTCAGCCGTGATCTGGTAGCTGGTGTCCACCACCTTGTCGCCGATCTTGCCCGCCAGGGCGGCTTTGGCCAGACCGGCGCCAATGGAGGCGGCCACCTCGGCCACGGTGACTGGGCCCGGAAACTCGCGCTGTGAACCGTCGGGAAGCGTGATGTGAATCATGGGAGCAACTCTTTCTCTGTGATCAGTGCAATGGGTGCGGGCACGCGCCAGGCCCAGGAAACAAAAAAGCGCGGAACAGGTCCGCGCTTTTTGGAGGTGTGTGCAATCTCGTGCAGGCGCGAACAGCCAGCCTCAACGGCCGGTCAACATCTCCGATGTAGTTCGCGGTGTCATAACCAGATTGCCTTTCTCGCTCTTGTGCAGTGAATTTCGCCAGATTTTAACCCTAGCACCCAGAAAAAAAGCCCGAAGCATCTGCTTCGGGCTTTTTCGAGTGCATTTGGCGCCACAACGAAGCGGCGCTGAGCC
Organism: Acidovorax sp. 99; assembly: GCF_003096455.1. Taxonomy (NCBI): domain Bacteria; kingdom Pseudomonadati; phylum Pseudomonadota; class Betaproteobacteria; order Burkholderiales; family Comamonadaceae; genus Acidovorax; species Acidovorax sp. 99. The sequence goes on from NZ_QEKU01000001.1 coordinate 37,625, forward strand.
CCGCAGATCAGTGGAACTGCTCTTCTTCGGTCGAACCCGTCAGGGCCTTCACGGAGGACGAGCCGCCCTGGATCACCGTGGTCACGTCGTCGAAGTAGCCTGCGCCCACTTCCTGCTGGTGCGACACAAAGGTGTAACCCTTTTCGCGTGCTGCGAATTCAGGTTCCTGCACCATCTCGGTGTAGTGCTTCATGCCTTCGCCTTGGGCGTATGCATGGGCGAACTGGAAGGTGTTGAACCAGTTGATGTGGATACCGGCCAGCGTGATGAACTGGTACTTGTAGCCCAGAGCCGACAGGTCTTCCTGGAACGACGCGATCTGCTTGTCGTTGAGGTTCTTCTTCCAGTTGAACGAAGGCGAGCAGTTGTACGACAGCAGCTTGCCAGGGCAGGCAGCGTGCACAGCTTGCGCAAATTCACGGGCGAAGCCGATGTCTGGCACGCCGGTTTCGCACCACACCAGGTCGGCATAGGGAGCGTAGGCCACGCCGCGGCTGATGGCTTGTTCCAGGCCGTTCTTCACGCGGTAAAAGCCTTCTTGCGTGCGCTCGCCGGTCAGGAAGGGCTTGTCGTTGGCGTCGTGGTCGGACGTGATCAGGTTGGCGGCTTCTGCGTCGGTGCGGGCCAGCACGATGGTGGACACGCCCATCACGTCAGCAGCAAAACGTGCGGAGATCAGCTTTTCGCAGGCTTCCTGCGTAGGCACCAGCACCTTGCCACCCATGTGGCCGCACTTCTTCACGGCAGCGAGTTGGTCTTCGAAGTGCACGCCGGCAGCGCCCGATTGGATCATATTCTTCATGAGTTCGAAGGCGTTCAGCACGCCGCCGAAACCGGCTTCCGCGTCCGCCACGATGGGCAGGAAGTAGTCGATGAATTCCTTGTCGCCGGGGTTGATGCCACGGCCCCACTGGATTTCGTCGGCGCGCTTGAAGGTGTTGTTGATGCGGCGAACCATGGTGGGCACCGAGTCATACGCATACAGCGACTGGTCGGGGTACATGGTTTCGGATGTGTTGCCGTCAGCGGCGACTTGCCAGCCCGACAGGTACACGGCTTCGAGGCCGGCCTTGGCCTGCTGCATGGCTTGACCGGCAGAGATGGCGCCGAAAGCGTTGACGTAGCCTTTCTTGGCACCGCCGTTGATCTTGTCCCAGAGCTTTTCAGCGCCGCGCTTGGCCAACGTGTGCTCGATGGGCAGCGAACCACGCAGACGCACCACGTCGGCAGCGGAGTAACCGCGCTTCACACCCTTCCAGCGGGGGTTGGTCGCCCAGTCTTTTTCCAGGGCGGCAATTTGCTGTTCGCGGCTCAGTTGTTCGTTGAGGGATTGGGGCATGAGATCACTCCAGGGGTTGGTTGAAAACGCCGGGCTGCTGTGTGCCGCCCTTGAAGACAACTTTAAGTCTTCTATAAGACTTGCGCAAGCTCTTATGTCTTATAGAAGAGATAAATTTTCTTCTTTCAAAACAACCACTTAAACACGTGATTTCTCAATACAGAAATTGATTTCTCATATCGAGAAAAATTGCGGCAATGCAACATCTATCGCATCCCACATCAAGAAATTCAACTTTCGTATTGTGAGAATTCAGATGGGTGTAGCGCCAACTGCCCTGAGCCAGTCACCATGCTCGATCTGGCGTGCGCCCTGCGCATATCGGGGATGGATCTCGTACACCAGACAAGACAGCGCTTGGCCCTCCACCGTCACCGCAATTTCGCGCTTGAGGTACTCATCGGTCGGGTGATCCCCGCCCAGTCCTTCGATGGCATCGAGAACGGTCTCCAGCGCAGGCTCGATGACGTACACCTCGCCATGCACCGGCCGGTCGCCGCCCAGGGTCATGCCGGGGTAAGCCCCCAGGTGGAACAGCATCCCTGCAACTTGCGCAAACCCCACCCAGCGCGGCGCAGGCAACAAGCGCGTAATGTCGTTCGACCCGCCACGGCGCAAGGTGCCGTACACAAACACATGGCGTGGGGCTGCAATTGGCGAAGAAGGCTCGGGCATGATGCGCAGTCTTTTTTGTTTGAACAACGTCCCAGTCTAGTGAATACGCCCCCGCCCAGCCGCCCTTTCGCCTATCTGTGTCTGGCCCTCAGCATGTCGCTGGTGGGCAGTTATGTGGCGCTCTCCAAACCGCTCGCGGCCGTGCTGCCCGTGCTCTTGCTGGCCTGGATGCGCTTTGGCATCGGGGGCATCGCCATGCTGCACTGGCTCAAGAAGCCCGGCAACGAGCCGCCACTGTCACCACAGACGAAACGGCTGTTGTTCCTGGAGTCCTTTCTGGGCAACTTTCTGTTCACCATCTGCATGATCTACGGCGTGAGCCTGACCGATGCGGTTTCGGCAGGCGTCACCATGGCGGCCATTCCTGCTGCGGTGGCGTTGATGGGCTGGGCATTTTTGGGCGAGCGGGTGGCGCCCCGCACCTGGATGGCAGTGCTTTGCGCCGTGGTGGGCATTGCCCTGTTCTCACTATCAAAACCAGAGCACGCAGCGCATATGGAACCTGCGCTTGGAGCCAAAAACACTGCAAACGATGCCTGGTGGGGCCAAATGCTGCTGCTGGGGGCAGTGATTTGCGAGGCCGCCTACACGGTGATCGGCAAGAAGCTCACCGGCAGCCTGGGGCCCAAGCGCATCACCTCGCTCATCAACCTGTGGGGCTTTGTGCTGACGACACCGTTTGGCCTGTACCTGGCGCTGGACTTCCCGTTTGCCTCGGTGGGATGGGGCACCTGGCTATTGCTGCTGTTTTATGCGCTGGCCGCCTGCATGTGGACGGTGTGGCTGTGGATGACCGGGCTCAAGGCCGTGCCCGCTGCGCAAGGCGGTGTCTTCTCGGTCATGCTGCCGGTGAGTGCTGCGCTGGTGGGCGTGCTGTTTTTGGGCGAGGTATTGACGGGCCTGCAACTGGTCGCCTTTGTCATTGCCCTGGCCAGCGTGTTGCTGGCCACCCTGCCCTCGCGCGCGGCGCTGCGCGTAGGGCGGCGGGGCGGCAGCGCCGACTGACCTGCCCTTCGGCAACCGTCTTCACCGTCCCGCCATGGAAGCTGGACGGGCCGCGAGCAGCCCCACCTCAGCCGTGCAAGGGCTGCGCACTGACCACGATGCCATCGGCATCGGCATACAGCCAGTCGCCGGGGCGCACGGGCACGCCCTGGATCGACACAGCCACATCGCGTTGCCCCTCGCCACGCCGCTCGGTGGGCAGCGGCATCAGCGCCAGCGCGCGGATGCCGACGGCTTCCGCGTTCAGCTCGGCCACGTCACGCACACAGCCGTCCACCACGATGCCGGCCCAGCCATTGCGGGCGGCGGCTGCCGCCAGGTTGCCGCCCACCAGGGCCCGGCGCAGCGAACCGCCGCCATCCACCACCAGCACCCGGCCCTCGCCTGCTGACTCGACAGCCGCCTTGACCTGGGTGTTGTCCTCGTGGCACTTGACGGTGGTGACGGGGCCCGCAAACGCGGCAACGCCCCCAAAGCTCTGGAACACCGGGGGCAGCACGCGGAACGCACCGCTGGTGTCGCCTTTGTGGACGTCACAAAAGTCGCAGGTGGCAAACGGCGTGAGGGGAAGAGGCGAAGCTGCAGCCATTCCAAGATCCTTTCAGTCAATCAGACGGTTTCAACAATCAAACCCGCACCAACGGCAGCGGCGAGCACGAACCCCACACCGAACGCCCCCGCCGGGGGTACACGCCTGCGGGCCAGCCGCGTTCGTTGAGCGGCAAATCTGTTGTGCAAGATTGTGCTGCAGCAGCACCCACCCCAGACGCGGTGCCCAACGCCGCCCCCAGAAGATACCCCCGGGGTACTGCACTTGAAACCCGCCCTCTGCCGCGTGTTTGTCAAGCCTGGCGCGCCTTGGCGGCCTATTGCTGCGGGGTGCGCGGCGCCACCGCTACAAATCGAGGCAAAAAAAGCCGTTTCTCCCTTGGAAACGCGTTTTTTTCCCATTAGCATCAGCCTGCCAGTGGGAAAGCGTCGTTTTCGCTGGTAAAAATTTATTCCCAACAAGGACAACCCAACATGGCAACTGCAAAAAAAGCTCCGGCAACCACAGCCCCAGCAGCCAAGAAGGCCGCTGCACCCGCCAAGAAGCGGACCCCTAACGCCGCTTTCATGAAGGCGCTCACGCCCAGCCCTGCGCTGGCCGCTGTGGTGGGCTCGGCACCTCTGCCGCGCACGGAGATCATCAGCAAGCTGTGGGTCTACATCAAGGCCAACAACCTGCAGGACGCCACCAACAAGCGCAACATCAACGCCGACGCCAAGCTCAAGGAGCTGTTCGGCAAGCCCCAGGTCTCCATGTTTGAACTGGCTGGCCTGATTGGCAAGCACGTCAAGTAAGCCCTGGCGCTTTGCGACCCGCGTCGCACCCGTAAAAGAACCGGCTCTGCCGGTTTTTTTACGCCCATACCCTGTCGAAGTGTGGCGCGCCCGCATCAATGCAAATGAGAATGACCCGCATTTGATGTAACATAAAGCTGCACGACGACGCACAGCCATGTTGATCTAGCCACTGCCTCTCGCCTGCTCTTGGTGCCCCTGCGCGCCACCTGCACACCCCTATTGATGGAGGCCCTCTTGGCTAAATCTCGCGCCCAGCGCCGCAGCGGCATGCTGCGTTCTTCTCCCGCATTCGTTGCTTCTCCCGCCACCCTGTCGCCCCCGGCTTCGCAATCCGACAGGGCTTTGCTGCCACTGGGCGCGCTGATGCTGGCCGCCTCGATGGGCGCCATGGCGCAGACCGGCACGTCCGAGACCACCCTGTCCACCGTGACGGTGAAGGAAGCCGCTGAAGTCCAGGGCAAGGACACCCTGCTCATCAAGAAGACCACCGTGGGCAAGGGCAAGCAAGACATCAAGGACATCCCCCAGTCCGTGACGGTGTTCACCGAAAAGCTGATGAACGACCGCAACCAGGACGACTTCCGCGAAGTGCTGCGCACCACGGCGGGCGTGACCTTCCAGTCCGGCGAGACCGGTGAAGAAGACGTGCGCCTGCGCGGCTTCTCGCTGGGCCTGGCGGGCGACATCTATGTGGACGGCATGAAGGACGCCCCGCTGATCGAGCGCGACACCTTCAACAACGACCGCATCGAAGTGCTCAAGGGCTCGGCCTCCATGCTGTTCGGCAAGGGCTCGACCGGCGGCGTGGTCAACCAGGTCAACAAGTACCCGCTGCTGATCGACCAGCACGAAGCCGGCTACACGCTGGGCACCGGCAAGTACCACCGCGCCACCGGCGACTTCAACTGGGTGACGGGCGAGAACTCGGCCTTCCGCCTGAACGCCATGGTGCAGGAGTACGACAACGACGGCGCCAAGCAGGACAAGCGCGGCATTGCACCCACCTTTGCCTGGGGCATCGGCACGCGCGACGAGTTCTCCGTCGGGCTGTACTACCTCGAATCCAAGGGCCGCCCGCTCTACAACCACCCCTGGCGCCTCTCGGCCGACGGCAAGATCAACATGCCGCTGGAAGCCGGCAAGTACTACGGCCTGGCCAGCGACCACAACGACACCACATCGCAGTACGTCACGCTGGGCCACATCCACCGCTTTGACGACAGCGGCGAGCTGACCACGCGCCTGCGCTACGGCAAGTACGAGCGCGACCTGCTGGCCAGCACCATCGGCTTCCAGAACAGCGCCATCACGCTGGACCAGATCAACAGCAACACCGTGCTGACCCGTGGCTCCAAGGGCCGCGTGGGCGAGAGCAATGTGCTGCAGGTGCAAAGCGACTACAGCAACACCTACAACTGGGGTGGCAAGAAGCACGCGGTGCTGACCGGCGTGGACTACTACGACGACGACGCCAAGCGCAACCAGAACTACGCCAACACCACCACCCGCCCCACCACCACGGTGGGCACGCCCAACGACGGCGCGTGGGTGGCCGACGGCCGTGCGCCGGTGCAGTGGAACACGTTCGCATCGCGCAACCTGGGCCTGTACTTCCAGGACACGGTCTCGCTGAGCGACACGCTCAAGCTGGTCGGCGGCCTGCGCTACGACAACTTCCGCGCCGCGTACCACAACGCCGCAGGCAGCCTGAGCAACTCGCGCTCCGACAGCCTGTTCAGCCCCCGCGTAGGCATGATCTTCCAGCCTGACGAGCTGACCTCGTACTACCTGTCGTACGGCACTTCGTACAACACCTCGGGCGACACCTACCAGTTTGGCAACCCCGGCACCACCACGGCGCGCACCGCCAACACCGATCCAGAAAAGAGCCGCAACATCGAAGTCGGCGGCAAGTTTGAGCTGTTCGAGCGCCGCGCCCTGCTGGGTGTGGCCGCCTTCTACAGCCAGAAGTACAACGAGCGCAACACCGACCCCGACACCGCTGCCGCGCAAGAACTGCTCTCGGGCAAGCGCCACGCCACCGGCATGGAGTTCAACCTGGCGGGCCGCCTCACGCCCCAATGGGAACTGTTCTTCAACCACACCTGGATCCCGTCGGCCAAGATCGACAAGAGCAACGTGGTGCTGGCCGCCAACGGCGGCGGCGCGCAGGTGCAGGGTGACCGACCCGGCCTCACGCCCAAGCACAGCGGCAGCGTGTGGAGCACCTACGCCGTCACCTCCAAGCTGCGTGTGGGTGCTGGCCTGACATACCGCGCCAAGCAGAACCCCGAGGGCTCGCGCGCCGTGTACGCCAGCGGCTTTGCGGTGGTGGACGCCATGGCCGAGTACGCGTTTGACGACAAGACCTCGCTGAAACTGAACGTCAGCAACCTGTTCGACCGCACGTATGCCGAAGGCCTGTACCGCGGCTTCTACACGCCCGGCGCCCCGCGCGCTGTGCAGCTGACGCTGAAGACACGCTTCTGACGCACCTCTGAAGTCCCTCGCATGAACCGGCCCCGGCACTGCCCGGGGCCGGTTCACAATGGCTCCATGTTTCTGCACATCCAAGACGTTCTCACCGCCGACGAGGTCGCGTTCTTCCGGCAAAAGCTCTGGGCGGCCGACGCCCCCTGGGTGGACGGCGCCCGCAGCGCGGGCGGCCAGGCGGTGCACCAGAAAAACAACCTGCAGCTCGCACAAGCCAGCGAGCTGTCCGCCCAGCTCCAGGGCCTGGTCAAGGCCGCGTTGAATCGCAACGCCCTCTTCTTTTCGGCCGCACTGCCGCGCCGCATCTACAACCCGCTGTTCAACAAGTATGGCGATGGCGCCAACTACTATGGCAACCATGTGGACAGCGCCGTCATGCACTCCCGCGCCGACAGCTGCTGGGTGCGCAGCGACCTGTCGTGCACGCTGTTCCTCACGCCGCCCGACGACTACGACGGTGGCGAACTGGTGATTGCCGAGGCCCTGGGCGAGAAGCGCATCAAGCTGCCTGCGGGCGACATGATCCTGTACCCCAGCAGCACCGTGCACCAGGTCGCGCCGGTCACGCGCGGGCACCGCGTGAGCAGCTTCTTCTGGGTGGAGAGCATGGTGCGCGGGCTGGAGCAACGCCAGTTGCTGTTCGACATGGACATGGCCCTGCTCAAGCTGCGCCAGACCCACGGCGACACCGACCCGTCGGCCATCGCGCTGTCGGGCACGTACCACAACCTGCTGCGCATGTGGGCCGATGTGTGAACCGCAGGTCTCTACCCCACTGCTGTGATCGGGGTATGAGGCACCCCCACAAAAGCTATTATTTTGATAGCACCCAGCGCATGATCCACTAGCGCTTGGTGCTATTTTTGTTTGTATGACCCCATTTCCTGCACGCCACACCATCCCCCCGGGCCTGGTCACCCTGGCCGACCACGAGCAACACGCACGCACGCAGCTGGACGACAACGCCTGGGCGTACTTCAGCGGCGGCGCGGCCGACGAGATCAGTCTGCACGCCAACCGCAGCGCCTGGGACGCCCTGCCCCTGTGGCCCCGCGTGCTGCGGCCGCTGGCGGGTGGGCACGCCCGGGTGCCCCTGCTGGGCCGCACGCTGGCGCACCCCATCCTGCTCGCACCCGTGGCCTTCCAGCGCCTGGCGCACCCCGACGGCGAACTGGCCATGGCCTATGCCGCAGCGGCGCTGGGCGCGGGCGTGGTGCTCAGCACCCAGGCCAGCGTGTCGCTGGAGAGCGTGGCCCAGGCCGTCCTGCCCGACCCGGGGCGCGGCCCGCTGTGGTTTCAGCTCTACCTGCAACCCGACCGTGGCTTCACCCAGGCACTGGTGCAGCGTGCCGAAGCGGCCGGCTACGAGGCCCTGGTGCTCACGGTGGATGCCCCCACCAGCGGCGTGCGCGACCGCGAACGGCGTGCGGGCTTTCGGCTGCCGCCCGGCGTGGGCTCGGTCAACCTGGCGGGCCTGCAGGCACCTGCCCCTTCCGCATTGGGCCCCGGCCAGAGTGCCCTGTTCGACGGCCTGCTCCACCATGCGCCCACGTGGGACGACATCGCGTGGCTGCAGTCCATCACCCGGCTGCCGGTGCTGCTCAAGGGTGTGCTGCACCCCGCCGACGCGCGCCAGGCCGTGTCGCTTGGCGCTGCGGGCCTCATCGTGTCCAACCATGGCGGGCGCACGCTGGACACGGCCCCTGCCACCGCCACCGCGCTGCCCCGTGTGGTGCAGGCCGTGCAGGGCAAGGTGCCGGTGCTGGTGGACGGCGGCATCCGGCGCGGCACCGATGTGCTCAAGGCCATGGCGCTGGGCGCCTCCGCCGTGCTGGTGGGTCGCCCTGCCATTTGGGGCCTGGCCAATGCGGGCGCGGCGGGCGTGGCCCATGTGCTGCGCCTGCTGCGCGACGAATTGGAGGTCGCCATGGCCTTGACCGGCTGCTCCACCCTTGCCGAAGCGACTTCCGCGCTGTTGGACAGCCACGACGAGCCTGCAGCGGGCGCGATCTGAGGCCCGGGGTGTCGGCAGCTCCACACGGGCAGGTGTGCCTTCCCCCTGTCGGCAGGAATGATTTATTGCAAATGCGATAGATTCGTATTTATAATCTCAATCATCCTTTCAACAGCCAGCCACACTGCCTGCCGCCATGATCGTCTGTGTTTGCCGCCGGGTTTCGGACCGTGAGATTGCCCGCCATGCCCGTGCCGGCATGAGCTTTGATGAGATCCAGTTCGAGCTGGGCGTGGCCACCCAATGCGGATGCTGCGAAAGCTGCGCCCGCGACGTGGTGGCGCAGTGCAGTGCTTCGCAACCGGTAGCCGCCTTGCGGAACGACGCGGCGCCACAGGCGATCCAGCTTGCCAGCTCCATCCTGGAAAGCAAGTCATGGAACTCCTCTCAACCCTCGCAGGCAGCCTGATCCTGGTCGCAGGATCGGCCTGGTGGATCTTTCGCAAATAATCCGGGTTTACCCGGCAGCGTCCGCCCAATGCTAGGGGCGGCGCTGCCCTTCCTTTCTATTTATGTCTCACCCTGATCGTTTCGCCCCCCCTGGCGGTGTGAGCCGCAATGCCGTGATCGTCGGCTCCGTGGTGGCGCTGCATGTGGCGGGCATCTGGGCCCTGCAGTCCGGCCTGGTGCGCAAGGCGGCCGAGGTGATCGTGCCGGCCGAACTGCTCAGCGAATTCATCGCGCCGCCCGCCCCGCCCAAGGTCACCCCGCCGCCACTGGCACCACCGCCCCCTCCCAAGCCAGCGCCCAAGGCCGCGCCGCGCCCGGCACCAATGCCAGTCGCCATTGCCGACCCCACGCCAGCGCCCAATGCCCCCACCGGCATCACCACGCCCCAGCCGCCCGCCCCGCCCATCGAGGCCCCTGTGGCGCCCCCGGCCCCCGCGCCTGCGCCACCGGCACCGCCTGCACCGCCCAAGATCGAGCTGCCGTCCAGCGACGCGGCCTACCTCAACAACCCCAAGCCCAGCTACCCCGCCATCAGCAAACGCATGGGCGAGCAAGGCAAGGTGGTGCTGCGGGTGCTCATCGGCACCGACGGCGTGCCGCAGAAGGTCGAGGTCAACAAGTCCAGCGGCTTTGACCGGCTGGACCGCCAGGCCCAGGACGCCGTGATGCGCTGGCGCTTTGTGCCCGGCAAACGCAACGGCGTGCCCGAGGCCATGTGGAACCTCGTCCCCGTCAACTTTGTTCTCGAATAAACCAATCACCGCTCAGGGAGTTTTCATGGAATCGCAATTCGGCATCGCCAACGTCTGGATCCAGGGTGACTTTGTCACCCGCGCCGTCGCCATCCTGCTGCTGGCCATGTCGCTGGCCTCGTGGATCGTCATCCTCATCAAGGCACTGGACATCATCAAGTTCAAAAAACACGCCCGCGCCGCCCAGGACTTCTGGCACAGCGAGGACTTTGCCGCGGGCTTGACCAAGCTGGGCGCCGACCCGACCAACCCCTTCCGCCACCTGGCGCTGGAAGGCCGCGAAGCCACTGCCCACCACCGCAACACCAAGGCCCACCTGCACGACAGCCTGGACGTGAGCGACTGGGTGACCCGCTGCCTGCGCAACTGCATCGACGAGTTCACCGCCCGCCTGTCCTCGGGCCTGGCCATCCTGGCGTCGGTGGGCTCCACCGCCCCATTCATCGGCCTGTTCGGCACCGTGTGGGGCATCTACCATGCGCTGCTGGCCATCGGCACCTCGGGCCAGTCCACCATCGACAAGGTGGCCGGCCCCATCGGTGAAGCGCTGATCATGACCGCCCTGGGCCTGGCCGTGGCCATCCCGGCGGTGCTGGGCTACAACGCGCTGGTACGCGGCAACAAGTCCATCCTGAATGGCCTGAACAGCTTTGCCCATGACCTGCACGCCTACTTTGTGACCGGCGCCCGCGTGAACGCTGGCGAGCCCGGCAAGGTGCTGCCCATGAAGAAAGGCGGCTAAGCCATGGCCTTTGGAACCCAAGACGACACCGATGACGTGATGAACGAGATCAACATGACGCCCCTGGTGGACGTCATGCTGGTGCTGCTCATCATCTTCATCATCACCGTGCCGGTGATGAAACACGCGGTGAACGTGGACCTGCCCCGCGCCACCAACCAGCCCGAGAACGTCAAGCCCGAGACCGTGCGCCTGTCGGTGTCGGCCGATGGCAAGTTCTTCTGGAACGAGTCCCAGGTGTCGGAAGAGGAACTCTTCCCCCGCCTGCAGGCCGAGGCCGCCAAGGAGCCCCAGCCAGACCTCCACATCCGTGGCGACAAGAACGTGCGCTATGAATTCGTGGCCCAGGCCATGGCGGCCGCGCAACGCGCTGGCGTGCGCAAGATCGGGTTTGTGACCGACCCGCAGGGCCAGTAAAGACACGGCGAAAGTCACCGGCCCGGTCCCTGCGCATCTTGGCCAGCCCACCCGTCGTGGGCGCACTGGCCGGTGCCAGGGAAGGCAGGGCCCGTGCAGCAGGCTCGCAGCCCCCTGCACTGCGCCCAGGGCGCACGGACCTTTGCCCCGCGCCCAGGGCGCTGCTCAACGCCTCGCCCTTGCACCTGATGCGGGGCGGAACCAAGAACAAAAAGAAACACACCGTTCGCTTGACTTGTAATTGCGAATCGTTATCATTAACAAAACGCACTGCAATGACCCAGGAAAACTCCATGCAAGCCTCCCTGACCTCCGCCCCGCTCCGCCGCGCCGTGCCGGCTGACTCCGCAGACGCATCGGCATCTGGCGAGGCCCCGTCGTCCGGCGCGCATTGCGCCACTGCTGCGCTGGACAGCAGCGTGCTGCTGCAAGGGCACAAGACCGTCGCCATCAGCCACAACGGCTCGGTGTACCGCCTGCAGGCCACCAAGCTGGGCAAGCTCATCCTGACCAAATAGTTTCATCGTGGGGCGACTCCCGGGCTTGCAACAAGCTCGCAAGGGTCGTTTTTGCCAGCCAACGGGTTTGCTCCCGCGTAGCCAGGCTTTTTTTGCTGCCCCCGACCCTGCCAACAAAAAACCGGCCCACAGGCCGGTTTTTTCATGCTCCCAGAGGGTTTTGAAGCGTTTTCAGCCCCATGCGCAAGTGGAACATACGCTCACAGCTATTAAAATGATAGCAAATGCACTCCCTGCCGGGAGCCCCCGAATCAGAGGCCCAGGGCTGCAATGCCCGCGCGGGCGATCTGTGCATCTTCGGTGGACTTCACGCCGCTCACGCCCACGGCACCCAGGCACTGGCCGTCCTTCATGATCGGCACGCCGCCTTCGAGCAGGCCGTCAATGGTGGGCGCGCTCAGGAACGAGGTACGGCCGCCGTTGATCACGTCCTCGTAGACCTTGCTTTCGCGGCGGCCCAGAGCGGCCGTGCGGGCCTTGGAAGGGGCGATGTGCGATGACACGGCTGCTGCGCCATCCAGACGCTGCAGCCAAAGCAGGTGGCCGCCATCGTCCACGATGGCGATGGTCACGGCCCAGTTGTTCTTGAGGGCTTCGGCTTCAGCGGCGGCGGCCACGGCCTTGACGTCGGCCAGTTCGAGTTCGTGCTTGGTTTTCATGAAAGGATCCGAAAGTGGGAGAGGAAACCGGGCCGCACAGGCCGCCCCGGCACGCAAAGAGAACCGAGCATACCGGCATCCCCGGCGCCGTTGCCCCCAGCCAGGGTGAAAGTATCCTTACCAAAAGTAGGTGACCGGGTGCGGTCATTGCAAAGCAAAAAAGCATCACCACCTAGAATTTGTGATGTCTGCGTCGTGCAGGCCAACAAGGAGAGACACAAGATGAATGACCAAGTCACCACCCTGGGCCACTCTGCGGGCTATGGCATCTCGCAGGAAGAGCGCCACAAGGTGCTTCGCAATACGTACTGGCTGCTGGCCCTGAGCATGATCCCCACGGTGCTGGGCGCCTGGATCGGCGTGGCCACCGGCATCACCCGCTCGCTGACTGGCGGCCTGGGCCTGATCGTGTTCCTGGGCGGCGCGTTCGGGTTCATGTTCGCCATCGAAAAGACCAAGCGCTCGGCCGCAGGCGTGCCGGTGCTGCTGGCCTTCACGTTCTTCATGGGCCTGATGCTGTCGCGCATGATCGGCATGGTGCTGGGCTTCAAGAACGGCACCGACCTCATCATGACGGCCTTTGCCGGCACGGCCGGTGTGTTCTTCGTGATGGCCAGCCTGGCCAGCGTCATCAAGCGCGACCTCTCGGGCATGGGCAAGTGGCTGATGGTGGGCGCGCTGGTGCTCATGGTCGGCGGCATCATCAACGTGTTCGTCGGCTCTGGCGTGGGCATGATGGTGATCTCGATGCTGGCCATCGGCATCTTCAGCGCCTACATGCTGTATGACCTGAAGCAGATCCTGGACGGCGGCGAAACCAACTACATCAGCGCCACGCTGGCCCTGTACCTGGACATCTTCAACGTTTTCCAGAGCCTGCTGGCACTGCTGGGCATCATGGGCGGCGAGCGCGACTGAGCCCTGCCAGTCCCTTGACCTCCATCAAAAGGCTCCCTCGGGAGCCTTTTTTGTGGGTCGCCGCCCAGGATCAAGCCTCAATAGCGCGGCCAGTGTGCCGATAATGCAAGTACATGTATCCACAAAGCCCTTCCACCGCATTGCGCCTGATGGTTCTGGCGGGCCTGTTGCTGCTTGCAGGCTGCGACAAGATCCCGGGCCTGGGCCCTGACCCGCGCGTGGCCCAACGCGATGCCGAGGCCAAGGCCATCGGCGGTGCCTGCCGACACGCACTGCGGGGGCTGGAAGACTGCTACACCCTCAACCCCAAGGCCTCCAAGGCCTCGGTGTTTGCGGGCTGGAAGGACATGGACGCCTACATGCGTGAGAACAAGATCGAGGGCACGCCCTCGGTGCTGGGCAAGGTGGAAAAGCCCGAACGCAGCGAACGCGCGCCCGACATCGAAACCGAACCCCGCGACCCCGCAGCCAGCCGCAACCGCAGCTGATATTGCGCGGGGGAGGCAAGGCCGCGGGACGGAGGGCTGCGCCCTCCCCTTCCTGAGGCCTCTTTCTGGCAACCGGACTCAGACCCGCTCGAACACCGCCATGCTCTCCACATGGGCCGTGTGCGGGAACATGTTGATCATGCCCGCCGCCGTGCACCGGTAGCCGGCCAGATGCACCAGCAGCCCGGCATCGCGCGCCAGGGTGGCTGGGTTGCAGCTCACGTACACAATGCGCTTCGGGGGCGTCCAGCCTTCGGCCCCTGCAGGCAAGGGGCCAGCGCCCTCGGCGCCAATGCGGGCCTGCTCGATGTCCGCCAACGCCTTGGCCAGAGCAAACGCCCCTTCGCGGGGTGGGTCCACCAGCCATTTGTCGGCAGCGCCGTCGGCCACCAGCATCTCCGGTGTCATCTCGAACAGGTTACGCGCTACAAAATCCGTAGCTGCCAGCGCTTTATGGTCCGGCGCCTGGGCCTGATTCAATGCATAGTTCTCACGCGAGCGGGCCACCAGGGCCTCACTGCCCTCGATGCCCAGCACCTCGCGCGCCTGCGTGGCCAGGGGCAGCGTGAAGTTGCCCAGGCCACAGAACCAGTCGATCACGCGTTCGTGGGGCTGCACGTCCAGCAGGCGCAGCGCGCGGCTCACCAGCACGCGGTTGATGTGCGGGTTCACCTGGGTGAAGTCCGTGGGCTTGAAAGGCATGGTGATGCCGAAGTCCGGCAGTGCGTACGACAGCTGCTCGCCGCCCTCGTCCAGCAGCTTCACCGTGTCCGGGCCCTTGGGCTGCAGCCACCATTGCACATGGTGCTCCGCCGCAAAGGCGCGCAGCCGGGCGATGTCATCGGTGCTCAGCGGCTCCAGGTGGCGCAGCACCAGCGCGGTCACGGTGTCACCGCAGGCCAGCTCGATCTGTGGGCAGGTATCGCGGGCATCCAGGCTGGCAATCAGTGCGCGCAGGGGCATCAGCATGGCATCGACATGCGGGGGCAAGATCTTGCAGGTCTGCATGTCGGCGATGTAGCGGCTCTTGCGCTCATGAAAGCCCACCAGGACCTGGCCCTTCTTGATCACGTGGCGCACCGCCAGGCGGGCGCGGTAACGGTAGCCCCAGGCGGGCCCCTCGATGGGACGCAGCATGGTCTCGGCCTTGACCTTGCCCAGGTGCCAGAGGTTGTCTTCCAGCACCCGCTGCTTGACGGCCACCTGAGCGCCCACGTGCAAGTGCTGCATCTTGCAGCCGCCACAGGCACCTGCGTGCAGGCCAAAGTGGAGGCAATCCGGCCGCACGCGCTGGGACGACTCGCGGTGGATCGCTACCAGGCTGGCCTGCTCCCAGTTGTTCTTCTTGCGGTGGGTGTTGGCGGTGACCAGCTCGAATGGCAGGGCACCATCGATGAAGACCACCTTGCCATCGGGCTTGCGGGCAACGCCCTGGGCGTCCAGGTCCATGGACTGCACGTGCAGCCAGCCTTCGGGCAGGTCGCTTTGGGAATTCTGCTCGGTGGGTTCAAACGAGGGGGATAGTTCTTTCGGTTCGCTCATCCCCCGATTGTCTCAGGCGCGGCACGCCCACTGGCCGCACCCCTGCGAACTGTCCGTTTCAGCCCCGGTCAGCGCGCGCAGGCCGCATACCCCCGGGCGCGGACACAGCCGTGAGTGGCAGCTTGTTGATGGTGAGTTCGCAGCCAAAGTTGTCGGGCGAAAACACGAGGGTCGAGCCCGGGGCCACCAGGGGCAGGGTTTCGTGGATCTGCCGTGACATATCTACTGGCGGCACCTGAGCGCGGTACACGATGTCCTTGTCAGGGCCATAGACGACGTAGCAGGATGCAGCGGCCGTCTGGCTGAACAGGGCAGCCACCAGGGCTGCGGCGGCATAGGGGAAAGCGGTCGTCATGGTATGGCTCCTCATGCAAGCAGATCTGCCGAGAATTATGCGGGCTTCTGCCAGCACCGCCAATCCGGTGGGTGTACGCGCATGGTGTGGAGTCAGCGCAGGTACAGGTGGTTGGTGTGCTTGACCTCTTCCATCACCGCATAGGTCCGCGTCTCGCGCACGCCGGGCAGTTGCCACAGCACATTGCCCGCAAACACGCGGTAGGCATTCATATCGGCCGATCGCGTCTTGAGCAGGTAGTCAAACCCGCCCGCCACCATGTGGCACTCCATGATCTCGGGGTGCACCTGTACGGCGGCCTTGAATTGGTCGAACACGTTGGGCGTGGTGCGGTCCAGCAGCACCTCCACAAACACCAACATGCCCGCGCCCAGTTTCAGGGGGTTCAGACGCGCCTCGTAGCCCAGGATGAAGCCGTCCCGCGTAAGGCGCTGCACGCGCGCCAGCACGGCCGTGGGCGACAGGGCCACCACCTCGGCCAGCTTGAGGTTGGCAATACGACCGTCCTCCTGCAGGATTGACAGGATCTTGCGGTCAATCCGGTCCAGATCGGGTTCTGTTTGCATGTCGATTAGAGTTTTATTCGGCTTCAATGCCAATTTTCGACCATTTATTCATCGCCAACCCAAGGATCATCGCCAATAACGCGCCCAACCAACACTTCCCACCGTGTTGGGCCCCGCCAAATCCCTGAAAGACACCGCCATGACGCAGCCCTCCGCCCCGTTTGCCGACTTCGCTCCCCGCACCACGCTGAGCAACCCGCTGCGCGCCGCCATCACCGCCGCCACCCGCCGCCCCGAGCCCGAGGCCCTGGCCCCGCTGCTGGCCCAGGCCCGCCTGCCTGCCGATCAAGCGGCGTCCGCCGAGCAATTGGCGCTGCGCATTGCCAAGGCGCTGCGCGAACGCAAGGCCAGCGCCGGGCGCGCAGGCATCGTGCAGGGGCTGCTGCAGGAGTTTTCGCTGTCGTCGCAAGAAGGCGTGGCGCTGATGTGCCTGGCCGAGGCCCTGCTGCGCATCCCCGACAAGGCCACACGCGATGCGCTGATCCGCGACAAGATCAGCCACGGCCAGTGGGATGCCCACCTGGGCAAAAGCCCCTCGCTGTTCGTCAACGCTGCCACCTGGGGCCTGCTCATCACCGGCAAGCTGGTGGCCACGCACAGCGAAGGCAGCCTGGGCAACTCGCTCAGCCGCCTGATCGGCAAGGGCGGCGAGCCGCTGATCCGCAAGGGCGTGGACATGGCGATGCGCATGATGGGCGAGCAATTTGTGACCGGTGAAACCATCGACGAAGCCCTGCGCAACGCCCGCACGATGGAGGCCGAGGGCTTTCGCTATTCGTACGACATGCTGGGCGAAGCGGCGCTGACCAGCGAAGACGCCAAGCGCTACTACGCGTCGTATGAGCAGGCCATCCACGCGATTGGCAAGGCCTCTGCCGGGCGCGGCATTTACGAAGGACCTGGCATCTCCATCAAGCTCTCGGCCCTGCACCCGCGCTACAGCCGTGCGCAATTTGGCCGCGTGATGGACGAGCTGTACCCGCTGGTGCTGCGCCTCACAGCCCTGGCCAAGCAGTACGACATTGGCCTGAACATCGACGCTGAAGAAACCGACCGCCTGGAGCTGTCGCTGGACCTGCTGGAGCGCCTGTGCCACGAGCCCACCCTGGCGGGCTGGAACGGCATTGGGTTCGTCATCCAGGCCTACCAAAAGCGCTGCCCGTTCGTCATCGACTACGTGGTTCAACTCGCCCGCAGCACCCAGCGCCGGCTGATGGTGCGCTTGGTGAAGGGCGCGTACTGGGACAGCGAAATCAAGCGTGCCCAGGTCGATGGGCTGGAGGACTACCCCGTCTATACCCGTAAGGTGCACACCGACATCTCGTACATCGCCTGCGCCAAGAAGCTGCTGGCCGCGCCCGAGGCCGTGTACCCCCAGTTCGCCACCCACAACGCCGAGACGGTGGCCACCATCTACCAACTGGCGGGCAGCAACTACTACGCCGGGCAGTACGAGTTCCAGTGCCTGCACGGCATGGGCGAGCCGCTGTATGAGCAGGTGGTGGGGGCCATCACCGCCGGTAAATTGGGCCGCCCGTGCCGCATCTACGCCCCAGTGGGCACGCACGAAACCCTGCTGGCCTACCTGGTGCGCCGTTTGCTCGAAAACGGCGCCAACACCTCGTTTGTGAACCGCATTGCCGATGAAACGATTGCGCTGGATGAGCTGGTACGCAGCCCCGTGCAAGTGGTGGACCAGCAAGCTGCCGTGGAAGGCGCCGCTGGCCTGCCCCACCCGCGCATTGCCACGCCGCAGGGCCTGTATGGCGCCCACCGCACCAACTCGCGCGGGCTGGACCTGTCGAACGAAAACACGCTGGCCGAACTGACCGTCGCCCTGCAAGCCACGGCAAGCCACGCCTGGACGGCAGCGCCCCTGCTGGCTACTGACTTGCCCGCAGGCACCACCCAGCCCGTGCGCAATCCTGCTGACCACAGCGATGTGGTGGGCCAGGTGCAAGAGGCCACCACCGCCGACGTAGACCAGGCCCTGGCCCACGCCCAGGCCGCAGAAGCCCCCTGGGCCGCCACGCCACCCGCCGAGCGCGCTGCAACCCTGCGGCGCACGGCCGACTTGCTGGAGGGGCGCATCCAGCCCCTCATGGGCCTTTTGATGCGCGAGGCAGGCAAGAGCGCCAGCAACGCTGTGGCCGAAGTACGCGAGGCGGTGGACTTTTTGCGCTACTACGCCGCGCAGGTGCAAAGCACCTTCGACAACGCCACCCACATCCCCCTCGGCCCCGTGGCCTGCATCAGCCCCTGGAACTTCCCGCTCGCCATCTTCATGGGGCAAGTCGCCGCCGCATTGGCCGCAGGCAACCCGGTGCTGGCCAAGCCTGCCGAGCAGACCCCACTGATCGCCGCCGAGGCCGTGCGCCTGCTGTGGCAGGCCGGTGTGCCCCGCGCCGCCGTGCAACTGCTGCCCGGCCAGGGCGAGACGGTAGGTGCCCGCCTGATTGGCGACGCCCGCGTGATGGGCGTGATGTTCACCGGCTCCACCGAAGTGGCACGCATCCTGCAGCGCACCGTGGCCGGGCGCTTGGATACCGCAGGCCGCCCCATCCCGCTGATTGCAGAAACCGGTGGGCAGAACGCGATGATCGTGGACTCGTCCGCATTGGTCGAGCAGGTGGTTGGCGACGCGGTGTCGTCCGCCTTTGACAGCGCAGGCCAGCGCTGCTCCGCCCTGCGCGTGCTGTGCGTGCAAGAAGAAGCCGCCGACCGCGTCGTCGAGATGCTGCAGGGCGCCATGGGCGAGCTGCGCGTGGGCAACCCCGGCGCGCTGCGTGTGGATGTGGGCCCCGTCATTGATGCAGAGGCGCAGGCAGGCATCACCCAACACATCGAAAAATTCAAGGCCCAAAGTCACCGCGTGTTCCAGCACCCGAACCATGTGTCGGCAGCCGCAGCACCGGGCACTTTTGTGCCGCCCACGCTGATCGAGCTGAACCACATCGGCGAGCTGCAACGCGAAGTCTTCGGCCCCGTGCTGCATCTGGTGCGCTATGTCCGCAACGACCTGGACCAGTTGCTCGACCAGATCAACGCGACCGGCTACGGCCTCACCCAAGGCGTGCACACCCGCATCGACGAAACCATTGCCCGCGTGGTCAACCGCGCCCATGCGGGCAACGTGTACGTGAACCGCAACATGGTCGGCGCCGTGGTGGGCGTGCAGCCGTTTGGTGGCGAAGGCCTGTCGGGCACGGGCCCCAAGGCGGGCGGGCCGCTGTACCTGCTGCGCCTGCTGTCGCAGCGGCCCGCCGATGCGCTGGCCCGCACCTTTGCCGAGGCTGACCGCACCAGCCCGCCCGATACCGAGCGGCGCGAGCGTCAGCTGGCCCCGCTGGGCACCTTGCAGCAATGGGCGCACAACCAGGGCAACCTGGCCCTGGCGGGCCACTGCCAGCGTTTTGCGCAAGAAACGCAGAGCGGCACCGCCCGCACCCTGCCCGGCCCCACGGGCGAGCGCAATGTCTACACCTTGGCCCCCCGCGCCCGCGCGCTGTGCATGGCGCAAAGCGCGGACGACCTGCTGGTGCAAACGGCGGCGGTGCTCGCCAGCGGAGGGACAGCCCTGTGGCCCCACGCCCATGCAGGGCTGCGCGCAAAGCTGCCCACCCACGTGCAGGCCCAGGTCATGCTGCAAGACAACGCGCTGAGCGATGACTCCGTGGCACTGGACGCCGTACTGCACCATGGCGACGCCGCATCGCTGCAGGCGGTGTGCACCGCCCTCGCCCGCCGCCCCGGGCCCATCGTGGGCGTGACCGCGCTGCCGCCAGGCGCCACGGACATCCCGCTGGAGCGCCTGCTGATCGAGCGGGCGCTGAGCGTGAACACCGCAGCAGCGGGCGGAAACGCAAGCCTGATGACGATTGGATGAGGTCCTGTTACCGGGCTACCAACCGAGGAAAGCGTTTTTGAATCAAATAGGCCGCTAGCGCTTATTCATCATGCGCCAGCAGCTACCGATTCAATAGCAGTCAAGATGCCGATGCCAACGGCAGATTGAGCAACAGGTTCTGCGGCTTGATGCGCACCACGCCCTCGGCGTTGGTGGCCAGCCCCAGGTACACCGGCTTGCCCGCCACATCGGCCCGCATCTCGGCCGGGTTGGCGAAGGTCAGCGTGAACAGGCTCACCAGGCGCTGCATGCGCTCGGCCTCCACCGGGCGGTCCTGGTACAGGTCGTTGAGGATGGCGGTGGACTCCACATCCAGCCCCACGTGCCAGCGCCAGGCGCTGTCGGTGACCTGATGTACAGGTTCGATCTGCACCTGTACGCCCAACAGATGCGCCACCCAGCGCTCCAACACGCGGGCCAGGGCTTTCAGGCCCGAACGGGCGCGGGTCATCTTGAAGGTCAGACCGTGGCTCAGGTCCTGCGTCAGCTCATGGGTCAGGTCGAGCAGAAAGTGATGGCGATCGCTCTCCTGCCAATATTGCGCCGCCTTGTCGGCAGACAGCACCTTGACCTGCGCTGTGGGCTGCAGTGCGCCGCTCTGCAGCAACAAGCGCCCCACCTCGCCCAAACCCGCAGTCTCATTGAGCATGTCGAGCGTTTCCCGGTCGCCTGCCAGCATTTGCCCGTCTTGCAATGTGATGCGCTGGGGCCGAAACAGCATCTCGGCGGCGCGGGCTTCAAAGGCATCGTTGCAGTCATCCAGCACATTGCGCAACAGGGCCTGCACCACGGCGTCGATAAACACGGCGGGCACGTTCACCGCGCCACTGCGCATGAGCTGCAGGTAATAAGCCTCCAGCGTGCCGGTGGCCAGCAGGCCATCGCGAAAGCGCAGGAACACGGTGTAGTTTTCGCGGGCGTCGTCGTCCTGCAATGCAGCCAGCTCCGCCGAGGTGACCGCCCGCGCGGGTGACACCTTGAGCGATTCATGCAGTGCGATCTCTGCAGCGCACGACTCCGGCACCAGCGCCAGCTCTGGTCGGGCCAGCAGCCAACGCAGGTATCCGTCGGTGGGGGGCAGCCAGCCACGGGCATCGCGATCCAGCGTTTGGAAACCACAACCGGGCCAGAAATCGTGAAGTGTCGTCATGAAGAAATGAGAGAGCCAATGACCTCAGAGGATGGTAGCCGCGGAAGCTTCCGCACCACGACGCAGCACAGCGAGTACGCATTGGGATCCGCTTGCTTCGCAACATCACCAGTCAAGAAAGACCTGTTGCCGTGCCTTCAAGGTCCAGTGCGCGAGCACATCATGCCTGCTCAGGCCGTAGAGGCTGTCTACCAAGGCAAACTGCGTCACGGTCCACGCCACGGGAGCAACCACCATTGGGTCAATGCGTGCGTGCTTGTAGTGCAAAGTCATGTGCGGGTGGAAATGGCTGCGGATCTGAGTTTCTGCAAACCCCATGCGGCGCATCGTGTTGCCAAGCGCATGTTGAAATCCTCGCAATTCACGCGCAGCGCCCGCTTGTGGCGCCAGCTCGACGGTGCCGAAAGTCCCCTTTTCAAAGCCGCCCCGGGACTGCAGCACGTCGAGGCGGACCCCAAACGGTTCGTAGTCCATGGCGCTACCCGCCGCCAGCGCCAAGTCGATTACCTCTCGGGGGATGCTGTTCAGGAAGCGCCCCAGGTAATGGAGCGTGATGTGCAGCCGATCCAAGGGCATGGGCCCGCCTCTGCCCGCCCCACAGGGTCCTTGGAGGCGGCGCTGCAGTAACCTCTTGGCCATCTCGGCGGCAAGCGGCGTAGGGGAAAGAAAATAGTAGAGATCGTGAAGCTGGGACATGGCGCACAAAGCTCCGGAAGATCCGTCGCATTGTGCGCTAATACTGTTTAAATAACCAGTATTTTGATTTACCCCCACTCACTCCCACTCAATCGTCGCTGGCGGCTTGCTGCTCACGTCGTATGTCACACGGTTGATGCCACGCACCTCGTTGATGATGCGGCCGGACACCTTCTTGAGCAGCGCATAAGGCAGTTCAGCCCAGTCGGCGGTCATGAAGTCGCTGGTCTGCACGGCGCGCAGGGCCACCACGTAGTCATAGGTGCGGCCATCGCCCATCACGCCCACGCTCTTGACGGGCAGGAACACAGTGAAGGCCTGGCTGGTGAGGTCGTACCAGGTCTTTCCTGTAGCTTCGTCCTTGAAGTTACGCAGCTCTTCGATAAAGATCGCGTCGGCACGGCGCAGCAGGTCGGCGTATTCCTTCTTCACCTCGCCCAGGATGCGCACGCCCAGGCCGGGGCCGGGGAAGGGGTGGCGGTAGACCATGTCGGGCGGCAGGCCCAGGGCTACGCCCAGTTCGCGCACTTCGTCCTTGAACAAATCGCGCAGGGGCTCCAGCAGCTTGAGGCCCAGTTGCTCGGGCAGACCGCCCACGTTGTGGTGGCTCTTGATGGTGACGGCCTTCTTGCTCTTGGCCCCGCCGCTCTCGATCACGTCGGGGTAGATCGTGCCCTGGGCCAGGAAGGTGGCACCCTTGTGGCCACCGGTGCCTGCCTTGAGCTTGGCGGCCTCGGCCTTGAACACGTCCACAAACAGGCCGCCGATGATCTTGCGCTTTTGCTCGGGCTCGCTCACCCCGGCCAGCTTGCCCAGGAACAGGTCGCTGGCGTCCACGCGGATGACCTTGGCGTGCAGCTTGCCCTCGAACATGTCCATGACCATGTCGCCTTCGTTCAGGCGCAGCAGGCCGTGGTCCACAAACA
Organism: Acidovorax sp. 99; assembly: GCF_003096455.1. Lineage (NCBI taxonomy): Bacteria > Pseudomonadati > Pseudomonadota > Betaproteobacteria > Burkholderiales > Comamonadaceae > Acidovorax > Acidovorax sp. 99. Next base: position 60,584 of record NZ_QEKU01000001.1, read on the forward strand.
CGCAGGTGAGCTGGTCACCAATGGCGCGGTGGATCAGCGCGGCAGCCACGGACGAATCCACGCCGCCCGACAGGCCGAGGATCACCTCCTCATCGCCCACCTGCTCGCGAATCTTTTGCACAGCCTCTTCGATGTAGTCGCCCATGACCCAGTCGGCACGGGTGCCGCAGATGCCCAGCACAAAACGCTCCAGCAAGGCGCGGCCCTGAACGGTGTGTGTGACTTCAGGGTGGAACTGCACGGCGTAGTAGTGGCGGCTTTCGTCGGCCATGCCAGCGATGGGGCACGAGGGTGTGGAGCACATCACCTTGAAGCCCGGGGGCAAGGCAGTGACCTTGTCGCCGTGGCTCATCCACACCTTGAGCATGCCGTGGCCTTCGGGCGTGGCGAAGTCTTCGATGCCTTTGAGCAGTTCGGTGTGGCCATGGGCGCGCACTTCGGCGTAGCCAAATTCGCGGGTGTTGGAACCCTCGACCTTGCCGCCCAACTGCTGGGCCATGGTCTGCATGCCGTAGCAGATGCCCAGCACGGGGATGCCGAGTTCAAACACCGCATCCGGCGCCTTGTCATCCACCTCGTACACACTGGCGTGGCTGCCCGACAGGATCACGCCCTTGAGCGAGCCGTCCTTGGCGTAGTCGCGGATCCACTCGTCGGTCACGTCGCAGGGGTGCACCTCGCAGTACACATGGGCCTCGCGCACGCGGCGGGCGATGAGCTGGGTGACTTGCGAGCCGAAATCGAGGATGAGGATTTTCTGGTGTTGCATGGTGGTGGTCCGTCAGAGGCTGGAGAGATCAAGAAGCGGGACGCCGCTGCGCTGGGCGGCAGCGATCTGGTGAGAATCAAAGGTGGCCAAAGGCAGGCGCAGCGAGCGCGCCAGCCACAGGTACGCAGCATCAAAGGTGGGCAGGCCGGTTTCCAATGCCACATCGAGCACGGCTTTGTGCTGGGCAGGGGCCAGTTCGTGCAATTCGACGCGGTGACGAATGGCTTCGAGCACGCCCCACAGGCCTTCGACGGAAGCGGCTGGAATGCGCCCGCTGTTCACACCGGTGGCCAGTATGTTGTGGCACTCCCAGTACCAGAGGTTGGGCGCCTGCGGCTCGACCTCATCGCGGCGGATCAGGGCGTACAGGCGGCGGGTGTGTTCGCTGGCCGCGTCCGGCAACAACCAGGCGGCAGTGACCGAGGCATCAAGCACGAAAGCGGTCATACAGTGGTCCGCCCTGCACGGCGCAAGCCATCCACCGTTGTTGACCCAGCGGGTTGAATGCTGGCATGCAACACATCCATCTGGCCCAGTTCGCGCGCAATCTGTTCGTCAGAAATCACTGGGCGGCGGCGCACCGGCAGCATGCGCACCACCTCTTTGCCATGGCGGGTGATGCGCACTTCCTCGCCCTGCTCGACCAGTTCGATCAAGGCAGAGAACTTGCTTTTTGCTTCGTAGATGCCAACGGACTGCATAAATAAAAAAGTCTGGCCTGAATGGTGAATTCAGACCAGACTATATCAGTCTGACCAGATTTTTTCAATCAGGCCAGATCGGTTTGCAACGATCAGTCGGCGCGGTAGTTCGGCGCTTCCTTGGTGATCTGCACATCGTGCACGTGGCTTTCGCGGATACCAGCAGTGGTGATCTCGACGAACTCGGCCTTGTTGTTCATCTCTTCGATCGTGGCGCAACCGCAGTAGCCCATGGAGGCACGCACGCCGCCAGCCATCTGGTAGACGATGCTGACCATGGAGCCCTTGTAGGGCACGCGACCTTCGATGCCTTCAGGCACCAGCTTGTCGGCATTGGGATTGCCGGTGCTCGATTCCTGGAAGTAGCGGTCCGCACTGCCCTGCTGCATGGCGCCAATGGAGCCCATGCCGCGGTAGCTCTTGTAGCTGCGGCCCTGGAACAGGATGACTTCGCCCGGCGCTTCTTCAGTGCCCGCAAACATACCGCCCATCATCACCGTCCCAGCGCCAGCGGCCAGGGCCTTAGCTATGTCGCCGCTGTAGCGAATACCGCCGTCCGCGATCAGCGGCACGCCCGTGCCCTTGAGGGCCGTGGCCACGTTGTCGATGGCCATGATCTGGGGCACGCCCACACCGGCCACGATGCGGGTGGTGCAGATGGAACCGGGGCCGATACCGACCTTGACCGCATCCGCACCGGCCTCAACCAGTGCCAGGGCTGCAGCGCCGGTCGCGATGTTGCCGCCGATCACGTCGATCTGCGGGTAGTTCTGCTTGACCCAGCGCACGCGGTCGATCACGCCCTTGCTGTGGCCGTGGGCAGTGTCCACCACGATGGCATCCACACCGGCCTTGACCAGGGCTTCGACGCGTTCTTCGGTACCCTCACCCACACCCACCGCCGCGCCTACGCGCAGGCGGCCTGCGGCATCGCGGGCCGCGTTGGGAAAGCTGGTCTGCTTGGTGATGTCCTTCACCGTGATCAGGCCCTTGAGTTCAAAGGCGTCGTTCACGACCAGGATGCGTTCGAGTTTGTGCTTGTTGAGCAGCGCCTTGGCTTCGGCCGGCGTGGTGCCCTCTTTTTCATTGACCGTGATGAGCTTCTCGCGCGGGGTCATGATCTGGTGGACCTTGACGTCGTAACGGGTCTCGAAGCGCAGGTCGCGGCCGGTAACGATACCCACCACCTTGCCGCCGTCGCACACGGGAAAGCCAGAGATGCCCAGTTGTTCGGACAGCTGGAGCACCTGCAGCACCGTGTGCTCGGGGGTGATGACCACGGGATCACGCAGCACGCCAGACTCGTAGCGCTTGACCTTGGCCACATGAGCAGCCTGCTCTTGCGCCGTGAGGTTCTTGTGCACGATGCCGATGCCGCCCTCCTGGGCAATGGCAATGGCCAGACGCGCCTCGGTCACGGTGTCCATGGCGGCGGACACAAGCGGCAGGTTCAGTTGGATATTGCGGGAGAGTTTCGTCGCGAGGGACGTGTCCTTGGGCAGGACCTGGGAGTACGCTGGCACCAGCAACACATCGTCGAAGGTGAGCGCTTTTCCAAGAAGGCGCATGAGAAAGCTCCAAAAAACGGATTGTACCCGCGCCGCGTGTGGTGAAAACGCGCCCCCCCGTCTGCAACGCACTGGCGGGGGGGGAATCACATGGATAAACTTGTCCGCATGAAAATGCACAAGCTTCTCCTGCTGGCCGTGGCCTGCACCTGGGCCATGGGCGCGGCGGCGCAATGGCAGTGGACAGACAAAGACGGGCGCAAAGTCTTCAGCGATCGTCCACCACCACCCGATATCCCCGAAAAAAGCATCCTGAAACAGCCTGGGGGCAACCGCCCGGTACGCACTGCAGTGCCGGCCGCGCCAGCAGCCTCTGACGCAGCGCCCGCAGCAGCTGCTGCAGCCCCCAAGACCGCTGCCAGCGCCCCAGGTGCAGGCAAGGACAAGGAGCTGGAAGAGAAGAAAGCCCAGGCCGAGGCCGCAGAAGCCGCCAAGAAAAAGGCCGAGGACGAAAAGATCGCCAAGGCCAAGGCTGAAAACTGCACCCGCGCACGCGCAGCCAAAGCGGCGTTCGATGCTGGCAAGCCCATCACACAAGCGAACGCCCAGGGCGAAAAAATCTTCCTGGACGGCCCCGCCCGCGCGGCCGAAGCCAAGCGCATCGACGAGATTGTCGCGGCCGACTGCGTACGCTGAGCTGCATGCTGCTCCGCTACCGCGCGGATCAACTCAGCAGTATCAGTAGCCTGACTTGCCCCCTGGTCGGCGGCGCGCAAAGAGTCCTGTAGTGCGCGCCCCTTGTCGGGCAAAGCGCTCCCGCCGTGCTACTTTGGGGTCCACCTTCAAAGGTCGGTAGATTTCTACGCGGTCCTGGGGCTGCAACACCCCATCCAGATTGGCAGCATGGCCCCAGATACCGACGCACGGTGCGCCCCCCTCCTCCAGCGCGGACAGCGTGGCCGTACCGCAGCTGGCGTGCAGGGCATCCGCTACCGTGGCGCCCACCGGCAAATCCAGAGTCCACTCACGCACCTCGCGCGGAGCCAGGCAGACGACGACGGTGATAGCGATGGTCGCCGAGGCACCTCCACCCACCTCAGCCATAGACCTGTTCCGCTCGCTTGACGAAGGCATCGACCATGCTCCCTGCGATGCGGTCAAACACCGGCCCCACCAGCGTGGCCAACGCAGCACTGTCAAACCCATAGTTCAGCATCAACTCCACCTTGCACGCACGCTGCGTGCCGTCCCCCACGGGATGAAAGTGCCAATCCCCGTCCAGCCGTGAGAACGGTCCTTTCACCAGATGCATCTGCACACGCCTGCCCACTTCGTGCGTGTTGCTCGTGACAAAGGTCTGGCGAATGCCGCCGAATGCAATGCCCACCTCGGCGGTCATGCCCTCGTCGGTCTGCTCCAGCACTGCGGCGCGGTCGCACCAGGGCAGGAACTGCGGGTAGTGCTCCACCCCGGTGACCAGGGCAAACATCTCTTCGGGGCTGTACCAAATGAGGACGGACTTGTGGACGGTTTTCATGCAGGCAGCTGGCGCGGGGCTTTCGAAGGGGAAAGGCGGGCCGGGGAAACTAGAATCACGGGTCTCTGAACGGCCACAATTGTATGTAGGGAGACCTTTTATCTCCCGCAGGGCGCCGCATCTGATCTACATGGCCAAAAAACCCGATCCCACCTCCCGCATTGCCGACAACAAGAAAGCGGCCTACAACTACTTCTTCGAGGAGCGCCACGAGGCGGGCATGGTGCTGCACGGCTGGGAGGTCAAGGCGCTGCGCGAAGGCAAGGTGCAGCTGACCGATGGCTACGTGCTGATCCGCGATGGCGAGCTGTATCTGCTCGGCTGCCTGATCATGCCGCTCAAGACAGCGTCCACCCATGTCAACCCCGAATCGGCACGCACCAAGAAGCTGCTGCTCAAGAAGGACGACATCAAGCGCCTGATCGGCAAGGTCGAGCAAAAGGGCTACACGCTGGTACCCATCAACCTGCACTGGAAGAACGGCTTCGTGAAGTGCGAGATTGCCCTGGCCAAAGGCAAGGCCGAGCACGACAAGCGCGACACCATCAAAGACCGTGAAGGCAAGCGCGAGGTGGAGCGCGCCATGAAGAGCAGGAACAAATAGTCCCCAAAGTCGCTGAGCGATGTCCCCCAAGAGGACCGCATACGGGGAGGCAGAGCAGCCTTGAACGGATGCGCCGGCCCGGGCCGTGCCAGTTTCGAAAGCCCTGCGCGCTACTGGTCACTATTTTTTCAGTTGTGATGGAATAAATCACCACGTCCGGGTGTTCATCCCGGTGCAAGGCAGCATTCGCCTACGCCTGCACCACCCTCTGGAGAAACCCATGAAGAAACTGATCTCGATGGCCGCATTCGTCGCAGCCGCTGCACTGGCTGGCTGCGCCACCATGGACGACTCGCCCGTGAAGACCATGGACGGCGTACTGGTCGGCGCGGGCGGCATGACGCTCTATACGTTTGACCGCGATGCTGCAGGCAGTGGCAAGTCAGTGTGCAACGGCCCCTGCGCCACCAACTGGCCGCCGCTGATGGCCAGCAAGGCCCCTGGCGGCGACTACAGCGTCGTCACCCGCGACGATGGCAAGACCCAGCTGGCCTACAAGGGCAAGCCGCTGTACTACTGGATCAAGGACACCAAGCCCGGAGACAAGACGGGCGAAGGCGTGAACCAGGTGTGGCGCACCGCACGGCCGTAAGAGCACGCACAGCGCAACACAGGCCCCGCACGGCATGAATCGCTCCCAGGTCATCGAACAGCTGCCGGGCCTGCGTCGCTACGCGCGGGTGCTGACGGGCGATGCCTGGGCGGCTGATGACCTCGTGCAGGACACACTGGAGCGGGCCTGCAGCAAATGGCTGCTGTGGCGCACCGGCAGCGACCTGCGCGCATGGTTGTTCACCCTGATGCACAACCTGTATCTCAACCAACGCCGCGCGTTGCCCGCGCTGCCCCCTCTGGACATCGATGAGGTTCAAGACCAGCTGCAAGGCGCCCGTGCGCCCTCGGATGACGCCCTGGACCTGGAGCGCTGCCTGCAGCGCCTGCCCGCCGACCAGCGGGCGGTGCTGCTGCTGGTGGCGATGGAGGACATGAGCTACGAAGACACCGCGCGCATCCTGAGCATTCCGGTGGGTACCGTCATGTCACGCCTGTCGCGGGCCCGCATGCGCCTGCGAGTGCTGATGGACCGGGAGCCCACATCGGGCACCGCACCGGCTGTACCGGCCGCCCAGGCGGGCGCAGCCGCCGCCGCAGGCACGACGCCTGCACTGCGCCGTCTCAAATAGCCACCCTGACCCGATCCTCCACCATGGACCCGACATACCCAGCCCCCCCAGCACGCGCAGAAGAGAGCGGCGCCTGGCATGCCCTTTTGGACGGCCAGTTGCCGCCCGCCCAGGCACAGGCGCTGCGCGAGCAACTGCGGGACGATGAGGAGGCACAGGCCACACTGGCCCACTGGCAGGCGCAGCGGCAGCGGCTGCACGACCTGCACCAGGACCTTCTCCACGCCCCCGTTCCCGATGCCTTGCTGGCCGCAGCATTGCGCGCCACAGACCGCAGGGAGCAACAGGCGCAGTGGTGGCGTTGGGGTGGCATGGCTGCATCGGTCCTGCTGGCCTTTGTGCTGGGCTGGACGGGCCGCAGCCAGTGGCCCGCAGGGCTACCCGGCAAAACGCTGGCGACTGGCCAAGGAGCCGCGCTGGTGACAGCCGAACCGGCACAGCGCTTCGCACAGCAGGCCTCTGTGGCCCATGCGGTGTACCAACCCGAAGTGCGTCACCCCGTAGAGGTCACGGCTGCCCAGCAAGACCACCTGGTGCAATGGCTGTCCAAACGGCTGGACCGACCGCTGAAAGTCCCTGTGCTGGGCGCCCAGGGCTATGAACTGGTGGGAGGCCGGTTGTTGCCCGGCGATACCGGAGTGCGCGCGCAGTTCATGTACCAGAACAGCGCAGGCCAGCGAATCACGCTGTACCTGGGCGCTCTAGCTCCCACCCCGCCCCGCCCTGCCAATGACAACCAGGGCGGCACCAAAGCGCGCACGGAAGCACCGGCGGCAGCACCCACCACCGCGTTCCAGTTCACACACGAAGGTCCGGTGCCGGGCTTTTACTGGACGGATGCCGGCTTTGGCTACGCCCTGAGCGGACAGTTGTCACGCCCCGAGTTATTGAGCCTGTCCACAGCGGTTTATCAGCAGCTGAACCCTTGACGCGCCGCCGGGGGCCCGGCCCGACCATGTCCGGATGCGGTCAGGACAAATGGGCCAGCGGATGGGCGTGTACGGGCCAGGGGCTGGCAAAGAACGGTGCCACCATCTCCGGCGTCACATCTTCAATGCGGCCTGGATTCCACTGAGGCGCATGGTCCTTGTCCACGGCCAGGGCGCGGATGCCTTCCACGGTCTCACTCTGTCCTGGGCGCAGGAAAAAGCAGTGACGCACCATATCGCGCTCCATGCGCAGGTCGTCGGCCAGGCCCATCGCACGGGCGCGGCGAATCTGCTCCAGCACCACATGCAGCATCAGTGGCGAACGCTTGCGCAGCGTGGCGGCCGTGGTGCGTGCCCAGTCGCTGTCGGCGGCCTCGAGTGCCCGCACGATCTCGCCGACGGTCGGCAGCGCAAAATATTTGTCAATATCGGCCAGAGCGCCAGTACCGCTTGCCTGAGATGCTACAAATTGAGAAGCAACATAGGCCTTGATGGCCGCGCCATCTGCAAAGTTTTGGGTAGCCAGCGCATCCCACACCGTTGCCTGCCGGTCTGACGGCAGGCAGCCATCGGCCAGCTGGTAGGCAATGGCATCTCCCGCGCCAATGGTGTCGCCGGTCAGCGCCAGCCACTCGCCCACGCGGCCCGGGCAGCGGCTCAGGAAGTAACCCCCACCCACGTCCGGGAACAGGCCAATCGCCGTTTCGGGCATGGCCATCTTGGTGCGCTCGGTCACTACGCGCAGGGCGGCGCCCTGGCTGATGCCCATGCCGCCCCCCATCACGATGCCATCCATGAAGGCGATGTAGGGCTTGGCGTAGTTGTGGATCAGGTGGTTGAGCGCGTATTCCTCGGTGAAGAAGTCCTCGATCAGCGGGTTGCCCTGGCTACCCGCCTGGTGCAGAAAGCGGATATCGCCGCCTGCGCAGAAAGCACCAAACGGGCCTTCCTTGTTGCTGCCACGGATGGCCACGGCCAGCACCCGCGCATCGTTCTGCCATGCCAGCAGGATGCCCATCAGGTCACGCACCATACCCAGCGACAAGGCATTGAGCGCACGCGGGCGGTTCAGGGTAATGAAGCCCACCTGGCCACGCACTTCGCTCAACACTTCAGACACGACAGTCTCCGTCATTTTTGTTCCTTCCAACCCAACAGTTCATTGAAAACCAGCGCACCGATCACCAGTGCGCCCCCCGTCAGCACCGCCGTGCCAGGCTTTTCGCCCGCACCCAGCCATGCCAGCAAGATGCCAAAGATCACTTCAAGCAGCCCGAGCAGCGCCATCTCGGGCGCCTTGAGCACGCGCCCGCAGCGCACGGCCAGCACACAAGGGATGGCCAATTGCACCACGCCCAGCAAGGCCAGCAGGCCCAGGTCGTGGGCCGACGCCTGAAAAGGCAACGCCAGTGGCAGCGTGGCCACCACCGAAATCACTGCGCCGACCAGCACCGCAGGCACCAGGTCCACCGCATGGCCATGGCGCTGCGAATGTTGTACCACCGTCCAGTTAATGGCGGCAGCCACAGGCACACACAGCGCCACCAGCGTGCCCGCCAGAGGGAGGCCCGCCATCTGCGAACCATACATCCACGCAATACCCAGCCCCGCCACAGCAATCGCAGCCCAGGTGCGCGGGGCGATGTGATGGCCGATGAACACCCTTGCAAACAGCGCTGTGAGCAGCGGCCCCACGGCCATCGTGACCAGCACATTGGCCACCGGCATGAGAACCAGCGCCACCATGAACGCCGTGAACATCACGCTCCAGCACACGCCAGAGATCCACAACGCACGGCCACTGTGGCGCATGGAGGCAAACACCGCCCTGCCCTGCAGCGCGGGCAAGATGACCAGCAGCGACAGCAACGTGAAAAAGCTGCGCCAGAAGGTCACTTCAAAACTTGCCGCATGCTCCAGGTGGCGCGTGACCACGCCGGCGATGGACCACATCAGGGTCACCGCCACCATCAGCAGCACCGCCCGGGTATGGGTGAGTTTCAACATGGTTTGTGGAGGGTTCAGACGGAAAAAAGGCCACTGCGTGGCAGTGGCCCTTTCGAAAACGCTGAGCTTATCAAGAACGGGAGGCGCGCTTGCGCTCGTTTTCGGTCAGATAGCGCTTGCGCAGGCGCACGGACTTGGGCGTGATTTCGACCAGTTCGTCGTCCTCGATGAACTCCACGCCGTATTCGAGCGTGAGGTCGATCGGAGGCGTGATCTTGATCGCGTCTTCCTTGCCGGACACACGGAAGTTGGTCAGCTGCTTGGTACGTGTGGCGTTCACCACCAGGTCGTTATCACGGCTGTGGATGCCGACGATCATGCCTTCATACACAGGGTCGTTGGCCTTCACGAACATGCGACCACGGTCGTCCAGCTTGCCCAGCGCGTAGGTGAAGATTTCACCGTCGTCCATGGAGATCAGCACGCCGTTCTTGCGGCCGCCGATGTCACCCTTGTGCGGTTCGTAGCTGTCGAAGATGTTGCTGATGAGGCCGGAGCCGCGCGTCAGGTTCAGGAATTCGTTGGTGAAACCGATCAGGCCACGGGCCGGGATGCGGTACTCCAGGCGAACGCGGCCACGGCCGTCGGACTCCATGTTCACCAGCTCGCCCTTGCGCTCGCCCAGGGCCTGCATCACGCCGCCCTGGTGGCCTTCTTCGATGTCGGCCGTCACCAGCTCGATAGGCTCGTGCTTGACACCGTCGATGTCCTTGAACACCACGCGGGGCTTGGACACGGCCAGCTCGTAACCTTCGCGGCGCATGTTTTCCAAGAGGATGGTCAGGTGCAGTTCACCACGGCCCATCACTTCGAAGATGCCTTCTTCGTCGGTTTCGTTCACACGCAGGGCCACGTTGTGCTGCAGTTCCTTTTGCAGGCGGTCCCAGATCTGGCGGCTGGTCACGAACTTGCCTTCGCGGCCGGCCAGCGGGCTGGTGTTCACGCAGAAGTTCATGGTCAGCGTGGGCTCATCCACCTTCAGCATGGGCAGCGGCGCGGGGTTGGCGGGGTCGGTCACGGTCACGCCGATACCGATGTCTTCAATGCCGTTGATCAGCACGATGTCGCCAGGGCCCGCCAAGGGGGTCTGCATGCGATCGAGGCCCTGGAATGTCAGCACCTGGTTCACACGGCCCTTCACGGCCTTGCCATCAGGGCCTTCCATGACGATCACGTCCTGCATGGGCTTCAGGGTACCCTGGCTGATGCGGCCCACGCCGATGCGGCCCACGAAGCTGGAGAAGTCCAGCGCAGAGATCTGCAGCTGCAGCGGCGCATTGGCATCGCCCGTGTTGGGTGGAACGTGCGAGAGGATGGTGTCGAACAGGGCCGACATGTCGGGGCCCCACTGCTCACCGGGCGCACCTTCTTCCAGCGACGACCAGCCGTTGATGCCCGAGGCGTACACCACGGGGAAGTCGAGCTGTTCATCAGTAGCACCGAGCTTGTCGAACAGGTCGAACGCGGCGTTCACCACCTTGTCGGGGTTGGCACCGGGCTTGTCCACCTTGTTCACCACCAGGATGGGGCGCAGGCCCAGCGCCAGGGCCTTCTTGGTCACGAAACGCGTCTGGGGCATGGGGCCTTCTTGCGCATCGATCAGCAGCACCACGCTGTCCACCATGGACAGCGCACGTTCCACTTCGCCACCGAAGTCCGCGTGGCCGGGGGTGTCCACGATGTTGATGTGCGTGCCCTTCCAGCTCACGGCGCAGTTCTTGGCCAGGATGGTGATGCCGCGTTCCTTTTCGATCGCGTTGTTGTCCATCACGGTATCGACGACCTTTTCGTGGTCGGCGAAGGTGCCGGACTGGCGCAGCAGCTGGTCCACCATGGTGGTTTTGCCATGGTCAACGTGGGCAATGATGGCGATATTGCGGATTTGTTTAGTCATAGTTTTTCCAATATGCCGCTGTGCGCCATGGACGCGGAATGCGGCGTGCTTTCCAAAATTTGTTGAATTTCCAGCGGACTCAGGAGCCTGTCCGGCACCAGCTCCCCGCCCACGATGTGGCCCACCCCCAGCAGCGCCGGGGGATTCTCGCCAAACACCGCCACGGCACTGGCATCGGGCCAGTTGCCACGGCGACGCACGCCCGACAGGAATCGGGCTGCATTCTCACCGTCCAGCGTGACACGCATGTGTTGTGCCAGCAGTGACTCGGGCGCTTCCAGACTGGCCAGGCGTTCTGCCTCGGGCATGGCCTCCAGCTGCGCCAGCGTGACACAGCGCTCCACACCAATGCCCCCAGTGTCGATGCGGCGCAAGAAAGTCAGATGAGCCCCGCAGCCCAACGCCGCACCAATGTCTTCACCCAACGTACGGATGTAGGTGCCCTTGCTGCAGGTCACTATCATTTTAATAGCTGCCTGCGCTTGATCCGTCTGCACCAGCGTCAGCTTGAGGGCATGGATGATCACGTCCCGTGCTTCGCGCTCCACCGTGACACCGGCGCGTGCATATTCATACAGCGCCTTGCCGTCCTTCTTGAGCGCGCTGTGCATCGGCGGCACCTGGCGGATGGGACCCGTGAACTGTTGCTGCACAGCCGCCAAGCGCTCTGGCGTGAGTTGGGCAGCATCTACATCGCAGCGTTGCACCACGTCCCCCTCGGCATCGCCGGTGGTCGTGGTGGCGCCGAGCAGCGCAATCGCCTCGTAGGTCTTGGCGGCATCCAGCTGCAGCTGGCTGAACTTGGTGGCGGCGCCGAAACACAGAGGCAACACGCCCGTGGCAAGCGGATCCAGCGTGCCCGTATGGCCCGCTTTCTCGGCGCGCAGCAGCCATTTCGCCTTTTGCAAGGCGTCATTGCTCGAAAGGCCGAGCGGTTTGTCGAGCAGCAACACCCCATGCACAGGGCGCCGCTGCACCCTGGTGCGTGGCGCGTGCATGGACTAATCCTCTTTGGCGCGCGAAGACACCGCCTTGGCGATCAAGGCGTTCATGTCGGCCGCACGCTCGGAGGTGCGGTCGAACACAAAATGCAGCGTAGGCACGGTGTGGATGTGCAGGCGCTTGAACAAGCCATTGCGCAGGAACCCAGCCGCCTGGTTGAGCGCCGCCTGCGTTTCCACAGGGTCGCCCGTCAACAGGCTGAAGAACACCTTGGCATGTGCGTAGTCGGGAGTCACCTCCACGCCCTGCAGCGTCACCATGCCCACGCGCGGGTCTTTCAACTCGCGCGCGATCAGCTCCGTCAGATCACGCTGGATCTGGTCGGCCACCTTGAAGGCGCGGTTGGGGGTGGAAGATTTCTTCGCAGCCATATCGTCGTCACCGAGGCTTTACAGCGTCCGGGCGATTTCCTTGATGTCAAAGAACTCGAGTTGATCGCCTTCCTTGATGTCGTTGTAGTTCTTGAGCTTGATACCGCACTCAAAGCCTTCCTTGACATCCTTGACATCGTCCTTGAGGCGCTTGATCGAGTCGACTTCGCCGGTGTAGACCACCACGTTGTCGCGCAGCAGACGGAACTTGGCGTTGCGATGGACCATGCCGGACGTGATGTACGAACCCGCCACAGTACCGATCTTGGAGGCCACGAACACGGTGCGGATCTCGGCCGTACCAATGACTTCTTCGCGCTGCTCGGGAGCCAGCATGCCGGACATCGCCACACGCAACTCGTCCACAGCGTCGTAAATGATGCTGTAGTAATGCAGGTCCACGCCATTGCCTTCGGCCAGCTTGCGCGCACCGGCATCGGCACGCACGTTGAAGCCGATCACGATGGCCTTGGAGGCGATCGCCAGGTTGATGTCGGACTCGCTGATGGCGCCCACAGCGGCGTACACCAGTTGCACCTTGACCTCGTCGGTCGAGAGCTTGAGCAGCGACTGGGCCAGCGCTTCCTGCGAGCCTTGCACGTCCGCCTTGACGATGATGGGCAGGGTCTTGACCTCACCCGCCGTCATGTCGGCGAACATGTTTTCCAGCTTAGCTGCCTGCTGCTTGGCCAGCTTGGTGTTGCGGAACTTGCCTGCACGGTACGTCGCGATCTCACGGGCACGGCGCTCGTCCGTCAACACCATGAATTCGTCACCCGCCTGCGGCACTTCCGTCAGACCCTGGATTTCGACAGGAATCGATGGACCAGCCGTCTTGGCGACCTTGCCGTTTTCGTCCAGCATGGCGCGCACGCGGCCATAGGTCTGGCCAGCCAGCACCACATCGCCCACCTTCAGCGTACCGGACTGCACCAGCACCGTGGCCACAGGACCGCGGCCCTTGTCCAGCTGGGCTTCGATCACGAGACCCTTGGCCAGCGAATCCACCGGCGCCTTGAGCTCCAGCACTTCGGCCTGCAGCAGCACTTGCTCCAGCAGGGTGTCGATGCCCATGCCGGTCTTGGAGGACACGGGCACAAAGGGCGAATCGCCACCGTATTCTTCAGGCACCACCTCTTCGACCACCAGCTCCTGCTTGACGCGGTCGGGGTTGGCATCAGGCTTGTCAGCCTTGGTGATGGCCACCACGATCGGTACGCCAGCAGCCTTGGCGTGCTTGATGGCTTCCTTGGTCTGGGGCATGACGCCGTCATCGGCGGCCACTACCAGAATCACGATGTCGGTGGCCTGTGCACCACGGGCACGCATGGCCGTGAAAGCCTCGTGACCTGGGGTGTCGAGGAACGACACCATGCCGCGTGGCGTTTCCACGTGGTAGGCACCGATGTGCTGGGTAATGCCACCGGCTTCACCCGCAGCCACCTTGGCGCGGCGGATGTAATCCAGCAGCGAGGTCTTGCCATGGTCCACGTGACCCATCACGGTCACGACCGGAGCGCGCGGCAGCAGCTCTGCGTTTTGCTGGCCTGCATCTTCGTCGGTGAAGGCTTCCGGGTCGTCCAGCGCAGCCACGACGGCCTTGTGGCCCAGCTCTTCCACCACAATCATGGCCGTGTCCTGGTCCAGCGGCTGGTTGATGGTGACCATCTGGCCCATCTTCATCAGCGCCTTGATGACCTCGTTGGCCTTGATGGACATCTTGTGCGCCAGTTCAGCCACGGTAATGGTCTCGGGCACATGCACTTCGATGATGCGTGCTTCGACCGGTGCGGCCTGCTGGTGATCATCACGGTGGTCGCGGTTGTCGCCACGGCGGCCACGCGGGCCACCACGCCAGTTGTTGCGACCGACACCGCCGCTGCTGTCGCCGCGGGTCTTGATTTCTTTTTTCTTGGCCGTGTCATTGGCCCAGCTGGAGGACAGCTTGGCCGACTTCACTTCCTTGCCAGCACCAGGCGCACCCGCGCCCGCTCCAGCAGCAGCGGGAGCACCGGCGCGCGCCACGCCAGTACCGACTGCCGGCTTGTGCAGCGTGCCCTTCTTGGCGTCGCCCACGGCAGCAGGCTTGGCCACTGGCTTGGGTTCCTCGGGCTTCTTGGCGACCATGACCGCCTTCTTGGGCGTGGCCATCATGGAGCGAATGGCGGCAGCTTCTGCCTCGGCCTTGCGGCGACGTGCATCCAAGTCGGCCGCACGGGCGGCTTCTTCGTCAGAGCGGGCCTTGGATTCGGCAGCAGCCTTTTCGCGGGCTTCGTTCTGTGCTGCCGTGCGCGCAGCGGCTTCGGCAGCCTGCTCGCGGGTGGCTTCCTGCTTGACGGCAGAAGCCTGGGCCTTCTTCTCGGCTTCCTGAGCAGCGTAGGCGGCAGCACGCTCTTCGGCTTCGCGCTCGCGCTTTTCGCGGGCTTCGCGCTCGGCACGTTTTTCGGCCAATTCCGCCTCCTGGCGGCGGATCAGCTCGGCCTGGCGGCGGGCTTCTTCCTCGCGGCGGGACAGCTCTAGGTCTTCACTCGACACAGCGGGTTCTTCCACCGCCGCGGGGGCGTGCGACTCTGCAGCAGCCTCTGCACCTTCGTCGCGCTGAATGAACGTGCGCTTCTTGCGCACTTCCACCTGGATGGTACGGGCCTTGCCCGTAGCGTCCGCCTGCTTGATTTCGCTGGTGGACTTCTTGACCAGCGTGATCTTCTTGCGATCGGCCGAGGCCGTGCCGTGGCTGGCCTGCAGGTAAGCAAGCAGCTTTTGCTTGTCCGACTCGGTCAACGCGTCAGAGGGAGCAGCCTTGCCCACGCCCGCAGCCTTGAGCTGGTCGAGCAGGGTTTCAGGCGATTTTTTGAGTTCGGTAGCGAACTCGGCGACAGTGTTACTGGACATATGTGGTTCGTGCCTCCCTGACCTTTACTCTTGCCCCGCGAACCAGTGTTCGCGCGCCTTCATGATCAAGGCTTTGGCTTCCTCTTCAGACTGTCCGGTCAGGTCGGTCAGTTCATCAATGGCCAGATCGGCCAGGTCGTCACGTGTGTGCACACCGCCTTCGGCCAATTTGGCAATCAGCTCAGGGGTGAGGCCTTCGAGGTCGCGCAGGTCCTGGGAGACCTCTTCCACGCTTTCCTCACGGGCAATTTCCATGGTGAGCAGCGCGTCCTTGGCACGGGCCCGCAGCTCGTTGACGGTGTCTTCATCGAAGCTTTCGATCTCCAGCATTTCCTGCAGGGGAACGTAGGCCACTTCTTCGAGGCTGTTGAAGCCTTCGGAGATCAGGATGTCGGCGATTTCCTCGTCCACATCGAGCTTTTCCATGAACAGCTTGCGGGCCGTATCGGTCTCGTTGGCCTGCTTTTGCGCGCTTTCAGCGGCGTCCATGATGTTGATCTTCCAGCCGGTCAGGTCGGACGCCAGGCGCACGTTTTGACCGCCACGGCCGATGGCGATGGCGAGGTTTTCCTCGTCCACGACCACATCCATGGCGTGCTTTTCTTCATCGACCACGATGGAGGACACGTTGGCCGGAGCCAGCGCGCCAATCACGAACTGTGCGGGGTCTTCGGACCACAGCACGATGTCCACGCGCTCGCCAGCAAGCTCGTTGGTCACCGCATTCACACGGGTGCCACGCACGCCGACGCAGGTGCCGATGGGGTCCACGCGCTTGTCATGGGACAGCACGGCGATCTTGGCACGCGAGCCGGGGTCACGGGCGCAGGATTTGATCTCCAGCAGGCCTTGCTCGATCTCGGGCACTTCCTGGCGGAAGAGTTCGATCATGAACTCGGGCGCCGAACGCGACAGGATGATGGGAGCGCCGCGCAGCGTCAGGTCCACTTCCATGATCATGGCCCGCACGCGGTCGCCGCTGCGCAGGTTTTCCTTGGGGATCATTTCGCTGCGGCGCAGACGGCCTTCCACGCGGCCGGACTCGACAATGATGTCGCCCTTGTCCATGCGCTTGACGGTGCCGGTGAAGATCTTCTCGCCGCGCGACATGAAGTCGTTGAGCAACATTTCCCGCTCAGCGTCGCGGATCTTCTGCAGGATGACCTGCTTGGCAGCCATGGCGCCGATGCGACCGATAGGCACCGACTCGACACCCTCTTCGATGTACTCGCCGACTTCGATGTCTGGGATGCGATCCTTCGCATCCATCAGCAGCTCTTCGGCTTCGGGGTTTTGCAGGCCCGCATCGTCGGGCACCACCAGCCAGCGACGGAAAGTCTCGTAGTTGCCGCTGTCGCGATCCACGGACACGCGAATGTCCACCTCGCCCTGGTACAGCTTCTTGGTAGCCTGGGCCAGGGCCGACTCCACGGCGCCCAAGACCACATCACGCTCCACGTTCTTTTCGCGCGAAATGGCCTCAACCAACATCAACAATTCGCGATTCATGCGACGACTCTCCTGTTTTCAATCACCCGAGGGCAAGGCAACGCACTGCAGCCACCCACCCCACAATTTTCAGCAGCAAATCAGGCAGGTGCAGCCCCGGCCTTGCCTGCGCGCCCCTTGAAGTCCACGATCGGCGCAAGGCGCACATCCCGGCATTCGTCCAAGGTGAAGCCCATCGCCTGCAACGGGGCGGGCACGCGTTTCTTGCTAACTCTTTGTCCTGGCTTGACCGGCGGCTCGTCGCTCCAGACGATCTGCCAGCCTCCGGCCTCGGCCCGCTCCAGCGTGCCGCGAAATTTCTTGCGGGTGGCGTTGACCTGGCCTCCCGCTGCTGCGGCGCCGATGGGCGCCTTCAGGGTGATGTCGATGACAGAGCCTTCAAAGCGCACGAAGTCTTGCTCGTGGCGCAAGGGCCGGTCGATACCAGGGGATGACACTTCGAGGCGCTTGTACTCGACGCCATCGACCTCCAGCGCAAACTGCAGCTGGCGGGTGACCTTCTCGCAATCCTCGACCGTCACGAACTGCTCGATCACGGGCTGGGGTGCGTCAGCGGCCGGCTGCACCCAAGGCAAGTCGATGGTGACGCGCAACAGGCCGCCGGCAGAGCGCTCGATCTCCACCAGGTCATATCCCAGTCCCGTCACAATTTGTTCAACGACTTGCTGCAATGCCACGTGTTCAGTTCAATCCCGGATAAACCACACAACTTGCGCCAATCAGGACCAAGCCACCAGCCTGCCCACCGGGAGCACTGCTTGTGCCCCCGCATTTGCGCAAATCCAAAACAAAAAACCCGATAACCCCCGGAGACTCTTCCCCGACAGCTTCGAGCTCCAAAAGCGTTCGACCAAAAAAAACGGGCGGTTGGTACCCGCCCGTTTGGTCGTGAGATTCGTATTGTAGCGTGCAAAGTGTTGATTTGCAAAGGCGCAGACAGGGAAAACTGTTGTCAACACGCTCAGGCAGGACGCCCAAGCCAGCGTCCATGCGGCCCTCCGGGCGGTGCCCTGCCTCGATGGCACCACGCGCTTGTCCAACCTGCACCAGCAGCTATGACAGTGATAGCGGCTGCAGCAGTTCTGCCAGATCGCTTTCGGTGAAGAGCGGCTCCTTGCGGGCAGCAGCTCCGCTGTACAGGCTGCCCGCCAGCTGCGCCTTGCGCTCCTGCAGGGCCAGGATGCGCTCCTCGATCGTCCCCCGCGCCACCAGCTTGATCACCCACACGCTCTGCGTCTGACCCATGCGGTGGGCGCGGTCGGTGGCCTGGTTTTCCACCGCTGGGTTCCACCAAGGGTCGAAATGGATCACCGTGTCGGCCTGCGGCAGGTTCAGCCCCACCCCGCCCGCCTTGAGGCTGATGAGAAACAAAGGCACTTGACCACTGGTGAACTGCTCGATGATCGCGTCGCGCTTTTGGCTCTGCCCCGTGAGCTTGACCCAGGGCAGGTCGCGCTTTTTCAGCTCGGTCTCTATCAGCCTGAGCATGCTGGTGAACTGCGAGAACAGCAAAATGCGCCGCCCCTCGGCCAACATTTCGGGCAGCAGCGTCATCAAATGGTCCAGCTTGGCCGAGGTCTCCACGGCCTTGGCTGCGTCCAGCGGCACCAGTTGCGGGTGGCAGCACACCTGCCGCAGCTTGAGCAGCGCATCCAGGATGGTGATCTGCGATGGCGCCAGCCCCTTAGACTGCAGCGCTTCGCGCACGGTCTTCTCCATGCCCAGGCGGATGGTTTCGTACAGGTCCGCCTGCGCGCCGGTCAGCTCCACAGGCATGACCGATTCGACCTTGGGCGGCAGCTCCCCTGCCACCAGCGCCTTGGTCCGCCGCAGCATGAAGGGGGTGATGCGGGCGCGCAACTGGGCCATGCGCGCGCCGTCGCCCTGCTTTTCGATGGGCGTACGAAACACCTCCTTGAAGCGCGTTTGGCTGCCCAAAAAGCCCGGCATCAAGAAGTGAAACAGGCTCCAGACCTCGCCCAGGTGGTTTTCCATGGGCGTACCCGACAAGCACAGCCGGTGGCGCGCCTGCAGTTCGCTGACCACCTGTGCGGCCTGGCTGCTGGCGTTCTTGATGTTCTGGGCCTCGTCCAGCACCATCAGGTGCCACTGGTGCGCCAGCCAGCGGTCTCGGTCGCGTTGCAGCAGTGAATACGGCGCGATGACCAGGTCGTGCTCGGTGACTTCATCGGCCACTTCATGGCGATCCGCGCCATGCAGCACCAGGCACCGCAGGCCCGGGCAAAAGCGAGCGGCCTCGCGCTGCCAGTTGCCCATCAGGCTCACGGGCGCAATGACCAGCGCAGGGCACGTCAGCCGCCCAGCGTCTTTTTCGACCTGGATGTGCGCCAGGGTCTGCAGGGTCTTGCCCAGGCCCATGTCGTCGGCCAGCACACCAGCCAGGCCGTGGGCCCGCAAAAACTGCAGCCAGTTCAGGCCTTGCTGCTGGTAGGGCCGCAGCGTGGCACGCACGCTGGCGGGCAGCGGCACCTCGGGCAAGGCGCTGGCGCCCCGCAGCTGGGCCAGCATGTCGCGCAAGGCACCGGCGCCCTGCCACACCGCGCCCTCGCCCAGCGCAGCACTGGTGCGCAGGGCGTCCAGGCGCGAGAGCTTCAGGCGGTCGGCGTTGAAGTCACGCGCGCGGTCGCCCGCGAGATCGAGCAGCGCTGCCATCCAGGGCCGCAGGGTATCTGTCGGCAGGCGCACAAACCCGGCACCGGTCAACGACGGCATGTAGACATGTTCCGGCAGCTGGGGCAAGCCCGTCGCAGGGTCCAGCGGCTGCGCCGCCGCGGCGGCAATCAGATCGGGCAGCCAGGGCAGGACGTTGTGGCGCACGCCATCGATCTCCATGCCCAGCGACAGCGCAAACCAGGGCGATGTGGTCGCGTCATCCCCCTCAGGCTGCAGCACCACATCCAGTCGGTCGGCGTGTTGCACCCAGCCATGCAGCGCCGCGTCCAGCGTCACATCAAAACCCGCTTCGCACAGCCCTGCAAAGCCGTTGTCCGCCCAATGCATCCAGTCGTCCTGCGCACGCTCACCAGGGATGCCGAACAGGCCGTCGTCAGTGGCCAGGAGACCCAGACCTTCCAGACGCTCGACGGCATGGCGTTCAGCCACCGCATCGCGCTGCAGCAGCACCTGGCCGCCGTCGGCACCGGGCACCAGCACCGCCAGTTCCTGCCCAGCCCACCAGCCCACATGGCCCTGGTAGTCAAACCGCAACTGCGCGGTGATGAGCCCCATTTCGGCCACCCTGTCGGCAGGCGACGGTGCCAAATGCAAGCGCGCCACGGGCTTCAGCCCCCGCACCTGCGTGAGCGGCCCCAGCGCCGGAGGCAACGGCAACACGCCGTCAATGCGGCGCACCACCTCGGCATGGTGCTTTTGCAGGGCCGCAGCAGTGAGCGCGGGCGCCTTGAACAGCATGGCCACCTGGGCCGGGCTCAGGCCCTCCGCGTGCACCGGGCCGCAAACGCCCTGGACGGCGTCCAGGTACAGCGGCGGGTGGTTGTCGCACAGCATGGCGGTGTCGCCCGGCAGCTGTGCCTGTAGCCCCCAGACAGCCTCGCCGCCTTGCGCAGGCGTAGACGCCTGCCATGCCCGCGTGATCGGCAACGGGTCGCCGCCCCATCGCAAAGGCTCACCCACGGTGGACCCACCCGCATCCACAAACAGGCGGCCTGTGGCCGCAGCCTGCTCCAGCGCCAGCAAGCCCACCGCACCCTCCAGCACCCCAATGGGCGCGACGCTGTAGGCCGAGTAGTACCCCACGCTGCGGGGCATGGCACGCAGCAGCTGCAGCACCTGGCGGTCGGCGTCGCTGGCGCGGTCGTACACCGCCTGGCCGGGCGCGGGCTGGGTGCGGATCTGTTGCGGCTTGGCCCACCCCCCCGTGAGCTTGGGGTACGACACCACGGCCTCCAGCTGCAACTGCGGCACGCTGGTGCGCGCCCGCCCTACGGTAGAGACAAGATAGAGATAACACTCGGGCCGCCCCGGTCGTGCGACTGGCTCCTGCGGCACAGCACCGCCCAGAGCGCGGTCCCACTCCTGCAGCCAGTGCACCAGCCGCGCCTCGGCCTCGGCGCGCGCCAGGGCCTCTTTGCGCTCCTGCATGGTCTTGAGCGCATCGGCGGCCCGCGTGGACGACGGGCCCTGCGCCGGGTCGCGGTGCGCGGCCTCCAGGGTCAGGGCCACAGCGTGCTTGCAATCTGCCCCCACGGGGCAACTGCAATCGCCCGACCATTGCTTGACCTGGCCATTGGGCGCAAGTACCAGTTGCACGGACACTTCGTACGGATCGGGCGAGCTGCCCTGCACTTCACCCGCCAAGGCCCAGCGGCCCTCGGCCTGTTGCTGGAGCCCCACGCGCACCACATCTGCCTGGCGGTACAGCTCCATGCCCCGCTCCCAGGTGCCCTTGTCGCACTGGGCCTGCAGCGAGTTGAGCGGGAACCAGGGTGGATGGGGTGTGGACACAGATTTCGAGCAAAAGTGGCTGTAGCGCTAGTGAATCATGCGCCGTCAGCTATCAAAAAAAGAGTATTCAAGATGTGGACGAAGGTGCGGTAACCACCGCTGCCAGCCCGCAAGCCCGCCCGCTAGGCGCGGCGTCCTGCGCGCACCCGCTCGAAAACGCTCTGGGCCTCGTCCCCCGCCCCGGCACTGCCGGGCGCTGCCGCCTGCAGGCTGGTCAACAACCGCGTGAGCACTGGCGCCTGCGGCAACAACGGGCCCAGGAACAGGGCTCGCTCGCCGTCGGCAATCAGCAGGGTGGGAAAGGTTTCCACATCCAGGTCCCCGACCAGATCGGATTCGTCTTCGATGTCCACCCATTCAAACCGCACGTCCGGGTGTGCACGGGCCAATTCGTCGAACAAGGGGCGATAAATGCCGCAGGTGCCACACCACGCTGCACACAGGCACACGGCCCACCAGCCGCTGGGCGTGGCGGCACCAGGGCTCGTGGGGGTGGGTTCGGGCAGTGCGGCGGGACTGGACATCAAAAGGGCTCCTGGAGGGCCGCGCTGCGGGGCGGCGGGCGCGGGCCCCGGGCCTGGCGCTACATGCCGCGGCGCTCACGCGCGCGATAGACCTCGATGGTACCCACACCTGGCGCCTGGTTGCCCCAGCTGTTGCGCACAAACGTGGTGACCTCCGCCACCTCCTCGTCCGACAAGGTCTGCTGAAACGGCGGCATGCCGTGCGGACGCGGGTTGCCTGCGGTGGCGGGCAGGTAGCCGCCCTGCAGCACCACGCGCACCAGGTTGGTGGGATCGGCCAGCGTGATGGCGCGGTTGCCCGCCAGTGCCGGAAACGCGCCGGGTTCGCCCTGCCCCCGGTCGCCGTGGCACTGCGCGCACTGCTGCTCGTACACCTTGCCGCCCCGCGCCATCGCGCTGGCCGGGGGGGCGGCCACGGTGGCAGGCGCCTTGCGATCCTGCTGCGGCAGGCCCTGCAGGTACACGGCCATGGCGCGCGCATCGGCGTCGCTCAGGTACTGCGTGCTGCGAAACACCACCTCCGCCATGGGGCCCAGCACCGAGCCCTGCGGGGCCACGCCCGTCTTGAGCAGTGCCACCACGTCGTCGGTGCGCCACTCCTTCACGCCCGCCTCGTGCGCCGCATTGAGTGCGGGGGCATACCAGTTCTGCACCGGGATCAATCCGCCGGTGAAGGCCTTGGCGTCCGTCGTGGCGCCCAGTGCATTGCGGGGCGTGTGGCAGGCGGTGCAGTGGCCCAGGCCGTTGACCAGATAGGCGCCCCGGTTGTATTCAGCCGTCTGCGTGGGTTCGGTGGGAGGCGTTCCGGGTGCGAAGAACAGCGCACGCCACACGGCCAATGCCGCCTGCGTGTTGTACGGAAAACGCAGCGCATGGGCGCGGTTGGTATCTGGCGCAGCGGGCACGCTTTGCAGATAGGCAAAGATGGCGTCCGAATCCTCGCGCGTCACCTGCGTGTAGTTGGGGTACGGGAAGGCCGGGTACAGCAGCCGCCCGTCCTTGCTGCGGCCATGGTGCATGGCGCGCCAGAACTCGGCCGAGGTCCAGCTGCCAATGCCTTGCACCCTGTCGGGCGTGAGGTTGGAGCTGTGCACCACGCCAAACGGCGTCTCGATGCCGCGCCCGCCTGCAAACGGCGCGCCGCCCTGGGTGGTGTGGCAGGCCATGCAGTTGCCGACGCGGGCCAGGTATTCGCCGCGCTGCACCAGCACGGGCGTGGATTGCAGCGTCTCGGTGGCGGGCAGAGGCTCTTCGCCACGCAGGTTCAGGCTGATCAGCAGTGCTGCCGCAATGCCCAAGGCGGCCAGAACGGAAGAAATCGTCCAGAGGATGCGTTTCATCGGTGCATCCCTTCTCAGCGTGCCGCTGCAGCAGCGACGGGAACCTCCGCCACACCGCCGCAGCGCGCCGGCATGGCGGCGGGCAGCGTGCGGGCCGGCTTGCCACCCGCCGCCACGGGCTGGGCGGCCAGCCAGGCCGAGACAGCGCTCACGTCATCGGGCGTGAGCTGGCGGGCAATATCGGCCATGCAGTCGGGCACATGCGCGCGGCGCTGGCCGGTCTTCCAGGCGCCCAGCTGGCTGTTGAGGTAGTCACGCGGCAGGCCCAGCAGGCCGGGGATGGACGGTGCCACGCCCGTCATGGCCGCACCGTGGCAGGCCACGCAGGCGGGAATGCGGCGCGCCGCGTCGCCCTGCTGAACCAGCTGGCGGCCCTGCTCCAGCGCGGCAGCGGGTGCTTGTGGTGCAGGCGGCGGTGGGTACGGCAAGTCGAGCGCGGCAAAGTGCTCGGCCATCTCGCGCAGGTAATCGTCCGTCAGGTGCTCGATGAGGTAGCCCATCTGCGGGTAGCTGCGCCGCCCGTCCCGAAAGTTGAGCAGCTGGTTGGCCAGATAGCCCGCCGGCTTGCCCGCAATGCGCGGAAAGTAGCCATCGGGCGTGGCACGGCCTTCCTTGCCGTGGCAGGCGGTGCAGGCCAGCACGCGTGAAGACATGGAAGACACGGGCACCGCGGCCGCAGTGGATGCAGTGGCCACCGGGGTTGCAGGGGTGGTGCTGGCAGGCACGGTCTGGGCCACAGCGCCAGCGCTCAAGGCCAGCGCCAGCACGGCAGCGGCCGCAGGCAGGAAGGCAACGGGGCGCAGCAGGCTGCGCAGGCAATCGATCATGGCTTTTTATCTCTGGGGAAACAGTCGGTGGGCGTGCGCCCACACAGTCCGCCACTCTACGCCCGACCATAAAAACAGTACAGATTCAGTTTCGAGTTAAAAATACAGATCAGTTTGCCCTGCATCAACCTCGCCCTGCCCATGAAGCGCTACGAACGCCACGCCGACGCCATCGCCCAGCTCATCCACAGCGGCGCACTGCGCCCTGGCGACCGCGTGCCCTCAGTGCGCGAGGCCAGCCGCACACGGGGCATCAGCCCGTCCACCGTGTTCGAGGCGTATTACCTGCTGGAGGCCCAGGGCCTGATCCATGCGCGCCCGCGCTCGGGCTACTACGTCAGCGCCCGGCTACCGGGTACGGCCGAGGTTCGACCCGCGGAGCCCCAGCCCTCGCAGCCCGCCGCCACCTCCACCGGCGTGGCCATCAGCGACCTGGTGTTCGAGGTGCTGGGCCTGGCGCGCGACCGCGACCTGGTGCCGCTGGGCTCGGCCTTTCCAGGGCTGGAGCTGTTTCCACTGGAGCGCCTGGCGCGCTGCCTGGGCAGCGGCCTGCGCAAGCTCGACCCGTGGACCATCGTGCAAAGCCTGCCGCCCGGCGACGAACGCCTGCGCCAGCAGATTGCACTGCGCTACGGCGTGCACGGCATGGCGGTGGATGTTGAAGAAATCATCATCACCAACGGGGCCATGGAGGCGCTCAACCTCTGCCTGGAGGCCGTCACCCAGCCCGGCGACGTGGTGGTGGTCGAATCGCCCACCTTCTACGCCGCGTTACAGGCCCTGGAGCGGCTGAACCTGCAGGCGCTGGAAGTCGCCACCCACCCGCGCGATGGCATTGACCTGACCGCGCTGGCCGAGGCGCTGGAGCGCCAGTCCTCGCACAAGCCCCACCAGCCCATCAAGGCCTGCTGGCTCATGCCCAGTTTTCAGAACCCGCTGGGCAGCCTGATGCCCGAGGACAAGAAGCGCGAGCTGGTCGCCCTGCTGGCGCGCCACGGCGTGCCGCTGATCGAGGACGACGTGTATGGCGAGCTGCACTTTGGCCCCCAGCGCCCGCCCCCAGCCAAGGCGTTTGATACCGAAGGGCTGGTGATGCACTGCAGCTCGTTCAGCAAAAGCCTGGCGCCCGGCTACCGCGTGGGCTGGGTGGCGGCGGGCCGGTTTGCGACGGCGGTGCAGCGGCTCAAGCTCATGACCACGCTGTCGACCGCCACGCCGTCACAGCAGGCGCTGTCGGAATACCTGGCCCAGGGCGGCTACGACCGGCACCTGCGCCAGCTGCGCCGCAGCCTGGCCGAGCAGCAGGCGATGGCCCTGGCGGCCCTAGCGCAGCACTTCCCACCCGGCACCCGCGTATCGCGGCCTGAGGGTGGGTACTTCTTGTGGGTGGAGCTGCCGCCTGAAGTGAACGCGCTGGAACTGCACCGACTGGCACTGCAGCAGGGCATTAGCATCGCGCCCGGGCAGATCTTCTCGGCCGACCAGCGGTTTGCGCACTGCGTACGCATCAACTACGGGCATCCAGCGCAGGGACGGCTGGAACCAGCGCTGCGCACCGTGGGCCAACTGGCCACGGGCTTGGCGACCGCCGTGGCAGGGAGGCCATCGCGGCCAAAAATGCTATCCAAACAATAGCTACAAAGACATACCGAACTAGCGCACAGGCCGATTGTTATCAAAACCCTGACCCCAAACCCGGCGTGCAGCCCCCTCGCCCGACCACACTGCATCGCACAACCCAGCACACACCGCGCCAGCCTTGCACCGGGCTGACACCGACACCGCGCGTTGGAAAGGCCCAACCTCGGGTTCTCCCGCAGCAGGCACAGCACTTGCAGCGGCATACTGGCGCCCGCCCGCACTCCGGGCGATGCACCACGGCGGTCCACCCGCCCCGCCTTACAACCCCAACGCCCAGCACCATGGCCGCACCCCAGCATGTTCCGTTTGTGATGGTGGAAGACGAAGACGACTGGGTGGTCTCGTTCGCCCTGGGTCCGCAAGGTGCCGACCGCCTCACCCTGGTGCGCACCCCCCACCTCGAATTCATGCTGCGGCCCGAGCAGCGCGGCGTATCAGTCGGCGCCGAGGCAGGCCAGCGCCCCGCCCTGCTCGTGGCGGTGCAATGGGGTCACAAGTGTGTGGACGTGGTGTCCACCGCCAAGCGCTACAGCCTGGACATCAGCAAGGTGGACAACGCCACCCGCAACGCGGCGCTGCGCGTGCTGGGCAAGATGAACTTTGACCAGCGGTTTCAGCTGGCAGGCATGTGACTCATTAACCCCATCCGGCCTGGCGCATGTAGGCCGAAAGAAGGCCCGGTTGTGGCGCCATGCCGGGTATGGTCCGAGAGTCAGCGCATCATCTTAAAGAGCGCGGTGGTGATGGCGACCTGCGATTCATCCAGCGACGTGGGCGTAGTGCTACCAAACGCCATGCGGTCGTCGATAGGCCAGATTTTGCCGGGCGTATTGGCCGTGACGTCGTTCGCAAGGGAAACGTCGCGAAGACGCCCGAACCGTGCGTCGCTGTTGCCATCAATCTGCTGGTCCAATGCAGCCGCCAACGAGAACGTGGCACCACGAATAACCATCACGTTGCGGGAACGTGTGACATAGTTGCCAACGGTGACATCAGGCTCCGCCCAATTCACGCTCTGGAAACACACCCGCGCTTCCTGCGGGTTCCCGTTGCTGTCGAGGTACACATAACGGTCCTGCTGCCCTTCTGTACGCCCCGCAGGTAAACGAATACCGGCTGCCAGAAAGGCGTTGATCATCGCGTCGCCACACAGCTCCGAGCCCGGCGTGACACTGTTGCCATTGACTCGGCCCGTGGGATTGGTGGGGTTGTCACCGGGAGGGTAGCCCACACCGTTGAAGAATGCCTCGTAAGCCAGTTGCCACCCCTGGATGAAGTCGGTGGACAGACGCTGGTTGGCAGCAGACCGCTGCAAGTCCCGTCCTACCGCCACCGCACCCAGTACGAGGCCAATCACGACCAACGCAATGCTCAATTCAAGAAGCGAAAAGCCGCGCTGCCGCCTCGCAGGCATAACCCCATAGTTCGTTGGTTTCGTTGTCATGGTATGTCGCTCTTTGACCGAAAGGTCTCAATAGCCAATGGCATCCGCCTTCAGCGTGTTGTTGTTGATAGAGATGGCGAGTTCCGTCATGGCAGTGGTTCGCGTAGCGAAGTCCGAGTGCACCTGCTTGGCCTCGATCAGTGCAGCTGTTGCCAGCCCCGTCGTCACCACGGACAAGCCCGCACCCACAGCGGCCGCCACGATGCCTGCGGCAGCCAGTCCGATTTGCACAGCCCGGGCGCCAGCGCTCATCGTGGTGTCCGCAGTGGCTGACACCATCTCCTTGGCCGCACTCAAAACGCCAGCCGCGGCACCGGCAACCCCTGCAAAGGCGGCTGCCTCGTTAGCTTCTGCCAGTTTGACGGCCACGAACAACTGGTCTCGGTAGTCATACAAAGCCCGCTCCATGACGAACGCACCCGTGGCTGCGTTGAAATGCGCATGCGATATGGCAGACAACGCAGCGCCACAGTGCAGTTCGCCAAAGAGTTCCGCATGGCTGGGTGCCACCACAGAGTCGTCATAGATGCTGGTCGCAACGGTACCTGGTGCCTCGAAGGTAGGATCTGCCGAACTGGCAGTGGCATTCGCACCGTCGAAAGCCTTGCCGTCGCCGTCTGCGTCCAGCATGCCGGGAGCAACCAGGGCAAAGGCTATCGAGCGCCGGGTTCCCAGCATCTTCGCGCCCAACCGACCCGCAGGTGCAACCAACGCGTCATTGGCGGTGTTCAGCGCGAGACATACATCCACCAGGTTAACCGCCCTCGCAACACCCAGTGGACAAGGTGGGCTATCAGCAGCGTTGCACGCAGTGTTCAGAGGAGCAGCGTCGTTGCCGGACTGAGTCATCCCCAACTGAACCGTGGACACGGAAGGGATTGGAGGCGCCTTTCCGTTAGGCGCGTCCTGGTTCTGCGGCTTGGGGTTGGGGGTACGCACGCGCAGCGGATTCATGCGGTCAACGGCGCTGGCCAGATCCCTGTCTTCATGCGGGGTGGCCGATGGTTCACGGTAGACACCGTAGCGCAAAGCACCCGCCTCCGGCCGGGGAAGTCCCAGCGTGCGCCATGGAACGAAGCCCACCTGGCGCAAGCCACCGCCCTCGGTGCATGACTCCACACCTGCTGTATCCGCAGCGGGGCAGGGAAGGCGATAGTTCGAGTGCAGATAACCCACCAGGGCATCGCGTGTTTGCTGCTGAACATCCACCTGCACAGTGGTGACGCGCTGACGTTCCGAAAGCTGCCAGAAGACAATAGCACCGGGCAATATCAAACCCAGCGCAAGCAGGATGACCGAAACCTCGACCAGGGTGAACCCTTGCATGCTGCGCTTCATGGGTTGAGTCCCTTCACATCCAGCTTGGTGGCACTGGACAGTGCCTGCGTAAACGTGTCGTACACCTTTGCAGCGTAGGCATCGGTGGCCGCCTGCTTTTCTTTAGCCACCTGCAGTGCAGCCTTTGCTTCGTCCAACGCCTTGGCCGCATACACGGTTTGGGCAATGGCCACCGCCAAGTTGGCTGCAGCAATACCCACCACAAAAGCGGTGACCCCTTCCGAGTTGGCCGCAGATGCAATGCTGATCACACCGCTAGCAGTGGCCACCGCCAGGGCCAGGGCCGCTGTGGCAACTCCCGACTCTGCCGACTGCACGGCAGACTCTGCCGCGGTGATGTCGAACACACGCAACGACCAATATTCCTGCATGACGCGCGCACTGTCGTACGCCGCGTAAGCCCCTTGTGCAGTGGCCTGCATTTCACTCAGCCGTCCCACGCATCCAATGCGTGCATCCAGATCCGAAGCCCCCACAGCGACAGTCAAGTCGTCATAGCTTGCGTCTTGCGGCCGTCCCGGGAAATCGAATCGCCAGGTGGCGCTGGCCCCCACTGCGTTATTGCCGTCAAACTGATTGTTCTCTCCCGGATGAACCAAGATATAGGCAACTGGCATGCTGTCGGACACATTGCCAGCACTCAGAATGCCGGCCGCTGCCGGGTTGGCAGCAAACCGACGCAGTCCATGGCACCAATCCAGTCCATTCGCCACAACACGGCGCGCGCTGGCAGCCGTGATGGCGGCCGTTGCGCGAGCAGCGGCTGCGTTGACGGTCGCCGACGCCGCGATAGGTGGCGAGAACGTAGGGTATGTCGGTATCACCGGCATGTCCGTGAAATCGATATTCAGGTCTGGAGACACGGACGCCACTGGCGCAACCGCAAGATCCACGCTGCCGCCTCGATTGACACCGTAGTGAAGTTGGCCAAAGGGGCTGCTCAACCCCAGGCTTTTCCAAGGCAGTCGCACTGCGGTGGGATCACTGCAGGCTTCACCGCCACCCGAATTGGATGCCGGACAAGGCAGTCGGTGATGCGCGAGCACAAAGCCCTCCACAGCCGCTTGCGCCTCGCCCAGCTGCCGCAACATCGCAGGCCTCTGCATCGGTTCACGGGTAGACACCACCCAGCGCCATACAAAAATACCGA
The DNA here is from genome assembly GCF_003096455.1 of Acidovorax sp. 99. Lineage (NCBI taxonomy): Bacteria > Pseudomonadati > Pseudomonadota > Betaproteobacteria > Burkholderiales > Comamonadaceae > Acidovorax > Acidovorax sp. 99. The sequence continues at coordinate 90,240 of NZ_QEKU01000001.1, forward strand.
TGATTCCGACAATCGCAAGAACCACGGCCAACTCCACCATGGAGAAACCATTCTCCTTCCGCAGGGAGCGCTTCATCGCGTGCCCCCTTTCTGGTCCACCTTGATGAGGATATCCAAAGCAGCACTAGGGGGCATGGGTGTCACGCCCTTTCCAGTGATGTTGCAAGGGGGCGGATTGTCAGCCTGGGTCTTGAGTTGGTTGTATATGTTCTGTGCATCAGTCACTCGTTTGTTGGCCTCGCCCAGCTGGCTCTGAAGGGCATTGAGCTCCCTCTGCAGCTTGATGGGCTTCAGGTACTTGGCATCCGGATCTGGGCTGACTGATGAACCGCCAAAGAGGTCCACCAACGCCCCCTGGATACCACCAGACGTCACGATGTCGCCCGCTTGGCAAACACCGCTGGCTGTGGTCGTGCAGCCAATCGCTGCAGGTGACGCCCCCACAAAAATGGTGTAGCGCCCCGCATTGCGCAAGTTGGAATAAGCCGTTTGGAAACTCGTTTGCGCCGACCCAACGCTCGCTTGAGCCGCCGACAGATCGGCCTGCGCTGCATTGAGGTTGGCTTGCGCATTGTTCCGTTCGGTGACCGCCTTGTCATATTCACCTTGCAGTGCAACAGGGTCGTTCAGAAGCGTGAGCTGCGAAGTCTTCTCGAGCCTTTGTTTTTGCAGCGTGGCCTTCACTGCGGGGTCGGTGGTGGCAGCGATCTGGGCATCCAGCGCGGCGATGTCCGTATTGAGCTGGGTGATCAGCGTGGTCCGGTTGGCCAGCATGTCAGCATAGGTCGCCACCTGGTTGGTCCACTGCGTCACTGCCGTTTGGTAGTTATCGCGGCGCTGTGTGGCTGCATTCAGGGAGAACGAACTGGACTCCCAGGTGGTTGCCGCATCCAGAGCCGGCTGTATGCGCGAGTCAATGCTGGTGCTGCTGCCACCGGCGCGCACCTGCGCCACCAGATTGTTGATGGCATTGGTGCGCGCGATGTTGGCTGCATTCAACTCATTGGTCTTGTCATTGATTTTGGTGATGAGCGCATCGCGAGCCGCCACAGCGTCGTCCCACTCCTTCTTTGCTGCGGTGAGTGCCTGCGTGTAATCAGTGGATGGGCATGTGAGAGTGGACGAATCCACCGAACTGTCTGCCAGCGCCAGCGCATTGCCGGCCATGATGGCTGCCACGACGTTCAGCCCCACGGAGACGCCGTTGGCGTACAGCACACCGCCGGTCAGCGCAACGGCAGCGGTATGTTGCGGAGCCGCGGCGCAGGCGTTTACCGCAAGCCCCAGCGTTGCGGCGCAGAGCGCCCACTCTACGGCCGCATTCCCGGCATCTGCAATTCCGCCCAGAATCGTGCCCGTCATATCCGCTGCCGTGATCGCAGCCCCCAGCGCGGCAAAAACGATAGCTTGTTTTGCGGCAGCAATGTTTCCGGTCTTCAGGTCATCCACCTGCAAGACCACGTCATGCGCCAACGCCACGGTGTTGATGGAGTCGATCAGCGGAGCACAGTGCAGCCCGGCCAGAAGGCTCGCATAGGAACGCTCCAGCACGATGTCGTTGTAACGGGACAGCAAAGGCCGAAGGGTCGGATCTTCCACGGCACTGTCGGCGGACGCATTCGCCCCATCGAAGAGCGATCCGTCTCCGTCTGCGTCATCGTTACCCGGGTGGACAAGCGCGTACGCAGTGGTGCGTACCGGCGACGACCGCACTTCGGCCATGCCAATCGCAAATGGGGTCGTACGCCCATCATCCAGGCGCTGGCAGAGGTCCGTCAAGGTGAGAATATCTGCTTGGTAATCCCCTCCGGTCGCGGTGGTAGCACGCATGCTGGCGTATGTCTTGCCCGTGGTGTCATATTCGAGAGGCCGCCAGGCGTCATCCAGTAAGGTCAGATCATTTTTCCCACCGCCTCGTTGAACCAGATAGCGCAACTGCCCCACATCCACGCCTGGGTCTGCACCGGCCAAACGAAGCGACACGGAAGGCAACCAGCCTTTCTGGTCAGCAGCACCACAGTCCTCGATACCGTCACGGTTGGTGTCAGGACAAGGCAGCCGCCGCATTACCGTAGCAAAGGTAACAATGGCGCGGTCTGCTTGCGAGAGCGCTTGCCGCTCCTGGCGTGAAGAATCCACCGCCGACCGCTCGCGCCATTGCAAGTAGCCCATGGTCGCGAGGCCCGCCAGAACGGCGATGAGGAGCAAGACCTGCACCATCCCAAAGCCGCGTGAACGAGCCCCAAAGAAACCGCAGCACTCACTGGCCACCTGAGGCAAACGGCTCCCCCCGAGGGTCTGCCCTTGCGGTTCCACAATGCCAGCGCCTGAGCCAGAAGCAGTCTGCGACGGCTTCGGCATAAGCTGAGCAACGGCAAGTATCAACATGAACATGAGTTATCAGTCCCGAATTCGGCTACGGCAGACTCGCACGCAACCAGCCAGCCAGCTGTGCCGGTGACTCGGCCACGACCACGTCATCGGAGGCAAACCGCAACGGAGCAGAAGGGCTGGCTGCACAGAGGCTGGTCATCGTGTGGGGGGGGTCCAGACGGCTGCCATCGTTGTCGCGGTCTTGCAATGGCACAACCACCCAATAGGCAGCAGACATAACTGCGTTGGAAACGCAATCAATGGCCCCAGCGGCCCCTCCATCCCCCGTCAGGTAGGCCCGCGCGGTCGACAAAGGGAGTGCAGATGCATTCACCAGCGCCGCGATCAAGTCGGTGACATCCAGATAATTGGCCTCGCTGACGGAGTCACCGGTGCGTTCTTTGGAAACGGCAAGGTCTGCGTCCAGCAAGACATTGGCGTTGGAGGCGCGAAATACGGCATAGCGCGCTCGCAGCTCCTGGGTAGGAATTTCAAGCCCGAGGCTCACGTAGGGAAACCAACCCAGCTGGTTTCCACTCGAACAAGCCCCCGCAGTGAACGACTCGTACCCGGTTGCCACAGCGCTTACGTCGGGACACGGCAGGCGCCCATTGCGCAACGCAAAAGCACGCAATATTGACTGCAACTGTTGCGCCTGTGCGCGACCTCTCTCGATCTGCTGCTGCTGGGAGATAGTCTCATAAGCGCTGAACGAGGCCCAGGACAAAAGTCCCGCCACGACCAACGCTACGGACAACTCAATCATCGACAGGCCCGCCTGCGATTTGCGACCACGCCTTTGAAGCAATTGCAACCTTGCACCAGTCATCACGACTTCCCCGCGTTGGCTGCGCGCCGCGCGCCGGATTGCAGATCGGCGGCCTCCGCACTGATGCGTGTGCTGAGCTGCTGCAACTGACTCAGTACCTCCTGGCGACGCGCAATGTCCTCGGGCTTTGAGCTTCCCGATATCTTCTGGAGTTCCGCGCTAAGCGCCTGGACCTTGGTTGTGCTATCCAGCATGCTCCGAAGCGCCTGGAAATAGCGTGGATCGGCACTCCCCTGCGACAGTTGCTCCAGCTCGTTGATAAGCGGGAGCGCCTTCTCGGGTGAGCCGAGTGCTCCGCTAGCCATCATGGCCGAAATGTCAGAGCGCACCTGGGCCAAACGCTTGCGGCGTTCGTCAGCCGTGATCGGAACCACAGCAGCAGGCGCCTGCGTCCCGGCAATCTGGGGAGTCATCGACGAAGGCGGCTCACTCGCAAAGCCCGACAAACTACCGGCCGAGCCCGGTGGCTCCGACCGAGCCGGCAAACCCGTGGTCGACTGTGGGACAGATCCCACCGCCACAGAGCCGTCCCGCCCTCCTACAGCCCAGCCGGCGAAGAACACGACAACCAGTACCAGTACGGCCAAGCCGCCGCCGATCAAGACAGGCCTTTTCATGGCCACCCCGCCAACATCAACTGACTGCACTGGTTGAGCGCAAAGCACGCCTTTGCATCCAAGAAACCACCCAACCGTGCTTCTCGCTGGCCACGATAAGCGGTGGACATCGCAACGCTACGCATCTTCAACCACCCATGCTTTGAGTGACCGACTGCCGCACCAGGTCGTAAACAGGCAACAACAGCGCAACGATCAGGAAAAGAAACAAGCCCCCTGCAACCAAGATGATCAGAGGCTTGAGGATTTCCGCGAGCGACTTGACCAACACCTCGAGGCGCTTGCGATAGTCCGCTGCAAGGTGAGAGAGCTGCTGATCCAGGCTACCGGACTCTTCCCCTACGGAAATCATGCGAACTGCCATCGCAGGAAAACCGCCCACACGCCGCATCGATGAAGACACGGACTCCCCACGCGAAACCGATTCCGCCACATGGATGAGACGGGTGCGGTAGTAGCGGTTCTTGGTGGCCCGCCCCAGAACGCGCAGGCTGGACACCATGTCTACCCCCGCACGTACGAGGATCGAGAGATGCTCGGTGATATGTGCCATGCCGGAAGACACCAGCAACGTACGAGCAATCGGCAAACGGTGCATGAAGGTATAGGTTGCAAGCTGGAATCGCTCGGACCGCCTGAAGGCAATGACGCCGATCGACACCACGATGACCGTGACCAGCAGCACCCAGGGCAGATGGGTGGACAGCAAGTTCGCAAAGGCCACCAGCCCTTCTGTGATGGGTGGCAGTTTCGCCTGCAGCTGCTTGAACAGGCGCGCCATGTTGGGCACAACGTAGTAGATCCAGAAGATGGCGACGCCAATGATGGAGGCGAACACAAACGCCGGATAGATCAGAGCAGTCTTGATATCGCGCCGGATATTGATCATGCGCTCCACGTGCTCCGCCGCTTCGCCGAGCATGCGGTCCAGAGTACCTGTCTGGTCCCCGATGGAGATGAGGTTACGCACCGTCTCAGGGAACACATTGGGGTGCCGGTTGAAAGCTTCGGTCATGCCCACACCCGCGTTCAGGTCGTCCAGCATGTTGCGTGCAACGGACGCCATGGCAGGGTTGCCAACACTATGGCTTTCTTCCACCAGGGTGGTCAGCGCATCAAGGGCGGGAACGCCTGCGCGCATCATGAGGCCCAAGTCGCGAAGGAAGCCCGCAAGGTCCTCGCCGCGCACTTGCTTTCGGAACAGATGCAACAGCGCATCGGCCACCACTGCAAGCCAGGCCGGAAAACGCCACAGGCTGATCACCGTGCCGTCAGTGTCGGCCTCCAGCCGCATGCGAGCCGATAAGTCGCGCTTGACTGCCAGGCGCAACAGACCCGAGCGCACCCCGCCATGGGGCAGCAGTACGCGGTAGTAATAAGTGTTGAGATTGGCCATTCAATGCTTCCGCCAAAGCGGCTCAGTCCTCGCCCACGGTGCGGAGGATTTCCTCCATCGTGGTCTCACCTGCCAACACGCGGTGTCGCGCCAACGTCAAGATGGGGCGCATGCCTGCTGCCAGTGCGCGTTGCCGCATTTCGGCCCGCGTGGCATCAGAGGCGATGGCGTCCGCCAGATCACGGTTAACCACCAGCATTTCGTACACCGGCAGGCGGCCCAGATACCCTGTGTCGCGGCAGTGATGGCAGCCGGCACCATGGAACACCTGCAGCATTTCGCCCGCAGCGCCCTGCCCCAGCCAGCGGCGCTCATCGTCAGTCGCAAGACGTGGCTTGGCGCAGTGTGGACAAATGCGGCGCACAAGGCGCTGGTTGATCACTGCCACCAGGTTTTCGGCAATCGTTTCTGTGTCCACGCCTAGCAGCTTGAGGCGAGGCATCACCCCAAAAATGCTGCCCACGTGCAAGGTAGACAACACCAGGTGCCCGGTAGAGGATGCGTCGAGCGCTGCACGTGCAGTCTCGGAGTCCCGGATTTCACCCACCAGGATGATGTCGGGGTCATGCCGCAGAAAGTGCCGCATGGCGTTGGCAAACTCGTAGCCCGCACGGCGGTTGACTTCGGTCTGGCAGGCGACCGGGACACGGTATTCCACCGGATCCTCCACAGTCAACACGTTGCGCTCAATCAAAGGTTGCATGCGCAGCGCGGCGTGCAGCGTCGTGCTCTTGCCTGAGCCGGTAGGGCCTGTGATCAGGATGAGGCCGTGCGGCCGCGAGAACGCCTTGGCCATGACGGCGACATCCTCCTCCAGAAAACCGAGGTCTGCCAGCTTGTCCAGGTTGCTGCGTTCGGGCAAAAGGCGCAGCACCATGCGCTCGCCAAATTCAGAGATCAAGGTGGAGACACGGATGGTGAAGTTGTGCTCCATCACCTGTGCCGTAAAGCTACCGTCCTGGGGCAGGCGCTGTTCGCTGGCATCCATGTCGGCCTGCAGCTTGACGTAGACCACCAGGCGGTCCAGGGCCGGCGAGAGCGCGAACACCGGACGCAAAACACCGTCTACGCGCAGCAGCACCGAACGGCTACGCGCCGTGGGCGCCAGATGGATATCCGTCGCCCGTTCGCGCACCGCCAGGTGGAGCATGTGTTCCAGCAAACGGGCGGGGCTGTAAGCACGATCCACGTCGGCTTCAAGCTTACGGACCTCGCTCTCTATCAGGCGTGCCGGCGGGTGCTCTGCGAAGTAATAGTGCTGCTGGATGGCCTGGGCAACACTATCGAATTCACCTTGGAAAAAATGGCATCCCTTGCCCAGCTTGCGCTGCACAAGTTCGGTCACCGTATCAGGCTGTGCGTCGCCAAGCACTACCTCGATCAGGCCTTCGTCGTTTTCCCGCACAGGCAGAAAGCCATAAGTCAGGCACAACGATCGGTTAAAGATGCCCGCTACCGCAGTATCGGGTTCCGGCATTTCATCGGCGTTGACAAAGCGCAGTCCGCGCTGGCCAGCAAGCTGGCGTGCGACCTCGTTGGCACTTGCGAAACCCAGCTCCACCAGAAGGTTGCCCATAGGCACCTTCTCGATCTTCTGTTTTTGCAACACATAGTCGATGGCGACTGCAGACACAAGGCCGGCATTGACCAATGCAGCGCCCAGGGAAGGACTCTTGTCACGCAGCACCGCCAGGCGATCCTCGGCCGTAGGGCCTGCGGGCTGCAACTGGCCCGAGGCCTCTAGCAATGATTCAGCGGGGGGATGCATCCTGATGCTCCAGAAGTAAGAAGGTCAGTTCGTCGGGCTTGCCAGTCGGCGGCAGACCCTGCTGCAGTTGAAAGCGGGCGAACGCCTCTCCAGTCTTCGAACCAAAAAAACCGTCGTCAGGCTCACGCTTGTCCAGAAGGCCCATGCCCTTGAGCTTGCCCTGTACCTTGCGCGTGACCTGCTCGGCGGCCTCGATGTTGCGGGTGTTGTTGCGACTCAGCCATGCGACCCAGGACTCCTTGTCCACACTGAAGCGGCACAGGCGAGTCGACGGTTTCAGGCTGTCGGCCATGCCATCGGGCAGGCGGTAAACATGCACCACTTCGTCCGCAGCAGCGGCCGCCTTGAGCTGGTTTTCACAGGCTTGGCGAGCAGGTACCGCAGCCGCAGGCTGCGCCTTGGGTGTCGGTGCAGTCGCCACGAAGGCGGTCGCAGAGCTGCCATTGGGCGATAAGGCTGAGGCCTCGCCCGACACCGTTGGCCGAACTACCTCGGGGGCGGGAGCTGCCACCACGGGGGCTGCTGGCGATACATGCTCGCTGGGTTGGGTAGCCAACCCCCAGCTGGCCAGCGCGACTGTTGCTGTCGTGCCCGCCAGCAGGCCGGCGAGCACCCAGGCCTTGCGACCGCGATGGCTACCAGTCACCTTGGCGAACACTGCGGCTTCATCCCCCAATGCAGGCAGATCCGCCACCGCACGCTGAACCAGGGACTCGGTCACCACAGATGCTCTGGTACTCGCCAAACCATACAGACAACGGTCCAGCACCAGATGGATGCGCCGCAGGTTTCCCTGCGTGGCCCGGTGCAAAACGTCCGCAGCTGCAGGTTCGATGGAGAGGCGCCCCTCTGCGCCCGCAGCGTTCACGCGAAAGTCGAAGTAACGGGTGACTTCATCCTTTTGCAGACCCGACAGCCGAGCGTGTTTGATGATGCGACTCTTGAGCTGACGCAACTCCGGCGTCGCCAGGGTTTCCTCCAGCTCGGACTGTCCGACCAGCAGGATCTGCAACAGCTTTTCCTGGCCGGTTTCCAAATTGCACAACAAGCGCACCAGCTCGAGCGATTCCACACTGAGGTTCTGCGCATCATCGATCACCAGCAAGCTGATCTCGCCTGCCTGGTGCCCCGCGATCAGGAACTCGGTCAGTCGCGCCAGTCCCTGCTCCACGGAGTCCGAGGGGGGCAAACCGAAGTCCGACTGTATGGCGGACAACAGAGCACTGTCTTGCAAAAAGGTGTTCAGGATCAGCGCTGAGTGGCAGTTCTTGCCACTGAGGGTGTCCAGCAGGCGTCGCACCAAAGTGCTCTTGCCCAGCCCGACTTCTCCTGTCAGAAGAACAAAGCCCTTGCGCGCCTCGATGCAGTGCACGATCTCCGCGAAATCCTCCTCCAGCCGAGGCGTGAAGAAGTACGAACCCGCATCCGGCGTCGGCGGAAACGGGTTGCGTGACAACCCCAGCGTGGCATAGATGGAATTGGCCGTCATTGGCGTGCAGCAGGGGTGAACTGGGCCAATGCGGCCCGCAACGCAGCCGAATCTGGTTGCAGTCGCGATGCGGCATCAAGGGTTGCGCGGGCTTCTTCAGTCTTTTGCTGGCGCGACTGAATGCTGGCCAGGTTGATGGCAGCTTCTTCATCGCCAGGCAGCCGCTCAAGAATGACGCGATAACCGTCTGCAGCAGCAGCATCGCGGCCGGCGCGCAGGTCAAACCAGGCTTGCGCGCGCAACAGTCCCAAAGACCCTGCCGGCAGACGCTCCTTCAACGCAGCCAATTCACGTTCAGCATCGGCCGTACGTGACTCTTTCATGGCGGCGACGAAACGGGCAAAGCGCAGCTCCACCGGAGTGTCATCCACGGCCGGGGCCGTCGCCACCGCGGGCGCAGTCGCCGTATTGGAGCGGTTTGCACCATGCGCCTGTCGCATCGCACTGCTGCGGGTCACCGCAGCCGGTGCGTGCGTAGCAACACCACTGCGTGGGCTGGTTGCCACGACCATCTTGGGCGCAGCGGGCTCCATGGCAACAGCCGGAGCGGGAGTCGCTGACTGCACGGGCGCAGCTGCGGGAGCAGCCACAGCGACTGCTGGAGCTGGCACGGCAACAGGCGCAGGAACTACCGGTGCAGGAGCAGCAGCCATGGCAGAGTTGGCGGCCGCAGCAGGGTCAGCAGCGGATACCGTCACTGGCGTTGGCAACGCCGCAGCAGGCGCAGCCGTTTCAGCGACGGGCGAAGCGACCGCCACCGGGGCTGGCGCTGCAGCGGGGGCCGGACTTGGCGCAGCAGCCATCGGCGGCGGCAATGCCTTGGGCTTCATCTGGGTCTGCCAGACAAACCACCCCAGAATCCCCGCCCCCAATACGACGGCGAAAGCCAGCATGGCATCCAGCCATGCTGGACGGCCACGCACCGCCGCCTTGGAAGCCCTTGCCATGGCAGGCTTGGAATCTTGAGGCGCATCCATGGATTTCAGCGCGTCGTGGATGAGGCTCATAGCACACGCACCCGCAAGACGATCACCAGCTCACGACTTCCGTGCACTTTGTTCTCATTGCCGAACAGCTTGCCCAGCAAAGGCACGTCAGACACCCCAGGTGCTCCACGGTCGTTATTGGAGCTGCGCTGGTCGATCAACCCCCCGACCACTACCACGTCGCCATCGCCCACGTTCAAGGTCGTGGTCAGCCCCTTGTAGCTCACCTTGGGAAGGGAGACGAGGTTGTCTCCCCCCACAGCCACCAGTTGCAGGCTGGCAGGGTCGACATCGCTCTGCATGGGATTCAGCAACAGCTCGATGCGGCCATCGTCACGGACCATGGGCAGCACCCCCACCATGACACCGGAGAACACGGTGTCAGTCTGTACGCTGGAAGATGTGGTGGACGCACCGCCACCAGGAACGGTTTGCGTGGATGCGGACTGCGACACGTAGCGCGAGCTAGTGCCAACGGACAGCAATGCAGGCGTGCCGTTGCGCACTTGCACGTTGGGATTGGACAGTACCTTCAGATTTCCGTAGGAGCGCAGTGCGTTGATCACAATGCCATAGTTGCTGCCTTGGTAAGACATGCCCAGTGCAGGCCCAGCCACGCTACCGATCAGCGCTGCGGGGATGGAAATGGCCCGCGAAGGGTAGCCCGTGCCGGCATTCGGCAACGTACCCGAGCTGCCACCCAGCTGCATGGGCGACGAACCAAAGCCTGCCGCCAGACGGCTGCGCAAAGACGTCCAGTCCACACCGAACTCGAAGTTGTCAGACAGCTGTACATCGATCAGCTGCGCCTCGACATACACCTGCTTGCCCAGCACCTTGTGCACCTGGGCCAACATCTTCTCGACGGCGCGCATCTTGGAGGGACGGGCTTTTACGTACAGCGTGCCAGTCATCTTGTTCAATGTGAAGCCGCTGTCTTCATTCATCGTGGCCAAGGGCGCTTGCGGCAACTGGGCGGGACGTGTTGGGTTGGCCCCACTCCCAATCCAAGGCGACGAGGACGAGCCCGGGGTCGTCATGCTCAGGTTCTGCTGCTGCTGGGCCAGGCGGTCTTGGTGCGAGTCACCCAATACCGACTTGAGGGCGGTTTCGATTTCCAGGTACGGATCCGTACTTCCGCCGCCAGAGCCCGACATGGTCAGGCTGCCCTGTTGGGCACCAGATCCGCCGCCCCCGCTGCTCCCACTCCCGCTTCCGCCCCCGCCGCCCGAATTGGAGCTGCCGAAAACGTTACCGCCAGAGCCCATCTGGATGCTGGTCTTGGTGTTGAGAAAGTTCAATGAAAAGAACTTCTCCTCGGTAAGGTTCACGCGCAGCGTATTGCCACGGAACTCGCCAGCCACGTCATAGGTGCGCAGCACTTCGTTGAAGCCTTCGCGCAGTGTCACCTGGCGCAAGTGCATGTCGGCAAGCTGCCCGCCCTTCAGCACATTGGGATCAACGATCAAGTTCAGGTTTCCTGCGTCGGCAAACGCACTCAAGATCTGGCTGATGCTGGCTCGGGACATGGCCACATTGATCAGCTTGCCTTCCAGCGGATCAAACACCGGGGCCACCGGAGCGATGACCGGTGCCGCTGCCGTCTTGTTGATTTCGGCCAGCAACATCTGCTGATGTACCAGCAAACGCTGGGCCTCTTGCGCAGCGTGCTCGCGCATCTGGTCTGCTGCAGTGGTATCTGGCGGCGGGAGGCTGGAAGCGCTGCGGGGCGAAGGGCTGGCGCAACCAGCCAGCACCAGGGCGGCACATACCAGCGCCAATGGCTTGAAAAATGGAGGATTGTTCATGTCGCTGTCCTTGGCGCTACTAGCGTGATTTCTTGAAATGGTCATGAGGAGAAGCCAACGGGGGCCCACAACGCGATGCACACGCCGAACCGCGAGTCACGTTGTCTGTCTGCTGCCAGCGGACCTTCGTGGTCATGGCAAGCTCTTGATAGGGCCAGGTTGTCCGCCCGGCAGACCCGAGCGGAACTCCTGGGTATTAATGCTTGCCAGCGATCCGTCAGGCCAGCGCAGCGTTCCCACCCGCAGTTCCCCCTGAGGCAGCGTCAAAGTCTGACGCCCCAGCCGCTCGGTAACCACCGCCTCGCTGGGGCGCACCTGCACAACACGCCCACCGCCCTCCAGCCGTGCACCCTGGCGTGCCAGTTGGCCGTCAATCACCACAGACTGCCGCTCAGAGGCCAGATCGTCCAAATGCAATGACAGGGAGCGGCGCGGCATTTGCACACTGCCCACCACATCACTGCCAGGCACTGGCAGCGCGATCAGACGCTGCGGATCGGTGCCTGCCGCCATCGTCTGCGCCTGGATGCGAGACATGGCGCCAAAGGCCTCGGTCACGCGCTCCTGATCCGTGCGCAAAGCGGCTGGCAAGGGCGCCAGCTCCACGGTCACGGGACGCATCGACGGAGTGCGCGCTTGAGTGAGCTGAAACACGCCATAGAGCCCCCAGCCGAGCAAAAGAATGGCAAGCCCATTGAGAAGTAAAGCCGCGTATTTCATGGTTTCACATTTCCTGGAGCAGCTGCATTGGCCACCAGCTCATACGAGAAAGAACCTGGCAGCGTGAAGGTGGGATCCACTGCCCGGAGCGTCCAGCCAGCCGCTGCCATCTGGGAGACCCAGCGTGTCACAGAAGCCGAGGCACCGGGTGCGACCACGCCGTCTACACGGAAGGCTTTTTTACCGGGTTGTGCACTCCCTAAAGAGCTCGTCGTTTCCAGACGTACTCGCTGGATCCGAATGTCCTTGTTGGAGGCAGCTTTCAACACTGCCATGAACGCCACTGGGTCATGGCGCGCGCCCTCATCCAGCGTGCGCGAGAACTCGGCCACCGGCAGCAGCTTCCCCGGAGCTTCCACCAACGACACCGCCTGGATTCGGCTTTGCAGCGCCTCCAGCTCAGCGCGCTGGTTCATTCCCGCATTGCGCTGCTGATCCGCCAGTTGCCCGACCAGCACGCCCACGATGGCCAGAACGATGCCGACGAGCGCCGTTACCACGGTGATAGGAGCCACCCAGCGCTCGGCACGCCACGCCACCCGCTCCAGACTAGGATTCAGTGCATGGCGGCCTGCAGCCTTGCGCGCCAATGTCGGCATCACGGTATGTACCCGCTCAGCAGCCAGCGTCATCTCTTGCGCATGCATGATCACTGGCGCCCCGCCCACTACGCTGCGTACAGCTGCGAGGCAGGTGTCCACATCCGCAGGCTGCGTAGACCACAGCGTGCACCACTCCACAGCCTCCGCACCCAGCCGCATCAACAAGGTACTGTGGTTGCTGGTCAGCACCTGGGCCGCACTGGCCATGGCAGATGGCCCAGAACCCAGCGCCTGGGTAGAGCCAAAAACCATGCCTTCTTCGGATTGCACAAAACACATCAGCCGCCGCTGGGACAGCACGACGCGCGCACTGCCAGACGCCACGCCGTCACACAGGAGCCCGCTAGCCATCATCACCAGGCAGTGGTCGTCCTGCTCCTTGGCCCATTGCGTGCAACGCTGCCACAGATCCAGCGAAATCGCCGAGAAGAACACCTGAAAGCCGCCCGGCAATTTGACCAGCCGGTGCACCACGACATGGGCCGCGCCTTCGACGAGGCCTTGCGTGCGCACACGCTTTTCAACCAAAGCGGCTGCGTATTCGGTCTTGCCCTCGAAACGCCAGACGTCGGTATAGACGTCGTCCATGTCCAACACCACCAGCGCGCTGTGGGTCAGACGCGGCCATGCAGGAACTTCTTCGACCTGATGCCCGTGGCAGTGCAACCAGCCGGAACTGGCTACGCGATACACATGTTCTGCACTCATGGAGTCACCTTCGGCGATGGAGAAACAGACGCCGTCTGAAAGTGCAGCGTGCCCGTGACGCCCAGCAAAAGCCCTTGGTCGCCAGGCAGCGGGGGTTGGAACAGGCTGGCTTCCGGCGACACCGTGCCGATCTCGAACACGTCCGCCACAAAAATCTGCCCTGCTCCGCCACGACCCAGTTCGCCCAGGAACTGAGCCGCCTCGACCCGCGTCGCCGGGGCTACGGCACGGCGCAACCGGCGTTCGCCCCATTGGGACGGGTCAAAGCCCATGCGCTCCACCTGCTGAGAAACGTCTTTGATAGAACGCACCAGTTGCTCGCGCCGCTGCACTTCAGGCACAAGACTGCGGGCGCTTTCGAGCCCCTGCTGCAACTGCGCGAATTGCTGGCGCTCCCAAGCCAGTTGCTTGAGACCGCGTTGCGCCAGCCAGGCTCCACCGCCCAGCAGGGCAGTGGCCAGCGCCAGACAGGCCAGCTTGAGCGTACGGGTGCCGTTCAATTACTGCTCCATGATCCAGTGGGCGGTCAGCAAGATGACCTGGTCTTCGTCAAAGGTGCGGCCGGTTACAGTCCCCGCTGCGCTACCGGAATTGTTGTCAATACCCGCACGCGCATCGCTGTTGTTCATCTGAGTGCTGTTCCCGCTACCCACGTTGATGGCGACGCCCTGCGTGTTGTTGGCTTCCCACTGATTGCCGGGCGCATTGGCTTGGTTGGCAGCAGTCTGCTGGAGACGACCTTGGATACGGAAACGGCCTTCGCGGGAATCCGGCTTGCCATCAATCACCTGATCCATGAAGCGCGCCAGATCAGGCGTCAAGCCGCGAATCACCATGACGTTCCCCGCGCCGCTGGCAACGCCAGCATCGTTGAACTGGAAGCACACTTGAAGCTCCGCAGGGTTGCCATTGGAGTCGATGTACAGGAAGCGATCCTCGTGACCTTCGCCGCGGCCAGGGGGCATACGCACACCGGCACGGGTCATCAGTTCGCGCAGGTTCGCGGTGGCCAGCGCGGCATCGCCAGTACCCACCGTGTTGGCTGCATAACCTTGACCGGAGCAAATTTTGCGGCCGCGGTCCGTGAAGCTGGCTGGAATGCCTGGAACATTCATGGAGCCCGCGCGGGTACATGCATTGCCACCGTTGATCGAAGTTTCCGTGCCATCCACCATGTAAGTCGGCGCTTGCTGGCAGTCGCCCACCACCACACCCGTCCGCTGGTAGTACTGGTCGTAGGCCATCTTCCACTGATAGGCAAACTTGTTGACGGCCTTCTGATATTCGGCATTGCGCTGAACATCCTTGGCAATAGCTACAGCACCGATGATCAGGCCGATGACTGCCAGCACGATGGCCAGTTCGACCAAAGTGAAACCTTGCTGGACCTTACGGCCCAGCCCACGAAACGAGTGCATCTTTTTCATTGAAACCTCCGACGAGGGAAATAAGTTGTTTAAAGAGTCAATGGTGGAAGGGCTCACGCCACATCACTGATTCATGCGGTAGATGGCCGTGACGATGGCGATCTGGTCTTCGTCAAAAGCACGATCATTGGTCGTGCCGATCTGGTCACGGTTGGAGGCTTGCCACTCCTGCCCCGGCGCATTGGGATTGGTGCCACCAGCGTTGTTCAGCACGCCCTGGCGACGGAAACGGCCTTCGCGTTCATCAGGCTTGCCGTCGATCATTTGATCCAGCGCGCGTGCCAGGTCAGGCGTCAGGCCGGTGATGACCATTACGTTGCCCATGCCATCACCCACTGCATTCGCGGCAGAGCCATTACCGAGCGGCACGTTCCACTGGAAGCACACCTGGACTTCTTGTGGGTTGCCATTGGTGTCTAGATAGACATAGCGGTCTTCCAGACCTTCCGCACGGCCGGGAGGCATGCGGATACCGGCACGCGTCATCAGGGCACGCAGGTCAGGATCCGTACCAGCGGTGAATCCTCGCGTCATGCCCTGCCCTCGCGCTGCACGGCAAATGGCGTTTGGTGGCGTGACACCAGTCATATTGCGCCCAGAACGTGTACCACCGGCCAGATATCGCTCGCCGTTGACCATGTTCTGGGGCGCTGTCTGGCTATCTCCCAGTACCACGCCAGTGCGCTGGTAGTACTGGTTGTAGGCCTGCTCCCACTGGTCAATGAACTTGTTCTTGATCTTGGTGTACTCGGCATTGCGCTGCACATCCTTGCCGATGGCCACGGCGCCGATGATGAGACCGATGACAGCCAGAACGACGGCCAGCTCAACCAAAGTGAAACCCTGCTGTCCCACTGAACGCGGCCGAAGCGTCATGTTCTTGAATACGTATTTCATGATGTTGTATCCCTCGCCCTGATTACTGGTTCATCTTGTAGATGGCGGTCAGGGTGATGACCTGCTCTTCGTCCCGAGTGTTGCCCGCGCCGGCGGCGGTGGTAGCACCCGCTCCACGCCCGTAGGTGTTATTGGCAGACCACTCCACCCCTGGTCCATTGGGCGTTCCGTTGGCCACACCCCTCAATCGGAAACGGCCTTCTTGCGCATCGGGCTTGCCATCGATCATTTGATCCAGCATTCGAGCGAGATCAGGAGTCAGCCCCGAGATGACCATCACGTTGCCAGCCCCTTCCGGCGAGGTAGGGCGGTTCCACTGGAAACACACTTGAACCTCCTGAGGAGAGCCATTCGTATCGGTGTAGACGTAGACGTCTTCCTGGCCCTCGGCACGCCCTGGGGGCATGCGAATGCCTGCCCGGGTCATGTACGCACGGAGGTCATTGACATTTGCCGTAAATGGGTTGTTGGAGCGCATAACACCAGCTTCCGGATTGCGCGCGCAAACGGGTGCTGGCTCTGCACCGGCCGCAACTAGCGTTGCCATGTTCCCGCCAGAAGTCGGGTTATTGCCGGTCGCCACATAAGCGGCACCGTTGACCATGATGCGGGGCGCCGTCTGGCTATCGCCCACCACCACGCCGGTGCGCTGGTAGTACTGGTTGTACGCCTGCTCCCACTGGTCAATGAACTTGTTCTTGATCTTCGTGTACTCGGCATTGCGCTGCACATCCTTGCCGATGGCCACGGCGCCGATGATCAAGCCGATGACGGCCAACACAACAGCCAATTCCACCAAGGTAAAACCACCCTGTGTCGCTCGGGAACCGGGAGAACAGTGTGCGCGCCGAGCAGGCAGGACGGAGAAAAGTGATCGCATGATTTCCTCAGGCGTTGAAAGAAGAGTGAGCGCGGAGATTACTAAACGTAACGAAAGTAAACAATTAAAAATTGGCGTCAGCGATCCACGCGTTTTGCATCCCTCAACTGCCTTGCGGCACTGCTGGCAACGCTTGTTGGGTGGCATCCGACCCGCATCCCATCCATCTATTTTTTTGATTTGAATCAATGGCTTACGGCCATTCTTTGTCTAACCACCAACTTCAGAAGATGGTGCGCAAGCATCGCGCAAGTGCCCTCGCATAGCCATAGTGCGTATGTATTAGTGACACAACAGCAACAAAAACAAACAATTAGTCATGCTTTTCAATAGCTAACAGCTATCGACAAGCTCAGGGTTTTCCTGACCAAAAAATCCAGGGAATTCAGAACTTGCCAACAGGCCTGGCGTTTGCGCCAACCTCACACGGACAGGCAGGCGGAAAGGCTCCGCAAAGTGAGCAACATTTAGCGAGCGCAGAACCTCCCGCCAAAGGTCGGGGCGGAGATGGTCGCGGCTACCCAACCCTCGCAGGGTGCAGCTGCGAGGCATGCGTGTGGGTGTAAACCACCGGCATAACAAACCAGGGGTGTATGCGCGTTGCGCCCCTTCTCAACACTGTTTCATCTCTTTGATCGCAGATGCAGAAGATCCCATGCGGTGTGACGGCAGCGTTGCTCAACGCAACGCCGTCCACTTCTGCTCGCTGGCCGCAGAGGCAACCACCCGCTCGATAAAGCGCACGCCGCGCGCGCCGTCTTCCACGCGCGGGTAGTCGGCGTGCAGCGGGTCGGGCGCTGTGCCCGCCTGCCGTGCGCGGATGTCCGCCGCCACGCCCAGGTAGACGTTGGCAAAGGCTTCGATGAAGGCCTCGGGGTGGCCCGCTGGAATGCGCCCGGCATGCAGCGCGGCCGGGCTGAGCCACGGTGAGCCGCGCGTGAGGATGCGGCGTGGGCCGTCCACCGGGGAGTGGATGAGCTGGTTGGGTTCTTCCTGCCGCCAAGTGATGGTGCCGAGCGTGCCCGATACCTGCAGGCGCAGGTCGTTCTCCAGCCCCGCAGCCACTTGCGATGCCACGATGAAGCCGCGTGCGCCGCTGTCGTAGCGCAGTAGCAGCTGGGCGTCGTCGTCCAGCCTGCGCCCGGCGCCAAAGGTGGTGAGGTCGGCGCATACCCAGGCGGGGTGCTGGCCGGTGACAGTGGCGGCCAGATTCTCGGCGTGCGACCCGATGTCGCCCAGCGTGCCCGCGCTGCCGCTGCGCGCCGGGTCCAGCCGCCAATCCGCCTGTTTGTTGGCACCGCCCTCTTCCACTGCGGTGGCCAGCCAGCCCTGGTTGTATTCGACCGTGATCTTGCGCAGTGTGCCCAGCGCACCGCTCTGCACCAGGTGGCGCGCCTCGCGCACCATGGGGTAGCCGGTGTAGTTGTAGGTCACGCCGAACACGGTGCCCGCCTTCTTCACGGCCGCCACCAGCTCGTCGGCCTGCGCGCGGGTGTGCACCAGCGGCTTGTCGCACACCACATGAAAGCCTGCCTGCACAAACGCCAGGGCCACCGGGTGGTGCACATGGTTGGGGGTGACGATGCTCACCAGGTCGATGCGCTCATGCGCGGGGCGGCGCAGTTCGTCGGCCAGCAGGTCTTGCCAAGTGCCGTGGTTGCGGTCGTCGGCCAGGTCCAGTTCCGCGCCGGATGCACGGGCGCGCTCGGGCGAGGATGAGAGCGCGCCCGCCACCAGTTCGAACTGGCCGTCAAGCGCCATGGCCTTGCGGTGCACCGCGCCGATGAACGCGCCGTGGCCGCCGCCCACCATGGCGTAGCGGAGCTTTTGAGGACTGGACATACTAAACGCCTTTGCTCGCGGTGTGTTGTTGTTATGGGTTTTAGAAACGGGCAGCGGCTAGGCCTGCTTGTCGCGTGCAAACACAGCGTCGAACGCACCGGCGGCGGGCTTGAAATCCAGCCGCTTGCAGAACGCAGCGCTCTCTGTGGCGCCGTGGACGCGGTCCATGCGGCTGTCTTCCCACTCCACCGAGAGCGGGCCCTGGTAGCCGATGTCGTTCAGCGCGACGATGATGGATTCAAAGTCGATCATCCCGCGCCCCACGCTGCGAAAGTCCCAGTTCCGCCGCGCATCGCCAAAGCTGGTGTGGCCGCCGAACACGCCCACCGTGCCGTCGCCCTTGCCCCACCACACGTCCTTAATGTGGGCGTTGTAGATGCGATGGCCAAACTGGCGGATGAACCTGATGTAGTCCACGCCCTGGTAGGCCAGGTGGCTCGGGTCGTAGTTAAAGCCGAAGCGCTTGTTGCCGCCCACCGCCGCAATCGCCCGCTCGGCAGAGGCGATGTCGAATGCGATCTCGGTGGGGTGCACTTCGAGCGCGAAGTTGATGTCGTGCTGCTCGAACACATCGAGGATGGGGCCGAAGCGCTGGGCGAAGTCAGCAAAGCCTTTGTCCCAATACGCCTGCGTAGTGGGCGGGAAGGCATAGATCGAGTGCCACACCGACGAGCCCGTGAAGCCCGTCACCGTCTTCACGCCA
The DNA here is from genome assembly GCF_003096455.1 of Acidovorax sp. 99. NCBI lineage: Bacteria > Pseudomonadati > Pseudomonadota > Betaproteobacteria > Burkholderiales > Comamonadaceae > Acidovorax > Acidovorax sp. 99. Next base: position 109,285 of record NZ_QEKU01000001.1, read on the forward strand.
AACTTCGCGGCCGCGCGCGCCGTGTCGGCCAGCTCGGCCGCTGCGCGCTGGCGCACGCCTTCGGGTTCGCCATCGCCCCACACATGCGGCGGCAGGATGGATTGGTGGCGCTCGTCGATCAAATCGCACACGGCCTGGCCCACCAGGTGATTGCCGATGGCAAAACACTGCAGGCCATGCTGGGCCAGCAGTGCGTGTTTGTCTTTGACGTACTGGGGCGACGACAGCGCCTCTTGCACGTTGAAATGGTCGCCCCAGCAGGCCAGCTCCAGGCCGTCGTAGCCCATGCTTTTGGCCAAGGGCGCGAGTTCAGCCAAAGGCAGGTCGGCCCACTGGCCGGTGAAGAGGGTGACGGGTCTTGGCATGGTGGCTCCAAGGGGCGTTGGGTTGCAGATGCGAAGCGGCAAACAGCTACTCTTTTTATAGCTGCTTGCGCTTGATGAATAGGAGCTACAGGCCTATTTGATTCAAAACACCATCAGAACGGCGAGTCGGGGAAGTAGAAGTCCTTCGCCGTTTCCTTGGTGATCAGCACCGACGGAATGATGGTGTTGGCGGGCAGCTTCTCGCCCTTGATGCGCGCCTCGGCCGTGAGCTTGATCGAGTCGTAGATGAACTTGGGGCTGTACGACACGTTGGCCTGGATGAGAGGGTTGCTGCCGTCCATCAGCGTCTTGATCATGCCCTTGGCACCCGCGCCGCCAAACACCAGCTTGATGTCCTTGCGCTTGGCCTGCTCGATGGCCTTGAGCACGCCCACGGCCATGTCGTCGTCGGCGGCCCACACCGCGTCGATCTGCGGGAAGCGGGTCAGGTAGTCCTGCATCACCTTGAAGGCGTCGTCGCGGTTCCAGTTGGCGTACTTGGCGTCCAGCAGCTTGATGCCGGGGTGGTTCTTCAGCACGCTGTTGAACGCATCCATGCGCTCGTTGTCCAGCGTGGTCGCAATGCCGCGCATGGCCACCACGTTGCCCTTGCCGCCCAGCGCCTTGGCGATGTACTCGGCCGGAATCTTGCCAAACGCCGTGTTGTCACCGGCCACATACGCGTCCTGCGCGCTGGTGTCGGTCAGGCCCCGGTCCACCACCGTCACGTACACGCCCTTGGCCTTGACCTGGGCCACGGGCTTGGTCAGCGCCGCCGATTCGAACGGGAAGATGACCAGGGCGTTGATCTTGTTCACCGTGACCAGATCCTGCAACTGGTTGGCCTGTTCGGGCGCGCCGCCTGCGGTCTTCACGATCACCTGCAGGCCGGGGTGGGCCTTCTCCAGGTCCTTCTTGGCCTGGTTGGCCCAGTACACGATGCCACCCGTGAAGCCGTGCGTGGCCGACGGAATGGCCACGCCCACCACCGTCTTGTTGGCCTGCGCCACGGCGGGGGCGGCCAATGCGAAGGCAGCGGCGCCCACGGCCGATAGGGCCAGGCGGCGGGTGAAAGAAGAAAGTTGGCTGTTCATGCGTTGTCTCCTGTTGCTTTGGAATATGGCCATAGAAGCTGGCCGGCTGGGGAACACCTTGAAAAACAAATGCACGCAAAGAGTGGCTGGAAAACTCAGCGAAGCGGTCCTGGCTAGGCGCTGTGTCGCAGACAGTGCGAATAGCACGGCAAGACACAGCAACAACGCCAGGAGAGTTGTTCCAGCCACTCCATCACCGCTTGCCCCTCTGCATGAAGGCAACCGCAATGATCACGAAGCCCTGGACCGCCGCGTTCAGGTACACGCTGATGATGCTGGTGAGGTTGAGGATGTTGCTGATGACCGACAGCAGGATCGCGCCCACCACCGTGCCGGTGATGCTGCCCGCCCCGCCCTTCAACACCGTGCCGCCCACAATGACGGCGGCAATCGCCTCCAGCTCCCACAGCAGGCCCGTGGTGGGCGATGCGGAGCCCAGGCGCGGCACGTAGAGCAGCGTGGCAATGCCCACGCACACCCCGAGCAGCATGTACGTGAGGATCTTGATCTTGTGCACGTCCACCGCCGCGTACTGCGCCACCTGCTCGTTGGAGCCGATGGCCTGCACATAGCGGCCGTAGGCCGTGCGGTTCAGGATGACGCCGCCCACGATGGCGGCCAGCAGAAAGACCCACACCGGAATCGGCACGCCCAGCAGGTTGGCGTAGTACACCGGGCTGTAGATGTCCGACAGGTCGTTCTCCAGCGTGATAGCGCCGCCGTTCGAAAAATACGTGAGGTACGCGCGGAAGATGCCCAGCGTGCCCAGCGTCACGATGAAAGGCTCGATGCGGCCCTTGGTGATCAAGAGGCCGTGCACCAGCCCGAACACCGCGCCCAGCACCACCGCCAGCAGCATGCCCACCACCACGGCCGCCATGGGCGAGCCCAGCACGGGTGCCATCGCGTTCATGAACAGGATGACCGAGCCCGCGATCAGCGCCGCCATCGACCCCACCGACAGGTCGATGCCGCCTGAGATGATCACAAAGCACATGCCCACCGCGATGATGCCAATGAAGGCCGTGCGCGTGAGCACGTTCATCACGTTGTCGTAGGTGGCGAAGTTGCTGTTGAGCAGCGTGCCCGCAATGCACAGCAGCACCAGGCCGATGACCGGGCCCAGGCCGTGCAGCTTGCCCCACCAGGCGCTGACACCGGTGGCTCCCGCCGCAGTGGCTGCGGCATGGCGGCTGCCGCCTGCCTGCGGGGCTGCGGCGTTTTCCGCCGGTACGTTAACGGGTGCCTGTGGCATGGGCGATCAACTCCTCTTCGGTCAAATGCGGCGCTTGTAGCGTGGTCTGCAGCCGCCCGGCGCGCATCACCGCCACGCGGTGGCACAGGCCGATCAGCTCCATCAGTTCGGACGAAATCACGACCACCGCCAGCCCCTGCGCTGCCAGGCGCTGCACCAGGTGATAGACCTCGCGCTTGGCGCCCACGTCCACGCCGCGCGTGGGCTCGTCGAGCACCACCACGCTGGGGCCGGGGTGCAGCACCTTGGCCAGCGCCAGCTTCTGCTGGTTGCCGCCCGACAGCGATGACGCACGCACCTCCAGCGAGCCGGTGCGGATGCCGAACTCCTGCACCGCATCGCGCAGCGCGGCCTGCTCGGCCGCGGGGTCGAGCCAGGGCTTGGCATAGCGCTCCAGCGCCATCAGCGTCAGATTGGGCCGCAGGCCAAAGTGCACATGCAGGCCCTTGCCCTTGCGGTCTTCACTCAGATAGGTCAAGCCGTGGCGCGCCGCATCGCGCGGGCTTTTCAGCTGCACGTGCTGGCCCGCTATCTCCACCGTGCCCGCCGTACGCGGACGCAGGCCCAGCAGGCCTTCAAACAGCTCCGTGCGCCCTGCGCCCACCAGCCCGGCAAAGCCCAGAATCTCGCCGCGCCGCACTTCAAAGCCAATGTCCTCGGCCCACCCAGGCACCGTGAGGCCGCGCACCTTGATGGCCGGTGCGCCACCCTCCGGCGCAGGCAGCTTGGGCGGGAACAAATCCGCCAGCTCGCGGCCCACCATCAGGTTGGCCATCTGCCGCCGCGTCACGCTGGCCGTGGCCTCGCGCGCCACCAGCAGGCCGTCGCGCATCACCACCACCTCATCGGTGGTGCGCTCCACTTCGTCGAGCTTGTGCGATATGTAGATGATGGTCACGCCCGCGGCCTTGAGCCCGGCCATCAGCGCGAACAGGCGCTCCGTCTCGCCCGGGGTCAGCGTGGCGGTGGGCTCGTCCATGATGAGCAGGCGCGCATTGCGGGCCAGCGCGCGGGCAATCTCCACCAGCTGCTTTTCGGCCACGATGAGCTTGCGCACCCGCGTGTCCGGGTCCAGCGGCAAGCCCACTTTGGCAAGCGCCTCGCGCGTCTTCTCGCGCATCGCCTTGTCGTCAAGGAAAAGCCCCTTGCGGATCTCATGCCCCAGGAAGATGTTCTGCGCAATCGTCAGATCGTCCGCCAGGTTGAACTCCTGGTGGATCAGCACGATGCCCTGCGCCTCCGCCGCGCGCGAGCCGCCGCCCGGGGCGCGCACCGCGCCGTCCACCACCACCTCGCCGGTGGTGGGGCTCTCGTACCCGGCCAGAATCTTCATCAGCGTGGACTTGCCCGCGCCGTTCTCGCCCAGCAGGCCGTATACGCGGCCCGGCTGCAGCGCAAAGCCCACGCCGTGCAGCACGCGCACCGGGCCAAACTCCTTGGTCACATTGCGGAACTCGACGGCCACGCTCATCGCGCCACCCCCGCACCCGCACCGGCGCTCACCACCGAGCCCGCGCGCGACAGGCTCTCCTGCATCGCCAGCACGCCCGCGCCCACCACACCGGCATCGTCGGCCAGCGGCGCATATTGAATCTCCAGGTGTCGCGTCGATAGCGCCAGCGAGCGGTGGTACACGCTTTGCCGCACCGACGCGAGGAACAGCGGCCCCATGTCCGTCACCCGCCCTGCAATGAACACATGCGACGGGTTGAAGAAGTTGACGATGGACGCCAGCATCTGCCCCACCAGGCTGCCCGCGCGCTGGATGATGGCGTTGGCCGCCACATCGCCCGTGCGGCTGGCCTGGGCCACGTCTTCAATGGTCAGCGTGCCCGTGCTTTGCAGCCGCTCGGCCAGCAGCGCGCTCTCGCCGCGCTGCGCGGCCTCGGTGGCCATGCGCGCCATGGCGGGCGCTGCGGCCATCGCCTCCACACAGCCCTGGTTGCCGCAGTGGCAGCGCGGGCCATGCTGGTCCACACAGATGTGGCCCACATCGCCCGCCGAGCCATTGGCGCCCCGGTACACCTGCCCATGGCACACGATGCCGCAGCCAATGCCCGTGCCCACCTTGATCACGAGGAAGTTGGGCAGATTGCGCTGCAGCCGGTACATCTCGCCCAGCGCCATCAGGTTCACGTCGTTGTCCACAAACACCGGCGCGGCAAACGCCTCGCGCAGGTAGTCGCGGATGGAAAAGCCGTCCCAGTCGGGCATCAGCGGCGGGTTGACGAGCTGCCCGCTTTCAAAATCCACCGGCCCCGGCACGCCCATGCCAATGGCGATCACCTGGTTGGGGGCCAGCCCGCAGCGCGCCAGCAGCTCCCGCATCAGCCCCCGCACCCGCGCCAGGATCACGCCCGGCCCATGGCGCACATCAATCGGCTCGCGGTGCCGCGCCAGCACCGTCATGTCGGGCCGCATCACCGCTATCTGCATGCTGGTCGCACCCAGGTCGGCGCCAATCACCACGCCCAGGGTTTCGCTCAGTCGAAGGGTTTCGGCACGGCGGCCGCCAGAGGATTCCTGCAGGCCCACCTCGTCGAGCAAGCCTTCATCTAACAACGCCGCCACCATGGCGTTGGCCTTGCTCTTGGAATACGCGAGGCGTTGCGCCAGCGCATTGCGCGACGCGCCAGCGGACCAGAAGATGGTCTGCAAGACGCTCAGGTCTTCGGTGCCGCAGTGACTCCAGCGGGTGGATGGCAAGGCTTGTCTCCTGTCGTTTTCGTATGCAGCACCTCATGGGGTGGGTGCTTGACAGGGATGCTATGCGGTCTACTTTGGCCGGGCAAGACTGAACTTTGACCTAAAACAAGCCGAAATAAGCAGGCCTATCCTGGAATTTGGCCGGCTCAAGCTCAGGTTCAACGGACCCATACGCTTTGATATGGCGCCGCATATCCTCCGACCCAACTGATTGGCCGTCAGCCCAGACCGGCATGACGGCTCATGCAGTTTGTGCCGAAATCGCTCGGGTACCATTGACATAAAGGAGGAGGACAGAATGCAAGCAAATCCGCGAAGCATCAGCGAGCTATTTAATTCCCAGCTCCGCTATGTAGTTCCAATGTTCCAGAGGCTCTATGTCTGGCAGCAGTCGCCTCAGTGGGAGACTTTATGGGAAGACGTAGCAGAAAAGGCAGCTCTTCGTATCGCCAAAAAAGAGACTAGTCCTCACTATCTCGGAGCGTTAATTATTGAAGGGGTTAAGCCCACCTCGCCCCGTGAGGTCAAGCGTTTCTTGGTCATTGACGGCCAACAGCGCCTGACTACCCTCCAGCTACTCCTTTGCGCGTTTCGCGATCTCGCGCGCCAGCTCGACTGGAAAAGCATTGACAAGCCGCTCACGCGCTACCTCGAAAACGCGGATCCCGATGTTATGGATAGACCGGAGGAGGAGGTATTCAAACTGTGGCCGACTACCCTCAACCGCGAAATTTATAAAAGTGTTCTCACTTCGGGGAGCAAAGCTGAAGTCGCTAAGCGTCACCCGCTAGTATTTATTGGGCGAAAGCGAAAGCCGGAACCGCGCAGCAATCTCGTTGAAGCCTATCTCTATTTTCACAATCAAATTTCTTCGTGGATCGACACCACTGTGTTGACTGCTGCGAGCGATGCAGAGACTGTGGCATTCAACCTCCTTCAGGCCGTGCAGGAGGATTTTTCGGTCGTGGAGATCACTTTGTCGGATGGTGATGATTCGCAGGAAATTTTCTACTCGCTTAATTCCCAAGGCCGTCCACTTTCGCAATCTGATCTTCTCCGAAGCCTGATTTTTATGCGCGCAGAGAAGGAAAAACAGAATCGGGACCAAATATTTGACGAATACTGGAGTAAGTTCGAGACTCCATTTTGGAGCCTGGAAGTGAAGCGCGCTGGCCGGAGTTATTCGCGTTTAGATCTCGGTCTCCGATATTTTTTGATTGCCAAAACTGGACAACTTATTGACGCGCGCCGTGTCAATGAGGAGTACCGGCAGTGGATCTCATCAAAGCCCCCTCGATACGCTAGTGTTCGTGACGAGCTAGCTGATTTTGTGAAACACGGAGACGTATATGCGAGGTATGAGTCGTCGCCTACTTCAACGTTGCCTTCCACAGACCTACGCAGAATCTTCGCGGACTTTGATGTATCGACTGCATTACCTCTGGTAATGTTCCTAGAGCTAGAAGCCGGGCTCGATGACCAACAACTGTCCAAATGCCTAGCGATGGTGGAGTCCTTCATCGCACGACGCGTGTTCTTGAACGATGAGAATCGCGAATACAACAAGTTCTTCGTTGAGATCGTGGGCAATTTGCTGGGGAAGCGCGGAGACGATGTGGCTCCCGCACTACGCACAAAATTACTCTCGGGCGGAGGAGGAACGCGGCGCTGGCCGACCGACCAGGAGGTAGTAGAGCACGCGATTAGCAAACCTGTGTATAACGTTTTGAGCACCTCTGCCTTACGATTAATTTTGGAGCGCCTAGAGTTAAGTCAAAGGAACAAAAAAACAGAAAAAATGGAGATAGAGCCAAATCTCCAGATCGAACACGTGCTACCGCAGACTTGGTGGACACACTGGTCGTTGCAAGGCAAGGCGATCCCTGAGCTTATTGGCAGATATCCGTATTACGCCACTGACGAGAAATACCTTGAGTTTAAATATTTTGAAGAATCGATCAGACAGCGAAATAGCGCGATTCACATGCTTGGAAACCTGTCCCTGGTCAATAGACACCTCAACCCCGCAGGGAGCAACCAAGCATTCACGATAAAACTCGATGAATACCGAAATTCGATACTCAGATTGAATCGCTACTTTTCGAATTGCAAAGAGTGGGACGAACAGGCCATATCGGTACGTAGCAAAATTTTGGGTGAAGCGATATGCTCGATCTGGCCGCGCTAATTAATCAACGTCGAGCGACCGCTACTCAAAAATATCCCGGCGCAGCTAATTTTTCGTCAGAAAATTCAGCAAACACGTAGCGCCGTCAAACGGCCAGGCCGGTGCGCTCTACAGATTGCCTTGATGCAGGCCACACTGTCTGACACACGAGCGCTTTGCAGCCGCTGCGTCGCCAAGTCCACCATGGGCTAGCTGGGGTCCATGCCGTCAAAGCGCCAGCCGAGGTGCACCAGTGCCATGTCCTCTAACTCCCGCTTGCCGCCTCCGCCCACCACCAGGAAGCGACTGAGGGCCTGGAAAGTTTGCTCTGCATTTAATAGCTATCAGCGCTTTACCAATAAGCACTCCAGCCTTTTTCACTCATATTTCTGCGGGGAATGTGCTTGCCTCCGCTGCATAGAGTGCCTCGACTGGCCGGGCTAGCAGAGATCACGCGCCGACACGCCCACAGCTTCGCACCACCGGTGGTAGTCCGCCCGCCGATCCGCCGTGGTGATCCGCTGCAGCACTGTGTGATGCGACCCCAGGTATTCCACGCTGCCCTTCACCATCACATGCACCAGCAGCGTTTCGGTGCCCGTCGCCTCCCACCAGTCCACATTGCCAGCAGGCTCGTGGATGTAGTCGCCCGGCCGCACCACGCGGCCATCGTTCAGGCGGCGCTCGCCCGCCAGCGTCAGGGCGTGCACTTCGCCCGTGTGCCGGTGCAGGCCCAGCCGCGTGCCGGGCGACAGGCGCATCAGCTCTACCCACCCAGCGTCGTCGGGCAGGAACTGAATGGGCAGGGACCACTTGCCTTCGCCTTCAGGGATCCAGTCCGCCAGGCCTGCGCGCTCCAGCGTCTGGGCCACGATCACTTCGGCAAGGTGGTTGTTCGTTGTCGTCATTGTCATGTCGGTGCTCCTGGGTAAGTAGCTATTGGTTGATGGCTTGATTAATTGCTTGCCTGCTTATTGCTAGGGGTGCTGGTGGCGGTATTCCTGCGTGCGGCCGCCAAAGCCGTAGGCGGTGGCGCGCACGTCCTGCACGTAGACATAGCTTTCGGGGTGCAGCGCGCCCAGCAGGCCTTCGAAGGCTGCGAACGCCTCGGCGATGTAGCGCGCCTTTTCGGCCTTGGTGTTGGTCTCGTCCACCACCTTGACGTCGAAGTAGAAGCTCGACTGCTTCAGGTCGGCCAGCGACCGGCCGGCGACGTACCAGTCGGCCGGGTCCACAAAGGTGATGACCACGGCGGTGAGGTCGCGCCGCTTGCCGAGCACGCGGGTGGTCAGGTCGAGCAGCGTTTCTGCAATGCGGGCAGACAGCTCGGGCGTGCGTTGGGCAGACACTTTGACGTTGAGGATGGGCATGGAGGGCTCCTGTTGAAAGCATTGGGTTGAACGAGCCTTCACTGTAGAAATCGCGCCCCGCCAAGGAAACCGCCCGTGGCGATAATGGCTTTTGCTCCGCACGCAAAGGCGCGCTTGATGAAAAACGCTTTCTTCCTCCCCGATCCGGCCGACCTGCGGTGGCTGGTGCGGTCGCTCGACCTGCGCTCGTTTTCTGCAGCGGCGCGTGAAATGGATGTGGCGGTGTCGGTGGTGGCGCGAGGTGTGGACCGGCTGGAGGCCGGCTACGGCGTGCGCTTGCTGCGCCGGTCCACGCATGGCCTGTCGGCCACGCCCGAGGGCGCAGAGCTGGCGCAGGAAGCGCGTGCCTTGCTGGCGCAGCTGGAGGACATTGGGGCTTCGCTGTCGGACCAGCGCAGCCGCGTGGCGGGCACCCTGCGCCTGGCCTCCAGCCAGGAGATTTGCGAGGCGCTGGTGCTGCCCCACCTGGCGGACCTGCACGCGCGCTACCCCGCGCTGCGGGTGGAGCTGTTGGCCGATGACCGTGTGGCCGACCTGGTGACGGAGGGCATCGACGTGGCGCTGCGCACCACCGTGGGCCACAGCGACCTGGTGGTGGCGCGCGCGCTGGGGCGGTTTGAGCGGCGCCTGTACGCGGCCCCTGGATATTTGGAACAGCACGGCACGCCCGCCGAGCCTAGCGAGCTGCAGCAGCACCACACCGTCACGCACACCGCGCAGGGGCCTGCGGTGACCTGGGCTTTTCACAATCCAAAAGGCAACGCACAAGGCAAGCCGCTGGAGGTAACCGTGCGCTCGCGCCTGGCCGCCAGCAGTTCGGCCCTGGTGCACCACGCGCTGGTGAGTGGCGCGGGCATCGGCATGCTGTCTAGCCCGCTCGCGGCGGCCGATGTGGCGCAAGGCCGGTTGGTGGAGGTGCTGGCGCCTTTTGCGTCCCGCACCGTGCACACGCTGTACGCGGTGTCATCACCGGGCCGGCGCAATGCGGCCAGGGTGAAGGCGGTGATTGATTTTCTGGTGAAGGCGTCGAAGGACCGGTGGGCGCTGGCGCCTGTGCGTTGAAGGTTGACGCAAACGGCTGGCACGGGCGTTGGCTGCCCCGCTGCGCGGCAGCATGTGGCGGCCATTACTCCGACGGCCAGCGCTCGATGCAAGATGGGTGAAGTCCTGGCGCGCAAGCTGCGGCAAACTCGGTGGGCAAAGCCCCTGTGATTTTCCACCGCGCCAGCACATCACCATGACCTTTTCATCGCTGCTTCGCCTTCGTTCCAGCTCTCCTTCACGCATCGGTCTCCGCATGCGCTGGCTATTGGCCGCAGCGCTTGGCTGCGCCGCGACCGTGGCCCAGGCAGCAGGCTTTGCCTTCATCGAGGTGCCTGCGGACAAGGACGGCCCCGCGCTGCGCGGTGCGGTGTGGTCGCCCTGCAGCACGCCACCGGGTCGCATCGACCTGGCGCCGCTGGTGCTGCAAGGCACGCGCGACTGCCCCATTGCCGGGCAAGGCCTGCCGCTGGTGGTGGTGTCGCACGGCGCGGGTGGCTCGGCCTTGGGGCACCACGACACGGCGGCCACGCTGGCCGATGCGGGCTATGTGGTAGCCGCCATCAACCACCCGGGCGACAACTTCCAGGACATGAGCCGCCAGGGCCACCTGTCGGCCTTTGCCACGCGGCCGGTGGACATGCGGCGACTGACGGACTACATGCTGGGCACATGGCCCCAGCGCGCGCAGCTTGACGCGGACAAGGTGGGCTTTTTTGGCTATTCGCGCGGCGGCTACACGGGGCTGGTGGCCATCGGTGCCAAGCCAGACTGGACGCTGCGCCCGGACCTGTGCCCGGCGCTGTCCATGCGCCCCCTCTGCGGCGAGATTCGGCGCAATGAGGTCCCCGCCACGCCCGCACCGGACCCACGCATCCGGGCGGCGGTCATCGTGGACCCGCTGAGCGTGTTCGATGCCAAGGGGCTGGGGCAGGTCAGCACGCCCGTGCAGCTGTGGGCCTCGGCGCTGGGCGGTGATGGCGTCACGCCCCAGAGCGTAGAGGTGGTGCGCAATGGCTTGCCCCGCGCACCCGAATGGCAGGTGGCCGCCCACGCAAGGCACTATGCCTTTCTGGCGCCCTGCTCGCCCGCGCTGGCAGAAGTGGCGCCCGATATCTGCCGCGATGCGCCGGGGTTTGACCGGGCTGCATTTCACCAAGGGTTCAATGCGCAGGTGGTGGCGTTCTTTCAGCGGCACATCGCTGTAGCCAAAGCGCCCTGAGCGCGGCGCGGCATTCTCCGGGCCTCCCAAGCCCGTAGGTTGACCCAACCTCCGCCAGCCGCCTACACTGCCCCACTTGCTTCTTGATCTTTGGATCGGAAGCGATCCGCAAAGCCCTCCACCACCGTTGAGGGCTTTTCTTTTTGGTCCATCGCATTGAAGGCTCTCCCTGCTTGCAGAGAGGGCTTTTTGCATTTCTGGAGCCCTTTTTTATGCACGCCACTTCCACACACACAGCCCCCGCAGGCGCCGCCGCCCCCTCCCCGCGCATCCACCTGGTCATCGGGCCGGTGGGTGCGGGCAAGTCCACCTTTGCCCGCCAATTGGTGAAGCAGCACCGCGCAGTGCCGCTGAACCTGGACGACTGGATGGCCACGCTGTTTTCGGCCGATCGGCCCGATGCGGCGGACGTCATGGCCTGGTATGTGCCCCGCACGCTGCGTTGCTTGGCGCAGATCTGGAAGACGGCCGAGGCCGTGCTGAACGCGGGTGGCGATGTGGTGCTGGAGGTGGGCCTGATCCAGCAGCACCAGCGCGACGCGTTTTACGCCCGCATGGGGCCGTGGGCCGATGCCACGGTGGTGTATGTGCTGGACGCACCGCGCGAGGTGCGGCGCGCGCGTGTGTTGCGGCGCAACGCTGAACAGGGCGCAACGTTTTCGATGGTGGTGCCACCGCACATCTTTGAGCTGGCCAGCGACCTGTGGCAGCCGCCGGACGAAGTGGAGTGCGCGAACCACACCGTGGTGTGGGTGCCCGTGGCGGACCACGGGGCTTGAAGACATGGCGCTGGCCTGGCTGCAATTTGCAGTGCGGGCAACGGTGCAGCCCGAGCCGCGCCGTGCCAACCGCGCCGCTCAGGCCTGGGCCACCTGCTGCAGCAATGCGTCGAAGTTGCCGTGCAGGGCCTGGCTGCCCAGCACACGGCGGCGGCCGGTGGCGGCGTCGCCGACTGCCAGTTGTGGCACGCCTTGTGCTCCCAGGGCTTGCATGTCGGCACGGGCGGCGGCCACGCGCTGCAGCATGGCGGCGCGCAGGGCATCGGTGGGCTCGCGCACCAACTCTGCGGCTGCATGCAGTCCCAGGGCGCTCAGCACATCGGCCAGCACGGTGGGCGCCGTGGTGTCGCGCCCGTCCACATACCGTGCGCGTTGGAAGGAGTGCAGTGCCTCCAGCTCGCGCGCGGGCTCGGTCTGCGCCACGGCGGTGAGGGCCAGCGTGGCGGGGCCCGAGTCAAAACGCCCGGCCGGCTGGCCCAGCACCTGATCGCGATAGGCCTGGCTGAACGGCTGGCCGGTGAGCTGCGCGATGCGCTGGTCGTTGGCCCATGCGTAGGCGGCAAATTGCGCGTCCATGGGCCGGGCGCCTGCGCCTGCAAACAAGCCCGTGGGCGCCAGCACCACCTGCACGCCGGGCGTGGTTTGCAAGCGGGCCAGCACGGGTGCGGCGGCGTAGCACCAGCCGCACAGGGGGTCGAACAGGTACGTCACGGTGACGGTGGGCGTGGAGGGCATGGATCAGGGTCTCTCTTCAGAATGTTCAGGATCAGGCGGTGTGGCGGCGGCTGGTGCCCCTGGGGGCGCAGCCTGGGCAAGTTGGGCCATGTGTGCGGCCAGCGCAGCTTCAAACGCTGCAATTTCTTCGGCCAGCGTGCCCCGGCTGCGGAAATGGCGGGCGGCGCGGTCGTACCAGTTGGCAGAGCCTGTTTGCAATCTCGCAGGGGATCGCGTTGGAGCGCAATCGGGATGAGTGGATGCTTCGGATGCGCCGCATGGGCTCTTGCCCATGCAAGCAGTCGGGGCGTCCAATCGCCCGATTTCGCTCCAACCCTTCGGGCAGTGGTCTTTGCGGGTGGTCTGCGGCGTTGCGGCGCTTGCCAATAGCCGAGCTATTGGCTGCGCACCGCGCCTTGCAACCCATCCCGCAAAGACCACTGCGCGACCCCTGGGAGATAGCAAACAGGCTCTGGGCATCTTCCAGGTCGCCCTCTTGCAGGTGCAGGATGCCGTGAAGCCAGGCGCCGAGCATGGAGCGGTCGTGCTGCACCAGATCGTGCGCCGCATTCCAGCGCCCGGCGTGCAGGTGCTGCAGGACTTGTTGGAGCGGGTGCGTGGTCACGGTCTGGTTCCTTTCAACAACTTGCTTTGACAGCTTTCAGCACGTCATCTCACCACTTCATCTCGCCCTTGTTCACCTTGGCGCCGATGTCCAGCGACAAGCCCATGGGCGCTGCGGGGTAGGCCTTCTTCATCGCGTCGATGAGTTCGGCGCTGGTCTTGGTGGCGGCGGCGTTCTTCTCAAACGCTTGCAGGTAGCCCTTGGTGTAGCTGATGTTGGCGGCATCCAGCGCGCCACCGGCGGGCATGTGGCCGGGCACCACCACGGTGGGCTGCAGGGCGGCCATTTCGTCGAGCTGGGCCACCCAGGCGCTGCGCTCGGCCACCGTTTGCGTGTCGGCCGTCCACACATGGGTGTTGGTGCCAAACACGCCGATGGTGCCCACCACGGCCTTGATGGACGGAATCCACGCATACGGGCGGTGCGCCAGCAGGCCGGTGGTGCCACGGATCTCGACCGCCTGGCCGTCCACGCTCAGCGTGTTGCCAGCAATCGCCTTGGGCAGCAAGGGCGTGCGCGGTGCGTTGGCGCCCATCTTGGGGCCCCAGAAGGCGAGCTTGCCAGCCAGCTTGGCGTTGATCTTCTCCAGCACGGCGGGCGTGGTCACCACGTCGGCTTGGGGGAAGATTTCTTTCAGCGTCTCGACGCCAAAGTAATAGTCCGGGTCGGCCTGGCTCACGTAGATGGTTTTCAGCTCTTTGCCCGTGTCGAGCACATTGGCGGCGATGCGCAGCGCGTCGGCACGGGTAAAGCCGGCGTCGATGACCATGGCTTCCTTCTCGCCATAGACCAGCGTGGAGTTGACGTTGAAGCTGTTGCCGTCGGCGTTGTAGACCTTGACCTGCAGCGGCTGGGCGGCCTGGGCGCCGGTGAAGGCAACGGCGAGGGTGGCGGCGATGAGGGTGGTGCGGAACATGGTGGTTTCTCCAGGGTTTTGAGAGGTTGTGCAGATGACGGAATGAAGTTTATTTGCGCCAATCGATCCAATAAACCCGATAATTCGCGCATATTTGTTTCACAAATCGATCAAATAACCCCTTATGGACCGCCTGACCGCAATGCATGTGTTTGCCGAAGTTGCCACCAGCGGCAGCTTCAGCGCCACGGCCGACAAACTGGAGATGTCGCGGGCCATGGTCACGCGCTACGTGGGCGAGATGGAGCAGTGGCTGCAGGCCCGCCTGCTGCAGCGCACCACCCGCAGCGTGACGCTGACCGATGCGGGCGAACACGCGCTGCGCCGCTGCCAGCAGATGCTGGCGCTGACGCAAGACCTGGAAGAAGAAACAGCCACCACCACCGAGGGCGCATTGCGCGGGCAGCTGCGGCTGACCTGCAGCGTGTCGTTTGCGTTTGCGCAGATGGGCGCGGCGATTGCGGACTTTCTGGCGCAACACCCGCAGCTCAAGATCGACCTGGACGCGAGCGAGGGGTCGCTGAACCTGGTGGAAAAGCGCATCGACCTGGCCATCCGCATCAGCGCCGAGCCCGACCCGCTGCTCATCGGCCGGCCTCTGGCGCGGTGCGACTCGGCACTGGTGGCATCGCCCGCCTACCTGGCCGCGCACGGTGTGCCGCAGCAACCTGCCGACCTGGGGCAGCACCGGTGCCTGAGCTACGCCAACTTTGGCAAAAGCGTGTGGCAGCTGACGCGCGGCGAGGTGGTGGAGCGCGTGGGCGTGAGCGGCCATTTCAGCGCCAACGAGGCCACAACGCTGATGCGCGCCGCGCTGGCGGGCGGCGGCATTGCAATGCAACCGACATATCTGGTCAACCCCTACCTGCACAGCGGAGAGCTGCAGGCCGTGCTGCCGGGCTGGGACTTGCCGGTGATGACGATCTATGCGCTGTACCCGTCGCGCCGGCACTTGTCGCCTGCGGTGCGGGCGCTGCTGGATTTTTTGGTGGCCCGGTTTGCGGGGGTGCCGTGGTGAGGGTGGCAGAACGGCCAGAAAACGCTACGCTTTTGATAGCTGCTCAGGCATATTTCTCTAGCGCATCCGGCCACTTTGGCTAAAAAAATGCCCCCAACCCTCGTGCGAGAGGGTTTGGGGGCCTGCAGGGGACAGCACGGCACGGGGCCGTGCGTGCAGTCACGTCACGTCACATCAGGGCAGCACGGCAGCGGCCTTGGCACGCGCAATCTGCAGGTCCGCATCGCGCTGCAACAGCAGGCGCTGGGCCACCAGGTCGTTCGCGGCCTGTGTCACCGCAGCCACATACCCATCCTGCGTGCCATACAGCTCCTCCAGCGACGGCCGTGCGTCGCCCGCCGCCAGCCGCGCGGCACGCGTCTTGTGGAAGGGGATAAAGCTGCCCGTGAGGTTGGCCAGATCGGTAATGCCGGGCGTGGCCACGTAGTTGAACTCAATGCTGGTGCCCAGCGGTGCACGCGCTTCCACGCTGCGGATGCCCGCACGCGTCAGGCCTGTGCTGGCATCGACCTGCGGCACAAGGATGGCGTAGTCGCGGCCCAGATTGCGCGGGGGCAGCACGGTGGCAATGCCAGCCTCGTCCTGCGGGATGTACTGCGGGCCAAAGTCGAACAGCGGGAAGTTGTTGTACAGGCCGCGATAGCTGAAGTCCGGAATGGGCGTCTGCACGCCGCCCACCGCCCAGGTCAGCCCCTTCATGGCCGGAAAGCTCAGCGCCTCGGGCCGCACCAGCGTCCCGTCCGCCAGCTTGGGCATCTGGCTGGCGGGCGGTTGCATGCCGCGCACCACCCAGTCTTCCAGGTTGAGGAACAGCGCACGGAAGGTGTCGTTGAAGTGAACCACCGTGCCCGTGGGGTAGGTGGCGCGGGTGGGCGCATAGGCAATGCTGCCCGTGCCCCCTGCCCCGCCGTGCTGGGTGCTGGCGTAGTAGTAGATGCGTGCGTTGTCGGGCTGCACCAGGTCCTTGGTGCCGGTGGCGTCGGTCAGCACGGGCGAGCCCTGCAGCTGCCAGAACTCGGTGCCCGACAGGCCCAGGAAGAACTTTGGGCAGGTGTTGGTGGCGGCGCAGCGCTTCATCACGCCGCCCTGGCGGCCGCTGATGTCGTCCATGTAGTCCTTGTCCAGCCCGCGCGGTGCCGTCTGGCCGAAGGCGGTGTGGTCGGTGCGCAGGCCACCACCGCCGCCGGGCACGGCAAAGCGGGTGTTGATGTTGGTCTGGCGCGCCGCGACGTGGGCGTACATGCCGTCGAACACCTTGCCGCCATCCAGCGCCTGGTTGAAGCCCAGGTGCAGGAAGGTCTTCATGGCGTTGCCCGACTGCGAGGTGCCCTGCCCCAGCGTGTGGGTGATGCGGCCAGCCAAGGGGTTCGGCGTGCCATTCGAATCGGCGGCCTTGCTGCGGAAGAAGCTGACCGTATCACGCAGCGCAGCCAGGCCCACGCCCATCACCTTCGGGTCTTTGGCAACGTAGACCAGCTCGTACAGATAGGCTGGGTCGAATCCGCCCTTCAGGCACACGCTGGTGGGGCTGGGTGTGCCAGGGAAGGCGTTGGTGCCGGTGTCGCAGGTAGCGAACTTCCAGTCGCTGGCAGGCACGGGCACGCGTGCATCGGTCTCATTGGCGCGGCGGGTGAGCGAGTAGCCGGGCTGGGTGTTGTCCAGGCTGGCGGGTGCAAGAACGTGTTCCCGGTATATCCGGGGTCGCGTTGCGGCGCAATCGGGATGAGTGAATGCTCCGGGTGCGCCGCATGGGCTTATGCCCATGCAAGCAGCCGGGGCGTTCAATCGCCCGATTTCGCCCCAACCCTTCGGGCAAGTGCCTTTTCGGGCGGTCTGCAGCGTTGCGGCGCTTGTGGATAGCGGTGCTATCCACTGCGCACCGCGCCTTGCATCCCATCCCGAAAAGGGACTTGCGCGACCCCGGATATACCGGGAACACGTTCTACAGAATCATGGTGCCGTGGAACACGCCGCCGGTCAATGTCATCGCGGGGCTGGCGGCGGTGGGCACCAGCTCGGCGCGGTAGGGGCCGGTGATGCTGCTGCCGTGCTTGTTCTTGGCCACGGGCACCGTCACCGTCAGGCGCGCGGCGGTGCTCTTGGGCACATCGCCCTGCCAGGCGGAATAGAGCATCACATAGCCGCGCTCCAGGTACACCGCATCGCTGGGCGTGGCCGTGGGGTTGAGCATGGTGAGGATGTTGCCGCGATTGGGTGCGTCGTAGCGCAGCACGCCGCTGGCCTGGGAACCTGTTCAGCGTCTTTTTGGAGTTGCATTGGAGTGCAATCGGGATGAGTGGATGCTTCGGATGCGCCGCATGGGCTCATGCCCATGCAAGCAGCCGGGGCGTCCAATCGCCCGATTTCACTCCAACCCTTCGGGCAAGTGCCTTGCCGGGCGGTCTGCGGCGTTACGGCGCTTGCCGATAGCACGGGCTATCGGCTGCGCCCCGCGTCTTGCATCCCATCCCGAAAAGCGACTTGTGCAACTTCAAAAAGACACTGAGCAGGTTCCATCCATGTTCTTGGGCTGGAGCATGACGAAGTCGGCCTGGTACTCGACCATGCCGTTGGCGTTGGTGGGCGCCAGGGCCAGGTCCTGGATGACGGCGTTCTTGGGGTCCTTGGGGTCCACCTCGCCGCTGATGGTGCCGGTCACGCGCTCGTATTCGCCCACGTCGCCATAGGTGCCGGGGAAGGCCTCGGTGGCGGTGATGGCCAGCTTGAGCGCGGGGCCCTTGGGCGCATCGTTGCTGGAGCCCCCGCAGGCCGTGATGGCAGCTGCAGCGGCGGCCGTGAGCGCGAGTTTTCCGAATGCACGAAGAGGTTTCATGGTGTCTGTCTCCTTGGATGGATAGTGGTGCGGGCCGCTTGGGCGGCTCTGGAACAAAAACGGCAGCGTCTGTTGCGCCGCGCGCGGGCAAGGCTTCGCCCAGACCTGCCTATGAAGGCAGGCTGCTAGAAGCGCGAAAGGGGTTGAGACGGCCCGGCGGATGGGCCGGTGGCTTATTCGGCCTCGATACCTGCGGCCTTGATCACCTTGCCCCACTTCTGGGTTTCGGCGGCCTGGAACTTGGCGAGTTCATCGGGCGTGGTGGTCCAGGCTTCGGAGCCTGCGTTGTCATAGAAGCTCTTGGCCGCTGCGCTCTTGGTGGCAGCCGTGAGCAGCTCGTTCAAGCGCGCCACCACCGGCGCGGGCGTGCCTGCGGGCACGTAGGCCGCAAACCAGTAGCCCATGTCATAGCCCTTCACGCCCGCTTCGTCCAGCGTGGGCACATCGGGCAATTGCGCGCTGCGCTTTTGCGTGGAGTAGCCCAGCGCACGCAGCTTGCCCGCCTTGACCTGCGGCACGCCGGTGGAGGTGTCGGTGATCATCAAGTCGATCTGCCCGCCCAGCAGGTCGGTGATGGCCAGCGGGTTGCTCTTGTAGGGCACGTGCAGGATGTCCACGCCCGCCAGTTGCTTGAGCATTTCACCCGCCATGCGGCTCGATGAGCTGCCGCTGCCAAAGCTGAGCTTGCCGGGGTTCTTCTTGGCAAAGGCCAGCAACTCGCCCACGTTCTTGTACGGCGCGCTGGCGTTGACCACCAGCACCTGGCCGCCCTTGCCCAGGCCGGTGACGGGGGCAAAGTCCTTCACCGGGTCGTACGAGAGCTTCTTGTACAGATGCTCGTTGGCGGCGTGGGTGGTGTTGGTGGTGATGAGCACGCTGTAGCCATCGGCCGCCGACTTGGCCACGGCCGACGCGGCGATCATGCCGCTGGCGCCTGCCTTGTTGTCGATGACCACGGGCTGCTTGGTGTCGTTGGTGATGGACTGGCCCAGCGCGCGCGCCAACTGGTCGGTGGCGCTGCCTGCGGCAAAAGGCACGACGAAGGTGATGGCCTTGGCGGGGTAGGCACCGGCCGCCTGGGCCAAGGCTGCCGGGGCGTGCAGTGTGCCGAGCGCCAGCACGGCAGAGGTGGCGAGCAGAGCGCGGCGGGTGGATGAATGGGTCATGTTGTCTCCTTGTGTTGGTATGGATGAAAAAAGCGAAACGGGGTGGCTAGGCCGTCGGGCCGCCAAAGTGCGGCGCCAAGTGCGCGGGCACCGTGACGGGCATATCGAGCAGCAGATAGCTCAGTGCCTTGCCGTGGCTGTCGAGGTTGAGCGAGTCGTTCACGCCGCCGTCGAGCACGTCGTCCAGCACGATGTTCATGGCCTGCAACTGGGGCAGCAGGTAACGCGTGACCTTGCGCGGTTGGCGCTGGGCAAACTGATGCGCCACGGCGGCCTCGGTGACTTGTTCGACCAGCACATCCCACAGCGCGGGGTGCCAGGCGATGACGCTGATGTTGGAGCGGTTGCCTTTGTCACCGGTGCGGCTGTGGGCTAGGCGATAGAGGGGAACGGTGATGGTGGTTGTCATGTTGTGTGTACTCCTCAATCCACCATCTCGAAACGCACGGCTACCGCCTCACGCGGCACTAGGCACGAAACCGTGCCCAGGCGCGGCCGCATGGCAGTGCGCACGCCGCCGCCGCCTGCGGGGCCACAGGTGTAGAGAGCGGTCACCTCGCGCACCAGGCGCTGGGCGCTGGCGTGGTCGCGGTGCTGCAGGGCCACGCGCAGGCGCACATCGCGGGTGTCACGGCTGTCGCTAGCGGACGCATCCAGCCAGCGGCTGGTGTCGTCGCCAAAGATGCTGGTCACGCCAATCAGGTCGATGCGCAACGGGCCCAGGCCCTGCAAGCGCTCGCGCAGCACCTCGCCCGCCAGGCGCGCGCGGGCTTCGGCGCGCGGGCCGGCGTAGGAGATTTCGCCCTCGGCAAACCAGCCGGATTCAAAACACACGTTGACCTTGAGCGTGGCGGGCCGCGCGTGGCCCTGCACGCCTTCCAGACGCACGGCGTCGTTGCCCACGGTGGTCACGCGGGCAGTGGTGATGTCGGCCACCACATCAGGCGTCAGGTAGGCGGCCGGGTCGTGCAGCTCGTACAGCAGTTGTTCCTTCACCGTGCGTTCGGTGATGCAGCCACCCGTGCCCGGCGGCTTGGTGATGGTGCAGTGGCCATCAGCGTCGATCTCGGCAATCGGGTAGCCCAGTTGCGCCAGGCCCGGCACGTCCTTGTAGCCAGGGTCGGCAAAGTAGCCGCCCGACACCTGCGCGCCGCATTCGAGCAGATGCCCGGCCATGGTGGCGCGGGCCAGCCGGACCCAGTCGTCGAGCGCCCAGCCGTAGTGCGCCAGCGCGGGGCCCAGCACCAGCGAAGGGTCGGCCACGCGGCCACAGACCACGATGTCGGCGCCCGCGCGCAGCGCATCGGCAACGGCCTGCGCGCCAATGTAGGCGTTGGCGCTGACGATGGGCTCGGTGGGCATCGCGCTGCCCAGGGCATCCTGCAGCAGCGCACGGTGTTCTGGGCCGCTCAGATCGTCGCCCTTCACCACAGCTATGCGCGGGCAGCGCAGGCCCAGCTCGGCCGCCAGCGCGTGGATGCGGTGCGCGGCGCCTTGCGGGTTGGCCGCGCCAAAGTTGCTGACGATGCGCACGCCGTGCGCCAGGCACTGTGCCAGCACGGGGCGCAGCAGGTCCACCAGCAGGGGTTCATACCCCGCATCGGGGTCTGTGCGGCGCGCCAGCTGGGCGAGCGCCAGCGTGCGCTCGGCCAGCGTCTCGAAGATGAGCACCGCAGGCTGGCCGCTGGCGATGAGCGCCTGCACCACAGGCAGGGCCGCGTCGGTGCGGTCGCCCGAGAAGCCGGCGGCGCAGCCCACCAGCAGTTTTTTGTCAGCCTTGTTCGCCATGGAATCGTTGTCTCCTGCGCCCACTGTAGGCAGGCTGCGGTATTCTGTGAAATCGATTGTTAAGATGAATCCATCTGGAAACCAGATGAATTACCCCCGCCCTGCATGAGCGCCCCTCACCTCTCCAGCCGCCAGCTTGACGCCTTCCTCGCGCTGGCCGAGCAGCGCAGCTTCACGCGCGCCGCTACGTTGTGCCACCTGTCGCAGCCCGCGTTCAGCGCCCTGATCCGCGCTCTGGAGGACGACCTGGGCCTGCGCCTGTTTGACCGCAGCACGCGGCATGTGGACCTGACGCCCGAGGGGCAGAACTTTCTGGATTCGGCCCGCCGCATCCGCGCCGAGATCACCAGCGCCCTGGCCGCCGTGCGCGACGCCGCCACGCTGCAACGCGGGCGTGTGGCCGTGGCGCTGCTGCCCTCGCTGGCGGCCGGCTGGCTGCCGGGCGTGCTGGCGCAGTACCGCGCGGCCCACCCGGGCATCGAGATCGACATTGCCGATGTGCTGTCCGAGCCCTGCATCGACCGCGTGGCCAGTGGCCATGCCGACTTTGCGCTGGCCGCCATCCGCGCCGACACGCCCGCGCTGCAGGCCGAGCCGTTTTGCAGCGACGACTTCTACCTCGTGTGCCCAGCCGACCACCCGCTGGCGCGCAGGCGCAAAGCCATCACCGCGCAGGACCTGGCCGCGTGGCCCTTCATCCACCTGGCGCGCACCAGCAGCGTGCGCCAGTACCTGGAGGCCGCCCTGCATCCGCAGGCCATGCACACGCTGATGGAGGTGGAGCAGCTCGCCACCGTGATGGGCATGGTGCGCGCGGGCCTGGGCATCAGCGTGGTGCCGGCGCTCACGCTGTTTCACTTTGAGCAGCCGGGGCTGGTCACGCGGCCGCTGTCGCTGCCGGGGCTGACGCGGCAGATCTACCTGGTGCGGCGGCGGGACCAGAGCCTGTCGGTGGCGGCGCAGGCGCTGTATGCGCTGGTGATGGCGCAGCGGCCTTGAGACGGCCCGCCATCTGCTATCTATTCAATAGCTCCCAGGGCATATTGAATAAGCGCCTAGCGGTCATTTGACTCAAAATTTTGCAGCAATGGCTTCGCAGCACCCCATGCGCTGCTCAATCCGGATCACGGTCGCGCGCCAGCACCGCCAGCTCCTGGTGCAGCAGCAGTTCCACCTCCGCCGGTTCAAACTGGTCCTGCAGCAGCGGGATGGCAAAGCGGTATTCGCCGCCCTCGTGTTTGCGCAGCACATAGGCCAGCTGCAGGCGCGCCAGCGACAAGCGCAGGGCCTGTGCGTCGCCTGCGATGCCATAGCTTTGCAGCAGCTGGGCCAGCGTGACCAGGCTGGACTGCCCCGCCTGGGCGGTGTGATAGACCACGATGCGGTCGACGCGGCAGGCGGCTTCGTCGTGGCTCAGACGGCCCCATCCGGCCAGGGCGTCCTGCACGGCCTGCGAGGCCAGGGCCTGGTCGAGGTGGCGCTTTTCGATTACGCGCTCGCCGGGCGCTAGCGCCTCCAGGCATTCCTGGCACAGGATGGCGACGAGGTTGGCGCGCTGGCCGCTGGCGTCCACCAGGCGGCTCACCAGGTGCTCGTTGTCAAAGCCCAGGCGCAGCTTGCGCAACGGCTCGGTGGCCAGTTCGCGGCAGGCATCGCGCTCCAGGCCGCCGATAGTCAGCACCTCGCCAAAGTTGCGCAGCGGGCTTTGGTAGTCGAGCATGGCCGTGGCGTACAAATCCCAAAAGCCCGCCAGCATGAACCAGCAACGGCCCTCTTCGCTGAGCGCGCGCAGGGTGGACAGCTGCACGTAGCCGTTGGACGATTCGTCACGGAAGAACAGGTCGGCCTCGTCGATGAGCAGCACCAGGCGCTTGCCCTGGTACTGCGCCTGCAGGTGGTCCACGATGGCTTCGAGCGGGGTGTCGGCCGCCAGGCCAAACTGCAGCGCCATGCGCGGTGCCAGGCGGTGGTCGCGCAGCGAGACGTAGTGGCACACGGTGTGCGGGTGGCCCGCCATGCGGCGCTGCACGGCCTTGAGCAGGCTGCTTTTGCCCAGCTGGCGCCCACCCACCACAAGGTAGTTGGCGGGCTCGCGATTGATGACGCGGGCCAGCAGTTGCGCGCGGCCGAAGAAGGCGCCTTCGCGCGTGACACCGCCGCGCGTCTGGTAGGGCGAGATGCGGGTGATGCGCAGCTGCGCAGCCAGCAGGCGCAGCAGCACTTGCAGGGCGTCGCCGCCGATCAGCCATTCGGTCTGGCTGGCGCTGTCGGCCATCACATGCAGGTTGGCGCGGTCTTGTGCGTGGGCGTGCAGCAGCGGCCAGGGGGTGTCCACGCTGTGTTCGCTCAGGATCAGCAGCACGTCGCTGCCGGTCTGCACGGCGCGCAGCTGGCGCAGCACGGTGGCTTCGTCGATGCCGTGCGTGGGCACAAAGACCAGGCAACGGTCCAGCGACACGGGCAGGTCGGGCGGGAACGACCACTCAAACACCGCACCGGGCAGCGCCCAGTCGGTGCTGGGCTGGCAGCGGGCGGACACGCGTTCGGCCAGCGCGCGGGCCAGGGCCGGGGCGCGCTCGCTGCCCGTGGCCTGGGCGCAGGCCACCGCGCGGCGCCAGTCCACCAGGCGGACATCAGCGGCCTGCAGCGTGGGTTCCAGCCGCCGCAGCCAGCGCAGCAGCCGGTCGATCTGCGGCAGTCGCGCCAACGGCGTGCGGCGCAGGCGCGCAGGGCGCAGCTGGCCCGCACCGATGAGCGGGTGGCGCACCACCCACAGCACTGCACCCACGCCAAAAATGACCGCGCACCACGTGATGAGCGAGCGCATCCAGCCGAAGGGGTCGGCGTCTGGCGCGGGCTTGGCGGGCTCGAAATCGTCGGTACTGCCTTGCTGGCAGTTGATGGGCAGGTAGCCCTGCGGGATGGGCGGGCTGCCGGGGCGGCAGGTCCAGGTGTGGGTGCCGGGCTGCAGCTCCACCACCACCTGCGTGCCTGCCAGCTTGCCAAATTCGGGGTTGTGGGCAATGTCGGCCTGCAGCACATTGGGGCGCGGGGAAGTAACGCGCAGCTGCGGGTTGGCAATGGGCGGCGCGTACTTCTGAATGTCGGTGGGCCAGGCATCCAGCTCGTTGCGGGCGTTGACCATGGCCACACGCCACTGCACCAGCTCGCCCCACAGCGGCCCCACATTCATCGCCGCCATGAACCGGCCCCGCGTGGCCGGGTTGTGCTGCGGCAGGAACACGGCGCTGGCCACAAACAGCGTGACCACCGCAATGACCACGGCGCGCACCACGGGCCGGGACAGCCAGGGCGTCAGTCGGCCGAGCATGAATCCAGCACCATCCAGCCGGCCTCGCGCACCGTGGGGCTGCGCCAGTGAAGCCGCGCTGCGTCCCCCACGCCGCGCGCAAGGATGAGGTTGCCCCAGAACAGGCTGCGCAGGTCGTCGTCCTGCAGGTAGGGTCGTGCGCGGCCGAGGTCGTCCGCGCCCAGCAACTGCTGCAGGCGGGCCCGGCTGGCTGGCACCTGCGCCAGCGGCAGAAACGTTTGCCACAGGCGCGGGCTGCTGGCCAGGTGGGTGCGCAGGGCGCTGAAGGCGGGCTGGCCTTCGTGCAGGCTGGTGCCCGCGCCGGGGTGGTCCAACAGCCATTGCAGGCCTTCTTCAAACAGCGCGGGATGGCCGCCGCTCAGGGCCTGCAGTGCAGCCACCACCGGCTCGGACCAGGGCTGCTCGGGCCAGCGGTGGCGGGCCAGTTGCAGCAGGTCGGCAAGCGACGGGTCGGGCCAGTGGTGGACCTGGGCGATGTTGAGCAGCGACAGGTCGCCACTGCGGTACTTGAGGTCGGCCAGCGCCTGCCCTCCGCACAGCAGCAGGTGCAGGCGGCCGCTGTGCATTTCGCTCAGGCTGCGCAAAATGCCCGCCAGGGTTTCGCGCAGCGCGGGCGTGCCCTGCTCGAATCGGCTGACCAGGCAGAAGATGCGCTCGCCCGCCAGCAGGCGGCGCTCCAGCGCGGATTCAAACTCGTAGTCCGACGCCACATCGCCCAGCCCGCATTGGCGGCCGATGGCCGCGAAGTATTCGGCAGGCACCGTGCTCACGCTGTAGGGCGGCTGGATGTGCAGCACCGAGCCTTCGCCGTACTGCGCGCGGGCGCGCTGCAGCAGCTCGTGCCGAAACGGCGGCTGCCCCCAGTGCGCGGGCGACAGCAGCAGCGAGATGGGGTATGGCACCGCCTGGGCCAGTTGCGCAAACACCTTGTCCTGGAACGCGGCAAACGGCTGCGCACCGGTGGATTCGGCCTGCAGCGGAAACTCTGGCGCAAACCCTGCGGCGCTGAGCAGGCGGTTGGCCTCACTCTCCGTCAGGCGCAGGTACCGGGTGCAGGCCACCAGCTTGTCGCGCGAGCGCGGGTTGGGCACCGAGATGCCGTTGCGCCAGTTGTTGACGGCCTCACGGCTCAGGCCAATTTCGGTGGCCACGCCGGAGGCGCTGGCGCGGATGCGGCGCATGTAGACCGACAGAAGATCGGCAAAGGAATCGGGGGACATGGAGTTGTGGACTAACGAAGGCGGGTACACCGAGCCAAAACCAAGGGCTGCGAAAAACATGGGGATGGTGGACAGGCATTGTCAGCCTTGCCAGACCGCTGCCATCCCACTGCGCACTGCGGATGCACTACGCCAGGCGCTGCACCATGGGCCAGGCTTTATAGCTGGCGAGGCCACAGGCCGTGAGCACCGGGCTGTACAGCACCATGGCGCCGACCACCGACATCAGCCAGCCGGGCTCTTCGTACTCGTCGGTATCGTCGGTATCGTCTGCCTTGGCTGTCGCGCCCTCCTTCAAGGGCTCCTTGCTGCGCCCCTCTTCTTGGCCCTCGCCCGAATCGCCGGTCATCTCCTGCACCAGCATCACGGCCACCACCAGCAGCGAGACGGCCAGCAGCGCCAGGTAGCCGTATTGCAGCGCGGGCTGCGTGAGCGGATAGAAGTAGCCCGCCAGCAGAGCGGCCGGGGCCAGAAAGAACACGTGCATCATGAGCCGGTACCAGGGAATGCCGTCCGTCGGCCTTTCCAGCGCCCCCATGACCATGCGGTAGGTCAGCGCCCCCAGCACAAAGATCACCCCACCCCACCATTCGATTTGCGTCAGCATGTTGTTGTTCTCCTGAGATGCTTTTACTGGGGTGCCATCACCGTGGCGGGGCCGTCGTCGCCAGGCGGGGCGGCGTCATCGTCTCCGTCGTCCCCGCGCAGCGCCTTGTGTTCGGTGGCCATGTAGTACAGCGGCAGCGCCACGGCCAGCACCAGCCCCAGGCCCATCCACAGCCAGAAGCCCTTGAACAGCAGCACGGTGACCACCGTGAAGACCACTGCGTGCACTAGCCCCTTGAGCCCGGCGCGCAACAGCAGCACGGCCATCAGGCCCTGCACGGGCGACTTGCCGCTTTTGCCCATCGCCTTCGCCATCTCGACAAACGCTTCGGCCGCCTCCTGGGCCTCGCGCTTGCGCTTTTCTTCCTGCAGGCGCAGCTTGGCCACAGCCAGCGGCTTGGCCGGGTCTTTGGAACAGGCGTAGCGGTCTTCGGCCTCCCCATCCTGGCTTTCGCCGTCCTGGTGCGCGGGCTCCACCACAGCGCGCCACTGCGGGTTGGCGTCCATGAACGCCCGGCGCGACACCCACTGGCCCCGGTCAAAGTGCATGCGCTCGGTTTCACCGACCTGGTCGTAGAACACCTCCAGCACCGCAGCCCGCAGGCCGTGGGCAAACAGGGTCTCCAACGCGCGCAGCGGCAGGTCGTCGTGCGTGCCGGTGTCGAACCGCAGCGTGAGGTGACCGGGTTCGGCAACCGCCTCATGGTTGAACCATTGGGCATCCCACAGCGCATCGAGATCGGCGCCACCGAGCTTGTCGGCCCAGCGCCGTGCCTGCTCGGTGTTGCCCGTGGCAAGGTACTGGTAGACCAACTGGCCCATCTTGAGCTTGATCGGGTCTTCGAAGAACAGGTGCAGGGTATGGGTGTTTTGCGACATGGCTCTGGGGATGGGGTGGGTCCGTGTGAAAGTGCACGAATTGTTACCGCCCGATCAGGACCTGTCCCTCGCGACGTTGTCCACCCCCCACACCCTGTGCACTGGACAGGATGTCAACCGCCCACACCACCCAAGCCGCCCACACCGCCCGCAGGTGCGGCGCCCCCGGCGCGCTCAGTCCTGTGTGCGCTGGGCCTGTAGGCGCGCCCGCGTGCGCAGCGCCACGTCCTTCACCCAGGGTTGGGCAGCCCAGTGGCGCTGGGCAAAGGCCTGTATCTGATCGGCATACGCCAGCGATGCGCCGATCACATCTTGTCCCTGCAGGAACATGCTCTGGTGCCGGTCGGACAGCACAAACTGCGCGCTGTGCCCCGCGCTGCGCACCATGCGCTGCTGCACATCGATGGTAATTGCCAGGGGGCCCCGCAGCTGCGCAGCCTGCGCCTTGAAGGCCTGCACATCCGCCTCGGAAACCATGGCCAGCAGCAGGCGGTTGTTGAGCGCATTGGAGTAGAAGATTTCGCCGAAGCTTGACGCCACCACGGCCCTGAAGCCGTACTGCTGCATGCCCCACACCGCGTGCTCGCGGCTGGAGCCGCAGCCATAGTTAGAGCCCGCAATGAGCACGTCCACCCCCTGGAAAGCCGCCTGGTTGAGGACGAAATCCGGGCGTGGCAATCCTTCCCCGTCAAAACGCAGGTCGTAAAACAGACCGGGAGCCAGGCCCGACTTGTCGATACCGCGCAGGAACTGCTTGGGCATGATCTGGTCGGTGTCGAGGTTGGCAATGTCGAGCAGGGCCGCCTGGCCGTGCACGATGGTGTGGTGATCGGCGCTCATGCTGGCACCTCCAGGGTACGGACGTCGGTGATGCAACCGGTGACGGCGGCTGCTGCAGCCATGGCCGGGCTCACCAGGTGGGTGATGGCGCCCCGGCCCTGGCGGCCTTCGAAATTGCGGTTGGTGGTGGATGCGCAGCGCTGGCCGGGGGCGAGCACGTCGTCGTTCATGGCCAGGCACATGGAGCAGCCGGGCTGGCGCCACTCAAAGCCTGCAGCCACCAGGCGCTCGGCAATGCCTTCCGCCTCGGCCTGGGCCTTCACTGCGCCGGAGCCGGGCACCACCATGGCGCGCACGCCGTGGGCCACGTGGCGGCTGCCCACAATGCGGTCCACCTCGCGCAGGTCCTCGATGCGCGCATTGGTGCAGGAGCCGATGAAAACATGCTGCACGGGCACACCCTGCAAGGACTGGCCAGCGACGAGCCCGGTGTAGCGCAGCGCTTGCTCGGCGCTGCTGCGCTGCACGGCATCGGCCAGTTCTTGGGGACGGGGAACCGTGGCGTTGATGGCCATGGCCTGGTCGGGGCTGGTGCCCCAGGTGACGAACGGGGCGACGTCAGCCGCGTCAAACACATGTTCCGCATCGAATGCCGCGCCCTCGTCACTGTGCAGGGTGGCCCAGTGCGCCAGTGCCTGCGCGCGCACGTCGCCCGCAATGTCGGGGGCCTTGGCCAGCACGTAGTCAATAGCGGTGGCGTCGGGTGCGATCAGTGCGCCGCGCGCTCCCGCCTCCACGGCCATGTTGCACAGCGTGAAGCGCGCCTCCACCGACAGCGCGCCAATGGCGCTGCCGCAGAACTCCACCACGTAGCCGCGTGCGCCCTGCGCACCGATGCGGCTGATGACCATGAGGATCAGGTCCTTGGCCGTGGTGCCCCTGGGCAGCACGCCGTCCACACGGATGCGCATGTCCTTGGCCAGGCGGTAGACCAGCGTCTGGGTGGCCAGCACATGCTCGACCTCCGAGGTTCCGATGCCAAAACCCAAGGCACCCAGTGCCCCGTAGGTGGTAGTGTGGCTGTCGCCGCAGATGATGACCATGCCCGGGCGCACCATGCCGTGTTCGGGCGCGATCACGTGCTCGATGCCCTGCAACGGGTCGTTGGTGTCGAACAGCGGGATGCCGTGGCGGTCGCAGTTGGCCTTGAGGTTAGTGGCCTGCAGGGCCGAGGGCGGGTCCTGGATGGTGCGCCAGCGCACCGGGTGCGTGGGGATGATGTGGCTCACCACCGCCACGTTCTGCCCCGGCACGGGCACGCCGCGCCCCGCCTCGTGCAGGCCGGCGAAGGCCTGGGGGCTGGTGTATTCGTTCATCAGGTGCAGGTCGCAGAACAGCAGCACGTTCTGTTCGTCCAGAACGGCCACGGTGTGCGATGCCACCAGCTTCTGGTAGAGCGTTGAGGGAGTGGTCATGGTCAGCGTCGGGGGTTGTCGTTGGGTGCGGCCTTACCGGTCGGCCAGCAGGAAGGGCAGCGCCGCGTCGAGCAGCGCATCAGGGGCCTCCTCGGCGATGTAGTGGCCGCAAGGCAGTGCATGGCCGCGCACGTCGGCCGCCACGCGCTGCCACTCGGCCAGGGGCTGGAAGCACTGGTGCACCACGCCCTGCTCGCCCCACAGCGCCAGCAAAGGCATGGGCAACTGGCGGCACGCATCGCGGTCGGCACGGTCGTGCACCAGGTCGATGCCCGCAGAGGCACGGTAGTCCTCGCAGATGCCGTGGGCTGTGCCGGGCAAGGTCAGGCAGCGCACGTACTCGGCCAAGGCGCGTGGATCGAACGGGGCCAGGCCCGCGCTGCGCCGACCCATCACGTCGCGCACATAGGCGGCAGGGTCGGCCTCGATCAGGCGCTCGGGCAGCGGCGCGGGCTGGATCAGGAAGAACCAGTGCCAGTAGGCGCGGGCGAAGGCATTGCTGGTTTGTTGGTACATGGCCAAGGTGGGCGCTATGTCCAGCAGCACCATGCGCTGCACGGCCGCTGGGCGGTCGGCCGCCAGGCGGTGCGCCACGCGGGCGCCCCGGTCATGGGCCAGCACGGTGAAGCGAGGGTGGCCCAGGTGCTGCATCACAGCCAGCATGTCGGCGGCCATGGTGCGTTTGCTGTAGAGCAGGTGCTCCGCGTCGCCCTCGGGCTTCGCCGAATCGCCATACCCACGCAGGTCCGCCAGCACCAGCGTGAAATGCTGCACCAGCTTTGGCGCCACCTTGTGCCAGATGGCCGAGGTCTGCGGGTGCCCGTGCAGCAGTAGCAAGGCCGGACCGGTGCCGCCCACCAGCGTGTGGATGTGCTGGCCGTCGGGCGTGGGCAGGCGGTGGGCGGTGAAGCCCGGGAAAAGCGGGGTCGTCGTGGTCGTGGTCATGGGTGTCGGTGGGTATTGCAGCGCAGGCGTGTTCACTCTGCCGTGATGCCCCGCTCCTTGATGAGCTTGGCCCATTGCGGCATTTCCTGCTCCAGCCGGGCGCGGGCCTGCTCTGGCGTCGAAGGCGTCGGGTCGAATCCATCCCTGGCCATGCGTTCTCTCAAAGCGGGGGTGTTGAGCGCCTGGTTCAGGCTGGTGTTGAGCTTATCGATGACTGGCTTGGGTGTGCCGGCCGGCGCAAACACGATGA
Organism: Acidovorax sp. 99; assembly: GCF_003096455.1. Lineage (NCBI taxonomy): Bacteria > Pseudomonadati > Pseudomonadota > Betaproteobacteria > Burkholderiales > Comamonadaceae > Acidovorax > Acidovorax sp. 99. The sequence continues at coordinate 139,830 of NZ_QEKU01000001.1, forward strand.
ACCAGGTTTCAAACGTGTAGCCCGGCAGACCTGCCTCGGCAATGGTGGGCACATCGGGCATCAGTGGTGAACGTTTCGTGCCCGTGACGCCCAATGCACGCAGCTTGCCCGCCTGCACATGCGGCTGCGCTGCAGACAGCACCGGGAAGCTCATGGCCACCTGGCCGGACATGGTGTCGATCATGGCCGGGCCGCCACCACGGTAGGGGATGTGCACGATGGGCGTGCCTGCCACGGCCTTGAACAGCTCGGCCGACATGTGGAAGGTGCTGCCCGCCCCCGCTGAACCATAGGAGTATTGCCCCGGCTTGGCCTTGAGCAGGGCCACCAGTTCCTTGACGTTCTTGGCTGGCAACGCGTTGTTGACCACCAGCACATGCTGCGAACTGGCCACCATGCCGATGGGGGCCAGGTCCTTCAGGGTGTCGTAGGGCATCTTGGCCGTCAGGCTGGGGTTGATGGCCAGGGACACGGTCTGCAGGCCGATGGTGTAACCGTCCGGTGCGGACTTGGCCACCATGTCCACGCCGATGTTGCCGCCCGCGCCGCCCTTGTTCTCGATGAACAGCGAGCCGCCCAGGGCCTTGCCCCATTCGTCGGTGATCAGGCGGGCCGCAATGTCCGCGCTACCGCCGGGTGCATAGGGCACCACGAGCTTGATGACCTTGGCGGGGTATGCCTGGGCCCATGCGCCAGCGGCGGCAGACAAGGCCAGCGCGGCCGTGGCCACGGCACGCCATGTTCGTGCCCGCCGGGGATGGGATGTGTTCATGGGTTTGTCTCCTGCAAGGTTCTTGTGTTGTGTTGCAGTGGCATCTTATGAGTGAGCAGGATTCACATAAAGTCATTCAAAATTACTTCATTCGTAAATCAAACACACTAATCACCCACAAGCCCATGGACGCTTTTTCCGACTTGCGGTTTTTTGCACTGCTGATGAAGGAAGGCAGCCTCGCGGCTGCCGCCCAGCAGATGGGCATCACTCCGCCGGCCGCCAGCAGGCGCCTGGCGCAGCTGGAACGGCGGCTGGGTGTGCGGCTGCTGCGCCGCACCACGCGACGCATGAGCCTGACGCCCGAGGGTGAGACCTACCTGCTCGACGGCACGCGCATCCTCGGCGACCTGGATGCGCTGGAGCGCACCGTGGCTGGAGCGCGCAGTTCGCCACGCGGGCTCATCAAGCTGGCAGCCACGCTGGGTTTTGGCCGAATGCACATTGCCCCCGCCCTGTCGGCGTTTGCACGCGCCTACCCCGAGGTGGAGGTGCAGCTGCACCTGACCGACCGGCCCGTGAATCTGGTGGAACAAGGCTTTGACGCCGCCGTGCGATTTGGTGACCTGCCGGACTCACGCCTCACGGCCCGCAAACTGCTCGCCAACCGGCGTGTGCTGTGCGCATCGCCCACCTACCTTGCCCAGGCAGGCGAGCCCGTGCAACCGGCGGACCTGCTGGCCCACCAGTGCATCGTGATCCGCGAAAGCGACGAGACCTACGGCACCTGGCATCTGCGCCAGGGCGAGCGCCAGGAGACGGTGAAGGTGCGCGGCATGCTGAGCACCAACGATGGCGCAGCTGCCACCACCTGGGCGCTGGAGGGCCACGGCGTGCTGATGCGATCCGAATGGGACGTGGCGGTCCACCTTTCTGCAGGCCGCTTGCTGCGCGTGCTGCCAACATGGTCGCTGCCGGCGGCCGACGTGACGCTGGTCTACCCCACACGCAGCGATCTGTCGGCCAAGATGCGCGCGCTGACGGACTTCCTGCGGGAGTGGTTCTCGGCACCGCCTCATGTATGAAAGCCCGCAGGCTGAAGTCATCGCACGGGCCACGGCTTGAGATTTCTGCGGATGTGCCGATAACACAGCATGCAGATCTCAAGTGCAACCCCTTCGACGGGCACAGCGTCCAGCGCCAGTGCAGCCAGCAACATCAACAAGCTGCAAAAACGGATGCGCGAACTGACCGACGAACTGCGCAACGTCGCCGGACAGGACATGGAGCCCAAGGCCAAGCAGGAGAAGGTCAAACTGCTGCAGGCCCAGATCCAGATGGTGCAGCAACAGATAGCAGCCATCCAGCGCCAGATGCAGCAAGAGCAGATGGACCGAGCCCAGGCACAGCAACAGGCCAAGGCCAGCCAGCAGCCACGATCCACCCCGGCGAACAAGCCGCAGAGCCTGCCGGGGTTGGGAGAGTCGGTCGATACCTTTGCTTAGTGCTATGGCACTGCGCGAGGACATGCTGCGGAGCGTGCAGCGTCACGCCGTCTTGGATAACGGCTAGGGCCTGTTCATCAGGGTCAGCGTGGCAAACGGCAGGTGGTGCATCAGCTCGCGCAACACCAGCAGCGTGCCCGCAAAGACAGGATCCTCCGGCAGGCCTTCGTGTGCGGCCGGGCGCCCTTCGGCCACAGCGGCCAGGCGGTTGAAAAGACGCTCCATGACCTCCAGCGTCAGCACGCGCTGGGCCCCCGGCGGCACGCCCGCCAAGGTGGCCAGGTCATGCAACGCCGCATCTGCAGACCATGGTGCCCACACCTGCCCGCCGGGCAACAGGCCTTGCAGTTGCTGGTGGCCCACATGGACCTCATCCTCCACTACGGCAATGGCGTTCTCCAGTTCCAGAGGTGTGGGCACGGCATGGCGGAAAAACTGGCGCGCCGTGCGCTCGCCACCCAGCGGCAGACTCAGCCGCACGGACGGCATGGGGGTATCTGCCCCCGCAGCCCAGAGCACCTGGTGAGGCCCCAGGTGCAAGCCACAGCTCCATGCACCCGGCAGGCCGTTGCGCTGCGCCTGCTGGTAGCTGCGTGTGGCCGGGTCGTCGGCAGCAAGACTGTGTTGCTGCGCGTGTGCCGAGGCGGCAGGGAGCGCAGAAAGGGATGGAGAGCTGGGATGGTTCACGGGACCTCCTTGACAACATAACGGCCGAACGCGGGAGGGGTGGAGAGGCCCCACTGCCGTTGCCCTGCAGCACTCTAACCCCGCACGGGGCAGGCTGCATGCATACATCGATGACAACGCACAGGACATGCCACACGCGGGCTGCTCAACGCCCACGCCACGGCGACAACAACCGGACAGGGACACCAGACCCGCCACACCGCCGACACCGTGCGCCAGCGCCTTCCTACACCGGGCGCATTCCACGGTCCCTACAGTCGGTTGCGAGGAGAAGGGCACAGCCAGCGCGGTGGCCCCACCACCAGAACCCACCCACAGGAGAACCCACCATGCAAGCCATCCGCACCGCACCTCGCCGCTCCCCCTGGCCGCTCATCGTGGGCGCGGCTGCGTTGATGGGCGTGCTGGTGCTGTCAGCGTGCTCGACGCCACGCACACCGGATGGCGTGCAACCCGTCACGGGCTTTGACGTGGACCGGTATGCAGGGCACTGGCACGAGCTGGCGCGCATTGAAAACTCGTTTGAGCGGGGGCTGACCCAGGCCAGCGCCACGTACAGCCGCAACGCGGACAACACCATCAAGGTGGTGAACCGAGGGTACGACCCGGTGCGCAAGCAGTGGAGAGAGGCCGAAGGCCGGGCAGAGTTTGTGGACAGCCCCGACCGGGCCGCACTCAAGGTGTCGTTCTTCGGACCGTTCTATGGCGGCTACAACGTGGTGGCGCTGGACGAAAACTACCAGTGGGCGATGGTGGTGGGCTCCAGCACCGACTACCTGTGGGTACTGTCACGCACCCCCACCCTGCCCTGGCATGTGCGCGAACACCTGATGGAGCGTGCGAGGGCCCTGGGAGTGGATGTGAGCAAGATCGTCTGGGCGCAGCCCGGTGCAGAGCAACATGCGCGCCGGGTGGCGGTCAGGACCTGATGACAGCGCAGCGGGGCCTGAAGGCTTGCGGCGCCCAGTGAACAGCTCGGCGCCGACGGCACCAGACAATCAAAATTGATAGCAGCCAGCGCATGTTGCACTAGCGCCTGCGGCAGATTTGGCCTGAAACTCACCCACCAGGCACTGTGGCGGCAGCTACCAGACGCTGGGTGTACGGGTGCTGGGGGGCATCCAGCACATCGGCCACGCTGCCACTTTCTAGCACCGCGCCGTCCTTCATCACCACCACATCGTGCGCCATGGCGCGGATCACATCCACGTCGTGGGTGATGAGCAAGTAGCTCAGGCCCTTTTCTTTTTGCAGGCGCTGCAGCAGGCCCAGCACCTGCTGCTGGATGGTCACATCGAGCGCGCTGGTGGGCTCGTCGAGCACCAGCACCTGGGGCTGCACGATCAGGGCGCGCGCAATGGCCAGCCGCTGGCGCTGGCCGCCGGAGAATTCATGCGGGTAACGCTCGAGCAAACGCGGGTACTGGGTCTCGGCCAGGCCCACCTCGTCCAGCGCGGCCTCGACGCGCACGCGGCGCTGGGCCACGGTCAGTGTGGGCTCGTGTACCTTCAGGCCCTCGCCCACGATCTCTTCGACTGTGAGGCGCGGTGACAGCGATGAGAACGGGTCCTGGAACACCACCTGCACCCGGCGGCGCAGCTGCTGGTTGGCAGGGGTGTTGCGCGTGGCGGGCTGTTGCCACGCCTGCCCTCCCACCTGCAACTCACCCGCGTATGGCAGCAGTCCCAGGATGGCCTGTGCCAGCGTGGACTTGCCCGAGCCGGATTCGCCCACCACGCCCAGTGTCTGGCCGGGCAGCAGTTGCAGCGTGGCGCCTTGCACCGCCACAAACTCGCCCTTCTTGAACCAGCCCCTGATGCCCGGCAATGGCGTGGGGTAGACCACGCGCAGATCCTGTGTCTGCACCACCGACGCAGTGCTTGCGGGTGGGGCGGCCTCGACCACATCGCGGCGCGGCTGACTGGCGATCAGGCGACGGGTGTAGGCATGCTGGGGGGCGCCGAACACGTCGGCCACTGGGCCCTGCTCTACCAACACCCCTTGCTCCATCACGGCCACGCGGTCGGCAAAGCGGCGCACCAGGTTCAGGTCGTGCGTGATCAGCAGCACCGCCATGCCCGTCTGGCGCTGCAAGTCGCTCAGCAGGTCCAGGATCTGGCCGCGCAAGGTCACGTCCAGTGCGGTGGTGGGCTCGTCGGCCAGCAAGAGCTTCGGCGCGCTGGCCAGGGCCATGGCGATCATGGCGCGCTGGCGCTGGCCGCCCGAGAGCTGGTGTGGAAAGCTGTTGGCGCGGCGCGCGGGCTCTGGGATGCCGGTTTGCGCCAGCAGCTCGATGGCGGCTTGCGCGCACTGGGCGCCGGTGAGTCCCTTCTTGAGCAGCAGGATTTCGGCGATCTGCTGGCCTATCGTCATCAGCGGGTTGAGCGCGGTCATGGGCTCCTGGAACACCATGGCGATGTCGCCGCCGCGCACGCCACGCATCTCGCGCTCGGTCATCGCCAGAAGGTCGCCCCGCCCTTGCAGCAAAGCCTGGCCGGTGATGGCGGCATTGCCCGCCAACCGCAGCAGGCTCAACGCCGTGATGGTCTTGCCCGAGCCGGACTCGCCCACCAGTGCCAGCTTTTCGCCCGCAGCCAACGTGAAATTGACGCCGCGCACCACCTCTTTGGAGCCGAAGCGCACATGCAGGTCGTGGACACTCAACAGCGGCAGACCTGCAGCCGAGCCGCCGCCGGGCCGCCCCAAGGAGGCGAGAGCCCCCTCGGGGGGCAGCGAGGACACGCCAGTGCCGAGCGTGGGGGACGTCATTGGTCTGCCTTTCGCGGGTCGAGGGCATCGCGCAGCGCGTCCCCCATGAAGGTCAGCAACAACAAGGTGACCACCAGCACGCCGAAGGTGGACAACGATATCCACCACGCATCAATGCTGTTCTTGCCCTGGCTGAGCAACTCGCCCAGCGAGGGCGTGCCGGGCGGCACGCCCAGGCCCAGAAAATCCAGCGATGTGAGCGCCAGGATGGCCCCGCTCATGCGGAAGGGCAAAAACGTGACCACGGGCGTCAAGCTGTTGGGCAGGATGTGACGCCAGATGATCTGGGCATTGCTCACCCCCAGGGCGCGCGCCGCCTTCACATAGTCAAGCTGGCGGTTGCGCAAGAACTCGGCCCGCACATAGTCCGACAGCCCCATCCAGCCAAACAGGCTCAGCAAGATGAGCAGCAGCGCAATGCTGGGCGCGAATACCGCGCTGAAGATGATGAGCAGATACAGCTCGGGCATGGAGCCCCAGATTTCGATGAAGCGCTGGAACGCCAGGTCGGTCTTGCCGCCAAAAAATCCCTGGATGGCGCCGGTGAGCATGCCCAGCAACACGCCTGTGATGGTGAGCGCCAGACCAAACAGCACACTCACACGGAATCCGTACAGCAGCTGCGCCAGCAGGTCACGTCCGCGGTCGTCCGTACCCAGCCAGTTGTCTGACGTGGGCGCCGAGGGGTTGGGCGCCTTGGCGAAGTAATTGAGCGTGTTGGGACCGTAGGGATTCAAGGTGTAAAGCGCCCAGTTGCTGCCAGCAGAGAGGCGCTCCTTGATGAAGGGATCCAGGTAATCGGTTGGTGTCTCGAAGTCTCCGCCGAAGGTCTTTTCGGGGTAGTCCTTGAGCATGGGGAAGTAGGTTTGCCCCTCGTAGCGCACGATAAGAGGCTTGTCGTTGCTGACCAGCTCGGCGCACAGGCTCACCAGCACCAGGGCGCAGAAGATCAGCAGGCTCCAGTACCCCAGGCGATTGCGCTTGAAGCGCAGCCACGCGCGGCGGGAGGGCGAGAGCGAAGGCGATGCGGGAGCAGAACTCATCAGGGCCATGGGTTCGTTCGGGCTAGTCAAACTTCACGCGCGGGTCCACCCACACATAACAAAGGTCGCTGATGAGCTTGGTGACCAACCCGATCAGCGTGAACAAATACAGCGTGCCCAGCACCACGGGGTAGTCGCGGCGGATCACGCTCTCGTAGCTGAGCAGGCCCAGGCCGTCGAGCGAGAACAGGGTTTCGATAAGCAGGGAACCTGCAAAGAACGCGCCGATGAAGGCGGCGGGAAACCCCGTGATGATGGGGATGAGCGCGTTACGGAACACATGCTTCCACAGCACCTGGCGCTCGCTCAGGCCCTTGGCGCGGGCCGTGAGCACGTACTGCTTGCGGATCTCTTCGAGGAACGCGTTCTTGGTCAGCATGGCAGTGACGGCAAAGCTGCCCAGCACCATGGCTGTGACGGGCAGCGTGATGTGCCAAAGATAGTCCACGATGCGCGCGCCCCAGCTCAGCTCGTCCCAGTTGGCCGACGTGAGCCCCCGCAGCGGAAACCACTGCAGCTGCCCGCCAAAAATGACCAGCAGCGCCACGCCCAGCACAAAGCCCGGGATGGCATAACCCAGCAGGATGAGCAGCGTGGTCACCAGGTCAAACCGCGACCCGGCACGCACCGCCTTGGCCACGCCCAGCGGCACGGCGACGAGGTAGCTGATGAAGAAGGTCCAGAGGCCCAGGCTGATGGAGACCGGCAGCTTCTCTGCCACCAGTTGCCACACGTCCTTGTTCTGGAAAAAGCTCTTGCCCAGATCAAAACGCGCGAACTGGCCCAGCATCTGGATGAAGCGTTCATGCGCTGGTTTGTCAAAGCCGTACAAGGCCTTGATCTGCTCCAGCCGCTTGGGGTCCACGCCCTGCGCGCCCCGGTAGCTCAGGCCGCCGCCTTCGGCACCACCGCCCCCGCCAACACCAGCCTTGGCTTCGGCCATGTACTGCTCCACGGGACCGCCCGGCACAAACTGGATCACCACAAAGGTCAGCAGCAGCACGCCCAGCAAGGTAGGGAGCATCAGCAACACGCGTTTGAGGATGTAGGCAAACATATGGATGAATCAACCCATTTTTCTTACCGCGAGGCGGCGGGCCGCCGCGCCGGGCCGCCCCAAGCAAGGCCAACCCCCTTGGGGGGCAGCGACCCGTGGAACGGCGGAGCGTGGGGGCCTCATTTTTTTGCCCACCAGGTGTCAATGACCCAGCCCTCGCCGCTGGAGTACGGCGGCACCGTGGCGGGCTTGGCCAGTCTCCAGGCGTTGTAGGCCATGCGGTGCGTGGCCGCCGTCCATTGCGGAATGAGGTAGTGGCTGTGCGCAATGATGCGCTCCAGCGCGTGGCAGGCGGGCAGCAGCTGGGCTTCGGTTTTGGCCGAGGTCATGGCCTTGATCATGGCGTCCACCGCAGGGTTCTTCACGCCCGCAAAGTTGCCGGAGTCCTCCACGTCGGCCGCCTGGCTGCCGAACATGTCGGCAAACTCCTGCCCCGGGTTGTGGGTGCCCTGGAAGGCCATCGAGGTGATGTCGAAGTCAAACTTCTGCAGGCGCTGCTGGTACAGCGCAAAGTCCACGGAGCGGAAGCGCAAGGTGACACCGATCTTTTCGAGGTTGCGCATCCAGGGGGTGATGGTGCGCACTCCACCTTCGTTGCTGTCCATGTATTCCAGCACCATGGCCTCGCCCTTCGCGTTGCGCAGGGCGCCATCGCGCACCTCCCAGCCCGCCTCTTTGAGCAGGGCCTGCGCGCGGCGCAGGTTGGCACGCAATGACGAATCGCCGTCGGTGCGCGGGGGCACGGTCATGGGGCCAAAGGCGGTTGCGGGAATGTCTTTGCGGTAGGGCTCCATCAGCGCAAGCTCCTCGGGCGACGGACTGCCCCTGGTTTCGCACGCGGTGTTGCCAAACAGGCCGTTCACGCGCTGGTAGGCGCCGTAGAACATCTGGCGGTTCATCCACTCATAGTCCATCGCCAGGCCCAGGGCCTCTCGCACGCGCGCATCCTGCAGCAGCGGGCGGCGGGTGTTGAGCACGTAGCTCTGAAAGCCCGACGGCAGCTTGTGCTTGAACTCGCCCTTGACCAGCTCGCCGGTGTCGAATTTTTTGCCCGTGACGCGGCGGGCCCAGTCGCCCGCACTGAAGAACCGCATGAGGTCGAACTCGCCCGCCTTCAGGGCCTCCAGCCGCGCGGTGTTGTCCTTGTAGATCTTGACCAGGATGCGGTCGAAGTTGGCCGTGCCCTTGCGCACATTGAGGTCGCGCGCCCAGTACTGCGGGTCGCGCACATAGGTGATGTCCTTGCCAAACCGCACGGGCCCGATCTTGTAGGGGCCGCTGCCGATGGGGATGTCCATCACCACCTGGTCAAAGGGCTTGGCCTTGCCGTTTTCCACGCCCCAGTCGCGACTGAACACGGGCAAGCCGCCCACGGTGATGGGAAGCTCGCGGTTGGGTTGCTTGAAGCGGTAGCGCACGGTGCGGTCGTTGATCACATCCACGCCCGCCACCTCGATCAGCAAAGTCTTGTACGCAGGCGAGGTGAAGGGACCCACCAGCGTTTCGTAGCTGTGCTTCACGTCCTGGGCCAGCACGGGCTTGCCGTTGTGAAACCGCGCCTCGGGCCGTAGGCGGAAGGTGGCAGACAGCCCATCGGGAGCGACTTCCACGTCCTCGGCCAGCAGACCATAGCCGGTTGCGGTCTCGTCCATGGAGCCCACCAGCAGCGAGTCGAACATCAGCGACGACAGGTAGGCCGGTGCGTTGCCCTTGATGGTGAACGGGTTGTATTTGTCAAAGGTGGACGTGCGCAAGTTGCTGACCAGCCGCAACTCACCGCCCTTGGGGGCCTCGGGATTCACATAGTCGAAATGCGCAAAGCCCGCCGGATAGCGCGGCGCGCCCCACAAGGCATACGCATGTGCTGCCCACGCTGGAACAGCACTCCCCATCAGCAACAAAGCCAGCCAAAACCGCATGCGACAATTCTGCACTACGTTCGCAGGGGCTTGCAGCCAAAGCCGCATATCCACATGCACCGGGCGCCAAGCCTGCATTCCGCTATTCCACAAGGAGATTTCACATGGGTTTTCTGACCGGCAAGAAGCTGCTCATCACGGGCGTGCTGTCCAACCGCTCCATCGCCTACGGCATTGCCAAGGCCTGCCACGAGCAAGGTGCCGAGCTGGCGTTCAGCTACGTGGGCGAGCGCTTCAAGGACCGCATCACCGACTTTGCAGCCGAGTTCAACTCCAAGCTGGTGTTTGACTGCGACGTGGCCAGCGACGAGCAGATCGCGCGCATGTTTGCAGACCTGTCGCAGACTTGGCCGAAGTTTGACGGCTTTGTGCACAGCATCGGCTTTGCACCGCGCGAGGCCATTGCGGGCAACTTTCTGGACGGCCTGAGCCGCGAAGGCTTCCGCATTGCCCACGACATCAGCGCCTACAGCTTCCCGGCCATGGCCAAGGCCGCCCTGCCCTACCTGAACGACAAGTCGTCGCTGCTGACCCTGAGCTACCTGGGCGCGCTGCGCTCCATCCCCAACTACAACACCATGGGCCTGGCCAAGGCCAGCCTGGAGGCCAGCGTGCGCTACCTGGCCGAGGCCGTGGGCCGCACCGAAGACGGCCGCAGCATCCGGGCCAACGGCATCAGTGCCGGCCCCATCAAGACCCTGGCTGCCAGCGGCATCAAGGACTTTGGCAAGCTGCTGAGCCGTGTGGCCGACGCCTCGCCCCTGCGCCGCAATGTGACGATTGAAGACGTGGGCAATGTGGCGGCCTTCCTGCTGTCGGACCTGGCATCGGGCATGACGGCTGAGATCACCTATGTGGACGGCGGCTTCAGCCAGACCGCTGGCCTGAGCGCCGACCAGGTGTAATCCGCCAAGCGGGCTCACCGCATTTTTGAACCAAACAGGCTTCTAGCGCTGATAGAACATGCGCTAGAAGCTATTTTTTTGATAGCACCTCCATCATGCTCCGCAGACACTGCCTGGCTTTGCTGGGCCTCGCACCCCTGGCCGCACTGACCACCCCCCAGGCCTGGGCCGGCGATGCACCCGCCCTGTTGCTGGCCAATGTGTACCGCCCCGGCATGCGCCTCGCGGACTACTGGGTGAGCGAAAAATACGATGGCGTGCGCGGCTATTGGGACGGCCACACGCTGCGCACGCGGGGTGGAGAGACCGTGGCGGCCCCGGCATGGTTCACCGCCGGCTGGCCCGACACGCCCATGGACGGCGAGCTGTGGGCAGGACGCGGCCGATTCAGCCACGCCCAGTCCACCGTGCGCCAGCAGCAGCCGGACGATGCCGCATGGCGCGAGATGCACTTTATGGTGTTTGACCTGCCTGCGCACGGCGGCACGTTTGACCAGCGCCTGCCCGCATTGAACAAGCTCGTAGAGTCGCTGGACCAGCCATGGGTGCAGGCGGTGCCCCAGCAGCGCGTAGCCAGCGACGCCGCTTTGCAAAAGCTGCTGCTGCGCACTGTGCGCGCGGGCGGCGAAGGGCTGATGCTGCACCGGGGCGCATCGATGTACCGCGCAGGTCGCAGTGACGATCTCATCAAGGTCAAGACCCACGAAGACACCGAGGCCAAGGTGGTCGCCCATCTGCCCGGCCAAGGCCGCCACGCCGGGCGGCTGGGCGCCCTGGTGGTGGAGATGCCTTCGGGCCAGCGGTTTCGACTGGGCGCAGGGTTGACCGACGCGGAGCGCGACCACCCGCCGCCCGTGGGTAGCTGGGTGACCTACCGCTTCAGAGGCACCCACGACAGCGGCGTGCCACGCTTCGCGAGTTTTGTGCGGGTGCGCGACGACATGCCGCCCACCCGCTGACGGGGCCACCGCAAACCCGAGCTGATTTCGACGAGGTGGCGATACGCGAGCTGAGCGCGGCAGCGCATGCCGCCTCGCTCCTATCCGTTGCCCAATCAGTTGGGCAACAACACCTTGTCCACCACGTGGATCACGCCGTTGGACTGGTACACGTCGGCAATCGTCACCGTCGCCGTACCGCCCTTTTCGTCCGTCACCATGACGGCATTGCCGCTGGCCTTGGCGGTGAGCGTACCGCCCGCCACCGTCTTGAGGCTGGCCATGCCTTTGCCGTCAGCAATCATCTTGGACAACGCAGCAGCGTCGTACTTGCCCGCCACCACGTGGTAGGTGAGCACCTTGGTCAGGGTGGGCTTGCTCTCGGGCTTGAGCAGCGTGTCCACCGTGCCGGCGGGCAATGCGGCAAACGCCGCATTGGTGGGCGCAAACACGGTGAACGGACCGGGGCCCTTCAGCGTCTCAACAAGGCCTGCCGCCTTGACCGCCGCCACCAGGGTGGTGTGGTCCTTGGAGTTCACGGCGTTGTCGATGATGTCCTTGCTGGCCAGCATGGGCGCACCGCCCACCATGACCTGTGCTGCGGCAGGCATTGCGGCAGCGGCCATGGCTGCGGTGAGGGCGATGGTGGCAAGGCGGGCGTTGAATCGAAGGGTCATGGGAATCTCCTGAGAGGTGTGTGAAGACAGTCGTCACCGCATGAAAACCACGCGGCTGACAGTCAATACGGCAGCACCACAACAGCGGATTCAAATGCACAAAAAAATCGCTCCGCCAGCCATGCCGGGGGAGCGATTTTCGAGACGCTGGTGCACCCACACACCAGCGCGAAGACGTGCTTACACGTTGCGCCCGTACGGGCCGTCGTCGCCCACCTGCACCAGGTTCTTGGCGGTCGCCAGTGGCTTGGGGTTCTTGCCGGTCTTGCCTTGCTCTGCCACGCAGTCGGCGTAGTAGCGCACCTGGCCGTTCTCGTCTTCCACTTCCACCAGGCCGTGGATATCGGTCTCAAAGCCCGGGCACAGCTTGGCGAATTCGCGCGCGAACTTGAGGTAGTCCACGATCTTCTTGTTGAACACCTCGCCCGGAATCAGCAGCGGAATGCCTGGGGGGTACGGTGTGACCAGGCCCACGGTGATGCGGCCTTCCAGGTGGTCGATCTCCACGCGCTCGGTGGTGCGGTGCGCAATGTGCGCGTACGCATCCGAGGGCTTCATGGCGGGCGTGAGGTCCGACAGGTACATCTCGGTGGTCAGGCGCGCGATGTCGTACTTGGCGTACATCTCATGCACGTGCTGGCACAGGTCCTTGAGGCCCATGCGTTCGTAGCGCTTGTGCTGCTGGCAGAACTCGGGAAGGATGCGCCACATGGGCTGGTTCTTCTCGTAGTCGTCCTTGAACTGCTGCAGCGCAGTCAGCAGCGTGTTCCAGCGGCCCTTGGTGATGCCGATGGTGAACATGATGAAGAAGCTGTACAGGCCCGTCTTCTCCACCACCACGCCGTGCTCGGCCAAGTACTTGGTCACGATGGACGCGGGGATGCCAGTCTTGTCGAACTTGCCGTCCAGGCTCAGGCCCGGCGTGACGATGGTGGACTTGATCGGGTCCAGCATATTGAAGCCGTCAGCCAGCTGGCCGAAGCCGTGCCACTTGCTGCCCTTCTTGCTCTTGCTGTCGCTGCGGATGATCCAGTCTTCCGCGCGACCAATACCCTCGTCGGTGAGCTTTTCAGGGCCCCAGACCTTGAACCACCAATCGTTCTTGCCGAACTCCTCCTCCACCTGGCGCATGGCACGGCGGAAGTCCAGTGCCTCCAGGATGCTTTCTTCCACCAGCGCGGTGCCGCCAGGTGGCTCCATCATCGCGGCGGCCACATCGCAGCTGGCGATGATGCTGTACTGAGGGCTGGTGCTGGTGTGCATCAGATAGGCCTCGTTGAACAGGTGGCGGTCGAGCTTGGTGGTCTGCGAGTCCTGCACCAGCACATGCGATGCCTGGCTGATACCGGCGAGTAGCTTGTGGATGGACTGTGTGGCGTACGTCACCGAGTGCTTGGGGCGTGTGCGCTTTTTGCCCATGGCGTGGTAGCTGCCATAGAACGGGTGGAACGCCGCGTGCGGCAGCCAGGCCTCGTCAAAGTGCAGGTTGTCCACATAGCCGTCGAGCATGCCCTTGATGGTCTCGGTGTTGTACAGCACGCCGTCGTAGGTGGACTGCGTGAGCGTCAGCACGCGGGGCTTGACCTTCTTGGCATCCACGCCTTTGAGCAGGGGGTTGGCCTTGATTTTTGCCTCGATCGCCTTGGGCTCGAACTCGCTTTGCGGGATGGGGCCGATGATGCCGAAGTGGTTGCGCGTGGGCTTCATGAACACAGGGACGGCCCCGGTCATGATGATGCTGTGCAGGATGGACTTGTGGCAGTTGCGGTCCACGACCACCACATCCCCGGGTGCCACAGTGTGGTGCCACACCATCTTGTTGGATGTGGACGTGCCGTTGGTCACAAAGAAGCAGTGGTCGGCATTGAAGATGCGCGCGGCGTTGCGCTCGCTCTCGCCAATGGCGCCGTTGTGGTCCAGCAGCTGGCCCAACTCTTCCACCGCGTTGCACACGTCGGCGCGCAGCATGTTTTCACCATAGAACTGGTGGTACATCTGGCCCACGGGGCTCTTCAGGAACGCAACGCCGCCGGAGTGACCGGGGCAGTGCCAGCTGTACGAGCCGTCTTCGGCGTAGTCCAGCAGCGCCTTGAAGAACGGTGGCTGCACGCTCTCCAGGTAGCTCTTGGCCTCGCGGATGATGTGGCGCGCCACGAATTCGGGGGTGTCCTCGAACATGTGGATGAAGCCGTGCAGCTCGCGCAGGATGTCGTTGGGCAGGTGGCGGCTGGTCTTGGTTTCGCCGTGCACATAGATGGGCACTTCGGCGTTCTTGCGGCGCACCTCGCCAATGAAGTTGCGCAGGCTCAGCACGATGGGGTCCAGCCCTTCGCCCTCGGAGAATTCTTCATCGTCGATGGACAAGATGAAGGCACTGGCGCGGCTTTGCTGCTGCGCAAACTGCGAGAGGTCGCCATAGCTGGTGACCCCGACCACTTCAAAGCCCTCGGCCTCAATGGCCTGTGCAAGCGCACGAATGCCAAGCCCCGAGGTGTTCTCGGAACGATAGTCTTCATCGATGATGATGATGGGAAAGCGAAACTTCATGCGCAGCCTCCAAGGAGCCGTGGCCTGCCCGGCCAAAAAACGAAATAGGCGCGAAGTGTAAGGAATAACGTTGACGCGCCTTTGAACTGCCATCCTTTTGACCCAGAATGTGGTGCACTAAACACAACCACACAAGGAGGTTCTACATGGAGGCATCCACCATCTGGTGGCTGGCAGCAGGGGCCGTGGTCGTGGCAGAACTGCTCACCGGCACGTTCTATTTGCTGATGGTGGCCCTGGGGCTGGTAGCCGCCGCCCTGGCCGCCCACCTGGGCCTGGCGTCCGCGATGCAGATGGTGTCTGCCGCCATTGTGGGCGGCGGGGCTGTCGTGGCCTGCTACCTGCTGCGGAGAAAGCGCCCCGGCGATCCGTCTGCACGTGCGGACCGCAGCGTAAACATGGACGTAGGCGAAACCATCCTCATCGAAAGCTGGAGCCCCGACGGCACGACCACCGTGAAGTACCGGGGCGCCCAATGGACGGCCATGCACCGCCCCGGCGTCACCCCGTCTACTGGCATGCATCGCGTCGCCGAGCTGGTGGGCAACCGCCTGCTGGTGGACCCGCTGTAAACACCGAAGACTCCCTGTCGATCACCCAAGAAAGGCTTCCCATGGAAATTGCCATCGTCATCCTGATCATTGCCGTGATCTTCATCGCCCGCTCGGTCAAGGTCGTGCCCCAGCAAAACGCCTGGGTCAAGGAACGCCTGGGCAAATATGCGGGCACGCTGACCCCCGGGCTGAACTTTCTGATCCCCTTTGTGGACAAGGTCGCCTACAAACACAGCCTGAAGGAAATTCCGCTCGATGTGCCCAGCCAGGTCTGCATCACGCGCGACAACACGCAGCTGCAGGTGGACGGCATCCTGTACTTTCAGGTCACCGACCCCATGCGCGCCAGCTATGGGTCGAGCAACTACATCATGGCCGTGACCCAGCTGGCGCAGACCTCGCTGCGCTCGGTCATCGGCAAGCTCGAACTCGACAAGACCTTCGAAGAGCGCGACATCATCAACGCGCAGGTGGTGCAGGCCATCGACGAAGCCGCCCTGAACTGGGGCGTGAAGGTGCTGCGTTATGAAATCAAGGACCTGACCCCGCCCAAGGAAATCCTGCACGCCATGCAGGCCCAGATCACTGCGGAGCGGGAGAAGCGCGCACTGATTGCCGCCTCAGAAGGCCGCCGCCAGGAGCAGATCAACATCGCCACCGGCGAGCGTGAGGCCTTCATCGCCCGCTCCGAGGGCGAAAAACAGGCCGTCATCAACAAGGCCCAGGGCGAGGCCGAATCCATCAAGGCCGTGGCCGAAGCCAACGCCCAGGCCATCGAACGCGTGGCTGCAGCCATCCGCCAGCCCGGCGGCGAGCAGGCCGTGCAGCTCAAGGTGGCTGAAAAAGCCGTGGATGCCTACAGCCAAGTCGCGTCGGACGCCACCACCACCCTCATCGTGCCCAGCAACATGACCGAGGTGTCGGCGCTGATCGGCTCGGCGATGAAGATGGTGCAGACATCCAACAAGGCAGGCTGACAAAGTGGCGGCCCACTGAAATTTTCAGGCGATACCGATCAGTGACCGGAATGCACCCAATCCTGTGGCTATAATCGAGGGCTTCGGAGAGGTGGATGAGCGGTTTAAGTCGCACGCCTGGAAAGCGTGTGTGGGCTAATCCCCACCGCGGGTTCGAATCCCGCCCTCTCCGCCATTGACATAGTAAATACGGGCCCTCTGGGCCCGTTTTGCTTTCATACCCATCATTAGGCCCATCAGTTTAGGTGCGAACTCTTGAAGCGGTGTGAAGCCATCACCCGCGCTGCAGCCCTAAAAAGCATCAGGTCGCTGGTTGGCACGGGTCATCTAAAAAAACCCCACCCTAAACACCCAGCATCGCGGGTGAATCGATTAATGGGCTAGACGATGGGTGCGGGCCTGCAATCTGGCCTCTTCCATAGGAGAACTCGGCGGAGGCTGTCGAATCCATCTGAAGATTCTTAGCTTTGCGCCACAGAAGTTGCCAGCCTGCACGGCCAGTGCACATCAGCGCTGCGGCCTCCCGGTAAAAGACCCTCCAACCCGCTGGGATTTCACCGGGTTTGGCTTCTGAACTCCTAGCGGTGTCGGCTTTCGTAGCTGCCGTCTGAATTTTTCTTCAAACAGGCCCACGAAAAAGCCTGTCCGGGGTTTCGAGCATTGATGCTGTTGTATTCGGAGATAGCGGCGGTGCGACATGCATCGAGGGACGAGAAGTCCCCGGAGATGTTCCAACGCTCCTTGCCACCCTCACGCCAACCGACCTCGCTCGCGTAATTCCCCCCCAAGCCGCAGGCGGTCAACGAGCACATCGCCGCAAGAAGAAGCGCAGCCTTTCTCATCATGTCGAATTCCTTTCGAAGGTCGCTCTATGCAGGGCGATGGTCTTTGCCGCGTGGTATGCCCAGAAAGCCACGGGCAATCCAGCCTATGAGAGCGGTGAGAGCCCAGCCGAGCAGCAAACCGACAACGAGCACCTGAAACGACTCTTTCCAATGGCGAAGTCTCGCCTGCCAAAGTTGGCTAGCGGCAGTCTCTTGGCTTTGCCGCGTCAAACTGAAGCCATCGGCAACGCGTTGGGTGTAGACGGATACCTCGGTGCTGTAGGGCTCACCCATATTCCAATGAGTGCGCCAAAGCGGTTCCCAGCTGGGCCCAGATGTACCAGCCAAGCGAGAAATCTCGATACCGTTTGCCTTGAGTTTGGCTAGCAGCTCCGCCTGCGTTATGTCCAAGGGAACATTCTGCAGAATTCGTCCGTCCGGTAGCTCTACGCTCGTTACCCTTGCATACGGGATGAGCATTCGACCGTTGTCCGCCCGATGAGCGGCGAAGCAAAGCGTCACACTAATTGGCGTCCCGGGCTCAAATTCGCGAGAGATGTACTCCCTAGCATCGTCAGTGCCGCATTGCTCAGCGGGTTTGGGCTCCGAGCCCGGGGACTCAACTGAAAAGAACAGTGGTGCATAAGGCTTCTGCAGCACAGCGTAGGCCACACACCCAAGGGTCCAAGTAGCCCCAATTGCAAGCGCTATACGTCGAGCGCCTTCAAACATATTTACTGCCACGGCCCCTCCGGCTTGCTACCTGTTCCGAGCCATAGTAAGCCCTCGACTCCCAGCCGCAAAGCCCCCCGAAAACGGGCCACTTACACCAGCACCAAACTCCCCCGTTTTTCCCGATAACTCCCCCGTTTTTCCGGGGGGCCCCGGACAACAGTCCCGTTTTTCCCTGGAAACAGTACCGAAAACGGGGCACTTGCAGGCCAGTCAATCACTCATACAAAGCGCGCAGCCTCGCGCACGCGCGCGGAACGTTCCAACCCCCACATGACCGGGACTGCAACCATCGCATCCTAAGTACGAAGCCACATTTCGTAGATGTGCCAGGTGAGATAGGAGACTCCACCCAGCACCAAACATCGGAACTGCCAGACCGCGGATATGGCCGCTCTGTCAGAGTGCTTGTCGATGATTTCTCGAAGAACATCGGAAGCAATACCGATAGCCTCCGCGTTCCGGCCCGCCATTGGGTGTTCCCCATCCTGGACCCTAAGAAGTGCGCCGTTTGCGTGGAGCGTGGCCTTTACGAAACTCAGATGACGGCAACCGAGATAGAAACTCAGCCCCCAAAGTAGGACGGCAACGCCCAGTGGAGCTTGCGAAAAAGAGAGCTTTGCGGTTTGCGTCTGATTAATGGTCAGCGCAATGGCGGCTCCTACAGCCGCAAGCAGAAAATAAGTGTATTTGTCGTTAGCAGCGCTGTGCTGCTTGTAGATTTCCAATTGCTCTGAGCTTGGCATCTCCGCTCCCGTCAGTCGCTCAGTTCAAGGACTCGCTCGACTGCTTGCTGGATAGAGTCTACGGGCACGAAGCGGATATCACCGTCCTCCGCCTCACGCTCAATCTCTTGTAGATTGGTGGCCAACTTCGACCGCTGTTTGGGTCCGAGCGTAAGGTCGTCAGCCTTAGGGACCGCCGTCACCAGTGCGGCAACCCGAAGGCCTGCAAATTCTTTAGCTCGTGCGAGCTCCCAGAGCTTTGCACGCGCGTAGCTCACACTGGCACTTTGTCGAACGGCGCTCACGGTTGAGAAATGCATGACTGCCTTATCCGAGAGGTAGCCGAATCGCACAAGAGAACCGCCTTTATGCAAGCTCGCCGGGCGGTTAAAGAAGCGCGCCAAAGCGGGGGCTTGTATCAGCACAGCGTCTCGAACCTCTGTTGCAAAGCGGCGATTCACCTCTTCGGGCTGAACAGTTCCGTCATCCTCATCGTCTGCGATGTCCAACTGAGCAAGACTTGAGTAAAGAAGCACGGATTGCCGGATAGCGTCTCCAATACTCAAGACGTCCGTCTGCCGGAGCGGCCCGGGGTGTAGTCCCATGATGGGCACTTCTAGCAAGGAGAGCCCCTCGTCGCCACCCGCCTCGGCAATGCTCCTAAAGACATTGAGCGCCTCCTCAATAAGCACACGCGGCCGTGCGGAGTCAGCGCCATATAGGCTGTCGAGTACGTCGTCTCTGATGACACGCCGGGCGACAAGCTCTCCGGCACACTGCACGACTACACCAGCCATGAGCCGCTCGCCGGTTCCCTCGACTGGCTCCCAAAACAAGGGGCGCCATTTCGCAAGCGTCACGATATTTCCTCCAGCAGGTCGCTAGGTCTAGGAAACCGCGCTAGAACAGCGTTTGCAAGGTGTCTGAGCCTGTCGCTAACCACAGCAGCGAACCCGGCTGAGTCCTCGCCAGCGGAACAGATGCGCTCAGCCTCAGCGACCGCTATAGGGCTTAGGGTGAATGAAGCAGTAACCGCGGCAGCGGCGATGCGGTCTTGTTCACCGCTCATGACCGCTAGGGCCGCTAGCTTGTTCACATCCGCCATAGGTTCAGGGCACGCGTCCAGCGCGCGCTCATGGTCAACCCATGCGACATCGTTGCCGTTCCAGAGAATGTTTCCCAGGTTTCGGTCTAAATTTTTTATTGCCTCATCCGCCGCGAGCGCCAGGGGGGTCTGCGCGAAGCTGGCAACGAGCTTCGCCGCAGCGTGCTCAAGCACGACGCGCATCTCAGGCGGAAGGTTTGCACTCCACCCCACACGCTGTAGCAGGTTCGGATAGCTCACATCAATGCAAGCGAAGGCCATAGGCGGGCTTCCTACGATTGCTGGGTCGGGCACATTCAAGCCCCACCTGCGCAACAGCAAAGAACAAAAGCATTCCGCGGCGATAGCGCGCGTATCCATCCGCTTGACGATGGCTGCCCGCGCGTTGCCGTCTGGGTATCGGACTAGCGCCCGTTGGGCGCCCGTGACCCCTGTCCCAACCGGCGTCTCCGTGCCGGAAATTAGTTCGACAACAGGCAGTTCCAACGGCTGCTCCTTGCACTGCGCATCGGCACCACGCCGAGCTGCCACGCAAGACTACCATTTCCGCGGGGTGTACTTTAGTCATGCCAGCCGCCGCGGGCGGACTTCTCTCAAAAGGACGCTCAAATCGCGCTGAAATGCTTTCGCCTCCGCCGACCTGGCGCCATGCTTAAAGCTGTTTTGCGCGGCTCTGGCGCGTCCATCGGCCGACCGTGGCCCTGTTGACTGTGCCCACGGCTGCCAGCCTCGGATTAGCAAGGCCTGCCGTTCCCTGCGCTCCTGCGTCCAACCGTTTGCCATCTTCCATCTCCAAAAGTTCGTTTGACCTAATTACCGTTTGCTCGTGTGCGTGTGCTGGAGCCCCTTTCGCTCGCTCGGGGGCTACTCCGTTGTTCACCTGCTGCGGACCGTGGGCGATGTTGGCTTGGCGGGCAAACACTACGGGCGGGTTCTTGATGGCGGCCAGGGTCTCCAGAGTGGCGCGGCATTGGCCCTGGGCTTTGAGTGCCAGACGCATGTAGCGGTCTGTGGCGTCGAGATAGTCGCCCATATTGAGGGCCGACCGCCGAGCCATCTCTGCAAAGATGCTGTTCAGGGCGATAGCCTGGGCCACCAGCATCTGCTCTGCTGCGGCTAGGTCGTTGCCGTTCACCTTCTCCCCGTGGGCCTTCACGCTTGCCACCAGCTCCGTAATGGATAGGTTGGGCTGTGAGGGGTTTAGGAAAGCCCTGGCGGTCATCGCATTGGAGACGATGCCATCAGCCCCTAGGTCTGCCAGCTGCCTCTCTTGCGATATCCCTGCACGGCCCGCGACTTGGAGAACGTCTTTCCCGCTTACCTGCGCTTGCTTTGCCACCTTCTCAGTTTTCATCCAACCCCCAGCGGGACAGGCCGCGCATTGATATTCATTGTTTAAGCAAGGCCGAGGGGCTCGATTTAGGCCCCTTCGCCTCGGTAGCCCTCTCCCGACATGCGGCGTCGTTCCCACTCTTCACGGGCTAGGTCTTCGGGGGATTTGTCAGTCGGCTTCTCCGCTACTGGGGTCACAGGAATGCCATTGGTTGCGGTGAAGGGGTTGTTTTGCACCCAATCCAACAGGCCGTAGCTGCCGGGTGTCGGGGCTTGGAATGGGCCTTGTGGGATGTTTGCCAGCAGACCTTGAGGCATAGAGCCCTGATAGGACATATTCCCGCCCTGCATCGCGCCCGCCATGGACTGATTGGGGTTGATGGGCGACATGCCAGCTTGGCCCATTGCGGACAGCAAACCACCAGCGCCGCCCTGCTGCATGGGCTTGGTGGAATACACACCATCCTGGCCCTGCTGCATCATCATGGGCTGCTTGGTGTTCTGCATGGGCATCTGGCCTTGCATCGCCTCCATCTGCGACTGACGCGGCCCGCGCTGGTAGTTGGACTGCATCATGCTGTTG
This sequence comes from Acidovorax sp. 99, assembly GCF_003096455.1. Classification (NCBI taxonomy): domain Bacteria; kingdom Pseudomonadati; phylum Pseudomonadota; class Betaproteobacteria; order Burkholderiales; family Comamonadaceae; genus Acidovorax; species Acidovorax sp. 99. Next base: position 161,421 of record NZ_QEKU01000001.1, read on the forward strand.
GCGAACTGCATCATTCCGGGGGCAATCTGATTGCGGAACTGGTCTAGGTCCGCATACAGGTTTTGATACCCAGTGCGCTGCATCTGGTTGAACGGGTTTTGCTGGTAGTAGCGCTCCAGGGCCTGGCCCGTCTCAAGCGAGTTGGTCAGGGGCTTGATAGCCGGTTCCCAAGGGGTCTTGGACGCGGTTTGCGAGCCCCCTCCGCCGTCAGACATGAGACCGCCAACGACTGCGCCCGCAACAGGCCCTGCAATTGCTGCAAATGACATGGTTTACTCCTGCGAAAGTGTGGCTGCGCGGTGGGCGGCCAACTGTTTGTTTTTGGACCCGCCTAGCAATTCGTCGGCAGTGGATTCGGTAAGCAGCTCTACGAGCTTGTCGGTGTCGGTCTCATCGGTCGCAAAGAAGTTTGTCCACACCGAATCCTCAAGCGCGACAGCGGCGTTTTTTGTGCCCGCCTTGCACATGCGCGTATGGGGTGCGGCTATCTCCACGGTGCCCTCGTCAGTCACCAGCCGCAAGCGTCCTGCAGACAGCACTACGAGGTTGTCGCGCTTATGGACCACTCCAACTAGCACCGTGTCTTTAGGGATGGTGATTTCCCGCGCGTACACGCCCGGGGCAAAATGGTGTCTTACTGGGCAATCGGTTTGGGGGAGCCCCATCATTGCCGCCTCAAGGCGTTCAACGCGCTCGCGTGCCGAGCAGACGGTTTGCAATTCCTGAGCTTGGTCGCTCATCGTTTAGCCCCCTCTGCGTGGGTTCTTTTCGCCATCAGCTCAGACAGAAAGGCGTCTACCTCTCGCTCGACGAATCCCACAGCCCGCGCACCCAACCTCACGGGCTGAGGGAAAGTGCGGGCGCGGATGCGTTGGTAAATGCCGGACTTCGAGAGTCCGGTCTTTTTGAGGGTATCGGGCAGCCGGAGAATCCGGGTGCCACTCGCTTCGATGGCTGAACTTGCGTGCATTAGTAGGCCCTTCTTTGGTCTTGCTTGCACGCCAGTTTGGAGCGTCATTTGTCCCACTAAAACCAGATTTAGTGGGAGATTTACGAGGACGTACGCCACCACGTTCGAGCGAGGGAAAGCTCATTGCGCAGCGTCTTCATCCTGCCCTCGAAGTCGTTGGCAGACACTCGGCTGCGCCTTAAGCCCTCGCGCTCGTAGTGTGCGTATCCCGGTCCACTTGAACGCGGAGTCTGGAGACTTGAACTGCTTGACTGTTGATCATGACCGGTGGAGTCCAACATCGGGCATGTAAGGACCTGGAGAAAAGCAGCTTTCAGACAGTGCCCAGCTACAATCTCCCCGTGTCCGAACTTATCCAAAAATGCTCCGAAGCCACGGTTTTTGTGCCAAACCGTGAGCTGCCGCTTGGGTATTTCTGCTCGGTGACACCGCCGTAGTCCCGCTTCTTCAGGCGCCGCGCTAGCGGATTCTCGCCTCGACTGTCTTTCTCGCCGCTGAGCCGTGTACACGGCTTCGGTGGCGCAGCTTTCTCTGTTTTCTCCGTCTCAAACGCATCAGCATGTGCTGGTCGCGTTTCCTATGCCTATGAATTTTTCATCCATCAAGCAAACTTGGTTTTCCAACATCCGGGGCGATCTGCTGGCCGGTATCGTCGTTGCCTTGGCACTTATCCCGGAGGCCATCGCGTTTTCCATCATTGCGGGGGTGGACCCCAAGGTCGGGCTCTACGCCTCGTTCAGCATCTGCGTAATCATCGCTTTTGCAGGTGGGCGCCCCGGCATGATCTCCGCCGCCACGGGCGCCATGGCGTTGGTGATGGTCACCCTGGTCAAAGAGCATGGCCTGCAGTACCTGCTGGCCGCCACGGTACTCACCGGGGTACTGCAGATCCTGGCCGGTGTGCTGAAGCTGGGCGCGCTTATGCGGTTTGTGTCGCGGTCGGTGATCACGGGCTTTGTCAATGCGCTTGCCATCCTGATCTTCATGGCGCAGTTGCCGGAACTGACCAATGTGAGCTGGGTGGTGTATGCGATGACCGCTGCTGGCCTGGCCATCATTTATGGCTTTCCGTACATCACCAAGGCTATTCCCTCGCCGTTGGTGACCATTGTGGTGCTCACAGCCATATCGATGGCGATGGGCCTGGATATCCGCACCGTGGGCGACATGGGCGAGCTGCCCAGCAGTCTGCCGGTGTTCTTGCTGCCTGATGTGCCGCTGAACCTGGAAACCCTGAAGATCATCTTCCCCTACGCGGTGACGCTGGCCGTGGTGGGCTTGCTGGAGTCGATGATGACGGCCTCCATCGTGGACGATCTCACGGATACCCCCAGCAACAAGAACCGTGAGTGCATGGGCCAGGGCGTGGCCAATATTGCCACGGGCTTTATCGGCGGCATGGCGGGCTGCGCCATGATTGGGCAATCGGTCATTAACGTGAAGTCGGGTGGCCGCAGCCGTCTTTCCACTTTGTCGGCGGGTGTCATCCTGCTGTTGATGGTGGTCTTTCTGGGCCGCTGGGTCAGCCAGATTCCGATGGCCGCGCTGGTGGCTGTGATGATCATGGTGAGTATCGGCACGTTCAGCTGGGATTCGGTACGCAAGTTGCGTGAGCACCCGCCCAGCTCGTCCATCGTCATGATCGCCACGGTGGTAGTCACGGTGTCTACCCATGACCTCGCCAAGGGCGTGTTCGTGGGTGTGCTGCTGTCAGGCATTTTCTTCGCGCACAAGGTGGGCCGCGTGCTGCGAGTGGACAGCGCCAGTGAGGACGGCGGCAACACACGCGTATACCGTGTAGTGGGCCAGGTGTTCTTTGCGTCGTCCGAGGCGTTCATCGCCGGGTTTGACTTCAAGGAGGTAGTGCCCAAGGTGCAAATCGACGTGAGTCGCGCGCATTTCTGGGACATCACCGGCGTGAGCGCGCTGGACAAGGCAGTTCTCAAATTCCGCCGGGAAGGAACCGAGGTCGAGGTGATCGGTATGAATGAAGCCAGTGCCACGCTGGTGGATCGCTTTGCCATCCACGACAAGCCCGGCGCCGTTGAACAACTCATGCATTGAGGAGACACCCCATGAACAAGGTCTATGCCTGTATTGATGGCTTGAAGACAAGCACTGCCGTGATCGACTGGGCCGCATGGTCCGCCAATCGCCTGGGCGTTCCGCTGGAACTGCTGCATGTGCTGGAGCGCGACCCGGACAGCACCGCCGTCACTGACTTCAGCGGGGCCATCGGCTTGGGCGCACAAGAGATGCTGCTTCAGCAACTGAGCGACTTGGATGCCCAGCGGGGCAAGCTGGCCCAGGAGGCTGGGCGCCAGATGCTGGCCAGCGCCCAGGCGCGCGCCACGGCCCTCGGGGTGCAGCAGGTGGATGGACGCATGCGCCATGGCGATTTTGTGGATACGGTCACCGAGCTGGAGCCCGACGCCCGCCTGTTCGTGTTGGGCGAGCACTACCAGGCGACTGCTGGCAGCAGGCTGCATCTGGACCATCACCTTGAGCGGGTGATCCGTGCAGTCAAACGACCGGTTCTGGTGGCGACAGCAGAGCATTTTTTGCCGCCTGAGCGGTTCGTGCTGGCCTATGACGGCAGCCCGACGGCCCTCAAGATGGCGGAGACGGTGGCCCGCAGCCCGATGCTCAAGGGACTGCCTGCGTTGGTGGCCATGTGTGCGGCAGACACACCTGCGGCACACGCGCAGTTGGGCGTGGCCAAGGGTCTGCTGGAGGAAGCCGGGTTCGCAGTGGAGGCAACGCTGCTGCCAGGCGATCCCGACAACACACTCCCTCAGCTGCCGCAGTTGCAAGGCGCTGCCTTGCTGGTCATGGGCGCCTACGGGCACTCACGTATCCGCCACCTGGTGATTGGGAGCACAACGACAACGCTACTGCGCATGAGCAAAGTACCCGTGCTGGTCATGCGCTGACGACTGGGACGCGACAATCCGGTGCATGACGGGCTTGCCTACCGCAGCCCGTGAACAGGAGGTGATGGATGGGGTGGGTCTATTTGGTGGCTGCAGGTGTTTGCGAGATTTTCTACGCCGCCGCCATGCCGCGCACGGATGGGTTCACTCGCCTCTGGCCCAGCGTTTTTTGCGGCGTGTTCATCGCGCTGAGCATGTATCTGCTGTCGCTGGCCACCCGGAGTATCCCCGTGGGCACCGCGTATGCGGTGTGGGTAGGCATTGGCGCCGTAGGCACTGCGGTCTATGGGGTGGTGGTGCTGGGCGAGGACAGCAGCGTTTTGCGCGTGCTGTGCTTCGGGCTCATCATTGCGGGCATTGTTGGGCTCAAGCTGCTCTCGGCCAAGTGAGAGGCGGTGGGGTGCGTGTCACCCTTTCTGAAGGAAAGTGTTAGCCATGGACAAGTGGATTACCTACGCCGTCATTTCCATGTTTTTTGCGGGCTTCACATCGGTGATTGCCAAGATAGGATTGAATGGCATCTCCGGCGAGCTTGGCCTCACCATTCGCACATTGTTTGTCTTTGGCTTCGTGCTGATGTTTGCTGCCTGGGCCGTACCCATGCAGGAGCTGTCCACGGTCACCGGCAAGAACCTCCTGTGGCTTGGACTGTCCGGGGTCACGACCTCGTTGTCGTGGATTTTCTACTACAAGGCGCTCAAGGTGGGCGATGTGGCCACGATCGCACTGATCGACAAGGGCAGCGTGGTGGTGGCCATGTTGCTCGCCTGGGTCTTGCTGCGCGAGGTCATCACACTGCGCATGGCGATTGGCGCGGCTCTGATCGTGGCTGGGTTGCTGGTCATCGCCAAGAAGCCGTAGAGCAGCAGTGGGCCTTGTGCTCCGTCAGAGGAGCCTGAAAGCCAGAATCGCCACAATCGTCGGAGGAAGCGCAGCAATCAACAAGCCGAGAGGCTGGATGGCGCCATCCGAGAACTTTTCCTTGAGAATGGCCGCCCCAGCGGGATTGGGCGCATTGGCTATCAGCGTCAACCCTCCACCTGTCACGGCGCCCGCAACCAGTGCCGTCTTGAACTCCAGGCTCAGACCCTCCACCAGGGAGCCTAGGTAGGTAAGCGCTGCGTTGTCGGTGATCGCCGTAAGGGCCGTTGCGCCAAAGAAGACCGCGTTGGCATCCATCCCCATGAGCACCGGCTCCAGCCACCATTGCTGCATTCCTCCCAGCACCACCAACCCGGCCAAGAAGAAAGCGACCAGCATGGCCTCACGCAGAATCAAGGGGTTCTGGTGGCGCTGATACGCTGTGGCAAAGCCCAGGAAGAACAGAAACAATCCCAAAAACACGGCGGGATGGTGCGCAAAGACGACCACCAGCACCAAGAACATCAGGTGTACCAAAATCACGGCTACCGGGACCGTGGCCTCATCGCTCTTGGGTTTTGCGGCCAGGTGGCCCAGTTGATTGCGAAACAGCAGCATGGCCGAGCCCGCATTGATCAAGACGGCGATAGCTGCCTTCCAGCCAAAGTTGGCGATCATGAACCAGATGTCCCAGTTCCATTTGGCCGCGACCATCAGGACGGGAGGCGCGGCAAACGGGGTCAGCGTCCCGCCAATCGACACGTTCACAAACAGCACCCCCAGGGTGACGTACTTGAGGCGTGTGGACACGTCCCGAGAAAACAGCGTATCGCGCAGCATGAGCGCGGCAAGCGTCATTGCGGCAGGCTCTGTGATGAACGATCCCAGCAGCGGCACCGCAGAGAGGATCAGAAAGTACAGAGCCATGCCACGCGGCAGCGGGGTGTACCGTGCGATAAATCGAATCAGCGATCCGGCGAGCTGAAGGATGGGTTTGGTACCGGCGACCACCATGATCGCGAACACAAAAAGAGGCTCGGTGAAATTTCGGGAATCCAGATAGGCCGTGGCGTCCTGCTTGCCGTTGATGGCGAACATGAACAGCATCAACACCATAGCCCAGAATCCAAAAACGACCTCCACCTCACCCAGCAAATGCCATATGCCCGCATGGCGCGTTTGCTTGTGAGCCAGTTGCTCGAAAAACTTGGTGGAGAAGGTGTGGGCGACGGCCAGCGCAAACAGCACGGCGCCAATGATCTGAATCAGAGAGGGGTTCATAGGTCGTAGAAAAACCGCGAGGCGGCCCGACCTTCGCATGAACCTGCCGCGCCTTAGTGGCCGCGACACCCTGCGGTGAGTATATCTGGCAGCGAAGGCAATCTCGGCAGATACCTCAGCGTGAACGCATCGGCATGACATGCACCCGGCTCAAGTCCAGCCGCACTCTGACAACACCCCCCACGCCCACTCCTTGGCGCTGAGGGCCAGATAGCGTTAGCAGCAGTCGGGCGTCCGGAACAGCTTTGAGTGCCAGTGTGATGAGAGATATCTCCCCCAAGTGGCGAGCCTCCAGCACTTGGGCGTCCCAATCGCTGGCGTCGATCATGCGAGGGGCGGTCGAATCAACCAGCGTGATTCCATCGCTGGGGATGATCCAGTGCACGGCCTGGCCTGATTGGATCTTCCCTTTGTCCCGCACGGTCAGGATGGGGGCCTCGCTCGTTTCGTCACCGCCCATCCAAAGCATGCGCCCATAGCCTGGGGCGCCATCCATCGCGCCTAGCCACTGCCCTCGATAGCGGTTCTGGATTCCCACCAAGTCCGCCACACGGGCATTGCGCGGGGCATTGTGGATGGAGGCTGGCGTTCCTTGCTGCAGCACCTGTCCGGCGTCCATGACCACCAGCCGGTCGGCCAGCATGCGGGCTTCATTGAGGTCATGTGTGACCAGCACGATGGGCACGGACAGCTCGCGGCGCAGGTCGGCCAACAGGCGATACAGGCCCTGCCGGTTCATCTGATCTACCGCAGAAAACGGCTCATCGAGCAGCATCAGCCTGGGCTCACGCGCCAGCGCACGGGCCACCGCCACGCGCTGCTGCTGCCCTCCCGACAACTGCGAGGGTCTGCGCGACTGTTGCTCCTGGGTCAAACCCACATGGTCCAGCCATCGCCGCGCCTGGACCGCACGCTCGGTTGAGGGCAGATGCAGCAGCGACAGCGCCACGTTGCCCAGCGCGCTCAGGTGCGGCATCAAGGCATAGTTCTGGAACACTAGGCCCACATGGCGGCGTTGGGGCGGCACAAAAATGCCCTGGGCGGTGTCGCACCACACCTCCTGGCCGACCACAATACGCCCCCGTTCGGGCCGCATCAGGCCCGCCAGCACCCGCATCATGGAGGTCTTGCCCGCACCCGAAGGCCCCACCAGCGCCACCAGTTCACCCGGCCCACAGCGCAGGCTGCCACTGAGTGGCATGGGTAGCGTTTGTTCGACTTCAAGCTCCAGCGCCACGGCTGCTCCCGTAGTGCTCATCGGCGCACCGCCAGACGCGCAGAGGCAAAGAACGAGGCTCCTACCGCCACCAGAGAGAACAGCACCAGCACCAAGGCCATCTGGTTGGCCCCCGCCAGATCAAAGGACTGCACCCGGTCGTAGATGGAGATCGCAATGGTCTTGGTCTCTCCGGGGATGCTGCCGCCCACCATCAGCACCACGCCGAACTCGCCCAGGGTATGCACAAACGTCAGCACCATGGCCGACAGAATCCCAGGCCAAGCCAGCGGCAGTTCCACGCGCCAGAAGGTCTGCCAAGCGTTCAACCCACTCACTGCAGCCGCCTCGCTCAAATTGCGCGGAATGGCCTCAAAGGCCCGCTGCACGGGCTGGACCAGAAATGGGATGTTGAACACCACCGAGGCAATCAGCAGCCCTAAGAAGTTGAACGTCAGCCGCACCCCCAGGGTGTCGACCATCCAACGGCCAATTGCCGAGCCGCCCCCCAGAGACACCAGCAGGTAGTACCCCAGCACGGTCGGCGGCAGAACCAGGGGCAGCACCACCAGGGCCTCGACCCAGGACTTGCCCTTGAACCCCGTATAGGCCAGCCAGCGGGCTAGCAGCAGACCGGCGGGCAACAGCACCAGCAGCGTCGCCGCCGCCAGTTCCACAGAAAGTACCAGGGCCTGCCAATCCATGAGGGGTGCACCGAACCTTTATTCCTTGGGCATTGCAAAGCCGTAGCGCACCATAATCTCCTGCGCGGCGGGCGTCGAAATGTACTCGTAGAACGCGCGGGCAGCGGGCGGTGCGCCTTTGACCAGCACCATGCGCTGCTTGAGGGGCTGGTGCCATGCCTCAGGGATGAGCTGGAACGTACCGAGCTTGGCCACGGAGGGGGACAGCGCCAGTGACAGGGCAATGATGCCCCCCTGGGTTGAGCCCGAGGTGGCGAACTGGGCGGTCTGGGAGATATTCTCGCCAAGCACCAGCTTGGGCTGCACGGCATCCCACAGTCCGGCATGCTGCAAAGCTTCTTTGGCACGCGCACCGTAGGGGGCGTGCTCAGGGTTGGCAATTGCGAACTTCTGCAGGCGGCCGTCCTTGATCGCCGCAGCCAAGTCCTTGAACTCGCCATCGGCTTTGAGCGCCGAGCCAGCGGGAACGATGATGCCGATCCGCCCCAGCGCGTAGGCCCGGCCTCGGTCCACGGTCTTGCCCGCATCGGCCAGCTCGTACACAAAACCCTCGTCGGCCGACATAAACAGGTGGAACGGGGCGTTCTGCAGAATTTGCGTCTTGAAGTTGCCCGATGAGCCGAAGACCAGCCGCAGCTTGTGACCTGTCTCTTTCTCGAACCGGGCAGCGACTTCTTCCACCGCGAACTTGAGATCGGACGCAGCCGCCACCGTGGGTTGCACTGTCTGGGCATGCAGCGGTGCCGCGATGGCCAGGCCGATGAGCGCAGTAGCGCACCAGGAGCGAATCAGGGACAAGAGCGTGCGCATGGGAGGTCCTTGCAGAAACGGGACTGATGGGCTGATCGGGGGCATCGAAACCCACCAAGGAGTCGGGCGATATCTGCAGCGAGCGATATCCAATCGAAAGTATAACGACCGCACTGCGGAGGCTGCCGAGCACGCTCGGCGACAATCTGACGATGATCAAACCCACCCTCAGTTCATCCCCGCTGGAGTCCAAAACACGCTTCCGGGTACAGCTCAAGCACGCGGTGGCGATTGGTCCGGGCAAGGCCGATGTGCTGCAGGCGATTGTAGAAACGGGCTCGATTGCAGAGTCCGGTCGCCGCCTGGGCATGAGCTACCAACGGGTGTGGTCACTGGTGCGGGCCATGAACAACGACTTCATCGAGCCGCTGGTTCTCACGCAGCGCGGGGGCAATGCAGGTGGCGGGGCGCAGCTCACCCCGACCGGGGCCAAGGTGTTGAAGGTCTACACCAGCATCGCGCTGGAGGCTGAGCAGGCAGTGGCCAAGCGGTTGCCCGAATTGGTGAAGCTGATCCGCCCAGATGCCGGTTTGAAGGATTCCACCTGAACTCTCCAATGGCTGGTACGATTACGAACTTGGAGATGGCATTCCTCCTTCAACCGCCTCCTGCCCACGGGCAGAAGTGCTGATGATGCCTACAGACATTCCCGCTCGGGGGGTGATGTAGGCTCGCGTCCACGCAATGGCCACTCGTCCGGGTTTGTCTGTGCTTTCGCAACATAGACAACAACAGGACGTAAATGAAGCCTTCCGGACGCCCCGAACTATTCGATTTGCTGCCCTATCTGGGCAAATGGCTGGTGCTCGCCAGTGCCGTGGCCGCCCTGGCCGGGTCAGCATCGGCCTTCTTCCTTTTTGCGTTGGACTGGGCCACGGGGACCCGGATAGCCAACCGCTGGCTCATCGGGTTGCTGCCCTTGGCAGGCTTTGCAGTGGGCTGGCTCTACCTGCGCTTTGGCCAACATGTCGAGGCAGGCAACAACCTGTTGATTGACGAAATTCACGATCCCAAAAAGGTCATCCCGCTGCGGATGGCTCCGCTTGTTTTGGGAGGCACCGTCATCTCCCATTTGTTTGGTGCCTCCGTGGGGCGTGAAGGCACCGCTGTGCAGATGGGCGGGGCGCTGGCAGATCAGTTCACCCACGTCTTCAAGCTCAAGCACGAGGATCGCCGCATCATCCTGATGGCGGGCATCAGCGCAGGTTTTGCATCGGTCTTCGGTACGCCGCTCGCAGGTGCCATTTTTGGGCTGGAGGTCCTGGCCATTGGGCGACTGCGCTACGACGCACTGTTCCCTTGCCTGGTTGCAGCCATCGTGGCCGATCAGGTCGGACTGCTGTGGGGAGTGCATCACACCCACTACGCGATGGGTGCCATTCCCCCCATCGCCCTGTGGCCGCTGGCGGTCATGATCATCGCGGGAGCACTGTTCGGGCTCACAGGCAAGATTTTTGCCGATGCAACCCATGCACTGAGCGCCTGGGTCAAGAAGCATGTGCGCTACGCACCGCTGCGCCCCTTCCTGGGCGGCGCTGTGGTGGCTGCCGCTGCGTGGTACCTGGGCGCCGACCGCTATATCGGACTGGGCATTCCCACGATTGTGGAGGCCTTCCAGCAACCGCTGGCGCCCTACGACTTTGCCGCCAAAATGGCGTTCACCATTGCCTCGCTGGGCACGGGCTTCAAGGGCGGGGAGGTCACGCCGCTGTTCTACATCGGCGCCACCCTGGGCAACGCACTGGCGCCGCTCTTCAACATGCCGGTGGCGTTGCTCGCTGGCATTGGCTTTGTGGCCGTGTTCGCGGGCGCTGCCAACACCCCCATTGCCTCCACCCTGATGGCCATGGAACTGTTCAGCACGGAGATCGGTGTCTATGCGGCCATCGCGTGCATGGTGAGTTATCTGTTCTCGGGCCATACCGGCATCTACCGCTCGCAACGGGTGGGTCACGCCAAGCACCGCCACGCCCCCGAGGGCATCAAGCTGGGCGAGCTACCTGCATATCGCAAGGCCGAGCGTGAACGCGCCAGCACCGAATCCCGAGAACTCTGAGGCCCTTCCATGCAGAACATGACCGCACTGCGCTTGTATTTCCCCCAGTCAGCCCGCGCCAAGCCCACGCGGTTTTGGCACCACCTGTCCGCCCCCGCGCTGAGTCACCATCTATTGAAAGCAGCGCGCCTGGCGGGCATCCACCAGGCCATCGTGCACAACGTGCACGCGGGCTACTTGCCTGGCAAAAAGCTCACCCACCACCACATCGAATCCACGTCGGCGCATCATCCGCTGTGCATGGAGTTGATCGATAGCGAAGACCGGCTGCGGCACTTTGTGAAAGAGCATACGCAGGAGCTACGTCATGTGCACGCGGTGCTGTTCCAGTGTGAGCTGGCCTTGTAGCAACACGACGGAATCGACATGATCCGCTCGCTGTTAGCCATTTCGATGGGCGCCTCGGTGGGGGCGGTGTTGCGCTGGGCACTTGGCAACGCATTCAACGCACTTTTCCCGCTTGTTCCGCCCGGTACCTGGCTGGCAAACCTGCTGGGTGGGTACCTTATGGGCATCGCGCTCGCCTTCTTTGGGCAGCACACGGGCCTGTCAGCAGAGTGGCGGCTGATCATCGTCACCGGTTTCCTCGGCGGACTGACCACCTTCTCAACGTTCTCAGCAGAAGTCACCGCACAGATCCAGCAAAACCGCTGGCTGTGGGCCTGCGCCGCTATTTCTGCGCACGTTCTGGGCTCGCTGGCCATGACCTTGCTGGGCTTGGCCACCGTTGCCACCTTCAAACCACTTCCTTAGGAGCACTGCATGCAAGGCTATCAACTGACATTCTTTACCCAACAAGACCGTCGGCACGGCTGGAAGCCTCTGGCGCAGTGGTTGGTCGAGACAGCGCGCGAGATGGGCATCAATGGGGTCACGCTCATCGCTGCGAGCGAGGGTGTGGGCCATGACGGCCGCTTGCATTCGGCCCACTTCTTCGACTTGGCAGACCAGCCCATCGAGGTCACCATGGCCGTGAGCACACCCGACGCTGAGCGATTTTTCCAGCGTCTACGGGATGAAAAAATCAACGTGTTCTACGTCAAGACGCCGATTGAGTTCGGCATGACCGGACCGCAAGCTGAATAAGGACAGGAGGCTGACATGACAACTTCGACGGGCTGGTTTTACTGGGCGGCACTATCCGCAGTGTTCGCAGCGCTCACCGCCATCTTTGCCAAGATTGGCATCCAGGGTGTGGATTCGGATCTGGCCACACTCATCCGCACGGCCATCATCATCGTCGTGCTCTCTGTCTTTGTGGTGTTGACGGGCAAATGGACCAACCCCATGGGTCTGCCTCCGAAGACCTGGCTCTTCCTGGGCCTGTCGGGACTGGCCACCGGGGCGTCCTGGGTGTGCTACTTCCGGGCACTCAAGATTGGCGATGCATCCAAGGTCGCGCCAGTAGACAAATTCAGCCTGGTGCTGGTCGCCCTGTTTGCCGTCCTCTTTTTGGGTGAGAGGCCATCCCTGCGGGAGTGGTCAGGGATCGCGCTGGTTGCGTCAGGCGTATTGGTGCTGGCGTTCAAGCGCTGATGCAAAACAGCCCGAGCGCGATCCGCTGCCGCCCAAAAAGACGACGCCCCGGTGGGGCATGCTTTCGCAGAGGTGACAACGGAGGCTTGCTTTGCGTCGACGATATCAACAACGGCCAGTGCCAGAGCGATGCCTGCCTTTTAGGGGCATGTATCAGGCGCATGGTTGCTAACACGCGCGTGTTGTTTTCAATTTGCACGTCGAGGCTCGTCTGACTCACCAGAGACCTCGCTTATTCACTTGGGCAAGTACGACGGACAGGGCTTGCAGTCTTTGCGCCTCCGTCAGAGCATCGGTCGCAGCAAACACTGACGGCATCGGGAACCCGGCCACTTCATGGGTACGTCTGAGCACCTGTTCCACCAAGCTGGTCCGAGGAACAAACACGTAGCGCACTTCGCAATCCAGTCCATGTGCCAGACGCGCTAGGGTGTTCAGCGTAATGTTCCCGTTTGCCTCGGCCTGCTCCAGTTTACGGGCCCCCTGAGCTGACACTCCCAAACGCTCTCCCAGTGCTTGGGAACTCATGCCCAGCGCCAATCGGACCGTCTTTGTCCAGCCGCACCTTGGCGCGGCAGCTGGCTGCAGCTTCGCGAAATCGCAAAACTGTCTGTCAAGTTCGGCCAAGCGGGTGAGATTCAGGCGGTTTTTCAAGGTGAAAAGATCTGAGGCAACAGGCTGGTTGCCTCCTCAAGCGCAATAGGGCAACCTGATTGTTTCCATTCAGAGGAGTGCGTACTTAGAACACAGAAATGGCATCCCTGCTCCGCTATCTTCGCACGCCACGGCCCAGAACGGGACTAATTGGTCTCATATTAACTTGAATGAAGAATGATGCTGCGTTTGGAAAAAGCGACTCTCGGAAAATTTGGAGCACAGGACATGATGAGCCTGATCATGTCGAGGGGATGGGAAGCGATCTTGCCGGATGCGCTGGATGACAAGCAATTGCTGCTGGTGTCAGACCAGTTCAGAGATCTTCTGTCTGGTGTTAGCTGGAACGGGGATCACGACCCGACTCGTGCAGCCTTGCCCCTTGCCCTACTGCTCCTGTCCAAGGCGGGCGCAAAACGCTCGGGCGACAGTCTGGAGGTCGGCATGGCAACTCTGCAGGAGGCGCTGTGCTTGCTCAGCACCGCCGTTGATCGGGAGATCGTCAATCGCATGCTACAGCGCCAAGACGCCACTCCCATTGGCACCGGGCTGATACAAGGTCTTCAAATGCTGATTCAAGACGCCAGGGAGCAAGCCGATTCGGCTTGCCACGCCTAATCCGACGCCATGCCCTGGAAGTCCGTTTTGATGGTCTTGAGGAGTTCGCTGACCGAGGCGGCGTCGAGATCCGGACAGTAGGCGGCAGCGACCAGTGTCAATGGATGAATTTGCATCTGCTCGGCCAGCACTTCAATGGTGCGGATACTGGGTACCTGATGACCCTGTTCAATGCGACTGATGTGGCGGCGGCTGGTGGCCAGCAACATGTCTTCCTGCACCAGTCCCCGAGCAGCGCGCAGTTGCTGCAGCGCCCGACCAAAGTCGGCTTGGGGTGGAACACGCTTTCGGGAAGACATTCATCCGATTTCCTCCCAATGAGACCAAAAAGACCACGACCAACTAGTCCCATTGACAGGCTACTGTCGTAGAAAAATCCGCCTATGTTGGAAATCTGTTCAAGAGGCCAGGACATACCCATCCTGTTTCTTGATATTGATGGCGTTTTGCACCCCGAGCATTGTCATGAGTCCAAGCACTTCTGCTGCATGCCTATCCTGGAGGGTGCATTGCAGCAGGTGCCCGAATGCCAAGTCGTGATCACCAGCACATGGCGCCTGGAACAATCCCTCGACGCCCTGCGGCAAAGGTTTTCTCGGGATATAGCGGCAAGGATTGCTGGTGTCACGCCGACATTCAGCGATCTGAAACATGTGCCGGATACCTTGGTCAGCTACCCAAGGGAGGCAGAGTGCCATGCGTGGCGGTGGACCAATGGAGTGCAGCATTTGCCATGGCTGGCACTCGATGACCGATCTTGGAATTACCGTCCCTTCTGCAGCTCACTGCTCTTGGTAGATGGCGCCACAGGACTTACCGGCGCCGACGGGGCGCAGTTAGTAACACGTCTCCAACAACTTCTTTGAGGCCCCTCAACCCACCTGTTGTGGGTCACCAAAAAGGAATGGCGCGGGAATCGAGGCCGGGGCCTCGTCATTGGGGGCCACGGCAGAGCGCAGGAAGTCTTCCAAGTCCTTCCCAGTGGGCATCTCCTGAGAAAAAATCACGATCTCGACCCGCTCACTGGGCGACGGGTAAGCCCAGTGCTTGCAATGTTGGTCAATCAACATAAACAGCTCCGGCGCGAGGGTCGCTAGGATGGGAATCTGTCGGACCCGGACCTGAAGCTCCAAATAGGCGCTCAGCGCCCGCACCCGGAGTTCTTGCGATGCAATTGACTCTGCCAAGCCAGCCAACAACACCGCTGCCACCATGGCATCAAAACTGCCCAGTGCGCACAACCGCTGGGCCCTGGAATCGTCAAACGGTTTTGGACGCACAGGCATTCCCGGACTGGGGGGCGTGTCCTCGAACAGAAGGGAAACGACGTCGGCGTCCAGCATCTGGATCGCCTGTGCAAATTGGGCGGCGCCTACAAGCTCACCTTTCAGGTAGCTCCACAGTGGGCTGAAAAAGTAGCGCGCAGCACCTGGAAACCGCGCCTCAGCTTGCGCAATGGCGTTGCGCGGCCCAGGCGCTGTCGAAGGAACCGTTGTTCCTTTCTCGTAGCCGTCCCACTTGCGAGGGCGGTTCACATCGGTGGCACGCCGTTTCACGCGATCGCCGTCAAGGGCCATTTCGATGGCGTATGCCGAGCGCAGCCCTGATACCTGCTTAAGCCAGCAGATCCACAGGCGCGTTCTGATCTTGTCAACTGGGTTTTTGGGTGGACGCCCTGGCCCAGGCTTGGTCACCGTCGGCATGAAAGCCATTTTGCTGTCTGGAGTAGAGAAATTCAGATTATCGGTGCGGGTGGCGCTAAGCCGGCTGGTAGCGAACACTGCGTGACTTGTGTATCTCGTCCCGGATTAGCCCCGTGTCCCAACCATCCAACGTCCCATTACTGCAGCAGCAAATGCGCGAATCCATGCTGCGGCTGCACGGTCCTTTGTTGGGCGGACAGGCGTTGACAGCGGCGCTGGGGCACCGAACCGCTGCGTCGCTGAGACAGGCGCGGCGTCGTGGTCAAGTGGCCGTTCCACTGTTCACGGTGCCGAATCGGCGGGGGTGGTTTGCGCTGACGCTGGACGTCGCGGATTGGCTCGCCGACATGCGTAGCGAAGTGGCCAAAGAAGAAAGGGATGCGTCGCCCCCTTAAACAGTTTTCTCCACCCCAAACGCAAACGCCCGAGGGGCTGCTCGGGCGTCGCGCCAGCATTTCTGCCGGACAAGTGAGGACTTGTGAAGGCATTATGGGCTGCGCTTCTTCACTCGTCAATCGTCGAGTGAGGGCGTGCGGGGTGAACTCGCCCTACCCGGCCAGTACCGCCGGGTCTTTTGTCAGGAGTTTTTCCTTGCGTCTGCCTATCCACCTACAGCGCGAAATCGCGCGTTTGCATTTTTACGACCTCAAGCAATCGAGCCGCGCGATCAGCCGCGTGGTCGGCGTTTCAACGAACTCCATCATTGCTCTACGCACACTTCTCACCACCAGAGACATCCCACAAAACCTCTTCGATCTAGACGACGACGCCTGGACTGCGGCCCTTGGCAACGAGGATAGAGGCGTTGCCCAGCGAAAGCAGGCGCCGGACTGGAACTGGGTCTACGAGCAAATGCAGCGCCCGGATGCCACATTGGAAGCGTTATGGCAGGAGTGGCGTGCCATCTGCCCTGAAGGCATTGGCTACTCGCAGTTCACAGAAAATTTTCGCAAGTGGACGAGGCAGCAACACATAGTGTTTCGCAAGGTCCATGTTCCAGGCGAAAAACTCTTCGTCGATTTCGCCGGTACGACCGTGACAGTGCGCTCGCGAGACGGGGGCCCTTCCATCGAGGCGCAAATCTTCGTCGCAGTCCTTGGCTATTCAAACTACATCTTCATGCACGCGGTCCCGTCGCAGACGGTACCCCATTGGCTGGAGTGCCACGATGCTTGCTTCGCCAATCTGGGGGGCGTGCCAAAGTGGGTCGTTACCGACAACCTCAAAGCCGCAGTGATCCGACGAGCAGAGGGCCAAGTGACGCTCAATCCGTCGTACCGAGCTTGTTTGACCCACTTTGGTACGGCGGCTTTACCGACGGGTGCCCGCAAGCCAAAGGAAAAAGCAAAAGCGGAAGTGGGCGTTCAGATCGTTCAGCGCCTCGTGCTATTTCGCATTCGCGACTTTGATTTCTTCAGCGTTGCCGAGTTGAACGCTGAACTGAAGCGACGAACGAAAATCGTGAATGCTCGCCTCTTCAAAAAGATGAGCGGCAGTCGGCTCCAGCGCTTCGAAGAAACGGAACGCGCTGCTTTGCAGCCGCTGCCGGAAGCCCCGTTCGAAATGAGCGATTGGCGATACGGCGTGCGCGTTGGGGATGACTACCACGTCGAGCACGAAAGGAACTTCTACTCGACGCCCTACGAGCTGCGTGGTGAACGCGTGGATTTGCGCATCACAGCTTCGCAACTGGAAATCATGTCGCGGGGGCGTCGTGTCGCACTGCATAGCCTGGCGGATGGCGAAGGTTCGGTAAAAACCTTTCCTGAGCATCGACCTATTGCGCACACGCGCGTCCTCGAAGGAGAGCCCAAAGCGCTCTTGCTGTGGGCCGATACAGTGGGTCCGAACACGCAGAAGATGCTCCAGCATCACTTGCAAGATCGGAGCGACCTGACGAACGGGTTGAGGGCCGCACGGCGAATGCGCGACATGGCGCGAATCCATGGGGAAACAAGGTTTGAAGAGGTTTGCGCATATGCACTCCCTCTGAACATCACGGCGCTGCGCAGCATCGAATCGATCTTGAAAAAATCTCCCGACAAGGGCGTCAATAAGACAGTCCCGGCAGCTCTCCGTCCCAGCCATGACAACCTGCGCGGCGCGGGGTACTTCGGAGGTGCCGCATGAGCTTCCAGTTGACCATCAATCGATTGCGCGACCTGCGACTGGCGCACATGGCCGAAGCCTACGCACTCCAGCAACAGCAGCCCAAGCTTCACGAACTGAGTTTTGACGATCGCTTTGCACTGTTGGTGGAACGCGAAGCCTCGGAGCGTGAATCCAAGAAGCTAAATCGGCTGATTCGAGCTGCAGGGTTCCCAGAAAAAGCATCGCTGGAGGATGCTGACTACCGACCGACCAGAGGCCTTGAGAAATCACTCATTGCCACGCTTGCGAGTGGCGAATGGGTTCGCCAGCGACTCAATCTGATCGTGTCGGGCCCCACTGGGGTAGGCAAAACATGGCTCGCCTGTGCTTTTGGAACCCAGATGTGCCGCATGGGACTCCCAACAATGTTTGTGAAGGCAAGTGACCTCTACGAAGAGGTCGGCACTGCCATCCTGGATGGTTCCCTGGCAACGTTGAAGATTCGCTTGGTCAAACCAAGTTTGCTGGTCCTGGACGACTTTGGGTTAGGTGAAATCACCCCGCAGGCCGCGCAGGTGCTGCTTGATGTGGTTGACCACCGGATGCGAACGGGATCACTTCTGATTACCAGCCAGTTTCCAACTGATCAGTGGCATTCCTTCTTCCCAGATCCGACGCTCGCCGACGCAGTTCTTGATCGTGTTGTCCACCAAGCACATCGCGTTTCCCTCAAGGGGGAATCGATGCGCAAGCTCAAAGCGAAGAAGCTGATGACCAGCTGATCACGTTGCCGGACCGGTGTTCACGACGCAAGAACAGCGTCTGCGACGCCGGTCCGGTATTCTTCGCGCTGAACTGCCGCGCAAGATGCATGCACGTTGATCATCGTGCCGGACCGATGTTCAGAAGAACAGAACCGTGCTTGCGAAACCGGCTTGCTGTCTACCGTGCCGAACCAGCGTTCATGTTGCACGCCTCCCGTTTGCGACGCCGGTACCCTGATCGTAATGCTGAACTCTTGTCCATGACGCAATACCCATGTCTGCGACGTCGGACCGTTGACCATGAGCAGCGGCGCGGTGTTCACGACGATTCAGAGTGAGTGTTCAGGTTGAACCGGATTGGGTGTTTAGGTCGAAGTGGATTGAGTGTTCAATAGTGACCGGTTTCCGCATAGTGCTCTCCAAAGAATGCCAACAACAGTTCGGAATCCGATTTCGCTGGTCTGCCGACAAAAGCTGTAAACCACTCGCTGATGCGCTGGTATTCCGCATGTAGTGCTGCGTAGTGCTCGTCCGTCCTGGTCTTGGGGCGGCCTCGTGGTCGCTGGGACTTTTCCACCGGCGCGGCGACATATCGTCCCAAGGCTAGGCACTCAGGCGGTGGTGGTCTATTGGTCATCGTCCTGCCCCTTCATCAATATCCGGCCAGCACTTTTCGGGGTACTCGACAGGCTCATCTCGCCACACCTGCAGCCGCGAGTGCCACACCTCCATCGCTCTAAGTTGCTGCTGCGTCAGCGTCAGCCTTGAAGCTGCAGCCGCTATGCCAGAGGTGAAGCCAAACCGGAAGGCCCGCTCTACTTGCTGCGCATGGTCATTCATGGCGCACCCCTTATAGACCTGGCAAGCCGGGTTGCTGCGGCGCGGCTCCACCCCGCGAAGAGGCCTGCGCATCCTGTCCGCAATGTGTCCGCACGTTGTCCGCAAACTCCGCGCACCATTCGCTTGCGAGGTCGTGGAGTGCCTGCAACTGCGTTATTTCGTAGGTGAGGTCCGCATGTCGCTGGTCGCTGTGGTTCGTCATCCACCCGGCAAGGTGCTCAATACGGCCTAGGAGGCCCGTCATGCGCCGCTGCAGGGTGTGGATAGTCTTTGCGGCCTGCTCATCGCTGGCGACGATTCCGAACTCTTCGCAGACCGCCCGCAGTTGCCAGGGGTGAACAATTACCGAACGCGGCTCTTCAAGCCCGTCCTGTTGGGTCAACAGAATTGCACGCCCGTGTTCGTCGTTTACTTCTTCAGCGACCAGGTCGTGATGAGTGAGTTTGGTTTGCATGCTTGCTCCTTTGCTGCCTAACTTGCAACTGCAGATGGCATATCTAGATGGTGTCCGTGTGGCGGTACAGAGAGGGCATCAAAACTGGCCCTCATAGGTCCGTGGGGCGGTACAGAGAGGGGCTCGCCTGTACCGTGGGGCGGTACTATGGAAAGCCTCCCTGTACCGTGGGGCGGGCTAAGGGTTGTGTTTTTGGATGCGCTCGCATTGCGATACGCACCCCGCACAAAGCCCTCAACCGCGCCCATGTCGTAGCCGGGATGTCTGTCCAGCATTCGCCAGGTGACGGCGTACCAACTCGCCTTGTTGGGGCGCTGGCCCTTCACCGTCTCGTAGATGAATCCCGCTTCCAGCAGCTCGCGCTTGGCCTTGCTCAGCATGTCTGCCGACTTCCAGCCCCTGGTTTGCATGTGGGCCCGTGAGAGCAACAACCGCCCGTTGTTGTCGCGGACGAATTGCCTGGCCACCTCCAGGAGTAAGGCGCGTGCGTGCATGGATAGACGGTTGTAGGCGGGGCAATCCAGGACAGACCACGGCAGAGCGATGAAGCCCCCGGAATCTCGCCCTGAATCGCCCTTGCCGCTCTTAGAGCGTCCGTTTGCCATGCCCGCAACCTCCACGGATGCGGCGTGCCATCCACTGGTAGATTTTTCGGCGGTCGGCTTTGGTCAGGCTGTAGACGCCAGGGCGGCACTCCTTGCCGTCGCGGTCGGTGAAGCTGATGCGCTCGCACGGAATCTCCAGACCACGGCGCCGCAGCTCTGCAACAAGCTCTGGCGAGTTGCTGGCCCCTGCAATGCGGTCCAGTGCTTCACGGGGGATTGGGCGGCGCAGGAGTGCGTCGATTGCGCGCAGGTGACGCGGGTTGTCAGTGCCTGTAAACTTTGCGCTGTTCGGGGCGCTCGATTCTGCTTTGGTGGGGTCGGGCGTTTTCATTTCCGGCCCCCCTTTTGCTGCGCATCAAGGAATTCCCGCACGTCGCCAACGCGCCAGGCGGTAACCCGCTCAGAAAGCTTCACAGGCTTAGGGAACTCCCCAGACTTACAGCGCCTCCAGAGCGTTGCCGAAGAGAACGGCACAACATGTGGAATCAGCTGGGCCTGCCGGATGAATCCCGTAGCGGGCAGTGCATCGAAACTGGTTGTATTGGATGCACTCATTGCGCCACCTCCAGAACCCGGCGCAGTTCGGAAACAGGCCAAGCCAGCCGCCCATTGATTCGCAGCGGGACCAATGGCCCATCCTTGCGCATCGACCACAGACGCAGCGTTTGTTGGGAGCGGTTCAGGTGCACAGCGGCTTCAGGAGTCGGCAGCGCTGAGCGCACCTCCTGAGCCAATGGCGTAAGTTGAATAGTCTTTGCAGCCACTTCAGAACCCCTTGGGTTTGTTGAACATGGCTGTATTGCGATGGCGGGGTAACTTGTGCCTAGCAAACCCCGGGCAAATTCACTCTGTAACCCCGGCCAATTTGTGCCCCAAACCCCGCCCAATATGGGTTTTTGCCCCGGTCAATCGCCTGTGCGGGGGTCGGCAACCGAGTGGACGTTGTAGACAGTTGGGAAGTTTTTTTCGAACAGCTCCCAAGCTTTTTCCGCCTGCAATGGCCTGCCTTTTCGCCGCTTGCTATCAGAGAGCCATCTCATTACCTCAAATGGACAGAACAACGGCTCGGCAATACGCCCACGGCCTCCCTGTCCAGCAACCTTTCTAGCCGCCAATAGAGCCGGGACGTCTTTGAGGTTGCTGAACCATGATGCATCCATGCCTGTGAACCTACCGTACGCTTCTATGAGCTGCTCTCTGGTGGCTAACAGCTTGAAGTCGGGCACCGGGACTTTCCCCCCTTCCGTACTCGCGGCTGCTTGTTGTTCGTCAACAGCGTTGCTGCCCGTCTCCACGGACATTGAATACCTATCAATCCAGCTGTGATACTTCAATCTCCCGGCTCTCGCATGTTGATGCCAATCGCTCAGGGCTTTGGGGCCAGGCTGGCTTTTCGCGACATCCTCGAATGCTCGGAGCAACTTGCGATAGTCGAGAGGTGTCGTTTCTGAAGTTGTGGTCTTTTCAGGCTCAGGCGCTGCGTGTGGGTCTTGTTGGCAAAGAAGCATCGCCGCTTCACTTGGCTGAAGGTCGGACAGGGCCCACCAGTCGGCCGCATTCAGCGTAGCGTCACACCATGCCCGGAATTCAATCAAGTCGTCCGAAGCTGGTTGGGTGCCAGCTGCGCCTTGGCGTTGATGGCATGCCTCAAAGCCTTCTAAGACCGTTGCCAGGGTGGCCGCGTCCATATAAGGGGCGAGGTTCAGTGCACGCTCTCCGCCTCGCTCGTCGGTGAAAGAAACGGTATCAACAGAGAAATCTCTGCGGTGGTCCCTTTCATACTCATCGAACCACACAAATACGCCAGCGGGAAGCAGAACTACCGCCTTCTGACGCCACTCCGCGTAGCCTCGCTGGTCTGCTGGCTCATCATCTGGAAGTCGCGCGCGTAGCTCTGCCGCAAATGCATCAAGCTTCACCGCAAAGGCATCCCATTCAACGGGCTGCATCTTCACGGGGGTATTGCCAACCAGATGAAACGCTACCGTGTGCTGCATACGCGCGAACGCATCCGTCTTCCGCGCCAGGTTCTTTGCAATCTCGTCGGGAGGCAACCCCCATCCGGTGATGTAGGGAATGGCGCGAACAGGTAACGCAGCGCGCCCATCCACCATAACGACTACTGGGCCTTGTGGGACTGGGCTGGTTGGTTCCTCGCTCATCCATTGATAAGGGGCGCCGCTTCGTCCTAGCCAAGAATTCACATCGTCATGGGTAACCAACTCGTAAAACGGCCTGACGAGCTTCGGGCGCGACGGCAAGCAAGTGTGAGGGTCGCGCACCGTCATATCGTCTGCATTGGCCGCATCCACCATGGCGTCGAGAAGACTTCCCCTGGCCTCGTCGTGCATCCCCTCTTGCAGCGCTATCGCGCCTGCCGCGTTTTCAATAGTCCAGTATTTCGGGCCGCTACCATGAGGCAAAAGAACGAGCTGTATGCCCCTCTTTCGGAGATACGAGCGAAGCTCGAAGGGCAGCAACACCCCACCCTCTAGCTGCCTTGGTATAGCCCATTTGATTTCCCCCATACCCGAGCGGCTACGGACAATCAGCTCCCCTTGCTTAACCGCATTCAAAAGCTCGTCATCCAGGTTGAGCCGAGTTACGGCATATTGGTTAAGGTCAGAGTCCCCCGGGTACATGGCTTTCGCCACGATGTGCGGTAGTGCAGCGAAGTCAATAAGCTCCCCCTCCTGCACGTACACACTGAACGGTAGCTTTTCATCTGCGGCCCGGTCCGCGATAGGCCGCTCCAAATTTGCGCCGTCCAACTGCTTCATCATTTCCCTGCCATCGACGGATTTAGATGCAGCGCTTTCGACTTCTTCTCGTTTGAATCGCAGCTCATCAAGAGGTACGTGAAATCCAGGTTCTGTTTTGAGCAACCGCCCATCCTGAGTCCTAAACATCGTTACGAATGGTTTGGCCCCATCGAACTCAAGCCGCTGAATGTCTCCAGCGAACACCATCTCCACCATCACACCCTCAGGCCTACCGCCCGTGAGCTGTGGGATATCTGGGTGATGCTCTAGCCAGAAATAAGGGCGCAACCGGTACTCCATGAGCCTCTGCAGCGTCCACTCCTCGCCCGTTTCGCTTGCTAGCCATTCGCACGCTTGCGCGACGCTTGCCAGCCTTGGTAGATATGTCATCGCTTCCCTAAGCGAGCCCTGAATGAAGCCCCAGCAGGCGGGCAGGGAGTCCCGCTCTTCGGTTCGCGGGCCTAGCTGGGGCAAACCTAGTCTATGCGGCGCCAGCCCCCTGCGTCACGAACTCGATGGCAGTGCTGTCGCTCTTTCTGAGGTTGCACGGAACACAAGCGGCGACTAGATTCAATGCATCGTCACCCCCGCCCAGTGCGCGAGGTAGTTGATGTTCAATGTGCCACTTACCGAACAGCTCAATTGGTGTGCGGCAGTAGTGGCACAGCCCCAGCGAGCGCTCGAAAATCTCCCGCCTGCGCCGGGAAACGTATGGAGCAGGAGCCGGAACGGGGCTTAGTAGCGGCTCATCGGGCCATAGCTCCCCTTGTTCAGTCGCAAGGTTTGGCGGCTGGCGCTTGTCGTTAGCCGCGCTCAATCGCTGACGGGCCAGGGCAAGCGCTTCGGTTTTGTCCTCCGACACGCTGAGCACCAAACCAGCTTGGGCCTGAACCACCATGTAGCGAGTTGCGTGCAGGCCCCTAGAAACGCAGGGAACGCTAGCCAGGGAGTACCTGCCATCGTCACCAAAAGCGCCGCCATAGATTGGCCGCTGGAGTAACTTTTCGGCTGACATGGCAAACCTCAGCCTGCATCCGACAAAGGCGCTGGAATGCTTGGCTTCATGGCTTCACGAAGCACTGCCTGCAGCACAGAGTCGTTTCTAGCCGCTGCTGCCCCAACCTTGGCCCTTAGAGCTGCCTCAAGTTGCGCATCCGAGATGATGGGAGCTTGCTTGATTGCGTCCCGCACCGTCTGGAAGGCTTCGCCAAGGCTGGCATAAATCGCCCCGTCTTCTGGTAGGTCAAACCGAATAGCGCCATCTGCCTTACAGAACACCTCACGCCAAATTAGCTTGAGTGCCAGCTCGGCAAAATCTGCACGTTCCGCTCTGAAAACGGCACTCGATTTGCCCGCGTTGTTCACAGCCTGACGAACCTCGCGCCGCTGCTCTTGTGTTTCCCCTGGCGCGAAATCACTCAATGCCAAGTAGATTCCAGCGGCAGCCTTTGCCCGGTCTAGTGGCAGTGAGACACGAAATTCAAAGCCAAGAGGACAACGGAACAGCGCCTGTTTCTTTGCCCCTGGCTCGCCGGGGTACTGCATACCAACCCCCAACCCAGCGGCCTGCAATTGCGTCTTGGTGCCCTCCCAGCTTTCCCCCCGGCTGCCAACGAATTGGGCTAACTCCCAGCCTCGGAACAGATGGCCCCGCTGCTCTATCTCGTCATTGATTCGAGCCTGTTCAGCTTCGTATTCTTGGGCGCGCTTGGCGGCTCTGCGTTCCGCCTGCACTTCTTTTGAGACAGTGATTTCAACGCGAATCGTGCCGCACTCACGCTGGCGAATCGCTCGATACCCAGGGGTGCGCCATGCCTTCTTGCCAGGCGGGCACGACTGCCCGCCAGGAAGAAATGCGGTGTAGCCAGGGGCGCGCCTCTCTTGGGGCTCAAGCTCGGCAGGCGTTATCAATCCCGCATTAACCAGAGCGCCAATCGAGCCTTCGAAGGCGTCGAAGTAGTGCCCCTCTGACCGAAAGACGCCATCGAGTAACGCAGTGGAAGGATTGCTTTGGGGGACAATCGAATAAGCCATGCTGACCTCCTGAATAGGTTGGCTTGGTCAGGGTGGCATAGGTGGTGACACACCTTTGCTACCCGTCTTTTTCCGACTCAATGGCCCCAATTCGGGCCCAGTGCCGGGATATGGGGCCCGTTACGCCAGGGCGAGCTTTTCGGATAAGGCTCTGACCTCGGATGCAATTTCGGCGCATGCCCAAAGATAGTTCTCTTGAACCTTGTCCGAGCTCCTGCGAAACACTTCACCGCCTTCCCCGTAAGTCATGTACATGAGGGCGTCCAGTTGTGCCGACTTCTTGCTGAGGTCGTCAATATTGGTCAGGTCTTCGCTACTGAGCGATTGATTTACAGTTTGCTTAGCCATTTGCTCACTCCTAAACAGTGATTGATGGTCAGGGGCTGGTCGGTGTTTGCAGCACCTCCCGGCCCCGTCTTTTTCCCCTGGATGAGACGCGCCAGGGCTTCGCGTTAGTCTTTCGGCACTTCCAGATACTGCGCATGGAGCCGCTTCACCTCCTGCAAAAGCGCCAGATGTTTTTCGACCCACTCGGGGATTTCAACGCCCTCGTTTCGCCATCGGCCAGGGGTGTTTCTGTGCAGCCCCGTGGCCCTGCAAAAGTCGCTCACCTTCCAGCCCAGTGCTACCAGCGCCGTATCAAACTCATCAATCGTCATTCGCTACCTTTGCCGGTTGGGCTATTGTGCCATCAACGCCCGTAAATGTGAAAGAATCAAATTAAACAGCACACTATTGAACATAACGCCCGTCGTATCTGAATCCCCTTGTGGACAACTTCACGCGCCAAGCTCGGAAAACAAGGCTGCACAAGGGCCTAGCGCCATCTTCCACAATGATGAAAATTTAAGCATTTCAGTTGAGAAAGTTATCCACAGGGCCCAGTTACCCAAACCTTGACCATTCCGCCCCTCTAGGCTTCGCTCGCACGATTGATGGGAATGACCGCCCCGGGGGGTTGGACGATATCGCAGAACGCTGCCCAGTCCGCCATCATCCGCGCCCGTTTCTGGAACAGGTCGCCCCGCCTGTAGGCCGCCTCCACCTTGTCACCGATTGCATGGGCCAGCGCCATCTCGGCAACGTCGCGCGGGTAGTTCGTATGCTCAGCGGCCCAGTCCCGGAAGGTAGAGCGAAAGCCATGTGGGACTGCCGGGGCCTCCAGGCGTCGCACCACCGCGTTCAGTGTCATATCCGACAGCATCCCCCCGCGCAAGGCGGCGAAGACATACTCAGAATCTGAGCGCTTGGGCTGTGCTTTGACCAACTCCACCGCCCTGGATGAGAGCGGAACCCGATGGGGCTTTTTCATCTTCATGCGCTCTGCGGGAATAGTCCACAACCCCGCAGCCAAATCAAACTCGGACCACTGAGCCCCACGCACCTCCCCTGAGCGGGTGGCTGTGAGGATGAGGAATTCGAGGGCACTCGCTCCAACCCCGTCCAAGGTCCGCAGCTTCTTCATGAATGCGCCGATATCGGAGACCGGCAGCGCGGGGTGGTGCTTGGTCTTCGATATTTTTTCAGCGGCAGGCAGCGCTTTATCCAGGTGCCCCTTCCACCGCGCTGGGTTCGCTCCATCCCTGTAGCCGCGCACCGTAGCCCAATCCAGAACCGCCTCGATGCGTCCACGCAAGCGCGAAGCCGTCTCGGTTTTGGTGTGCCAGATAGGTTCCAGCACCTGCAAGACGTGGGTCATCGACACATCGCGGACCAAGAGTTTCCCCATAACCGGGTAGGCATATTTCGCCAGCGTGTTACGCCACTGCATTTCGCTCTTGGCGTTTTTCAGCCCTGCTGAGTGAGAAGCCACGAAGCGCTCCGCACATTCCTCGAAAGAAATAGCAGAACTAGCCGAGGCACGAAGCGCACTTTGCTTTGCTCGGGCCTCATTGATGGGGTCGATGCCTTCTTTAATCTTGGCGCGCGCAACCCTGGCCGCATCGCGCGCACCTGCAAGGGTCACAGCCGGATACCCGCCCAAGCCCATGTCACGGCGTTTGGTGCCCATCATCGCCCGCAGAATCCACGTTCTTGCACCGCTTGGAAGCACCTGCAGCGCGAGCCCCGGCACA
The DNA here is from genome assembly GCF_003096455.1 of Acidovorax sp. 99. NCBI lineage: Bacteria > Pseudomonadati > Pseudomonadota > Betaproteobacteria > Burkholderiales > Comamonadaceae > Acidovorax > Acidovorax sp. 99. Next base: position 188,388 of record NZ_QEKU01000001.1, read on the forward strand.
TCACCAACGAAGTGCAGTCCAGGCTCTGTTAATCGAGCAACGCTAAAAGCGCTTAAAGGTTTAGCTCTTCTTGCCATCTAAAACCCCCAATCAGTTAACCCATCCTCACACCCATCAGTTTAGGTGCGAACTTCTGAGCCATCTTGATTCATTATGAAGCGATAGACGAGCATTTCCCATAGGGAAGATGGCAAAAGTGAGACGAAAAGAGACTTTATGATGCAGAAAAATGGCTTCCGCCCTCTCCGCCACATATCAACCCAGGTGATTCCGGTCACCTGGGTTTTTTGTTGTGGGGGCTGGCTTTTTGCACACAGGACCCCGGCGCTTTGGGCTGAACATCAGCGACTGTGCGCCCCGCTCGGCGCCTGACAGTGTCTGCGACAGCCATGGCCATTCATGTCAACGACCCAGCGATTGCGGGGCTGGTGCTGACCTCAGCGTGGTGCGCAGGAGCACACCGGGTGCAGTGCCCACACAGGACCTGCAGGCCATACAGGTCCCGGTGCTGATCTACCACCATGCCAGGGACGGCTGCAGACACTGCTAGGCCAGCGACACGCCCGCCATTCTGAGAGGGCTGGCGCGGGCGCCGGTCAAAAAGCTGACGGTAGTCCATGGCTGCACCTACCCCGTCGCTGATGAGTGTGCTGGCCAAGATTGGCACGGCTTCATTGGCATCGAGCAGGAGGCCATTGCCCAGATCACCGCGTGGATTCAGACGCCCGCGCCCTGATCTATGCATGCCGCGATGACCGCTGGACGGCTCCACGGGAGCCCTCAGCAGTTCGTCCGCTTAGCACTCCATCCGCCTCCCACTCAAGGCCCTGAACCGGACCTCCGGACGCTTGCAAGGCGCGGAACGTTTCTGGCAGGTTTGTAAAGGCAACAGGCCGTAACAGTTGCCCATGGAGCCCTGTTATGGCACTTGTCTTACACGCGGAACTGCGGCACTTTGCTGAAATCCTAGCCAGCAGCCATTGAGGTTGCGCCGGGAGGTCATTGCGGCCCCCACCCCTTTTTTCAAAAGGACTTCACCATGAAACGCCATTCCTTACCGCCGGGAGCGCGCGCGTTGATAGCGTTCATCGGAACCGTGGTGCTGGCAGTGCTGGCGGCGGTGTCATTGCTGATGCCGGACGTGGCCGTGCAGTCTGTGGATTCGATGTCGCACGGGCTTACCGGGCTCGACCAGATTTTGTCCACCAGCTTTCTGGACCACTGAGTTGTGATGCGTGCAGGAGTGGCTGGCGCTGCGCTGCAGCGCGTGTGGGTCCAAACAGCAACACAGTAGCAAAAAGCATAGCATCGGAGTACCATTCGGCGCTGCACACCGGGACTTTTCGGTGGCATTCTGGAATGGAGGACGATCGTGACCACACGTTTTCGCATCTCTGCAAACCGTTTTTTCTTGATTCACTCCCCGAAATTCTGGGGCTCGATGGTGTTGCTGGCCGCTGTGGCGGGCTGTTCAAGCCCCCGCGACAATGCCTTGGACGAGTTCTCGCGCTGGTACGACGGTGCCAGGGCCCAGGCGCAGGCAGGGGCCATGAGCTGGAGCGAGCTTTACAAGCAAAGCTTTGACCGCCTCACCGCCCTGCCCCCCTCGCTGCAGCAGGACACGCGCCTTGAAAACACCGTGTTGCTGCTGTCTGTAGCCCGCAAGCTGGAGTCCAACGAAATCAGCCCCCAGCAGTTCGCCATGGAGCGGGACGACATCGAGACCCAGTTGCAGGCTCGCCTGCGCTGACGACGCCACCAGCAGCGGCAATGCAGCTTCTGGCAGCCTGGTCAATGGCTTGAGTAGCGGTTGCTGAAGCAACTGGGGCAGCTTTTTGTGCCCCCGCCACCGCTCGTTACCGGCCTCCTCCCTAGCGTGGCGGCCAACGCTATCGAGACGTAGACCCCGACTGCTCCACCACCCCCACGCGACGGCGCAATGCGTCGGCTGCCGCAGTGTCCCCGGTAGCCTCTGCCCTTTGCACCTGCAGCAGCAACCATGCCATCAGCGGCCTGCGCCAGCCCTGCGCGGACGCAGTGTCGGTGGCTGTGGTGATGACTGCGGGGCTGGCGTGCCCCGTCTGCAACAACACGCCCGCCGCCACTAGGCGCGAAAGGGGGTCGGCAATGCCCGCCAAGCTGGCAGCGTTGCCTGCCGTGGCGACCGCACGCTGCGCCGGTGGCAAGAAAGCCACCTGGCCGGCCTGCACGCGGCCCGCCAGATAGTCGGCGTAGGCCTGCTCGGGCGCTGCGGCGTCGGAGCGCAAGGCCTCAAAACGCTCGCACGGTTCAGTGACCAGACTCGCCACCTGGGCCGCGCAGCGCATCAGCTCCAGGCGCGCCATCAGATCGGGGCGACCCGTGCGCGCCACTTCGGCGCGGGCCCGGTCCCATTCGAGCTTCTCCACGCGCGCGTTGCCGGACAGGTAGGCCTCGATGGCCTTCTGGGACGCGCCCTGGGCATTCATCTGCCAGTCAGGCACCGGGGGTTGGCGGGAACACGCAGCCAATGCGAAGGCACAGCCGATGGACAGGAGCCGCAATGCAGCCCGCAAACGAGGTGCAGCAGAGGGGTTCATGGCAGCTTCAACTCCGTGTCGCGTGCAAAGGGCCATTTGCGGTTGATCTCGTTGACCAGGCTTTCCACCTTGCGCAGATTGCTTTCCACCTCGGCGCGCAGCGCGCCCAAGTCCGTCGTGGCTTCGCGGGCATTGGCGCCGATGGCCTGGGCCTCCACCAGCACGGCATCCACCTTCTTGAGGCTGGTGCGGGTGTCGGACAACAAACCATTGAACTGGGCCACGGTGGCGCGCACCTCAGGCACCAGCGCGTCCTTGTTGCCCTCGCTGCCAAACACCTGCTTGTCGGCGCGGGCGGCCATGCCGTCCAGGCGCGCCAGCAGCGCGTTGGTGCGCTCCAGCGTGGCCACAATCTTCTTCGCATCGGCTTCGTTACCCATCAGCACGCCCAGGGCGCCGCCCGGCCCGTTCAGGCGCTCCGTGAGGGCCTTGACGTTGATCAGGGTGTTGCCCAGCGCGGCGTCGGGCGACGTCAGGGCGTTCAGGTTGGTCAGCAGCTCGCGCGCGGTGGCCATGAGCTGCGGGATCTCCGCCGTGGCATCCCCGCGCAACACCGGCCGCACGGCGCCATCGGGCAGTGCGGGGTCGGTCAGGATGCCGGAGTACGCCCGGATGTTGGTGCCCCCCACCAGACCGCGTACCAGCGTGAACACGCTGGACTCGCGCAGCCAGTGCGCGTCCTTGCGGGGCACATCCACCAGGATGCGGGCATTGCCCGATTCGGCCAGCTCGATGCGCCGCACGCGGCCAATGGGAAAGCCCGAGAAGGTCATGTCCATGCCCACTACCACGCCCTCGGAGTCATCGGCCGTCAGCACCAGCGTCTGCGTGGGCTCAAAAGCGCCCCGCGCATACAACAGGTACAGGCCCGAACCCACGATGAGGGCCAGGGTGAACAGCAGCAGCGCCGCAGCCTTGAGTTCCAGATAGGCCACCGGGCGCAGGGTCTCGACCGGAGGCGCGTCGGCCCCGGCGGGGCCATGCGATGGGTGAGGAGGATGGTCGTTCATGTCGTGGGTTTATGCGGGTGGGTGCGACCGGCGCGGGCCGTCAGTAGTAGTTGCCCATGAGCGAGGCCACCTCGATCAGCAGCAGCACCGCAAACATGCGGGCCAGGCCGCCCAGTTCCGAGTCGGGCTGGGTGCGTTCGCCGCTGTCATACAGCCCGGCAGCCATGGGGATCAGCGCCACGGCCAGGCTGAAGAACAGGGTCTTGAGCACAAACACCATGGTCACGCTGGGCGAAAACACCTGGCCGAACATGCGCGTGTAGCTCGGCAGCCCCGCCATGTTGAAGCCGTACACCCCCAGGTACGCCAGCACCAGCGCCACCACGCAACTGAGCGCAGCCAGCGTGACGCAGGCAAACACCCCGGCAATCACGCGGGGCAGCAGTTCGATGCGCACGGGGTCAGAGCCCTGGCGGCGCAGCGCCTCGAACCGGCCCGTGAGCCGCAGGTGCGCCAGTTGCGAGCCGTTGGGAATGGTGCAGCGCATGGCCACAAACAAGGCGGCTGTGAGCGGGATGAGCTCCAGCACCAGCACGCGGATCACCATCTCCAGCGCATAGCGCGACAGCCCGTAGCTCAGCGCCGTGACCACAACAATGCGCGTGAGCACCAGGCTGATGAGCGCCGCCAGCACCGTGAAGCCCAGCAGCACCGGCGCCGTGTCCAGATACAGGTGCCGGGCCAGCGCGCGGCGGGTGCCCTTGCCGTAGCTGGACGGCGACAACACCAGCACCAGCACCACCGCGCCCAGATACAGGATGCGCCACCAGGCCACCGCCCAGCGCCGCGCCGTGTTCCACACACGTTCGGGCAGGGAGAGGCCGTGAAGGCGCGAGATCATGGGCGGATCATAGCGGGGGCATGCGCCAGGGCAGCCCATGGCAGGCGTCTGGAGATATTTGGGCCATTTTCGGGCGATAGCGCTACAAACATATGCCCAAGCAGCTATCAATTAGATAGCAAATAGCACACACGCAGCCACGCCGTACAACAACTGCTCACACATGGCGCTTGCCCTGGCCGGGAGGGGCGTTGACGCCCATGGGCTGCGCGTCAGCCCGCGCATGCAGTGCTTCGATGATGTGGCAGGTGGCGTCCGCGCCATCGCAACGGCTGCGCAGCGCCTGCAGGTCGGCCTCCAGCGCCTGCAGCTCGGCCAGGCGGGTGCGCACATGCACCAGGTGTGCATCCAGCGTGTCGCAGGCGGCGTGGCAGTCGGTCTTGCTGTCCCAGTCCAGCGCCAGCAAGGTCCTGACCTCGTCCAGCGACATGTCCATGGCGCGGCACAGGCGGATGAAACGCAGCTGGTGCACGTCGGCGCTGCTGTACAGGCGGTAGCTGTTGTCGCCGCGCGCACCGGGCGGCAGCAGCCCCTCTTTTTCGTAGTACCGGATGTTGGCGGCCGACACGCCGGACTGCTGGGCGGCCTCGCCAATGCGGAAGTGTGCAGCGTGGGGATCCATGGGCTTGACCTTCAAGTGACTTTAAGGTTTCCAATGATGCCATCGCTTTCCAAAACCGCCAGGAGAAAACACCATGTCCGCCCATTGCCATCACGACCACAGCGCCCCCGGCCACAGCCACGATGCCCCCGCCAGCGCAGACCCGCGCTACCGCCGCATCCTGTGGATTGCGCTCGTCGTCAACGCCGCCATGTTTGTGGTGGAACTGGGCGCGGGCACCCACTCGGGCTCGGCGTCGCTGCTGGCCGACGCCATCGACTTTCTGGGCGATGCGGCCAACTATGGCCTGTCGCTGTGGGTGCTGGCCATGGCGCTGACCTGGCGCGCACGCGCCGCCCTGCTCAAAGGCGCCAGCATGCTGGCGTTTGGCGTGTTCGTGATCGGCCGGGTGGCCTGGGGGGTGTGGCAAGGGGTTCCGCCCGAGCCCTTCACCATGGGTGGCGTGGGCCTGCTGGCGCTGGCGGCCAACCTGGGTGTGGCCGCCCTGCTCTACGCCTGGCGCGAGGGTGACGCCAACATGCGCGGCGTGTGGCTGTGCACGCGCAACGACGCGCTGGGCAACCTGGCCGTGATGGCCGCTGCGCTGGGGGTGCTGGGCACAGGCACGGCCTGGCCCGACCTGGTGGTGGCAGCCATCATGGCCGGCCTGGCCATCAGCGGCGGCTGGAGCGTGATCCGCCACGCGCGGCAGGAGCTGGCCAGCACCGCCGGCGCCCCCGCAGCACACGGGCACTGATCCATGCGCGTACGCCTGTCCACACCGCTCCATGCACCGCCCGAATGGGTGGCTGCGCAACTGCAAAGCACCGCTGTGTTTCGCCACATCACGGCGCCTCTGGTGCGGTTCAAGCGCCCTGGCGGCGCGCCCTGGCCCACCCACTGGTCTCCCGGTGATCTGCCGTTGCAGATGCGGCTGCTGGGGCTGCTGCCCATGGGCTCCCAAACCGTGCGCATCTCCATCGAGCCATCTGCCCAGTCCGGCGCATGGCCCACGCTGCGCGACAACGGCGAGGGCACGCTGATGCGGCGCTGGGACCACCGCATCACGCTGCAGCCGCTGCCGGACGGCCGCACGCTCTATACCGACGACATCGACGTGGTCGCGCGCCACCTGCCCTGGCTGATGACGCCCCTGAGCGCGGCGTTTGCCCAGGTGTTCTACCGGCACCGACAGCGGCGCTGGCGCCAGCTGGCGGCGCGCCACGCGGCAGATCCCATGGCTGCCCCCTTGCACACGCAGCGCGCGTTCGACCACCTGCTGGCAGCATTTGCGAGCGATGCCGACGCACCGCCCGCCACCCGCTGGCGCTGGCTGGAGGCCGCGCATGTACTGGGGCAGACCACGCTGTCCCTGCATTGGCGGTCGCACACAGCCATGCTGCGCTACGCCCTGCAGTTGCGCGACCTGCGCGAGTCCGGTGGACAGGTGCTGCGGCTGGCCCTGGTGCCGCTGGGCCATGCGCTGGCGCGGCTGCCCATTGGCAACACGGGGCGGGCACGGGTGAGTGCCTTGGCGCCTATGGCGCCGCAGTCACACATCACGCGGCTGATTGACGGGGCCATGGCCGCTGCGCGCCTGCAGCCCGTCCCATTTCTGCAAAAAACTGGCGATAGCGCTTGATCTATAAGCGCTTACAGCTATCAAATCAGGAGTAAACAACCAACGAACAGTGCGGCCGCCGGGCACCCGGAATTTGACGCACGACAAGCCCGGCATGGGGCTTGCATGGTCCAATCCACAACCTGTGCGCCGCCCTCTGCCCCGGGGGCCGCGGGCACAGCCCTCATTCCTTTTGCTTGTCGCCCATGCCCTCCCGCGCCCCTGCCGCCCCCGCAACCCCTGCCCCGCTGGGCGTGCCCCACAGCCTGACGGAAGACGCCGTGGCCATCTTCACCGGGGTGTTGCTCATCTCGGTGGGGGTGGCGTTTTTCACCAGCGCGGGGTTGCTCACAGGTGGCACGGCGGGGCTGGCGTTTTTGCTGCACTACGCCACGGGCATCGGCTTTGGCAAGATCTTCTTTGTGCTCAACCTGCCGTTTTACTGGCTGGCGCTGCGCAAGCTGGGCCGGGCCTTCACCGTCAAGACTTTCATCGCGGTGCTGCTGTTGTCGCTGCTGACCGAGCTGCAGTCGCAACTGCTGCAGTTCGCGCAGTTGCAGCCGCTGTATGCCGCCATTGCGGGCGGGCTGATCACGGGCACGGGGTTTCTGGTGCTGTTCCGCCACCGCTGCAGCCTGGGCGGCGTGGGCATTGCGGCGCTGTACCTGCAGGACCGCTACGGCTGGCGCGCAGGCAAGGTGCAGATGGCGGTGGACTGCTGCATCGTGCTGCTGGCCCTGTGGACGGTGGAGCCCGTGCGCGTGGCTTGGTCCATTGCGGGCGCCGTGGCGCTCAACCTGGTGCTGGCCATGAACCACCGGCCGGGCCGCTACATGGCGGTGTAGGCCCCGGCCAAGGGCGGTTGAGCGCCCTGCAGAGACACACCTTCTACGTGGACACCTGCCAGCCCAGCCCACTGTGCAGCCGGTGCTCCAGCACCTCGATGGGTACCGGGCGGCTGAACAGGTAGCCCTGCCACAGCGTGCAGCCGTGGCGCTCCAGAAACGCGCGCTGCGCCTCGGTCTCCACCCCCTCGGCAATCACGTCGATGCCCAGGCTCTGCGCCATGCCGATGATGGTCTGCACGATGAGCGCGTCGGTGTGCTGGATGCCGATGTTGCGCACAAAGCTCTGGTCGATCTTGAGCTGGTCCAGCGGCAACCGCGTCAGGTACGACAGCGACGACTGGCCGGTGCCAAAGTCGTCCATCGAAAAGCGCAGACCCAGCGCGCGCAGCGCGTTCATCTTGGCGATGGTGTCGTCCACGTTGTCCAGCGCCAGGCTCTCGGTCAGCTCCAGCTTCAGGCGGTCGGGCCGCGCGCCGGTCTGTCGCAGCACGGCCACCACCTGCTCCATGAAGTCGGCCTGGCGGAACTGGCGGGCGCTCACGTTCACCGCCAGTTGCAGGTGGGCGGTGGCCGGGTCGTCCTGCCAGCGGCGCAGCTGGGTGCAGGCAGTCTGCAGCACCCACAGCCCGATAGGTAGGATCAGCCCGGTCTCTTCGGCCAGCGGGATGAACTCGAACGGCGGCACCATACCGCGCGCCGGGTGGTTCCAGCGGATCAGCACCTCGGCCCCCACCACATGCTTGCCGCAGCCTACCTGCACCTGGTAGTGCAGCGTGAACTGGCCCTGTTCCAGCGCCGTGCGCAGGTCGTTCTCCAGCGCCGCGCGGGCAGTGACGGCGGCCTGCATGCGCGGGTCAAAAAAGCGGATGCCGTTGCGCCCTGCGGTCTTGGCGGCATACATGGCCAGGTCGGCATGCTTGACCACATCTTCCACCGTCTGTCCCTGGCCGCTGAACAGCACGGCGCCCACACTGGTAGTGCTGTGCACATGGTGCGATGCGAGCTGGTAGGGCTGGTTGAGCGCGGCCAGAATTTTTTCACCCACCGCCTGCGCCTGCTCGGCCGCGTCGGTGGCAAGGGCGCCCAGGTCTTCCAGCAGCACCAGAAACTCGTCGCCGCCCAGCCGCGCCACGGTGTCGCCCTCTCGCACGCAGGCCGTGAGCCGCTGGGCCACCTGCTGCAGCAGCACGTCGCCCATGTCGTGGCCCAGGGTGTCGTTCAGGGTCTTGAAGTGGTCGAGGTCCAGGCACAGCAGAGCCCCTTGCAGGCCCGCGCGCGCACTGGTGGCAAACGCCTGTTGCAGGCGGTCCATCATCAGGCGGCGGTTGGGCAGGTGGGTGAGCGGGTCGTAGAACGCCAGGTGCTCAATCTCCCGCGCCGCCGCCGCGCGCTGGGTGATGTCGCTGAGGGTGGCCACGTAGTGCGTCAGTACCCTGTGCTGGTCCGTGACGGCGGTGATGGCCATGAAGTGCAGGTTCACCTCACCGCTCTTGCAGCGGTTCCACAACTCGCCCTTCCACTCGCCGGTGCTGGCCAGGCTGGCCCACATGGCATCAAAAAACGCCTTGTCATGGTGGCCCGAGGCCAGCAGGCTGGTGCTGCGGCCCACCACCTCGTCGGCGCTGTAGCCGGTGATGCGGCTGAACGCACGGTTGGTGCGCAGGATGAGCGTGTCCGCGTCGGTGACGATCATGCCTTCTTGCGACTCGAACGCAATGGCGGCGATGCGCAGTTCGTTCTCGTCGCGCTTGCGGGCCGAGATGTCCTTGCCCACGCCCCGGTAGCCGCAAAACACACCGTCGTCATCAAACACGGGCGTGCCGCTGATGGACACCCAGTACGAGCAGCCCTGCTGGTCGCGGCGCTCGAACTCAAAGTCGCGGAACTCCTGGTGGCGCTCCAGCAGCGCACGGTGCTCTTCCCACAGCGCATCGCTCATGCCCGGTGCGGCCAGCTCCCAGCGGGTCTTGCCCATGTGCAGCGCGGCCTCCTGCACCACCCGGTCATCGGCCCGGCCTTCGACATGCGTGAGCCGAAACTGCGCGTCCTGCTCCCAATACCAGTCGGACGACAACGCGGTGAGGGTGCGAAACCGCGCCTCGTTGTCCTCCAGCTTGCGGCGCACCCGGTAGGACTCGCTCACGTCGCTGAACACCAGCACCACGCCCACGATCTGCCCCTGCGCGTTGCGAATGGGGGCGGCGCTGTCGGCAATGTGGTACTCGGCGCCATGCCGGGCCAGCAAGGTGGTGTGGTTGCTCAATGCCACCACCTGGCCCCGGTCCATCACCAGCTGCACCGGGTCTATCTGCGGCTCGCGGGTGCCGGCGTTGACGATGTGGAAAACCTCGGGCAACGGCTGGCCCATGGCCTGTGCCAACGGCCAGCCTGTCAGGCGCTCGGCCACCACGTTCATGCGGGTGATGCGGCCTTGCGCATCGGTGGCGATCACGCCATCGCCGATGGAAAGCAGCGTGATGGCCAGGTTTTCTTCGCTCTGGCGCAGTTCGGCCTCGGCTTTCTGTCGCGTCAGGGCCATGCGGTCAAACCGGCGGCCCAGCTCGGTCAGCTCCTGCAGGCCCGTGGCGGGAACGCGCGATACATAGCGCCCCTCGGCCAGCTCGTCCGTGGCGTGCATCAGGCGCCTCAGGGGCCGCATCACGCCGCGCCGCACGCCCACCTGCGCCACGGCAAATGACAGCACCAGGCCCCCCAGCAAGAACGCCATCTCGGTCCACATGCGGCGGTTGGCTTCGGCGTACAAGTTGTCCAGCGGCACCGTCAAACTCATGGTGGCCACGGGTTTACCGCCCGCCTCGATGAGTGGCTGGAACACCACCAGCTCAGGGGTGCCATCCGCGCGCGTGCGCTGGCGCTGCCCCTGCGGGGTCTGCAGCACCAGGGCGCGGAACTCGCCATCGGCAAATGGAGCCCCCAGCTCGCTGGCATCGGGCGGGTAGCGCGCCAGCACGCGCCCCTCAGGGTCGGACACCCGGGCCACCGCGCCGTCCGGCAGCCCCAGGTCGGTGAGCCGCCGGCTCCACCACTCCAGCGACACCACCGCCACGGCGGCCGCCACCACCTCCTGCGTGCCGGGCGGTATCACCGGGTAGGCAAAGTTGACACTGGCCACCTGGGCGGCACGGTCCACCTGGAAGCTGCCCACCGCAAAGTCCCGCCCCGAAATCGTCTGCTGAAAATATGGGCGGTTGGCGACGTTGACAGGCGCCTTGAGCGGACGCGCATTGCACAGCAGCTCGCCGTCCGCCCGTGGCACGCCAATGTTGACGTAGGTGGCATTGAGCGACAGCACTTCGGCCAGGTAACGCCCACACTGGGACGCTGAAGGGTCGTGCACCTGCGGCATGGCGGCCAGCTGCTGCAGAAACTGGCGGGTGTTCTGGATCAGCCGCTGCTGGGTGCCAGCCACCGACTGCAGGGTCTGCAGCGCGCGTTCTTCTGCCACAGCAATCGCGTCTGTGCGGTGGGCCCGTGCCTGGTACACCACCAGCAGCACCGCTGGCAGCGTGGCCCACAGCACCAGCCAGCGAATCCGCGCGGACAAGGTGCTCCACATTCCAGCGACCCATGAGGGCATACCGACCTTTCTGTGCAAGAGAAAGAACGCTTGAGCACATATCTGCCGACAGCCGCTGACAAACGGGCAGACATGTTTCGTCACATGTTACTGCCCATGGTTGGAAAAGGCATTCACGATTTGCGCAGGGTTGCCCGCAGCGCCAGAAAGTGGTTACCTGCGGAACCTTGAGCGGCTCCGCCGTATCATTGAAGGATGCGTCGCGGCTTTTTCTTCCTGCTGATGGTGGTGCTGGTCCTTCGGGGCCTGACGGGCACGGCCATGGCGGCGGGTATTGTGGCTCCGCTGCTTCCTGCAGGCGCCGCACAGCACACCGAGGCCCATCAGCCCACGGCGGAAGGCATGGCCCACGACCACGACCAGGGCCATCCCCACGATCATTCCGCAACCCTTGCGCAGGCGGAGGGCGTGGCACCCGCCGACGCCCATGCCCACCATGGCGCCCCCGCCGCTGAGCCCGGCATCGACCACACCGCCAGCCACTCTGCGGCCTGCCAGAACCCCGATGCGGGCTGCAAATCGGGCGACGACCACGACCACCACAGCGCCAGTTGCTCGGCCTGCGAAATCTGCCATTCGGCCATGCTGGGCCTGCCCGCATCGCTGACCCCCGCCCCCCTGCCCGCCGGAGCCCTGCAGCCCCTGGCCTCCGCGCAGTTTGACAGCGCCCCCGCAGCGCTGGCCATCAAACCACCCATCGCCTGATCTCCGACGCCCGAAGTGCGTCTGCCATTGCCTGACTGACCCCGAGACACGGGGCCCATCGGGCGGCAGCGCCGTGTTTTTTCGTTCGTTGTCTGGAGATCGCCATGCGCGCCCCTGCCATTTTTCTCTCCTCGCCGTCGCCCGGGCCATCGTGGCCGATGCGATTGGCTTGTCTTGCCCTGTTGTCGCCCTTGCTGGCGCAAGCCCATGGCCCATCTGCATCCGACGCTACCCGCGCCGATGCGCTCACGGCCCCCCTGCCGTACACGGCCATGCCGCCGCAACCCCCGCTGGTGGACGCCTTGCCCACACCCCAGGCCTGGCGCCAGGCGCACGAGGCCGTGGGCGCTTTCCCGCGCGGCCATGCGGACATCGTGGCCTGGGAGGCGCAAAAAGGCTCGGCACCTTCTCCCACGCCCGCAGCCTCCACGGCTGCTCCCAGGCCACACCACCACCAGGGCATGCCGCATGGGAAGCAGCACGGCACACGCCATGAAATGCATCACGGAAGCCCAGGGAGTGCCCACCCCGCCCACCACCCCGAGCAGAAGGGCAAGCCATGATCAGCACCCATCGCCTCTCCATACTGGCTGCCGCCGCCCTGCTGGCGGGCTGCGCCAGCGTGTCGCCCGATGGCCTGCGCAGTGATGTCGCGGCCCTCACTGCGGGCCGTACCGCCGGTGTGCCCCAGGCGGCCTTGCCCGCGATGGACCCGAGCGCCCGCGCAAAGGCCCAGCAGTCCATCGACGGCTGGCTCGCACAACCCCTGACACAAGACGCCGCCGTACGCATTACCCTGCTCAACAACCCCGGCTTGCAAGCCCGGCTGGCCGCGCTGGGCGTGGCCGATGCCGAGCGGGTGCAGGCCATCACGCTGCCCAACCCGCACCTGACCCTGGGGCGCTTCACCAACAGCCAGGAACGCGAGATCGAACGCACCCTGGCCTTTGGCCTGATGGACCTCATCACCCTGCCCTGGCGCACCCAGCGCGAGGCCGAGCGCCTGCAGATTGCCACGCTGCAGGCCGCGCAGGACGTGGTGCAACTGGCCGCAGACACCCGCCGCGCCTCGCTGCGGGCGGTGGCGGCCGAGCAGGTGGCCGCCACGCACGACCGCATGGTGGAAGCCGCCGAGGCCGGGGCCGAGCTGGCGCGCCGCATGGCGCAGGTGGGCAACTGGAGCCGCCTGCAACAAGCCCGCGAACAGGCCGTGCTGCACGAGGCCACCCGCCAGCGTGCCCGCGCCCGCCTGGCCGCCGCCACCGAGCGTGAGCAGCTCAACCGCCGCATGGGCCTGTGGGGGCAGCAAACCCAATACCAGCTGGCCCAGCAACTGCCGCCCCTGCCCACCACCGCCTTACCCGCCGATGGCATCGAAGCCTCCGCGCTGCGCGAGCGGCTGGACATGCAAGCTGCCCGCCGCCAGCTGGACACCCAGGCCACGCGCCAGGGCTGGAGCCGTGCGGGCGCCGTGTTTGGTGACATTGGGCTGGCATACAGCCGCAACACCGCGACCGAACGTGACACCGGCCGCAGCGACATCAAGCGCGGCTGGGAGATCGAGCTGCCCCTGCCCCTGTTCGACTGGGGTGGTGCAGCCCGCACCCGCGCCCAGGCCGAGGTGGAGCAAAGCGCCGCCCAGCTGCAAGACACCGCCGTGCGCGCCCGCAGCGAGGTGCGCGCCGCCTGGCTCACCTACCGCACGGCCCTCGACCTGGCGCGCCAGCAGCAGGCTGAAGTGGTGCCCCTGCGCCAGCTCATCGCCGACGAGACCACGCTGCGCTACAACGGCATGCTGGCCAGCGTGTGGGACATGCTGGCCGAAGCGCGCAACAGCACACAGGCCGTGGCCAACGCCATCGAAGCGCAGCGCGACTTCTGGCTGGCCGAGACCGACCTGCAACTGGCGCTGACCGGCACCTCGCCCGGCGCACTGCAGGGCCTCGCCTCCGGCGCCGCAGCCTCCACCCCCCCACAAGGCCACTGACATGAATCGCCGCAATTTCTTTTCTGGCGCCGCCACGGCCGTGGCCGCAGCCTCCGTCAGCCGCGTGGCCCTGGCCGCGCTGCCCGAGCCCGCCACACAGTCCAGCGCCGACACCGCGCCACCGCTGCACCCGCCCACCGGCCGCCCCTACAACCCCGTGGTCACCCTGAACGGCTGGACCGCCCCCTGGCGCATGAACGCGGGCGTCAAGGAGTTCCACCTGGTGGCCGAGCCCGTGGTGCGTGAGGTGGCGCCCGGCTTCATAGTCAACATGTGGGGCTACAACGGCCAGAGCCCCGGCCCCACCATCGAGGTGGTCGAGGGCGACCGCGTTCGCATCTTCGTCACCAACCGCCTGCCCGAGCACACAACCATCCACTGGCACGGCCAGCGCCTGCCCAACGGCATGGACGGCGTCGGTGGCCTCACCCAGCCCGCCATCCAGCCCGGCAAGACCTTCGTGTACGAGTTTGTGGCGCGCCGCCCCGGCACCTTCATGTACCACCCGCATGCCGACGAGATGGTGCAGATGGCCATGGGCATGATGGGCCTGTGGATCACCCACCCCAAGGGCAGCCATCCGCAGATCGCCAAGGTGCAGCGCGACTACGCGTTTCTGCTCAACGCCTTTGACGTGGAGCCTGGCAGCATGACCCCCAAGGTCAACACCATGCTGGACCACAACATCTGGTGCTGGAACAGCCGCGTGTTCCCCGCCATCAGCCCGCTGGTGGCGCGCCAGGGCGAGCGCGTGCGCATCCGCGTGGGCAACCTCACCATGACCAACCACCCCATCCATCTGCACGGGCACGAGTTTGAAGTGACCGGCACCGACGGCGGGCCCGTGCCCAAAAGCGCGCGCTGGCCCGAGGTGACCACCGACGTGGCGGTAGGACAGATGCGGCAGGTGGAGTTCATAGCCGACGAACCCGGCGACTGGGCCCTGCACTGCCACAAGAGCCACCACACCATGGGCGCCATGGGGCACGCCGTGCCCACCATGATCGGCGTGGACCACCGGGGCCTGGTCGGCAAGATCCAGAAGATCGTGCCCGACTACATGGTGATGGGCGAGCGCGGCATGGCCGACATGGGCTCCATGGAGATGCCGCTGCCCGACAACACCTTCCCGATGATGACCGGCACCGGCCCCTTCGGCCCGCTGGAGATGGGCGGCATGTTCACCACGCTCAAGGTGCGCGCTGACCAACCCGCAGGCGGCTATGCCGACCCCGGCGACTTCAGGCAGCCACGCGGCACCCAGGCCTTTGAATGGCAAGGCGCACCGGCCGCCACACCACGCCCTGCACGCACCGACACCCCAGGCACCGCCCCAGGCGCGGCCAATGCACGCAAGCCCGCTGCCAGCGGCCACCAACATTGATGCCAACGATCACCATGAACACTATTAAATTCATAGCTGCCTGGGCAATATGCACTAGCGCATTCGGCACTTTTTCTGCCTATGGGCATGAAAACATGCCCCACCGCACCTCCACAGCCCCCGTGGTCAAAGAGCAAAAAGACTGGGGCATTGCAGGCGATGCCCAGCAGGTGCGCCGCACGATCACCGTGCGCATGGGCGACGACATGCGGTTCAGCCCCCGCCACATCGAAGTGCGCGAGGGCGACACCGTGCGGCTGCGCGCACAGAACAAAGGCCAGGTGCTGCACGAGATCGTGATCGGCACCAAGGCGGAGCTGGACCAGCACGCCGAGATGATGAAAAAGCACCCGGGCATGGAACACGACGAGCCTTACATGGCCCATGTGGCGGCGGGCAAGGCCGGCGACATCGTGTGGCACTTCAACCGCGCAGGCAGCTTTGACTTTGCCTGCCTCATCCCCGGCCATTACCAGGCCGGCATGACCGGCACCATCACCGTGCTGCCCCGCCATCCATAACGCCAGGAGAAACACCATGACCCTCCAACGCCCTCGGGCTGCATCCGCATCCATGACCGCGCTCCCCAGCCCTGCCCGCCGCCAATGGCTGGCCACTACTCTGCCTCTGCTGGGCGCGGGGTTGGCCGTCGCTTTGCTGCCGGTTGGGTCCCGCGCCGCCACCAACACGCCCACACCGCTGGAAGTGTGGAAAGACCCCAACTGCGGCTGCTGCCAGGACTGGGTGGACCACATGCAAGCCAACGGCTTTACCGTGAAGGTGCATGCCACCGGCAACAACGCCGTGCGTGCCCGCCTGGGACTGCCGCCAAAACTGGGTTCGTGCCACACCGCGCTGGTGGGCGGCTACCTGGTGGAAGGCCACGTGCCCGCCAGCGATGTGCGCAAGCTGCTGCAGCAAAAGCCCAAGGCCCTGGGCCTGGCCGTGCCGGGCATGCCCGTGGGATCGCCAGGCATGGACGGCGCCGTGTATGGCGACCGGCGCGACCCGTACGACGTGCTGCTGGTGGCCCACGACGGCAGCACGCGCATCTTCAACAGCTACAACAAAAAGGCATCCACATGACCCAGCACTTCTTCTCCATCCCGCTGGCTGCCGCCCTGTTTGTCCTGGTTGCAGGGCCAGCCCTGGCGCAGGCGCCCGCAGGGGCTGCCGCAGACAGCCACAGCAGCCACCACCCCGCCGCCACCGCACCGTCCGCGCCACAGGCGGAGCTGAGCGAAGGCGAAATCACCCGCTGGGACCCGCGCACCCTGCGCCTGACCCTCAAACACGGAGAGATCAAGAACCTGGAGATGCCGCCCATGACCATGGTGTTCCGCGTGGCAGACGCCAGCGTAGTCGGCGACCTGAAACCGGGTGACAAGGTACGCTTTCGGGCCGAACAGGTCAGCGGTGCCTACCACGTCCAACGGATCGAGAAAGCGCCCTGACGCGACTCCACGTGCAGCGCCAGGGCCCTGATGCTGCGCAACTGTCGCCCTGCCCCAGGGCACCATAATCAACGGCCATGACTTCCTCCAACACACTGGCTGGCGACGCTGGCAGCATCACTCGCGTGGCCGGCATCGAGGTCGGCCACTTCACCGAAACCCGCCGCCCCACGGGCTGCACCGTCATCATCACCCGCGAGGGCGCTGTGGCCGGGGTGGATGTGCGCGGTGCCGCACCCGGTACGCGCGAGACGGATTTGCTCCACCCCTCCAACCTGGTGGACAAGGTGCACGCCATCATGCTCGCGGGCGGCAGCGCCTGGGGGCTGGATGCCGCCACCGGCGCCGTGCGCTGGCTGGAAGAGCGCGGCGTGGGTTTCGACGTGGCCGTGGGCCGCCTGCCCATCGTGCCCGCCGCCGTGCTGTTCGACCTGCTGGTGGGCGACATGCGCGTGCGCCCCGATGCTGCGGCGGGCTACGCGGCATGCGAGGCCGCCTCCACCGCAGACCCGGCCGAAGGTAACGTGGGCGCGGGCACCGGTGCGGCGCTGGGCAAGATTTTTGGCATCCAGCGTGCGATGAAGGGTGGCATCGGCACCGCCTCCGTCACCGTGGACGGCGTCACGGTGGGTGCCCTCATCGCCTGCAATGCGCTGGGCGACGTGATCGACCCCGACACCGCGCAAGTGATTGCCGGGGCCCGCACCGACGACGGCCTGCGTTTGCGCGACACGCGCCGCGCCCTGCTGCGCGGCGACCCGCCCCAGCCCCTGCTGGCGGGCACCAACACCACCATCGGTGTGGTCGCCACTGACGCGGTCATCACAAAGGTGCAGGCCCACCGCCTGGCCGTGGCCGCGCACGACGGGCTGGCCCGCAGCATCAACCCCGTGCACACCATGTCGGACGGCGACACCCTCTTCAGCCTGGGCACGGGCCGCAGCGGCAAGAGCCCGGGCATGATGGTGCTGGCCACCATGGCGGCCGAGGCCACAGCCATCGCCACGGCGCGGGCAGCACGGGCTGCGCGCGCCATCACTACCGCCGAGGGGTTGTACCTGCCCTCGGCCGCCGATCTGGGCTGAAGCGCAAAAATCGGCATGCGCCACGCAGACAGTGCGTGGCGTCTCCTTCCCGTTGGCACCGGCTGGCGTTGACTGGCGTCTGTTGCCGGCTTCGTCCCATGCCCTGGAGCTGGCGATTTCTGCCCCCCGCGCCAGCCCTCAGGCGTATTGCGCCAGCCCGTGGCCGAAGGACCAGTTCTCCTTGGCCACCTCAACAATGTTCACGAACACATCTTCCGGCCTGAGGCCAGGGCTTTCGCCCAGAAGCTGGGCGATGCGCTGAAACAGCGCCTTCTTCTGTTCCAGCGTGCGTGTGTTGTTGGCAGTGATCTGGATGAACACCACATCGTCGCTGCGTGCCACACCCAGGTACGACGGGCTGTAGCGGAAATTCGCGGCATCGTGCTCGGTCAGGGTCATGAACTGATCGTCCTCGGGCACATTGAAGGTCTCGCGCATGGCGCGGTACAGCATGTCGAAAATCGCTTGCCGGTAGGCAGCGGGCTTGCCAGCACGCATGGCAATGTGGATGAGCGGCATGGAGGGTCCTTTTGTGAAAAAGCTGGTGCCATGCTATCCATATTGATATGCTATTGATACTTATATCAAAAATAACAAAAACATATCATGCAACGCCCTCTGGATCTGGATGCCGTCGAGGCTTTTGTCCGTGTTGCCGAGCTGGAGAGCTTTACCCGAGCAGCCGAGGCCATGCAGACCAGCCAGGCCGCTGTGAGCCTCAAGCTCAAGCGGCTGGAGGACCGGCTGGGCTCCCGGCTGCTGGAGCGCACCCCCCGGTATGTGGAACTGTCAGCCCAGGGAGCCGCCTTCCTGGACCATGGCCGCGCACTGCTTGCTGCACATGAGCGTGCCCTGGCTGCACTGGGTGAAGCACCGCAGCGTTTGGCCATCGGCATCAGTGACCACGTCGCCGGGCCTGAACTGCCTGCACTGATTGCTCGCATGAACGCACAAGACCCTCAGCTGTTGATCGACATCCGGATCGGCTCGTCGGGCGACCTGCTGCAAAGCTTTGACCGGCGCGAACTCGACGCGGCCATGGTCCGCATGCATGCCGGGCGCAGCGATGGCGAAGTGCTGGCCGAAGAGCGATTTGGCTGGTTTGCCGCGCCGCACTGGCAGCACCGCACTGGTTACCCCCTGCCGCTGGCCACCCTGGCAGAGCCCTGCGGCGTGCGTGCGATGGCTGGAAAACTGCTGGATGCAGCCGCCATCCCCTGGCGCGAGGTGTTTGTGGGCGGCGGCGTGGCGGCAGTGTCCGCAGCCGTTGTTGCAGGGCTGGGCGTAGCCGCACTGGCACCCCGCATGTTGCCCTGGGGCGCGGTGGACGTAGGTGCCCGGCTTGGGCTTCCTGCACTGCCAAGCCTGCCGGTGGTGCTTCACAGCCGGGCCCCGGATGGCCGACCCAGCGATGCCATTGCAGCACTGTCTGCCGCATTCAGAAGTGCGGTGCGCGGTTAGGGCGGGTCACGCCCGCCCTCGCTTACCCCTGCACACGCAGGGCGCCCAGCGCGCCATCCGCACCTTTCGGTCAAAAACTTCTTGACGCGCGCCGGAACCCCCAGAAGATCAGGGCCTGTGCACCATCGTGCGCCCAAGGCGGCGGCTGCGCACCGCCGCATCGATATCGCCAGAACGCCGCAGGGTGGCGGTGGCAACGTGTTGCGCCCCACGTTACGAAATGGTAAACACCGGTTTCCTGCCGCTCCTGCGTGCTCCGAAAAAGCGCCTCATCCCGTATCACCAGCTGGAGGGTCCATCGCATGAATGTCCTGCAGAACCTGAGCATCAAGACGCGTCTTGGTATTGGATATGTTGTCCTGACCTGTGCACTGATCCTGGTCGCCATCATGGGTATCCGTGGCGAGTCCATGACACAGGAGAGCCTGGACAACCAGGTCAATCACCTGAACGTGATCAAAAGCCTGGGCAACCGGGTGCTGGATACAGCCAATGCGAGGGCCGTGTCTGCCCGCAACCTGGTGATCGCGGGCTCCAAGGAAGATGCCGACGCGGAAACACGTCGCATTGGAGTCGCACATGAAGGCATGGGCAAGGCACTCCAGGGAGTCGAAGATGCCCTCAAGGTCGGCCCGCCTGAAACCGCCCCCCTCAACAAGCTGCTGGCCCAGATCAAGAACACCGAAGCGGCCTATGGCCCCGTGGCGCTGGAGATCACCCGACTGGGGAGCCAAGGGGAAAAAGATGCGGCGATCAAGAAAATCAACGAGCAATGCCGCCCCCTGCTGACCAGGCTGGTGGCCGACATCGAAGCCTTCCTGGCCGAGAGCGACGCCATCAGCAAACGTGCCAGCCAGGAATCGATGCGCCAGTTTGAATCGCTGCGGCTACAGCTGGTCTTGCTCAGCGTGGCCATGGTGGTGTTTGCCTGCGTGCTGGGTGTGGCCACCACCCGCTCCATCGTCCGGCCCCTGAACGAGGCAAGCCAGGCGACGCGGGAGTTTGCGCGGGGCAACCTGGCCACCCCACTGGTGGCGCAGGGCAAGAACGAAATTGCTTCGGTAGTCACTTCGATGGAAGCCATGCGGCTGAGTCTTTCCAACCTGGTGGCAGGGGTGCGCCAGGGATCAGAAAGCGTATCGACCGCCAGCGCCGAGATCGCGCAAGGCAACCACAACCTGTCGATGCGCACGGAACAACAGGCTAGCGCGCTGCAGCAAACCGCTGCCTCCATGGAGCAACTGGGCTCCACCGTGAAGCAGAACGCAGACAACGCGATTCATGCCAACCGCCTGGCGCATTCAGCGTCGACCGTTGCGCAACAAGGCGGTGACGTGGTGGCCATGGTGGTGGCCACCATGAAGGACATCAACGACTCCAGCCGCAAGATCAATGACATCATCAGCGTGATCGACGGCATTGCATTCCAGACCAACATCCTGGCGCTGAACGCGGCCGTGGAGGCTGCCCGTGCCGGTGACCAGGGGCGGGGCTTTGCCGTGGTGGCCAGCGAGGTTCGCAACCTGGCCCAGCGCAGCGCGGCTGCGGCCAAGGAGATCAAGCAGTTGATCACGGAAAGTGTCGGCCGCGTGGAACACGGCACGGCTCTCGTGGACAAGGCCGGCCACACCATGACAGAGGTGGTTGCCAGCATACGCAACGTCACCCACCTCATGGGGGAGATCAGTGCTGCCAGCTCTGAGCAAAGCTCGGGGGTCACGCAGGTGAGCGAGGCCGTCACGCTGATGGACCAGGCCACGCAGCAGAATGCGGCCCTTGTGGAGGAGATGGCTGCTGCTGCATCCAGCCTGCGTGGGCAGGCCGATGACCTTGTGAGTGCTGTGGCGGTGTTTCGTATTCACGGCAGCGGATCGGCGCTGCTGATCAAGTAGCGTCCCCCATCCCCTGCCGCGCCATCCAACGGGGCGGGATCAATCTTGCACCGAGCCACGTGGTGAAACGGCTGGCTGCGGGCGCATGCCGGCCAGCAGATCATTCAGCGGCATGGCACGGGCAAACTTCCAACCCTGGGCCTGGCGCACACCCCGGGCAATCAGGAAGTCCACCTGGTCCTGAGTCTCGACGCCCTCGGCAATCAGTGCCAGCTTGAGCATGTGGGCCATTTCGATGATGTGGGTAGTCACCGGGCTGATGGCGGCTTGCGCGCCGATGCTGGCGATGAAGATGCGATCAATCTTGAGGGTGTCGATGTCGATGGACTCCAGCATGGACAGGCTGGAGTAACCCGTACCGAAGTCATCCAGCGCAATCGATGCACCGATCTGCCGCGCAGCCCGTAGCGCGGGCCGTGCAGCCTCGATGTCCACCAGCCCGCGCTCGGTAACCTCCAGCATGAGCGCGCCCGGCGGCATCTCCATGGCGCTGAAGCGCCGCTGCAGGTACTGCACGGGTCCGTCGGCCACCAGATCCTGGGGCGAGAGGTTCAAACTCACATGAAAACCCGGGCGTGCCTTGAGCATCTCGGGCAAGTCGGCCAGCACCACATCCATCACGTACCGCGTGATGTGCGCGATCACACCGGCCTTCTCCGCTTCTGCAATGAATTCATCCGGGGGCACCAGGGTGCCGTTGCGGCGACGCCAGCGCAGCAGAGCCTCCGCCCCCACCCACTGGCCGGTTTCCAGATCCACGATGGGCTGATAGAGCACGAAGAACTCGTGCCGGCGCAGGGCCGCCCGCAGTCTGACGCGTGGCGACAACTGCCACCGGGTGAGCATCGCCACGCCCAGCGCAAACAGGGCACTGGCCACCAGCCCCAGGGGTGCCAGGATCAGCGCCTGGGCCTTGAGCCCTTCGTGGGCCAGCGCCTTGGGAGCCGCCGCGACCGCCGCCACATTGTTTTCCTTCGACACCCGAAAGACGATGTAGTGGGTCTCGCTTTCAGCCACGTTGTTCACATGGGGCGTGTAGAGGTTCAGCCACCGGGTATCCAGCGGACCTTTGGACCGGATCAGCGCGCGGGGCGTGCTGATCAGAAGCCCCAGCGCGACATCCGCATGAAGCACAGGCATGTCAATCACGATGCCCGGGTGAATGATCACCGCATGGCCGTTGCGGGCGTAGATGTTGAAAGGCTGCTCCGGGGCAAAGGGCAGGCGGGCGCCAATCCAGGTGGAGATACCCGTCGAGGTGACCATGTGGTTGCCGGTGAGCGGTACCACCTCATTGCCCGCGGTGAGGGTACTGCAGACCAACGCTCCGTCCCTGACCGCCCCCATGCCCTGCAGATAGAACGAGGTGCCCACCAGCTGCTGCATGCGTGTGAGGCTGGCCTGGCTGCAAGCGGGGTGCGGATCTCCGTCCAGATCGTTGAGCGCCGCCACCAGCTGCTGGCGCGAGGCCACGCCGCGTCGCAGCACCTCGTCCGCCAACGAGGTCAGATAGGCGACCTGGTCTTCCTTGGCCTGGCGGTGGGCCACCCACAGGGATGCAGCAATGGGGATGAGCGCCGCCAGCAGCAGTGGGATGGAGGCAACGACATAGAAGCGTTTCATCGGACACGGCAGTGGGTGGGTAGTACACAGGCAGACAAGGGGCTGCCCCAGCGCGATGCCATCATGCACGAACAGCCCCCGCTGCTCCAGCGAGATTTCAACCGATGGCGCCCCTGTCGCCGGGCGCACAAGCATCAGACCGTCCTATGATGCCGGTGACGGTTGGTGCCCTGGGCCGGGGCCCACGGCACTACACCCATCCCCATGGCCCCTGATCGGAACAAGGAGAGTGAACCCATGAGAGACCAGGCCTTTCGGAAACATGCATGGCTGCTATGCCTGCCATTGCTCGTGAGCACCCCGGCGGCACAGGCGCAGGACCAGTTGGTGGATTTGCAGTCCAGCGGCGGCTACACCTCCTACCGCCTCGCGGACGACGTGACCCAGGTGGATCTGGTGGAACAAACCCAGGGGGCCTGCCGCTTCAACCGCACCTGGGGCTACGACCTGACCAATCGCGAGCTGTGGACCAACGGTGGTTGCGGGGGACGTTTCAAGATCACACGCACCTATGCATCCGGTAGCAGCAGCGGCTCCAATGCCGGAGCAGCTGTGGCGGCCGTGGCGGCCATTGCCGGCATCGCGTTGCTGGCCAACCACAACCGGCACGACAACGACCGTCGCCCCGAGTACCCGGACTACCCCGGCCAGGGCGGGGACTGGGGGCGCGAGATCCGGGTGGACGGCCGCCTGTGCCTCGACGTGAGGGGTGGCAAATTCCAGCCCGGCACCACCCTGCAGGTGTACGAATGCAACGGGACAGCGTCCCAGCGTTTTGCGGTGGGGCGCGGCGGCGAGATCCGGGTGCGCGACCTGTGCGTGGACGTGGACCGTGGCGACCCACGGGACGGTGCACGGGTGGTGCTGTGGTCCTGCTCGGGCTCGCGTAGCCAGAGCTGGTCGACCCTGGGCGGGCAGATCGTGAGCCAGCTCACCGGCAAATGCCTGGATGTAGACGCAGGCCAGGTCCGCCCTGGGGCACACACCATGGTCTGGCCCTGCAACCGCAGCCCCAGCCAACGCTGGTGGTGGTAAGGAGGTCCCATGCAAACAACTCTTCACTGGATCTGTGCAGGCGCCTGCGCCCTGGTGCTGGCAACAACGACGCACGCGGCCAATGCGGCCGACACCTCCATATCGTCGCCCACCACGCCACCACGCCCTGCCAAGGCGCACAAACCGGTGGCGCCAACCCTCACCCACCGGCTGCAGGCCATCTGCTCGGCAGCCGATCTCAATCATGACGGCAACGTGTCGCTGGACGAGTTCCACCAGGACATCGTGCAGAGCTGGCACAGCCTGGGGCCCGATGCAGAGGGCTACGTCCATCTCTCCCAGCTGGGCCAATTGCCCCGCATCGGCAAAGGCCAACTGAGGCGGCTGGCGGCAGCCGACAAGGACGGGGACGGAAAGCTGTCGTTCAAGGAGGTGGTGCAGGCACGCATGGCCTACTTTGAGGCAGCGGATGTGGACCAGAACGACATGCTCTCGCTGCAGGAATGCATGGCCTATGAGCGCCAACGCAGGCGCCTGCCGCAGTAGGAGCCCTCGCTGGCCGGCGGTTTCAGTCCTCCAGCTATCTGAGACCTGGGCGACTCCCGGTGCGGGATGCCCGGAGCTGGTGCGCGTCGCCGCCACGCCTGCCTGGATAATCCACCGGCTCGCTGATAGCGAGATATGGCTCCGGGTCCACCCAGGGGCCGCGTCACCCCATCCAGGCATACCGCCGCCCCGTTTCGCTCTGTTTGTCCATCCCCCATGCCCCAGGCCTTTCGCAACACTTTCCTCACTCTGCGCGATCTGATTGTGTCAGCAGGCCCCCTCGCCTTCTTGGCGGTCGGGCTGCTGGTGCTGGCCTATTGGTGGCTCAACCCCAATCCCCCCAAGACGGTGACCCTGGCCACAGGCCCTGCCCAAAGTGCCTATGAGGAGTTTGGCAAGCGCTACCAGAAGGCGCTGGCGGCCGACGGCATTGATGTGGTTCTGCTGCCCAGCGAGGGCTCATCGCACAACCTGCAGCTTCTGCGCGACGGCCAGGCCGATGTCGCTTTTGTACAGGGTGGCACAGCCGAACTGCAACCCGATGATCCGGACAACCTAGTATCGCTGGGCAGCCTGTTTGTAGAGCCGCTGTGGCTGTTCTACCGCACCGATGCAGCAGAGCGCATGCACAACGCACCCCGGCTCGATGGCCTGCGGCAGCTACGCGGCTGGCGGGTCAATGTGGGGTCGGAGGGCAGCGGCGTGCCCACGCTGATCGAGCGGCTGCTGCAGGCCAACAAGGTGGAGCCCAGCGCAGTCAAGCTATCGCGCCTGGAACAGACGCCCGCGACGGTGGAGTTTTTGGCGGGGAGGCTCGACGCCTTGGTATTTGCCTCGGCGCCTGAATCCCTGATGGTGCAGATGCTGCTGCAAACGCCTGGCGTGCAGCTGCTGGATTTTGCGCAGCACGAGGCCTACGCACGGCGGTTTCCGTTTCTCACCCCCGTGACCTTGCCACGCGGGGTGGTGGACCTCGCGGCCAACGTGCCCCAGCGCGATGTTCGGCTCGTGGCCACCACCACGTCCCTGCTGGCGCGCGACGGCACGCACCCCGCCCTACTGACCCTGTTTGCCCAGAACGCACAAAAGCTGCACAGCGGCGCAGGCTGGTTCAACCGGGCGCGTGAGTTTCCCAACACGCGCGGCAGCGAGCTGCCGATTGCCAAGGAGGGCGACCGCGCCATGAACGAGCCGGTGCCCATGCTGCAACGCTACCTGCCGTTCTGGATGGCCAACCTGATTGAGCGCATGTGGCTGGTGCTGGGCATCTTGCTGGCCATCATGCTGCCGCTGTCGCGCATCGTGCCGCCGCTCTACCAGTTCCGCGTGCGGTCGCGGGTGTTTCGCTGGTATGGCCGCCTGCGCGAGATCGAAAACGACCTGGAAATGGGCAAAAGCGACCCCTCAACCCTGCTGCGCACCCTCGACGGACTGGAAGCCCAGGCCGAAAAGGTGAGCGTGCCTCTGTCGTACGCGGACGAGCTGTATGCCCTGCGCAACCACATCCACCTGGTGCGCAAAAAACTGCTGCGCGCGTCGGAAGGGGCTGGTGGATCTGCTGACCACAGCACGCCGGGCGAAGGGATGACGAACAATAGCGTGACGGAAACAGGGAGTGCAGCAGGAACTGGGCGTTGACCAGCTCTACAGCTGCACAAGGCCGCTCGCGGCCTCAAGGTGGCACGCGCAGCGCGCGTGTCTGTGCGATCAGCGATTCTTGGGCGACTTGGCACCCGAAGCCGGGGCCAGGGGGGCGGATTTGGACAGCGGCGCCATTTTGGAGCCGAAGCCCGTACGGCCCTCGGACGACTTGCGATCTGCCCCGCCCGTTTCCGTAGAGCCCGAAGCGCGGATCGCAGGCTTGGCAGGCTTGGGCGGCTGGGCCGGCACCACGCGCAGCGAGCCTTCGGCCGCCAGCTTGTCGCGCATGCGGCGGGTCATGGATTGGGTGCTGGCATCCGGCGCAGTGAACAAAAACAGGGTGCCATGCGGGCTGGCCCAGGTCAGCTGGGTGCGCACCACCCGGCCATTGGTCACCAGCTCCACCCAGGCCCCGATGACAAAATCAGCGTAAGGGTCCGGGGTGTCCAGCGGCGCCTGGGCACTGTCCTGCGGTGCAGGAGCGGACGCCTCTGCCGATTCGGACGGCTCTGTCGCCTCCGGGGCCACTTCGGGCTCTCCCGCAGGGGCGGACACTGGGGCAGGAGCCGGTTTTTCAAAAGCGGCCTGGTGCAACGCCACAAGCCGCTGCAAGAATGCGCTGGTCTGCACCGCCGGGTAGTTGATGGTCTTGAGGCCCTTGCGCAGCTTGGCCAGCAGGCCGGGGATGGCTTCGTTGAGCCGGTCCGTCTCCTGGCGCGTGAGGTCAGGCTGCGCAGTCCACAGCAACACCGGAACCAGCGCCAGGTAACCGCTGGGGTCATCTTCCTGGCTATCGTCACTGCGCATCACCTGCGCCAGCGCCACCACGTCAGCCCAGGGGCCCGCCGCAAAATCCAGCACGTCCGACGGCACCTTGTCCACATCCGGCAGCTTGCGGATATCGGCTGCGATCTTCTCGGCCAGCAGTTCGCGCTGCTCCGCCTGCAATTTGGCTTTCTGCTCGGCCTCCTGCTGGGCCTTGATCTTTTGCTCCTGGGTGTCCCAGGCAGACTGCAGCGCCTTGAGCACGGTGTCGAACGGCCCCGCGTCCTTGACCTCATGGGCAGACAGGTGGCCCACAGCCTCGGTCACCAGTCGCATGAAGCGGCTGAAGCCAGGCTCTGTCTCGGCGGTGAATGCCAAGCTGCGCTGCGTAAGCTCGTCAAGCAGGCGGCGCGCAGGGTGGCTGCTGTCGGTAAAAAACCGGCCGTCGTGGTGCACCAATTGCTTGAGCGCAGGCTCCAGGCTCTTGACGGCCTGCTGCACAGGGGGCAGCAAACGGGCGTCCTGGGAGATGTTGGCCATCATGCGCCCCACCACCTCCACCGCCATGGCGGTGGACTGGGTAGCAGCCTCCATGGGCATGGCTGCATAGACCACCGGCGCAACGCCAGGCCCACGCCAGCCTGCGAGAGGCACGGGCAAAGAGCCCGCCTGGCTGACCGTGCCCCCACCGGCAAGACGGCCCACCAGGCGCTCCAGCTGCGCCATGTCTTCAATCGCTTCAGCGGCCGCACCCGACGGGTAGTAGCCCCCGGCCAACGATGACTGAGCGCTGGCGGCTCCCGCGCGGGGGTCCACCCAGCCCGGCTGACCCGCGCCGCTGGGCATGACCACCGCCTGTGCGGGCACGGCGCCGTAGACCGGAGGAGGGGCAAATGGATCACCGCCCGCCAACATCTGGCGCAGGATGCCGACCGTGAGCAATGCCTCTTCGGCAGCGTCCACGGGCACAGGCACCATGGCACCCTGCTGGGAGTCGCCGCTCCAGCCTGTGCTGGGACCCATACCACGCCCATAACCTGTGTTGCCATAGTCGCTCATGGGCGCGTTCATTGAGGGGCCGTACCCGGAATAACCGCCCCCGTAACCCGTACCGGGCCCGCCATAGCCAGACCCACCGTAACCGGTGCCTTGGCCGCGACCGCCGCCCGCAGGCGTGCCCAGCACTGCGTAGCCCACCGGCTGTACGCCATGCTCACGCAAGCTCTGGGCGGTTTTTTTGTATTCTTCGGCCAGCAGCTTCCCGAGCAGGTCGCGCATGTGCTGCATCCACAGCTGCCGTACCTCGGCCGAGACGCCGGTCTCACCCACCACCTGCTGCAATGCACGGATGTAGCTCTCGGGCCGCAGAGGGTTGCGCTCGGGTTGCACGCTGCGCAAACCTTGCGCAGCGCTCACCAGGGTGTTGAGTTCGGCCAGTACGGCGTCGGTAGCATGCAGCGCAGACTGCTGGGCCTTGGACAGTTCCACCTGGGCCTGCATCTCGCTTTCGTCCATGAGCGAAAGCTCGCCAAAGTCCATGCCGGTGTCATCGGCCGAACTGCGCCCCTTGGCTACCGCAGGGCCTTCGGCAAATATTTCCAGCAAGGCCATGGGATAGCCCTTGACCAGCGCAGCCTCGTGCTCGTTGAGCAGCCGCAGTGCATCACTGAACAAATTGCGCTGTTGGATGTTGCGGCTGGCCGACTCCTCGCTAGTCAAGGCACTTTGGGTGACCTTGACGAGCTGCCCCATCAAGGCCTCGCCACCGCGAACGGCGTTGACAACGCAGGCGCGGAAAACGGCTCTCAGACGCGATGCGGGCAGGGACATGGTGGGAGGGAGGAATCGGACAAGAGGTTTCCAGATGCAATCCTACTTGACCTCGGCCTTTATTTGAGGGCCTTGAAACGCATCCGCTTGGGCTTTGCACCTTCTTCACCCAGCCGCTTTTTCTTGTCGGCCTCGTACTCCTGGTAATTGCCGTCAAAGAACGTCCACTGGCTGTCACCTTCGGCGGCCAGAATGTGCGTGGCGATCCGGTCCAGGAACCAGCGATCGTGGCTGATAACCAACACTGTGCCCGCGTATTCGAGCAAAGCGTCTTCCAGCGCGCGCAGGGTTTCCACGTCCAGGTCGTTCGAAGGCTCGTCCAGCAGCAGCACGTTGCCGCCAGCAATCAGTGTCTTGGCCAAGTGCAGACGGCCACGCTCACCGCCCGACAGCATGCCCACCTTCTTTTGCTGGTCGCCACCGTTGAAGTTGAAGCGCCCGGCGTAAGCACGGCTGGCCATGGTGAACTTGCCGATGTTGATCATGTCCAGGCCGCCGGAGATGTCTTCCCACACGGTCTTGTCGTCCGACAGGGCATCGCGGTGCTGGTCCACAAAGGCCATCTTCACGGTCGAGCCGATCACCACCTCACCGCTATCCGGCTGCTCGCGGCCCGCGATGAGCTTGAACAGGGTCGATTTACCGGCCCCGTTCGGACCGATGATGCCCACGATGGCACCCGCAGGGATGGTCATGGACAGGTTGTCGATGAGCACACGGTCGCCGAAAGACTTGGTGACGTTGTGGAACTCAATGACCTGGGTGCCCAGGCGCTCAGCCACAGGAATGAAGATTTCCTGGGTTTCGTTGCGCTTTTGGTATTCGTAGTCGCTCAGTTCCTCGAAACGGGCGATACGCGCCTTGCTCTTGGCCTGACGGCCCTTGGCGTTCTGGCGCACCCATTCCAGTTCCTTCTTCAGGGCCTTGGCGCGTGCCTCCTCACCCTTGTTTTCAGATTCCAGACGGGCCTGCTTCTGGTCCAGCCAGGTGCTGTAGTTGCCCTTGTAGGGGTGACCGTAGCCGCGGTCCAGTTCCAAAATCCACTCCGCGGCGTTATCGAGGAAGTAGCGATCGTGGGTGATGGCCACCACGGTGCCCGGAAAGCGGTGCAGGAACTGCTCCAGCCAGTCCACCGATTCAGCGTCCAAGTGGTTGGTGGGTTCGTCGAGCAGCAGCATGTCAGGCTTGGACAACAGCAGGCGGCACAGCGCAATGCGGCGCTTTTCGCCACCAGACAGCAGCCCGACCTTGGCGTCCCAAGGAGGCAGGCGCAGGGCATCGGCAGCGATTTCGAGCTGGTGCTCGGAGTCAGTCCCCGCCGTCGCAATGATGGCTTCCAGGCGAGCCTGTTCAGCGGCCAGTGCGTCAAAGTCTGCATCGGCCTCGGCGTAGGCGGCGTACACCTCTTCCAGCTTGGCCTTGGCGGCAAACACCTCGCCCATGGCCTCTTCCACGCTTTCGCGGACTGTGTGCTCCGAGTTGAGCTGAGGCTCCTGGGGCAGATAGCCGATCTTGATGCCCGGCATCGGAATGGCTTCGCCTTCGATTTCCTTGTCCACGCCGGCCATGATCTTGAGCAGCGTGGATTTGCCCGAGCCGTTCAGACCCAGCACACCAATCTTGGCGCCCGGGAAAAAGCTCAGGGAGATGTCCTTCAAGATCTGCCGCTTGGGCGGCACGGTCTTAGAGACGCGATTCATCGAATAAACGTATTGGGCCATGGAGGGTTCTAGCTTGCGAAAGTGGGCAGGAAGTCTGCATCCGAGCAGGTTCAGAGGGCCATTTGGAGCATTCCAAAAAGACGCCGAACGCGCTCTCAAACCCTAGATTATCGGTCCATGCGACAATACCCCCGTTGTGGGCTCCAGTTGCCCGCCACATCAGCACACTGCTGGGGACGAAGGAAGACACGCTTCCGGGCTCCCAATCCTGAACCTCATCAGCCTGAGACTGGCTCAGCAACCTCCCGGTTGCACGACAGGCGGATACCCAGCGCCCCGGACGGGCGCATCCAACGACATGACATTTGACGAACTGAACCTGGCTCCTGCCATCCTGAAGGCCGTGCACGAAACGGGCTATGAAACCCCCACGCCCATTCAGGCCCAGGCCATTCCCGCCGTTCTGGAAGGCCACGACCTTCTGGCCGGCGCGCAGACTGGCACCGGCAAGACCGCTGCGTTCACCCTGCCCATGCTGCACCGCCTCTCGCAAGGCACGGCACCCAAGAACAAGTTTGGCGGCAAGGGCATCCGCGCCCTGGTGCTGACCCCCACCCGTGAGCTCGCAGCCCAGGTCGAAGAATCGGTGCGCGAATACGGCAAGTACCTGGACATCAACTCCACCGTGGTCTTCGGTGGTGTGGGCATGAACCCGCAGATCGACCGCATCAAGCGCGGCGTGGACATCCTGGTGGCCACCCCTGGCCGTCTGCTGGACCTGCAGCAACAGGGCTTCCTGGACCTCTCCACCGTGCAGGTGCTGGTGCTTGACGAAGCCGACCGCATGCTCGACATGGGCTTCATCCACGACGTGAAGAAGGTGCTGGCCCTGGTGCCCAAGGACAAGCAAAGCCTGCTGTTCTCGGCCACCTTCAGCGACGAGATCCGCGAGCTGGCCAACACCCTGCTCAAGAACCCGCAAAGCATCCAGGTCACCCCGCGCAACACCACGGTGCAGCGTATTTCGCAAGTGATCCACCCCGTGGGCCGCGGCAAGAAAAAGCAGGTGCTGCTGCACATCATCCAGCAACACAACTGGAGCCAGGTGCTGGTGTTCACGCGCACCAAGTTCGGCGCCAACAACGTGGCCGAGTTCCTGACCAAGAACGGTGTGCAGGCCATGGCCTTGCACGGCAACAAGAGCCAGAGTGCCCGTACGCAGGCCTTGGCGGGCTTCAAGAGTGGCGAGATCCGTGCCCTGGTGGCCACCGACATCGCCGCACGTGGCATCGACATCGATGACCTGCCGCACGTCGTCAACTACGAAATCCCGAACGTCTCCGAAGACTACGTGCACCGCATCGGCCGCACGGGCCGCGCAGGCGCTACGGGCGAAGCCGTGAGCCTGGTCTGCATGGACGAAGAAGGTTTCATGATGGACATCGAGCGCTTTACCAAGCAGCAGATTCCTGTCCAAGTGATCGAAGGTTTTGGCCCAGAACCCGGCGAGAAGGCGGAACCCATCGCCATGGGCCGCCAGACCATCTGGGGCGGCGCAGGCAAGCCCCCGAGCCGTGATGTGATGCAGGCAGCCGCCAAGGCCGCCCGCAGCGAAATGATGGAGCGCATCCGCACCAACAAGGCAGGCCAGGGCGGCGGCCAAGGTGGGGAGCGCGGCCCCCGTGCAGGCAACGGTGGTGGCGGTGGTGGCCGTTCCGGTGGCGGAGCTCCACGCAACGCCCAGGGTCCAGCCGGCGGCGGCCGCGGAGGCCAGGGTGGTGGTCGGGGTGGTGCCCGTGACGGCGCCACCCAGGCACCTGCGCGCAGCCGAGGCCCACGCCCCGAAGGCGGCGGTGGTCATCGCTACGATGACGCACAACCCCCCCGCGCCAATGCGCACCTGGGCACACACCTGGGTCACAGCAACCCAGGCCATCGCAGCTCGGGCCATGGTGCGGGCGGTCAGCCCGACCCCATGCGCACCAGCGTGGACAGCATGGCTGAACGCGGCCGCCGTGGCGGCGGTGGTGGTGGTGGCGGGTATCGCAACTCTGGAGGTGGCGGCCATGGTGGCGGATCAGGCACGGGTGGCGGTGGTGGCCGGGGCAACGGGCCTCGTGGGCCAGGCGGTCCTCGCGGCTCTTTTAACCGCTGAGACGCGCAAAGCGCCCCCTGCCAACACCACGGACGCAGCGGGCGCCAGCATCCATGTGCTGCACGCCAAAGGGCGGCGTGCGCCAGCGCTGAACCATCCCCGCCTGCAACTGCACGCGGTGGATTTTGCGGCGATGCCCGCCTTGCCGCACGTCGATGATGTTTACATCACCCTGGGCACCACCATGGCTGCAGCCGGCAGCCAGAGCGCGTTCCGTGCGGTGGACTATGACGCCGTGATGGCCACGGCCCGCGCAGCGCGCGCGGCGGGCGCCACCCGCTGTGGCGTGGTCACCGCCATGGGGGCCAATGCGCAATCGCGCATTTTTTACAACCGCGTCAAAGGTGAGGTCGAGCGCGACCTTCAGCAGCTGGGTTTTGAGACGCTGGTCATTGCACGCCCATCCCTGCTGATGGGCGAACGCCGGGCGCTGCAACAGGCCCACCGGCCCGCGGAGTCCCTGTCGCTCAAACTGTTTCAGTGGCTGAACCCGCTCCTGCCCGCCAACTACCGTGCCCGCCCCGGGGCGGAGGTGGCCCGTGCGCTCGTCCGTGCCGTACAGTTGGGCCGACCCGGGCTGCAAGTGCTGTCCGGCCGCGCGCTGCAGGCCAGTTGATACAGGGTGCAGCCGTCGTGACCCCGCCTACGCTGCACGCCCTTCATGCGCCCCAACGAACTCCCCCAACCGCTGGACACCCTCATGGTGGCCACTTGCAATGTGCTCAACCTGGCCAATCCGGGACGCCTGTTCTACGAGAACCAGGACCCCTACAGCCAGACCGAGTTTGAACGCAAGATCACCTGGCTGGGCGAGCGCTTTCGGGCACTGAACGCCGATGTACTGGCGGTGCAGGAGGTCTGGGACGACGCGGCCTTCAAAGGGGCGCTGGGTCGGGGTGGCTTGCGCTACGACTTTGTCGCCGTGCCAGGGGCAGAGAACAACGACACCCAACAGGGCGCACAGGGAACGCCCCGTGTGGGCCTGGCCACGCGGCTCAAGGTCGAGGCATTGCAGTCCTTTGCCGACTTCCCACCGGGCTTTCAGGTGGATGTGCCTGGCATTGGCCAACACACGCGTTTCGAGCGCCCACCCCTCGTGGCCACGTTGCGGATGAAGCATGGCCAAACCCTCAACGTCCTTACCGCGCACCTCAAATCCAAGCGCCCCAAATTTCTGCAGGATGCCCTAGGCCAGCCCACCGAGGACAGGGACGACCGCAAGGTGGTCGCACTGGCATCGCTGCGCTCGCTGATCATGCGCGGCGCCGAGGCCATGGCGCTGCGGTGCCTGGTGATCGACCTACTGCACCGCACCAGCGTGCCCCTGGTGGTGCTGGGCGACTTCAACGACACCCCCGACAGCGTGACCACGCAATTGATCTGCGCCACCACCGACATCGCCTACGACCGGTCAGCCCGTGATGTGGCCCTGTTCAATGCGTACGACCTGCAGGGAGATTTCGCCTTGAAAAAGGACGTGGCCTACTCCCACATCCACCAGGGCGCGCCCTATGTGCTGGACCAGATCCTGGTCAGCGAGGAGTTCCTTCCCAATGGGCGCAACAGCGTGGGCGATGTGCGCCGGGTGGATTATTTCAACGACCACCTGCATGAGGGACGCGACCGCACGCGCTCGGACCACGGCTTTGTGCGCGCCTTGCTGCGCCTGAAACTGCCCAGTTCTCCTCTGGCCCAGAGCATCTCGCCGCCGCCGACCGACGTTAGCGCACCCAGTGACGCCCCTCGCTGATCACTGCGGCAGCCCAGGGCGCCACGGGTTTGCAACGGGATGTACGCTGACAATGAGAGGCGGGTGCGCGCAGGTAACATCCACGTACAAAGCGCCCCACTCGCCCCACACCAGGGGCTCTCTCTGGCAGCCCACACCATGACCCAGCACAATTTCCTGCGCCGCAGCGCCGATACTGCCCCGCTTTCCCGTCCTGAACCACGGATTGCGCGCTGGGCCGCCCCGGCCACGCTGGCAGCACTGCTGCTGACAGCCTGCGGCAGCACCCCGCTGCCCCCTTGGCCATCCACCCCCACTGCCCAGCAGCGCAGCGCCCCCGCGCCACTGCCGCGCGTACAACAAGGTACGGTGGTACCCGCACCGCTGGGACAGCAGACGCCCTCGCAGCTGCCGCCACAACGGGCTGCCGTGGTGGCCAGCCCCCTGCCCCCGTCCGCGCCGCTCTTGGTGCGCGACGAGGCGCCCATGGCGCCGCCCTATGGCGATGCGGTGGCCGCGCGGTTCCCCAACCCTTCTGTGGTCTACAGCACACCCGGCCTGGGTGCCGACCGCAGGGCCTTCACCACCAATGCCGAGCTGGGCCAATGGCTGCGCGGGCTGAGCGACGGCGTGCCCCGTGGCGGCACACGCGCGCAGTTGCTGCAGATTGGCACCTCGCAACGCGGCGAGCCCATCCAGGGCCTGCTGCTCACCCGTGCCCCAGGCACAGACCCTGCCAGCCTGGACAAGAGCGGCCGCCCCACCGTTGTGCTGATCGGCCAGCAGCATGGCGACGAACCCGCAGGCAGTGAGGCACTGCTGGTCATCAGCCGTGAGCTGGCCCAGGGCCTGCTCGAGCCGCTGCTGGACCGCATCAACGTGGTGGTGGTGCCTCGCGCCAACCCCGATGGCGCCGAGGTGGGCACCCGCGTCACCGCCAATGGCGTGGACCTGAACCGCGACCACCTGTTGCTCAACACGCCCGAGGCCCGCGCCATTGCGCAGGTCATCAACGACTACCGCCCCATCCTGGTCGTGGACGCCCATGAATACACCGTGGTGGGCCGCTACCTGCAGAAGTTCAACGCCATCCAGCGCTACGACGCACTGCTGCAATACACCACCACTGCCAACTATCCGGAGTTCCTCACCAAGGCATCGCAGGAATGGTTTCACCAGCCCATGGTGGCGGCCCTCAAGGCCCAGGGCCTGACGAGTGACTGGTACTACACCACCTCGACCAACCTGCAGGACAAGCGCATCTCCATGGGGGGCACCCAGCCCGACACGGGGCGCAACGTCCATGGCCTCAAGAACACGGTCAGCCTGCTGATCGAGACCCGTGGGGTGGGCATTGGCCGAATGCACATCCAGCGCCGCGTGCATGCCCAGGTCACCGCCATCACCAGCGCGCTGCGAACCACCGCCGAGCGGGCGGCCAACCTGGAGCAGGTACGCTCGTTCGTGGCCCGCGACGTCAGCGCCCTGGCCTGCCGCGACCAGGTGGTCATTGAAGCGGAGGCCACGCCCACCCAGCGCGACCTGGATTTTCTGGACCCCGAGACCGGCGCCGATCGCAGCATTCGCGTGGACTGGAACTCATCGGTGACGCTGCGCAACACCAAGGTGCGCGCGCGGCCCTGCGGCTATTGGCTGTCGGCAGACGCCAGCGGTGCAGTGGAACGCCTTCGCCAGCTGGGCATCCAGGTCATGCGGGTGGCAGAGCCAGGTTCTGTCCTGGCCGAGAGCTACCGCGAAACCGCACGCGAAACCGGCAACCGCCAGGACGTGATCGGCACCATTGCCGGTGGTGGCGACATCGTACGTGTGCAAGTGTCTGCCGTACGCAGCGCCATTGATGCACCTGCTGGCAGCTTCTATGTGCCCCTGAACCAGCCGCGTGCCAATCTGGCCGTGGCAGCGCTGGAGCCCGACACGCAGAACAGCTACTTTGCCAACCACCTGATCCAGGACCTGGGCCAAAGCGCCCGCGTGATGGCAGTGCCATCGCTGGTGTTTGAAGAAACAGATTGATCCGTGCCTTGCGGCAGGTCGCTGCATGGCGCGAGGCTGAGGTCTGCGTTCTTGGCGGGGTCAGGTGGGACGCTCCGTGAGGGCGCTGCCCGGATGCCGCGCTGCGACTGTGGCTGCGGACGCACTATTGCTATCAATTTTATAGCCTCCCAGGCATATTCTTCTAGCGCCACAGGCAGATTTCTTTCAAATCATGCCGATCCATGCAGTGGCGCAGGCCGCGTGGCGCGGGTCTGGCGGTCCCGGGCACGCTCCAGCACATGGCGTGCCATCGCCTGTGCCAAGGCATCTTCTGCCAGGAACACCTGGGCATGGCTGCATTCCTGCACCAGCCGCTGGGCCTCGTCCTCGTTGTGGCTGCGCACCACGATGTCGATGCCCGGGTTCAGGGTCTGCGCCGTCTCGATCATCTGGCGCACCTGCAGCGCGTCCGGGGTGGCCACCACCAGCATGGCGGCCCGCGCAATGTGGGCCTGGATCAGCACGGCAGGCTCCACCGCGTCACCAAACACGGCGGCCACGCCATCGGCCCGCAAGGCTTCCACCAGCTCCCGGTTCTGGTCCGCCACCACAAACGGAATATCGTTGGCCGCCAGCGTTGCCGCCACACGCCGCCCTACCCGGCCGTACCCCACCAGAACCACCTGCCGCGCGAGGTAACGCGAATCGGTGCTGGTGGGCAGTTCGGCCAAAGGGTCATCCCGCTGCTCCAGCCGCCGCGCAAGCGCGGATCGGGCGCGCAGCCAGCCCTGCAACGGCGCAATGGCATGGAACAACAACGGGTTGAGCGCCATGGAGAACAGGGCCCCCGCCAATACCAAGCTGGCCCCCTCTGGCGGCAGCAGCCCCAACGAAGAACCCAGTGCGACCAGAATGAACGAGAACTCCCCAATCTGCGCCAGACTGGCCGATACGGTGAGCGCTGTGTTGAGCGGGTAACGGAACGCCAGCACCAGGCCCGCAGCGGCCACCGTCTTGCCCAGCATGATGATGGCGACCACTGCCAACACTTGCAGTGGGCGCTCCCACAAGACGGCGGGGTTGAAGAGCATGCCTACCGACACGAAAAAGAGTACGGCAAAGGCATCGCGCAAAGGCAGCGACTCATGCGCAGCGCGGTGGCTGAACTCGGACTCGCGCATCACCATGCCGGCAAAGAAGGCCCCGAGCGCAAACGATACGCCAAACAGCGCAGCCGACCCGAACGCAATGCCCACCGCTGCGGCCACCACGCACAGCGTGAACAACTCACGCGAGCCTGTGCGAGCCACCTGCCACAACAGCCAAGGAAACAGCCGGCGCCCGACCAGCAGCATCAGCACCACAAACGCTCCGACCTGCAGCAGGGTCCAACCCAGCGTGCGCCAGAGCTGCGCAGCATCCAGGTCGGCCCCGGTGCCGCCTCCCAGCCATCCTCCCAGCGGGGGTAGCAGCACCAGTACCAGCACCATGGCGAGATCCTCCACCACCAGCCAGCCCACTGCGATGCGTCCGGTGTAGCTGTCCAGAATCCCCAGGGTCTCCAGCGCACGCAACAGCACCACCGTGCTGGCCACCGACAGTGCCAGACCAAAAACCAGGGCACCACCCATGCCCCAGCCCCACCACAGGGCCAACGCCATACCCAGCGACGTCGCCACGATCATCTGCACCACAGCACCCGGCACGGCAATCTTGCGCACGGCCAGGAGGTCGCCCCACGAGAAATGCAGGCCCACGCCAAACATCAGCAGCATCACACCAATCTCCGCCAGCTGGCTGGCCAGGGCCGCATCTGCGACAAAACCGGGAGTGAACGGGCCGATGGCCACCCCTGCCAGCAAGTACCCCACCAATGCTGGCAGCCGCAGACGGGCGGCCAGAAAGCCCAGCACCAACGCCAGGCCCAAGGCGGCAGCAATGGTGTGGATCAGCGTGACGCTGTGTGGCATGGGCAAATGCTCCAGTGAGGCGGGCAGTCAAGGGGGATGGCCAGGTTATAACCGCATCACCATCCCGGCAGCAAAATCGCCCCTGCAGCAGCGCCAAGAGCACGGGCCAGGGCGGGTATGATTAGCGTCCTGCGTTACGCAGATGCGGACACTCCGCAAGCCCGTCCGGCCACACAGCCGGCCAACATCCATCTGCCCGTAGCTCAACTGGATAGAGCAATAGCCTTCTAAGCAAGTGCAATCCGAATTTCTTGAATTTTTTAGACCGAAAAAATCATTACAAATCAACAACTTACAGATTTAAGTTAAAGTTGAATTTGTCAAACTTTCGCAGCTTTTTGCACTTTCCGGAGAGATTTTTGTGAGATGAAACTGTTGCCAAGACAGTTGCGACAGGAATTCTGGGCTGACACTGCTCCCGTTTAGAATCGACACACCAGCCAGTAGCTCATCCGGATAGAGCAACGTCCTTCTAAGACGTGGGTAGGGGGTTCGAGTCCCTCCTGGCTGGCCAACCAAACCTCTGCATGGACTCTTCCATCATCCTCGCCGATTTGCGTGAACAGTTTGGAGCCCGAAAGGCCGTGCTTTACGCCGAGGAGTTGGCCATAGCGTTGCACCGGACCACCAGCGCTATCTACACCCTTAAATCACGCGGCACCTTGCCGGTGCCCTGCTTCAAAGTGGGCGGACGCTTGGCCGTGTCGATCTATGACGTAGCGGATTGGCTTGCGGGAAACACACCAAAAACAGCGCGCTCGAAGCCGCAGAAGGAAGCGGAAGTTCCAGTTCCCGAGCCGAAGAGACACAGGGCGGACATGTCCGGCTTCCTCTTGCAGGTACATGCCCAACGGAAGTTTCTCGCCGACCTCGAAGTGGCTATTCAGCACCAGCTCGAACAAGAGGGCGCTAGCCCAGTCCACACCGTTAGTCTGGCTGTTTTTGATGACCAACCAGACCTATTTTTTGTCGAGGCCAGCGGGCTTGTCCTAACTTATGGTCCCGATGAAGAAGCTGAGCCGCAAGGCGATGAGGTGGATTTAGAGTGGCTAACGTGGACTGCTGCTTTGGCAAAGCCCTGGAAAAGTGAAGTTATCCGCATGGAGTGGTTACGCCGTGCAGAGGCAGTTGCACCGGGAACCGCCGCCCGTGTGGAAGATGAGCGCGTGGCTATCCTTCAACGCATCTAGTCGGGGATCAGACCGTCGATAGAGATAGTCTCAGGCACTTCGAGTGCCGCGTATCCCCCGTCCAGAAAGCGGCACACCTGCACCGCAACCAGTTCTGGGGGTAGCCCCTTGTCCATCAGAGCGGGTAACTCGCGAAAAACCCACGTAGCCTTGCTCACGATGTTCGGGTACCTGGCATACAGCAATACACCTTCTGCTGTCGCAAAAGCCTCCAAACACCGTTGCTCCGTTGCAGGCCCCAGCAACAGGAAGTCGGCACGCGCACGGGGGGAAAGAGACATGGGGAAGGGCCGCTCGGACAACTACCACGAATGGTACCTGCACTACGCGTTTGTGCCGCCCCCTATCGGTCAGTTATCCACCGGAAGCAGCTTGTCCAATGTTTGCCCAGCCGGGATGCCGCATGCTTGACACCAACGCACAAAGAGCAGCACGTCCACGAAGTTTTCACCTCTTTCGAGCTTAGAAACATAGGACTGGCCGACGCCCAGTGCTTCGGCCATTTGCACCTGCGTGAGGCCACCTTTGACTCGCACGTCCTTCAATAGGGCGCGCAACCCGGCGTAATCGGCGTGGTACAGGGATATAGACATACACCCATCTTTAAGTCGCCTCAGGAATAGTCGTAACGCGACTAATTGATGTACGATCCATGTCGATACCGGCACAGTGCCGCCATCATCTACGAGGACATCACTCATGAAAAATCTGGCAATCCTTGCCTTAGCCTTCGCGTTTTCTGCTTGTTCCACGCAGTCTGAGCCACCCACAGCGCCCTCTTTCTCCATTCACAACCCTGAGGCCTTCGGCAAGTCTCCGCCTGCCACTGACGACAATGGCGTTCCGCTCATAACGCCCTCCATGCCTGCATCCGCTTCGCACCGCACGCCGTGGTGGGAAGGCACTGGCCGCATGGCCGACTGATCCACCCCAGGAGGGGAAAGTCAAAAAGCATGCTAGAAATGGGCGCCATCGCGCTCTTTGCGCTGTTCTCATCTTCGGATGCGGGCGACAACTGAGACGAGAACAAGGCCCGCGCATCACCCGGGACTTCGGCAAGGACTGCTACCTGAACTCAGGCTGCCCCCCCCATTCACTTGCTCAAACGCCCACCCGTTTGCTAGGTTGGTGGCTCACTCACTTCAAGGAGCCACATGAAACCATCCCAACCCAGCAAAACTACCCACGCGCGCAATCGCCCCATCGACCAGAGGCGTCTAGCAAAAAGAACCATGCGCTATGCCGTGGACTACATGGATCACGCGCCAGTCTGGCAAGCGCCCATCTTCGCGCGGGGTCTGTTCAGGCCCACACAAAACGGCGCCCCGGCCCAGCCATTGGAAGTGCACTTCACCTCCAAGATTCAGGGCTCCCAGATGCACTACGTGGCGCGCAGCCCACAAGCGCTCAATATGACCGACCAGGCCGTGTACTTTCACCTGTGCCAGCTCATGGCACAGAGCAAGCACCTTTTAGCGCCCGGCCACGAGAACTATGCAGCCTTCAAGAAAGCGCTGGGGCTGAGCGGCATGTGGGCAAACTCCCCGCTGCCGGTGGTTCGCGTCAAGCCCGCAGACCTCGCCGCAGGCACTGGTCTGACCCGAACCGGCACCAACGCCAAGGCCATGCTGGCTTCCCTTGCCCGACTATCGTGCACCACCCTGCAACGCCAGACGTTCGAGGCAGGAGCCGTGGCAGAGGAAGGCCACAGCAGGTTCCTGGGTTTACTGTGCTTTGACACCGACGTATGGGTCGTCCTGAACCTCGAATCCGGGCTACACGCCCACCAACACGAGGGCGTGGCCTGGGTCAACATGCGCGAGCACCGCAGCCTGCCCAGCAAGCCTGCCAAGCGCCTGCATGCCTGGCTCACGGCCTGGGCCTCATTCAGGGAGCACAAGCTGGTAGCGCTCGACAAACTGCTGATCAATGTATGGGGCGAGCCGCCCGCAACGCCTGCCATCCGCAAAGACAGGATGCGCACGCTGCGCAAGGCCATTCAGGAGGTCGGCCAACTGGTGGGCTGGTCTTGCGCATTGAGTGAGGACGGGCGGCACCTGTTAGTGCGCAAGCCCCTGTTTGCGGGTACTGCCGCGCAGGCCGAGCACTCGACGCCCTCACCAGCCGCAAAGGAGGATTTGACTGCTGCTGTGCCTGCCGCTGCAACGCCCACCAAAGCCGCTGCAACGCCCACCGAAACTGCTGCAACGGCCACCCCGGTCGCTGCCACACCCACCGCCGATTCGCTGGAAGCCACGCCCAGCTTGGATTCTGATGAGCTTGTGTTCTCTCTCTAAGACCACCAAGGAGAGAGTAAGACGAACCATGGTGGTGTGGGGCGAAGCCCCGTCGCTACGATGAGCGCCGAGGCATCCCCCCCTGATGAAACGCCGCATCTTGGGGGATAAAACGTTACTAGCCAAGGATAGAGGGTGATATCAATTTGATGCCATGCTACGGCCATGGGCGTGGAGATCCCCTCGTTCTGCGCTCTGCCACCTGACATCCGGCAGCAGCGACATGAAAACTAGCTGGCATGAAAATCGCTTGACGTTCGGGGCGCGAAAAGCTACATTACCGGCATGAGTTTTTCGCTCTCCATTTCTACCTCACATTTCCCTCGCCAGACTACGTCTGCGCGCATACGGCCGCTCTAACGCGGCCAAACCTCACCCAGTTTCGCCGCTTCATTCCGCTTGCCAACGCAAGCGGGGGTTTAACCCATTTGGAGCACTTTCATGCGAACTTCTTCTCTGGCCAATCGCGGCCAAAACCCTGTCGTTTCGACACAAAAAAACACTCCCTCCGCTGGCCAATGCGTCTCAGCGGTAGCCGCTGACAAGACGCACACTGCGTTGACCCTCGATCCCTGCTGCGAAGAGTTCCCGCCGATGCGGCACGACGAATTCTTGGGGCTGAAAGCTAGCATCCAACGAAACGGTCAGCAAGAGCCCATCATCGTATGGAACGACCGCATTGTGGATGGCCGCCACCGGCTCAAAGCATGCCAAGAACTGGGCCTTGAACCAGTGTTCAAGCGATTGAGCTGCGACTACGCGCAGGCTGTCAGTGCGACCTTCGCCGCGAACATCAATCGCCGCCAATTAGGGACGGGACAGCTGGCTCTGCTGGCCGCGCAACTCGCAACCCGCAAGCCGGGCCAGACTAAAGCAGCCAAGCATGTTGGGGCCGTTCTTTCCCAAGCAGAAGCTGCGGCTTTGTTTGGCGTAACGCGAGATGCCGTCCAGAAGGCATGCCATCTGATCCTTGGTAATCACACTGCTCTGCTGGACAGTGTTCACAACGGCAGCATGACGCTCAATGAGGCCTATGTAACAGCTAAGACTGGCAAAACGGGCTTGCGAGCCAAGACGACAGAGAAAGAACGCGAGGCGCTGCATGTAGCTGCTGGCGTGAAGGAA
Source organism: Acidovorax sp. 99 (assembly GCF_003096455.1). Lineage (NCBI taxonomy): Bacteria > Pseudomonadati > Pseudomonadota > Betaproteobacteria > Burkholderiales > Comamonadaceae > Acidovorax > Acidovorax sp. 99. The sequence goes on from NZ_QEKU01000001.1 coordinate 230,977, forward strand.
CGGCTAGGCGAAGAATCTCGTAACTTGCGCTTGGTCAAACAAGCGTCCACAAGTGCCAATAATTTGGCACTGCCTACCGGTGCACGCCATTCCATCGTTTTGGCTGATCCTCCCTGGGACTATGGCATGGCTGCTGACCGATCACACAGCAGAGTCATTCCGCACAATCAGTATCCGACGATGACCGTTGCGGCTATCTGTGACATGGGGGTCGAAGAGATTGCGGCGGACGATGCCATGCTTTTCATGTGGTGCCCGGCTTCATTGCTGCCCGACGGCCTCAAAGTCATGGCAGCCTGGGGGTTCGACTACTCCACGAACTGGGTATGGCACAAAAGCGGCGGCAAACTCAATTGCGGTGGTGGCACGGCGACCATCCATCACGAATTGCTATTGGTTGGCAAGCGTGGCGCGGGACTGACCATCCTGGACAAAAAGGCGAGGGAATCATCCGTTTTCAGCGCACCGGTAACAGTGCACAGCGCCAAACCCACCGTAGTGCATGAGCGATTGGAAGCACTGTACCCCGCCGTGAGCCGCATTGAGCTGTTCAGTCGCGCACAGCGCAAAGGCTGGACCATGTTTGGCAATCAGGTCGGTAATCTGACCGCAGAGAGGAAGGTTGCCTGAAATGAAGAGCCTCAATCCTGATATCCAGTTGCCCAAACCGCGTCGCCTCTTCTCGCTTGGGAAGAGACTGTTTTCACCCTCCTCAGTAACGAGCCGAGAATTGAACGCGCACGGCAAGCTGCACGCGGTAGGTAAGCCAGCCTTGCGCTTTGATGATGGCGCTGAGGAGCATTGGGTGCATGGTCGCTTGCAAAGCACGGAAGATAGCCCCGCTCTGTATGTCGCGGAATCGAATTCATGCAAAGTCAAGGTTGCCTCATGGAACGGGTGCAGCTTCCATGAGATCCTGGATCTCCGACCTAACACGCATGTTTGGTGCGAAGACGGATTCATTCATCGCGAGGGTGCTGCCGCCGTCATCAACTATGGCGAAGGAGATCAAGCATGTGATGAGTGGTGGCAACACGGCTTGCGACACCGTGATGGCGGTCCCGCAGTCATGTCGTTCGATGTCAACATGTGGTTCCAGCGAGGCTTAATGCACCGAGAAGATGGCCCAGCGCTCGATGTGGTGGATATCCCATACAGAATGCCCAGTCCCTACTGGAATAGCGGCTGGTTCTGGCAAGGCCGTCAAATGTTTAGATGGGGAAGGTTCAGCCCTCTCTTTGACTATGACACTGTTCCGGCCGACTTCATCCTGCGCGTATTGTCGTATGCCTATTTGCACTCAGGACACGCGGAAATCACCGAGGAAGCACTCGAAAAAGCCAGCACGCTTTTTCCAGGTCTCGCATTTCTGCTGGAAAACGCCGACAGCCTTGGCACCTCCGGTGAAGACATCTCTAAACACATCGGTAACGTTCTGTCGGGCGTCCAGACATCCGAAGCTTTCGCGCTGGATGGACTGCTGGACCTGGACTGAGAAAGTACCCGCTCAAAAAGGGAAGTTGTCCCCGCCAGTCGCGAAACACGCCCCCGAGGCGCGCCACCACGCATCTGCCAGGCACAACACCCCTTTGCCGCATGGCTCATCCCAAAACTGGCCAACACGGATCGTGATGGCCTAGGCTAGCCGCGCCTGCAATTTCCTTGGCTAGCTGCGCACGCTACTCCGATAAGATGTAACCAAAGAGTGGCGGGAAAAGAGCACGAACCCCATCGACAGGGCCAACTGTGCCTGCGCTCTGCCGCCGTTTGTTCATAAGTCTCCCGGAGACTACTAAGAGGGAGAGTTCATGGATGTCTTTGACCTGAGGCAGCAGGTAGTTGAGGACTACGCAAGTTTTGCGCGCTCCTTTACCCAAATACGTGCCGCCGACTTGAAGGCCCAGATAGACGCCATTTACGCCCAGGACAAATTCTGGCCTGAGCCGTTGCTCCAAATCACGCCTTACTATGAGCCCGGTGGCAATGTGGATGCTCTGGCGGCAGATGGATCCATAAATCCCACCACTGCTCAGATTTTTCGAATTCCTGATGCACCTGCGCAGCCGCTGAACCTTTACACACACCAGGTTCAGGCATTGACCGCCGCTAAGCATGGGCGCAGCTACGTCGTGACCACTGGCACTGGCTCGGGCAAATCACTGTGTTTTTTCATACCCGTCATTGACGCCATCCTGCGCGCCAAGAAGACCGACAGCACCGAGCGCACGCGCGCCATCATCGTGTACCCGATGAACGCACTGGCCAACAGCCAGATGGAGGAGCTGGACAAGTTTCTCAAACACCTCGCTCCCGCACAGCCCATCACTTTTGCGCGCTATACGGGCCAGGAGGGGGAGGAAGCCCGCCGCGATGTCGCATTGAACCCGCCCGACATCTTGCTGACCAACTTCATGATGCTGGAATACCTGATGACACGTCAGGATGAGACAGATCGGAAGGTCATCGGCCACTGCCAGAACTTGCAGTTCTTGGTGCTCGACGAGCTGCACACTTACCGTGGCCGCCAGGGTGCAGACGTTGCGCTGTTGGTGCGCCGCATACGGGCATTGCTGGCACCAAGCGGATTGCAGTGCATTGGCACGTCCGCCACCATGGCCAGCGGTTCTGATGAAGACCGCCGTTCCGCCGTGGCCAAAGTCGCCAGCAAGTTGTTTGGCACGGCTGTGCTGCCGTCGGACGTGATTGGCGAGACGCTGATTCGCGCCACATCACCTGAACTTCACTCAGGCACGGTGTTGGGGCCGCTCGTGCGAGTGGTCAACAATGGCGTATCCGCCACCATCACGGATGCCGAGCTGGCAGAGCACCCGCTGGCCATATGGATTGAAACCCGCCTTGGCATTACCTGGGAAGGTGCCAAATGGGTCCGTGCCAGACCCCAAACGCTGCAAACCGCCACGCAATGGCTGTCAGACGATACCGGTCAGCCGTTAGACAAATGTGCGGAGCTGTTGCGCAATTTCCTGCTCATTTCCTCGATGGCCGAGGAAGACCGCCTTGCGGGTCACAACAGCGGCAAGCGCGGCTTCTTTGCCTTCAAGCTGCACCAGTTCATATCCGGTGCCGGTTCCGCATACGCCACCATTGACCCGGCGGGTACCCGCACGGTAACCGTCAACGCCCAGCAATACCTGCCGAGCGCCCCTGAAAAGCGACTCTACCCCGTTCACTTCTGTCGCGATTGCGGGCAAGAATACCACCCAGTCTTTTTGCAACAAGACGGCGGCCATACCGTTCTGCCGCGCGAAATCGACGATGTGCCACCCAAATTGGACCGCGATGCCGAGGAACAGGCGCCTGACCGACCAAAGTATGGCTTTTTGATGCCAGAGCCCACGGATGGGTCGTTAGATTTTTCCGGGAACGACGAGGACTATCCGGACTCTTGGCTGGAAGAGGACAAGCACGGAACCATCCGTCTCAAAGCGGATGCTCGCAAGAATCGAGCGGAACGCATTGCTGTTGATCCCACGGGCCGTGTGGGTGCGGGTACTTATGCGTGGTTCATGCCTGGCAAATTCCGCTTTTGTTTGATGTGCAAGGCAGTCCATTCAGCACAGGGCAAAGACAACAACAGATTGGCCGCGCTGTCATCCGAAGGACGATCTTCGGCCACCACGCTGTTGACCCATTCGGTGTTGCGCTGGATGCACTCGCAGGAGGCCATACCTGCAACCAGGCGCAAGATGCTGGGGTTCAGTGATAACCGCCAAGATGCGGCCTTGCAGGCAGGGCACTTCAACGACTTTTTATTTGTGAGTCTGTTTCGCTCGGCTTTCCTCGGTGCCGTGCGCGCAGCGGGGCCGGAAGGATTGTCTGCCGACCGCTTAGGGCAAGCTGTCTTCAAGTCGTTGGGCTTCGATAGACCAGGCGCTCAGGGTTTGCGCGAAGAATGGCTGATGGACCCTGAGTTGGAAGGGGCCAACTTCATTAACGCGCAAAAAGCCATGCGCCAAGTGCTGGCCTATCGCGCATGGTTCGACCAGCGTAAGGGCTGGCGTTTTACCAACCCGAACCTCGAACAGCTCGCACTTGTGCGCGTGGAGTACGTGGGTCTTGACGACTTGTGTGCCAATGAGGCCCGCTTTGCCGATGCTCCGCAGCTTTTGAAAGGCGCCTCTCCGCAGATCCGCAAGAACGTCTACCGCATCATTCTGGATGCTATGCGCCAAGCGCTTGCATTGGACCCCGAAGTACTGGACCCGTCCGAGCAAGACACATTGCGGGGACGCTCGATAAATACGCTTCGCGCCCCATGGGGCTTTGGTCGTGAAGAGCAGCTGCGCAGCGCCCGCTACCTGATGTTGACGCCGCCAGCCCGCCGCGACAACTCAATGGCCGACGAAGACAAGCTCTTGCGCGCTGGTTTTCTTTCAGGAATTGGTCGGGAGTTACGCAAGCCTGATCTATGGGGCGGGCGCTCCGAGGCGCGCCAGCTTCGGCATGGTGATTATCAGGTCCTGTTGGGCCACATGTTGCGCGCAGCGGCCAAGGCTGGTTTGGTGGCCGAGGTCCCCACACCATTTGGCACCTCCCTGGGCTGGCACCTCAAAAACGCCTGCATTGAGTTCCATGTAGGCACCGGACGGCCAGCCCGTGGTGGCATGGATAACGCCTTCTACAAAGCTCTGTATGAGAGCCTGGCCGCTGCCATCAACTCGGACTACCACTACTTCGGCTTTGAAGCCCGCGAGCACACAGCCCAGGTGGACAAAGACCGCCGCGAAGCGCGTGAAATGCGCTTTCGCTTCGGTGACGAAGACCAACAGCGCTTGGCCACCAACGCGCGGCAACTCGCCGAGTTGGGAGAGCGTGGCCGCTTCCTCCCGGTGCTCTTTTGCTCGCCCACAATGGAGTTGGGCGTGGACATCTCAGCGCTAAACACCGTGTACTTGCGCAATATGCCTCCCACGCCTGCCAACTACGCTCAGCGCAGTGGCCGTGCTGGACGCAGCGGCATGCCCGCGCTGGTGCTCACTTATTGCGCCGCACGCAGTCCACATGACCAATATTTCTTTGCCGACCCACCCGCCATGGTGCATGGCGAGGTTCGCGCGCCCACGCTGGACCTGGGCAATGAAGAGTTAGTGCGTAGCCATTTGCAGGCCGTGTGGCTTGCGGCCACCAACGCACCGTTGAGTGCTGCCATTGCCGAAGTGGTGGAGGCTAACGAGCAGAAAGATCTGCCACTCTATGACACCGTGGTGAGCTCGTTGTCTGACCCGGCTACCCCACCCATTGCCGTGCAGCGGATCAAACAGGTTTTGGCATTGCTGGCAGATGACCTCACGCCGGAGGATGCGCCTTGGTTCCACGGTACAGATGCGCTTACCGCTGATATTGTGGACAAAGCAGTTACCCGCTTTGATGATGCGTTTGACCGCTGGCGCGAATTGTTCCGCAGCGCTGCCCGCCAGCGCGACCAATCCCGCCGCACCATGGACACGCACAACCTGCCGCAGCGGGAGCGCGATGCCGCCCGAGTGTTACACGCTCAGGCTATTGACCAGCTTAATCTGTTGCAGCGCGGCTCAGAGAGCCTGTCCAGTGACTTCTACACCTACCGGTATCTTGCGACCGAAGCATTCTTGCCTGGTTACAACTTCCCACGCCTCCCATTGACAGCCTTCATTCCTGGCAGTGGTGAGCGAGGTACCAAGGGGGCCTATTTGCAGCGCCCCCGGTTCCTGGCGTTGTCCGAATTTGGCCCCCGCAGTTTGGTCTACCACGAGGGTCGGGCATATCGCGTCACTGCGGCTCAGCTTTCAACACGAGGCGAAGGTGCCGCGCCTGGTGGCTTGCTCAACACCGACACTGCCGTGATCTGCCGCAGTTGTGGGGGTGCCCACTTTCGTTCTGACCCGGCGGACAAGGGCCGCAGCCATTGTCGTGCCTGCGGTGCCTTGCTGATGGACAACAGCGACTTGGTGCTCAACCTCTACCGCATTGAAAATGTCCGTACTTCACCCGCTGAACGCATCACAGTCAATGACGAAGAGCGCCAGCGCCAAGGGTTTGACTTGCAAACCATCTTCCGGTGGGCACGCCGAGAGGGGGGGCAGCAGGATGTCCGCGTGGTGCGTGCCCAAGATGCGGAAGGCTCTGTGGCTACGCTCCGCTACGGACCAGGTGCTGAAATCAGCCGTTTGAACAAGGGCTTGCGCCGCCGTGCCGACCCGACGCAGCACGGTTTTATGGTTAATCCGCTCAATGGCTCATGGGCCAAGATGGACGAGGATGACGGGCGCGATGCAGACCCCACTGTCACACCGAATCAACCCATCGTTCCATGGGTGATGGACCGCAAGAATGCGCTGTTGTTTCAGCTTGCCGAGGAAGGGGCCTCCGAGGTCACCATTGCCACATTGCAATACGCTATCAAGCGTGGCGTTGAGGCGGTCTATCAGTTGGAAGAATCCGAGTTGCTGGCCGAGCCCTTGCCTGACCGCAAGACGCGCAAAGGCGTGCTGCTGTACGAAGCAACCGAAGGTGGCGCAGGGGTATTGACGCGATTGGTCCATGACGAAAATGCCCTGGCCAATGTGGCACGGGCCGCTTTGAAGGTCATGCACTTCGATATTCCCCTCGCTGGGCAGCCACTTCCCGCGCTTGATGAGCTGCATGATGTGCCAGGCACCCAGTGTGTCGCGGGGTGCTACCGCTGTGTGCTGTCCTATTACAACCAGCCAGACCACCCGGTGATTGACCGCCGTGACGCTGCCGCCCGTGCATTGCTGCTGCGGCTTGCAGTGGTGCGTACCCATTTGATGCCCGCATCTGATGAGCTCGCGAGCACTACCAACGCCGATACGGCTCCCCTGGCCAGTGGCAACCCGACTGACGCTACACCCGTCGCGTTGCCAGAGGGCGTTTTCAATGCCGCAGCGCATGGTCTGCCGGAGCCTACTGCGGTGGGCAAGCCCATCGACACCACCGAGGTGCTGGCACTCTGGCGTGCCCAGCGTGTTGCCTTGGTCGGTCACAACGTTGATCCTGCCCCGTTGCGTGATCGAGGGCTTGAAGTATTCGTATGGCCTGCGGATGACGCGCAGGCCCAAGCCGCTGTGGTTGCACAGTTGGCCCAAAAACTATCCTGAGGATTCGTACTGATGAGTGCTGTGATGTCTGAGCCCTTGGGCTCGCACTTCCCCCCTGGGGCCTTGGTGCGTGCCCGTGGCCGTGAATGGATAGTGTTGCCTGGCAGCAGTCCCGACCGGCTGCGCTTGCGCCCCCTATCTGGCAGTGAAGCGGATGTGGCCGTTGTGTCCCCTCGCTTGGAAGCTGTGCACGACCCCGTGGTGGCCGCCAACTTCCCGCCGCCATCGGTTGCGCAGGCTGCTAGCCATGAAGACGCCTTATTGCTGCGCGATGCCCTGCTGATGTCCTTGCGCCGTGGCGCTGGTCCCTTCCGCAGTTTTGGGCATCTGGCATTCCAGCCGCGCGCCTATCAGTTGGTTCCGCTACTGATGGCGCTCAAACAGGAAGTGGTGCGCCTCCTGATTGCAGATGACGTGGGTATCGGAAAAACCATCGAAGCAGGCATGATTGCCCGTGAGCTGATGGACCGGGGCGAGATAAAGCGCTTCGCCGTGCTGTGCCCACCCCACTTGGTGGAGCAGTGGGTGCAAGAGTTGGACGAGCGTTTTCACATCAAGGCGGTGGCCGTCACGGCTGCCAGCGCAGCCCGCTTGGAGCGTGGTTTGCCCGTCACTGACAACATATTCACGGTGCACCCGCACACCGTGGTGAGTCTGGATTTCATCAAGAGTGACCGCCGTCGTGGCGACTTCGCTACCCGTTGCCCTGAGTTGGTGATCGTGGATGAAGCCCACACATGCGCAGGCAATGGCGCAGGCCGCCACCAGCGTTACGACTTGCTGCGGCTACTGGCTGCGGATGCCGAGCGGCACATGCTATTTCTCACGGCCACCCCGCATTCCGGCGATGAAGCCAGTTTCAACAACCTGCTGGGCCTGTTGCACCCCGACTTCTTGCAGCTTGCCACGCTTGCTGGCAGCGCCCGTGAGGCATTGCGCGCCCGCCTGGCGCTGCACTTCGTGCAACGCAGACGGCCAGATATTGCTGAGTGGAACGACGAGGGTGTGTTCCCCCGCCGCGAGACCTCAGACTTGCCCTACTCGCTAGACGGCGCGTGGGCCCATTTTTTCGACTCGGTATTGGACTATTGCTCCGAGATCGTGGAGCGTGCGGGCACCGACCAGCGTCGCCAGCGTCTCAATTTCTGGGGCACCTTGGCGCTGATGCGTAGCGCTTCCAGCAGCCCAGCGGCGGCATTGCAGTCCCTGCGCACGCGTATGTCTAACCAGATCACCGAAGCCGACGAAGAGTCCTTGCGTGACCGCGTGTTTGACGGCGCAGAAGACGCCATGCCGGACGACGATGCCGAGCTACCTGCCGACAACGCCGAGCCTGCACTGGCAGACCTGATTACCCAAGCCCAGCGCCTGGCCGCTGACGGCGGCGACCCCAAGTTGGTGGCCCTCCGCACTCACCTCGAAAAAGACTTGCTCAAACCCGGCTTTGCACCCGTGGTTTTCTGCCGCTACATCGCCACTGCGCACTACCTGTACGAACACCTCAAAAGCCGCTATCCCGGTGTCACGGTGGGCATTGTGACCGGCGAACTGGCACCCGAAGAACGCAAGGCCGCTGTGATGGCTTTGGGCGAGGCCGACCGCCCGATGCTGATTGCCACCGACTGCATGTCCGAAGGTATCAATCTGCAAGAGCATTTCAGTGCCGTGGTGCACTATGACCTGAGCTGGAACCCCACGCGCCACGAGCAGCGTGAAGGCCGTGTAGACCGTTTTGGCCAAGAGCGCCGCGTGGTGCGCGCCACGCTGATGTATGGCCGCAATAACCCGGTGGATGCCGTGGTGCTGCGCGTCATCCTGCGCAAGTCCAAGAAAATCAAGGAAGAGCTGGGCGTATCAGTACCCCTGCCGGATGACGACCACTCGTTGACGCAGGCCCTCATGCATGCTGTGTTGGGCTCGCGTCGCAACAAGAACATGGAATTGTTCGACTTCGAGGACATGCCAGAGGTCAAACAGATGGACGTGGCTTGGACCGACATGGCAGAACGCGCCAAGCGCAACCGCGCCGTGTTTGCCCAAAACCGTATCAAACCCGAGGAAGTGCTTCCCGAGTGGAAGAAGATGCAAGCCGCTTTGGGTGACCCGGAGGATGTGCAGCGCTTTGCCCGCCGTGCCCTGCGCAGACTGGGTTCCGCATTGGAGCCACGCAGTGCCCAGGCTGACCGTGGTTGGCGCACGCCACTTGCTGCTTTGCCGGAAGACCTGCGGGAGCGACTGATTGGCGAGGGCCTGCAAGGCATGGTGGGTCTAAGCTTTACCCTGCCACCGCCCGTGGGCACCCGCTTTGTGCACCGCAGCCACCCGCTGATCAGCACATTGGCCGAAGGCCTATTGGAGCGTACGCTGGCCGAAGCCGGGCTGGATGCCGACCCCGCCAATAGCGATGCCGCCATGCTGGGCCGCACTGGCTGCTGGGTCAGCTCTGCCGTTACCGTGCAGACCACCATTCTGTTGCTGCGCTTGCGCCACCAATTGAGTAGCGTGGATGCGCGTGGGGGAGACACCTTGCTGGTGGAAGAAGCCGCCGCCGTCGCCCTGTGCTCCGCCGATGGCGGCCAGCGGTTTGATATCACTGCCGGTGACGAGCCGTTAAGTTGGCTCGCTGCCCCACCTGCCGAAACTTTGGACGACCGCGCCCGCGAAGCCCGCGTGATGAGTGCTCTGGGCCAATGGGCGCAGTGGCAACCCACTTTGGAAGCCTTCGCCCGCGAACGTGCCAATGCCTTATTGACGGACCACCGCCGCGTGCGCGAAGCCGCCCGGTCGCGTGGCCGCTATGAGGTGACCCCCTTGCTGCCGGTGGACGTGATTGGCGTGTTCGTGTTGCTGCCCCCACTGGATATCTGAGCTATGCCGCAGAACACATCTTCACTGAACACCGACACCCTCTCGATAGAGGGCGGCCTATTTACCGCCGAATGGTTGGGCAAGGTAGCCTCCCAACAAGCGCCGGTTCAATCTGACGCTGACTATGCCGTGCGCGCTGGCTTCAACGTGCGGGAGGAGATCGGCCTGGCTTGGCGCTCAGCACAGAGTCTGTGGCGGCAGTTCGACCAAGCCCGCAATCTGCCTGGCCACGATGCCTGGGGCATTACTCAGCAATGGTCTACCGAGCTGCTTCGCCAGTGCTTTGCCTTTCAGCTCACTCAGCACACCGCGCCCGTGGTGGTAGACGAGCGCAACTACCCCGTGCCTTACAGCGCATTGAATGGCCGGGTGCCCGTCGTGGTGTCGGCGTATGACGAAGCCAAGGCGCTGGATACCGCCCATAACCGCTTGGGGGACAACTCCGGCGAACGCATACGCCGCCGCAGTGCCTTTGGCTTGCTGCAAGAGAGCCTAAACGCTATGACAGACTCGTTGTGGGGTGTGGCCATCAACGGATTGCAACTGCGTATTGCGCGCGACAACGCCAGTTTGACCCGCCCTGCCTGGGTAGAAGTGGACTTGGAACGCTTGTTCATCGAAGACCGCTACGCTGACTTTTCGGTGCTGTGGCTGCTGCTACATGCCAGCCGCTTTGGTGCCCAAGGAACGGCCTCGCTGGATTGTGCATTGGAGCAGTGGCGCAATGCCTGTCGAGACCAGGGCACCCGAGCCCGTGAAACATTGCGCAGCGGCGTGGAGGCCGCCCTTCTAGCGCTTGGCCAAGGCTTTGTCAGCCATCCCGGTAACACAGCGCTGCGCGAGGCGCTGGCCAGCGGTAAATTGAGTCCACAGGACTACCTGCGGGAGCTGCTGCGGTTGGTATACCGTCAGATTTTTCTACTAACCGTGGAAGAGCGGCAGGTTCTGCACCGCGCAGATGCAGATACAGATGCCGTAACTCTATACGCCGAAGGGTATAGCCTGCGGCGCTTGCGCGAGCGCTCGGTGCGTCGCAGCGCCCATGATCGCCACAGCGATTTATGGCAGGCCATGAATCAGGTGTGGCAAGGGCTCGCTGTGGGCGAACCTCTCCTCGCGTTGCCCCCGTTAGGAGGCTTGTTTGAATCGACGCAGTGTCCCACTCTTGATGCTTGCCGTTTGGAAAACAGGCACTTGCTGTTAGCGCTATTTAACCTGACCTGGCTGCGCGAAAGTGCAAATGCCCCACTGATTCGCGTTAACTGGCGCGACATGGGGCCGGAGGAGCTGGGCAGCATTTACGAAAGTTTGCTGGAATTGGTGCCCCATCTCAGCAATGAGCATCGACAGTTCAGTTTCCAGACAGGTGCAGCCACCCGTGGAAACGCTCGCAAGACCAGTGCCAGTCACTATACCCACGATACTTTGGTGGAATTGCTGTTGGACGAAGCGCTGGAACCCCTCATTGCGCCTGTACTAGCAGCACACCCAAGCGGACAGGGCGCCATCGACGCCTTGCTGGCCTTAACCGTGGTCGATCCCTCATGCGGCAGCGGCCACTTTCTCCTCGGCGCAGCACGACGCATTGCCAAGCACCTAGCCCGCATCACAGCAGAAATGAACGGCAACGGCCAGCCGAGCCCGGCTGACTATCGCCATGCGCTGCGCCAAGTCATCGCCCACTGCGTATACGGAGTTGACCGCAACCCCATGGCGATCGAGCTATGTAAAGTGGCGCTATGGCTTGAAGGTGTCGAGCCCGGGCGGCCGCTCGGATTCCTCGACGCACACTTGCGTTGCGGCGACGCACTGCTGGGCGTGCACGATCTGTCGGTACTGCGCTCTGGCATACCTGCCGAGGCTTTCTCACCGATGAAGGACGTGCTGGCAGACACCGGCATCACTGGCGCGTTGGTGGACGACCGTGAGGCAGCATCTGCGCTTAAACGGCGTAACGCAGGTGAGCGCGCCAGACCCACGCTGCCACTGGCCGGACTAAACCTTGGCATCCCCGAGGAATTGGACGCTGTGCTCGCCCGTCTCAGCAGTGACGACCACGGTCTTGCCGACGTAGAGGTTAAACGGCAACTTTTCGAGCAGGCGCGTGCCGACGGCACGATGGCTTGGCGTCTGCTGCGCGCATGCGACCTCTGGACTGCAGCGTTCTTCAGCGTCAAGAGGTCGGTCGAGCGCCAGGGTCGGGAACGCACGCCGACGTCGGACGTTGTCTGGCGCTTCCTGGCCGACCCGGCAAGCATTCAGCCCCATGTTGCCGAGGAAACCGAGGCCCTGTGCCGTCAGTACCGTTTCTTTCACTGGCCGCTGGAATTTCCGGAGGTGTTCAAGCGCGGCGGGTTCTCATTGGTGCTTGGCAATCCGCCGTGGGAAACGATGAGCCCGGACGCCAAGGAGTTCTTCTCTAAGCACGCACCCGACATCGCCAGCATGAGCCCGCCCGAGCAGCATGCGTGCATCGCAGAGCTGCTGAACCTACCCGGCATCTGCGACGACTGGGAGCGCCATAGCCGCGAGCTTTATGCAGCCGTCCGCTTCATCAAGGAGAGTGGGCGATACCGCATGTTCGCGGCAGGCAACCTTGGCAAGGGCGACTTCAACGTATACCGGCAGTTCGCCGAGCTGGCGCTGAGCTTTGCGGCGCCTGACGGCGTGGCAGCGCAGATCGTGCCCGAGAACTTCTACAACGGTGCCAACGCATCAGGCATCCGTGCTGCGCTATTTGATGAGTTCCGTGTCAGCGCACTGTACGGGTTCGAGAACACCCGTCGCGTGTGGTTTGCCGGGATCGACACTCGAATGAAATTCACCCTCTACTGCGCCTGGCGCGGCGGTGCGACAGCGGAGTTCCCGGCGGCATTCGCCATCAATTCCGAAGTACGCCTTCAGGCGGCGCGGGAGCGGCCATTGCGATTGCCGGTTGCGCTTCTGCGTGAGTTCTCGCCCGAGGCGCTGGCGGTGATGGAATTCTCAAACCAGCTCGAGATCGATATCGCGCGCAAGATGTATTCGCGATTTCCACGGCTGGGCGACGAGATTGATGGCCTCCCGACGTGGGTTCCTGCGGCCGAAGTCCACATGGGTAACGACAATGCGCTGTTCACAACCGACGCACGCGGCTGGCCTCTCTACCAGGGCAGTATGGTTACGCACCATGATTACCGTGCCAAAGGCTACCTGTCCGGGCACGGACGCAACGTCACCTGGGAGCCGCTGGCGTTCGGTTCACCAGCCAAGAGCATCCGGCCGCAGTGGCGCGTGTTGCCGGATCAGCTACCGAACAAGGTTGGTGACCGAGTCCGTCGATACCGAATTGGCTTCTGCGATGTGGCTCGTGCCGACGACCAGCGCAGCCTGATGGCGGCGCTTATTCCACCCAACACGGTGTGTGGGCACAAGGTACCCACCATCGAGTTCGAGCCCGCCGATTCCTCGGTGATGATGCTCTGGCTGGGCGTTGCTAACTCACTCGCAATGGACTTCGTAGTGCGCATGAAGGTATCGCTGACGATGTCAATGTCGATTCTTGCCTCCTTGCCTTTCCCGCGTCACGTTCCAGTCGGCGACTTCGCGGCAAATGCGTGTGCCCTCGCTGCGCGCCTATCCTGCGCCGGCACCGAGATGAACGACTTCCTCCGAGCTCTTCAGCGTGAGCCAGCGCTAGCAGGGCTAAACCTGACGCCATCAGACGACCCCGAAGAGCGCGCACGCTTGGCGGCTCAGCTGAACGTGGTGGTGGCTCGGGACCTGTTTGGCCTGGCGCGGGACGAGATGCGGTACCTGCTGGAACCGCGCGACGTGCTCGGCCCCGACTGCACCGCTGAGACTTTCGCCGCCCTGCGCAGGGCCGAGGAACGCGAGTTCGGGGTGTACCGCACGCGGCAGCTGGTGATGGAGGCCTGGGACCATATGGAGGCAGGGCAGTTGGCATGACCCAGTTCCCAATTGCCCCCACGTTGCCACTGCTGGTGCGGCACTATGTGCGCAAGGCCGCGCGCGAGGCTGGGTTTGACGTGTTGGAAGACATGGCCCAAGCTGTGTTGTGCCGCAGCAGCCATGCGCCGCTAGTTTGTGGTGCGTGGGCTAGTCAAGCGGGCGGCTTTGTAGTTTCGCTCTCAATGCCCAGCGTGGTGGCAACGCTTGGTGTTGCCCATGCAGCGGCGCTGCCTTCGTCTATGCCTACCGGGCTCCCGACGATGGCCGCCTTGTTTTCGATTCCAGACGCGCCAGCCTTGGAGCAGTTTCTGAATCAGGCTTGGAACTTGTCCCGTGCGTTGCCCAATGCATTGGAGCAACGGTTTGAAAAGGCGATGCAGGAAATCGGAGCGACCGAACGTGAGGCAACCGTAAAGCAGCGAGTCGGCCAAGGCCTGTTTCGCGAAGGCTTGATGACACTGTGGGGAGGCAAGTGCGCCATTACGGGTTTGGACGTGCCTGAAATGCTTCGCGCGAGTCACGCCAAGCCATGGGCAGACAGTACCGATGTCGAGCGGCTTGACGTTTTCAACGGCATGCTGCTGGCTGCGCATTGGGACGCTGCATTTGATGCTGGACTGGTGACCGTGGAGGCCAACGGAACGTTGAAGGCCAGCCCGAGACTACCGCCAAGAGCTCTGCAAATTTTGGGTGGTCCGATTGGCCTTGCAGCCATCGCGATCAAATTGCACCCGCAGCATGCGCCCTATTTGGACTGGCATCGCAGCGAAGTTTTCAAAGGCGGTGTCATATGAGTGGTTGTATTGGGGCGGACCATGACACCTGAGCGCTTTTGCACGGAGGTGCCGCAACGCATGAGGCGGCTCTTGGATGCAATGTATCCGGTGGCACAGGAGCAAGACCTGACCACCAGTTTCGCGCTGATGGTGGCGATGCCACTGTTGATGATCCCCTTGGAGCGCACCGCCACTTATAGGGGTGAGCCAACCAATGCGATTAGCGAAGTGGACACCGCGCAGCCCTTTGTGCGGGCATTGCGTCAGCTCAAACGAGGCCTGTTTTGGGAGACGTTTTTGCGTGAACCCGACCTACTGCGAAGGTGGAGGTTCACGGAAATCACCAGACGGATTGACCATCCATCGCAGTGGAGCGATTCCCTGGACCGGCACCCCATGCGGCCTGGTGCCCGTAACGACATCAGAGCGCAGACCGTTGAAAACGTGTTGATGACGCTGCGGCATGCGCTGGCGCATGGCAATGTGGTGTATCTGAACGAAG
The DNA here is from genome assembly GCF_003096455.1 of Acidovorax sp. 99. Classification (NCBI taxonomy): domain Bacteria; kingdom Pseudomonadati; phylum Pseudomonadota; class Betaproteobacteria; order Burkholderiales; family Comamonadaceae; genus Acidovorax; species Acidovorax sp. 99. The sequence goes on from NZ_QEKU01000001.1 coordinate 246,192, forward strand.
AAGGTGACGAAGCACCAGGCAGGCGCGTCACCCACATGGCGTTTGTTGCGGATGGGCGCGGCACTGACGCTTACCGAGTAATTATCGTGGAAGAGGCTGCATTCGTCGAATTTCTAAAAGTGTGGGCCGACTGGCTGGCGGGCTACAACATTGACAGTTCTTTGCGGCACGCAGCTTAGATCTGCTTTGCGTTGGCTGCGAAGACGGACGGCGGCATGATGGCGTTTAAACGACGATGTTTTGAAAATGTGTTGATGCCAACACGCCGGTCAGTAACTTTTTTGAGTCTTGAAGTTGAGCAAGGTTGTTGAGTTTTTCGGAGAACACCGTCGATAGCCCAACGATAGCTCTTCGATTGGAGGGCGCATTGACGACGAACTTCTTGACATGCTGAATCAGAGCTGCCGGACACCCGGCATTGCTACCTCCCAATTGTTTGCAATTTCGGTTGCGCCATGTACCTTGGGTGCATGGGACTTCCAAGACGCCATTCACTATCCAGTACCTGGATACCAAGCGCACTTAGAAGTTGGCCCCTGTCGGGTCAACTTCTGTTGTGGGCTTCGCCCCGTGCTGTCCTGCGTCCCCACGGCTCCCGCATGCTGTCCGAGGGCGGACTGCATGTGTCAATTTGCCCGCATTGGCCGGGGTCGGCCAAACGGGTGCGCGAGCAGCGCGGGTTGATACCCATGGCGATTTTCCACCTCACGGCCAAATGGCACACCCGTAAGAAGAACAAAAAACTGCGAGCACTGCGCGCATACGCTTATCGCGCAGGGGCCAGGGTCTTCGACCCGTTGAACAACCGGGTCTACAACTCCACGAACAAAACGGAAGTGGTTCATTCGGAGACGGTAGCACCACCCAACGCACCCGCTTGGATGCGCGATCCGTTAGCGCTCTGGGAGAACATTGAACGGAGGGAAACCCGCAAGGATGCCGTCTTGTTTGCTGAGTGGGAGGGTGCCGTCCCAAACCAGCTGGACCTTGATGCCTGCATCGCTATCGCTTCCGCGTTCGTCAACGATTTGGTGGGCGAGGGCATGATCGTAACTTGGGCCTTGCACGACAAACCTGGCAACAGGCACTTCCACGCCATGGCCACCACGCGCAACATCGAGGGGGACCAATTCGGGGCCAAGAACAACCGCTGGCGGCAGCGCGCGTTGCTCTACAAAACGCGCGAGTGCTTAGCCGAGCACATCAACACCGCGTTAGAAAAAGCTGGTCTGCCTCAGCGCGTAACGCACAAGTCGTATGCCGATCTAGGGATAGACAGAGAGCCCACGAAGCATGTTGGGCCCGAGCATTCAGGCAACCACGACTCACCCTACCAAGCCAAACGCGAAGGCCGCCTGCGCAACAACCGGCGCATCAAAACCGTCTACCAACAACGCAGCAAGCGTCGGCGTGCGGAAGCGCGCAATGGCCTGGTGGCCGGTGTGCAGGCGGGAAAGCTGATGACGGCATTGCACTATCAGCTTGGAGAATCGCGCCAAGCCGCCGCTGCACCGACCCCTCCGTCAACGTCGGTCGAAGCGCTGGCGGCATATAACGACCTGCATACGGAGCTGCCGGGTGCCGACGAAATATTCTTGGCAATGGGACGGGTTCGCGCAGGATTGGGACGGCAGTGGAACTGGCCCACACTCGCTGCCCAATACAAGCGCTTGGATAAAAAATCTGGCGGCGACGTGCTCGACGCGCTGTTAGTCAAGGAATTGATTTGGGTCGTTAGCCGGTCGCCCGAGCAGATCTCGGAGTTTGGCAAGCTGGTGCCGCGCTCGCGCATGGCGAACATTGCGACAGCCGCCAGAGCGTGGGCGCATTCATCTCAGCCCGAAGTGCTGCATCTCATAGATAGCATGGTGGCCGGTGCGGCTGCCGCTTCGCCGAATGACTCGGACAAGCAAGCTATGCCCGCGAGCGGCGCTTCGCCGGAGCCCGATTTTCTGAGTTACGCCGATGCTTTCACACCACTGGCCTATCTCATTACCGATATGGCCGCGCTGGTGGGAACCTGTCAGCAGGTCGCGCGCAGCATCGAAAAAAAGATATCCCCAGACATCCTGGCCAAGCGCATAAACCGACTGCTGGCGGGTGATACCTGGCCAGCCAACCAAGCCCAATTGTTGGATGCGCTGATCACTGGCGAAATTGTCTTCGCGGCCAAACGTCGGCAGCACAAACTTGCCGACGCACTGAATGCTGTGCCACCTGATCACCGCAGTCATTTTGAGCACGTTGTTGCATCGGTGCTGGGTGCTTGCGTGGTGGATGCGGGCCATGCCGTGGCATCGCGTGCACTGCCTGCACAAGCCCAGATGGAAGTGCAGGCCGAATGCAATGTGCGGATGGCACTCAGCGACTGGCAGCTGGCCGACTATCCAATACGGTGTATCGCAATGAAGGCGATGGGCAAGGAATACCTGTGGAGCGAATTCCAACGGGACATCCAGCGCCATGCGCAGCATCACAGTGGATGGCAGACAGCATGGTGGCAGGAGAAGCAAGTGACGTTGCAAGGCCGTGAGCTGGCGGCCTTCCGCAAGCACTTACCAGCTTGGTTCGCACTGCGTCGTTCCCAGCAGTATTCCCTTGCTGCCCATGACCCCAACCCGTCGATGTCGATGACGCGCGACCTGCGTGGCCCCAAAGCGGCTACGCCCGAGCCCTCACAAAGCGAGGCTATTGGCTGCATCTATCCTGCGCATCTGACAACCGAACACCTGCCAAATCCATGGCACGTTAATCCCGCTGCGCGCGACAACGGCGCAACGCCGGGTGCAACGGCATAAATGCTTGTCTGGCCAGAGCACCTACTGCTAGCTTGAAAGCGCGCGCACGCTGATCGTTCGCGTGCTTTCAAGGAGTTCAATATGTCAGATAAGGCCTTCCGGGTGCAATGCATTCCAGACAGCAAGTTTTGGGATCGGCTGGCAAACAGTCCCTCCCCCAATGGCAGCTTCCCTGAGGTTATGAACCTGGGCAAGCAGATGAGTTTCTCTTACGCGCCGTTCAATGCGCTGGACGGGTACGCTGACTGGGGCAACTCGCAGCGCGCACTGCATTACGTGGTGCCCCCCACCCCGGCCCCAATTAGGTCTATCGGCTATCTCGTTGCACCGCCATCAGCGAGCACCAGACAAAGGCGCGTGTTTGTCGCGTTCTTCTATGGTCCGGGACAGGCGGTATTGGCAGAGACGCATCCCATGACGTTGCTGCACAAGCCCTTGGGACTGCGGCTGGCCAGCGGTATTGTGTTCGGCGACGACACCTTCACTGTCAGCAACGTAGTCATCAAGGGCGATGACGCACCCATTCGCATCGCAATGGCCGGGAAAAACCCCGCCCTAACCCTGTCGATCACCGAGGGGGAGCCGCCGACAGCGCCCGGCAACACGATGTCTGGCGGCTCAACGCAAGCCGAAGCACCGCTCCTCAACGTGCTCAACATCAACGTGGGCATTCCTCATCTGGCCGCGCTCAACGTGAACTTGCCACTGGCGGCGGTGATTTGATGGCGCACGCTATGGAGCAGTTTTTGTGGGCATGGGTCAAGCGACTGTTACAGCCCTTGTTCGCCGAAGTGCAGCCCCACAAGGTTTCTGCGTTTGACTGGACATCCGCGCATTGGGCAGCGGTGGCTCAGCAATCGCAATCAGAAGTGCAGTCCCGCAGTGCTGCGATGCAATCCAAAGAAGCCGAAAATTTACGGCAGGCAGCTGAAAAAGCCACTCTTGCAAAGCAAAGAGATGACACAGCCATCGGTACGTTTGAGCTGTAAAAAAACATTGCCTTACGCGGCTTCGCCGTCCTCAGAACGGTGGAAGCGGCCAAAAGCAAATAGGTCTCTTCGTGCCTCTCAACTTCGCATCCATCACGCCATTCGCATGCTCGCGTCATGCTGATTGCTTTGAGTTGTAGGCATGGTGCGGGAGACAGCGCGTTGAACATTGTGCGGTCAGTTCATGGTTCGGTCCTGTCATGGGCGAAGGACCGACACCATGCACTTATGCGACCGCCCCACATCCACCGCGAAAGTCCGCGTTCACCACTTGGCCCTGTTTTTGTGCTGGGCCGCTGTGGCGTTCTTCCAGATCGCAGGCATCAAAACGCACGCTACCGGAGGCCCTGCATCAGCTCCCAGGCCTGCTGTGTGTGCAGTGATGCGTCAACGCCTTTTTGGCTAAGCGACACGCATACCGTTCGTCGCCCGCAGCACATGCGAATTGGTGGATCTTCATATCGGCGTTCGCTAGCTTGGGACGGTCAACCCACCCCAGGAGAACCACATGGACAACGACGCCGATATCGACGCACTGGCATTCAGCGCTGTCGCAGAAGAAAAACCCAAGAAGCCAAGGAAGACCACCGCCCCCGTGGCATCAAGGAAGAAACCAAGACCGCGCAGGCCCAAACCAAAGCCTGCCAGATCCCCCGCCGTACCAGCTGACGAATCGACGCCCGACACAGGTGCCACCCTTGCGGAATCGGAGGCTGGTGCGCCCACAGCTTCCAAGAAAAAGACGATGGAGCAGATCACCAACCAGATATACCGCGATGCTGCGGAACGCATCGTGGCACTCATGGATGCTGGCAACTCTATATGGCAAAAGCCGTGGGTGGCGCCACGCGGCCATTCACGACCATACAGCGCACATAGCGGCCTGCCGTTCTCGGGGTTCAACCGATTCAGCTTGATGTGCGAGATGCTCGCCAACGGATGGACCGATGCGCGATTCATAACGTACCGCCAGGTACAGGCCATGGCGGCGAGCATGGCCAATGAAGGAGTGAAGCCAGAGGATTTACCGCATGTCAAAGCAGGAGCGCGCGGCTTGCCCATCTACAAGTTCGGCTTTGTGGAGAAGAAGACGCCCGCTCTGGATGCTGCGGGCCGTCCCCGGATGGACGGCGATGGCAAGCCCATCTTCGACATTGTGCGTGGGCGTCCCTACTTGCGGTCTTACACGGTCTTTCCAGCCAGTGCCATCGCGAACATGCCGCAGCTACCCGCGACAGAGCCAGAGCCGGTGTGGGCAGTGCGCTCGCAAGTGGAAGAGCTGATCGAAAAAATGGGGGTGCCCGTCAGACACACGCCTGGCAATCGCGCGTACTACTCCATCACTACGGACTCGATCACGATCCCCGCGCGCGCGCAGTTTAAGGACACAGTGGACGCCAGCGGCCATGTAATCGAGGCGGCGAGCGACAAATACCTTTCAGTGTTGCTGCACGAAGTATCCCACGCCACTGGCGCCAAGCATCGCCTTGCGCGCCCCATGAGTGGGGTACATGGATCACCCTCATACCAGAGAGAAGAGCTGGTCGCGGAGACGGCTAGCTGCTTCCTACTTTCGGAAGCTGGGTTGGCTTGTGCCGCCACATCTACGGAGACTATGGCCAGAACCGCAGCATATTTGAGTTCGTGGCGCCAAGCGATTCTTGACGATCCCAAGGCACTCATGACTGCATTCGCAGAAGCGGAAAAAGCCGCTGACTGGGTAATGCAACGTCATCCCATTCAGCTGGAAGCAGCAGCCAAGGCGGCATGCGAGGGGCAAGCCATGGGGCATAAGGTGGGCGCGTGCGTAGGCGTGCAGCATGCGCCTAGTGCGCCAGAATACGAGAATCAGAACAACTGGGGGATGCCGATCAATGCGCCCGACTGGAATGGTCTCGGCTCTTTCCCAATGCCGTAGATCCGGCAGCAGCATTCGAGTAACCCGCCATAGGCACAGGATGGCTAACGAGCCGCACCAACTACCGTTTTTCGCCGTCAAGCCTGCGCGCGAGCGCGTTGGGGCGAAGTGCAGAGTAGGCTTTGAGCATTTCGGACGAGGTGTGTCCGGTGATGCTCATGATTTCGCTATCAGTCAGGTCAGTGGTCTCAAACAAGCGGCTGACACCTTCATGTCGCAGATCATGAAAGCGGAAATCTTCGATGCCCGCGCGTACCGCCAGCCGCCTGAATCCCTTACTGGTCGTCGCACTATCGCGCCACATGTGGAAGACGCGGTCTTCACCCTTGACCCGAAGAGTCGCCATTTTTTCGAGAATGGCCAGCGACTTTTTCGACAGCGGTACCGTGCGGAAAGTGGACGTCTTGACGTTCTCTGGCGGGATGGTCCAGCTTCGCCCTTCCAAGTTGAGATCGCTCCACTTGGTTTTGAGGATTTCCTGCATTCGCGCCGCCGTGTTCAACGCAAAGTCGATCAGCAACGGCCACTCTACTTTGTGATCGTATCCCCTAACTGCGGCCTCATGCAGGCGTTCCAGTTCTCCCGCTTCCAATCGGCGCTTGCGCTTGCCTGCCCATGCACGCGGGATTTGGAGCTGCAAGAAGAGATTGCTTGGAAGGACGAAGTCCTCGCGCACTGAATACCAAACCAGGATCTTTTTAAGCACAAAGAAGTGCCGACGCACGGTACTCTCGCTGTACGTCTTCCTCTTGCCGTTCTTGTCGAGCCCACCGTTGTAGTACGGGTGAACTTTCTTGCGAGGCTGCGTGGCCACCTCTGTCTCCAAGAACCGGTCAATCCATGCCTGTATCAGTTGGTTCGTGATTTCGCTAATGGCAAATTTCTTGAAATCTTGGTTCAAGCTTTGGACTGCCATGATTTCGCCCGGCGTCAGCACCCTTTCTTTGGTTTTCAAGGGCTTGTAGTGCTTGATGTATTCAGCACAGGCGACCGTAAACATAGTCGTCTGCGCTTTGCGGCTGATGTTCTCGCCGCGATCAATTTTTCCCTCGATAGCACGGGCCCAGCTTTCGGCTTCATCCTTCCTCTTGAAGGTCTTGCTCAGGGTCCCAGCAACTCCCCGATTGATGCGGCAGTCATAGACGGAGCTGCCGTCTTTAAGCGCCCGTTTCTTGATAGAACCCATCGTAATCTTTCAAGATTCTCCACACGTCGGAGAGATTTTTGTGAGATATTAGGGTTTTATCGTATCAGAAAATCATCGTAACTTGTTGATTTAAAAGGTGAAAACTCAACAAATATCAGCTACCTTCTAAGCTATAGGTCGGGGGTTCGAGTCCCTCCGGGCCCAGCTGGTAGCTTTCAATCTCCCCACTCATACCAATCGATCCATTCTGACGAGTGTGGAACAGCCAAGCAATGCGCGCGCGGGCTGGATGACGGATGTGGATCAAGCACCTCGTCGCGTACAGCCCCAACCCTAACGATTGGGCTGCGGCACAGCAGCGTAATTCATGGCAATGGCCTGCACCACGGCGCCAATCAATGCTGCATCGCCAGCGCTCTGCGGCAACACGTCGCGCACGATCTGGACCGCGTATTGAAGTTGCTCTTTGGCCAAGGCCGCAGACATGGCGTTGCCGCGCTTTTCACTGGGCGACGCGTCGCGAATCACAAGGCTCATCAGAAACTCCCAAAAAGTGGAGCATGCAGTATGCGCCGTGTGGGGCTGTGGTGAGCGAGAGGCGGGGCTCTGATGGTGAGAAACCCCCCTTGACGCACAACGCTGCACAGGGGGGGCATGCGCAAGGCGAGATTCCATACAGCCCCAAAGCAAAAAGCGCTGCAACATTTCTGCTGCAGCGCTTTGCTATTTTGGGGTGGCTGATGGGGCTCGAACCCACGACAACAGGAATCACAATCCTGGACTCTACCAACTGAGCTACAGCCACCGTAGCTTTGTATTATAGCCCGGGATTTTGGCCCCGGACATCAAATCGCTTAATTTTCTGCAGTCACTGTTGGCGCTGCCTCAGGACGTGGTGCCTTGATCTGCACCTTGAAGCGCTGCTTGAGCAGTTCATAGTACGCCAGCCCTTCGGCCGTGGCCAACCACTGCACGTATTGTTGGCGCTCCTGCTGCGCACGCTGCGCATCCGGTGCCTGGCGCGGCACGACGCGGTTGACCTTGACCACGACATAACCCGCAGCGCCCAAATCCACCCCCGTCCAGCCTGGCAGCGTTTCGGAGGGAGCCCGCAGTGCGGCGTCGATCAGGGCACGCGGCAGGTTCTGGGTCTGTTCGCGGGAGACTTCGGTCGCTGCGGCCAAGCCTGTGGCAGAAGATGGGGCAGCCTTCCATGCATTGAGCTTGGCCTCGCCCTCCTTGCGTGCGAGTTCGGCAGATTTCTCAGCCACATACAAGGTGCGAACACGGGCCTTCACTTCGTCGTAGGGCAGTGTCAATGCAGGGGTGTAGGTGGTCACACGACCGGCAGCCATCTGGCTGGGGCCCACTTCCACCGCCTCTGTGTTGCGCTTGTTTTGCAGCGAGTCGGTAGCAAAAAGTGCTTCGAGGAACTTGGCGTTGGCCAGAGGGCCCTTGGCACCTGCGGCAGGGGTCCGGGTCACACCCTTGGCAGTCTGGATCTTCAGCTTGAGCTTGTCGGCCACGGGCTGGAGGCTGTCTGCCTGCTCATACACACCGTTGGTGAAGGACTCTGCCACCTCGGCAAACTTGCGCTGCGCCTGCTGCTGCTTGAGCTCTGCTTCCATGGTGGGGCGCAGTTCTTCAAAGCTGGGCTGGCGGGGTGTCTTGATGTCGGTGAGCTGGATGATGTGATAACCAAACTCGGTTTCCACCAGATCACTGATTTCGCCCTTTTTCAGCGCAAACGCAGCTTCTTCAAAGGGCTTGACCATCGCACCCCGGGCAAAGAAGTTCAGGTCTCCGCCCGCAACGGCCGAGCCCTTGTCGTCAGAGGATTTCTTGGCCACATCAGCAAAGCTGCCGGGAGCCTTGCGCACCTGGGCCAGCAGTTCAGTGGCACGGGCCTTGGCCTTCTCGCGGTCCGCGGCGGATGCATCCTTGGGAGCGTTTACCAGGATGTGGCTGGCGCGGCGCTCTTCCTTCGCCGTCATGCGAGCCACATTCTCTTTGTAGTAAGTACGCAGGTCGTCTTCACCCAGGGTGATGGACGCCCGCACGCTGTCGAGATCCAGCACCACGTATTCGATGGCTGCCTGTTCCCGTTGCTGGAACAGGGCGGGATGGGCCTTGTAGTAGGCCTCCAGGTCTGCATCAGTCGGGGTGACTTTGCTGGCGAAGTCGGCAGCGTTGAATCGGGCCACCTGGATCTCGCGGCGCTCGTACAAAGCGTCGAGCGCAAGTTTGACCTGCGCATCAGAGCCAAACGCGGAGCTCATCACGCCACCCATCACTTGGTTCACCGAGATGTCGCGGCGCACATTGGCTTCGAAACCTTCGGGGGTCAGGCCTTGAGCAGCGACCAGTGCGCGATACGCATCGGCGTCCAGCGTACCGTCCGGGCGCTTGAGTCCAGCAATGGCGGGAATCTCCTGCAGGCTACGGGCCAGGCGCGCATCGCTGGTCACGAGGTGCATCTTCTGCGCGGCAGCCGCCAGCACACGGTCACGCACCAGGCGCTCCAGCGTGGCATACCGGGCGCTGGGAGCGTCCAGCAACTTGGGATCGACCGAGGGAGACTGGGCGCGAATGCGGTCTGTCTCCATGCGATGGGCATTGTCCCAGTCCGTCTGGTTGATGTTGTTGCCATCGACACGGGCTACCACAGGACTCTTTTCAGAGAAATAGTTGCGGTCGATGCCTACCAGCACAAACGAAGGAATGATCAGCAAGAACAAGAAGATCATCACGATCTTGGAGTGCTTGCGGATGGATTCAAACATGGTCGATCTTTCAGAAGGCAAAAAACAAAAGGCGAACTTGCGTTCGCCTTTGTTCGGTGATGGTGGGTCCTGACGGTCTCGAACCGCCGACCTACTCCGTGTAAAGGAGCCGCTCTACCAACTGAGCTAAGGACCCTACCTAAACTGATCCTCAGTTCAAGGCGTCTTTCAATGCCTTGCCAGGACGGAACTTTGGAACTTTAGCAGCTTTGATTTTAATCGTAGCGCCAGTGCGGGGATTGCGACCGGTGCGGGCAGCACGCTTGCCCACGGCAAAAGTACCGAAACCGACGAGCGACACGGTGCCGCCCTTCTTGAGAGTCTTCTTGACAGCCTCGATCGTGGATTCCAGGGCACGCGCAGCAGCGGCCTTGGAGATGTCGGCGTTGGTAGCGATGTGCTCAATCAATTCGGTTTTGTTCACAAGAAGCCTCTCGGAAAAGAGTTAATGGAATGTCTCGAGGATATCTGGTCTTCACACGCCTGAAAGCACAGCCGTGGGCTGGTGGAGAACAGGCGGGGGAATGACTGGCATACACAGCAGTGGCTGCTGCATCAGATTAAAGCCATCGAGTTTCAGAGTGTCAATACAACACGCTGTTTTGCGTCAGCGTTGTTTTGAATTCTAGTCGTATTTCACGCTGCGACAGGGCTTGGCGGGGGTTTTTGTCTCAAACACGCCGTATCGGCAGCACTCCGTATTGACACCCCGCAGCCAGCCGTACTCAACGAGCAGCGAGTGCCTGAGCGATGGCTTTGCCCACATCCTGCGTGCTGCCCGTGCCGCCCAGGTCCGGGGTGCGCGGAGCACCACTGCCGGGTTGCAACACGGCTTCGATAGCGGCCAAAACGGCGTCGTGCGCGGCGCGGTAACCCAGGAAGTCCAGCATCATTGCGCCGCACCAGATCTGCCCAATGGGGTTGGCGATGCCCTTGCCCGCGATGTCGGGCGCCGAGCCATGCACCGGCTCAAACAGCGACGGCATGGTGCGCGTGGGGTTGAGGTTGGCGCTGGGCGCGATGCCGATGGTGCCGGTGCACGCAGGTCCCAGGTCCGAGAGGATGTCGCCGAACAGGTTGCTGGCAACCACCACATCAAAGAAGTCGGGCCGCTGCACGAAGTGGGCGGTGAGGATGTCGATGTGGAACTTGTCCACCGTCACATCGGGGTAGGCCTTGGCCATCTCGGCCACGCGCTCGTCCCAGTAGGGCATGGTGATGGCGATACCGTTGGACTTGGTGGCGCTGGTCAGGTGCTTCTTGGGGCGCGACTGGGCCAGTTCAAACGCGAACTTCAGCACACGGTCCACGCCGTGGCGCGACATCACTGTCTCCTGCATCACGATCTCGCGCGGGGTGCCTTCGTACATGCGGCCACCGATGCTGGAGTATTCGCCCTCGGTGTTCTCGCGCACGATGAACATGTCAATCTCGCCCGGCAGGCGTGGTGACCCATCACGCCGCACCACGGGGGCAATCACGCCGGGCATGAGGCGCGCGGGGCGCAGGTTGATGTACTGGTCGAACTCGCGGCGAAACAGCAGCAGCGAGCCCCAGAGCGAGACATGGTCGGCAATCTTCTCGGGCCAGCCCACCGCGCCAAAGTAAATCGCCTCATGGCCGCCGATCTGGTCCTTCCAGTTGTCGGGCAGCATCTTGCCGTGCTTTTCGTAGTAGTCCCAGCTCGAAAAGTCGAAGTGGTCGAAATGCAGGTCAATGCCAAACTTGCGGGCGGCCTCGTCCAGAACGCGGAGGCCCTCGGGCATGACCTCTTTGCCAATGCCGTCACCGGCAATGACTGCAATGCGATGCTTCGCCATTCAGATGCTCCTGAAAATATAGCTGCCTGCGCTTATATATCAAGCGCTCCAGGCATCAAAGACTTGAAAACTATTTGACGCGTGCCCGGATCTCGGGCAACGCCTTCTGCAGGTAGTACACCATCGACCAGACGGTGAGCACCGCCGAGGCCCAGATGAGCCAGGTGCCCCACACGCCGGTATCGATCACGCCAAACAGGCGCCCGTCGTACAGCAGAAAGGGGATGGCCAGCATCTGCACCGTGGTCTTGACCTTGCCGATCATGTGCACGGCCACGCTCTTGCTGGCGCCGATCTGCGCCATCCACTCGCGCAGGGCCGAGATCGCGATCTCGCGGCCGATGATGATGAGGGCCACAAACACGTCGGCACGTTGCAGGTGCACCAGCACCAGGAGCGACGCACACACCAGAAACTTGTCGGCCACCGGGTCCAGGAAAGCACCGAAAGACGAGGTCTGGTTGAGCTTGCGGGCCAGGTAGCCGTCCAGCCAGTCGGTGGCCGCGAACACCACGAACATCACGGTGGCAATGAGATTGCGCGTGGCCGGGTCCAGCGGTGCGTAGAACACCCCCACGATCAAAGGTATCGCGACGATGCGCGTCCAGGTCATCAAGGTGGGGATAGTCCAGAACATGGCGGCGATTGTGTCACGGCGCGGCCGTGGAACGGCACATGGGGCTTATCTCAATGCCTTGTAAATTTCTTCTGCCAATTCATGCGAGATGCCATCCACGGTGGCCAGGTCCTCCACGCTCGCGGATGCCACACCACGCACCCCGCCAAAACGTTGCAACAGGCGCGCTCGCTTCTTGGGCCCCACCCCCGCAATTTCTTCCAGTTGCCCGCCCCCCACGCGCACCTTGGCCCGTGCCGCGCGCATGCCGGTGATGGCAAAGCGGTGCGCCTCATCGCGGATCTGCGCCACCAGCATGAGCGCGGCCGAATCCTTGCCCAGGTAGACCTTCTCACGCCCGTCGGCGAACACCAACTCTTCCAGGCCCACCTTGCGGCCCTCGCCCTTCTCGACCCCCACGATGCGGGTCAGGTCCAGCCCCAGTGCCGTGAACACCTCACGCGCCACGCCCACCTGGCCCTTGCCGCCGTCGATGAGCACCAGGTCCGGCAAACGCGCCTGGCCTTTGGGCCGGGCTGCGGCTTGCGCCTCGGGCGATTGCGCATAGTCGATGCCGCCCTCCTCGCGCTGCGCCTCCACCACCTTGCTGTAGCGGCGCGTGAGCACCTGGCGCATGGCGGCATAGTCGTCGCCGCCGGTGATGCCTTCGATCTTGTAGCGGCGGTATTCGCTGCTCTGCATCTTGTGGTGGTGAAACACCACACACGACGCCTGGGTGGATTCACCCGCCGTGTGCGAGATGTCGAAACACTCGATGGTGAGCTGGTCCAGGTCTTCGGGCGGCAGGTCCAGCGCCTCGGCCAGCGCGCGGGTGCGGGCCTGCTGCGAGCCCTCCTCGGCCAGCAGACGGGCCAGTTGCAGATCGGCGTTTTTCTGCGCCATGTCCAGCCACGCGCGGCGCTGTTCGCGTGGCTGGTGGATAGCGTTCACGCGCAAGCCACTTTGTTCGGTCAGCGCGTCCAGCAAGGCCTTGTCCACCGGCACACTGGTCACCAGCAGCGGTGGCACGGGCACACCGATGTAGTGCTGGGCAATGAAGGCCTCCAGCACCAGGGCCTCCACGGGGCGAACCGGACGAGACGGGGTAGCCACCGTTTCATCCGCACCGTCCCCGCCCTCTTCTTCAAATACCGCCGCAGCGTCCTCGACGTGCACTGGAAAGTACGGCCGGTCGCCCAGGTGGCGGCCACCGCGCACCATGGCCAGGTTCACGCAGGCGCGTCCACCTTGCACGCGCACCGCCAGGATGTCCACATCCTTGTCATCCACCGTCTCGATGGACTGCTGGTGAAGCACGCGCGACAGCGCCTGGATCTGGTTGCGCACCTCGGCAGCCTGCTCAAACTCCAGCTTGTCCGAATGCGCCATCATCCGCGCCTCCAGCGCCTGCAGCAGCTCCTGCGTTTCGCCGCGCAGCAGCGCCTCCGCGTGCTGCACGTCAGCCGCATAGGCCTCGGGCGAGATCAAGTCCACGCAGGGCCCGGTGCAGCGCTTGATCTGGTACAGCAGGCAGGGCCGTGTGCGGTTGGCAAACACCGTGTCTTCGCAGGTGCGCAGCCGGAACACCTTTTGCAGCAGCTGAATGGTTTCCTTCACCGCCCAGGCGCTGGGGTACGGGCCAAAGTAGCGGTGCTTCTTGTCCACCGCACCCCGGTAGTAGGCCATGCGCGGAAACACCTGGCCCGGCGCATCGCTCCGCGTGTGGGCGCCCGGTGTGCCGGTGATCTTGAGATAGGGGTAGCTCTTGTCGTCTCGAAACAGGATGTTGAACTTGGGGTTCAGCGTCTTGATGAGGTTGTTTTCCAGCAGCAGCGCCTCGGCCTCGGAGCGCACCACCGTGGTCTCCATGCGCACGATCTTGCTGACCATGTGGCCGATGCGGGTGCCGCCATGGTTCTTCTGGAAGTAGCTGGACACCCGGCGCTTGAGGTTGAGCGCCTTGCCCACATACAGCAGCGCATCCTGCGCGTCGAAATAGCGGTACACACCCGGCAGCGCGGGCAGCGCAGCCACCTGCGCCAGGAGTTCTTCGGAATGCACATCAGACATGGCGCGTATTGTGGCCCCGTGCGCAGCCTGCCGGTTCACTATCAAAAAAATAGCTACCAGCGCATATTCAACCAGCGCTTGCAGCCATTTTGATCAAAAAAGCACCGTACCCCGGTCACTCCGCCTCGATCTTCGAGGTCTTCACCACCTGCGCCCAGTTAGCCAGATCGGCCTTCACCTTGTCACCCAGCTGCGCCGGGGTCTGGTAGTCGGCCGTGGCGCCCTGCTCCTGCGCCTTTTGCTGGAAGGCCGGGTTCTGCACCACGGTGCGGATGTCGGCCGTGAGCTTGTCCACCACGGCCTTGGGCACGGCGGCGGGGGCAAACACCGCAAACCACGAGGTGGCATCGACCTTGGGGTAGCCCGCCTCGGCTGTGGTGGGCACATCAGGCAGACTGGGCAGGCGCTGCTTGCCCGTCACGGCCAGCACGCGCAGCTTGCCGCTGGCGATGTGGGGCATGAACGGCGGTGCAGTGCCAAAGGTCAGGTCCACCTGGCCGCCCAGCAGGTCCTGCAGCGCGGGGCCCGTGCCCTTGTAGGGCACATGGACCATCTTGATGGCGCCCTGCTGCTCCAGCATGGCACCGGTCACGTGCTGCAGCGAGCCGTTGCCCGACGAGGCGTAGTTGAGCTTGCCAGGGTTGGCTTTGGCGTAGGCGATCAGCTCGGGCAGCGTTTTCACCGGCAGGTCGGCACGCACCACGATGATCTGCGGGGCCGAGATGACGTTAGCCACGGGTTGGAAGTCACCCTGCTCCCACTGCTTTTGTTTGGTGATGTGGGGCGAGATGACGTGGTAGCCCGAGTACTGCATCAGCAGCGTGTAGCCATCGGCCTCGGCCCGCTTGACGGCGCTGGCAGCAATGTTGCCGTTGCCCCCGCCCTTGTTGTCCACGATGACCGACTGGCCCAGCACCGGCGCCAGGGCTTGCGCCAGCATGCGGGCCGACAGGTCGGTGGTGCCGCCTGCGGCGGTGGGCACCACCAGGGTCACGTTTTTGGACGGGTAGGCGCCCTGCGCCGCTGCGTGGCCGATGAAGCCGGTGGCCAGTGCGGCCAGGGCGAGGGTGGTGAACTGCTTGCGGGTGGTTTTCATGAAAGGGATGTCTCCGTCGTTGTCGTTGTTGTCAAAAAATCTGAGTTGCGAGAAGCAGGAAGGCACTGAGAAAGCGCCTGGTCAATCGACCGTGGCGCCCGTGTCCTTGACCACGCGGCTCCACTTGGGCAGGTCGGACTGCACCAGCGCCGCCAGCTGCGCCGCCGTACCCTTGAAGGGCTCGCAGCCCACGGTGGCCAGCTTGTCCACCACGTCCTTGTGCTCCAGCGCACGGGCCACCTCGGCCTGCAACTGCGCCACGATGGGCGCGGGCGTGCCGGCCGGGGCAAACAGCGCATACCAGGGTGCCTGGCCAAAGCCCTTGATCGTCTCGCCGATGGTGGGCGCATCGGGCAGCGCGGCCACGCGCTTTTCATTGACCACACCCAGCACCTTGAGCTTGCCTGCCTTGATGAACGCAATGGCTGACGGCAGGCTTTGCACCGACAGCGGCACTTGCCCGCCCACCACGTCGGTGGCGGCTGCAGCCGAACCCTTGTACGGAATGTGCTGCAGCTGGATGCCCGCCGCCTTTTGCAGCATCTCGCCAATCAGGTGGTTCAGCGTGCCGTTGCCCGCCGAGGCAATCGCATATTTGCCGGGGTTGGCCTTGGCCAAAGCCACCATTTCGGCCACGGTGTTGGCCGGGAAGGATGGATGCGCCACCAGCACATAGCCCGCCGTGGCCACAGGCGCCACGGGTGCGAAGTCCTTCACCGGATCGAACCCCGGGTTCTTGTACAGCGCAGGGCCGATCACATGGGCGCTGTCGGCTGTCAGCAGCAGGGTGTAGCCATCATTGCGCGCGCGGGCCGTGGCGCCTGTGGCCAGCGTGCCGCCCGCACCAGGGCGGTTGTCCACGATCACGCCTTGGCCCAGCTGCTCGCTGAGTTTTTGCGCCACCACGCGCGCAATGGCGTCGTTGGCGCCACCCGCAGCCTGGGGTACCACCACGGTGATGGGCTTGGAGGGGTATTTGTCCTGCGCGCCCGCAGCCAAAGCAGCGGAGCACAGCACGGCGGCGGTAAAGATGCGGCGGGACAGCGTCGTTTGAAATGTCATGGCTTTTGTCTCCTGGTGTTATGGGTGAATGCAGGCTCGCCCGCATTCAGCGGGCCAGCGCCCTTTCGCGGATCGCCTCGAAATCGGCAGGCACCGGGTGCAGCGCCAGGCGCGGGCCCGCCTTGGCGATCTGGCTGGGAATATCGTGGCCGATCAACGCAGGCAGTCGCTGCGCCGCCGCCACCAGTTGTGCCAAGTCCACCCCCGTGTCATAGCGCATCAGCGCCAGCGCATGCACGATCTCCTCACTGCACACATTGCCGCTGGCACCGGGTGCATAGGGGCAGCCGCCCAGGCCGCCCAGCGAGGCATCGAAACGGTCAGCCCCGGCGTCGATGGCGGCCAGCACATTGGCTAGCCCCATGCCGCGCGTGTTGTGGAAATGCAGGGTGAACTCCACCCCCGGCCAGCGCGCGCGGGCGGCCGCCGTGAGCTGGTGCACCTGCGTGGGGTAGGCCATGCCCGTGGTATCGCACAGCGTGATGCCACGCACACCCAAGTCCACAAAGCGCTGCACCCAGCCGAACACATCGGCCTGGGCCACATCGCCCTCCATGGGGCAGCCGAACACGCAGGACAGAGACACATTCACCGCCACGTTGGCGCCCTGCGCCAGGGCCACCACCTGCGCCAGCGCCGCGAACGACTGTTCCTGCGTCATGCGCAGGTTGGCCAGATTGTGGGTGGCGCTGACCGACATCACCAGGTTCAGCTCGTCCGTGCGCGACTCGATGGCGCGCTCGGCGCCGCGCAGATTGGGCACCAGCGCGGTATAGACGGTGCCCGGGCTTCGCGTGATCTCGCGCATCACGATCTCGGCGTCTTTGAGCGCAGGGATGGCCGTGGGCGAGGTGAACGAGGTCACCTCAATCTTGGACAGGCCCGCCGCCGACAGCGCATTGCACAGCGCGATCTTGTCGGCCGTGGGCACAAAGGCCTTTTCCATCTGCAGGCCGTCGCGCAAGCCGACTTCCTGCATGTGGATGCGGCGGCCTGCGCCCTGCCACACCATGTTGGATGCACTCATTGAATCACCCCCTTGCTGCGCAGCAGCGCAATCTGTTCGGCCGTGAGCCCTGCCTCGGCCAGCACCGCATCGGTGTCGTCGCCCAGGTGCGGCGCGCTGCTGCGGATGGTGCCTGGCGTGGCCGAGAGCTTGGGCACGATGCCGGGCACTTCTACGCTGTAGCCGTCGCGCGTCTGTTGCGTCAGCAGCATGTCGCGGGCGCGGTAGTGCGGGTCTTCGGCAATGTCTTTGGCGGTGTAGACCTTGCCCGCTGGCACGCGGGCAGCGCCCAATGCATCCAGCACCTGCTGCACAGTGCGCTGCGCGCTCCAGGCGCCAATCGCAGCGTCGATCTCTTCCACCCGGGCCACGCGGCCGGTGTTGTTGGCGAGGTCCGGCGCAGTGCCCAGGTCGGGCCTGCCAATCGCATCCATCAGCCGCTTGAAGATGCTGTCGCCATTGCCCGCCACCAGCACCCAGCCGTCCTGGCAGGGGTAGGCGTTGCTCGGTGCAATGCCCGGCAGCGCGCTGCCTGCGGCCTCGCGCACGGCGCCGAAGGCGCTGTATTCGGGGATCAGGCTTTCCATCACGTTGAACACCGCCTCGTGCAGCGCCACGTCAATCACCTGGCCCTGGCCGCCGTTGACCTTGCGGTGGTACAGCGCCGTGAGCACGCCGATGGTGCCGTGCAGCGCCGCCAGCGTGTCACCAATCGAGACACCGACGCGCACCGGCACGCGGCCGGGCTCGCCCGTCAGGTGGCGCAGGCCGCCCATGGCTTCGCCGATGGCGCCAAAGCCTGGCAGGTCGCGGTATGGCCCCGTCTGGCCGTAGCCAGAGATGCGCAGCATCACGAGGCCAGGGTTGAGTTGGTGCAGTTCCTCGGGCGACATGCCCCAGCCTTCCAGCGTGCCGGGGCGGAAGTTCTCGACCAGCACATCGGCTTCTGCAATCAGCTGGCGAGCGATGTCCTGCCCCTCCTTTTGCCGCAGGTCCAGCGCCACCGAGCGCTTGTTGCGCGACTGCACCTGCCACCAGACAGAAGTGCCTTCCTTGATGAGGCGCCAGTTGCGCAGCGGGTCGCCGGTCTCGGGCGCCTCGATCTTGATCACATCGGCGCCAAACTCGCCCAGCGTCTTGCCGCAGAAAGGCCCGGCAATGAGCTGGCCCATTTCGATGACGCGCACGCCTTGCAACGCGGCGGGGGAAGCAATGGAATCCATGGGTGGGGTTATCTCCTGCGGCCAGCCCCACGCCGGGGCGGCTCGGGGCGAATGATGCGCAGGGTGTGCGGGGCCGTAAATCGCTCAAGCAACAAGATGCCATCGCAAACCGGCATGGCAGCTTGTTACCATCAGGCCCCCATGAAACTTGATCCCGTCTCCCTGCGCCTGTTTGTGGCCGTGATGGAAGAAAGCACCATCGCTGCCGCCGCCGCGCGCGAGCACCTGGCCGCCTCGGCCGTGAGCCGCCGCCTGGCCGACCTGGAAGACGCGTTGCACGTGGCCCTGTTCACCCGCAGCAACAAGGGCACCGAGCCCACGGCCGCCGCATTTGCCCTGCTGAACCTGGCGCGCGGCGTACTGAATGACCTGGACGGCATCGCCACCCAGATGCGCGAATATGGCACCGGAGTGCGCGGCCACGTGCGCGTGGTGGCCAACATCTCGGCCATCACGCAGTTTTTGCCGGAGGAACTGCAGAGCTTTCTGGCACAACACCCGCAGGTGGATGTGCGGCTGCAGGAGCAGATCAGCAGCGCGATTGCGCATTCCGTGGCCGAGAACGCGGCCGACGTGGGCATCCTGAACGAAGGCCACTACGGCGAGCGGGTGACGCTGCTGCCCTACCGCACCGACGAGCTGGTGCTGGTGGTACCCACCGGCCATGCGCTGGCGCGGCGCAAGTCCGTGCGGCTGGCAGACGCCCTGCCCTATGACTTTGTGGGCGCGCACCCCAACAGCGCCATCAACAACCAGCTCACCCGCGCATCCGCCGAGGCAGGCCTTCCGCTTCGACTGCGCATGCAGGTCACCAGCTACGACGCGCTGTGCCTCATGGTCAACGCCGGGCTGGGTGTGGGCGTGATGCCGCGCGGCAGTGCGCGGCTGTACCAGGGCGCGCTGCAGATCCGCACCGTCACCCTGAACGAGCCCTGGGCCCACCGCCGCCTGTCGCTGTGCGTGCGGTCGGAAGAATCCCTCTCCACCGTGGCCCGGCTGCTGGTGGACCACTTGCGCACGCAGCCCTCTACACCATGACCCCCGACCGCCAGCCCCTGCAGTGGGATGTGTTCTGCCGCGTGATCGACAACTTTGGCGACATTGGCGTGTGCTGGCGTCTGGTGGCGCAGCTGGCCGCACTGGGCCACCGCGTGCGCCTGTGGGTGGACGACGCCTCGGCGCTGCAATGGATGGCCCCTGGGGGCTGCGCCGGGGTGGAGGTGAGGCCCTGGGGCGCGCCGCCGCCGGGGCCCAACGAGCCGCCACCCGATGTGATGGTGGAGGCCTTCGGCTGCGATATTGCTCCTGAATTCATAGCGTATAGCGCATATTCCACTAGCGCTTCTAGCCAAAATCGCTCCAAACCTGTCTGGATCAACCTGGAATACCTGTCTGCAGAGGCCTACGTCGCACGCACCCACCGCCTGCCGTCCCCCATCCTGTCCGGCCCGGCATCGGG
This sequence comes from Acidovorax sp. 99, assembly GCF_003096455.1. Lineage (NCBI taxonomy): Bacteria > Pseudomonadati > Pseudomonadota > Betaproteobacteria > Burkholderiales > Comamonadaceae > Acidovorax > Acidovorax sp. 99. The sequence continues at coordinate 266,179 of NZ_QEKU01000001.1, forward strand.
GTGGACGCGCTGGTTTTTCTACCCCGGCTTCACCACCGGCACCGGCGGCCTCCTGCGCGAGCCCCATCTGATGGCGCGGCGCGCGGCTTTTGACCGCAGCGCCTGGCGCACGGAGCACCGGGCCATGTTTGGCAGGGGCGAAGATATAACGGGCAGCCGCTGGGTGTCGCTGTTCTGCTACGAGCCCCCGGCGCTGGCCCACCTGCTGCAACAGTGTGCGCGACAACCCACCGAGCTGCTGGTCACGCCTGGCCGCCCGGCTGCTGCTGTGCGGGCGACACTGGCCGAGCCCTCCGGGAACCAAGGAGGTCCGCAAGCGCATGACCAGCGGGGACTGCTGTCCTTGTCCTACCTTCCCCACCGCCCCCAGCCAGCGTTTGATGAGATGCTGTGGGCCTGCGACTTCAATGCGGTGCGGGGCGAGGACTCGCTGGTGCGTGCGCTGTGGGCGGGTCAAGCCTTTGTCTGGCAGATCTACCCGCAGCACGACAACGCCCACCACGACAAGCTCTGGGCCTTTCTGGACTGGCTGCAGGCGCCTGCGTCACTGCGGCAGTTCCACGCCACCTGGAACGGGCTGGACGGCGCGCCGCTGCAATGGCCGGACGACAACACGCTGGCAGAGTGGACCGCCTGCACCCAGGCTGCCCGTGCGCGCCTGCTGACGCAGGACAACCTCGTCGCACAACTTTTGGGCTTTGTCGCCGAAAAACGGTAAAATCCGAGGCTTTGCGCAAATCAGGTGCGGCATGTCAGTGCCTGCTCCCCGCGCACTTTCGCCGCAGAACATGCACCGGCGCGCAAACCAGATGGTTTGCCAGCCCGCGCGTTGAGCGGCCCCAACCCAAGCAACTTGCTATGAAAATCGCTCAAGAAATCCGCGCCGGCAACGTCATCATGCACGGCAAGGACCCCATGGTGGTCCTGAAGACCGAATACGCCCGCGGCGGCCGCGGTGCAGCCACCGTGCGCATGAAGCTCAAGAGCCTGATCGGCAACTTCGGCACCGAAGTCGTGTTCAAGGCCGACGACAAGATCGACAACGTGATCCTGGACAAGAAGGAGTGCACCTACTCCTACTTTGCCGACCCCATGTACGTGTGCATGGACACCGAGTACAACCAGTACGAAGTGGAAGCCGAAAACATGGGCGACTCGCTGAACTACCTGGAAGACGGAATGACGGTGGAAGTGGTGTTCTATGACGGCAAGGCCATCTCGGTCGAACTGCCCACCAGCGTCGAGCGCGAAATCACCTGGACGGAACCCGCCGTCAAGGGCGACACCTCCGGCAAGGTCATGAAGCCTGCCAAGATCGCCACCGGCTTCGAAGTGCCCGTGCCCCTGTTCGTCAGCCAAGGCGACAAGATCGAAATCGACACCCGCACTGGCGAATACCGCAAGCGCGTCTAAGGGCGGCAAGGGCTCGCTGCCCCCTCTCCCTCCCAGGAGATCCCCCAAAGAAAAAGGCTTCCCTCGGGAAGCCTTTTTTTATGATTCAGAGCCAATGCGCTAGTGCTGCAAGGGTCTAACGCTATGAATTAAATAGCAATCAGATAGGTTGCGCCACCAGGTCGTGTCCCTGCACGCCCACGATACGTGCCTTGGTGAACTCCCCCACCTTGAGCTGCTTGCTGATCTTCTCGGGCGGCAGCAGCTGCACGGTGCCGTCGATCTCGGGCGCATCCGCATAAGTGCGGCCCACACCCCCTTTGCGGCCCAGGGCAGGGGCATGGTCCACCAGCACCTGCATGGTGGCACCCACCCGGCGCTGCAGTCTGGCGATCGAGACCTCTTCCGCCACCGCCATGAAGCGGGCACGGCGCTCTTCGCGCACTTCCATCGGCAGCATGCCGGGCAGCTCGTTGGCCGCAGCGCCATTCACATCGCTGTAGGCAAAGCAGCCCGCACGGTCAATCTGCGCCTCGCGCACGAAGTCGAGCAGGTGCTGGAACTCTTCTTCCGTCTCGCCCGGAAAGCCCGCAATGAAGGTGCTGCGGATGACCAGCTCGGGGCAGGCTTCGCGCCAGCGCAGGATGCGCTCCAGGTTGCGCTCGCCGCTGGCGGGGCGCTTCATGCGCTTCAGGACATCAGGGTGGCTGTGCTGGAAAGGCACGTCCAGGTACGGCAGCACCTTGCCCGTGGCCATGAGTGGGATCACCTCGTCCACGCTGGGGTACGGGTACACGTAGTGCAGGCGCACCCAGGCACCATAGGGCTCGGCAATCTCACCCAGCGTCTGCACCAGCTCCAGCATGCGGGTCTTGACGGGCTTGCCGTCCCAGAAGCCCGTCCGGTACTTCACGTCCACGCCATAGGCCGAGGTGTCCTGACTGATCACCAGCAGCTCTTTCACACCACCTTCAAACAAGGCCTTGGCCTCGCTCAGCACGTCGCCAATGGGGCGCGACACCAGATCGCCGCGCATGGACGGGATGATGCAGAAGGTACAACGGTGGTTGCAGCCTTCGCTGATCTTGAGGTAAGCGTAGTGCTTGGGCGTGAGCTTGATGCCCGCGATGCCGAAGCTGCCGGGCACCAGGTCCACGAACGGGTCGTGGGGCTTGGGCAGGTTCAGGTGGACCGCATCCATCACCTCTTGCGTGGCATGCGGCCCGGTCACGGCCAGCACGCTGGGGTGCATCTGGCGCACCATGTTGCCGCCATCGTCACCCGTGCGGGCGCCCAGGCAGCCGGTGACGATGACCTTGCCGTTCTCGGCCAGCGCTTCGCCAATGGTGTCCAGGCTTTCTTTCACGGCATCGTCAATGAAGCCGCAGGTGTTGACGATGACCAGGTCTGCGCCCTGGAAGGTCTTGGAGGTTTCGTAACCCTCGGCGCTCAGCTGCGTGAGGATCAGCTCGGAATCGGTCAGCGCCTTGGGGCATCCCAGGCTGACGAATCCGACTTTGGGTGTTTTGGTGGGGGCAATTGCTTCGCTCATATCCCCGTATTGTCCCAGTTCCGGCGTTGAGCGGTCAGGATTGCCGATTCATCGCAAGGTTTGCCACCTGCCGCAACCTGCGCAACCGGTGCTGCACCAGCCCGCAGCCACCATTCAAAGGCAGCACCACCGCTCTAGCGGCGCCGCCCGGGGGCAAGGCGCCGCAGGCGCCTCGGGGGCTATCTTTTCAGTCCAAATGCACCCAGCATCTGCTCCGTCTGCTTTTGCATCTGCTCCTGCATCTGGGCCAGCATGGTCTGCGACTGCTCGACATAGTTGCCCATCATGCCCTTGAGCATGGGCGACTGCAGGCTCATGAATTGCGACCACATCTCGGGCGTCACGCTTTGCGACTGCTCAGCCAGCTTGGCCTGCACATCGGTAAAGGCCTGGACGTTCTTCTCCAGATACGCACCCATGAACCCCTGCATGGCATGGCCGTAGAAGCGGATGATGTTGGCCAGCACCGCCTCGGTGAACATCGGGGCGCCGCCCGCCTCCTCTTCCAAAATGATCTGCAGCAGGATGCTGCGTGTGAGGTCTTCGCCCGTCTTGGCGTCGCGCACCACCACGTTCTGGTGGTCCATCACCAGCTGGCGCACCTCGGCCAGGGTGATGTAGGTGGAGGTGTCTGTGTCGTACAGACGGCGGTTGGGGTACTTCTTGATGACGCGCTGGGTCGATTTGGACGCAGCGGTTTTCGGTTCGGACACAACGAACTCCTCGGGCTCAAAACCCATGTATTGCAGTGCAGCACATTCTAGGGAGACTGCTGCGCCGCTGCGGCAAAGGAATACCCTGAGGACGCAGGACAACCGAGTGTCGCGCGTGTGACTGATAGGTCCTGCGCTGTGTGTCGTGGCGCTTCCTGCACCACACACCACAGCCCGGCAACAGCGCGTGAAGCGAAAGAATGAAGCAAAAACAAAAAAGCCACCTTACGGTGGCTTGCTGCATGAACACCGCTTGCGGTGTTGTTGCCAAGTTCTTTTCACTGAAAGCTGGTGTCTTTCAGAAAAACTTGGTAGGCGCGATTGGACTCGAACCAACGACCCCCACCATGTCAAGGTGGTGCTCTAACCAGCTGAGCTACGCGCCTGTCGTTATCAAGACCACGATTATAGCCATAAAAATCTGCCCCTCGGGCACGACGCGCTACAAATCACACAACGCGCGCGAAGCGGGCTCACAGGCAAGGCCCGCGCGCGTCTCGCCTCAACGACGGCGGGCAGAACGAACGCCCTGCACCCCAGCCACGATGCCGAGCACCTTGTTCAGGCGGCCTGAGTCGGACACTTCTACCGTGAACGTCATCCACGCCGTGCCTTTGACGGACTGGGTCTGCACACCGATCACATTGGTTTTTTCGCGGGCAAACACTTCCGAGATGTCGCGCAGCAGGCCCTGGCGGTCGGCGGCCTCCACCGCGACGTCCACCGGGTACACCGCCGTGGATGCCGATGGCTTGGGCACGCCCCACTCCACTTCGATCACACGCTCGGCATTGCGTGCCGCCATCTCGCGGAAGTTGCTGCAGTCGGCACGGTGCACGCTCACCCCTTTGCCGCGCGTGACAAACCCACGGATAGTGTCCGGCGGTGCGGGCTTGCAGCACTTGGCCAGCTGCGTCATCAGCGAGTCGATGCCCACCACCAGCACACCGCCCTTGGGGGCCGAGTCGTTGGTGCGTGTTTTCTTGAGCAGCAGATAGTCGTCGGGCTGCAGCACGGGCTCGGGCGGGCGCAGCACGGTTTCAATGTTGCGCAGCGAAAACTCGTCCTTGCCCACCACCTCAAACAGCGCGTCGGCCGACTTGAAGCCCAGTTGCACCGCCAGATCGTCGAGCTTGATGGCGGTCTTGCCCTCGCGCTGCAACAGCTTTTCGACCGCCTCGCGGCCCCGGGCCACTGTCTCGTGCGTGGCCTGTGCGTTGAACCAGGCACGCACCTTGGCCTTGGCGCGGTTGCTGGTGAGATAGCCCAGCTCGGCATTGAGCCAGTCGCGCGAGGGGCGCCCTTCCTTGACCGTGGAGATTTCGACGGTCTGCCCGTTTTGCAACGGGGTATTGAGCGGCACCATCACACCATCGACCTTGGCGCCCCGGCAGCGGTGGCCCAGGCTGGTGTGGACGGAGTAGGCAAAGTCCACCGGGGTGGCGCCCTGGGGCAGCTCCACCACGGCGGCATCGGGGGTCAACACGTAGATGCGGTCCTCGAACAAGCCCCGGTTGGGCAACGCGCCCGCCAGGTCCCGCTCCCACGCCAGCAGCTGGCGCAGCACGGCAATCTTGGCGTCGTACTCGCCCGTTGCAGACACACCCGCATAACCTTTGGCCCCGGCCTCCTTATAGGCCCAGTGCGCGGCCACGCCATGCTCGGCGTGTTCGTGCATGGCCTGGGTGCGGATCTGGATCTCGATGGGCTTGCCGTTGTCGTCCCGCACGATGGTGTGCAGGGACTGGTAGCCGTTGGGTTTGGGCTTGGCGATGTAGTCGTCAAACTCCTCCACGATGGGCTTGAACTGCTCGTGCACCCAGCTCAGGGCGGCGTAGCAGTCCTTCACCGTGGGCACCACCACACGCAGCGCGCGGATGTCGAACACCTGGTCGAAGTTGAGCGACTTGCCACGCATCTTCTTGACGATGCTGTAGATGTGCTTGGGGCGGCCCGCCACGGTGGCGCTGATGCTGCGCGCACGCAGGTCGGATTCGAGCCGCGCGCGCAGCTGCTCCATGTAGACCTCGCGCTCGCCGCGCTTTTCGTCGAGCAGGCGGGCCACTTCCTTGTAGGTGTCGGGCTCCAGGAAGCGGAAGGACAGGTCCTCCAGCTCCCACTTCACCTGCCAGATACCCAGGCGGTTCGCCAGCGGCGCAAACACCTGCAGCGACTCGCGCGCCAGACTGGGCGACACGGGGCGCTTGCTGGCCGCATGAAAACGGAGCGTCTGCAAGCGCGAGGCCAGCCGCAGCATCACCACCCGCAGGTCGCGCGAGAACGCCAGCAGCATCTTGCGCACGTTCTCCGTCTGCACGGCCGGGTCGTCCAGCGGTGCAGCCGCGCGGGCCTGCTGCTGCACGCGCATCAGCTTGGTGGTCTCCACCGCCAGCGCCGCGAAGTTGGCGCCAAAGGCCTTGGCGATCACCTCCTCGGGTTTGTTCAGATGGATGCAGGCGTGTACCAGATAGCTGGCCGCCTGCATGGCTTCGGAACCGCCAATGCCCTTGAGGATGGCGGCCACGGCATCGGCATGGGCCAGGGTGTTCTCGCCGGAGTCGAGCGTTTCGCCCGCCATCAGGGGTTCGGCAAAAGCGCGCGCGCGGGCCAGTGCGTTCACCTGCTCCGGCAGGGTGTGCGCCGTGGCGGCGATGAGCTGGGGGACAGCGTCGGCCTGGGGGGTGAGAGACGCTGGTGCAGGAGGGTTGGTTTTCATCCGGCCACAGCACCTTCTGCCGCCAGCAGGAAACTCGCGACTGCGGCGACCTGGTCTTCCGCCACCAGCGTGGGCGCGTGGCCCACACCGTCGAACTCCACCACGCGGGCCCGGGGCCCGCGCTGCGCCATGGCCTGCGCCGTATCGCGCGAGAGCAGGTCGGACTGCGCACCGCGCAACAGCAACGTCTGGGCCGTGATGTGGTCATACAGCTGCCACAGCGCCGCCTCGCCCGCCGCCGCAGCCTCCTGCGTCAACGTCTTGAACGGCACCGCAATCGCAGGGTCATAGTGCAGCGCGAGGCCGCCTCCGGCGGACTGCGGCAGCTCGCGCACCATGGCGCGCGACAGGTCCAGCCACTGGACGGGCGTGTGGGGGCCAAAGCTGGTGGAGATGGCCCACATTGCATCGGCCGCCTGCTGCAGCGATGCAAACCGCGCGGGCTGCCCCAGATACTGCCCGATGCGCTGCAGCGCCTGCCACTGGATGACAGGCCCCACATCGTTCAACACCAGCCGGCGCACAGGCACCGGCAAGGGCAGGCCGGGCTGGCCGGTGATGCCCATGCCGATGAGTCCACCCATGCTCGTGCCCACCCAGTCCAGCGTGGTGATGGGGGCTTGCTGGTGCAACTGCGCCAGCAATGCCAGCATGTCCGCCGCATATTGGGGAATCTGGTAGCCCATGGGGTCGGCCAGCCAGTCACTGCGTCCCCGGCCCACCACGTCGGGGCAGATCACCCGTGCATGCTGGCTCAGCACGCGGGCCAAGGTATCAAAATCGCGCCCCTGGCGGGACAGGCCGTGCACGCAGACGATGACGTGCGGGTGCGCCGGGTTGCCGGTGGCGTTCCACTCCCAATACGCCATGCGGTGCTGCTGTGCGGGAGCGGGTGCGCGGTCTGGAGTCTCCGGCGAGGCCGCGGGGCCTGGGCACAGTACGTAGTTCAGCGTAGGTTCAATCATGGGTGCGAAATCCGGGGGCAGCGCTCGATAATGCTGTGGTCGTTGGCACCCATCGCTTGCCCCTGAGTGCCGACTTTTTCTTGTCGTCGCATCGTAATTCATTCGGAGAGACTCCCATGCTGAAAGGCAAAACTGCCCTCGTCACCGGCTCCACCAGCGGCATTGGTCTTGGCATCGCCAAGGCCCTGGCGCGCCAGGGTGCCAACATCGTGCTCAACGGCTTTGGCGATGTGGATGGCCCCCGCGCCGAGGTGCTGGCAGCTGGCGAGGCTGCGGGCGCCCAGGTGGCTTACCACGGCGCCGATATGAGCCGTGTGGCCGACATCGAAGACATGATGAAGTACAGCGCCAGCCAGTTTGGCCGCGTGGACATCCTGATCAACAACGCAGGCATCCAGCACGTGGCCAATGTGGAGAACTTTCCCGTCGAACGCTGGGACTCCATCATCGCCATCAACCTGACCAGTGCCTTCCACACCTCGCGCCTGGCCCTGCCCGCGATGAAGAGCGCCAACTGGGGCCGCATCATCAACGTGGCGTCGGTGCACGGCCTGGTGGGATCGGCCCAGAAGTCCGCCTATGTGGCCGCCAAGCACGGCATCGTGGGCCTGACCAAGGTCACTGCGCTGGAGAACGCCACCACCGGCGTGACCTGCAACGCCATCTGCCCCGGCTGGGTGCTGACGCCACTGGTGCAAAAGCAGGTGGACGCCAAGGCCGCCGAACACGGCATCTCCAATGAAGAAGCCAAGAAGCTGCTGCTGGGCGAGAAGGAGCCTTCGATGCAGTTCACCACGCCCGAGGAGTTGGGCGAGCTGGCTGTGTTCTTCTGCTCCCCCGCCGCCAACAACGTGCGTGGCGTGGCGTGGAACATGGACGGCGGCTGGGCTGCTCAGTAAGCCGGCGCTGAGCAATCGCTCTGCTTTTGATAGCTGCCAGCGCTTATTGCACTAGCGCTTGCAGCCGTTTTTATTTCAAACAGGGCACACCCAGCGACTCAGGGTGCTCAGAGACCTCAGCGCATCTGCACCGAGCCCGACACGTTCACCGTGACCTGGGCCTTGCCCGCTTCCACCGGCACGGCTGAGTCCGAGAACGACGCCGCCTTGGCCTCGGCGGCCATCATGCGGGGCCGGGGGCCGGGCGACATTTCATTGCTGTTCACCGCCACTTCGCGCAAGCTGTAGTTCGCAAATCCAAAGCCCTTGGCCAGTTCGGCCGCACGGGCCTTGAATTGCTCGATGGCCTGGGTCTGGGCCTCGGACTCCACCTTGGCGCGGGCCTCGCGCGACAGGCCAAACGCCACCTGGCTGATCGCCAAGGTCTGAATCTTGCCGGCGGTGGCCGTGATGCGCGCGAAGTCACGGCCCTCCAGCACCAGTTCCGCCCGGCCCTGCCAGCCGTTGATCTTGCCGTCCTTGCCGTAGCGCGGGTACAGCCCGAACGGACCGGTGCGCACGTCCAGCTGTCCGGGCTGCGCATTGCGCTTGGCCTCGGTCAGTGCAGCATCCAGCGCCTGCTTGAGTTGGGTTTGCACGGTAGCGGCATCGGCGGCCTCTTTACTGGTGGCAAGGTTAAGCACCAGCAGGTCTTGCTGCACCTCCACCGTGCCCGTGGCCGAAAGCTGCACCACGTTGCGCAGCTCAGGGGCCGGTGTATTTTGGGCAAAAGCGGCGCTTGCGCAGGCGATCAGTGCACTGGCAGCTATCAATTTGGTAGTTTTTTTCATCATCACACGGTCCTTGTCATTGGTGCACGCCCCGGTTGCCAGGGGTGCGGGACACCACCTTAACCGCAGTGCGCGACACCCTTGACAAAGCCATGTCGCACGAGGTGCGAAGCTGGGCAAAACTTGTAACAGTTGGTCAAACCCGGCCTCCAAACCCGAACTTCGGCGTTCCAACTGGTCAGAATTGGCTCTGTTACAAATTGGACTTGAGATCAACATGGCCACAACACCCAATCGCACCGACAAAGTTCTGGTAGTGGACGACGACGCCCGCATCCGCGACCTGCTGCGCCGCTACCTCACCCAAGAGGGTTTTGAAGTCATGGTTGCCGAAGACGGCAAGGCCCTCAACCGCCTGCTGCTGCGCGAGACAGTGGACATCATCGTGCTGGACCTGATGATGCCCGGCGAAGACGGTTTGTCGATCTGCCGCCGCCTGCGTGCCGCCAACGACCGCACCCCCATCATCATGCTCACTGCCAAAGGCGAGGACGTGGACCGCATCGTGGGCTTGGAAGTGGGCGCCGACGATTACCTGGGCAAGCCCTTCAACCCGCGCGAGCTGCTCGCCCGCATCCACGCCGTGCTGCGCCGCCGCCCCGCCCAGGAAGCCCCAGGCGCCCCATCGGGCGACAACGAAGTCGTCACCTTTGGCCCCTTCACCTTCGACCTGGGCACGCGCGCACTGCAGCGCAATGGCGAAGAACTGCCTTTGACCACCGGCGAATTCGCCATGCTCAAGGCCCTGGTGCGCCACCCGCGCCAGCCCCTGTCGCGCGAAAAGCTGGCTCTGCTGGCCCGCGGCCGCGAGTTCGAGCCCTTCGACCGCAGCCTGGACGTGCAGGTCTCTCGCCTGCGCAAGCTGGTGGAAGTGGACGCCGCTGCGCCCCGCTACATCCAGACCGTCTGGGGCGTGGGCTACGTGTTTGTGCCGGACGGAACGAGCTGATAGTTCATGGCCAACACTGAGGGCAAGCCGAGATCCTCGTCCCGCAAGTCTGTCACCGCCCCCTCCGACGCCACCAGCCCTGCCCCGCTGGAGGCCATTCGGCGGGCGCGGGAACAGCGTGCGCGCGTCGGTCTGAACCTTTTCTGGCGCACGTTTTTTCTGCTGGCCCTGCTGCTGGTGGGCAGCATCCTGGCGTGGCTGCAAACCCTGCGCGCGCTGGAGTTTGAACCGCGCACGCTGCAGACCGCGCAGCAGATTGCATCGCTGGTCAACCTGAGCCGCGCCGCGCTGGTGCACTCCGACGCCATCGCGCGCGTGTCGCTCATCAAGACCATGGCCGACCAGGAGGGGGTGCGCATCCTGCCGCGCGAGCCCAAGGACAAGTACGCACTGCTCGACCCGACGGCCCTGGGCAACCGCCTGACCGACGAGCTGACCATGCGCCTGGGCCCGGACACCATCGTGGCGCAAAGCGTGAACGGGGAAAACGGCCTGTGGGTCGGCTTCAACATCAACGGCGACCCCAACTGGCTGTTGATGGACCGCTCGCGCTTCAGCCCGGCAGGGGGACGCACCTGGCTGATCTGGCTGATCACGGCCGCTGCGCTGTCGCTGGCCGGTGCCGCGGCCATTGCACGGCTGATCAACCGCCCGCTCAAACAGCTGTCCTATGCGGCCAACCGCGTCAAAGACGGTGACTTTGCCGCCAGCCACCTCGACGAAGAAGTGGTGACCAGCGAAATCCGCGAGGTGAACATCGGCTTCAACCGCATGGCCCAAAAGCTGGCCAAGCTGGAACAGGACCGCGCCGTGATGCTGGCAGGCATTTCGCACGACCTGCGCACGCCGCTGGCGCGCCTGCGGCTGGAAACGGAAATGAGCGTGACCGACGAAGTGGCCCGCGAGCACATGGTGGCCGACATCGTGCAGCTCGACGCCACCATCGACAAGTTTCTGGACTACGCACGGCCCGACCACGTCACGCTGACCCCGGTGAACCTGCATGCGGTGGTGTCGTCGTGTGTGTACGCGGTGCAGGACCACCGCGAGCTGCAGATCACCATGGCGGTGCCTGAGGACCTGAACGTGCTGGCAGACGAGGTGGAATTGGCCCGTGTGATCTCCAACCTGCTGGAAAACGCCCGGCGCTACGGCAAGAACGAGGACACGGGCATCACCAACGTGGACATCGCTGCCAAGAGCCGCGAAAACTGGGTGCTGATCAAGTTGCGCGACCACGGCGCTGGCGTGCCGCCTGAGCAGCTGTCCAACCTCACCAAGCCGTTCTTCCGGGGCGACTCGGCACGCACGGCGGCGGCAGGTGCAGGCCTGGGGCTGTCGATTGTGGACAAGACGGTGCAGCGCATGGGCGGCATTTTTGCGCTGGCCAACTCCAGCACCGGAGGCCTGGTGGCCCACCTGCAACTGCAGCGCGCCACCAGCCTGCCCGAAGGCGTGGACCCCAAGCAGCGCCTGCAGCGCCCATCCGTCAAGCGCCAGCTGCCCCGGCGACGGGCGGAAGACCGGATGGCCTGATCCCCTGCCCTGCCACCAACACAAAGCCCTCCATTGGAGGGCTTTGTGTTTTTGAACCGCCTCAGCGCACCATGCAAGGTGACTTGTTGTTGAACTTCCAGCCGGGGATCAGGTACTGCATCGCAATCGCGTCGTCGCGTGCCCCCAGGCCGTGCTGCAGGTACAGGTGGTGGGCGCGCTCAACCTCGTCCATGTCCAGCTCTACCCCCAGGCCGGGCTTCTCGGGCAGGTCAATGAAACCATTCCTGATCTGGAACGGCTGCTTCGTCAGGCGCTCGCCGTCCTGCCAGATCCAGTGCGTGTCGATCGCGGTCACGCGGCCCGGGGCAGCGGCGCCCACGTGGGTGAACATGGCCAGAGAAACATCGAAATGGTTGTTGGAGTGCGAGCCCCAGGTCAGGCCGAAGGCCTGGCACATCTGCGCCACACGCACTGATCCGGCCATGGTCCAGAAATGCGGGTCTGCCAGCGGAATATCCACCGACTGCAGCGCCAGGCTGTGCGCCATTTCGCGCCAGTCGGTGGCCACCATGTTGGTAGCGGTGGGCAGGCCGGTGGCGCGGCGGAACTCGGCCATCACCTCGCGGCCCGAGAACACTCCTTCTGCGCCGCAGGGGTCTTCGGCATAGGCCATCACGCCATGCAGGTCGCGCGTGAGGCGGATGGCGTCTTTCAACAGCCAGCCGCCATTGGGGTCCAGCGTCACGCGCGCTTCGGGGAAGCGCTCGTGCAGCGCGCGGATGGCCTCGACCTCTTCCTCGCCACGCAGCACACCACCCTTGAGCTTGAAGTCGGCAAAGCCATAGCGCTGGTAAGCGGCCTCGGCCAGGCGCACGATATCCTCAGCCGTCATCGCCTTTTCGTTGCGCAGGCGGAACCAGTCGTTGTCGGCGCCGGGCTCGGTGCGGTAGGCCAGATCGGTCTTTGTGCGGTCGCCCACATAGAACAGGTAGCCCAGCATTTGCACCGATGTGCGCTGCACGCCGTCGCCCAGCAGCGCGGCCACGGGCACGCCCAGGTGCTGGCCCAGCAGATCGAGAAAGGCCGACTCCACCGCCGTCACGGCATGGATGGTGATGCGCAGGTCAAAGGTCTGCAGGCCACGCCCGCCCGCATCGCGGTCGGCAAACTGGGCGCGCATGGCATTGAGCACGGCGTTGTGGTGACCCACGGGCTGGCCCACGATGAGCGGTCGCGCATCTTCGATGGTCTGGCGGATCTTCTCGCCGCCGGGTACTTCGCCCACTCCCGTGTTGCCCGCGCTGTCACGCAGGATGAGCAGGTTGCGCGTGAAGAATGGACCGTGCGCGCCGCTCAGGTTCATGAGCATGCTGTCGTGGCCCGCCACAGGCACCACGCGCAGCTCGGTGATAACGGGGGTGCTGGTGGCAGATGGATTGGAAGAGTTGGTCATGGTGGTCAGAAAACGAGGATGAGGCGCGCCCGGCGCCTCGTGGCAGGGCTCAATCAGCGGTGATTTTTCGGGTCTCGATCACGGTCTTCCAACGGGCAAATTCGCGCGCTTGGTAGGCGGTGAAGGCTTCGGGCGTGCTGCCGACAATCTCCAGGCCCTGGTCCAGCATGCGCTTTTTCACGGCAGGGTCGTTGATGGCTGCGATGGCGGCGTCCGCGAGCTTCTTCTTGAGTGCAGTCGGCAGGCCCTTGGGTGCGGCCATGCCCTGCCAGGAGTACACCTCAGCACCGGCCACGCCCGCTTCGGCCAAGGTGGGGACATCCGGCAGCACAGGGCTGCGCTTGTCGCCCGTCACAGCGATGGCGTGCAGCTTGCCCGCACGGATGTGCTGCAACACGGCGTTCACGTTCTGGAACGAGAACTCCACCTGCCCGCCCAGCAGGTCGTTGATGGCCGGTGCGCCACCCTTGTAGGGGATGTGCAGGCCTTCCGTGCCGGTCTGCTGCCAGAACACCTCGGCCGAGAGGTGGTCCGACGAACCGTTGCCCGAGCTGGCAAAACTCACCTTGCCCGGGTTGGCCTTGAGCTGGGCGATCACCTCCTTCACGGTGCGCGCCTTCTGGCCGGGGGCGGCCACCAGCACGTTGGGCGCCTGTACCGGCACGGTGATGTAGTCAAAGTCCTTGAGGGCGTCGTACGGTACCGTCTTGAGCAAGTGCGGCGCCACGACAAAGGCGCCCAGCGACGACACCAGCAGCGTGTAGCCATCGGCTGGCGCGCGCTTGACCATGCCCGCCCCCAGCGTGCCCGTGGCACCGGGGCGGTTGTCCACCACGAAGTTCTGGCCCAGCTTGTCGCCCATGTGCTGGGCCATGGCGCGGGCCACCATGTCGGTGGAACCACCGGCCGGGAACGGCACGACGATGGTCACGGGCTTATCGGGCCAGGTGGCGGCGGCGGGCGCGGCGGTCTGCGAAGATGCGGCAAAGACAAGGCCACAGGCGGCAGCAGCAAGCAACAGTTTCTTGGCAACGAACATGAGGGTGTCTCCGAAAGTAGTGATGGCAGGCCCTCTGCGGGGCCTCGGGGGTGGATGAGAAAAGGAAGGAATCAGTCGGCCGCGTTCACTGCGGCCCGAGCTTGTCAATCAGTGCCTTGAGTTCTTCCATCTCATGGGGCTTGAGGTCCGTCAGCGGCGCCCGCACCGGCCCGCCGTCATGGCCCACGATGCGTGCCCCCGCCTTGATGATCGACACGCCATAGCCCTCCACCCGGTTGCGGATGGCCAGGTACGGCATGAAGAACGACTTGAGCAGCCGGTGCTGCGTGGCCGTGTCATCGCTGGCCACCGCCTTGTAGAACTCCATCGCCGTCTTGGGGATGAAGTTGAACACCGCCGACGAATACACCGGCGTGCCCAGCGCCTTGTAGGCAGCGGCATACACCTCCGCCGTGGGCAGACCGCCCAGGTACGAAAAGCGGTCCCCCATCTTCATGTAGATGGAAGACATGGTCTCGATGTTGCCCACACCGTCCTTGAACCCCACCAGGTTCGGACAACGCTCGGCCAGGATGGACAGGGACTCGGCCGTGAGCTTGGTGCGGTCGCGGTTGTAGACGATCACACCGAACTTCACGCTCTTGCAGACCTGCTCCACATGGGCGATCAGGCCTTCCTGGCCAGCTTCGGTCAGGTAATGCGGCAACAGCAGGATGCCATGGGCGCCCAGGCGCTCGGCCTCCTGGGCATGGGCAATGGCCGTGCGGGTGGGGCCACCGGCCCCGGCAATGATCGGCACCTTGCCCCGGCAGGTATCCACGGCCGTCTTGATGACCTCGCTGTATTCGGGGCCCGAGAGCGAGAAGTACTCACCCGTGCCACCGGCGGCGAACAGGGCGCTGGCGCCATAGGGGGCGAGCCACTCCAGGCGCTCGATGTAGGTCTTGGGGCGGAAGTTGCCCTGCTCGTCGAAGTCGGTGATGGGGAACGAGAGCAGGCCGGAGCCCATGATGGTTTTGAGTTCTTGCGGGGTCATGGTGAAAAGCGGGCGTTGGGTAAGAGGTCCTCGAAGGTCGTACAAGTCACAGAATTTCTGCTCTAAAAGGGGAAATTTCTGCGATTTATGCAAATGTTAACGTTAACATCATCAGACAACATAGTAAAAACCCTTATATTGACGAATTTCACTGGAGTGCCGTCGCACAGGAGCGTGCACGGTGCCAGCCCGAAGTCACGCGCCCTTTAGACTCCACCACCATGCAAGCTCCAGATCCGGCCCGCACTGCCCCACCCTCCGGCCGCGACCGCTCGGCGGTCACGCTGCGCGAGGTGGCCGAACGGGCAGGCGTGTCGATGATTACCGTGTCGCGCGCCATCAACACGCCGCAGCAGGTGTCTGAGCGCACACGGCAACGGGTTCAGGAAGCCGTTTCCGCCTTGGGCTATGTGCCCAACCTGGTGGCAGGCGGGTTGCGTTCGGCGCGCAGCCATGTGGTGACGGCACTGGTCCCCACGCTCACGGGGCCACTGTTTGGTGAAATGGTGCAGGCCCTCACCGATGCGCTGGAACTAAGCGGCTTTCAGGTCATGGTGGGCCAGGTGGGCTATGCCCGTTCACGCGAAGACGAGTTGCTGCGCGCCATCGTGGGCCGGCGGCCCGACGGGATCGTGCTCACGGGGGTCATGCACTCACCCGAGGGGCGGCGGTTGCTGATGGCCTCGGGCATTCCGGTGGTGGAAACCTGGGACTTCACGGACACCCCCATCGACATGCTGGTCGGCCTGCGCCACGAAGCGCTGGGCGCCGCCGTGTGCGAGCACCTGTTCGCCAGGGGACGGCGACGGCTGGCGCTGCTCAGTGGCGGAGACGAGCGCGCGGCGCGGCGCGCTCAGGGCTTTGCCGACGCCGCCGCGCACCTGGGTCTGCGCCCGCCCGCCGTGCGACTGGGTAAATCACCCACCACCCACGCCGATGGCCGTGCCGGGCTCGCAGCCCTGCTGGCCGACGTGCCCGATATCGACGCAGTGTTCTGCAGCTCCGACATGCTCGCCCTGGGCGTGCTCACCGAAGCCAGGGCCCGCGCAATCGCAGTGCCTCAGCAACTCGCTGTGATGGGGTTTGGCGACATCGACTTTGCCGCGACCGTCAGCCCGGCTCTTTCCACCGTGCGCATCGACGGCACACGCATGGGCCAGACAGCAGCTCAGTGGATTGCCGACCGGGCCGAGGGCAAGGCAGTCGCCCAGCCCGTGGTGGACATCGGCTTTTCCATCGTGGAGCGCAGCAGCAGCTGAGCGCTGCAAGACCCTGCGGCAAAGGCCGGGCCAATCCCCAGCGGCTTACGCCCGGTAGACCAGCGCTATGGCCCGAGCCTCCATGGCCAGCCCCTGCCCTACCGGGCCCAGGCGCTCGGCCGTCTTGGCTTTCACATTGACCTGGTCCTCTGCCACACCCACCGCGCGGGCGATGGCGGCCCGCATGCCGGGGATGTGCGCCGCCAGGCGTGGGGCCTGGGCGACAACCGTACTGTCGATGTTGCCGATCTCAAAGCCCGCTGCGCGCACCCGCCGCGCCGCCTCGGCCAGCAGCACGCCCGAGTCTGCGCCCCGGAACGCGGCATCGGTGTCGGGGAAATGGCGGCCAATGTCTCCCAGTGCCGCCGCGCCCAGCAGCGCGTCAGTGATGGCGTGCAGCAGTACGTCGGCGTCCGAGTGGCCCAGCAGGCCTGTCGGGTGAGGGATCTCCACCCCACCAATCACCAGGCGGCGGCCGGGTACCAGCGCATGTACGTCCCAGCCTTCTCCAATCCTGAAATTCATTTGTCTGCCTTTGTGAAGGTTTGTGTGAGGAGTCGCGGGGAACGTCGGACGGTTTCCCCCGATGAGCAACGCAGCCAGCGCGCCAGTGATGCCGGCAGCGCCATGCGCAGCGGACTAAAAAAGATTCTTCTTGCCAGGGGCCGTACTCACCTGCCCCCGCTCCCCGCCAAAGCGCTCCAGCGTGGTGCTGTGCGCACGCTGGGCCAGCACCGCAGCCGCCAGCGCGAAATCGTCCGGGTAAGTGACCTTGAAATTCTGTGCCCCGCCGGGCACCAGCCGGGGGTGAAAACCCAGGGCCTCCATCGCACTGGCTTCATCGGTCACGTTGGAGCCCACCTTGTCGATGGCCTCCATCAGCGGGCCGATGCGGAACATCTGCGGCGTCTGCGCCAGCCACTTGTCGCTGCGGTCCACGGTGGAGGCCACGCGCACGCCCCCCGGGCCGTCGATGGAAGTCTTGAGCGTGTCGGCCAGCTTGTGCGCCAACAGGCCACCCACACTGTCGCCCGCGCATTGGTCGATGAGCGCATCGATCTGCTCTGAGGTCACGAGGCAGCGCGCTGCGTCATGCACCAGCACCCAGTCGCCAGGCTGGGCACCACGATCCAGCAGCGCCTTGAGGCCACCCAGCACCGTGTCGGCACGCGTGGGGCCACCACACTCCACCACAAAAAATGCGGGATGGGCATGGGCATCCAGAAAGTGATCCCCCGGCGCCACGGCCACCAGCGTACCCAGCAAGCGCCCGACTCCGGCAAACGCAGCCAGTGTGTGCAGCACCATCGGATGGCCTGCCACCAGGTGGTATTGCTTGGGCAACGGGGCAACCGCCACGGGTGCATTGGCAGACAGCGCTGAGGTGGGCGAAAAAGCCGCCACGGTCGATGCCTGCACAGGCTGTGCTGAAGGGGCCATGCCTGCGCCTGCCGGCACGGCCCGCGACCCGACCCCTGCACAGGGCACCAAGGCCCAAAAACGCCCTTGGGCCGACAAGGGGGTGAGCGAAGGGTGCAACAGAGGAGCAGTCATGGAGCGCTCATTCTAAAATCTCCCGTTGCCCCCGATCCAGCCCGTGCGTGTTTCGCGCCCCTGGGGATGCGGCGGGCCCACTGACGACACCGTCCGCATGGAACTCCCCAAACTCTCCCCCGGAAAACGCTTTGCCCTGCCCCGCCCCGTGGGCAGTGCCGACTCCCTGCTGCTAGCCCGCTTGGCCGAGCGCGACAAGGCCTCTGGCCACACTACCGCCATCGTCACGGCCGACGCCACCGACGCGCAGCGGCTCATCGACGAGATGGCCTTTTTTGCGCCCGGCCTGCGCTGCGCGCTGTTTCCCGACTGGGAAACGCTGCCCTACGACACGTTCAGCCCGCACCAAGACCTGATCAGCGAGCGGCTGGCTACGCTGTGGCGTATCTCGCAAGGTGAGGCCGATGTGGTGCTGGTGCCTGCCACCACGGCGCTGTACCGCCTTGCGCCGCCGTCCTTCCTGGCGGGCTATACCTTCCACTTCAAGGTCAAACAAAAGCTCGACGAGGCCAAGTTCAAGGCCCAGCTCACGCTGGCCGGTTACTCGCATGTATCTCAGGTCGTGAGCCCTGGCGAATACGCCGTGCGCGGCGGGCTGATCGACTTGTTCCCCATGGGCTCGCTCGTGCCCTTCCGCGTGGACCTCTTCGACGACGAGATCGACAGCATCCGCACCTTCGACCCCGACAGCCAGCGCAGCCTGTACCCCGTGCCCGAGGTGCGCCTGCTGCCCGGGCGCGAGTTCCCCATGGACGACGACGCGCGCGCCAAGTTCAGGAGCCGCTGGCGCGAGATGCTCGAGGGCGACCCGACCAAAAGCCGCATCTACAAGGACATGGGCGCGGGTGTGGCCACGGCCGGCATCGAGTACTACCTGCCGCTGTTCTTTGACGAGACCGCCACCGTGTTCGACTACCTGGGCGGCGAAGCCACCGTAGTGCTGCACGGCGACCTGGAGCCCGCCTTCCAGCGCTTCTGGCAGGACACGAAAGACCGCTTTCGCCTGGTGCAGGGCGACCCCGAGCGCCCGGTGCTGCCACCCGAGGCGCTGTTCCTGTCGGCCGACCAGTTCTACACGCGCGCCAAGGAGCATGCCCAGCTGTCCATCCGCCCCGGCGTGGAGGACATTGCCGACAACCCGCACTTCCAGAAGCTGGGCGACCTGTCGGTGGTGCGTGGTGCCGAAGACCCGCTGGCCCGGCTGCACGCCCACATCCGCAACACGCAACACCGCGTGCTGCTGCTGGCTGAAAGCGATGGCCGCCGCGAGAGCCTGCTCGACTTTCTGCGCGCCAGCGGGGTGAACCCGCCGGCCTTCGACTCGCTGGCCGAGTTCCAGGGCGCGGACGACGAGAAGGTGGGCATCGCCACCGCCGGCCTCACCGTGGGCTTCAGCTGGATCGAGGACGGCATCGACTTCGTCACCGAGACCGAACTCTTCGCCGCCGGCCCCACCACACGCCGGCGCAAGAAGCAGGAGCAGGTGAGCGACGTCGAGGCGCTGATCAAGGACCTGGCCGAGCTCAACGTGGGCGACCCCGTGGTGCACAGCGCCCACGGCATCGGCCGCTACCGGGGCCTGGTCAACATGGACGTGGGCAACAAGAACCCCGACGGCACGCCCGCCATGCAGGAGTTCCTGCATCTGGAATACGCCGACAAGGCCGTGCTCTACGTGCCCGTGAGCCAGCTGCAGCTGATCAGCCGCTACACCGGCGTGAGCGCCGACGAGGCGCCGCTGCACAAGCTGGGCAGTGGCCAGTGGGAAAAGGCCAAGCGCAAGGCCGCCGAGCAGGTGCGCGACAGCGCGGCCGAGCTGCTCAACATCTATGCCCGCCGCGCGGCGCGCGAAGGCCACGCCTTCCGCTACAGCCCGCAGGACTACGAGACCTTTGCCAACGACTTCGGCTTTGAAGAAACGGCCGACCAGAACGCCGCCATCCACGCCGTCATCCAGGACATGATCAGCCCGCGCCCCATGGACCGCCTGGTCTGCGGCGACGTGGGCTTCGGCAAGACCGAGGTGGCGCTGCGCGCGGCCTTCGTGGCCGTCACGGGCGGCAAGCAGGTGGCCTTCCTCGCGCCCACCACGCTGCTGGCCGAGCAGCACTACCAGACGCTGGTAGACCGCTTCAGCAAGTGGCCGGTGAAGGTGGCCGAGGTGTCGCGCTTTCGCTCGGGCAAGGAGATCACCGCCGCCATCAAGGGCATCGGCGACGGCACGGTGGACATCGTGGTGGGCACGCACAAGCTGCTGTCTGAGTCCACCAAGTTCCACAACCTGGGCCTGCTCATCATCGACGAGGAGCACCGCTTCGGCGTGCGCCACAAGGAGCAGATGAAGGCCCTGCGCGCCGAGGTGGACGTGCTCACGCTCACGGCCACGCCCATCCCGCGCACGCTGGGCATGGCGCTCGAAGGCCTGCGCGACCTGTCGGTCATCGCCACCGCCCCGCAGCGGCGCCTGGCGATCAAGACCTTCGTGCGCAACGAGGGCACGGGCGTGATCCGCGAGGCGGTGCTGCGCGAACTGAAGCGCGGCGGGCAGGTGTACTTCCTGCACAACGAGGTGGAGACCATCGAGAACCGCCGCCAGAAGCTCGAAGAAATACTGCCCGAGGCCCGCATCGCCGTGGCCCACGGCCAGATGCCCGAGCGCGAACTGGAGCGCGTGATGCGCGACTTCGTCGCCCAGCGCTACAACATCCTGCTGTGCTCGACCATCATCGAGACCGGCATCGACGTGCCCACGGCCAACACCATCATCATGAGCCGCGCCGACAAGTTCGGCCTCGCGCAGCTGCACCAGCTGCGCGGGCGCGTGGGCCGCAGCCACCACCAGGCGTATGCCTACCTCATGGTGCCCGACACCGAGGGCCTGACCAAGCAGGCCGCGCAGCGGCTCGATGCGATCCAGCAGATGGAAGAACTGGGCAGCGGCTTCTACCTGGCCATGCACGACCTCGAGATCCGCGGCGCCGGCGAGGTGCTGGGCGAAAACCAGAGCGGCAACATGCTGGAGGTGGGCTTCCAGCTGTACAACGAGATGCTCAATGAAGCCGTCAAGGCGCTCAAGGCCGGCAAGGAGCCGGACCTGCTCAGCCCGCTGAGCGTCACCACCGACATCAACCTGCACGCCCCCGCCCTGCTGCCCGACGACTACTGCGGCGACGTGCACCTGCGCCTGTCGTTCTACAAAAAGCTGGCCACCGCCAAGACGCCCGACCAGATCGACGGCCTGCTCGAAGAGATCGTGGACCGCTTCGGCAAGCTGCCGCCGCAGGCGCAGACGCTGATCGACGTGCACCGCCTGCGCGTGCTGAGCCAGCCCTACGGCGTGGTGAAGGTCGATGCCGCTCCGGGCGTCATCAACATCACCTTCAAGCCCCAACCGCCGATTGACCCGATGCGCATCATCGAGCTGATCCAGAAGAACAAGCACATCAAGCTGGCGGGCAACGAAAAGCTGCGCATCGAGCGCGAACTGAAGGAGCCCAAGGACCGCGCGCAGATGGTGCGGGACATTCTGCGCAGCCTGGGGCAACCCGTGGTGGCTGCATAGCGTTTTACAAGCCAAAGAGGCTGCAAGCGCTAGTGAATCATGCGCTGACAGCTATCAAAAGAGAAGCAAACAATGTGGCTGGAGTCTCTTCTCGCGCTGGTGGCGCTGACGGCCGCCTTGGCCACGCGGCCCTGGCGCCTGCTGGCCAGCCGCAAGCCGCTGGTGCATGAGTCCCACGGTGCAGCGTCCCCGCTGTGGACGCCGTTGCTGGCCACGCTGGTGTTTCTGCCCTGGCTGTGGGCCCTGCCCACCCTGCATGCGATGCCGCTGCAACTGCAGTGGTCGGGCGCGTGTCTGGTGGTGCTGATGCTGGGCTGGCCGCTGGCCATCCCGGTGCTGCTGGCGGTGGGCGCCATTGCGGGCCTGCTTTCACCCGCCCTGGACTGGGCCGATGCGCTGGGCGCCGCCATCTGGCTGGGCGTGGTGCCCGCCACGCTGGCCCTGGCGCTGGGCGCGCTGGTCCGGCGCTTTGTCGGTACGCAGCCATTTGTGTACGTGCTGGGCCGCGCGTTTCTGGGCACCGTGGCCTGCGTGTTTGCTGCCGGTGTGCTGTCGCAATGGACCGGGCACCTGTTGCCCGGTGTGGGCAACGAACTGTCTCTGGTGGCCCGCTGGCTCATGGCCTGGGGCGACGGGTTTGTGACGGGCATGCTCACCGCGATTTTTGTGGCCTTCAAGCCCGAGTGGCTGGCCACCTGGTCGGACCAGCTCTATCTGAAGCGCCCTCCGCAGTAACGCTGCCGGGCATCAGCGCAGTGTTGCCAACGCGCACCACAGGGACTGCAGACACGCAGCGATACGAAACGTATATGTTTCGCATACAATTCGCTGCATGGGTATTGTCAAAATTTCAGACCAAATGCACGAGAACCTGCGCGTTGCCAGCAACGCCCTGTCTCGCTCCATCAACGCACAGGCAGAACACTGGATGCGCATCGGCATGCTGGCCGAGCTGCATCCCAACCTCGACCACAGCGACATCTGCCAGCTGCTGATCCGCGCCGAACAGGCCGGGGGCTTCGATCTGGACACGGTGGCGGCCTCCGTGGCCGCCAAGCCGGGCCACAGTGGGCGGCGTGTTCAATGAAATCGTCCCGCGTCACCCTGCGCTCCCCCGCCGAAATCGCCCAGGCGCGTGAGGCCGGCCGCCTGGCCGCCCGCGTGCTACACATGATCACGCCGCACGTGCAGCCCGGCGTCAGCACCGAGGCACTGGACCGGCTCTGCCACGACTACATCGTGAACGAACTGCAGGTCACCCCCGCCAACGTGGGCTATCTGGGGTATCCCAAAACGGTGTGCACCTCGGTCAACCACGTGATCTGCCACGGCATTCCGTCGCCCGGGCAGGTGCTCAAGGCGGGCGACATCATCAACATCGATGTGGCCATCATCAAGGATGGCTGGTTTGGCGACACCAGCCGCATGTACTTTGTGGGCGAACCCAGCCCGCTGGCACGCCGCCTGGTGGACACCACCTACGAAGCCATGTGCGCGGGCATTGCCCAGGTGCGCCCCGGCGCCACGCTGGGCGATGTGGGCCATGCCATACAGACGGTGGCCCACCGCGAGCGGTTCAGCGTGGTGCGCGAATACTGCGGTCACGGCATCGGGCAGATCTACCATGACGAGCCCCAGGTGCTGCACTACGGGCAGCGCGGCCAGGGCCTGCGGCTGGAGGAAGGCATGGTCTTCACCATCGAGCCCATGATCAACGCCGGCAAGCGCGATACGCAGGAGCTGGCCGACGGCTGGACCGTGGTCACCCGCGACCGCTCGCTCTCTGCCCAGTGGGAACACATGGTGGCCGTGACGGCCGACGGGTTTGAAGTGCTCACGCCCTGGCCCGAAGGCACTGGCCGCTATCCCGCCTTGGTTTGACCTGCATCTTGCCCGCACGCCGCAGTCTTTGACACAGCACAAGCAGCCGCCGCAGGGACCATCCGATAGTGGTGAACACCACCACAAGGAGGGTCTCCATGAAGCTGCTGAACGATCTGTTTTCTACCGACTACGGCCTGATGAGCATCATCGGCATCGGGTTCATGATCTGCATGGCCGCATTTTTTGTGCGCATGTTCCTGGTCAAGATGAACGAGCCGCCCCAGCCCAACACGGCCACCAAGGCCCTCAAAGGCGGCGGCCAGAACCTGCCGCATCCTCGCTGAGGCACAGGATCTGACGAGAGCCCCAGCGCGGGGCGCGGCCCCTGTCGCCCAGTCCCCGGGGTAGCGCCTGGAGCGAGCATGGCGGGCACGGCGGGAACAAAAGCCTGCCAGGGATACCATTGCGGGTTCTTACCCCGCATTTGTTCCCCCTTTTTCTGCCATGACCCACGCAACCGAATTCGCCCCTGGCCTCGTCATCCAGGGCATCGAGCCTCCGCTGTCCCTGTCTGCCTACAAGCTCATCGCTTTTGACATGGACTCCACCCTCATCAACATCGAGTGCGTGGACGAGATCGCCGATGCCGCCGGCCGCAAGGCCGAGGTGGCCGCCATCACCGAGGCGGCCATGCAGGGCGTGATCACCGACTACAAGGAGAGCCTGCGCCAGCGCGTGGCACTGCTCAAGGGCGTGACGGTGCAGCACATGGAGCAGGTGTTCACCGAGCGCCTGCGCTTCAACCCCGGCGCCAAAGAGCTGATCACCGCCGCCAAGGCCGCAGGCCTGACCACGTTGCTGGTCTCGGGCGGCTTCACCTTCTTTGCCGACCGCGTGAAGGCGGGCCTGGGCATCGACTTTGCGCGCTCCAACATGCTGGAAGTGCAGAACGGCCAGCTGACGGGCCGCATGGTGGACCAGGCCTGGGGCGACATCTGCGACGGAGCCGAAAAGCGCCGCACGCTGCTGGAAGTGGCCTCGCTGATGGGCATTTCGCCGCAGCAGGCGATTGCCGTGGGCGATGGCGCCAACGACCTGCCCATGATGGGCGTTGCCGGCCTGTCCGTGGCCTACCACGCCAAGCCCGCCGTGCGTGCACAGGCCAAGGTGGCCATCAACCAGGGCGGGCTGGACCGCCTGCTCGAAGTGCTGCGCTGAGCGGCGTGGCGCCTCAATACCTAAAGGGCGCAACAGGATACTATCAATTTTATAGCTATCCAGGCATGTAGCACCGGCGCATCACGCCGTTTTTATTCAAAACCAGGTACATCGGGCAATCCGGGCACCAACGCGGTCTTGCGGCGGGCACTGCCTGGACGCGGGGCCGCCACCGTGGCCTGCAGCGCCACACCCTGCGGTGACGTGGGCGCCAGCAGGTCCGCCAGCGTCACGCCATCCAGCACCGCTAGATAGGCCTGCATGGCCTGGCCCAGCACCCCTTTCAGCCGACAGTGGCTGCTCAGGCGGCACTGGTTGGAGGCGGGGTCAAAACACTCCACCAGGTTGAAGTCCGTCTCGGTGGCACGCACCACCGCGCCAATGTGGATGGACGAGGCCGGCACCATCAGTCGCATGCCACCACCCCGCCCGCGCGTGGTCTCCAGCAGACCCTGGGCTGACAGCTGCTGCACGATCTTCATCAGGTGGCTGCGCGAGATGCCGTAGCCCTCGGCCACCTCCGTGATGGTGACGGGCTGCGCCCGCCCCTCGGTGGCAGCGCAGTACATCAGCACGCGCAGCGTGTAGTCGGTCCATTGGGTCAGTCGCATGGGTTTGCCGCAGATCAATCAAAAAGATGCATACAGCCTGAATTTTATTCGCTAAAATATTCACACGATATGAATCTTTAAAGGACCACCATGAACGCCCGCATCGACACCCTGCACGCCACAGCCCCCACCACCCCGCTGCCACTGAGCGCCGAGCAGCAGATCGGCCAGATCGCCGTGCAGTTGCCGGGCGCCACGGCGGTGTTTCGGCGCCTGAAGCTGGACTTTTGCTGCGGCGGCCAGGTGAGTCTGGCCAAGGCGGCCGCCGACAAGGGGCTGGACGCCGACGCCGTGCTGGCCGAGCTGGCGGCCCTGCAGCGCAGCGACGCCGTGCCCGAGGCAGCGTCGCCCAGTGCGCTCATCGACCACATCCTGGCGCGCTACCACGAGGTGCACCGCCAGCAGTTGCCCGAGCTGATCCGCATGGCCCGCCGCGTGGAGGCTGTGCACCGCGACCACCCGCAGGTGCCGGCCGGCCTGGCCGACCACCTGGAGGCCATGCACGAAGAGCTGCTGTCGCACATGCTCAAGGAAGAACAGGTGCTGTTCCCCATGCTCAAGAACGGCGGCAATCCCTTTGTGGGTCAGCCCATCGGCATGATGCGCGCCGAACACGTGGACCATGGCGAAGCGCTGGACAAGCTCAACGCGCTGACGAATGACGCCACGCCCCCCCAAGGCGCATGCAACACCTGGCGCGCGCTCTACGCAGGCATTGCCCAGCTGGGCGACGACCTCATCAACCACATCCACCTGGAAAACAACGTGCTGTTTCCGCGGTTCGAAGCCAGCGCTGCTCCCGCCCAAGCTTGTGCCACGTCAGCCTGCGGTTGCCAGTGAGCGGGCACACTGCCGCCATGACCGACGAAGCCACCCACACACAGCCCACCAGCCAGATCGCCCCCAGCGTGGAGAGCATCACGCAGCTGGTGCACGGCTTTTATGGGGATGTGCGGCGCGACCCGCTGTTGGGCCCGGTGTTTGAAAAGGCACTGCACGGCCAGTGGGACGCCCACCTGCAGCGGCTGGTGGACTTCTGGAGCACCGTCGCGCTGGGCACCCGCAGCTTCAAGGGCGATGTCTTCGGCAAACACATGGCGCTGGAGGGCGTCACCCCTGCCCACTTTGCGGCCTGGGTGGGGCTGTGGCAACAACACACCAGCCGCCTGTTTGCACCCGAGGTGGCGCGCGACCTGCAGGTGGCGGCCCATGGCATTGCACGCAACCTGTTCCGGGGCTACTTTGCGAACGACCCCGGTTTTGTGCAGCCCCGCGACGAGGACCATGGGCACGATGGGCGCGATGGGCACGGCGCCCGCCACCAGGACAGCGGAGAAACCCAGCGAGGTTGAAGACTGCCGACTGGCAACGCGGTCGCCAGCGCCCGCTTCTGGCTTATTTGCCCTTGTTGCCCGGCGTGAAGAACAGCGCCAGACCCACTGCTATCAGTGCCACAGGCCACCACACCCGCAGCAGCTCGCGAAGGCTGATGCTGATCAGTCCCAGGTTGGTCAGCAGAAAAAACACGCCCAGCACGACCAGAACGATCGCAGCGATATTGCCCTTCATGTGCATTCCCTCGGTGTGGTTGTTGGTATGGCCGCGATTATGGCGGGCTGGACAACTGCGCGCCCAGGTAATCCACCCACACGCGCACCTTGGGCGACAGATGGCGGCTGGAGGGCCACAGTGCCCGGAACTGGCGGGCCGGGCCCAGGTGCGGCTCTAGCACGCTCACCAGTCGCCCCTCAGCCAGGGCATTGCGCACCAGAAAGTCGGGCATACAGGCAATACCGATCCCCCGCAGGGTGGCACCCAGAACGGCTTCGATGTTGTTGCAGGCCAGCACCGTGCGAAGGCGTGGTTCGTCGCTGGCCAGGTCCTCGCGCCACGGCCAGTCGAGCAGCTTGCCGGAATCCGGGTGGCGAAAGCGCACGCAGGCATGCCGCTCCAGGTCGCGCAGTGCAGCGGGCGTGCCGTGGCGCTCCAGGTAGCTGGGCGCAGCGCACAGCAGCAGCCGAAAGGTCTGCAAGGGCCGCGACACCAGGCGTGAATCGCGCAGGTCGCCACTGCGAATCGCCACGTCAATGCCTTCGTCGATCAAGTCGATCGCTCGGTCGCTGAACGTGATGTCCAGCTCCACCTCGGGGTAGCGCGCCAGAAACTCCGGCACCAAGGGGATCAGGAAGTGGTAGCCCACGATGGGCGCACTCACCCGCAGCTTTCCCCGTGGGGTCTCCCGCGAGAGCGACAGCATGGCCTGCGCGTCGTCCAGGTCGTCCAGCACGCGCCGGCAGCGCTCATGGAACAGGCGCCCCTCTGCCGTCAGCTGGATGCGCCGGGTGCTGCGCTGCAATAGGCGCACGCCCACCTCCTGCTCCAACCGCGCCACGCCCTTGCCCACCGCAGACGCCGATATCTCCAGCGCCCGTCCGGCGGCCACAAAGCTGCCCAGCTCTGCTGTTTTCACAAAGGCCAACATGCCACTGAGCTTGTCCATCTGCGTTGTTTACTCCGGTTGAGCACGGCCGATTCAATCTTTTTATTCCGTAATAAAAGGAATAAAAGCCACTTTTTGGCTGATTCGATCCAGTCTAACCTTCTTGCACTTCCACACATCCACGCCATGCCGAACCCGTCATTCCTTCGCGCCGACTCCGCCAGCACCTGCGAAACCCGAAAGTCGCTGATGGGTTTGCAGGCTGAATATCTGCGCTGGGTGCATGGCGAAATAGCCCGGTGCTTTCCGGCCCTCTCCCCGCGTGCCGGCTTGTCGCTGCCACCGGAGGACCTGCCCGGATTGAAGGTCTCACAGACCGGAAACCGGCCAAACAGCGCGTACTACCTGATCGCCGTGAATGGCGTAGCCGCAGGCATGTGTGGCCTGCGGCCCTTGGGCGCAGGCACCGTCGAAGTCAAGCGCCTGTACGTCCGCCCCGCCTACCGGGGCCTGCATCTCGGTTCGTCGGCACTGCGCAAGCTGTACGCAGATGCCTGTCAGGCGGGCTACACCCGCATTTGCCTGGACACCGCCCTTTTCATGCAGGCAGCACACCGCCTGTACGAAGCCCACGGCTACGCCGACTGCGCGGCCTACGAAGGCACCGAGGTGCCGCTGGCACTGCACAACCACTGGCGCTTCATGCAGCGTCCCATCCACCGCCCCAGCCACGGCATCACCCATGAGCACGATCTTCGAACGGCGTAGCACGCAAGCAGGCCTGGTCCTCGCAGTGCTCCTGCTGCCCCTGGTACTGCAACCCTTCGGCCACCACTGGGTGCGCGTTGCTGACGTCAGCCTGCTGTACGTCATGCTGGCACTGGACCTGAACGTGGTGGTGGGTTATGCAGGCCTGCTGGACCTGGGGTATGTGGCCTTCTACGCACTGGGTGCCTACCTGTTTGCCCTGCTGACCTCACCCCACCTGACCGACCACTTTGCGTGGATCGCTGCGCTGTTCCCGCAGGGGTTGCACGCCCCCTGGTGGGTGACCATCCCTCTGGGCGCAGCATGCGCGGCCCTCCTCGGCATGCTGCTGGGAGCCCCTACCCTCAAGCTGCGGGGGGACTACCTGGCCGTGGTCACCCTGGGCTTTGGCGAAATCGTGCGCCTGCTGGTCATCAACATGAGCCACCCCGTCAACATCACCCAGGGCGCCCAGGGTCTGGGCTTGATTGACCCGGTGCACATTCTGGGGGTGGACCTGGGCCGCCCCCTGGTGGTGGCGGGCCATGAGGTGGCGTCGGTCACGCTGTACTACTACCTGTTCCTGGCGCTCGTGACGCTCACCATCGTTGTCTGCCAGCGCCTTCAGCACTCCCGCATCGGCCGCGCATGGATGGCCATCCGCGACGACGAAACCGCAGCGCGGTCCATGGGCATCAATACCCGCAACCTCAAGCTGCTGGCCTTCGGCGTGGGCGCCAGCTTTGGCGGAGTGACTGGCGCCATGTTTGCGGCTTTTCAGGGCTTTGTGTCCCCCGAGGCCTTCAGCCTGCAGGAGTCTGTGCTCATCGTCGCGATGGTGGTGTTTGGCGGCATGGGGCATATCCCCGGGGTGATCCTGGGAGCCGTACTGCTCGCAGCTCTTCCAGAGCTGCTGCGCTATGTGGTGGGCCCCCTGCAGACTGCAACGCACGGGCTGCTGGATGCGGGCGTGATGCGCCCGCTGCTGATTGCCTTGGCCATGATCATCACCATGCTGTGGCGCTCCAGCGGCCTGTGGCCGGCGCCGGATGCGGCGCAGGCACAGGGGAAAAATCAACGCCCACGCAAGGGCCGCAGCAGGTCCGACAGCCCGTTGTGATCGATCTCGTGCATCAGCGCCAGCAACTGGCCCAGCTCGCCCTTGGGAAACCCTTCGCGCGCAAACCAGTTGAGGTAATTGCCCGGCAGGTCGGCCAGCAGCGTGCCTTTGTGCTTGCCGTACGGCATCTCGGTGGTGACCAGGCGCTGCAGTTTGTCTGCGTCCATTCCCTCGCCTCGCTCAGCCGCCCGCGCGCTTGACCTTGTGGCCCAGCTTCTGCAGCGCGGCCATCACGCGCTCCACATGGTCGCCCTGCACCTCGATCACGCCGTCCTTCACCGTGCCGCCGCTGCCACAGGCGGCCTTGAGCTGCTTGCCCAGCTGCTCCAGCGCAGTCTCGTCCACCAGCACGCCTTTGACCAGGGTGACCGCCTTGCCGCCGCGCCCTTTGGTCTCGCGCGATACGCGCACGATGCCATCACCCGTGGGCAGGGGCTTGTTCTGCTTGCAGGTGCACTGCGCCACCGGCTGGCGGCAGGTGGGGCACATGCGGCCCGCCTCGGTGGAATACACCAGGCCGCCCAGGTCTGCCAGAGACTTCATGGTTTCTTCCCTTCCACCTCTTGCTGCAGCATGTGAAAGTCGAGCAGGCGCGTGGCCAGCAGCGTCTCGGTCAGAAAACACACCAGCGCCAGCAAAAAGCACGCAACGCCCGCCAGAAACCCGCCCACCGCAAGGCGGCTGGACTGAAAGTCGGTGGTTTCGCCCAGGAACAGCAGGATGATGGTCGTGCCAATGAGGAAGGCACAAAACGTCAGCAGCGCAATACAACCGTTGGCCAGCCGTCCACGCAAACGCAAGTCCGCCAGCTCCTTGTAGGCACGGGCCAGAAATTCGGGTTCGGCATTGACGCGCGCGCGGTCTTCCACCACACGCGCCCGGTCGATGATCCGGGCCAGGCGGCCGGCCACCGCGCCGATCATGCCGGACACCGCAGTGAGCAAAAACACGGGCGCCACCGCCAGCTGGATGCCGTGGGTGATGGCGGAGGTATCTAGGGGCAAAGCCATGGGGTTCGGGTCCGGGAAAACTGTCAACGAAAAACGGGGCGGCCCGATTATCGGTTGCCCAACGCTGGGGCCGAGCACTCGCATTCCCTGCAATCTTGCAGGTGCAAGGCGCGCATTGCTGGCCTGTGAGAAGGCACCGGGCAAGAGGGCATCGGGCAAACGCGGCGACAATGCGGGCCATTACTGCTTTGTCCGCGCTGCCTTGCGTGCCCTCCTCAACGCATTCCCAGCGCCTTTCCATGCCTTTTGCCTCCCTCGGTCTGTCCCCCGCCCTTGTCCATGCCGCCGCCCAGGCGGGCTTTGTGGCGCCCACGCCCATTCAGGCGGGCGCCATTCCGGCCATCCTGCAGGGGGTAGATCTGCTGGGTGCCGCACAGACGGGCTCGGGCAAGACGGCGGCATTTGCCCTGCCCTTGCTGCAGCAGCTGCAGCTCAGCGCCACTGGCGGCCCGCGCCGGGTGCGCGCCCTGGTGCTGGTGCCCACCCGTGAACTGGCAGCGCAGGTGGGAGAAGTGCTGCGCAGCCTGGCGCAGCACCTTCAGCAACCGCTCAAGATCGCCATCGTGTTCGGCGGCGTGTCGATCAATCCGCAGATGCTGGGCCTGCGCGGCGGCGCCGACATTGTGGTGGCCACGCCGGGCCGCCTGCTGGACCTGGTGGACCACAACGCGCTGCGCCTGTCGGCCGTGGCACACCTCGTGCTGGACGAAGCAGACCGGATGCTGGACCTGGGCTTTGCCGAGGAACTGCAGCGCGTGCTGGCGCTGTTGCCAGCCCGGCGGCAGAACCTGTTTTTCTCGGCCACATTCCCAGCCGCAGTGCAGGCGCTGGCCGATGGCCTGCTGAAGCAGCCGGTGCGCGTGGAGGTGCCCCACACGCCGGGTAACGAGCCCGCCATCGAACAACGCGCCATTGCGGTGGACGCCAGCCGCCGCACCCAGTTGCTGCGCCACCTGGTCAAGGAGCACAACTGGTCGCGCGTGCTGGTGTTTGTGGCCACGCAATACGCGGCCGAGCATGTGGCCGAGAAGCTGTACAAGGCGGGCATTTTTGCATCTCCCTTCCACGGCGGCCTGAGCCAGGGCGCGCGCAACCAGGTGCTGCGGGAGTTCAAGGATGAGCGCTGGCAGGTGGTCGTGACCACCGACCTCGCAGCACGCGGCATCGACATTGCGCAGTTGCCTGCCGTGGTGAACTACGACCTGCCCCGATCGGCCGTGGACTATGTGCACCGCATCGGCCGCACCGGCCGGGCGGGCGAGAGCGGCATGGCCGTGAGCTTTGTGACCGCCGATACCGAGGCGCATTTCCGGCTGATCGAAAAACGCCAGCACCTCACCATCCCACGCGAGCAGATTGCGGGCTTTGAACCCACCGAGGCTCCCGCGCCCGCACCATCCACCGACCCCGGGGGCACCGGCGGCATCAAAGGCAAACGCCCCAGCAAAAAGGACAAGCTGCGCGCAGCAGCGGCGCAGGCAGCCGATGCCCCCGCTGCCCACAAAAAAGGCCCCTGAAAGGGGCCTGCAGTGCGTGACTGAGGGTGAGCGGGGTGGCATCCACCCAGCGCTAGGGCTTACGCGCCTTCTTCGTCGTCCACGTCCAGGCCATCTGGCCCGGTGTGTGAAGCCTCACCAGCCAGACGGGGTGTGCGCTTGCCGGGCTTGGCCAGAATTTCCACATAGAACTGGGCGCCGCCCTCGGCGGCTACGCCGTTGATCAGCCCGGTCAAGGCGGCCAGGTGCGCCACGGCGGCGTCTTCCTTGGTGCGGCCAAACTGGCAGTCAAAGTCCCAGAAATCGGCGCCTTCGGGCAGGTCGCGGCGCCGTTCGCGCTTGATGTACTTGCGGATTTCGTGCTTGACGGCATCCAGAACGCGATCGCGGTTCTTGCCTTCAACGTGGAGTTGGAAAGTTTTTCTCATGGGCGATAGTACCGCCTGCGACAGGTGCCGTTTCACACCTGCGCATCGAGGTGCCACAATGGTGCATTACTTTTGGTTACCACCAGCCCATGAACCACGACCTGCGCCTGCTGCACCTGTTGCCAGCGGCTGTGCTCGTCACACAACAGGGCGCCATCTGCTTTGCCAACGCCGCCAGCATGGAGTTGCTGGAGGCGCCCAGTATCGACAGCCTGATCGGGCGGCTGTCTGGCGACTTTGTGCACCCCCTGGACCAGGTGCGCTCCACCAACCGTATCCAGCAAGTAGCCGTGCCCGAGCAGGCCGGGCGGCCCAACAAATCCTCCGAGTTCCGTATCCGCACCGAGCGCGGCAACTTGCGCATGGTGCTGATCAGCAGTGTGGCCATTGAATGGGACGGTGCACCCGCCGTGCTCATGTGCGGCATGGACATGACACACCAGAGCGAGATCGAGGCCCAGCTGCGCGAGAGCGAGCAGAACTTCCGGCGCCTGTTCGAGAACATGCAGGACGTGTACTACCGCACCGATGCGCAGGGCACCGTGCAGCATGTGGGCCCGGGCGTGCGCCGGGTGCTGGGCTACGAGCCCCACGAAATCGAAGGCCGCACGGCCGAGTCGTACTACCCCCAAAGCAAAGACCGCGACGCGTTCAAGGCCGCGATCATGGAACACGGTGAGGTGTCGGACTTTCCGGGCCAGATGGTGCGGCGCGATGGCACGGTGATCGACATCTCCATCAGCAGCCATGCGCTGTACGACCATGCAGGCAATTTTGCGGGGGTCGAAGGCATCTACCGCGACGTCACGCAGCGCAAGAACCTGGAGCGCGAGCTGCAGCGCCTGGCCACCACCGACATGCTGACGGGCATTGCCAACCGCCGCGCGTTTCTGGAATGCGCCGAGTCGGCCTATGCCCATTCACGCAGCAACGGCGAGCCGCTGACCTTGCTGATGCTGGACCTGGACCACTTCAAGGCCATCAACGACCGTTTTGGCCACCTGGAAGGCGACCGGGCGCTGATGGCATTTGCGCAGGCCATCAAGGGCCAGTTGCGCGCCAGCGATGCCGTGGGCCGGCTGGGCGGCGAAGAGTTTGGCGTGCTGTTGCCCCTGACCACACTGGCCGAGGGCCTGGAGGTGGCCACGCGCATGCTGCACAGCATTCGCGCCTTGGAGCTGACGGACGATGCAGGCCACAGCTACCGAGTCACCACCAGCCTGGGTGTGGGCACCTTCCGCCAGAGCGATCGCAGCCTGCGCGACATGCTCGACCGTGCCGACCAGGCGCTGTACCTGGCCAAGCACCGGGGGCGCAACCAGGTGGCTTCGCTCGAGACGCTGGACGAGTGATCATTCAGTCGCCCTGATCGGTGAGAGATCAGGGCCATGCAGCATGCCAAGGCACCTGTTCAAAGGCGCATGCGTTCCTGCTGCAGGTTCCACAGGCAGGCGGCGATGCGCAGCAGCATCTCCATCACCTGCTCCGAGCCGCTGCAGGACAGCTCCAGATCATCAATTAGCATCGCCAGCTGGGAGATGGCGTCTTCGGGGGCGGCAGCGCCACCACTGCGCGCCACCTCGGCAATCGCGATCAATACGTCGGTGCGGTTCATGGCGCAGGTCTTGGCGTGGTGGGTGGCAATGCCTCGGTCATTGGCGGCATAGGCCACGCGATGCCGAGACCACGCCGCCGCCGGTCTAGCGGGCCGAGATGGCCAGTTGCGCGCGACTGCCAGCCCCGCCCTCCAGAGCCACAGCAGGGGGCAACCCTGCCGTTTCCAGCAAGGGTGCGCCTGCAGCAGGCAGGGGCATATCCGGCGACAGGCGGAACTGGTGAATCACCTCCAGCAGGCGCCTTACCTGATTCTTCATGCCGGTCGAGGCAGACGAACTGTCATCCACCAGCGCAGCGTTCTGCTGCGTGGCCGCGTCCAGCTGGCGCACGGCCTCTCCGATCTGGGCAATGCCCCGGGCCTGCTCCTGCCCGGCATCCTTGATGGCGGTGATGAGCGACACCACCTGGTTCACATGGTGCACGGTGTTGGCCACACGCTCGCCCGCCTGCCCCACCAGGGTGGACCCGCGCTCCACACCCTGCACGCTGGCCGAGATCAGGCCGCGAATCTCCCGGGCCGCCATGCTGCTGCGCTGCGACAGGCCCCGCACCTCGCCAGCCACCACCGCAAAGCCCCGGCCCTGTTCACCCGCACGCGCGGCCTCCACCGCCGCATTCAACGCCAGCAGATTGGTCTGGAAGGCGATGTCGTCGATCACCTTGATGATGTCCGTGATCTTTTGCGACTGCGTCTTGATCTCCTGCATGGTGGCGATCACATCGCGCATCACGCTGCCGCCTTCGTTGGCCACGCTGCTGGCCTCCTGCGCCAGGGCGGTGGCACGCTGGGCGTTGTCGGTGTTGTGCTGCACCGTGATGGTCAACTGCTCCATCGACGCGGCCGTCTCCTGCAGATTGGATGCCTGCACCTCGGTGCGGCGTGCCAGGTCTTCGGTGCCGCCCGCCATCACCACGGCCTCGTGGGCGACCGTCTCGGTGCTGGCGCGCACCTCGGTGATCACGCGCACCAGCTGGTGGTTCATCTCACGCAGGGCCCCCAGCAGCTCGGCGGTCTCGTCGTTGCCACGCACATCGATCTGCGCCGTCAGGTCGCCCCCGGCCACGGTGCGTGCCAGCACCACGGCCTGGCGTAGCGGCCGCGAGATCGAACGGGTGATGACCCAGGCCATCGCAGCACCTGCCAGCAATGCGAGGGCGGTGGCGGCCAGCATCCACCAGTGGATGGTGTCGCTCATGGCGCGCGCCCCTGCAAACTCTGCCGCAGCCACGTTGATCTGCAGCGCCACCAGGCGCTCGATGGCGTCCTGCACCTTGAGCGCATTGGGGCGGATCTGGGTGATGTACAGCTCCGAGCCATCGTCGTACTTGCCGGCCACCAGCGCGGCCGACGCCGGGATCAGGCCCTTGTCCAGATAGGTGGCGTTGGCATCGGCAAAGGCCTGCGCCAGGGCCTGCTCCTCGGCCCCCAGGGGCTTGGCGGCGTACTCCTTCCACAGGGCCTGGATGCGCTCGACATTGGCGGTCAGGGCCGCGTGGCTGGCCTCCAGGTTGCTGGTGCCGGGGTCCATCAGCATGTCCATCACCAGCACGCGGTTGCGCTGCGTCAGGTGGCTGATCTCGGCCAGCACGCCCATGGGCACGGTACGGTCGCCATACAGGGCAGCGCTGCGCTCGGTCAACCGCTTGGCCCCGCTGATGCCACCGGCCGCCAGGGCCGATATCAGCAACAGCAGCACGGCAAAGGCCAGGGCCAGGCGGGTACCAATTTTCATTTTTTGAAGCATCTGAATCTTTCGTGAAGGTCCACCAGGGCGCCGCCGCCTTGTGGGAGCGAACGCGTGTTGCTGCGGGGGGTAAGCCAACCACCCGCCGTGCACCAAGCCCCCGATGGAATGCGAAAGATACTAATTGTTTCAAATGACAGATTAGTGACTCCGCGAGAAACCTTCGCCGTTCAGGCCAATGCTTCAAATCGCTGTCATTTTGCTAGGATCGGCACCGAAATCTGCCTGTCCTCTCAATGAACACGCGTGGATTTCACTGCACCTGAAATCGTGCATGGCATATCGTTATTCATAAAAACCATTACATAAAACACATGAAATATATTTACTTTCTTTTGCTGGTGACCGTGGCCCTCGTGCAGGCGGGCCTGGCGAGCGCACAGACCGTGACGGGCGCTGGTTCGTCGGCGGCGGCGCCCATCTACCGCAGCTGGGCCAAGGCCTATGCCAAGGCCACTGGCAGCGCGGTGGACTACGACCCGGTGGGTTCCAGCGCGGGCATGAAAAAAATCCAGCAACAGGCCGTCGGTTTTGGCGCGACGGACGTGTACCCCGCAGAGAAGGACTTGCTGGAGCACGGCCTGCTGGCGCTGCCCGTGGCCATCACCGGCATCAGCCCCATCGTCAACCTGCCCAAGGTGCAAAACACCCAGCTGCGCCTGACGGGTGAGGCTCTCAGCCGCATCTTCATGGGCGAGATTACCCGCTGGAACGCGGCAGAGATCGCCGCACTGAACCCCGATGTCTCCCTGCCCGACCTGCCGATCAAGGTGGTGGTGCGGGCCGACGGGTCGGGCACCACCTACAACTTTGCAGACTACCTGGGCAAGGTGAGCCCACAATGGAAATCATCGTACGGCGCCAAAACCAGCATCGCCTGGCCTGTGGGTGTGCTGGCCTTCAAGGGCAGCGACGGCGTGGCCAAGGGCGTGCGCGACACGGTGGGCGCCATCGGGTATGTGGACCACGGCTATGTGGCCGAATACGGCCTGACCACCGTGCAGATGAAAAATGCCGACGGCAGTTATGTCAAACCCTCCATCGATGCCTTCAAGGCGGCACTGGCCAACAGCGATTGGTCGGCCACCGGAGTTTTCCACAGCACCTTGACGCAGCGGCCCGGTAAATCGGCCTGGCCCATCACCATGGGCACGTTTGTGGTGTTCCCCAAGGTCACGCAGAACCCCGACCAGACAGCCCAGGCGCTCCGGTTCATCCTCTGGTCGTTTCTCAATGGCGACACCTTGGTGCAAGAAAATAATTTTGTCCGCCTGCCAGACCGGGTTCAGGCCTCGGCATTCAAAATCATCACCTCCATCCGGGATAATCAAGGAAAACCACTGGGCATGAGTTTGATATCCTCCTTCAATCGCCCTTCATAATCAATACACCCTCACTTGAATCATTGATTTTCCATTATTTGCGAATAACCTCTGCACGCCCTTCATCCGGCGCGGCCCTGCGATGGGGATACCACGGGATAATGCCGCCACCATGGAAATCGAATTCAAGTTCTGCATCCCGCCCGACCGTCTGGCTGCCGTGCAAGCGGCAGTGCGCCGGGGCCGGTGTGTCGCCATCCGCATGGAGGCCCGCTACTTCGACACGCCCGACGGCGCACTGGCGTCACGCGGCATTGCGTTTCGCCTGCGGCGCGAGGGTGACCAGTGGGTGCAAACCGTCAAGGCGCTGGGCGATGGCTCGCTGGACCGGCAGGAGCACAACGTCGCACGCGGCCCCGCCATAGAAGGCATCGCGCCCGGGCCCCTGCCCCAGTTGCACAGTGGCACCGTGGCAGGCGCCCGGCTGCAGCAGGCCCTGCAAGCCGCTGGTGGCCCCCTCGTCGAAACCTATGGCACCGAGATGGACCGGCTGACACGCGATATCACCCGCCAGGGAACGGTGGTCGAGCTGGCGCTGGACACCGGCCGGGTGGTGGCCCACCGGGGCACAGCCCAGCAGGCCGAGGCCCTCATTTGCGAGCTGGAGCTGGAACTCAAGGCCGGGCCGGTGGCGGGCCTGGCAGCGCTCGCCGCGCAGTGGGCCACGCGGCACGGGCTGTATCTGAGCACCGTGTCCAAGGCCGAACGGGGCGAGCGCCTGCTGGCAGCAGCTGGCAGTCCATCGGGCATTCCCATTCCATCTGACGGCCCTTCCGGCGGCGGTTCGCCCCGCAAGGCCCGACCCCGGTCCCCCCTGTACCAGCAACTGCCCGCCGGGCAGGCCCTGCAACGCGCCGTGGTGGCGCAGTGCCTGCAGCAGATCCTGGGCCCCGCCAGCGACATTGCCGAAGGTGCGAGTGATGAGGAGCAGCTGCACCAGCTACGCATCGGCATCCGCCGCCTGCGCACCGCCCTGCGCGAGCTGGCGCCGCTGGCCCCAGGCAACTTTGACCCCGCCTGGGAGCCGCCCCTGGTCCATGTGTTCCAGCAGCTCGGCCACCTGCGGGACCGCAGCCAGGTGATGCAACGCATCGGTGCCGAACTGCAGGCCGCCGGAGCGCCGCCCCTGTCCACCCACCAGGGCGACAACACCGCGCTGGTGGCCCAGGCCGCACAACAGACCGTGCGCTATGCGGCCTTTCAGGGAGCGCTGGTGTATCTGATGGCCTGTACCACCCCAGGGCTGGACGCCACGGGCGACGCCGCAGCAGGCCTGGACGCCCGTGCCACGCGCCGCCTGCTGCAGCAGCGCCTGCGCGCACTGCATGCCCAGGTGCAAAAAGGCGCACGGGGTTTTGCCACGCGCACGCCCCAGGCACAGCACCGGCTGCGCAAACGCCTCAAACGCCTGCGCTACCTCACCGAGTTTGTGGCGCCCGCGCTGGATGCACACAGCGCCCGGTTTCTGGACAGCCTGCAGCCAGCGCTGTCGGCATTGGGCCGCCTCAATGACGAGCGTGTGGCGGCAGCGCTGTACCGCGAGCTTGCAGAGTCCGGCGACCTGAAGGCCTGGTTTGGCGCAGGCTGGCTGGCGGGGCGGCAGGCCCAGTCGGTGGCGGCTTGTGAGCAAGCCCTGGGCCAGATGGAGGAAGCCCCCCGATTGCGCAAAACCGGCAAACGCTGAAGGGACACCCACACGGCACAATGGCCCGCATGACGGCCTCTCCTCCTTCGCGGCGCCAGCCGCCCTCCGCGCCCCGCCACCCCTCGGCGCGCACCACCCAGCGCCCCACGCCAGACAAAGACCAGATCGCGCTGCTGGAACCCTTTGAACGCCTGGGCATGGACCGCATTGCGCTGGTCGCCACGCCTGCACAGGCCGACCAGGCTTGCCAGGCGCTGGCCAGCGCCAGTGCCTGGGGTTTTGACACCGAATCCAAACCCACCTTTGTGCGCGATGAGCCGTCGGACGGGCCGCACATCGTGCAACTGGCTACGCTGGAGCGGGCCTGGGTGTTCCAGCTGCACGACCCCGGCTGCCGAGCGCGCGTGGCCGAGCTGCTGGCCCTGCAGGGTGTGACCAAGGCGGGCTTTGGGCTGGGTGACGACACCAAGCGCATCCAGCACAAGCTGGGCGTGCAACCAGCCGATGTGCTGGAGCTGAACACCGTGTTCCGCCAACGCGGCTACCGCAAGGACATGGGCGTGAAAGGGGCTGTGGCGGTGCTGTTCAACCGGCGCTTCATCAAGTCCAAAAAAGCCGCCACCTCCAACTGGGCCAACGCCCGGCTGAGCGAGGCCCAGCTGGTCTACGCGGCCAACGACGCGTGGGCAGCGCTGCGGGTGTTCAACGCCCTGAATCTGTCCGCCTGAGGGACAAGGACAGCACAGCCTCCGTGACCCATCACGGCAGTCGCCATCCTATATTCACTATCAAAAATATAGCTACTCAGGCATATTCCACTAGCGCTACCAGCCAAAAAAACCTCAACAACACGCCTGACAGGCCCTGTGAAACCCTGTGAGCCCCTGCAGGCGATGTACGCACCGACCTACAGCCGGGCTGCCAGCCGCGCCGCCTGGTCGATGGCGCGCTTGGCGTCCAGCTCGCCGGCCTCCAGCGCACCACCGATGAGGTGGGGCTTGCGGCCCTGGGCCTCCAGTTCCTGCGCCAGGCTGCGCAACGGCACCTGGCCCGCGCACAGGACCACGGTGTCGCAAGGGATCCAGGTCGGGTCTTCGCGCTTTTCGCCGTACGAGACCAGCAGCCCTTCGTCGGCAATGCGCTCGTAGTTCACGCCACCCACCATCTCCACCGCTTTCATCTTCAGCACGGTGCGGTGGATCCAGCCCGTGGTCTTGCCCAGGCCGCCGCCCAGCTTGCCCTTCTTGCGCTGCAGCAGCGTCACCTGCCGTGCAGGGGGCGTCACGCGCGGGCCGCCGGCGGCCAGGCCACCGCGCGCCTCGGCCGGGTCGGTGATGCCCCATTCGGCCTTCCAGGCGGGCAAATCGAGCGTGGTGGAGGGGTGCTCGCCGTGCGTGAGGAACTCGGCCACATCAAAGCCGATGCCGCCCGCGCCGATGATGGCCACGCGCTCGCCCACCGGCTTGCCGTGGCGCAGCACATCGATGTAGCTCAGCACCTTGGGGTGGTCCTGGCCGGGGATCTTCGGGTCGCGCGGCTCCACACCGGTAGCGACGATGACCTCGTCAAAGCCCGCCAGGTCGGCGGCCAACACGCGCTCGTTCAGGTGCAGTTGCACGCCTGTGTCCTCCACGCGCGTGGCCAGGTAGCGCAGCATTTCGTGGAACTCTTCCTTGCCCGGAATCACCTTGGCCATGTTGAGCTGGCCGCCGATGGCGGGCGCCGCGTCGAACAGGTGGACCTCGTGGCCACGCTCAGCAGCCACCGTGGCGGCGGTGAGGCCTGCAGGCCCCGCGCCCACCACGGCGATGCGCTTGCGCGATGCGGGCGTGGCAATCGGGCGATAGACCAGCTCCGTCTCATGGCAAGCACGCGGGTTGACGAGGCAGCTGCTGGTCTTGTTCTGGAACACATGGTCCAGGCAGGCCTGGTTGCAGGCGATGCAGGTGTTGATGCGGTCGGCCCGGCCTTGCGCAGCCTTCTTCACAAACGCCGCATCGGCCAGCAGGGGCCGCGCCATGGACACCATGTCGGCGCAGCCATCGGCCAGCACCTGCTCGGCCACCTCGGGCGTGTTGATGCGGTTGGACGTGACCAGCGGCGTGGTGATGCCTGCCGCTG
The DNA here is from genome assembly GCF_003096455.1 of Acidovorax sp. 99. Classification (NCBI taxonomy): domain Bacteria; kingdom Pseudomonadati; phylum Pseudomonadota; class Betaproteobacteria; order Burkholderiales; family Comamonadaceae; genus Acidovorax; species Acidovorax sp. 99. The sequence goes on from NZ_QEKU01000001.1 coordinate 306,960, forward strand.
CAAACTCGGCCTTCATCTTTTGCGTGACCCAGGCAAACGCTGCGCGCGGCACGCTGGTGGCAATGGTGGGCACCCGCGCCTCGTGCCAGCCAATGCCGGTGTTGACGATGTTCGCCCCGCCCGTGGCCACGGCCTTGCCCAGGGTGACGATCTCGTCCCACGCGCTGCCGCCGGGCACCAGGTCAATCATGGACAGGCGGTAGATGATGATGAAGTCCGGCCCCACGGCCTCGCGCATGCGGGCCAGAATCTCTACCGGCAGCCGCATGCGGTGGCTGTAGTCGCCGCCCCAGGCATCGCGCCGCAGGTTGGTGGCTTGCGACAGAAACTGGTTGATGAAATAGCCCTCCGAGCCCATCACCTCCACGCCGTCGTAGCCCGCCTCGCGCGCCTTCACCGCGCAGCGCACGAAGGCGCGGATCTGGCGCTCCACCCCGCTCGCCGACAGCGCGAACGGCGTGAACGGCGAAATCGGCGACTGCAGCCGCGATGGCGCCACCGCCAGCGGGTGGTAGGCATAGCGGCCCGTGTGCAGGATTTGCAGTGCGATCTTGCCGCCCGCCTCGTGCACGGCCTCGGTCACCACGCGGTGGCGCTTGGCCGCGCCCGAGGTCGCGAGCGTGCCCGCAAACGGTTTGGCCCAGCCCGCGATGTTGGGCGCAAAGCCACCCGTCACGATCAGGCCCACATCCCCCTCTGCCCGCTCGCGGAAGTACGCCGCCATGCGAGACAGGTCACGCCCGTCCTCCAGCCCGGTGTGCATGGAGCCCATGAGCACACGGTTCTTGAGGGTGGTGAAGCCCAGATCGAGCGGGGCAAGCAGGTGCGGGTACAAGGCAGTGCCGGGCATGGAGGCAGCGGCAGCACGGGCGGCAATGGGAGAGGAATGCATGGAAGGATCGCGGACTAGAAGTATTTTCTAGAACTTTATTCTAGAATCCCATTCCATGGCAAGCCGCAATTCCCCGCCCCCCACCTCATCCCCTGCCGAAGCAACCACTGACCGCCGCCAGGACATCCTGAACGCCGCCCTGGCCTGCGCGGCCGAAGGCGGCGTGGATGCAGTCACCATCGACGGCGTGCGGGCGCGCTGCGGGGCCAGCGTGGGCAGCATCTATCACCACTTTGGCAACCGCGACGGCATCGTGGCAGCGCTGTTCTTCGAGATCTTTCACGACCAGTCGCGCAGCCTGCAGGCGCACCTCGATGCCGCCCAGGGCGTGGAGGCGGGCGTATTGGCCCTGGTCACGGGCTACCTGGATTGGGTGGTGGCGCAGCCCGAACGGGCGCGGTTCATGTTCCAGGCGCGCAGCGCAGTGGCAGCGGGCCCGCGCACGCCCGACCTGGCCGAGGCCGCACGGCGCCGCAACCAGGCGCTGGTGGCCTGGTTCGAGCCGCACCGCCGGTCGGGCGCGCTGCGCGACCTGCCGTGCGAGCTGATGCCATCGCTGGTGATGGGGCCGGTGCAGAGCTATTGCAGGGCCTGGCTGTCGGGCAATGTGGCCCAGGGCGGTTTGCCGTCGCCCACCACCTACCGCACAGAACTGGCGGACGCAGCCTGGCGGTCCGTGAAAGCCTAGATCTCTAGATCAGTAATGCGGCGGCAGCTCGTCGCGCAGGTTCCGCGGGCCGTTCGAGCCGCCTTCGGGCGCCTGCTGGCGCAGCTGGATGACCTCGTGCGTCAACCGATCGATCAGTTGCTGCTGCTGGTAGATGGTCATGTTCAGCTGGTCCAGCAGGTCTTCGGTAAAGCTGGCCTTGATCTCCAGGCTTTCGAGACGCTGGAGAACGTTGGCGAGATCGTTGGTGTCAGACATGGAGGCGTCAGATCGCCTGGCCCAGGCGCGCGACGCCTTCGCGGATCTTGTCCACATCGGCCGTGGCAAACGACAGGCGGAAGGTGGCGTGGTCCGGGTTGGCGCAGAAGAACGGCGTGCCGGGCACAAAGGCCACGCCCTTTTCAATCGCACGCTTGGCCAGCACGTTGCCATCGGCCACTTTGCCGCCTGCCCCCGTGAGGCGCGCCCACACGAACAGGCCGCCCTGGGGCTGCACAAATTCGATGGCATCGCCCAGCTCCTTGCGCAGGGCATCGCCCATGGCCTGGGCGCGCTCGGCATACACCTTGCGCACATGGGCCAGCGTGCCAGGCATGCGGCCGGCCTTGAGGTACTGCGCGGCCGTGGCCTGGGCAAAGGTGCTGGTGTGTGCATCGCTGAACTGCTTGCACATGGTGGCCTTGCCCAGCAACTCGGCCGGGGCAATCATCCAGCCCACGCGCAGGCCGGGCGACAGCACCTTGCTCAAGCTGCCGCAGTGCACCAGCAGCTCGCGGCTGCCGGGCACGGTGGCCGACAGGTTGAGCAGGCTGGGGGGTGGCGCGTCACCAAAGTACAGGTCGCCGTAGGGGTCGTCCTCGACGATCAGGGTGTTGTGCTTCACCGCCATCTGCAGCACGGCCTTGCGGCGCTCCAGGCTCAGCATGGCGCCGCTGGGGTTGCCGAAGGTGGGGATCAGGTAAACGAATTTCGGCTTGTGCTCGGCGATCAGCTTTTCCAGCTCGTCGGTCTTCACGCCGTTGCCATCGATGGGCGCGCTGATGAGTTCGGCGCCGTACAGGCGAAAGCACTGGATGGTGGCGAGGAAGGTCGGGCCTTCCACAATCACCTTGTCGCCGGGGCTGATGAGGGTCTTGCCCAGCAGATCCAGCGCCTGCTGGCTGCCGGTGGTGACGATGAGGTGGTCGGCCGCGACATCCCCGGCGCCCTTGCTGGTCATGAAGGCGGCCAGTTGCTCGCGCAGCGGGTTGTAGCCCTCGGTGGCGCCATATTGCAATGCGGCGCCGGGCTCTTCGGCCAGGGCGGCGTTGCTGGCTGCGCGGATGCCTTCCACGTCAAACATCGCGCTGTCCGGAAAGCCACCCGCAAAGCTGATGATGCCGGGCTTGCCCAGCAGCTTGAAAAGCTCGCGGATGGCGGAGGTTTCTACGTTGTTCAGGCGGTCGGCAAATTGCATGGCGTGGACAGAAGTGGTTGGCAACAAACTCTGCATTGTCGCCAATTGCGACGCAGGATTCATGCGGTGTCTTTCCAAGAGGCTCTAAACTGGGTTTTCCGTCCACCGCCACTGCCCTGCCCGCCATGACCCTGACCCTCCGCACCCTGCCCCGCATGCGCCTTGCCACCATGCGCCACACCGGCGCCTACGGCCACCCGGGCCTGACCGAGTTGTGGGAGCGTTTTGGCAGCTGGTGTGCCGCCCATCGGCTGAATGATCCGCGCCCCAAGTTCTATGGCTTCAGCCACGACGACCCGGGCTGCACGCCGCCCGAGCAGTGCCGCTATGACGCAGCGGTGCAGATTGGCGTGGGCCTGCGCACCGGGCCCGATGTGCAGGTGATGGACTACGAAGGCGGCGACTACGCCTGCATGCACTTTGTGGGCACGGGACCCGAGATTGCCGCCGCCTGGGCGCAAATGGGCACGCCGGGCCAGATCCCCGACGGCTGGGAATGGGAGCCCCGCGCTGCGCTGGAGATCTACGACGAGGACTTTGCGGTGGACCCGGCCACGGGGCGCTTTCCGTGCTGGCTGTGTATTCCGGTCAAGCGGACGCGCTGAATCCCATGGGGTTGCGCTGACGGGCCGGGTAGCCCTTTTCAGCGCCGACCGTCAATCCACCCGGATATCCGCCCGTGCCGCCACGGCACGCATCAGTGGCAGCTCGCGCTCAATGCGCGCGCGCAGCGCGTCGCCATTGCCACCCAGCGGCGTCAGGCCGATGTCCACCATCTTCTTCTTGAACTCCGCCGAGGCCATGGTCTCGGCCAGGGCCTTTTCCAGCTTTTTCTGCACGGGTGCGGGCAGCCCTGCGGGCCCCACAAAAGCAAACCAGGAACCCATGTCAAAGCCGGGGTAGCCGCTTTCGGCCACCGTGGGCACGTTGGGCAGCAAGGCCAGGCGCTGCGGGCTGAGCGCCGCAATCGCCTTGATCTTGCCGGACTTGATGAGCGGGGTGGATGCCACCACGGTGTCCACCGCCAGTTGCACCTGCCCGCCCATCAGCGCCGTGAGACTGGGCGAGCTGCCGTTGAAAGGCACATGCATCATCGGAAACCCTGCAGTGGTCTTGAGCATCTCGGCGCCAAAGTGCACCGACGAGCCCGTGCCATAGGAGCCGTACGAGAACTTGTCCGGCGCGGCCTTGGCCTGGGCCACGATGTCCTTGAGCGACTGCCCCGGGGTGTCGTTGTGGGCCACCAGCAGCAGCCCCATGTCGGCCACCAGGGCCAGGGGCGTGAAGCTCTTGATGGGGTCGTACGGCAGGTTGGTGCGGATGGCCGGGTTCATGGTGAGCGTGGTGTTGGACCCGAGCAGCAGCGTGTACCCGTCAGCGGGCGCCTTGGCCACCATGGACGCCGCCACCACGGTGCCCGCGCCGGGCCGGTTCTCGACCACCACGGGCTGCCCCAGGCGCTCCCCCAGGGCCGTAGCCAGCAAACGTCCCAGGATGTCGGTGGCTCCGCCTGGGGCAAAAGGCACGACCAGCTTGATGGGCCGGTCGGGGTAAGTCTGTGCCTGCGCCAGGCCGGGCGTGCCCAGCACCAGGGCGCAGAGCAGAAGACTCGATACGAAGCGGGAACGCAGCATGGTGAAGCTCTCCAGAAAGCACGTTGACAAAAGCGGGGGGTAGCGGGGGTTCACGGTGGGAGACGGAATGGCGCGCAGCGAGGCCCAGGTCACCCCAGCAAGGGGCTGCGCTGACGCGCGTACCCACTGGCCTGGTCGTAGGCATGGCCGATCTGCAGCACGGCGGCGTCAGACTGTGCCGGGCCGATGATCTGCAGCCCCGCAGGCAGGCCGCCGGGGCCAAAGCCTGCGGGGGCTGCCAGCGCGGGCAGGCCGGCCATGGTGGCGGGCACCACGGTCTCCATCCAGCGGTGATAGGTGTCCATGGTGCGGCCACCGACCTCGTGGGGCCAGTCCAGCCCGGCATCGAACGGGAAGACCTGCGCAGCGGGCAACACAAGAAAATCGAATTGCTCGAACAGGCCGCGCAGCACCTGGTACCACGCGCTGCGCACGCGGGCCGCGTCGTACACCTGCAAGGCCGTGAGGCGCATGCCACGCTCGATCTCCCACACCGCCTCGGACTTCAGCAGTGCATGCGTGGCCGGGTTGCGATACAGGGCCGCATTGGCCCCTGCCACGCTGAAGCTGCGCAGGTCGATCCAGGCGTTCCACAGCTGCTTCAGGTCGAACGCGGGCACCACGGCCTCCACTGCGCAGCCCACGGTGCGAAAGTGCTCCAGCGCCTGCTCGCAGGTGGCCAGCACGCCAGGCTCGGTGGGCAAATGGCCACCCAGGTCACCCAGCCAGCCGATGCGGGCACCGCGCCAGTCGCGCTCCAGCGGCTGGCCCAGCAGGGCCACATCCTCGTGCCGGCGCGTGAGCGGCAGGCGCGCATCAAAACCCGCCTGCACCGACAGCAGCAGCGCCAGGTCCGGGATGTTGCGCGCCATGGGCCCGGCCACGCTGAACTGCTGGAAGAACACTTCCTCCGTCGGCCCGTGCGGCACCAGGCCGAACGAGGTGCGCAGGCCGTATACGTTGTTGAACGCCGCGGGCGTGCGCAGCGAGCCCATCATGTCCGAGCCATCGGCCACGGGCAGCATGTGCAATGCCACCGCCACGGCTGCGCCGCCGCTGCTGCCCCCCGCCGACACAGACGGGTTGCAGGCGTTGCGTGTGGTGCCATAAACGGGGTTGTAGGTGTGGCCGCCCAGGCCAAACTCCGGCGAGTTGCTGCGGCCGATGAACAGTGCGCCGCCTGCGCGCATGCGCTCGAACACCACGGCGTCGGTGGCCGACACCTGCCCGGCAAAGATGGGCGAGCCCCGCGTGGTGACCATGCCTGCGGCGGGCATGATGTCCTTGGGCGCCTGCGGAAACCCATGCAGCGGGCCCAGGCTCTCGTCACGCGCCAGTTGCGCATCGCGCTCTGACGCCTGCGTGCGCAGGGCGTTGCGGTCCGCCATCGCCACCAATGCATTCACCACGGGGTTCAGCCGGTCCACCTGGGCCAGGTAGGCGTCCAGCACCTCGGTGCAGGAGACCTCCCGTGCATGGATGGCGCGCGACAGTTCGGTGGCCGTGTAGTCCACGATGGGGCTGGGGGTCCCACCCGGGGTGACGCTGTTTGCAGAAGGCATGGGGGCTGGGGCCGGTGAATGTGTCATTGGTGAGTCAGCATAAGCAGCCCGCTGCGTTTCGACAATCAACGATTTCTGGGGTTATCTTTGCGTTTTACGCAATTCACATCCCGAAAGGCCCCCGATGCTTTCCAGCCGCTTGCAGGACACGGCGCTGCGCTACTTTCTGGAGGTGGTGCGCAGCGGCTCGGTCAGCGAGGCCGCCGCGCGCCTCAATGTGTCGCCTTCGGCCGTGAGCCGCCAAGTCGCCGCCCTCGAAGACCTGCTGGGCGTGCCGCTGTTTGACCGGCGCCCGCGCGGCATGGCGCCCAGCGCGGCGGGCGAGCTGCTGGCCGCCCATGCCCGGCGCGGCGCGCTGGAGGCCGACCGCGTGGTCTCCGACATCCAGGCGCTGCAGGGCCTGCGCACGGGGCTGGTGCGCATCTGCAGCTCTGCGGGTTTTGCCATCGAGTTCCTGCCCCGCGTGATGGCGCAGTTCCGCCTGCAGTACCCCGGCATCCAGTTTCACCTGCGCGTGGCCAGCCCCGCAGCTGTGACCGTGGCGGTGCTCAACGGTGATGCGGACATTGGCCTGACTTACAGCCGCTCCGCCGAGCGGGACATCACCGTGCAGCACCGCCAGGCCGCGCCCGTCATTGCCATCATGCGGCCTGACCACGCGCTGGCACGCGCCCACTCCGTCACGCTGGCGCAGATGCACGCCTACCCCATCGCCCTGCCCGAGCGCGACAACACCGTGCGCCAGCTGTTCGACATTGGCTGCAGCCAGCGGGGCCTGGTCTTTGAGCCCGCGCTGGTGTGCAACCACTTCGAGACGCTGATGCACTTTGTGCTGCATGGCGGCGGCCTGTCCATCTCGGGCGAGGTGACGGTGCGCGATCGGGTGCAGCGCGGCGAAATGCATGCCGCCCAGATCCGCGAGCCCGGCATGAGCGCCCGCGCCGCCGAGCTGCAGACCCTGAGCGGCCGCACCCTGCCCGCTGCCGTGCGCATGTTCCTGGAGTTCCTGCAGGCGCAGCTGCGGGACAATGCGCCACCGGCCACGCCCGCCAAAAGAAGCCAGCCCCCTGCCCCACCCCGCCAACGATGATGATGAAAACCGCCCAGATCGAGCCCTTCTTCGCCACCCTCAAGGCGGCCAACCCGATGCCCAACACGGAGCTGGAATACACCACCCCGTTCGAGCTGCTGGCCGCCGTGCTGCTGTCGGCCCAGGCCACTGACGTGGGTGTGAACAAGGCCACGCGCAAGCTGTTCCCCGTGGCAGGCACGCCCCAGGCCATCCTGGATTTGGGACTGGAGGGGCTGGAGGGCTACATCAAGACCATCGGCCTGTACCGCACCAAGGCCAAGAACCTGATGGAGACCTGCCGCATCCTGGTGGAGCAGCACGGCAGTGTGGTGCCCCGCACGCGCGAGGCGCTGGAGGCCCTGCCCGGCGTGGGCCGCAAGACGGCCAACGTGGTGCTGAACGTGGCCTTTGGCCAGCCCACGATGGCGGTGGACACGCACATCTTTCGCGTGAGCAACCGCACAGGCCTGGCACCGGGCAAGAACCCGCTGGCGGTGGAGCTGCAGCTGATGAAGCGCGTGCCCGCCGCCTATGCGGTGGACTCGCACCACTGGCTCATCCTGCTGGGCCGCTATGTGTGCCAGGCGCGCAAGCCGCGCTGCTGGGAATGTGTGGTGAGCGAGTATTGCGACTACCGGCCGAAGACGCTGGCGCCCTAACGCGCAGAAAGCACAGCGCTTCAAATTTCATAGCAACCAGCGCATATTCTTCTAGCGCATCCAGCCAAAAACACTCAAAACCTGCGCTCTGGCAGAGATTTCGAGCCCTTGCGCAACCGCCAGCCTGCAAGGCCGGGTCAGGCAACGCAGCGGGTGCCCAACGCCGCCATTTCCTGCGACACCCCCACCCAGGCCACATCAAACCCCGCCACCTTGCGCTCCGGCGGCACGGGGTGCGCGCGCAGCGCCCAGGTGGCACCGGCCACCACGCTGTCGATCACGGGCACAGTCACCTGCGGCTGCACGGCAGCAGCCATGCCTGCAAGCCCCGCCCCACCCAGGATGACGGCCTGCACCCCCATCTGCCGCACCACATCCCGGCAGGCCTGGGCCAGCAAGGCGCGGGCTGCTTCGGGGTCAGCCGCCAGTTGCGCACCGGTGGGCGCCACGGTGTGAATGCCTGCCAGTGCGTGGGCGTGGCCCAGCGCCTGGGCCAGGCGCTGCAGCATGGGGCCCCAGCGCTCGCCGCCGGTGACGATGGCAAAGCGGCCGTGGCGCGCAGCCTCGATGAATGACGCTTCGGCCAGGCCGGTGACGGGCACCGGACTGCTCTCGCGCAGCGCCATCAGGCCGGGGTCGCCAAAGCAGCCGATCAGCACCGCGTCGGGCGCGGTCTGCGGCTGTGCGATCTCATGCGCCCACACATCGAGCGCGGCGTGGGCCGCCACGGCGTAGCTCGCCTCGCACGCGATGTACGGTGCGCCAAAGCGGGCCGTGGCCGTGCGCACCGCCACATACGAACCCGCAGCCCCCTGCACATGCCGCTGCAGCAAGGCACTGACATGGGCCGACATGTTGGGGTTGATGACGAGCAGTTGGCGCATGGGCAAGCGTGTGAAAAAACCGTCAGACCCCGCCCAGCAACCGCGCCAGATCGGGCGCCTCTGCCGCAGGCGGCGTGAACTCCAGCTGCGACTCGATCCGCGCCAGGTGGGTCAGCATCAGCCGGGGCGCCTCGCGCGCGTCGCGCAGGCGGATGGCGTCGATCAGCGCCCGGTGTTCGCGGCAGCCGCAGGCTGTAGCCTCTTCGCGGGTTTGGGCGTGGCTGGGGCTGTAGGTCATCAGGATGAGCGAGGTGCGCGACACCAGCTCGCGCAGGATGCGCCCGAGCGTCTGGTGCCCTGCTGCCTGCGCGATGTGCAGGTGAAAGTCGCCCGACAGGCGGATGGCACGCCGCATGTCGCCACTGGCGCGGGCGGCCTCTTCGTCGTCGATGCAGGTGCGCAGCGCGGCAATGTCAGCGTCGGTGGCGTTGGCGATGAACAGCTCCACCAGGCGCGGCTCCAGCAGGCGGCGGGCCTCGAACACTTCCAGCGCCTCCTGCGGCGTGGGCTGGGCGATGGATGCGCCCCGGTTGGGCGTGAGCGTGACCACCTGCTCGTTGGCCAGCCGCACCAGCACAGGCCGCACGCGGGTGCGGGACACGCCAAAGGCAGCCGCCAGCTTGTCCTCCACCAGTTTGGTGCCGGGCGGCAGACGGTGGTCGAGGATGGCCGACACCATGCGGTCGTACATGTCGTTGTCGCTGAGCTGGCCGGTCGTGTCGGGCTGCACGGGCGGTTCGGTGACCGCAGCGCGCGCGCGCCGGGGCTTGGGGAGGGTGGTCGTCATAAGGGTGCCGTTTTTACCCCGAACGGCCCTTGCGCCTGCAGCCCAATGCCCACACCAGCGCCAGCGTGATGCCCATGACGACGAACGACACCACGGTGGTCAGCGTGCCCAGCGCGTAGATGGACGGCGTGGTCACCGTGCTGGTCAGGCCCTGCAGCTCCAGCGGCAGCGTGTTCACGTCGCCAATGGCCTGCGAGGTGCGGGCGATCTCGTCCCAGCTGAGCGTGAAACCGAACATGCCAATGCCCACGACCGAGGGCGCAATCAGCGGCAGCACCACATGCGCAAAGCCCTGCCAGGGCGTGGCGCCCAGGTCGCGTGCGGCTTCTTCGTACGCGGGGTTGAAACGGTTGAACACCGCAAACATGATGAGCAGGCCGAACGGCAGCGTCCAGGTCAGATGGGCGCCCAGGGCCGAGGTGAAAAGGCCGAGCGACGTGCCATAGCCCTCCAGCGCACTCTCCATGCCCAGCCATTCCAGCGCCGCCTTGATGCCGTTGTCGATGAGCCGGAACTCCAGCCCAATGCCCAGCGAGACGATGATGGACGGCATGATGAGGCTGGCCACCACGATGAAGAACAGCGTGTTGCCCCCAGCCAGCCGCTTGCGAAACGCCAGACCGGCCAGCACCGACAACACCACCGTGCACAGCATCACCGCCACGCCCAGGCCGAGCGAGCGCCACAGCGCCGCGCCAATGTCCACCACGCCCAGCCCTTCGGCCAGCTTGGAGAACCAGTGCAGCGACACACCGCGCATGGGGAAAGTGAGCCCACCCTCGGGGCCCTGGAAGCTCAGGATGAAGATGACGAACATGGGCCCGTACATGAACAGCACGAACAGCGCAAAGAAGATGGCCAGGGGCCAGAAGCTGGCGGGACGAGATTCACGGACTTTCATCTCACAGCTCCTTGCGAATGTCGACGAGGCGCGTGAGGCCCCAGATGATCATCAGCACCACGGCCAGCAGGATCACGGCATTGGCCGCCGCCAGCGGGAACTGCAGGTAAGACGTCTGCACCTGGATGATCTTGCCAATCGATGCGATCTGCTGCCCGCCCATCACGCCGATGGTCACGAAGTCGCCCATGACGATGGTGATCACAAAGATCGAGCCGATGATGATGCCGGTGCGCGACAGCGGCACGATCACGTTCCACAGCGTCTGCCAGCCACTAGCCCCGCTGTCGCTGGCCGCCTCGATGAGGCTGCGGTCGATGCGCATCATGCTGTTGAAGATGGGCACGATCATGAACATGGTGTACAGGTGCACGAACGCCAGCACCACCGAGAAGTCCGAGAACAGCAGCCACTCCACAGGTGTCTCGATGAGGTTCATGCCCATCAAGGTCTGGTTGACCAAACCATTGCGCCCCAGCAGCGGCACCCACGAGATCATGCGGATCACATTCGACGTCCAGAACGGGATGGTGCACAGCACGAACAGCAGGGTCTGCATGCCCGACGAGCGCACATGGAAGGCCAGGAAGTAGGCCACAGTGAAGCCAATCACCAGCGTGATCAGCCACACGAGAAAACTGAACTTGAGCGTGGAGTAGTACGTCTTGAGCGTGACACACAGGCCCTCCGACGCATCGCCACAACCCGCGAAGATCGACACGTAGTTCTTGAACGTGAAGCCTGGCAGCAGCTCGTATTCGTTGAAGTCCCAGAAGCTGACCATCACGATCAGCGCCAGCGGAATCAGGAAAAACAGCGCGAACACCAGCGTGAACGGCGCAGCCTGCCACCAGGCGGCAATGCTGCGGCCGGGGACAGCTGCAGCAGGTAAGGACGGTGTGGTGGTCGTGCTCATGGTGTTTGCAATCAAATATCTAGCGGGCTGTGCTTCGCAGCCAGCTGTTGAAACCGTCGCGGCCCAATGCCAGTGCTCCCGCGCAAGGGCCGCCCCGCCGCGCCGGGAGCGTCCCCCTCCCGAACCGCGCAGCGGGTCGAGAGAGGGGTGAAGGCGCGCAGCGCCTCAGGGGGTGCAACCTCTACGCCGCTACAAACTCATTCCACTTTTGGACCATGTAGTTGTTCTCGTCCATCAGCGCGTTCCAGCAAGCGATGCCGCCCATGCGCGACTCATAACTGCCGCCGTCGCGCACTGCACCTGCCTTTGCCAGCACGTCGCCATTGGGGCTCTTGATGTCCTGCGTGGCGGGCTTGCCTTCCATCCAGTAAGCCCACTCGTAGGCTTCCATCTTGGACTTGGCGGTCTCCAGCACGGCGCTGTAGTAGCCCTGGCGGTTCAGGTAGGCACCGGCCCAGCCGTCGAGGAACCAGTTGATGAACTCGTACGCGCCATCGAGCTTGCGGCCGCTCAGCGTGGCGGGCAGGCCAAAGCCGGCGGCCCAGGCGCGATAGCCTTCCTTCAGGGGCTGGAAGTTGCAGGCGATGCCCTTGGTGCGCACGGCCGTCACAGCCGGGCTCCACATCGACTGGATCACCACCTCGCCCGATGCCATCAGGTTCACCGACTCGTTGAAGTCCTTCCACAGCGCGCGGAACTGGCCCTGCTTCTTGGCTTCGATCAGGGTCTTGATCGTGAGGTCGATCTCCTTCTTGGTCATGTTGCCCTTGTCGGGGTACTTGTAGATGCCCATGGCCTCGACCACCATGGCGGCGTCCATGATGCCGATGGAGGGGATGTTCAGGATGGCGGTCTTGCCCTTGAACTCGGGGTTGAGCAGCTCGGCCCAGGAGTTGATGGGGCGCTTGATCAGATCAGGGCGGATGCCCAGCGTGTCAGCGTTGTACACGGTGGGGATCAGGCTCATGAACTGCGTGGGCGCCGTCGCAAACTTCTTGGACTTTTCACCTTCCAGGTAGATCACCTTCTTGGGCGCGGTGCCCTGGTCACCCACGGCTTTGCCGGCCACCTGGCCGGTGGTGAACAGCGTGGTGATCTTGTCGGCGTTCTTGATGCGCTTGGTATCAATGCCCTTGAGGTTGCCCGTGGGCACGATCTTTTTGAGCGAGAAATACTCGGTGTCGATCAGGTCAAAGCTGTTGGGCGCAGTCACGGCGCGCTTGGTCACGTCGTCGGTGGTCACGGCCACGTACTGGATCTCGATGCCGGTGTCGGCCTTGAACTTCTCGGCAATCGCCTTGTCCTGGTTCACCGCCGTGCCCAGGTAGCGCAGCACGATCTTCTCTTGCGAATGCACGGCCGGGAACATGCCAGCGGCCAGGATGCCCGCCGTGCCCTTGAGCAGCGAGCGGCGCGCCACTCCAGTGGCATCGGAGACAACAACAGGGGAATCAGCACGGGAAGCATCGGACATGGGAAAACTCCTTGGGTTGCGGAAGGGGACGGGTGGAAAAAGAGGTAAAGCGGCGGCGCGGTCAGGCGGCGACGGCCACTGCGGGAGCGGGCACCGCCAGTGATGCGACAGCAGGCTGGGAGAGCGGGTGTGCCTGGTCAAGCGTCCAGTGCAGTTGCACGCCCTGCCCCACCTGGTAGGGCTGCGCAGCAAAGGCGGCTTCAGACACCATCACCGAATACGCCGCCGTGGCGTTGGCCGACAAGGCCACGCCCTGCTTTTGCAGGCCGAGCAGCACGTAAGTGCCCTGGTACTCCACGTCGGTCACCACGGCCTGCATGCGCTGGGCACCCCAGGGCAGCTCGGCGTGGGCGGGGGCGATCTGCAAGTGGTCGGTGCGCACGCCCACCTTGCCTTCGGGCGTGTCAATCACGTTGTGCCCACCCATGAAGCGCGCCACGAATTCGCTGGCGGGCCGGTTGTAGACCTCGTGCGGGCTGCCCACCTGCTCGATCACGCCGTGGTTCATCACCACCATGGTGTCGGCCAAGGCCATGGCCTCTTCCTGGCTGTGGGTCACATGGATGAAGGTCAGGCCCAGCTCTTTTTGCCAGCGGCGCAGCTCAGCGCGCATCTGGATGCGCAGGAAGGGGTCGAGCGCGGACAGCGGCTCGTCGAGCAGCAGCACACGCGGCTGTGTGATGAGCGCACGCGCCAGCGCCACACGCTGCTGCTGCCCGCCGGAGAGTTCTGCGGGCTTGCGCTCGGCCAGGTGCCCCAGGGCCACGCGCTCCAGCAGGTCGCGCGCCTTGGCCTGGCGTTCGGCCTTGGCCACGCCTTTCATCTTCAGGCTGAAGGCCACGTTGTCCAGCGCCGAGAGGTGCGGGAACAGCGCAAAGCTCTGGAACATCATGGCCGTGCCGCGTGCAGCGGCGGGCAGGTCGGTGATGTTGCGGTTCTCCAGCAGGATGTCGCCGCTCGTCACCGATTCGTGCCCAGCGATCATGCGCAACGTGGTGCTCTTGCCGCAGCCCGAAGGCCCCAGCAGGCAGCAGTAGCTGCCGCTGGCAATGCGCAGGTTGATCGCATCCACGGCGGGCTTGCCTTGGGCGTAGCGTTTGGTCAGCGCCACGATTTCAATGGCGGCGGAGGTGGGCGCAGGGTGGGTGCTTTGCATGGCGTATGCCCTACGCAAGGCCCATGCCAACTTTGTACACAATGTTTTATGAACTTTGCATACAAAATGCACCAACACGGCGCACATTGCCGCCCCATACCGGTCCACACCCGCGCTGCCCCTGGTCCAACCTCGGGCAAACCATGCACCGAAACAGCGCTGAGCCGTGCGGGTGCGTGGCTATACTGGCTTCGCCTTTGAAACAATTTATTACGTCGGCACGTCCCTCCCCCTCCTCTTGCCTGCCGCATGACGAACCTCGACCCGCGCTCCATGATCGCCCTGGCGGGCTTCATGTCTGCCGTCATGGCCCTGGTGCTGCTGTTCATGCGGCGGCACTACCCGCCCAGCATCCGGGGCGTGGGCGGATGGGCGGCGGCGCCATTGCTGTGGCTGCTGTCCACCGTGCTGTTTGGCGCGCGTGGCGCCATCCCCGACTGGCTGGGCCTGGTGCTGGCCAACCAGCTGCTGGTGCTGGGCTCGGTCACTTATTACATGGGCACCCGCCAGTTCATGGGCCAGCCCGCCACCTGGCGCACCTGGAACTGGGTGATGGCAGGCACCACGGTGGTGTTTGCCTGGCTGACCTACGGGTGGCCCAACTATGCCGTGCGGGTGGGGTTTTTCACCGTGGTGATGGGGGCGCTGTACGCCGCGCAACTGCGCTTCATGCTGCGCCACGGGGGGCGCAACTTCCCGGTGCGGCTGGTGGAGGTGATGCTGGGCCTGCACATGCTGGTACTGGGGGTCAGGCTGGGTTCCATCCTGGCTGGGCACGCGGGCAACGACCTGATGGAGCCCTCGCTGTTCCAGACCCTGTACATCGGTGCCTATGCGCTCACCGTGTTGATGTTGTCCATCGGCGCGGTGCTGATGGCCACAGACCGCTTGCGCACCGAGCTGGAGCACCTGGCCACCTATGACTCGCTGACCCAAACCCTCAACCGCCGTGCCTTGCTGCAGCGCTGCGAGGACGAGCTGGAGCGCGCGCAGCGCTACGGCGGCGGTCCGTCCATCATGATGGTGGACCTGGACAACTTCAAGGCGGTGAACGACACGCGCGGCCACCAGCACGGCGATGCGGTGTTGGTGCACTTTGCCGAGCGCACCCGCCAGGTGCTGCGCCGCGCCGACCGCCTGGGCCGCTACGGGGGCGAGGAATTTCTGGTGCTGCTGCCGGGAGCCGACGCGCAAGCGGCCCTGGCCGTGGCCCAGCGCATCCACGCCACGCTGGCCTCGGGGCACCCGCTGGACTGCGAGGTGAGCATCGGGCTGACCAGCTGGTCCGGGTCACACGAGACCCTGGACGCCATGCTCTCCCGCGCCGACGCCGCGCTGTACCGCGCCAAGGAAGAAGGCCGCAACCAGACCGTGGTGGGCTAGAGCCTGCCCAAGCAGGGCGGCTCAGGCCGTCTGCGTCGCCACGCCAGCCGATTCAAAACTCGCCATCTCGCGCAGCACGGCGCAGGCCGATTGCAGCAACGGCCAGGCCAGCGCCGCGCCCGACCCCTCGCCCAGGCGCAGGCCCAGGTCCAGCAAGGGCTCGGCCTGCATCTGCGCCAACATCAGGCTGTGGCCCCGTTCGCCCGAACGGTGGGCAAACACGCAGCGCTGCAGCACCTGCGGCGCAATGCGGCTGGCCACCAGCACGGCCGCGCTGGTGATGAAACCGTCCACCACAATCACGCGCCGCTCGGCCGCTGCCTGCAGCACTGCGCCCACCAGCGTGGCCACCTCGTAGCCCCCCAGGGCAGCCAGGGCCTCCAACGGACTGGTGGCGCCCGCATTGGCGTCCAGCGCCTGCTGCAGCACCGCACGCTTGCGTTCGATGCCTGCAGCATCCAGCCCGGTGCCCGCGCCCGTCACCTCGGCCAGCGGCAACCCCGCCAGGCGCGCCAGCAGCAGCGATGCCACCGAGGTGTTGGCAATGCCCATCTCGCCCAGCAGCAAGGCGTTGCCCGGCAGCCCACGCACCACCTCCACCCCGTTGGCCAGCGCCTGGGCACATTGCTCGGCGCTCATGGCCGGGCCGACGGAGGCGTCTTGCGTACCCGGTGCCACCTTGCGCAGCAACAGGCGCGGCTGGCCGGGTGCTGCATCGCGCGCAGCAATGGGCTTGGCCACGCCACAGTCCACCACCGTGAGGCCCAGGCCATGCTGGCGAGCCAGCACGCTCACGGCCGCGCCACCCGCCAAAAAGTTCTCCACCATCTGCCAGGTCACATCGCTCGGGAACGCCGAGACACCCCGCGCGGCCAGGCCATGGTCGCCCGCGCACACCAGCATCTGGGGGGCATGCAGCACGGGGGATTCGGTGCCCAGGATCACACCAAGGCGCAGCGCCAGGCGCTCCAGCAGGCCCAGCGAGCCCAGGGGCTTGGTCTTGTGGTCAATGACGTGCTGCAGGCGGTTGGCCAACGCGGCATCATGCAGGTCAGCAACGGATGGAAGTACGAAAGGTGAGGTCATGGTGATGGAAAACACAAAGAACGCCGTACACAAAGCGGCACGGCAAGGTTTTGAAAAAGAAGCGCAGGCCTACGCGCGCGGCAGGCCGGACTACCCGGCGGCGCTGTCGGCCTGGCTGGCACAGGCCTTGGGCCTGGGTCCCGGCCGCGAGGTGGCCGATGTGGGTGCGGGCACCGGCAAGTTCACCGCGCTGCTCGCAACCACCGGGGCCACGGTGGTGGGCGTGGAGCCCGTGGACGCTATGCGCGCCAAGATCGAAGCCTTGCAACTGCCCACGGTGCGCGCCGTGGCGGGCACGGCACAGGCCATTCCACTGCCGTCCGGCACGCTGGATGCCGTGGTCTGTGCACAGGCCTTCCACTGGTTTGCCACCCGCGAAGCCCTGGACGAATTTCACCGCGTGCTGCGGCCGGGCAGCAAGCTGGGACTGGTGTGGAACGTGCGCGATGAGTCGGTGGACTGGGTGGCCGAGCTCACCACCATCATCACGCCCTACGAGGGCGATGCCCCGCGCTTCTACAAGGGCGACTGGCGCAAACCCTTTCCACACCCCGGTTTCGGCCCATTGGTCGAGACCCGGCTGACCCACGAGCATGTGGGGCCACCCCAGCAGGTCATCGTGGACCGTTTCATGTCGATCAGTTTTATCGCGGCCCTGCCAGATGCTGAACGCGCTGCGGTGCGTGCCCAGATCGAGGCTTTGATAGCCCGACACCCCTCGCTGCGCGGGCAGGACACCGTGCGCTTTCCGTACACCACCCTCGCCTGCCACTGCGAACGGGTGTGAGAGGCTGAATGGCGCCACGGTATCCGGCGTGCTAAGGCGCCACCAGCGCATCCAGCACGCCCGGTGTGAAGCTGGTGCCCAGGAAGCCTGCGAGTCCGTCAAAAACGCTGTCCAGCGTGGGCACCTGCGCGCCAAACAGCGCGTGCAGCACCGCAGCATCCTCGAACAAGCCGTGCAGGTACACGCCCAGCACATTGCCCGCCGGGTTCTGCCAGGCGATGCCGGGGATGACCTCGCGCGCCACATCACCCTTGGCGGCCATGGCCGGGTGCTGGGCCGTCTGGCCGTGGTGGATTTCGTAGCCGGTGGCGGGTACGCCGGCCAACGCAGCCCAGGCGCCCTGCATGGCACCAAACTGCGCCTGCGTGCGTTGCACGGTCTTGGCGACCTCGAAGGTGGTGACCAGCGACAGCAGGCCCAGGCCTGGCGCATTGCCGTCGATGCCCGCCGTATCAATCAGCGCCTCGCCCAGCATCTGCAGGCCGCCACACACGCCCAGCACCGTGCCGCCCTGCCCCGCGTGATGGGCAATGGCCTGGTCAAGCCCTTGCGCGCGCAGCCAGGCCAGGTCGGCAGCGGTGGACTTGGAGCCCGGCAGCACCACCCAGTCGGTGGGCTTGAGCCCCGCCAGGTCGGCCGGGCTGCGCGCCCAGATCAGGCGCACGCCGGGCACGTTCTTGAGCGGCTGGAACTCGTCCAGGTTGCTGATGCGCGGGTAGGCGATGACGGCCACGGTGGTGTGGACCGCGCCCGCTGACAAGGTGCGGTCATCAAACACGCCGTCCTCCTCGGGCAGGCCGTGGCGCCATTGCATGGGGATGGTGGCCACGGTGGGCACACCCGTGAGGTCTTGCAGCATCTGCGGCGCAGGCGCCAGCAGGCTGGCATCACCGCGAAACTTGTTGAGCACAAAGCCACGGATCAGCGCGCGCTCGTCCTCGGGCAGCAGCGCCCAGGTGCCGTACAGGTGGGCGAACGCACCGCCCCGGTCGATGTCCGTCACCAGCAGGCAGCGTGCATTGGCATGGCGGGCCACGCGCATGTTCACGATGTCGCTCGCGTGCAGGTTGATCTCTGCGGGCGAGCCTGCGCCCTCGATCACGACCACATCGTTTTCGGCGCGCAGTGCATCGAGGGCTGCGGCGATCTTCGGCCACACCTTTTCGCTGCGGCCGCGCCAGGGCATGGCAGTGAGTTCTGCGCTCACCTGCCCCATCAACACCACCTGGCTGTGCGTGTCGGCCTCGGGCTTGAGCAGCAGCGGGTTCATGCGCACTTCAGGCTCGGCACGCGCAGCCAGCGCCTGGAAATACTGGGCGCTGCCGATCTCGCCCACGCTACCGCTTGGACCGGAGACCACGCGCGCGTTGTTGCTCATGTTCTGCGCCTTAAACGGCGCCACCTTGAGGCCCAGGTTGCTGTAGTAGCGGCACAGTGCAGTGGTGAGCCAGCTTTTGCCGGCGCCGCTGGTGGTGCCCAGCACCATCACGCAGCGGGCTCGTGGGGAAGAGGTGGAGAAAGTCACGGCAGTGGGCGGACCATGCGGTCCATGATGTGTTCAAGTGCTGCAGCCGCATCGGTGCAGCGGCCCGTGTGCACGGGAGAGGTCTGGATGATGGCGCTGCGTTTGGCGGTGAGCCAGTGAAAGCGCTGGCGGTACGGCAGGCGCGCAATGGGGCCACAGCCTTCGTCGCCCGCACAGATGGCCACGATGGCGGCCAGATGGCGGCGCACGGTATCGATGTCGGCGTGCGGGTCCATGGCCAGCAGGCGCGCTTCATCGAGCGCGATGGCAGCCTGGAGAAAGCCGGTGCGCTGGCACGACAGGATCACGCCCGCGTTGATGAACTCTTCGCGCTCCACGCGCGGCACCACGCGCACGATGGCGTAGTCATACACCTCAGGCACGTGCATCGGCGGCCTCCTTCAGTGGATTCACCCAGGTGGCGCGCCCGGCCAGGCGGGCGCAGAAGTAGTCCACATAGGCCTGGCGGTGGGTAAGGGCAGCGGTCAGCAGGCCTTCTTCGTGATCTGCACCGGCCAGCACCAAAAACTCGTCGGGCACCTCGGCCAGGATGCCCGCCACCACCTCGGGCGTAAGGCGGGCGGCCAGCTCGGCATCCACCTGCGCGAGCAGCGTGGCCCGGGCCAGCAGCACATGGTCGGCAATGGGCGCAAAAGGTTTGGCGGGCAAGGCCACCGTGCCGTTCCAGGCGTGGTGAAAGGTCAGTGCCGCACCGTGGTCGATGAGCCAGGGCTGGCGGTGCCACATCAGCAGATTGGTGTTGCGCGCAGTGCGGTCCACATTGCCCACCAGCGCGTCGAACCACACGAGGCGTGATGCGAAATCATCCGAAACGACATCCACCGCCGGGTCGAAATTGAGCGCGCCCGACAGGTAATCCAGCCCCACGTTCAGGCCACCGCTGGCGCGCACCAGGTCCTGGATCTCAGGGTCGGGCTCGGTCTGCGCCAGGGCGGGGTCGAGCTGGGCCAGCACGATCTCGGGCACGGGCAGGCCCAGCGCACGGGCGATGCCACCCGCAATCATTTCAGCCAGCAGGGCGCGCACGCCCTGCCCTGCGCCACGGAACTTGAGCACGTAGGTGCCCAGGTCGTCGCCCTCGACGATGGCGGGCATGGAGCCACCTTCACGCAGCGGCGTGACGTAGCGATTGACGGTGATGGTTCTCACAAGGTCTCCCTCGATCCGATGGAATGCGGGATGGTACGGCCCGCAGGGCCCAAGACGGCCTGCCATGCGGCCCGCAGCGCATCTTGTGCGGCGGGGGCCAGCACCCCAAGGCGCACGGTGCCGGGCAGGCCGAACGACGCCGCATCGCGCAGCTTGATGCCACGGGCGCGCAGCGCAGCCAGATCGCTCTGCAACGTGTGGGTAGCAGGCTGCACGCAGAAATAGTTGGCCAGGCTGCCCGCGTGCACAGCCCAGCCCAGGTCGGTGCACAGCGTCTGCTGGCGCGCCTTCCAATCGCCCAGAGTACGCAGGCTGTGCACCAGCCATTGCTGCACGGTGGCCTGCGTCCACGCCTGCAGCAGTGCCACGCCGTGGGCACCCACAGGCCAGGAAGACGCCAGGGCCGTCAGCCCCAGCGCCTGCTCTTCACAGTCTGGCGGCGCAATCGCATAGGCGGCACGTACACCCGTCAGCCCCAGGGCCTTGTTGGGGGTCCAGAGCTGCCAGCAGGCCGAGGGCATGAGCGGCGACGGCGCGCCAGCCCATGCGCCCTCCGCGCCGAGCCGCAGGGGGACATACGCGCAGTCGAGCACACGCCAGGCAACGTCGGCATCGCTTTGTCGCCAACCGCGCAACGAGGAATCTTCCACACCCAGGGGGCTGGAGGGCTCGCACGCCCATTGCAGGCCCGCTGCGGCGCCGCCGCCCCGCAGCACCTCCAGCCCGCGCACCTGCGCGGCCTGGGCGTAGTCGCCATAGCTGTGTGGCGGCACAGCTACCTGCACCGCGCCCTGCTGTGCGGCCAGCGCGGTGATGCGGTGGATGAACTCGCTGGCACTGGCCGCCAGCACGATGCGCCCCGGCACCACGCCATGGAAGGCGCCGAGGGCCTCGCGCAGCGCCGTGTAGGCCGGGTCGGGGTAGCGCGTGGCGTCGGCCGCCTGCACGGCGTGCAGCGCCTCGGGGCATGGCCCGCAGGCGTTGCTGTTGGTCGAGAAATCAAACACCGGAACGCCCGCGGCGTCCGGGCCACCGTGCAACGGCGTGGGCACAGAGAAACGACGCGGCGAGCTCATGCATGCGCCCAAGCAAACACCACCAGCACCAGCAACTGCAGGCCCGCCACCACGGGCACCATGGCCAGCACCACCTGCGTGCCCAGGCGTGCAGCGCGCCGCGTATCGAGCGGCCCCGCCCGGCGGCCCTTGCTGTGCAGTGTGTACACCCCGGGCTTGGCCAGGCGCACGTTCAACGCCAGTGCCATGGCCGCCATGGGCCAGCCGCTGTTGGGCGATGGCGTCTTGCGCGCCTGGCGGGCCAGCGTGGAAAACGGCAGTCCCCTGGCGACCACCGCCAGCAACAAGGCGGTGATGCGGGCCGGCACCCAAGACAGCACATCGTCCGCCCGCGCGGCCCACTTGCCCGCCCATTGCCAGTAGCGCCCGCTGCGCATGCCGGGGTAGCCCCACATGGCGTCGGCCGTATTGGCCATGCGGTACAGCGCAGCCCCCGGCAGACCCAGCAGCGCAAACCAGAACAGCGGCGCCACCACGGAATCGTTGAGGTTCTCGGCCAGCGACTCGATGGCCGACTCGCGCACCTGCACGGCGGTGAGAGCGCTCACGTCCCGGCTCACCAGCCGGGCCAGTTGCGCGCGCCCGGCGGGCAGCGACTGGCCCAGCGCCACCTCCACCGCCAGCACCTCGTCGTGCAGCATGCGCCAGGCCAGCAGGGGCTTGAGCAGCAGCGCCAGCATGCCGAGGGCAAGCCAACCCATCAGCGTCAACGCCAGGTGCTGCAACCACCAGGAAACTATCAAAACAATAGCAGCCAAGGCAATCCACACTAGCGCCCCCAACCAAAAACGCCGAAAGTCCTGTGCCACAGGCGTCAGCGGGGCCACCCGCTCGCCCCCCCAGTGCAAGGCCGTGCCCATCCACACCACCGGGTGCCAGCGGGCGGGCGGCTCCCCCAACCACCAGTCAATGGCCAGTGCCAGCAGCGGCACGCCCATCCACACCGCTGCCGCAGGCCAGCCCAGGCCAGGGAGCAGTAGCAAGGACCAGTGCTCGGACACAGTGGCTCAGTCTTCGATGCCGCGCTGCGCGGGAATGCCCGCCTTGAACGCGTGCTTGATCAGCTGCATCTCGGTCACGGTGTCGGCCAGCTCGATGATCTCGGGGGGACAGCGGCGGCCGGTGAGGCACACGTGCACGTCCTTGGGCCGATCGCGCAGGGTCTGCAACACGCCGTCGAGCGGCAGCCAGCCGTAGATCAGCGGGTAGGTGATCTCGTCCAGCACCACCAGAAAATGCGCGCCCGACAGGATGGCGGCGCGCGCCTTTTCCCAGCCGTCGCGCGCGAGCTGGGCCGAGTGCTCCAGGTCCTTGCTCTTCCAGCTGAAGCCGTCGCCCAGGCCTTCGATGGGCAGGCCGATCTGCTCGAACATGCGGTGCTCGCCAAAACGCGCGGTGGGCACCTTCATGAACTGGAAGATCTTCACAGCTTTGCCCCGGCCATGGGCGCGCAGCGCCAGGCCAAAGGCGGCCGTGCTTTTGCCCTTGCCGTCGCCGGTGTTGACGATAACAAGGCCCCGGCGTTCGCCCTCGGGCTTTTCGTAGCGTTTTTCGGTGGGCGGGGTTTCGATCTGCATGGTGTCGATTCTTTCAGAGAGGCCAGGCATCACACGCCGGCGGGTTGCAACGGGGAAGACAGCGAGGACGGACGGCGCGCCTGCCACGCGGCACCCGCCATCGCCACCAGGGCCATGACCAGCAGGGCCACGATGCCGGCCATGCGCTCCACGGGGCTGGGCTCGGTGGCGCTGTCAGAAGGGGCTGGCTCGGGCTGCCGCTCCAGCAATACGCCCATGGTAGGCACGGCGGGTGCGGAAGGTGGTGCTTCTGCCTGGGCGGGCGGCGCGGGCAGGTCAGCGGTGGGGGGCGCGGGCTGTGGCGCTGCAAGGGCTGGCGACAGCGGCGCGGCAATGGCCATGCCTGCAGGCGGTGTCAGCTCTACGGACTCACCACGAGCCGCTCGCTCCACCCAGCGGCGCACGCTGGGCAGCTCGGCCGCCAGAGGCGCGGCACGCGTCAGCTCCTGGTACATCTGCGCCAGTTGTTTTTGGGTGTCGGCATCGGCCTGCCAATAGCCCTGGCGCTGCGCCTGCACCAGGCGCTCCAGCGACTGGGCATAGGCCTGCGGATGCTCTTTGAGCCACTCGGGCAGGCCCAGCTGGTGCTTGTCGCGCACCAGCACGTCATAAAAGCTTTGCCAATGATCGCTGCGCACCGTGTCGGGCGTCACGGCCTGCCAGCCCCAGGCGAACTGCACGGCCTTGAGCACCTGCAGCGTGCCCGAATAGCCCTCGGCCTTCTGCGCCTGGAGCCAGCCAGGGTGCAGGTAGCGCGACTGCATCTCCAGCGCAATGGCGCGCTGCGCGGTCTCGGTGGTGGGCTCGCCTGCATCCTGCAGCTGGGCCACATGCAGCTCCAGCCCCTGTGCTCGCCCCGCCACGCGGGCTGCGGCCGACAGGCCGCCCAGGTACTGGAACGGGTCGTCCGAGCTGACCATGGCATACAGGTGCGAGCTGCGCGACAGGATGGCGGCATCGGTACGGCGCAGGTGGGCACCCAATGCCTGGGCCGCCACACCACCCGCCACGCCGGTCACCGGTTCGCCCTCCAGATAAGGCTGGCTCATGCGTTCGAGGAACATCTGGCCCAGGCGCGCATCGTTGGTTTGCAGGCCGTCGCTTTGCACCGCGTCCGACAGGCCGGTGCCATAGTCGCCCACCGCATTGCCGAACGAGCGCACGCGCGCCAGTTGCTCGGCCTGCGCGCGGGGCACGCCCTGCTTGCGCAGCTCCTGGCCGATCTGCGCAGTATTGCGAGCGATCACGTTGCCGGGCTCGGCCGTGGCGGCCTGGGCCACCGCACGGTCCAGCAGCGCCATCAGCGCGGGAAACTGATCACGGTACGAGCCGGTGATGCTCATGAGCACATCAACGCGCGGGCGTTTGAGCTCTTCTGCGGCAATGGTCTCGACGCGCACCGGGCGGCCCGAGTCATCCCACACCGGGCGCACGCCCAGCGCCACCAGCGCCTGCGCTTCCATGATGCCCTGGTGGCGCAATGTTTCACCCGCCCACAGCGACAGCGCCATGCGCTCTGGCGCCTGGCCGCCATGGCGCGCCTGGTAGTCCTTGAACCAGTCGTTGAACAGCGTCTGCGCCACGGCATAGGCCTGGCGCGTGGGCAAGCGGCTCGGGTCCAGCCCCGTGAGGTTGCGGCCCGTGGGCAGGCTCTCGGGGTTGCGGATGGGGTCGCCACCGTAGGCTGCGGGCAGGAAGCGGCCCTCCAGCCCCGCGAGCAGGCCGGGCATTTCGCCTTCGGTGGCCAGCAAGCGCTCCAGCTCCTGCGCGCGCTGGGCCAGTTGCAGCAGCGCGGGCGTGTCGATGGGTTGGCGCGCGGCGCGGTTGGGCACATGGTCTTCGGCGCGCACCAGGCCGTCCTGTGCGGGCGCCGTGTCAGGCAGCGCGGGGCGCAGGTCCAGCACGCTGGCGGCCTGCGCATCCTTCAAGGCCACTTCCAGCCAGCGCGCGGGGCGTGCAGCCAGCACCGCATCGTGTTTGATGAGAAAGGCCTCATCGATGTCCTCACCCAGCGCCTCGATCAGTGGCTTGCGCAGCGCCTGCAGGATGGTCTCGCGCCGCTGCTCGGGCGCGGGCACGCGGCCGAACACGGCCAGGCCCTTGGGCTGCGAGCTTTGCGCGAGCTGGTCCAGGTAGGGGTGCAGGATTTCAAGAAAGCCGTGGAAGTCAGCCGCGATGCGCTCGGCGCTCCAGCCCAGGTCGCGGTGCAACTGGTGTTCTACAAACTGCGCCACCAGCTGCTTTTCGAGCGCGCGGCGCGTGGGGCCTTCGTCCACCGTTTCCCACTCGTGCATCACCTCGTGCATGTGGGCCATGCGCGCCTCGAAGCCCGCCGGGGCAAACACCGGCGTGCGGTGGCTCACCAGCACGGCGCGGCCCCGGCGCTTGGCCGTGAGGGCCTCGCCCAGGTTGTCCACGATGTAGGGGTAGACCACGGGCAGGTCGCCCAGGGGCAGCAGCGCGTCGTCGTGCACATCCAGCGCACGCGCCTTGCCACCGGCCCACTCCTGCGTGCCGTGGGTGCCGAAGTGGATCAACGCATCGGCCTCCAGCTGCGCCCACAGGTACACCGCCAGGTAATGGTGCGACAGCGGCGCCTTGCTCTTGTGCATGAACGGGTTCTGGCCCAGGCGCAGTGTTTCCTCGCGCGGGGGTTGGGGCAATACCGAGAGCTTGCCCACCTGCAGGCGCGGGATGGCGAACACCTTTTCGCCCTGCCACTCGACCACGTAGCGGCTCTTTTCGGGCGCGCCCCAGTGCGCGTTCATACGCTCGCGCACGGCCTTCGGCAGCGTGGCCAGGTGCTGCTCATAACGCGCCAGTGGCAGCGCGGCGGCCTGTCCGTTTTGCAGCAGCGCGCGCGCATCAGCACCGGGGTAATAGGCGGCGAGCAGCGGCTTGAGCCCATCGATCCAGCCCTGCTCGGGCACCTGCTGCGTGCGGTAGCCTGCCTGCGCCAGCCCGCCGGAGACCTGCTCCAGGCTGCGCGGCACGTTGAGGAATGAGGCGCCGAAGTTGGTGCCACCCGGCGGGTAGTTGTAGACCATGGCCACCAGGCGCTTGTCGGCGGCGGGTTTCGTCTGCAGTGCGATCAGCCGCCGCGCCTTGGCGGCCACGGCCTGGGCCTGGCGCTCGATGAGGCGAAAGTCTTGCCCCTCGGCGCCGTGGGCGGCGACCAGGACCGGATCGATGGCGCCCGCCGCCTCGGGCTGCGCCAGGTAAAACGGCACATCGGACAGCGACAGCCCCGTGTCGCTGGCCTCCCACGCAGCGGCATCACCCGCACGGTAGGGCTGCGTGCCGAGCAGCGGCACGCCCCAGCGGGCCAGCAGCGGCTGCAGCGCGGCGGCCTGAGGCACGAGCTGGTGCAGCACCAGGGCAGAGGCATGCAGGCGGCCCGGGCCGGTGCCGCTTTCGGGGGGCAGCTCCAGCACCTCGGCCAGGGTCTGCGCCGTGACCTGCTGACCAAAGGCCGCATAAGCGAACAGACCCTGCTGGCGGAAGGTGCGCAGCCAGGCATCGAGCCACTCCGTGCTGCCGTCGATGAAGTGGTGGCGGTGCACCAGCACGGCCACGGCGGGCAGGCTGCGCAGCGCGGGCTGGCCCTGGCGCCAGGCCTCCAGCGCGGGGGCGTTGGGCAGCAGGCGGGGCGCGTCGGGGTGGTAGATGCCCCGGGGGGGCAGGATGTCGGGCGCGGGCAAAGTCGGCATCGCAACACCCGCCACCGTGGCGCGCGCCAGGGCGATGGCGTTCTTGAGATTGCGCGGGCCGCCCGCTTGCAGGTAAGCCACCATGCGGGCAGGAGCCTCCAGCGCAGACAGGTCCACAGCAGGCGTGCCCGCAGGCACCCAGACCACGCGGCCCGGGGCGCGTGCGGCGCGGGCATCGAGCTGCGCGCCGACCATGCGGCGCAAGCGCGCCTCCACGCTGGCATGCGGCGCATCCACCCACACCATGGCGGCGCCTGCCAGTGCGCGCTCCAGCGTCTGGGCCTGGGCCGCGTCCAGTACCGCCGGGCCGGCCAGCGGGTAGTCGATGTGCACAAAGCCCAGGCCCGCGTCGGAGGCCAGGCGCTGCACCATGGCCGTGCGCGGGGCGGTGGTGATGTCGGACGTGAGCCAGAGCAACACGGGCGCAGACTGTGCGGCCTGCACCAGCGGCGCAGCCAGCAGCAGGCACCACAGTGCCGCGCGCAGGATCAGCGCCGTCATGGCTTGGCGGGTGCCGGCGTGGCGGAGCCACCCGCGCCACCGGCCGAAGCGCTGGCAGGAGCAGCGCCCGTTTCAGGGATGTAGACGATATTGCCGTCTTCCAGCTTGTAGGCCACGCCCGCGCGCACGCCCTGCCCTTGCGCTGCGCTGCCAGCGCCCTTGAAGCGCACTTCCTTGCCCTGCTCGCGCACGACCACTTCCATATCGGGCTGGCCGGGGTTGCGGATGATGGTGACGCTTTCATTGGCACTGGTCTGGGTCTGCACGGCCACGGCCGTGAGCAGCGCCACCACCAGCACCAGGAACACATCCACCAGGTTCACGGCCGACAGCATCGGATCGTCGTCGTCCTCGGCCAGGACGTTCAAGTGGCGAAGGCTCATGAGACACCTCCGCGCTGCGCGCTGCGTTGTGCAGCTTGCTTGGGGCGGCCCGGCGCGGCGCTCATTGCGCCACCCCGCGCTCCTTGCGCACCACCAGCAGCTCGGCCAGCAGCCAGCGGCGGCGCACCGAGTACACCACCAGGCCCACCGACGCGGCGGCCAGCGCCAGCACCACGCCCGCAAAGGCGCCGCTGAAAACGGCGAGGGCCTGCTGGCCGTTGCCCGCCGCCACGCTCTGCAGCGCGGGGCCGAGTGGGATCATCGTGGCGATCAGCCCCAGCATGGGCGACAGGCGGCTGAGCAGGCGCACGGGTTCCACCTGGCGCACCAGTTGCAGCTCCAGCTCTTCCATCGACAAGCCAGGGGCCACGCGCAGCGAACGGTACTGCGGCTGGCGCCAGCGCTGCCACGCCTCCATGAGCGTGGCGCCGCCCGACCACAACGCGTAGACAAACGCCAGCCCCACCAGCACCAGCACCGGCCACAGCAACGACTGCGCGACCTGCGAGAAACCCGATTCGATGTTCATGCTTCCACTCCCTCAATCCATGTGTTGTTTCATTGGCTGTGCTTGCGCTGCATCGATGGCAGCGCCATCCACATGCCATCCAGATGCCGCACGTGGATGCGGTGGTCAAACACGCTCTCCAGCGCCGCGTGCGTGGCGGGTGCATCGCAGGCGCCCTGGTGCAGCACGCGGCCCTGTGCCATCACCACCATGTCGTCGGATTGCAGTGCCAGCGACACCTCGTGCAGCACGCTGACCACCGTGCCCCCCGCATCGACCAGTGCACGCATGGTGTGCAGCCAGTCGGTCTGGTGCGGCGGGTCCAGGTTGGCCAGGGGCTCGTCCATCAGCAGCACCTGCGCCTGCACCGCCAGAGCGCGGGCCAGCAGCACGCGCTGGCGTTCGCCGCCCGACAGCTGCGACAGCGGGCGGTGGCGCCAGTCCCAGGCCTGCGTGGTGCGCAGCGCCTGCTCCACCGCTGCATGGTCGGCCGCACCCGGCGGCGCCAGCCAGGCCTGGTGCGGCAGGCGGCCGAGCATGGCCACGTCATAACTGGTCAGGTCGTCGGCCGAGCCTTCGTTCTGCCCCAGCCAGGCGAGCTGGCGGGCGCGTTCGCGCGCAGGAATCTGCACCAGCGGGCGGCCGAGCAACAACACGTCGCCCTGCACCGCCACACGCGGCAGCAGGCCCGCCAGCACCTTGAGCAGGGTGGACTTGCCCGCGCCGTTGGGGCCGACGATGCTCGTCCAGCGCCCGGCGGGCAATTGCAGGTCAATGCCCTGCAATATCGAGCGATTCCCGATGCTGGCGCTTATTCCATTTGCACTGATAGCTATTGATTTCATAGTGCACCCCCTTGCGAGGTGCGCCGGTGCATGAGCCACAGCAGATAGGTGCCGCCCAGGGCCGCCGTGAGCACGCCCACGGGCAGCTCCTGCGGCGCCAGCAGCCAGCGCGCCAGGATGTCGGCCGCCATGAGCAGCACCGCGCCCATCAGGCTGGAGAGCACGATGTGCCGTTCGTGTGTCACGCGCACGATGGAACGCACCAGGTGCGGAGCCGCCAGCCCCACAAAGGCGATGAGCCCCGTCTGCGCCACCGCCGTGCCTGTGGCCAGCGCCATGGCAGCCACCAGCCCCACACGCATGGGCATGAGTGGCAGGCCCAGGCTGGCGGCCGTGGCCTCGCCCAGCGTGAGGCCGTCCAGCGCACGTGCCAGCATCCAGGCAACCACCGAGCACAGCGCCCAGGCCACGGCCATGAGCAAGCAGGCCGCCCAGCCCACAAAAGCCGTGCTGCCCAGCGTAAAGGCCTGCATGGCCTGCAGGATGTCGGGCGAGGCCAGTTCCACCAGGTCACGCAGCGCACCCAGCACCACGCCCACAATCACCCCCGCCAGCAACAAGCGCAGCGTGTGCTGCACGCCCTTGGCGAGCAGCAGCGTGAGCACCACCGCCCCCGCCGCGCCCAAAAATGCCATGCCCGTGATGCCGATGCGGGCCATCCACTGCGCCGCCACCGGCGACACCCCGAAGAGCGCCATGGCGACAGCCCCACCCAGCGCTGCGCCCGAGGCGCTGCCCAGCAGGTACGGATCGGCCAGCGGGTTGCGAAACAACCCCTGCGCCACCGCGCCCGACAGGCCCAGCAGCGCCCCCGCCAGCCACGCACCCGCCGTGCGCGGCAGGCGGATGTCCCACACGATCTGCCAGGCCACAGGGTCGCCGTGCATGCGCAGCACGCTGTCAAAGCCCGTGCTGCCCACGCTGGCGCCACACACCGCCAGCAACGCGCTGGCGAGCAACAGCCAGGCGGCACACCATGCGGCGCGGCGGCTGGCGGAACCCGTGGGCCAGTCGGTCGGAATGCTGGTCATGACGCTTTGTCCACCAGACACCGCGCCATGATGCGGGCTGCCTCGGCCATGCGCGGCCCAGGGCGCACCACCACATCGGAATCGCCGGGGCCAAACACGCACAGCCGGTTCTCGCGGATGGCACGCATGGAAGCCCAGCCGGGGTACGGCACCATGGCCTGCATGCTGCGGTTGCCGATCATGATGATGTCGGGGTTGGCGCGCACCACGAACTCGGGGTTCAGGCGCGGAAACGGCCCCAGCGACGCTGGCACCACGTTGCGCACGCCCAGCCGGGTGAGCGATTCGCCAATGAACGACGCCTCGCCCGCTGCATAGGGCCCACGGCTCACCTCGAAGTACACACGCACATTTTTGGCCTTGGGCGGCAGGGACTGTGCAGCCGCCAGCACGCCCGCGTCGATCACACGCCAGAGGCGGTCGGAGCCTTGCGCGCGGGGCACGCCCAGCAGGTCGCTGACAGTGCCCAGCACGCGGCGCACGTCGGCATGCGTCTTGGGCTCCAGCTGCACCACGGTGAGGCCCAGCGCCTCCAGCCGGTCACTGGCGCGCGAGCTGACGGACATCAGCACCACATCGGGCTTGAGTGCCACGACGGCCTCGATGCTCGGGTCCAGCCCGCCCCCCACCTTGGGCAGCTTGGCAATCACAGCCTCCGGCCAGTTGGAGTAGCGGTCCACACCCACCAAACGGTGGCATTGCTCCAGTTCGCACACGCTTTCGGTCAACGAGGGCAACAGGCTGACGATGCGCTGAGGGGGCCGGGGCAGCGAGACCTCGCGGCCCCGGTCGTCCCGGATGTGCACCGGCTGCGCACGCGCGAGGCCGGCCATCAGCAGGCCCAGCAGCACCAGGATGGCGATGACCCACAGGATGCGGCGCACGGGGGTTGGTTTCATCAGCAGGGTTCTTTCAAAGTGAGAGGCAGACCGGCAGCCATCAACGTGACCCGTGGACACACCTGCGCAACCTGCTGGTTGAGCATGCCCAGCGCATCAACAAAGGCGCGCACCTCGCGCCCCATCGGGATGACCCCCAGGCCAATTTCGTTGCCCACCAGAACAACGGGCCCGGGGGACTGCCGAATTGCTTCCAAAAACATAGCAGCCTGGGCATTCCACTCTAGCGCTTGCGCCTGTTTTTGCTCCAAATCCATGGTTTCGAACCCCAGGGGCATGGTCCAGTGGGTGAGCCACAGCGTGAGGCAATCCACCACCACCAGGGTTTGCGGCGCGCTGTGCCGCACAACGGCAGCGGCCACATCGCGCGGCTCTTCCACCGTCTGCAAACCTGGCACGCGCTCGGCGCGGTCGCGCTGGTGGCGGGCGATGCGCTCGCGCATCTCGTCGTCCCAGGCCTGCCCGGTGGCGATCAGCACGGCGCGGTGGTCGGCGGACCGGGCCAGCCAGTCGCGTGCCAGCAGCTCAGCACGGCGGGATTTGCCGCTTTTCTGACCGCCCAGGATGAGCTCGGTAGTGATGGGGTGTGACGCGGATGTCATGCTTTGCTCTGGCCGCCCAGCAGATGCGCAACCGCCTCGGGGCTGGACGGGAACCACGCATGGAAATAGCTGGCATGGATGCTGCCCTGCTGGTACAGAGCCTCACCCGCATCCGGCGCAACCGCCTCGTGGGGCCGCGCCGTGCGGGACACCACGGGAGCGCTGCTGTCGCTGGTCGAATAGTGGAAGGTGTGGCCGCGCAGCGTATGTCCTGCCACGGTCAGCTGCTGCGGCCCCAGGGCCGCCAGGCGCTTTTGCATGGTCACGCGGCCCGGCAGCAGGCCCCACAGCGGAGCCGCGCTGCCATCGGCCAGCGTGATGGAATCGAACAGCGCCATCATGCCGCCGCACTCGGCCCACAGGGGTTTGCCCGCGGCCACATGGGCGCGCAGGCTGGCCAACATGCCGGTGTTGGCAGCGATCTGCGCGGTGTGCAGCTCGGGGTAACCGCCGGGCAGCCACACGGCATCGCAGTCCGGCAACGCCGTGTCTTGCAGGGGCGAGAAGAACGCCACGCGGGCGCCCATTTGTTCCAGGCATTGCACATTGGCGGCGTAGGTAAAACAGAACGCCGCGTCACGCCCCACGGCCACGGTGCGGCCCGCGAGCAGCGATGGCGCAGCAATCTTCGAGGCGGGCGCCGGAAAGTCCACAGCCCAGCGCTGCATATCCTCCAGCGTCATCTGGCCCAGGGGGGTAGCGGCCAGGGCATCGGCCGCTGCGTCCAGCCGCTGTTGGCTGTCTTCCAGCTCGTGCGCGGCCACCAGGCCCAGGTGGCGCTCGGGCAGCAGCGCGGCGCCAGCCTTGCCTGCAGCAGAGGCCGTAGCAGGCTGCACCCGCATCAGCGCCCCCATCCAGTCATCCACATCGTGCAAGCCGTCACGCAACATGTCGGCATGGCGAGCACTGCCGACGCGGTTGGCCAGCACACCGGCCCAGGGCAGGCCCGGGCGGTAGTGGCGCAGGCCATAGGCCAGCGCGCCAAACGTGCCCGCCATGGCGGAGGCATCGACCACCGCCAGCACCGGCACCGCAAAGTGCCGGGCCAGGTCGGCTGCGCTGGGGTTGCCGTCAAACAGACCCATCACGCCTTCGATGAGGATCAGGTCCGACTCGCGCGCAGCGTCGTGCAGGCGCTGCGCGCAGTCGGCCTCACCGTTCATCCACAAATCGAGCTGGTGCACCGGCGCACCACTGGCCAGCTGGTGCCAGTGCGGGTCCAGGAAATCCGGCCCGCACTTGAACACCCGCACCCGCCGGCCCTGGCGCGCATGCAGGCGCGCCAGGGCGGCAGTGACGGTGGTCTTGCCCTGCCCGGAAGCCGGGGCTGCAATCAGCAACGCGGGGCAGCGGGCAGCAGCGGTCGTCGCCAGGGTCACTGCGGCGCCCACTTCACACCGACGTACACCGTGCGGCCTGCGGTGGCGTAGGTGCGGGCCAGCTGGTAGTCCTTGTCGGCCAGGTTGTCGATGCGGGCCAGCAGCGTGTAGTCGCGTGCAAGGCGGGTGCTGGCATACAGGTTGACCAGCGCGTAGCCGCCCAGCACGTTGGTGTTGGCCACGGTGTCGAAGCGGCGGCCTGATGCCTGCACTTCGGCGCCCACGGTCCAACCCGCCAGGCGGGTGTCGGCGCCGAAGGTGGCGTGTTGCTTGGCGCGGCGCGCCAGCTGCTTGCCAGTGTCCAGATCACGCGGGCGTTGCAGGTCAATGGAGCCATGCAATTGCACGTCGCCCACGCGGTGCGAGCCCGCAAACGTCACGCCCTTGTATTCGGCGCGGGCCGTGTTGGCGTAGCAGCCAAAGTCCGACAGGCACGTGCCTGGGCCAGAGAACGAAATCAGGTTGCTGACACGGTTGCGGAACAGCGTGGCAGAGAAGGTGCTGTTGCCCTGGGCGTAGCGCAGCGCCACTTCGGCATTGCGGCTGCTTTCGGGGCGCAGCGTGGCCACGCCATATTCGCTGAAGCGGTGGTACAGCGTGGGCGCACGGAAGGCCGTGCCCACCGACGCCGTGGCGCGCCACTGCGGGGTGATGGCGTAGCCGTAGGCCACGCTGCCAGTGCTCTTGCCACCGAACTCGCTGTCCGAGTCGTGGCGCAGGTTGAGCTGCACCGTGTGGCCTGCAGCGTTGTAGCCATAGCCCAGCGCCAGCGCGTCTTGCGAGCGTTTGGCGTCGATGGGTTTGTTCTCCAGCCGATCTTCACGGCGCTCCAGGGCCGCCGTGACCAGGTGCGCGCCCTGGCGCCATTCATTCTGGAAGTAGTAGCCGCGCAGGCGCGTGTCGCTCAGGTACGGCGAGGGGCGGGTTTCGTATTCGTCGCGCGAGTCGGTGATGGAAAAGCGCGTCTTGTAGGCACTGCTCCACTGCGCGATCCAGTTGAGGCCCAACGCGTGCATGGTGTGCAGGTTACGGTCGTCCTTGCCCAGGCCGCTGTCGTAGCCGCTGTTGGTGTCGTTCAGCATCAGGGTGCCTTCGAGGCGATGCACTGCGTTCACCTGCAGGCCTACCCGCGCGTGGCCTGCCGTGCTGCGGTAGCCGTCACGGTCGGGGTTCTGTCCAGCGATGGGGCGCGCGTTGAAGCCCTTGCTGTCATCACGCGCCAGTCCCAGGGCGTAGTCCAGCGTGCCGCTGGCACCACTGATCCCTGCCTCGAGCTTGGTAGTGTTGTGGTTGCCCACGCCCACGCCCACGTAAGGCGCCGTGCCGTTTTCACCGCGCTTGGTGAAAATCTGCACCACGCCGCCCAGGGCGTCCGAGCCATAGACAGCACCCGCCGGACCGCGCAGCACTTCAATGCGGTCGATGAGGCCCAGCGGAATGCTCTCCCAGGGCGCGCCACCGGTGGATTGCGAGTCGATGCGCACCCCATCGATGTACACCGCAGTAAAGCGCGATTCCGCGCCACGCAGAAACACGCCAGTGGTGGTGCCAGGGCCACCGTTGCGCGAAAACTCCACACCGGGCAGACGGGCCAGCAAGTCGGCCAGACCGGTGGCGCCACTGCTTTCGATGGTTTCGCGGTCCACGATGGAGATGTCGGCCACCAGGTC
Source organism: Acidovorax sp. 99 (assembly GCF_003096455.1). Lineage (NCBI taxonomy): Bacteria > Pseudomonadati > Pseudomonadota > Betaproteobacteria > Burkholderiales > Comamonadaceae > Acidovorax > Acidovorax sp. 99. The sequence continues at coordinate 341,152 of NZ_QEKU01000001.1, forward strand.
GGCCAGCGGCTGCGGCGTGCGCGTGGCTGCCACCACCGTTTCAGACAACGACGGTGCGCGCAGGTTTTGCGCCAGCAGCTCGCCGGTGGCCGGGGCGGTCTGTGCGAAAGCGCCGCAGGCGCTGCCAGCCAACAGTGACAGCAGCGCCAGGCGTGGGGCGGGCAGGCGCAACGACGCCACAGGGCGCGCACGAAGGGTACGGATTTTCATGGGGATCAAGGTCAACAAACAACCCGGGCCGGCCTCCCGCCAGCATGTGGGTGATACAGCCGCGCAGCGCCAAAAAAAGGGCGCACGCAGCCACCGTGTTGGCCGGTATCCGGGCTGGCGGAACACCCCCCCAATGCCTTCCCAGGCGCTTGTTCAAGGCGCCCAGTGGCTTATGGATGGAGAGAGAATCAGGTGATTCGTCCGCTGACCGTTGCGGGGGCAGCGCAGGCTGGGCGGGTACCGGTGGTACGGCGCCTCCCTGCTTCCCGTTGAACTGCGGCATGTGAACCACACCGCGAGCACCAACGTCGGGATTTTACGACCGTTTACAAGCTGCTCCCAGAGCGCCAGATCAAGCGGGCAACTCCGCATGGCACCCACGCGGCCGACAATGCACTTGTATCTGTTGCGCATTGCACACCAACGCAGCTTGGGGCCAGGGACCGCTCGGCGTCACACCGCCTACAATCCAAGGCTGTATGGCAATACCGTCCCCCACCGACCAGATCGCCGAGCGCGTGGAGCGCCTGCTGCTGCGACATGCGGAGTTGCAGCGCACCAATGCCCTGCTGGCTGATCAAGTTGCGGCACTGACGCAGGAGCGCGACTCGCTCAAATCCCGCTTGAGCGCAGCACGCGCCCGGGTGGATGCCCTGCTCGAACGCCTGCCCGCCGCCGCGCCGCTCACGAAAGAAGCCGAATGAAGCAAATCGAGGTGCAGATCCTGCAGCAAAGCTATCTGCTGACCTGCCCCGAGGGCCACGAAAGCCGCCTGCTGGACGCCGTGGAGCGCGTGGACACCGCGATGACGCGCATCCGCGATGCGGGCAAGGTCCGGGCGCGGGAACGTATCGCCGTACTGGCCGCGCTGAACCTGGCCTTCGAGATCGCCGACCGCGAAGCCGCAGACCTTGCGGCTGCAGCACAGCCCGTGGCAAGTCCATCTGCCAGTGCCAGCGCTCCCGTGGTGGGACACCAGGAAAGCCTGCTGCCGGATACCGACCAACAGCGCCTGCAAAGCCTGGTACAGCGTCTGGACGACGCTCTGGGCGACGACGGACGCCTTCTCTAGTCCTTGGTGTGCTGAGGCACACCGCTCCTCTTGCCCGTCCGTCACAGCCGCTTGCGGGCTTTACATCACCCCGAGCGCGCAGCGCCCGCTGGCAGCACCTACAATTGGCGTGTCTGCGAAGCTGTCGGGCTTTATATTTCCTTGAACCAATGCTCATTGAGCTCGGGCTTGGTACATCGTCCGGTGAGCGTGATCATCTCGCGTCAGATGAACCCAACGCCAGGCTGCCCTCGCCCACCTGAACCCCCGGTTCAGGATGAGAGTTCGGTGGTATTCGCAGACACCCTCTTCCCCATGCCCTGTCATTGCAAGCACTTGCTGCTGCGTCCGTGACAGGGCATTTTTCGCGGCTCTCCGCGTGCTCTGTTGTCCTTTGTTGCCTGATATCCCGCCATGCTCGATCCCTTGCTGATTGTTGAACTCGGTGTGCTCGGCCTGGCCACAGGTTTTCTGGCGGGGCTCTTGGGCATTGGAGGCGGCATGCTGCTGGTGCCGTTCCTGACCTACATCCTGGGCGCTCGTCAGGTGGCGCCGGACTTGGCGGTGAAGATGGCGATTGCCACCTCCATGGCCACCATCATGTTCACCTCCATCTCCAGCGTGCGTGCCCATCACCGGCGCGGCGCCGTGCGGTGGGACGTAGTCCAGCGCCTCGCGCCCGGCATTGTGCTGGGTGGTTTCGTCGCCAGCCTGGGTGTGTTTGCACTGCTCAAGGGCTCGTTTTTGGCGATCTTCTTCGCGCTGTTTGTGAGCTTTTCTGCCACGCAGATGTTTCTGGACAAGAAGCCCGCGCCCACGCGCCAGATGCCGGGTGGCGCAGGCCAGGTGGCGGCAGGCGGCGTGATCGGCTTTCTGTCGGGTCTGGTCGGCGCGGGTGGCGGCTTTGTCAGCGTGCCCTTCATGACCTGGTGCAATGTGCCCATCCACAACGCGGTGGCCACCAGCGCCGCTCTGGGTTTTCCCATCGCGCTGGCCAACGTGATCGGCTACGCCATTGGCGGACAGAACGTGAGCGGCTTGCCACCGGCATCGCTGGGCTACATCTGGCTGCCGGCACTGGGGGTGATTGCCAGCTGCAGCGTGCTGACGGCCCCGCTGGGAGCCAAGGCGGCGCACAATCTTCCCGTCAAGCAGCTCAAGCGCGTGTTTGCCTCGTTGCTGTTTGGCCTGGCGGCCTACATGCTGTGGAAGGGCGTTTCGGCCGCATAAGGCCGACACAGAGGCGAACTCTCGGCCGTCTGCCGAGCCGCAGCCTCCGGTCGCTGAGCGCTGGAGCTTCAGGTGCTCAGCGGTCGGTGACGCCCCTGGGCCTTCAGCGGCAGGGGTTGGCTCAGCATGGCTCGGAACTGGTCTGCCGGCAGACCCGGTGCACACAAAAAACCCTGGTAGTGCTCGCACTGCATTTGCTGCAGCACCGCCTGCTGGGTTTCAGTCTCCACCCCTTCGGCCACCACTTCGATGTGCATGGCACGGCCCATGCTGATGATGGCGCTGACAATGGCACGGTCGCCGTCGTCGTCGGGCAGGCCGCGCACAAAGGACTGGTCGATCTTCAGCTTGTGAATGGGTAGTTTCTTGAGATAGGCCAGGCTCGAATAGCCGGTGCCGAAATCGTCGATCGCCAGGCCAATGCCCAGGTCGGCCAGCACGCGCAGGCGCTGCTCCATCTCCTGTGCGTCCTGGAGCAGGATGGTTTCTGTCAGTTCCAGCTCCAGCAACGTCGGCGGCAGCTGATGCACCGCCAGCAGGCGCGTGATGCGGTCCACAAAATCGGGCTGGCGAAACTCCAGCGCAGACACGTTCACGGAAATCATGATGGGCGTGCCGCTGTGCATCCACAGGGCGGCCTCGCGCACCGCTTGCTCCATCACCCAGGCGCCCAGCGTCACGATGTAACCCGACTCTTCAGCCAAGGGAATGAACACGGCAGGCGACACGGCGCCGAACTCTGCATCCGTCCAGCGCAGCAGCGCCTCGGCCCCGGTGATGCGACCGGTCGCCATATTGACCTGGGGCTGGTAGTGCACGGCCATGCGCTGCAGACCCAGTGCCTGGCGCATGGCGTGCTCCATCTGCATGCGCGCGAGCAGGTTGGCGTTCATCTGCGGCTGGTAAAAGCCATAGCTGCCGCGACCACGCTCCTTGACCCTATACATCGCGGTGTCGGACTGCTTGATGAGGTCATCTAGCGTGGCGCCATCCTGCGGGTACAGCGCAATGCCGATACTGCACTGGATCGAGAAGCCCATGCTGTCAAGCATGAAGGGCTTGAGCATGTCGTCCAGAATCCGGCGCGCCACACTTTCGGCCACCGATGCATCACCCCCATGCAGGTAGATGACAAATTCATCCCCGCCCAGACGGCACAGCATGTCGGTTTGCCGCAAGCAGGTCTGCAGACGCTCGGCCACCAACTGCAGCACCCGGTCTCCAAAAGGGTGCCCCAGGGAGTCATTGATGATCTTGAAGCGGTCCATGTCCAGGAACAGGATCGCGAAGCCGGTGTCGCTCTGGCGCGCCCCTTGGATGGCGGTATCCACGCGCTGCGAGAGCAGCAGGCGGTTGGGAAGACCTGTCAGCGCGTCGCTGTAGGCCAGCTCTTCAATGCGCTTTTGCGCGGCATGCTGCAGCGTGAGGTCCCGCATGAAACCGATGCTCTGCACCAGCCGCCCCTCATCATCACGCAAGGCCACCCACGACAGTTGCACCGCGCAGTAAGCACCGTTGTCACGGGGCAGCCACAACTCGCCCTCCCAGAAGCCATCCTTGGCCCAGCCCTGCAGTACCTGCCCCATGAAGGAGGCATCCGAGCCCCCGCCAAACAGCGAGGCAGCCACGCAGCCTTCAAAACCCTTGGCCGTAGGGCCGACCAGCCGCTCACACCCGGGGTTCATCCGCATGATGCGGTGCTGGCTGTCGGCGATGAAGATCGCATCCAGGCTGGACTCAAACACGCGCGCGGCCAAGCGCAGGCTCGCCTGAGTCTCGGTTTGGCGAGTGATGTCCCGGAACGAATACACACGGCCCACTGCGCGGCCCTGGCTGAACTGCGGCACCGTGCGCATCTCCAGTACCACGCCGTTGCGCAGCTCGACGATGTCGGTGCTCTCCTGCATGGGTTCGCGGTCGATGGCTGCCAGGCGCTCGGCATAGAAACGGGGGTCCGACACCTGGTCTGCCATGAAGGCGTACACCGCCGCATCGTCGCGCTCCACCAGCAACTGGCGCGGCAGGTTCCACAGCTGGGCCAGGCGCTGGTTGAATGCGCGCACACGGCGATCCAGTCCACACACCAGCATGCCATCAGCGGCGGAGTCCAGCGTGGCACGCAGCTCGGACAACAGTGTCTCCAGCTCACGCTCGGTGGTCTCCTGAAGGCTGCGGTCCAGCATGGTCAGCAGCAGCACCGTGCTACCCCCCTCTCCCCATGGCACACGCCGGACACAACGCTGCACCGGCACCAGGCTGCCATCAGCACGCAGCAAACTCGTATGGGCAGTCACGCCCTGCGCAATCACATCGACAGGCTCAGACCAGAACGCCAACTCCTGGGGCGTACTGGCCAAGTCCAGCACAGACCGCCCCCGCATGGCGACGGCAGACAATCCAGTGAGGCGCTCGGCGCCTGCGTTGGCTTGCAGGATGTGTTGGCTGGCCTCATCCAAGAGCCACACGGCCTCCTGCAGGCCGTCCAGCCACCCGAGCGATGGGAGATCGTTCACGCCGCAGCCTCGTCAGGGCCGGGACTAACCGCTCGCTCAAAAAAGTAACAGATCCGCTGCCGGGGAGACAGGTAGTCCAGCGCGTCACGCGGAAGCTGCGCGGGCTTGAGGCTGCGCCGTATGCCCAATTCAGGGACCGTTTCCAGATCCAGGATCGGCGCCTCTTCCTTGGGCACCCGTGGGTCGTGCACGATGACCTTGGGCCGCAACGGCCGCGACGAGTTGACCGAGGCCACGATGGCATACCGGTCATTGACCAATTGCACGATGGAGCCGGGCGGGTAGACCCCCATCATGCGAATGAAAGCCCCCAGGACCACGGAATCAAACCGCGCCTTGAGCTGGGCAAAGATGACGGATAGCGCCTCATGCGGGGTCAGCGCCGTCACACCCATGGCCGGGTTGCACATCCGGTCGTATTGATTGACCAGTGCCAGGACCTGGCTCATGCGCCCCAGGTCAGGCCCCTTCAAGCGTTGGGGAAACCCGCTACCGTCACACATCTCGTGGTGCCGGGCCACTGCAGTCAGCACCGCATCGGCAAACCCCATGCGTTTGGCCAAGGCCACGGATTCCACCACGTGGGTCTCGTAGCGCGTGCGCTCCATGGGGATCATGGACGGGGTGGGCTGGCGCAGATTGGGCGGAAGCTTGAGCTTGCCAATGTCGTGGATCAATGCTGCCACACCCAGATCGTGCAGCTCCTCGCTCTTCATGCCCAGGGACCGACCCAGCAGCAGCGAAATCACCATCACATTGATCGGATGCAACCCGTTGCGCTCGCCCACGCCCTCGGACAGCAGCCGGATGACGGAGTCGCCGTTTTCCAGCAGTTCGGTCACGCATCCAGAGACCAGCGCCTCCCCCTTGGCCCTGGCCTGGTCCGGGTGCTCTGACACCGTGCGCTCCATGGACTGGTACTGCCGCGTGGCTTCCGAGAAACGCTGGTTGCAGGCAGCCAAGGCCCGGTTTTGCGCTTCCAGCAGCTCGCGGCGACGCTGTGCCTCGGGGTCCACGACAGTGGTCGTGCCAGGCCCAGGCGCATCCAGGCCGTTGGGCGGCGGCACTGTCATTTCAGGCACGCTCCAGGCGGCCGGCACCAGCTCCTGGAGTTCAGGATCGCTCTTCTTGGGGACGTAACGCACCTCGGTCAGTCCCAGCTCCCGCAAGGTGGTGATCTGATCCGACGACGCCACCCGGAAACTGCTGGTCGGGAACGGATGATGCATCCAGCCCACGTCGAGCTGGATGTACATGCCGACACGCAGTTGGCTGATGTCGATGAGGATGGATGAGTTCACGTCAGGCGCACGATACATGGCGACATCAATGCCACCAATAGTTACGCAGATTATCACCAGTTCCAGTGACGTGGCGAAGAACCGACAGGCCGCGCAGCGATCCGGCAACACTTGACTGAAAGCGGGCCTGGCTGGACCACCCCAGTCCCCGCGACAAAGGCATCGCCCACCTTCCAGCCGCGGGGCGACTGGGGTGATGTGGACGGATCAGCGCCTCGCGCTCAGCGGCACCAGAGCGACGGCTTGTAAATGAGATCCATCCACAGCGCCCAGGCAGCTACCGCGCACAGCATGGCGCCTGCGGCCCTCGTGCCCCACTGCGCCCGCGCGAGGTTCAGCCGGTTGCGAAGGCTGCTCCAAGCCCAGGGGCCGCCCACCAGCCACACCCCGCTGCCCACGGCAAACAGAGCCATGGTGAGGACCCCCTCCAGCGCCCCCCCGCTGAGCGCCGCGACCAACAGGGCCGAATAGAGCAGTCCACAAGGCATCAGGGCCCACAGAACCCCGGCCGCCATCACTCCGCCCGGAGCCCCGACCAGCGGACGAACACGCGCCCACACGGAGCGGCCCGCCTGCTCCACCCAGGCAGGCTGCCGCGACTGCACCATCATCATGAGCCCCCAGGCCATCACCGCCACGTGCATCAGCGTCCAGGCGGGACGCAGCGCGGTGGTCTGCTGGGTCAGCCATGCCAGACTGTCCATGGCCAAGGCCGCCAATGCACCGGCGCTGGCATAGCCCACCAGGCGCCCCGCATGAAAGGCCACGGTGCGCTGCAGCACGCCGCCACGCGGCGCCCAGCGCACCACCCGCTCGGCACTGCCCTCCGCCAGTGGCGCGCCGCCCTGCCCCACGAGCGCTCCACAGGGCGCGGAGCACATGGCCAGGCAGTGGGACCCGCCAGCGAGTCCCATGAGCAGAGCAGTCCAGCCGACCGTGGCAAGCATAGGTATCAGATGATGCGCGAAAACCGGGCGCGGTTGCGGTCTGCCTGCAGATAGCGGTCAAAAACCATGGCGATGCCCCGCACGAAGAACCAACCGGTCGCAGTCACTTCAATGCCCTCTGGCCCAACGCGCACCAGCCCTTGCTCCTGCATGCCCTCCAATTGGGCCAACTCCGCCGCGAAATACTGGCGGAAATCGATCAACCACGCCTGCTCCATCGGCTCGAACAGCAGCTCGCCCTGGCACATCAGGGCCATGATGGCCGCGCGGCGCACCAGGTCGTCGCGGGTCAGGGCCAGCCCGCGGACCACAGGCAGCCGCCCCTGGTCCAGGAAGTCGTAGTACTCGTCCAGTGTCTTGGAGTTCTGGCTGTAAGTCGCCCCGACCCGGCCGATGGCCGATACGCCCAGCCCAATCAGGTCGCAGTCTGGCTGCGTGCTGTAGCCCTGGAAGTTGCGGTGCAAGCGTCCCTGGCGCTTGGCCACAGCCAGTGCGTCGGTAGGCAGAGCAAAGTGGTCCATACCCACATAGACATACCCAGCGTCCATGAACGCATCGAGTGAGCGCGAGAGCATGGACAGCTTGCTCGCGCCCGTGGGCAATTCGGCGGAGATGATGCGACGCTGTGGCTTGAAACGCTCCGGCAAGTGTGCATAGGCATACAACGCAATGCGGTCAGGCCGCAGCTGCGCCACCTGCGCCAGCGTGCGGTCAAAAGACTCTGGCGTCTGGCGCGGCAGGCCGTAGATCAGGTCCACGTTCACCGAATCAAAGCCCAGCGAGCGGGCGGACTCCACCAGTGCAAAAACCTGCTCCGCAGGCTGAATGCGGTGCACGGCCTTTTGCACTTCGGCATCAAAGTCCTGCACGCCAAAACTCAGGCGGTTAAAGCCCAATTCAGCCAGGAGCGCCAGACGCTCGGAGTTGACCGTGCGCGGATCCACTTCGATCGAGTATTCGCCCCCGGGCGCCAGCGTGAAGCTGCGCTTGAGCATGGCCATCAGCTCCCGCAAGCCCGCATCTGAGAGGAAGGTGGGCGTGCCACCGCCCAGGTGCAATTGACTCACCACCTGTCCTACGCCACAGTGCGCGGTGTGCAGGTCGATCTCGCGGCTCAGGTAGCGCAAGTAGACCTCGGCGCGGTCATGGTGTTTGGTGATGATCTTGTTGCAGGCGCAGTAGTAGCACAGGGATTCGCAAAACGGGATGTGCACGTACAGGGACAGCGGCATGGCCTTGGCCAGCGTGCCCGAACGGCGCTGTTGCAGCGCCAGCACATAATCTTCCTGACCGAAGGCCTCCACAAATCGGTCGGCCGTTGGATAGGACGTATAACGGGGCCCTGGCACGTCAAAGCGGCGCAGAAGATCTGGCGAAACAGCAGTCATGGGGAAATTTCCTTGCGTACACCTTGACTGTGCCGTAGGCTCCGGGACATGTCCTTGACCTGCATCAAGTGAACCAACAAGCGATACGGCGACAATTTGATGAAGGTCAGCCGCTCGCCCGCGCCCTGTATTCAGGTTCGTGTACGGCAAGCACGATATGCTCGACCAACAACCCAAGTCCATGTGCCTATGAACCCGCTCACCATCAAAGTCGCCTGCTCCAACTGCAACCTCCGCGAGCTGTGCATGCCCGTGGGCTTGAACGAAGAGCAGCTCCAGCGCATTGACGAGGTGGTTGCCGTCCGTCGCAAAGTCAAACGCGGAGGCACGCTGTTTCGCAATGGCGAGTCCTTCACGTCCCTTTATGCCATCCGCACCGGGTTCTTCAAGACCTGCGTGGCCACGGAAGACGGTCGCGACCAGGTCACGGGCTTTCAGATGGCGGGCGAGATCATCGGGCTCGACGGCATCGTCAATGACCACCATACCTGTGATGCGGTGGCACTTGAAGACGCCGAAGTGTGTGTCATGCCCTTCGACCGCATTGAAGAGCTGTCACGCGAAGTCACAGCCCTGCAGCACCACGTACACAAAATCATGAGTCGCGAGATCGTGCGCGAGCACGGCGTGATGTTGCTGCTGGGCAGCATGCGTGCCGAGGAACGCCTGGCCGCCTTTTTGCTGAACCTGGTGCAGCGCCTGCATGCACGGGGCTTCTCGCAGTCGGAACTGGTGTTGCGCATGACGCGCGAAGAAATCGGCAGCTACCTCGGTCTCAAACTCGAAACGGTCAGCCGGACCTTCTCCAAGTTTGTGGAAGAAGGGATCGTGGAAGTCAAACAGCGCCATGTGCGCATTCTCGACACCGATGCCCTGCGACGCATCGTGAACAGCCAGCAGACCTGCCACTGACGACACTGACACCGAGCCACTTCCACGCGGAAGGGTCAGTTCCGCACAAAGTACAACCATCTCTTGCGAAACGGCATGCATTGCATGCCCAGACAAGCAGGCGAAAAGGGTTCAGGGGCAGGACGAAGTCTTGCGGCAATCGTCGGGGCGCTCCCCATCGGGCACCGGGCACCGGTTGACCTCGAACGGAGACATGGACAGCAGTGTCGTCAATGCGCTCGTGGCCATGGTGATGGCCCAAAACACAAAAAATGCGAGGGTGTACACCCCTTGCCGTGACAGCGCCAGGGGCTGGCCGAACCAGTGCAGGTCCTGGGGGTCCACCATGGCAAAAACCAGCATCTCCAGCACGCCCGCCATCAAGAAGGCGGGCCATGCAATCCACATCAGGCGTTGCGTCCACATATCGGTTCTGTCTCCTGGTGCTGCCTGGGGTCGCTGGGGGCAGCGACCGGCGGGTTGTCAGCGTGGTTGGTCTTGCACGGGGGTGGCCGCATGGTTGCGGGCCTTGAGTGCCGGTGCCAGGCTTTTCTCCGGCGCCACCAAGGTCTTGTTGATCTCAATGCCCTGGCGGTAGTAATCCTCGGCCACCACCGGGTCAGGCCGAGAAATCGCCAGCCATAGCGTCACAAAGCCAGCCACGATCACGATGGCAGGCCCGGCAATCACCAGCCACACATGGCCGAACTTCCACCAGGGCACGGGAACTGCCGGTGTCGCGATGGCAGGGTTTGAAGACATGGTGCTCTACTCCTCAACAATATCGGTCAAAGTGCGGCCCTGAAAGGCCCCACCGGGATGCCGCTCAACGCGGCACAAGAAACACGGATTTTTCCGTCACGTGGGCAGCTGCCCCTACGGCCTGCACGTCAAACTGAACCGCATGCGAGCCCGACGTGGCGGAGCCATACGGAATCTGCAAACGCACGGCCACCCAGCGCGACTCTGCTGCGCCAATATCCACTTCGGCCTCGGAGGCCACCTCCAGCCCCTCCAGTCCACGCGCACTGATGCGGTAGCGCTGTTCGCCCTCCGTGGCATTCATGATCTGCAGCCGGTAAATATTCTCCAGTTTGCCCCCCGCCACAATGCGCGAGAGCGCGGCCCGGTCACGCACGACATCCACCTTCAGCGGCGTGCGCACCACCAGGCTGGCCAGCATGGCAACGCACAGTGCTACCAGCACGGCGGTGTAGATCAGCACACGGGGACGCAACACGCGACGCAGCATCTGGGACTGCGTCCAGCGCTTGGCCACGCCGTTCTGGGTGGAATAGCGGATCAGGCCACGCGGGTACTGCATCTTGTCCATCACCGTATTGCAGGCGTCCACACACAACCCGCAACCAATGCACTCATATTGCAAGCCCTTGCGGATATCGATGCCCACCGGACAGACCTGCACACACAGCGAGCAGTCAATGCAGTCGCCAAGCCCCTGGGCCTTGTAGTCAATGTTCTTCTTGCGCGGGCCGCGCTGCTCGCCACGCTCAGGGTCGTAGGTGACGATGAGCGTGTCTTTATCAAACATTGCGCTCTGAAAGCGCGCATAGGGGCACATGTACTTGCAGACCTGCTCGCGCATGAAGCCTGCGTTGCCGTAGGTGGCAAAACCGTAGAACAGCACCCAGAAAATCTGCCAGCCGCCTTCAAACGCCAGCAGCTCGCTGCCCAGTTCGCGGATGGGCACGAAGTACCCTACGAAAGTGAACCCAGTCCACAGGGCCACGGCGATCCACACCACCTGCTTGAGAAACTTTTTGCGGATCTTCTCGAACGTCCAGGGACCGTTGTCCAGGCGGAGGCGGGCACTGCGATCGCCTTCGATCTTGTGCTCGATCCACATGAACATTTCGGTGTACACCGTCTGCGGACAGGCAAAGCCACACCACAGGCGCCCTGCCACGGCGGTGAAAAGGAACAGCGACAGCGCCGAAATGATCAGAAGACCGGTGAGATAGATGAAATCCTGCGGATAGAGCACCAGGCCAAAGATGTAGAACCTGCGAGCTCCCAGATCAAACAGCACCATCTGGCGCTGGCCCCATTCAAACCACGGCAGCCCGTAAAACACCAGCTGCGTCAAAAGCACCATGCCCCAACGCCAGCGCGCAAACAATCCGCTGATCGAGCGCGGGTAGATCTTCTTTTGCGCTTCGTACAGCGAGATGATCTCGCCCGCAGAGGACGCATCGGTGGTGACTGGCGTAATCGGGATGACCTTGCGAGCAGGCTCGCTGGGTGTGCTCATGGTGTCGCTTTATGAACGGAGGACAGGCTTACTCTGAAAAGAAAACCCGGGCAGCGCCTCAAGCACACCGCCCGGTGGACATATCAACGTGCAGCCACCTGCTTGTTCGACAGGCCCCACACATAGGCAGAGAGTACGCCGATCTGCGCCTCGGTCAACTTCTCGGCCTGTGCAGGCATCTGGTTGACCTTTCCGTTGTTGATCATGGCCGTGATGGCAGCCTCGCCCCAGCCATGCAGCCAGATATCGTCGGTCAGATTGGGTGCACCCAGTGCCTGGTTGCCCTTGCCATCCATACCGTGGCAGGCCGCGCACGCCGCAAATTTGGACTTGCCCAGCGATGCACGCAGCGAGTCGTGCGGGCTACCCGACAGGCTCAACACGTAATGCGACAGGTTGCGCACGTCTTCTGGGGTGCCCACGGCCGCTGCCATGGGAGGCATGTTGCCGATGCGGCCCTTCTCCAGCGTCTCGCGGATCTTTTCGGGTGTGCCGCCATGCAGCCAGTCGTTGTCCGTCAGGTTCGGGAAGCCCTTGCTGCCGCGTGCATCCGAGCCGTGGCACTGCGCGCAGTTGTTCATGAACAAGCGCTCGCCAATGGCATGGGCCTGCGGGTCCTTGGCCACGTCTTCGGGCTTCATGGATACAAAGCGGGCATACAGGGGCTCCAGCTCCGTCTTGGCCTTGGCCATTTCGGCTTCGTACTCCCCCTTTTGCGTCCAGTTGAGCTTGCCGGTAAAGCTGCCCAGACCTGGGTAGGCAGCCAGGTAGCCCAGGCCAAAGACGATGGTGATGACGAACAGCCACACCCACCAGCGCGGCAGGGGGTTGTTCATTTCGACCAGGTCCTCGTCCCAGACGTGGCCGGTGGTGTTGTCGGAGGTGGCAACCACCTTCTTGCGGCCTGCCATCCAAAGCAGGATGCCGCAGGCGATGATGCCGACCAGGGTCAGCGTGGTCACAAAGACCGACCAGAAATTGCTGGTGAAGTCACTCATGGGGTGTTCTCGTTCTGGTGAAGGTCAATCTGTCTCGAAAGGCAGCTGGGCTGCCTCGTCGAACCGGGCCTTGTTGCGGCCTCGGTAGGCCCAGACCCAGATGCCAATGAAGCAGGCCATCGATGCCAGGGTGGCGACGATGCGCATGGTGGTGATGTCCATGGGATATCTCCTTTGCTTACTTGAGCGCACGGCCCATGACTTGCAGGTAGGCGATGAGCGCGTCCTGCTCCGTCTTGCCCTTGACCTCGCCCGCCGCAGCAGTGATCTGCTCGTCGGTGTAAGGCACGCCCACGGTGCGCAGGGCCTTCATGCGGGGCGCCATCACTGCAGGGTCCACCTGGTTCTTTTCGAGCCAGGGGTACGCGGGCATGTTGGACTCGGGCACCACATCGCGGGGGTTGTTCAGGTGGATGCGATGCCATTCGTCGCTGTACTTGCCACCCACGCGGTGCAGGTCAGGCCCCGTGCGCTTGCTGCCCCACTGGAAGGGATGGTCATACACAAACTCGCCCGCCACCGAGTAGTGGCCATAGCGCAGCGTCTCTGCGCGGAAGGGGCGGATCATCTGCGAGTGGCAGTTGTAGCAACCCTCGCGGATGTAGATGTCGCGGCCTGCCAGCTGCAAAGCGTTGTAAGGCTCGACACCCTTGACCGCCTCGGTCGTGGACTTCTGGAAGAACAGGGGCACGATCTCGACCAGACCGCCAATGGCGATCACGATCAGGATCAGCACGATCATCAGAAAGTTGTTGGTCTCCACCTTTTCATGGGTGAAACCGGTCGAAGCAGATGTGTTGTTGTTAGACATGAATGATCTCCTTCGGACTCAGGCGTGGGCCGTGTTCACTGCAGGAATGGCCACCTTGACCGAACGGCCCGAGATGGCAGTCAGCCACACGTTCCAGGCCATGACCAGCATGCCGCCCAAGTACAGCAGACCACCGGCCACGCGGATCACGTAGAAGGGATAGGTCGCCTTCACGCTTTCCACGAAGGTGTAGGTGAGCGTGCCGTCGGGGTTGACCGCGCGCCACATCAGGCCTTGCATCACGCCGGCAATCCACATGGCAGCGATGTACAGCACGATGCCGATGGTGGCCATCCAGAAGTGCAGCTCGATCGCCTTGACGGAGTGCATCTTGTCCTTGCCGAACAGACGGGGCACCAGGTAGTACAGCGAACCCATCGAGATCAGGCCCACCCAGCCCAGGGCGCCGGAGTGCACGTGGCCGATGGTCCAGTCGGTGTAGTGGCTCAGGGCGTTGACGGTCTTGATGGACATCATCGGGCCCTCGAACGTGGACATGCCGTAGAACGACAGCGACACGATCAGGAAGCGCAGTATGGGGTCGTCACGCAGCTTGTGCCATGCACCCGACAGGGTCATGATGCCGTTGATCATGCCGCCCCAGCTGGGTGCCAGCAGGATGAGCGAGAACACCATGCCCACCGATTGCGTCCAGTCAGGCAGCGCGGTGTAGTGCAGGTGGTGTGGGCCGGCCCACATGTAGGTGAAGATCAGCGCCCAGAAGTGCACGATCGACAGGCGATACGAGTACACCGGACGGCCCGCCTGCTTGGGGATGAAGTAGTACATCATGCCCAGGAAGCCAGCGGTCAGGAAGAAGCCCACGGCATTGTGGCCGTACCACCACTGCACCATGGCGTCCTGCACACCAGCGTAGGCCGAGTAGCTTTTCATCATGCCCGCAGGGATGGCGGCGCTGTTCACCAGGTGCAGCAGCGCCACGGCCAGGATGAACGCACCAAAGAACCAGTTGGCCACATAGATATGCTTGACCTTGCGGGTTCCAATGGTGCCGAAGAACACGATGGCATAGGACACCCACACCAGCGTGATCAGGATGTCGATGGGCCATTCGAGTTCAGCGTATTCCTTGCCCTGGGTGTAGCCCATGGGCAGGCTGACTACCGCAGCCGCAATGACCAGCACCCAGCCCCAGAAGGTGAATGCGGCCAGAGGACCCGCAAAAAGCCGGACCTGGCAGGTGCGCTGCACCACGTAGTAGCTGGTAGCAAACAGCGCGCTACCGCCAAAACCAAAGATCACCGCATTGGTGTGCAAAGGTCGCAAGCGGCCATAACTCAGCCACGGAATGCCAAAGTTGAGTTCTGGCCAGGCCAACTGGGCGGCGATGATGACGCCCACCAGCATGCCGACCACCCCCACCACCACGGCCAGGATAGAGAACTGCCGCACGACAGTGTCGTTGTAGTGCGCAGCATTTGTTTTTGGAAAATCCATCGGGCACCTCTTTGTATTGCAGTAAGAGTTTGTTGCAGTCGCGGCTATCGGGCATTGACACAAGTCAACCGTCTCGGAGAATGCGCTCCCCCTCTTGTTCGACGCTTTCGAACTGGCCTTGGTACACCGCCCACCACAGGCCTCCCAGAATCAGGAGCACCAGCATGACGGACAAAGGAATCAGCAAATAAAGGATGTCCATCAGACGGGCTCCAGTGGGGTCTTCGAAAGATCAAGGGGCGGCTGCGACGTGCCGCCAGCCGTGATGTCGGGGCGCGCAGGCAAAGCAGCTGTTGGCAACGGCGCGCTGTGCGAGCCTGGCAAGGAAGGCAGGTCGCGCGCCAGGCGCGCTGCGTTGAGCACCACCAGCAGCGAACTCAGCGCCATGCCCAGCCCGGCCAGCCAGGCCGGCATCCAGCCCAGTACTGCCAGCGGCACACACAGCGCATTGTAGGCAGCGGCCCACCACAGGTTCTGCCGCACCACGCGCAGGGTGCGGCGCGCCAGCAGCACGGTTTGCGGCACCAGCGCCAGGCTGTCGCCCAACACCACAAAGTCCGCCCGGGACTGCGCCAGCGGCACGGCACGGCCAAAGGCAAAAGAAACATGGGCCCCCGCAAGCACCGGGCCGTCATTGAGGCCATCGCCCACCATGGCCACGTGGTGTCCTTGCGACTGCAGTGCCTGCAGCGCGGCCAGCTTGCCCTGCGGAGTGCACTCGCCCTGGGCCTGGGCAATGCCCGCCTGCGTGGCCACCCGTTGCACCGCGCCTCGACGGTCACCCGACAGCAATTGCACGGCCACACCGTCCTGCTGCAGGGCGTGCACCACGGCCGAAGCCTCAGCCCGCAGGTCTTCCACCAGATCGAAGCGGGCCAGTTCGCGCAAGACTCCATCTGCCGATTGCTCAGAGAGCACGACCTGCAGCGCAGCACCGCCTGCATCGTTGGCAACACCCGCATGGCGGGCAGAGCCCAGGCGGATCGTGCGAGCAATTGCTGCCCCGGTGGTGTCCTCCACGGTAGCAGTCAGCCCCTGCCCTGCATCCTCTTGCAGACCCGTCACCTGCCAACGCCCCAACGGCAGCTGCTGTGCAGAAGCCGCCGCAGCCAAGGCCCGCGAAGCCGGGTGCATGGACTGGCGCGCGAGCGCTGCGGCCAAGTCCAGTGCCTCTTCTGCGCTGCAACCGCCCGCAGGATGTACCGCTTGCAGCGCCATGCCGTCGCGGGTCAGCGTACCGGTCTTGTCAAACACCATGGTGTCCACCTGGGCCAGCGCCTCCAGCCCCTGCAGATTGCGCACCAGCACGCCGTGGCGCGCCAGCGTGCCTGCCGCCGTGAGCATGGCCACCGGGGTGGCCAGCGACAGCGCGCACGGGCAGGTGACGATGAGCACGGCCACCGCCACCATCAGCGCATGCCCGGGGTCCGACGGCCACCAATAGGCAGCCGCCAGCGCCGCCGCCAGCAACACGGCGACCAGGAAAGGCCGCGCGATGCGGTCCGCCAGCTGCGCCAGCCGGGGCTTTTGCAGTGAAGCGCTTTCCATCAGCGCCACGATTTGCGCAAAGCGGGTTTGCCCACCTGTGCCTTCCACCAGCACCTCGACCGGCGCCTGCAGGTTGTAGCTGCCCGCCGTCACGGTGCTGCCGACAGGGCGTGCAACGGGTGTGGATTCGCCCGTCAGAAGAGCCTCATCGGCGTGGGTGCTGCCTGCCGTGATGCGGCCGTCGGCGGGAAACGCCTCGCCGGGCAGCACACGGATGGTGTCCCCCACCGCAATGCGCCGCGTGGCCACGCGGATGAAGCTGCCATCCGCCGCGCGCCGCTCCACACTGTCGGGCAGGCGGTTCATCACGGCCTCCAGCGCACCCGCCGTGCGATCCCGCAGGCGCAGCTCCAGCCAGCGGCCGGTGAGCAGGAAGAACACGAACATGGTCAAGGAGTCGTAGTACACCTCCTTGCCAAAGATGCCTGCAGGGTCAAAAGTGCCAGCGGTGCTGACCACGAACGTGATGGCCATGCCCAACGCCACGGGCAGGTCCATGCTGACGCGGCGCAGGCGAATGTCGCGCAGCGCGCTGGTAAAAAATGGACCACAGGAAAACACCACCATGGGCAGCGTGATGACCCAGGAGGCCCAGCGCAACAGCTGCTCCATCTCGCCCGACAGGTCGCCCGGCTGTGCCACGTAGGCGGGCCACGCATACATCATCACCTGCATCATGCAAAAGCCCGCCACCAGCCAGCGCCACAGCGCGCGGCGGCTCTCGCGCAGGCGCTGGTCGCGCGCAAACGCATCCATGGCGGGCATGGCGCGGTAACCCGCGTGGCGTACGGCTTCCATCCACTGCGACGGCTTCACTTGGCCAGGCTGCCACACCACGCGGGCCCGGCGCGTGGCGGCGCTCACATCGGCCTGCAACACGCCCGGCACGGCCCGCAGGGCGTCTTCGATCGTGAGGGCACAGGCCGCGCAGTGCATGCCCTCCAGCACCACATGGGAGTCCCACGCGGTGGCTGCGGCGTCGGCCGTGACAAGGTCAGCGGCACCACTTGGCAACGGGCTGCCTGCAGGGGTGCAGGGACGGCCAAACGCCAGCCATTCCTGGGGGTCATCCAGCAGCTCTACCCGCTGCGGCGGCAACGGATCTGCCACGCTGTCAGAAGGATGCACCGCAGAGGAAGCCGGCGCACCGGGTTGAAACATGGACATGGTTCAAGCCTATCTGTGGGGCATGACAACTACATTGACCTGGATCAAGCCCCGGAACATGATTCATCCTAAGCTTGTTCCATCACTTTGAGGAGCCCTTTTATGTACAAACGCATCCTGATCGCTACAGACGGATCCCCTCTGTCGGACAAAGCGGTGGAACATGGCCTGTCCCTGGCCGCCCTGTCAGGCGCCACCGTGGTCGCCCTCAAGGTGGTGCCCCGCTACCCCCGCAGCTACTTTGAAGGCGGCATGCCGGTGGACATGAACGACGTCAAACGCATCGAAGCCCAGTGGGGCGATGCCGCACAGGCCATGGTCGACGGCGTGAAAGCCCAGGGCGGCGCGCAAGGCGTGACCGTGAAGGCTGTCGTCGCCAAGTCCGATCTGGTGGCCGAAGCCGTGATTGCGGCCGCCAAGAAGCACAAGTGCGACCTGATCGTGATGGCCTCGCATGGCCGCAAGGGCCTCAAGCGTTTGCTGCTCGGCAGCGAAACGCAGCATGTGCTGACGCATTCGCACATTCCGGTGCTGGTGCTGCGCTGAAGCGACCACCTCCTGCTAAAGCAGCCCCAAATATGCTGATGACGCTTGATTGGAAAGCGCCTTAAGTTATCAAAATAAGAGCAAACGCAGCGCCTGAGTTTGCGTCTGCGTCCGCCAACAAAAAAGGGGCAACTTGCCCCTTTTTGTCTTTGTGCGCATTGCGCTGCGCAATTGCTCAGGCAAACAACCCCTTGTACTGATCCCGCAGCAGATTCTTCTGCACCTTGCCCATGGTGTTGCGCGGCAGCTCCGCCACTACAAAGCATTTCTTCGGAATCTTGAAGTTGGCCAGCTGTGACTTGAGTTGAGCCACGATGGCATCGGCATCCAGTTGGGCTCCGGGCTTGGCAATGACCACGGCCACGCCCACTTCGCCAAAGTCAGGGTGTGGCACGCCGACCAGGGCGCTTTCGGCCACGCCGGTCATGTCGTTGATGTAGCCCTCGATCTCTGCGGGGTAGACGTTGTAGCCGCCGCTGATGATCAGGTCTTTGCTGCGGCCCACGATGTGCACGTAGCCGCGCTCATCGACCTTGCCCACGTCGCCGGTCTTGAAGTAGCCATCCTTCGTGAACTCTTCCGCCGTCTTCTCGGGCATGCGCCAGTAGCCTTTGAACACGTTGGGGCCCTTGACCTGGATACCGCCGATCTCGCCCACGGGCAGGTCTTTGCCGTCATCGCCCTGCACGCGCAGGCTCACGCCCGGCAGGGGGAAGCCCACAGTGCCGCCACGGCGTTCGTCCTGGCCGTTGTAGCGCTGGTCGGCGCTGTAGGGGTTGCTGGTGAGCATGATGGTTTCGCTCATGCCGTAGCGCTCCAGGATGGTGTGACCGGTGCGCTGCTGCCATTCCTTGAAGGTTTCGATCAGCAGCGGTGCAGAGCCTGCAATGAACAGGCGCATGTTCTTCACGGCATCCTTATTCAAGCCCGGCTCGGCCAGCATGCGGACGTACAGCGTGGGCACGCCCATGAACACTGTTGCGCGGGGCATGGCGGCGATGACGGCCTTGGGGTCGAACTTGGCCATCCAGATCATCTTGCTGCCGTTGATGAGCGCACCGTGGATGGCGACGAACAGGCCGTGGACGTGGAAGATGGGCAGTGCGTGGATGAGCACATCGCCCCGGCCGTCAGGCCCTCCGGTAGCCGTCCAACCCCAGTAGTCCTTGAGCATCACAGCGTTGCTCAGCATGTTGCCGTGCGTGAGCATGGCACCCTTGCTGCGGCCGGTGGTGCCGCTGGTGTACAGGATGGCGGCCAGGTCGTCGGCGCTGCGGGACACGGCCTGGTGCTCGTCGCCGTGGTGCGCTGCACGCTCCAGCAGGCTGCCGGTACGGTCGTCACCCAGGGTGAAGACATGCTGCGTGCCCAGGGTGAAGGCAATCTTGCTGACCCAGCCAAAGTTGCCGGGCGAGCACACCACCACGGCCGGCTCGGCGTTGCCGATGAAGTATTCGATCTCGGCGCTTTGGTAGGCGGTGTTGAGCGGCAAAAAGACGTAGCCCGCACGCAGCGTGGCCAGGTACAGCGCCATGGCTTCGACCGACTTTTCGACCTGCACGGCCACGCGGCTGCCTTCGGGCAGCTTGAGCGACGCAAGCAGGTTGGCGATGCGGGCGCTGGCGCGGTCCAGATCGCGCCAGGTGTAGAACAGCGGGGTGCCGTCTGCCGCCGTGGTCTCAACGGCAGTGCTGTCCAGGTCGGACGGGAACGAGGCGCGCAGGGCGCTGAAGAGGTTGTGTTGGCTCATGGCTCAGACTTCAATGGGCTGGGTGGCTGGGTTGAGAGGTTGGGACTGACTGAATGGGAGAAAGCGGGGACGGAGGCGCCAGTCAGAACACCGGCGCGCGCTTGTCCAGAAAGGCAGAGATCCCTTCGCGGTGCTCGGCGCTGGCGGCGTAGGCATAGGGGTCGGCAGGGCCATTTACTATGTTTTCAATAGCAGACAAGGCATGATTTTGTAGCGCTACAGGCGCTTTCAACGCCCGAAACGTCTGTTTGTTCATGCGGGCGGCCTGGGGCGCCAGCGCGGCAATGCGCTGGGCACTGCCCAGGGCTTCGGTGGCCACCATGTCGTCGGCCACCACGCGGCTCAAAAAGCCGCGTGCCAGCATGTCGGGGGCGCTGAAGGTGGCGGCCTCCAGCAGCATCTGGCGTGCGGTCACGTCGCCCACTGCACCTGCCACCAGCTGCGCCTCGCGCGGGGCCATCGGAAAGCCCAGCTTGGCAATCGGTGCGCCAAAGCGCGCGCCATTGCCCGCCACCCGGATGTCGCAGCAGCTGGCAATCTCCACGCCGGCGCCCATGCAGGCGCCGCTGATCTGGGCCACGATGGGCACGTCGCACTGGAGCATGGCATTGAGCCCGCCCCACACGTCGTTTTCATGAAAGTCGCGCAGCGCTGCCGCGTCAAAACGGAAGCCGGGGTACTCCGAAATGTCTCCGCCCGCACAGAACGCTCCGCCCTCGCCCGCGATGAGCACACAGCGCGCATCGGCAGAGCGCTGCACGTCTTCAAACACCGCACGCAACTGCCGCCACATGGGCCGCGACATGGCGTTCAGCCGCCCGGTGTGGCGCAGGGTGACATGCACCACTCCGCCCTCACCGGCATTCATCAACACTTCACCCGGCATCCTGGTATCCATTTCCTTCACATACCGCCCACGACCTTCTCACCCCGCCATGCCATCGCCAGCGCCACCGTGGAACTGGCTTTGCCAGGCCACGGATGGCGTCCCCCTCGGGAGATGGCGCAAAGCGCAGCCATAGCACCGGCTACGGCGAGCATTTGCAACAACTACGGTGTGCGCTTTTGCGGAGCGATCGGGCATGGCGGGTTTGTTCGCACCGTCTTGGGGGTTAATCAAGCTTTGCGCCAGACGCCTTCACCACCGCCGCCCAGCGCTTGACCTCGCTGCTCACAAACGCGCCAAACTGCTGCTGCGTCATGCCGCCGTAGTCCGCGCCGTTGCTGGCCCAGACGGCCTTGAGTTCATCGGCGGTGCCCAGGCGCTTGATCTCGTCCACGATGCGGGCCTGCACGTCGGCGGCTGTGCCTTTGGGCGCCCACAGGCCGTACCAGGTGGTCACGGTGTAGTCGGGCAGGCCCACTTCGGAGGCGCAGGGCACGTCGGGGAATGCGGGGTTGCGCTTGGCGCCGGACACCATCAGCGCCTTGATACGGCCGCTCTTGATGTGATTGGCTGACGAGCCCAGACCGTCGAACATCATGTCCACGTTGCCGCCAATGAGATCCTGCAGCGCGGGGCCCGCGCCCCGGTAGGGGATGTGGGTGATGAAGGTGCCCGTCTGCTGCTTGAACAGCTCACCCGCCAGATGGTGCGAGGTGCCTGCTCCGGCCGAACCGTAGTTGAGCTTGGCAGGGTTGCGCTTGATGTAGTCCAGAAACTGCTTGAAGTTGGTGGACGGCGTCTTGGGATTGACCACCAACACCTGGGGCACGTTGGCCAGCAGCGCCAGGGGAATGAAGTCTTTCTCGATGTCGTAGTCGAGCTTGGGGTACATCGCAGGGGCAATCGCGTGGTGCACGGCGCCCATGAACAGCGTGTAGCCATCGGGCGCCGCCTTGGACGCAATGCTGGCACCCAGCGTGCCCCCGGCGCCCCCCCGGTTGTCGATCACCAGCGTCTTGCCTGTGCTTTTGGAAAACTGCGCAGCCAGCGGCCGGGCAAACGCATCGGTGCCGCCACCGGCGGGGAACGGCACCACCACCGTCACGGGCTTGCTGGGCCAGGTGCTTTGGGCCCAGCTGTTGCTGCTGGCCAGGCCCAGGCCTGCAGCCGCCGCGCCGAGCAATACACCCCGGCGTTGGATTCGCAAATCAGTCATTCCTTGTCTCCTGTCGTTGTAAAAATACGCGGTCACTGGTCCGCCCGGCATCTTGCCGGCCGCCCCGTCAGTCGCGGCAAAGGCTGTCGATGTCCCCCGACACTGGCACCTTGCCCTGCGCAAGCAAGCTGCGATGCTTGTCGATGCGCTTCAAGTCGTACAGATAGTTCACCATGAGCCCGTACGATTGTTTCTGCCCCTTGCTGGACGGGTCACCCGCCCAGTTCAGGCGCTCTACCCGCGCGCCGTTGCCCAGGTGGAAGCGGGCCACGGGGTCTGCCGGTTTACCCTCTTGCAACTCGCGGCCCAGATAGTACGCGGCGCATTCCAGCAGCATCTGGCGCACGGGGGATTTGGCGTCCAGCTCCAGCGCCTTGTCCACCGCCCCGAGCAAATGCGTGGCCTGCGGCGGCTCGAAGCCCACCGCGCGGCCCAGCTCGCTGCGGCGCTTGTCGTCCAGGCGGTCCAGCATGGCCCCTGCATGTTTGCCCAGCCAAGCGCGGAAACCCGGGATGGGCGACAACGTGGCAAAGGTGCGCAGGCGCGGGAACTCGGCCGTGAGCGTTTCCACCACATGCTTGATGAGCGAGTCGCCAAAGCTCACGCCGCGCAGGCCTGTTTGCGTGTTGCTGATGGAATAGAAGATGGCAGTGGTGGCCCGTGTGATGTCCACGGGCGCAGCGGCCTCGTCCAGCAGCGGCGTGATGCTGGACGAGATCTTGTCCACCAGCGCCACCTCCACAAAGATCAGCGGCTCGTTGGGCAGGCGCGGGTGGAAGAAGCCATAGCAGCGGCGGTCGCTGTCCAGGCGGTTCTTCAGGTCGGCCCAGCTGCGGATGTCGTGCACGGCCTCGTACTTGATGAGCTTTTCGAGCAGCGAGGCGGGCGAGTCCCACGACAGCCGGCGCAGCTCCAGGAAGGCCACGTCGAACCAGGTCGAAAACAGGTGCTCCAGCTCGGCATCGAGCGGCAGCAGGCGCTTGTCGGCCTTGAGCAGCGGCAGGATTTCTGCGCGCATGTCCACCAGAAAACGCATGCCCTCGGGGAACGCCGAAAACCGCTGCAGCAACCGCGTGCGGGGTGATACCAGCGCACGGCGCAGGCTGATCTCGGCCTGCCCTTCTTCGGCCGTGCCGGCCGCCGCTTCGTAGCGCTGGCGGGCCGACTTGAAGCGCGTGGCATCCGGTGCGAACTGCTCGCACATCAGCAGCCACATGTCGCGCCTTTCCTCGGGCTCGGCCTTCGCATACCAGTCGGCCACGGCCTGGGCGCGGCGGCCGCCCTCGATCTCGCTCACCTGGGGCGCCACCACCTCCTGCAGGTCGGCCAGCAGACGGCGCAATGCGCGGGGCGACAACGCCTCCTGGCCGCGCCGCAGGGTGGCCTGCAGGCGCTCGTTGGTAGAACGCGGCACCGCGACCTTGGCGACCACATCGGTCACGGTTTTGTCGAGTGAGGCCTTGGCAGACTTGTCGGCGGTCTTGTCCCCCGCCTTGTCGGCGGCAGGCGCGGCAGTGCGCAGGCGTGACACGCTGCGGGTGATCCATTCGGGAGTGCTGTTGATCATGGGGTCAACCTCGATTGCTGGTTGCGGGCTACATCGCGCAGCGCATCGCGCTGGCGCAACAGATGGGTGCGCATGGCCTCCTCGGCCGCGTCGCAGTCGCGCGCCTTGAGCGCGGCAAACACGGCCAGATGCTCTGCCAGGCTTTGCTGCATGCGCCCGGGGGCATGCAGCGTCTTGTGGCGTGCCAGCCGCAGGATCTTGCGCAGGTCGCCAATCACCTGGGCCAGCCAGCGGTTGTCCGCCAGCGTGATGAAGGCCTCGTGGATGGCGTAGTTGGCTTCGTAGTAGTCGGTCATGCGCCCGTCGGCCGCGCACTGTTGCAGGCGCTCGTGCAGCAGCTCCAGCGCGGCAATGTCGGCCGCCACGGCCTTGCGCGTGGCCTCGTGTGCGGCACGCCCCTCCAGCAAAGCGATGACGGGAAAGATGTTGTCCAGATCGCTCTCGGTGACCTCGGCCACAAAACAACCCCGGCGCGGCTCATGGCGCAGCAGCCCCTCGGCCACCAGCACCTTGAGCGCTTCGCGCAGCGGGGTGCGCGAGATCTCCAGCCGCTCGCACAAGGCAGCCTCGTCCAGAAAGCTGCCGGGCGGCAAGGCGCCCGCAAAAATCTGCTCCCGCAGCCGGGAGGCGACTTCGTCGTGCAGTGAATTCGGGACAGGACGCATGTACAACAAGGCTCCAGGGCACCAACCCGCGAGGCATCAGCAGCCAACTCCTAGTGGATTGCGCAGGCCGAATGCCTGTAACACCCCTCTATCAGCTGACAACAGTGGCGATTGCCTCGCCATGTACGTAATTTCTCATAATTACGCAAAATGACAAGGTGTAAACCCTGATTTGCAGACTTTGGTTACACAAAAGACGGCTGCTGCGGTGGTTGCGCAACGCTGCGTGCCACATAGCAGCAAGGGTGGCGAACTTTGCTGCTGGACCCAAGGCACCGTCGTTGGGTGATCAGCCCAGGGCCAGATGAGCGGCCGAGGGCGCAGCACCCGCTGCGCCCACCGCACGGTCGCCCTGCCCTCGCGTCCCTCCCCCGCTTCACTCCACGCCCGCAAAACCTTCCACCAGGTGGTCGATCCACACCCGCAGCTTGGCCGGCAGAAACCGGTGGGACGGGTACAGCACCCAGGCCGTGCCCGCGTACGAGGTCTTGTGCTCCCAATCGGGCAACACGGTCACCAGGTCACCCCGCGCCAACGCAGCGCGCGCAGTAAAGCCCGGCAGGCTGGCAATGCCCAGGTGGCTCAGCGCGGCCTCAAGCCGCACCTCGCTGTGGTTGGCCACATAGCGGCCGCGCACGGCCACCGTGGCGGATTCGCCTGCGCGCTCGAAGCGCCAGTGCCGGTCGCGCTCGTCCTCGCCCAGGGTGATGCAGGCGTGGTGCTCCAGGTCGCGCGGGTGCTGGGGGTGGCCCCGCTCAGCCAGGTAATGCGGGCTGGCGCAAACCAAATGGCGCAACGTGGCCAGCGGCCGTCCGGCCAGTCCCGGGGGCGGGGTGTCGGTCACGCGCAGGGCCAGGTCGATGGGCTCCTCGAACAGATCCACCGTGCGGTCGGTGATCAACAGCTGCACATCGACCTGGGGGTATTTCTGCAAAAACGGCAGCACCAGCGGGTGCACCAGTTGGCGCCCCACCGCCTTGGCCATGCTCATGCGCACCATGCCGGAGGGCGCGGCAGAGTGCGTGTCACTCAGCGCCCACACCTCGCGGGCGGCAGACACCATGTCCTGACAACGGCTGTAGACCGCCGTGCCCGCGTCGGTCAGCCGCAGCTTGCGGGTGGTGCGCTCCAGCAGGCGCACGCGCAGCGCCCCTTCCAGCCGAGCCACCTGGCGGCTAACCGCCGACGGGGTGATGCCCAGCTGCCGCGCGGCGGCCGAGAAGCTGCCCGCATCCACCACACGCGCAAACACCGCCATGTCGGGGAGGCTGTCCAGAGGCTGATTGATGCGCATGAGGAACAAGTGCAGTTCTTTGGCAGCGATTATCAATGCATGGACGCAAATTGATAATTTCCCCAGCCCATCGCCGCCACGCGCGGCGCCCCACAGCCTCCCCCCCAATCTGCGCCCCATGTCACACACCCTGCCCCTGTCCGCCCCTTCCCCGCTGGCCCCGCGCCTTTCTGACCTGGCCTTGCTGCTGGTCGCCGTGGTGTGGGGCACCAGCTATGGCGTGGCCAAGGGGGCCCTGGTGTTCTACCCGGTGCTGGGTTTTTTGGCCGTGCGCTTCCTCCTGACCTTTGTGGTGCTGCTCCCGGCCTTGCTGCGCGCCACTGCGCCCGAGCGGCGCGATGCGTTGGTGGCCGGCCTGCCGCTGGGTGGGCTGATGCTGAGCATCTTTCTGTGCGAGACCTTTGGCCTGGCGCTCACGCAGGCCAGCAATGCAGCGTTTTTGATCAGCCTGTGCGTGGTGTTCACACCGTTTGCCGAGTGGTGGCTGCTGCGCCAGCGGCCCGAGCGTGCGATGTTTGGTTTTGCCGCCGTCTCGCTGCTCGGCGCAGCCCTGCTCAGCGGGGGTTACACCGGCCAGTGGGGTTGGGGCGACGCGCTGATGCTGGCGGCCGCCGCGCTGCGCGCGATCACCGTGTGCCAGACCACGCGGCTCACCCGCCGCCGCAACGCGCCCGTGCTGGCCCTCACAGCGGTGCAGTCGGGCGTGATCGGGGTGGGCTGCCTGCTGCTGGCGCTGGCTTTGCCGGGCAAGCTGCCCCCGCTGCCGTCGCTCACCCAAGCCAGCGCTTTCTGGTGGGCCTGCGTCTACCTAGTGGCGGGCTGCACGGTGTTTGCGTTTGTGGCCCAGAACTGGGTACTGCGCCACAGCTCGCCCACGCGGGTGGGCTTGCTGACCAGCAGCGAGCCCGCCTTTGGCGCACTGTTTGCGGTGTTCTGGCTGGGCGAGCAGCTCAGCGTCACGGGCTGGGTGGGCGGTGCACTCATCGTGGGGGCCGCCCTGTGGACGATGGCGCGGCGGGGTGATGCGCGGCATTGACCGCCTGCTTACCCGCCACTCGGTCCAATCACTACCAATTTGATAGCTGCTCGGGCATGAAACACCGGCGCTATCGCCCGTTTTATCTCGAAACCAGCGCCCCCACCGGCTGCCGCTGCGCCCACAGCCACATCGCTGCGCCACCCACGATCATGGGCACACACAGCCATTGCCCCATGCTCATGCCCAGCGACAGGATGCCCAGGAAGGCATCGGGCTCGCGGAAATATTCGGCAATGAAGCGGAACACACCGTAGCCGAACAGGAAAGCGGCCGCCACCTGGCCGGGGCGACGCTCCTTGCGGGCATACAGCCACAACAGGATGAACAGCAGTAATCCTTCCATCAGGAACTGGTAGACCTGCGACGGATGGCGCGGCTGCATGGAGCCGCTGTGCGCAAACACCATGCCCCAGGGCAGATCGGGGCTGGCAAAGCGGCCCCACAGTTCACCATTGATGAAGTTGCCCACACGCCCTGCCGCCAACCCCGTGGGCACGCAGGGCGCCACAAAGTCAGCCACCTGCAGCCAGGGGCGCCGGCGCGAATGGGCAAACCACAGCATGGAGACCACCACACCCAGCAGCCCGCCATGGAAGGCCATGCCGCCCTGCCACACGGCAAAAATTTCCAGCGGGTGGCTCAGGTAGTAGCCCGGCTTGTAGAACAGGCAGTAGCCCAGCCGCCCGCCAATGACCACGCCAGCCACCCCCAGAAAGAGGATGTCTTCCACATCCTTGCGCGTCCAGGCGCCGGGCCCCGTGATGGAGGCAAAGGGCGGGTGCCGCAAGCGCCGGATGCCCAGCAACATGAACAGGCCAAAGGCCGCAAGATAGGTCAGGCCATACCAGTGCACAGCCAGTGGGCCGATCTGCAGGGCGACGGGGTCGATGTGGGGATAGGTCAACATGGTGGCGGGTATTGTGCCCGCGCTGGGGATGACCCCGCACCCAGGGCTGCCTGCCCCGAGCAGGACCACCGGGCGACCGCAGCCGCGCCAGGGCGATCCGCTGGAGCTATACACCACGTTTCTGAGAAAAAAGCCGAGCAAGCGCTAGTCCGTCATGTGCCGACATCTATCAAAAGTGGAGCAAAAACAAAAAAGCCGCGCCCTCCAGGCGCGGCTTCGGTGCGGCGGCAGGGCTCCTGGCCCTGCAAGGCTGCCCCTCAGTCGTCCAGCAGCGACAAGTCGCGCACGGCGCCCTTGTCGGCAGACATCACCAGCTTGGCATAGGCCTTGAGCGCGGCCGACACCTTGCGCGGGCGTGGCTGGGCAGGCTTCCAGCCCTTGGCGTTTTGCGCTTCGCGGCGCTTGGCCAGTTCTTCATCGCTCACCAGCACATTGATCGTGCGGTTGGGGATGTCGATGCGGATGCGGTCGCCGTTCTGCACCAGGCCGATGGCACCGCCCGCAGCGGCTTCGGGCGAGCAGTGACCGATCGAGAGGCCCGAGGTGCCGCCCGAGAAGCGCCCATCCGTCAGCAGCGCGCAGGCCTTGCCCAGGCCCTTGGACTTGATGTAGCTGGTGGGGTAGAGCATCTCCTGCATGCCGGGGCCGCCCTTGGGGCCTTCGTAACGCACGATCACCACATCACCGGCCTTGACCTTGTCGGCCAGGATATTGGCCACGGCCTCGTCCTGCGACTCGGTCACGTGGGCCGTGCCTTCAAACACCAAGATGCTTTCGTCCACACCGGCCGACTTGACCACGCAGCCGTCCACCGCGATGTTGCCGGTCAGCACGGCCAGGCCGCCTTCCTTGCTGAAGGCGTGGTCGTACGAGCGGATGCAACCCTCTGCGCGGTCCAGGTCCAGGCTGGGCCAGCGGGTGTTCTGGCTGAACGCCACCTGCGTGGGGATGCCTGCGGGGCCCGCCATGTAGAAAGTGCGCACGGCGTCGTCCTGCGTGCGCACGATGTCCCATTGGTCCAGCGCGTCTTTGAGCGTAGGAGCGTGCACGGTGGGCACATCGGTGTGCAGCTTGCCCGCGCGGTCCAGCTCGCCCAGGATGGCCATGATGCCGCCCGCGCGGTGCACGTCTTCAATGTGGTACTTGTTGGTGTTGGGCGCCACCTTGCACAGCTGCGGCACGACGCGCGAGAGGCGGTCGATGTCGGCCATGGTGAAGGGGATCTCGGCCTCTTTGGCAATCGCCAGCAGGTGCAGGATGGTGTTGGTGGAGCCACCCATGGCGATGTCCAGCGTCATGGCGTTTTCAAACGCCTTGAAGCCCACCGAGCGGGGCAGCACGCGTTCGTCGTCCTGCTCGTAGTACTGCTTGGCCAGGTCCACGATGCGGCGGCCGGCGCGCTTGAAGAGCTGCTCGCGGTCGGCATGGGTGGCCACCACCGTGCCATTGCCGGGCAGCGACAGGCCCAGCGCCTCGGTCAGGCAGTTCATGGAATTGGCGGTGAACATGCCTGAGCACGAACCGCATGTGGGGCAAGCCGAGCGCTCGACCTCAGCCACATCGGCGTCGGAGTAGTTGGTGTCGGCGGCAATCACCATCGCGTCCACCAGGTCGAGCTTCTTGAACTCCATGACCTTGGTGACCGGGTTGGCCAGGCGGGTCTTGCCCGCTTCCATCGGGCCACCCGAAACGAAGATCACCGGAATGTTCAGGCGCATGGCGGCCATCAGCATGCCGGGGGTGATCTTGTCGCAGTTGGAGATGCAGACCATGGCATCGGCGCAGTGCGCGTTGACCATGTATTCGACCGAGTCGGCAATGATGTCGCGGCTGGGCAGCGAATACAGCATGCCGTCGTGGCCCATGGCAATGCCGTCGTCCACGGCAATGGTGTTGAACTCCTTGGCCACGCCGCCGGCGGCTTCGATCTCGCGGGCCACCAACTGGCCCAGGTCCTTCAGGTGCACGTGGCCGGGCACGAACTGGGTGAACGAATTGACCACCGCGATGATCGGCTTGCTGAAGTCATCGTCTTTCATGCCGGTGGCGCGCCACAGGGAACGCGCGCCTGCCATGTTGCGACCGGCGGTGGAGGTTTTGGAACGGTAGATGGGCATCGTGCTGGCTTCTGGAAAATCGCTGAAAAGGAAGCGGGCCGGACTCATAAAGGCCCCTCGCGCGCCCGTGCAACAACCTCTTGAGCCGTGCCGGGGGCAAACCTGTCAATTATCGCCCAGCCCCACAGGCCCGCCCGGGGCGGTGGCGTTGGGGATTGCGGGGGCAGCCCCCACGCGCTGCGACGGCGCTGGCAGAATGATCCATTCCGCTCCAGCCCCCCAACCCCGAGACCAGGACGCCCCACGATGACCGACTCCAGCAAGCCCTCCGCACCCATCAACCGCCGCAGCGCCAACATCACCCAGGGCAAGTCGCGCGCACCCAACCGCTCCATGTACTACGCCATGGGCTACGAGGAAGGCGACTTCGTCAAACCCATGGTGGGCGTGGCCAACGGCCACAGCACCATCACGCCCTGCAACAGCGGCCTGCAGAAGCTGGCGGATGCGGCGATTGCTGGCATCGAAGAAGCGGGCGGCAACGCCCAGGTGTTCGGCACCCCCACCATCAGCGACGGCATGGCCAT
The DNA here is from genome assembly GCF_003096455.1 of Acidovorax sp. 99. NCBI lineage: Bacteria > Pseudomonadati > Pseudomonadota > Betaproteobacteria > Burkholderiales > Comamonadaceae > Acidovorax > Acidovorax sp. 99. Next base: position 371,451 of record NZ_QEKU01000001.1, read on the forward strand.
GGGCACCGAGGGCATGAAATACAGCCTGGTGAGCCGCGAAGTCATCAGCGACTGCATCGAAACCTGCGTGGGCGGCCAGTGGATGGACGGCGTGCTGGTGGTGGGCGGCTGCGACAAGAACATGCCCGGTGGCCTGATGGGCATGCTGCGCGCCAATGTGCCTGCCATCTATGTGTATGGCGGCACCATCCTGCCCGGCCACTACCAGGGCAAGGACCTGAACATCGTGAGCGTGTTCGAGGCCGTGGGCGAAAACGCTGCGGGCAAGCTCAGCGACTTCGACCTCAAGGAGATCGAAAAACGCGCCATTCCCGGCACCGGCTCGTGTGGCGGCATGTACACCGCCAACACCATGTCCAGCGCGTTCGAGGCCCTGGGCATCAGCCTGCCCTATTCGTCCACCATGGCCAACCCGCACGACGAGAAGATGAACTCGGCCAAGGAGTCGGCCAAGGTGCTGATCGAGGCCATCAAGAAGGACCTGAAGCCCCGCGACATCGTGACCAAGAAGTCCATCGAGAACGCCGTGGCCGTGATCATGGCCACGGGCGGCTCGACCAACGCGGTGCTGCACTTCCTGGCGATTGCCCATGCGGCAGGCGTGGAGTGGAGCATCGACGACTTCGAGCGCGTGCGCGTGAAGACGCCTGTGTTGTGCGACCTCAAGCCCAGCGGCAAGTACCTGGCGGTGGATCTACACCGCGCAGGGGGCATCCCTCAGGTCATGAAGATCTTGCTCAATGCGGGCCTGCTGCATGGCGACTGCCTCACCATCGAAGGCAAGACGATCGCCGAGGTGCTGAAGGACGTGCCGGACGAGCCCCGCGCCGACCAGGACGTGATTCGTCCTATCGACAAGCCTATGTACGCGCAAGGCCACCTGGCCATCCTCAAGGGCAACCTGAGCCCCGAAGGCGCGGTGGCGAAGATCACGGGTCTGAAGAACCCCGTCATCACCGGCCCGGCCCGCGTGTTTGACGACGAACAATCGGCATTGGAAGCCATCCTGGCGGGCAAGATCAAGGCCGGTGACGTGATGGTGCTGCGGTACCTGGGCCCCAAGGGCGGCCCCGGCATGCCAGAAATGCTGGCCCCCACCGGTGCGCTGATCGGCGCAGGCTTGGGTGAGAGCGTGGGCCTGATCACCGACGGCCGCTTCTCCGGCGGCACCTGGGGCATGGTGGTCGGCCACGTGGCGCCCGAGGCCGCAGCCGGAGGCACGATTGCTTTCGTCAACGAGGGCGACAGCATCACCATCGACGCACGCCAGCTGCTGCTGGAGCTGAACGTGCCCGAGGCAGAAATCGCCAAGCGCCGCGCCGCCTGGACGGCACCTGCACCGCGCTACACCCGGGGCGTGCAAGCCAAGTTTGCGTTCAACGCGTCCAGCGCGAGCAAAGGAGCCGTGCTGGACGCCTATTGATCGCGCTGAGGCGGCGCACCGGCGGGTGGCGAGAAGACGGTTGAGGCTCCGGCGGACGTCTTTATCCTGGTGGTCGGTTCACAACAAAAAGCCCGCAGTACGCGATGTACTGCGGGCTTTTTGTTGAATAGACGACGAGAACAAGTCATCGCGCAAACCACCATGAGCCCCTTGCAGCGGGGCCAGGGCCAGTGTCAGCGCGGCTTGCGTGGGCGAATGCCCAAGGCTTCCTTGTGTTTGTTGATGCGGTCCTTTTTGCGCTGGTCCATCTTCTCCATGGCCTTGCGCTTGGTGTAGCCAGTGGAATCAGCCCAGGCCCACCACAGCGCTGTGGCCGCGAAGGGTGCCAGCACCCACCACCACGACCACGTGGCCACGGGGCCGATCTCGAAATATTTCAGTGCCAGCATGAGAAGGGACAGACCCAGCAGATACATCGCTCTCTCCAAAGAATGCCGCGAAAAGCGGGATTGACCAGGGACAACTGCGTGTCAACCCAAGTCACTACAATCGCATTAAAAGCACTGTAACTCAACCACAGGAATTCCCACCATGAAGCGTTCCCTGATCACACTCGCCTTGACGCTGTCGGTTGCGGCACCCGCGATGGCCGACCTGGCCTTGGCCACCTCCAAGAACTGCATGGCTTGCCACGCAGTGGACAAGAAACTGGTGGGGCCTGCCTACAAGGACGTAGCAGCCAAATACGCTGGTCAGAAGGACGCCGTGGACAAGCTGGCTGCCAAGATCGTCAAGGGTGGCTCTGGCGTGTGGGGCCCAGTACCCATGCCCGCCAATGCGCAAGTGAGTGACGCCGAAGCGAAGAAGCTGGCTGCCTGGGTGCTGACGCAGAAGTAGTTGGCTGCAGCCCAAGGGTTCCGGGTTTGATGCCCGATAGAACTGACCCGTCCTGAATAGCGTTGACACCCAGGACGGTTTAAAACTCCAGCCGGACTATCCGGCCAACGACGCCCGATGCACCGCATCGGGCGTTTGCATTTTCAGCGATAGGTGTGGCCGCTCGCAGTTGTAAATGCGCACCGACTGCTCGACCATGCGTCTGGCCTGGGCGAGATCCGCAGGGCGCTGCAACAAGAGCTCGGTCTTCAGAATGCCGTTGACCCGCTCGGCCAGCGCGTTCTGGTAGCAGTCGTAGCCGTCCGTCATCGAGCAGATCACGCCATGGCGCTTGTGCAGGGCCTGGTAATACGTCGAGCAGTACTGGATACCCCTGTCGGAGTGGTGCACCAGCTGCCGACTGCTCTGTCGCCCCAATAGCGCCATCTTCATGGCCTGCGCCACCTCCTCGGTCTGCAGGCTCTCATGCACGTGCCAGCCGACGATCTTTCTGGAATAAGCATCCGTGACCAGGCTCAGGTAAACAAACTTGCCGTGTGTGGGCAAGTAGGTGATGTCTGCTACCCAGACCTGTTCGCTGGCGCTGGCGCGAACCTGCTGTGGCCCGGCTTTGAGCAGGTTGGGGTGGCGCCTGAAGCGGTGGTGGCTGTCGGTCGTCTTGTGGTACGCCCGCCGGGGCGCCACCAGCAGCCTGGCGTTGCGCAGGACGTCGAACATTGCATCGCGGCCCAAGTCGATGCCTCAGCGCTGCAGCGGCTCCTGCAGCAGGTAGTGCAGCTTACGCGTGCCGATGCGTGGCCGACGCATGCGCTGCTCGCGCACCAACTCCACCACCGCCTGCGCGTTCGCGAGGCGATCGGCCTGGCGGCGCCTGCCCTGGTAATACGCCTGCCGGCTATGGCCCATGTGCTGGCAAGCCCTCTTCACGCTCAACCCTGTGACAAGGTTTTGCGCGAGGACTTGCCCAAAGGCTTTTTTACGACGCGCACCCCGTAGTCCTTGCGCAGCACGTCGATGACGGCTTCGAATAGCCTGGCCTTCTCCTGCGCCTGTGCGAGCTGCACCTGCAGGGCCTTGATCTGCTGCTCGGGCGTGAGAGCCCCAGTGTTCTTCTTGTCTATCGGCATGGCTGCAGATGATGCCGCAGGACTCCAGCCCAGGCGACCGTGCTTGCGCAGCCAGACCAGAACCGTCGAGCGGCCCTGGATACCGTAGCGCTGCTGCGCCTGTTTGTACGTGAGCTCGCCTTTTTCCACCTGCTCCACCACCGCCAACTTAAAGGCCAGCGTGTAGTCGCGCTGCGTGCGTTTGACACTTGATTCCATGACACATGCCCTTTTTGAAAGGTCCATGTGTCAACGCCGGGTAGGACGGGTCAAACCCATGAAAAAAGCCGCGCACCATGTGACGCGGCTTTTTTGTGCGTGGACGCTTTGCAGCGGTGGAACCAAGAGCGCAGGAACCTGCGCCGGTTCCTGCAGTAGCGCGGGACTAAACGACAGGCGTCCCCAGCGCATGGCGGGAGCGCAGCTGCTGCTCCAGCTGCCCGACATAAGCCGCCGTGGTGTTGTCAGATTCCTCGGCGCGCGCGGCGAGCCGGGCTTCCAGGTGGTCCAGACGCGCCAGCACGGCTGCATGGGCTTGGCTGTGCTGGGCCTCCAGAAAGGCACGCAGCTCCGTGAAGCGAGACGCCTCGGCCTTGTCGGCCAGCTCGCGTTGCGCCTGCAGCGCTTTGGTGTGGCGACGGGTTTCGAGCAGCACCGATCCCTGCAGCGACAACACGTACGCCAAAAAGAAGATGCCCAACAACGTGGTGAGGGCCAGCATCAGCAGGCCAAGGGGTGCCTCAAACGACACCACGCCCAGCGATACGAGGGAGGGAGCCGCCAGCGTGGGCCAGTTCAGGGCAGCCAGTGCGGCGATGGCCAGCACGGTCAGCAGCAAAACGAAGGAACGCAGTTGCATGTGAAATCTCCGGTCAGCGGCGCCCGGCCACGATGACCGGCCACGCCATGCTGTCGTTGTAACGCATGCGCAGGGATTCACACGCTCCAGAGGAGTAATTGGAGATTGCGTCCTACAAAGCGCGCTGCGAGCCCGCCGGGTGAGCGGGCCCGCTGTTTCGATCACATACCGGGGTGATGATCAACGGGTTTTGGGGCCACGTCACATCGCTGCGCGATATGAGTGCCCCCAAATCCGGCAAGCGCTGCGCGCTGGCGCCGTTGCACGGTGCCTTCTGGATCAATTGGCCTTGGCCAATTGATCAAGGATTGCGGGGTTTTCCAGCGTGCTGGTGTCCTGGGTGATGGCCTCGCCCTTGGCAATGCTGCGCAGCAGGCGGCGCATGATCTTGCCGCTGCGGGTCTTGGGCAGGTTGTCGCCAAAGCGGATGTCCTTGGGCTTGGCAATGGGGCCAATCTCCTTGGCCACCCAGTTGCGCAGTTCGTTGGCGATCTGCTTGGCTTCCTCGCCGGTGGGGCGCGAGCGCTTGAGCACCACAAACGCGCAGATGGCCTCGCCGGTCACATCGTCAGGGCGGCCCACCACGGCGGCCTCGGCCACCAGATCCGTCTTGGCGACCAGGGCGGATTCGATCTCCATCGTGCCCATGCGGTGACCGGACACGTTCAGCACGTCGTCAATGCGGCCGGTGATGCGGAAGTAGCCCCGGTCGGCACTGCGCACCGCGCCGTCACCGGCCAGGTAGTAGCCCTTGAGTTCTTCGGGGAAGTAGCTTTTCTTGAAACGCTCGGGGTCGTTCCAGATGGTGCGGATCATGCTGGGCCAGGGGCGCTTGATGACCAGGATGCCACCGGCGCCATTAGGCACGTCGTTGCCCACCTCGTCCACGATGGCGGCCGTGATGCCGGGCAAAGGCAGCGTGCAGCTGCCGGGCACCAGCGGCGTAGCGCCAGGCAGCGGGGTGATGACATGGCCGCCGGTTTCGGTCTGCCAGAAGGTGTCCACGATAGGGCAACGCTCGCCACCCACGTTCTTGTGGTACCACATCCAGGCTTCGGGGTTGATGGGCTCACCCACGCTGCCCAGTATGCGCAGGCTCGACAGGTTGGAGCGCGCAGGGTGCACCGCCTCGTCGGACTCGGCGGCCTTGATGAGCGAGCGGATGGCCGTGGGGGCGGTGTAGAAGATGGTGCACTTGTGGCGCTCGATCATCTGCCAGAAGCGGCCTGCGTTCGGGAAGGTGGGGATGCCTTCAAAGATGATCTGTGTGGCGCCTGCCGCCAGCGGGCCGTAGGCCACGTAGGTGTGGCCGGTGATCCAGCCAATGTCGGCCGTGCACCAGAACACATCATCGGCGCGCAGGTCGAACGTCCAGTCCATGGTCATCTTGGCCCACAGCAGATAGCCGCCGGTGCTGTGCTGCACGCCCTTGGGCTTGCCGGTGGAGCCGCTGGTGTACAGGATGAACAGCGGGTGCTCGGCACCCACGGCCACCGGGGCGCATTCGGTGCTTTGGCCTGCCAGTGCTTCGGCAAAGGTCTTGTCGCGCCCCGCCACCATGTTGCAGGCCGTGGCCGTGCGCTGGTAGACAAACACGTTGCGGATGGTGTCGCAACCGCCCATGGCCAGGGCTTCATCAATGATGGCCTTGAGCGGCAGCTCCTTGCCGCCGCGCATTTGGTAGTTAGCGGTGATCACGGCCACGGCACCGGCGTCGATGATGCGCTCGTGCACGGCCTTGGCACTGAAGCCGCCAAACACCACGCTGTGCGTGGCGCCAATGCGGGCGCAGGCCTGCATGGCAATCACGCCTTCAATGGTCATGGGCATGTAGATCAGCACGCGGTCGCCCTTGGCCACGCCATGGGCCTTGAGCGCGTTGGCAAACTGGCTCACGCGGGCCAGCAATTCCTTGTAGGTGATCTTGGTGACCGTGCCATCGTCGGCTTCAAAGATGATGGCCGTCTTGTTCTCGGTGGCTGTGCCGATGTGGCGGTCCAGGCAGTTGGCCGAGGCATTGAGTTCGCCATCGGCAAACCACTGGAAGAACGGCGCGTTGGACTTGTCCAGCGTGCGGGTGAAAGGCTTGGTCCACTGCAAGTTGCCGCGTGCCTGGCGCGCCCAGAAGCCCTCGAAGTCCTTCTCGGCCTCGGCACACAGTGCGTCATACCCAGCCATGCCGGACACGCGCGCGGCTTTGACGATGGCGTCCGAGGGCGGGAACACGCGGTTCTCAACCAGCACGGACTCGATGGCGGATGTGGGCGCACTCATGGTGTTGTCTCCTGGATCTAATGGGAATTGGAATTGGGCGGTACTGTCGGGCGCGGCACTTACAGGCCACTGACTGGCGCGAAGCTTACAGAGTACGCCATTGCGGCCCGCCTGTCGCCAAGGGCCGGGCCACCGGCTGCGCAGACCCACCTGCCACCGCAGGGACATGCTGCCCCCCTAAAATCGCGCCTCCTGCAACCCTTTGCGAGTGCCATGTCCTCTCCCCAACACAAGCCCCCAGCGCCACTGCGCCCCCTGCCTTCCATGATCTTCGCCAGCCGGTGGCTGCAACTGCCCCTGTATCTGGGCCTGATCCTGGCGCAGGCGGTGTATGTGTTCCATTTCTGGGTGGAACTGGTGCACCTGATCGAAGCCGCGTTTGGCAACACGGCGGCCCTGCAGAGCCTGGTGTCCAGCATTGGCTACAAGAGTGATTTCCAGGTCACCGCGCTCAACGAGACCATCATCATGCTGGTGGTGCTGGCGCTGATCGACGTGGTGATGATCTCCAACCTACTGATCATGGTGATCGTCGGCGGCTACGAGACCTTTGTCTCGCGCCTGCACCTCGAAGACCACCCCGACCAGCCCGAGTGGCTGAGCCATGTGAACGCCTCGGTGCTCAAGGTCAAGCTGGCCACCGCCATCATCGGCATCAGCTCCATCCACCTGCTCAAGACCTTCATCAACGCCGCCAACTACGACCTCAAGGTGCTGATGTGGCAAACCATCATCCATGTGGTGTTCCTGCTCAGCGCCCTGGCCATTGCGCTGACCGACCGGCTGATGTCGCACTCGTCGGACCGCCACTGAGCACGGCGACGGTCCCCACGCTCCCCGGCAACGCCGGGGGAGCCCCTGGGACCAGAATATCCGTCAAAAGTGCCGATAGCGCCGGTTGCATATGCGCTGGCAGCTATCAAATTTGAAGTAAGCACCCTTCGGTATTCAGCGCCCTGGGCGCTCCCAGATTTCTCCTCAATCGGTAGGCACAGTGCGGTGCAGACCCACCCGAAGGAGAAATCCATGCCCCCTCTGTCCTCTCTCTCCCCGACCGCAGCGACGGCGCCAGCACCCGCTGCGGCAGCCTCCCCGTCCACACACACCGCCACCAGCCGCCGCCTGGCATTGAGCGCGCTCGGCTCGCTGGGCGTCGCCTCCCTGTGGGGGTGCGGCGGCGGCAGTGACAGCACCAGCACCGACTCTGGCAGCAGCACGGACTCCGGGTCTGGCACCGGCAGCGGTACCGGATCGGGCACTGGCACCGGAACAGGCACCGGCACAACCACCACCTGCTCCGTAGTCCCCGAGGAGACCGCAGGGCCCTACCCTGCCGACGGCTCCACGGCCAGCAACAACACGTACAACGTGCTCGCGCTCAGCGGCATCGTGCGCTCGGACATCCGCAGTTCAGTGGGTTCGTCCACCCAGGTCAGCGGCGTGCCGCTGTCCATCACCATCACGCTGACGAACACCAGCGCCAGCTGCGCGGCGCTGTCGGGCTACGCCATCTACCTGTGGCACTGCACGCAAGACGGCAACTACTCGGTCTACACCTCCAACAACATCGCCGACAACTACCTGCGCGGCGTGCAGGCCACGGACGCCAACGGCACCGTGACCTTCACCACCATCGTTCCGGGCTGCTATGCGGGCCGCATGCCGCACATGCACCTGGAGATCTACCCCACGCTGGCATCGGCCACCAAGGCCGCCAACAAGATCAAGACCACGCAACTGGCGTTCCCCACCGCACTGCTCAGCAGCATCTACAGCAGCAATTCGGGCTACAGCGCCAGCGTGCGCAACCTGGCCTCCATGTCGTTTGCCACGGACAACGTCTTCAGCGATGGCACCACGCTGGAGATGACCACCATGCAGGCCAACACCGGTGGCGGCTACTCGGCCAGCATCACGATTTCGATCGCGGTCTGAGCCCCTCGTTGCTTCCATTCACCCTGTTGTTTCGATCACCAGAAAGACGCCCGATGTTCAAGATCCACACCCTTTTGGCCGCACTGGCCCTGGCATCCATCGCCGCAGCGTTCCCCAGCCACGCCCAGCCATCCCGCGGCACGCCGCCCGCCCCGCCACCTGAGGCCTACGCCGCCTGCAAGGGCAAGACCGAAGGCGCCTCCGTCACGCTGACCATGCCCGACGGCAAGAGCCTCGCAGGCACTTGCCGCACAATGGACGGCACCCTGGTGGCCATGCCCGCTGGCGGGCCCGGTGGCCCCGGCGCAGGTGGCCCGCCCCCCGCCCGCTGACCCACCATGCCGCCCCTGCGCTCCCTCGTCCCCGTGCCCCATCTGACGCTGCACCGCAAAGCCTTCATCGCCCTGGCCGCCCTGCTGCTGGCGTTGTTGCTGATCTTTGTGGGGTTCTCGCGCCTGGGCCTGCAGCGGGGCCTGGGGCCGTATGTGGCCGAGATCGAGCTGGCCCGCATGGACTGGCTGGCCGAGCGCCTGCAGGCCCACCACACCCAGGCAGGCGGCTGGGACAGCCTGCGGGGGCAGTCGTCCCTGTGGGGACGGCTGACCCACCCGGGCGGCGGTCCACGCGGGCCGGGTGGCGCCCGCCCCCCCAGCGGCTCGCCGCCCGGCCTCTCGTCGGAGCCTCCTGGCACGGCCAACCCCCCTCCTTCCAATGCCAATGCCAATGCCAATGCCAGTGACAGTGGCCGTGGCGCTGACCTTGGCAACAGCCCGCCCCCACCCCCACCCGGCGACCTGCGGCCCCTGGACCGGGGCCCAGCGCCACCCCAGCGCCACCCGGATGACATCTACCCCCGCCTGGGCCTGCTCGATGCACAAGATCAGCTGGTCGCAGGCACACCGCCCCAGCCGGGGGGCGCACGCCTGGCGTTGCGTGGCGCCGGTGGCCAGACCATCGGGCACCTGGTGCTGGCGCCCCCGCAGGGCGTGCGCAGCGAGGCCGACCAGGCCTTTCTGGCCCAGCACCTGGGCTTTGTGGCGTGGACAGGCCTGGTCGGCCTGGCGCTGGCGCTGGTCCTGTCGGGCTGGCTGGCACGGCGCTGGCTGGCCCCGGTCGAGGCCCTGGCCACCGGCGCACGCGGCATTGCGCAGGGCCACCTGCACACCCGCGTGCCCGTGCACGGCAATGACGAACTGGCCCAGCTGGCCCGCACCTTCAACACCATGGCCGAACAACTGGGCAGCATCGAAGCCAGCCGCCGCCAATGGCTGGGCGACGTGGCCCACGAGCTGCGCACCCCCCTGGCCGCCATGCGCGCCGAGATCGAGGCTGTGCAGGATGGCATCCGCCCCTTTGACGACAAGACCGCGCTGCGCCTGCACCAGCAGGTGATGCGCCTGATCCAGCTGGTGGGCGACCTGCGCGCCAGCCTGGATGCGGAGGGCACCAGCGCACCCTCGGCCCAGGTGCCCGTGCACCCGCTGTCGCTGCTGAACGAAGCGCTGGCCTCCATGCGCCCCCGCCTGGCGCAGGCGGGCATCGATGTGGACACCAGCGGCCTGGACGCCCTGGCCGCACCAGGCGCCGCCCAGCCGGCCCCCCTGGTGCGCGGCGACGCGCAGCAGCTGCACCAGGTGTTTTTGAACCTGCTGGAAAACAGCCTGCGCTACACCGACGCGGGCGGCCTGCTGCGCATTGCGGCGCGCCTGCTGCCACCGGTCGATGGAGCCCCCCAGCTGCAGGTGCAGCTGGACGACAGCGCGCCCGGCGTGCCCGCGCACGAGCTGCCCCGTATCTTTGAGCGCCTGTACCGCGCTGAAACCTCGCGCAACCGCGACCACGGCGGATCAGGCCTGGGCCTGGCGATCTGCCGCGCCATCGTGCTCGCCCACGGCGGCACGCTGACGGCCGAGGCCTCGCCCCTGGGCGGGCTGCGCATCACACTGAACTTGCCCCTTCTGGACAACCCGGCACCATGAGCCCACGCATCCTTGTCGTCGAAGACGAACCCGACATCGCCGCCATCGTGGTGGATTACCTGCGCCACGCGGGCTATGCGGTGGAGCACCAGGCCGAGGGCCGCGCCGCGCTGGCGAGCATGCTCACCACGCCGCCCGACCTCACGCTGCTGGACATCATGCTGCCCGGCATCGACGGGCTGGAGATATTGCGCCAGGCGCGGCGCCACACGCAGCACCCCATCATCATGCTCACCGCCAGGGTGGAAGAGGTGGACCGCCTCATCGGGCTGGAGCTGGGCGCGGACGACTACATCTGCAAGCCGTTTTCGCCGCGCGAGGTGGTGGCCCGTGTCAAGGCCGTGCTGCGCCGCACCGCCGCAGCGCAGGAGGTTTCCTCCGCCAGCACACCACTTGCCGCCTTGATGCTGGACGAGTCGCACTGGCAGGCCATGCTGCATGGCACGCCGCTGGGCCTCACGCGGCGCGAGTTCAAATTGCTGCAGGTGCTGGCGCGCCAGAAGGGGCGCATCTTCTCGCGGGCCCAGCTGCTGGACCAGGCCTACGACGACACGCTGGACGTGAACGAGCGCGCCATCGACAGCCACATCAAGAACCTGCGCAAGAAGCTCAAGGCCGCCAGCACGGACGGCAGCGACTGGATCCGCTCGGTGTATGGCGTAGGCTTTGCGCTGGACCCGAACCACGAGGGCCCGCCAGCGGCCTGACGGGCAGGCTGCCAGCGACACCCCCGGGGCCGACAACTATCAATTCAATAGCTACTCAGGCATGCAGCACTAGCGCTACCGGTGCATTTGGCTCAAAAACGCCACGGTAATCCCACCAAACAGCCCTGCAGACTCAGCGCCCCACCATCTGCGCAGGCACCACCCACTGGTCAAACTGCTCGCCCGTCACATGCCCCGAGGCCACGGCGGCGGCGCGCAGGCTGGTGCCCTCCTTGTGCGCCTTCTTGGCAATGAAGGCCGCCTTGTCGTAGCCGATGTGGGGATTCAGTGCCGTCACCAGCATCAGCGACTGCTCCACCAGGTCGTTGATGCGCGCCTGGTTGGGCTCGATGCCCACGGCGCAGTGCTCGTTGAAGCTGGCCATGCCATCGGCCAGCAAGCGCACGCTCTGCAAGAAGTTGTGGATCACCATCGGGCGGAACACGTTCAGCTCGAAGTTGCCGGAGGCCCCGCCGATGTTGATGGCCACATCGTTGCCCAGCACCTGCGCGCATAGCATGGTCAGCGCCTCGCACTGCGTGGGGTTGACCTTGCCCGGCATGATGGACGAGCCCGGCTCGTTCTCGGGGATGGTGATCTCGCCCAGCCCACTGCGCGGGCCGCTGGCCAGCCAGCGCACGTCGTTGGCAATCTTCATCAGGCTGGCCGCCAGGGTCTTGAGCGCGCCATGGGCATGCACCAGCGCATCGCAGCTGGCCAGGGCCTCGAACTTGTTGGGGGCGGTGACCAGCGGCAGGCCGGTCAGGTCGGCCAGCTCCTTGGCCACGGCCTGCGCATAGCCTGTGGGGGCATTGAGCCCCGTGCCCACCGCCGTGCCCCCCAGGGCCAGCTCGCCCAGGTGGGGCAGCGCGGCGCGCACATGCTGCTCGCCATGCTGCAGTTGCGCCACCCAGCCCGAGATCTCCTGGCCCAGCGTGAGGGGCGTGGCGTCCTGCAGGTGCGTGCGCCCAATCTTCACGATGCCGTCGAACGCCTTCGCCTTGGCCGCCAGCGTGGTGCGCAGGCCGTGCAGCGCGGGCAGCAGGCGGTGCATCAGCGCGTCCACCGCCGCCAGGTGCATGGCGGTGGGGAACACGTCGTTGCTCGACTGGCTCTTATTCACCTCGTCGTTGGGGTGCACCAGCCGCGCTTCGCCGCGCGGGCCCCCCAGCAGCTCGCTCGCGCGGTTGGCCAGCACCTCGTTCATGTTCATGTTGGTCTGCGTGCCCGATCCGGTCTGCCACACCACCAGCGGAAACTCCTGCAGGTGGCCACCACCAATCACCTCGTCCGCCGCCGCCACGATGGCCGTGGTCTTGGCCGCGTCGAGCAGGCCCAGCGCATGGTTCACGTAGGCACTGGCCCGCTTGACCTGGGCCAGCGCGCGGATCAGCTCAGGCGCCATGCGCTCGCCCGAGATCGCGAAGTGGTGCAGCGAGCGCTGCGTCTGCGCGCCCCAAAGCCGATCGGCGGGCACGTCGATGGGGCCGAAGGTGTCTTTTTCGGTGCGGACTGCGGTCGGGGCGGGGGTGGAAGTTTTCACGGGTGGGCCTTGCCGCTCAGCGAGCGAATGGGGGGTGGAACGAAACACCAGACCGCAGCATACCCACCCTAGGCCACGGCGCGCCAGCACCCGCCTGCCCCCCCCATGGCCCCTGACAGGACCGCGCAAGCCCGGCGGGGGATAATTCAAGGTTCGCGTTTTCCCTCAAACCCCCACCGCCATGACCACGACGACCATTCGCCAAGAAGACCTGATCGAATCCATTGCCGGCGCGCTGCAGTACATCAGCTACTACCACCCCACCGACTACATCGCCCACCTGGCCCGCGCCTACGAGCGCGAAAAGAGCCCGGCGGCCAAGGACGCGATCGCCCAGATTCTGACCAACAGCAAGATGAGCGCCACCGGCCAGCGCCCCATCTGCCAGGACACCGGCATCGTCAACGTGTTCCTGAAAGTGGGCATGGATGTGCGCTGGGAAGGCTTCACCGGCAGCCTGGACGACGCCATCAACGAAGGCGTACGCCGGGGCTACAACCACCCCGACAACACGCTGCGTGCGTCGGTCGTGGCCGACCCGCAGTTCGCCCGCAAGAACACCAAGGACAACACCCCCGCCGTGATCTTCACCGAGATCGTGCCCGGCAACACCGTGGACGTCACCGTGGCAGCCAAGGGCGGCGGCTCGGAGAACAAGTCCAAGATGTACATGCTCAACCCCGGCGACAACGTGGTGGACTGGGTGCTCAAGACCGTGCCCACCATGGGCGCTGGCTGGTGCCCACCCGGCATGCTGGGCATCGGCATTGGCGGTACGGCCGAAAAGGCCGTGCTCATGGCCAAGGAAAGCCTGATGGACGACCTGGACATGTACGAACTGCAGGCCAAGGCCGAAGCCGCCAAGACCGGCGGCCCCGCGCTCGACAAGGTCGAAGAGCTGCGCCTGGAGCTGTTTGAAAAGGTCAACGCGCTGGGCATTGGCGCGCAAGGCCTGGGTGGCCTGACCACGGTGCTGGACGTCAAGATCAAGATGTACCCCACACACGCAGCCAGCAAGCCGATTGCGATGATCCCCAACTGCGCCGCCACACGCCATGCGCACTTTGTGATGGATGGCTCGGGCCCCGTGTACCTCACGCCCCCCAGCCTGGACCTGTGGCCCAACGTGGACTGGGCGCCGGACTACAACAAGAGCAAGAAGGTCAACCTCGACACGCTGACCAAGGAAGAAGTGGCCAGCTGGAAGCCCGGCGACACGCTGCTGCTCAACGGCAAGATGCTGACCGGCCGCGATGCTGCGCACAAGCGCATCCAGGACATGCTGGCCAAGGGCGAGAAACTGCCTGTGAACTTCACCAACCGCGTCATCTACTACGTGGGCCCTGTGGACCCCGTCAAGGGCGAGGCCGTGGGCCCTGCAGGCCCCACTACCGCCACGCGCATGGACGGCTTCACCGAGATGATGCTGGCCCAGACCGGCCTGATCGCCATGGTGGGCAAGGCCGAGCGCGGCCCGGTCGCCATCGAGGCCATCAAGAAGCACCAGAGCGCCTACCTGATGGCCGTGGGCGGTGCCGCCTACCTGGTCTCCAAGGCCATCAAGACCGCCAAGGTCGTGGGCTTTGAAGACCTGGGCATGGAAGCCATCTACGAGTTTGACGTGGTGGACATGCCCGTGACCGTGGCCGTGGACGCCGGTGGCACCAGCGCCCACATCACGGGCCCGGCCGAGTGGCAAAAGCGCATCGCCTCGGGCGAGTTCAAGGGCATCGGCGTCGCCGCCGCCTGATGCGCGTGGGTGTGGCAGGGCCCGCGAGGTGCCTGCCACACCACAAGGTGCAATGACAAGGAACCGCCTTCGGGCGGTTTTTTTGTGGCCGCCCCGACGCACATCCCTGCATCCGGTTCGGCAAAAATACGGGCTCGACCCGACTCCTCTTCTCCGGCGTTTGCCACCCCCAACCATGCTTTTGAACCACGGGTTTGCACAGACCCTTCGACAGCCCCTCTACGCCCTGCTGCTGGCCACACTGATCGGCGCCCTGCCCCTGTCCGCCAGCGCCAACCCGCCCATGGTTCCGCAGCGCGACGCACAGACCGCCTTTGGCGGTGCACTGCCCGCCCGCGACGCAGCGCTGCTGGACGCCAGCCTCGCATCCCACATCGAACGCCAACAGCTGCTGAACAGCCAGCACCTGGCGGGCAGCCAACTGCGCACGCTGGACTTTTTCCACAAGACCTTCACCGTGCTCCGTGGCGGCAAGCGCACGGTGTTCGATGCGGAGCTGCTGGGCACGTGGTGGCCCGAAAGCCGTCGCTGGGCATGGGAGGCCGTTGAACGCGTGCCCGACCTGAAAGACCCGAAGCGCAAATCGTTCGCCACGGGCAGCGCGCTCACGCGCCTGTATGGGCGCGAGCACGGCATCGACATCCTGCAGACCGATACCGCACAGTTGGCGAGCGAAGAGGCTGCCTGGTATCTGTGCGCGTTTGCCGCACAACTCAACCAGGCCACCGGCGTGCTGGTGAGCATCGGCAGCGAGCTGGTCGCCGGGGGCCAAGAGGGTCAAAAGGCCGTGGTCAAACGCTACTACCTGCTGTCGCACCCGAAAGTTGCAGAAGCAACGCCCAGTGGCAACGGCAAGGCCAACGCACCCGCGCGCTGATCCCTCCGGTTTCTCTTGTGCTCTGCAGCGACGTATGTGGCGGCACAACACCGAACTCATGGTCAAAATCCATGGTCTTGTCCCAGCGCAGCGCCCCCGGTGCACACGCTACAGACATACGCTCATTTCCTACAATCCAGCCTTTTGTCCAACCATGGGCTCCCTGATGCAGTCGGCCTCTTCTCCTATCGGTGTATTTGACAGCGGCGTCGGCGGACTGAGCGTGCTGCGTGCCCTGCTGGCCGCCATGCCCCACGAGCGCTTCGTGTACCTGGCCGACAGCGGCCACGCCCCCTACGGCGAGCGTGGCGACGCCTATGTGGCCGCCCGCACCCATGCCATCACCCAGTACCTGTGCGAGCAGCACCACATCAAGGCCCTGGTGGTGGCGTGTAACACGGCCACTGCGGCTGCCATTAATGAGGTGCGAAGCAGCCACCCGGAGTTGCCCCTCGTGGGGCTGGAGCCAGCCGTCAAGCCCGCTCTTGCAGTGACGAAAACAGGGCATGTGGGTGTCATCGGCACACGTGGCACATTGACCAGCGCCAAGTTCGGCAAGCTCATGGCCTCACTGGCTGACCAGGCCCACTTTGTAGTGCAGCCCTGCGATGGTCTGGCGCACGCCATCGAGCGCAGCGTGGCCCTGCCACCCGCCGCCCCCGGCAGTCCTGTCGGTGCCACGGAGACTGGCGCACTGTGCGAACGATATCTTCAGGCGATGGGCAGTTTTGGCACAGGCCCCGGGCAGATGGACACCCTGGTGCTGGGCTGCACCCACTACATCTTTGTGGCCCACGAGTTGCGCGCACTGGTGGGGCCTGACGTCCAGTTCATTGAGACTGGAGAGCCCGTGGCGCGCCAGACGCGGCGGCTGCTGGAGACCGCAGGCCTGCTCGCTGTGCCCGAGCCACCGAACCCGGGCAATCAACCGCCGCCCCTCCAGAGCAACCCATCGGTGCAATTGCTCACCACGGGCCCGGTGTCCATGCTGGAGGCAGCAGCCCATCGGTGGCTGGACCTGCCCCCCAGCCAGTGCCGGAGCGTTTCAGTTCCCTGATTCAGTCTCTATCTGCTTCTGGCGAATGATCCATATGCGCCAGTTGCTATCATTTATGAAGCAACTGGGTGTAGCGGCTCTGTGCGATCAGGACGCGTCGCTGCCCCATAGCCGGGTGCCTGCCAGCTCCACGTGGGTGAGGTACAGGCGCAGGTCGAACTCGTACTGGTGGTACTGCGGCTCCATGTGGGTGCAGAGCTGGTAGAAGGCTTTGTCGTGGTCCTTCTCGCGCAGGTGGGCCAGCTCGTGGACAACGATCATGCGCAGGAACTCTTCGGGCGCCTGCTTGAACATCGCGGCAATGCGAATCTCATGCTTGGCCGCCAGCCGGTTGCCCTGCACACGCGACACCGCCGTGTGCAAGCCCAGCGCGTGGCGCACCACGTGGATCTTGTTGTCGAACAGCACCTTGTTGACCGTGCCCGCGTTGCGCAGGTAGCGTGCCTTGAGCTCCTGCGCATAGTCGTAGAGTGCCCTGTCGCTGCGCACGGCATGCGCCTGCGGATACTTGCGCAGCAGGACCGTCCCGAGCTTTCCCTGTGCCAGCAGATCGCGCGCCTGGTCCTGCAACGAAGCGGGGTAAGAACGCAGATACGGAAGATCAGTGCTCATAGGCAACAAGGCAGCGACGCGCAGGGCATGGAGTGGCGCGACCACACAGAGGCATCGAAGCGTTTGGAGAATTGATCCAATGCCTGGGAGATATCTGAGGGAGATGCACGGAAAGGCGTGCGCCACCACTCAGCGCAGCACGCCCACGCAGGTCAGTGCAAGTGGCGCGGACGACGGCCACCACCACCGCCGTGACCACCACCTGGGCCGCCGGGGCCACGCGGGGGCTTGCCGATCTCCAGGGAGTTCACCAGGGCATCAAAACGCTGACTGAACAGCTTGTCGATCTCTGCGACCACCCCCCCTAACTCGGCGCCATCAAAGTGGCGCTCCATCATGTTCACCACGTCTTGCACCAGCAGATCACGCTGCACCTGCATGATGGCAGCGGGCGTGGGGCCGACGAAAAGCATCACGAAGTCATCGCGCGACTCGGCACCCTGCTCTTCTTCGTCTTCATCAAAGTCGGTGTCGTAGAAGGTGACCTCGATGGCCGCGCCTTGCTCCGCCAGCTCATTGAGGCTCATGCACATCTCGTCGAGCGACTGGCGGAAATCCTCGTCACCCCGTACCGTCCAGCACATCTGCAGCAAGTGCTCCTGCGCGTCGTACTTGATGCCAGGTTCTTCCTCATAGGCACTGGCCGCGCCATCGGCCAGCGAACGGGCTCCAGCGTACTTCCACAGGGGTTTGAGCGCCTCCTGGAGCTGGTCAAAACTGACATCAGCGCGCAAGAGAACCTGTCCGTGGACGTGGATTTCGAAGGGAGCGTTGTAACTTGACATGATTGAATCGTAGTGGTGCCCCGAGCCGGGGTCGAACCGGCACGCCCCTTTTCAGGAAAGCGGCGGATTTTAAGTCCGCAGTGTCTACCAATTTCACCATCGGGGCGCCGGCTGCTGAGCGCATACCTGCGTTGCAGCGTAACCCGGGCAGCGCGTGCGCGCAATGCCCTGTCGCATCTCTGGTCGGGACCGCTGTTTGACAACAGCACGCTCCGAACCACCAAGAAAAAAGGGAAGCCTAAGCTTCCCTTTTCAAATATGGAGCGGGAAAAGAGTCTCGAACTCTCGACCTCAACCTTGGCAAGGTTGCGCTCTACCAACTGAGCTATTCCCGCATTTTCTGATTTCCCTAACGTTTCCGTTAGTGCTTATCAGCAAGCCTCAAATTATATAACTATTTTTGGCCGTATTCGATTGCAAGCCAAAAAATTTCCATCCAACTACCATCCATCGACACGATCCCTGCGAGCGTCTCGGCCCAGAGGCTTTCATCGCTTTACTGCTGCAGACCATATCTGGAGGCGCGGTCCGGAGTCGAACCGGACTAACCGGATTTGCAATCCGGGGCATAACCGCTTTGCTACCGCGCCAGGAACTCTCATTCCTCTGACAAAAAAGGGAAGCAACTGCTTCCCTTTTTTTGGAAATTGGAGCGGGAAAAGAGTCTCGAACTCTCGACCTCAACCTTGGCAAGGTTGCGCTCTACCAACTGAGCTATTCCCGCATTTACCGAAGCCTTACATTGTACAACGTTTGCTGCGATGGAATGAATTGTAGCGCATTTTTTGGGAGTTCCCAAAAAAATTGCGTCAATGTTTCAATCCATCGGCCGTGGCGGACGACACCGCTGCCTTGTCCGTCGACACAGGCACCGCAGCAGCCACTGCAACCTCTTCATCCGTCAGCGGCACGGGCTTGCTCTCCAAAGCAACTTCCAGCACCTTGTCGATCCACCGCACGGGCACGATCTCCAGGCCGCTCTTCACGTTGTCCGGAATCTCGGCGAGGTCCTTCACGTTCTCTTCAGGGATCAGCACGGTCTTGATGCCACCGCGCAATGCGGCCAGCAGCTTTTCCTTAAGGCCACCTATGGCCGTCACCTCGCCACGCAGCGTGATCTCGCCTGTCATGGCCACATCGCCGCGCACAGGGATACCCGTGAGCGCAGAAACAAACGCGGTAGTCATCGCAGCCCCCGCGCTGGGGCCGTCCTTGGGGGTGGCACCGTCTGGCACGTGAATGTGGATGTCGCGCTTTTCGAACGTTTCATCCTTGATACCCAGCATGCGCGCGCGGCTGCGCACCACCGTACGGGCAGCCTCCACGGATTCCTTCATCACATCACCCAGCGAACCCGTGCGCGTAATCACACCCTTGCCCGGCATGATGGCCGCCTCGATGGTCAACAGATCGCCACCCACCTCGGTCCACGCCAGGCCTACTACCTGTCCCACCTGGTTTTGCAACTCCGCACGGCCATAGGTGTACTTGCGCACGCCCAAAAAGTCCGGCAGGTTGTCAGCCGTGACCACCACCTGCGGCTCCAGTTTCTTGAGCTGCAGGCCCTTGACCACCTTGCGGCAAATTTTGGACAACTCGCGCTCGAGCGAACGCACACCCGCTTCACGGGTGTAGTAACGCACCATGTCGCGCACTGCAGGCTCGGTGATGAGCAGTTCTTCGTCCTTCACGCCATTGTTCTTGAGCTGCTTGGGCAGCAAGTACTTCATGGCGATGCTGGTTTTCTCGTCTTCGGTGTAGCCCGACAGGCGAATCACTTCCATGCGGTCGAGCAGTGCCGGCGGAATGTTCATCGAATTCGATGTGGCGACGAACATCACATCGCTCAGGTCGAAGTCCACCTCGACGTAGTGGTCGCCAAAGGTGTGGTTCTGCTCAGGGTCCAGCACCTCCAACAGAGCGCTCGACGGATCGCCCCGAAAGTCAGTACCCAGCTTGTCGATCTCGTCCAGCAGGAACAGCGGATTGCGCGTGCCCACCTTGGACAGGCTCTGCAGCACCTTGCCCGGCAGCGCACCGATGTAGGTGCGGCGATGCCCGCGGATCTCGGCCTCGTCGCGCATGCCGCCCAGGGCCATGCGCACGTACTTGCGGCCGGTGGCCTTGGCGATCGATTGCCCCAGCGAGGTCTTGCCCACGCCAGGAGGGCCCACCAGGCACAGGATGGGCGCTTTCACTTTGTCCACGCGCTGCTGTACCGCGAGGTATTCAAGGATGCGGTCCTTGACCTTGTCGAGGCCGTAATGGTCTTCGTTGAGGACGCCCTCGGCATTCACAAGGTCGTGCTTGATCTTGGTCTTCTTGCTCCAAGGCAGCGCGGTGAGCACGTCGATGTAGTTGCGCACCACCGTCGCCTCGGCCGACATGGGCGACATCAGCTTGAGCTTCTTGAGTTCGGCGTCAGCCTTCTTGCGGGCCTCCGCCGGCATCTTGGCGAGCTTGATCTTTTTCTCGATCTCCTCGATGTCGGCGCCTTCGTCGCCCTCACCCAGTTCCTTCTGGATGGCCTTGACTTGCTCGTTCAGATAGAAGTCACGCTGGTTCTTCTCCATCTGGCGCTTCACGCGGCCACGGATCTTTTTGTCGACGTTCAGGATGTCCACTTCGCGATCGAGCTGCTCGAACAGGTTTTCGAGGCGCGCCTTTACATCCGAAAGATCCAGCACCACCTGCTTGTTCTCGAGCTTGAGAGGCAGGTGTGCAGCAATGGTGTCTGCCAGTCGACCTGGATCGTCAATGCTGGAGATGGAAGTCAGGATCTCGGGCGGGATCTTCTTGTTGAGTTTGACGTACTGGTCAAACTGCTGCATCACTGCGCGACGCAGGGCCTCGATTTCACTTGGCTTATTGGCGTCGGGGGTTGCCTCCACCGGTGTCACGGTGGCCATGAAATGCGTCTCGGCATCTTCAATGGAAGCCACCAGAGCGCGCTGCTGGCCTTCCACCAGCACCTTCACGGTGCCGTCGGGCAGCTTAAGCATCTGCAAGATGGTGGAGACACAGCCCACATCGAACATGTCGGCCACCGAGGGCTCATCCTTGGCGGCAGCTTTTTGGGCCACCAACATGATGCGGCGATCAGCCTCCATGGCCATCTCAAGGGCCTTGATGCTCTTGGGGCGGCCCACGAAAAGCGGGATCACCATGTGAGGGAACACCACCACATCGCGCAAAGGCAACAGCGGCAGGTCAATAGGGGTGGCTGGCAGGGGGGTATGTCCGGACATGGAAATCCTCAAAGTGCTCTGTGGAAGTGGGTCCACATGTGGGGATTTTCAACCCTTGCACGCAGCCGTACTGGCGCAAGGGTTGATGGTTCAAAGGGCGACAACATGGCGCCCGCTCCGGTCTTCTCAGGCCTTCTTGGCCGCTTCGCGGTACACGAGCAGCGGCGGCTTGTTTTCTTCGATGGTGGATTCGTCCACCACCACCTTTTCGACGTTGCTGGTGTTGGGCAGGTCGAACATCGTGCCGATCAGCGATTGCTCCAGGATGGAACGCAGACCTCGCGCGCCCGTCTTGCGGGCCAGCGCCTTGCGGGCAATGGCTTTCAGGGCAGCCGGGCGAATTTCCAAGTCCACGCCTTCCATGGCCAGGAGCTTGCTGTACTGCTTGACCAGCGCGTTCTTCGGCTCGGTCAGGATCTGCACCAACGCATCTTCACTCAGTTCAGCCAAGGCAGTCACCACAGGCATACGGCCCACCAGTTCAGGAATCAGCCCGAACTTGATCAGGTCTTCGGGCTCGATCTCGGTGAACACTTCGGTCAGAGAGCGCTGCTTCTTGCTTTTGACCGATGCGCCAAAGCCGATGCCTGAGGCCTCGGTCCGGTTCTCGATGACCTTTTCCAGCCCTGCAAACGCGCCACCGCAGATGAACAGGATGTTGGTTGTGTCGATCTGCAGGAAGTCCTGGTTCGGGTGCTTGCGCCCGCCCTGGGGCGGCACACTGGCCATGGTGCCCTCGATGAGCTTGAGCAGCGCCTGCTGCACGCCCTCGCCCGACACATCGCGCGTGATGCTGGGGTTGTCGGATTTGCGCGAAATCTTGTCGATTTCATCGATATAGACAATACCGCGCTGGGCGCGCTCGACTTCGTAGTTGCAACTTTGCAGCAGCTTCTGGACGATGTTTTCCACATCCTCGCCCACATAGCCGGCTTCGGTCAGCGTGGTGGCGTCGGCCATCACAAAGGGAACATCCAGCATGCGTGCCAGGGTCTGCGCCAGCAATGTCTTGCCCGAACCCGTAGGGCCGATCAGCAGGATGTTGCTTTTGGACAGCTCCACATCGTCCTTGTGGGCCTTGTCCTTATGGCGCAGGCGCTTGTAGTGGTTGTACACCGCCACCGCCAGCGTGCGCTTGGCAACATCCTGGCCAATCACATAGTTGTCCAGATTGGCCTTGATCTCGACCGGCGTGGGCAGGTCACTGCGGCCTTCGCGGGCCAAGTCCCCAGCAGGCAGTTCGTCGCGGATGATCTCGTTGCACAGGTCAATGCACTCGTCGCAGATAAAGACCGACGGACCGGCGATCAGCTTCTTCACTTCATGCTGGCTTTTGCCGCAAAAAGAGCAGTAAAGGGTTTTTTCGCTGGAAGAGCCTTTTTTCTCGGCCATGGGGGCAATGCCTTGCTTGTTTCGGAAAGTTGTCGGGATGATAACCAAATAAAAAACGGCGTCTTCCCCTCGGGAAAACGCCGCTTCGTCGCCCTCGGGCGATCAGGCGCGTTGGCTGATCACTTGATCGACCAAACCATAGTCCTTGGCCTCGTCGGCCGAGAGGAAATAGTCACGCTCGGTGTCGCGCTGGATCTTCTCCAGCGGCTGTCCGGTGCGCTCAGCAAGGATCTTGTTGAGCTGCTCGCGGGTCTTGAGGATCTCGCGGGCGTGGATCTCGATCTCGGTGGCTTGGCCCTGCATGCCGCCCAATGGCTGATGGATCATGACCTTGGAGTTGGGCAGCGCAAAACGCTTGCCCTTGGCGCCCGCCGCCAGCAGGAACGCACCCATGCTGGCCGCCATGCCCGTGCACAGGGTCGAGACATCGGGCTTGATGAAGTTCATGGTGTCAAAAATCGCCATACCGGCGCTCACCGAACCACCGGGCGAGTTGATGTAGAACGAGATGTCCTTGTCCGGGTTTTCACTTTCCAGGAACAGCAGCTGTGCCACCACCAGGTTGGCGGTCTGGTCATTGACCGGGCCCACCAGAAAAATCACGCGCTCCTTGAGCAGGCGCGAGTAGATGTCATAGGACCGTTCGCCACGGCCCGACTGCTCGATGACCATGGGGACCATGCCCAGGCCTTGTGTTTCCAATGCGCTCATGTATTTCTCCAGTCAAGCAGGTACTGTACCCAGAAATGAATTGGGGCTTGTGCACGAAAGCACAAGCCCCTGGTGTGTCTTGACAACCAGAACCGGGTAGTTGCACGAGGCAGACCACCCGGCCCGAGGGCCTATCAGCCCTGCTGCGCCATCAGGTCGTCGAAGGAAATGGCTTTTTCGACCACCTTGGCCTTGGACAGCACGAATTCGGTCACGTTGTTTTCGATGACAACGGCTTCGACTTCGGCCAGACGCTGGCGGTCGCCGAAGTACCAACGCACCACGTCTTCGGGCTTCTCGTAGCTGGCGGCCAGCTCGTCGATGTGGGCCTTGAGCTGCTCGGGCTTGGCCTGCAGCTCATTGGCGCGCACCAGCTCGGCCAGCACAAGGCCCAGGCGCACACGGCGCTCTGCCTGGGGACGGAACACGTCTTCAGGGATCTCGGCCTTGTCGGCGTCCTTGATACCGCGTTGCTTGAGTTCAGCGCGGGCACCTTCCATCAGGCGGGCGATTTCAGCCTGGATACTGGAATTGGGCAGGTCCAACTCGGCCTTGGACACCAGGGCGTCCATCACGGCGGCCTTGTTGCGAGCCAGCAAGCGGAACTTGACTTCGCGCTCCAGGTTCTTCTTGATGTCGGCGCGCAGGCCATCCACGGAACCGTCGGCAATGCCCAGCGACTTGGCCAGAGCATCATTCACTTCGGGCAGGTGGGCCGCTTCAATCTTCTTGATGGTCACCAGGAAGTCGGCGGTCTTGCCAGCGACGTCCTTGCCGTGGTATTCGGCAGGGAACGCCAAGGGGAAAGTCTTGCTTTCGCCGGACTTCATGCCACGCACCGCGTCTTCGAACTCCTTGAGCATCTGGCCTTCGCCGACCAGGAACTGGAAGTCTTCGGCCTTGCCGCCGTCAAAGGGTTCGCCGTCGATCTTGCCTTCGAAGTCCACGGTCACGCGGTCACCGTCTTGCGCAGCGGCGTCAATGGCGCGCTGGGCGAAGCTGCGGCGCTGCTTGCGCAGGATGTCGATGGTCTTGTCGATGGCGCTGTCGGTCACTTCGGACGACAGTTTTTCAACTTCGGCGTCCGACAGGTCAGCGATCTTGACTTCGGGGAACACTTCGAAGATGGCATCAAAAGTCACCTGGCCTTCGGGAGCGCCTTCCTTTTCAGTGATGCGGGGCTGGCCAGCAACACGCAGGTTGGCTTCATTCGCAGCCACAGCAAAGGCCTCACCCACCTTGTCGTTCAGCACTTCGTACTGCACCGAGTAGCCATAACGCTGGGCCACCACGTTCATGGGCACCTTGCCGGGACGGAAACCGTCCATCTTGACCGTACGGGCCAGGCGCTTGAGGCGCGTGTCCACTTCGGACTGGATCAGGGTGACGGGCACGCTCAGCGTGATCTTGCGCTCGAGCTTCTCAAGGGTTTCAACAGTAACGGCCATGGCTATTCCTCTTATGAATGTGGATCGTGCTGGCTGCAGCGCAGCAGCGCCGTGTTCCGCAAAGTCTCACATGGGTGGTGCGCGGGGGGGGACTCGAACCCCCACACCATTGCTGGCGTCAGGACCTAAACCTGGTGCGTCTACCAATTTCGCCACCCGCGCGGTTCTACAAACAAACAGGCGGCAACCTCAGCTGCCGCCTGTGTGAAATCGGTCAACCTTCTATTTTACCTGATGCGGACGCCCTGTCGGTCAAGCAGCACCAGGAACCTCTGGCGCAGGTCGTTTGACACGGAACCAGGCCGCATACATTGCAGGCAGTGCCAGCAGCGTGAGCACCGTGGCCACCACCAGCCCGCCCATGATGGCAACGGCCATCGGCCCCCAGAACACGCTGCGCGACAGCGGGATCATGGCCAGCACGGCGGCAGCGGCGGTGAGCACGATGGGGCGCAAACGGCGCACGGCCGATTCCACAATGGCATCCCAGGCGGGCACGCCCCGGGCGCGGTCCTGCTCGATCTGATCGATCAGGATCACCGAATTGCGCTGGATCATGCCCATGAGCGCGATCACCCCCAGCAGCGCCACAAAACCAAAGGGACGATTGAGCAGCAACAGCGCTGCCGCCACACCCGCCAGCCCCAGCGGCCCGGTCAGGAACACCAGCATGGCACGGCTGAAGCTGTGCAGTTGCAGCATGAGCAGCGTGAAGGTGATGAACAGCATGATGGGAAGACCCGCCGCGATGGACGCCGAGCCCTTGGAGCTTTCCTCCACGGCGCCCGCCACCTCGATGCGGTAGCCCGTCTGGCCCGCCGACCGCCACTTGGCCTCAATCTCCTTGAGGGATGGCAGCAGCGCCGCCGTCACCGTGGCGCCCTGCAGGCCCTCGGTCACGTCGCCCTGCACGGTGATGGCGTAGTCGCGATTTTCGCGCCACATCACGCCGGGCTCCCAGGTGAACACAGGCTTGGCGATCTGCGTGAGCGGGATCGACTTGCCCGAGGCCGTGGGCAGATAGGCGTTGGCAATGTCAGTGATGGCGTTGCGCTCATCCAGCGGCTGGCGCAGCAGGATGTCGATGAGCTTGTCGCCCTCGCGGTACTGGCCGACCTGCGTGCCCGACAGAATGGTCTTGGACGCCTGTGCGATGGACTGGCTGGTCACGCCCAGGGCGCGTGCCTTGGCCTGGTCGACTTCCAGGCGCAGCACCTTCACGGACTCGTTCCAGTTGTCGTTCACCCCGCGCATGTTGGGGTTCTGGCGCAGCTGGGCCTTGACCTCGTCCGCACGCTCGCGCAGCACCAGCGGATCAGGGCCTACCACGCGGAACTGAACGGGATAAGGCACGGGCGGCCCGTTGGGCAGCAGCTTGACGCGCCCGCGCACTTCCGGGAACTCCTGCGCCAGCAGCGCAGGCAGCTTCACACGCAGCGATTCGCGCACCTTCAGGTCTTGGGGCACCACGATGAACTGCGACACGTTGCTCTGCGGGAACACCTGATCGAGCGGCAGATAAAAACGCGGCACGCCAGAGCCTACCCAGGTGCTCACCGTGTTCACGCCTGGCTCGGACAGCAGGCGCTGCTCCACGCGCTTGGTGACGGCCTCGTTGCCTGCGAACGACGTGCCTTCGGGGAACCAGATGTCCACCAGAATCTCAGGCCGGCTGGAATCAGGGAAGAACTGCTGCTGCACCTTGCCCATGCCGACAATGCCCAGGGCAAAGGTCAGCACCGTGGCGCCAATGGTCAGCCAGCGGTGCTGCACGCACCAGTCCACCAGACGGCGGAAGCTGCGGTAGAACGGGCTGTCAAAAACCTCGTGCGGGTCGTCCGTGATGCCCTTGTTGGCCTGAGCGGCCAAGACGTGAGGCGGCACCTTGAGCAGCAGCGTGCCGAGGTAAGGAACGAAGTAGACCGACACGAACCAGCTGAGCACCAGCGCAATCACCGTCACGGCAAAGATGGCAAAGGTGTATTCACCCGTGGTGGACTTGGCCAGGCCGATGGGCAAGAAGCCCGCCGCCGTAATCAGCGTGCCCGTGAGCATGGGCATAGCCGTGATCTCGTAGGCAAAGGTGGCGGCGCGCACCTTGTCATAACCCTCTTCGAGCTTGAGCACCATCATCTCCACCGCAATGATGGCGTCGTCCACCAGCAGGCCCAGCGCGATGATGAGCGAGCCCAGCGAAATCTTGTGCAGCCCGATGCCCCAGTACCACATGGCCAGGAACGTGACGGCCAGCACCAGCGGGATCGTGATGCCCACCACCAGCCCCGGGCGGGGGTCGATGTACCAGCGCTTCCACAGCGGGTTGTTGCCGGGCCGCTTGTGGACGCCCAGGCTGATGAAGCTCACCGCCAGCACGATGACCACGGCCTCGATCAGCACCTTGACAAACTCGTTCACCGAGGTGGACACCGCCTTGGGCTGGTCTTGCACGTTGACCAGTTTCACGCCCGCCGGCAACGTGCCAGCGATGCGGTCGGTGGTGGTGTGCAGGGCCTTGCCCAGCGCAATGATGTCGCCGCCCTTGGACATGGAGACGCCCAGCGCAATCACCTCGCGCCCCTGGTGGCGCACCTTCACGCCCGGTGGGTCCACATAGCCGCGCTGCACTTCAGCGATATCGCCCAGCCGCAGTTGCGCGCCCGAGGGGCCACGGATCGGCATCGCGCGCAGGTCCTCGATGGCGTTGAACTGGCCCTGCACGCGCACCTGCACCTGGTCTTGCGGCGTCTGGATGGTGCCCGCGCTTTCCACTGCGTTCTGCTGGCCCAGCTGGGCCAGCACCTGGTTCATGTCCAGGCCCAGTTGCGACAGGCGCTTTTGCGAGATCTCGATGAAGAGCTTTTCGTCCTGCACGCCAAACAGCTCGACCTTCGCCACATCGGGCACGCGCAGCAGCTGCTGGCGCGCGTCATCGGCAAACTGCTTGAGCTCTGCGTAGCTGAATCCCTCGGACTCCAGCGCGTAGATCACGCCATACACATCACCAAAGTCGTCATTGAAGAACGGGCCCTGAATGCCCTGGGGCAAGGTGTAGCGCATGTCGCCCACCTTCTTGCGCACGCTGTACCAGACGTTGGCCACGTCGCCGGGCTTGGAGGAGTCCTTGATCTGGAAAATGATCTGCGACTCGCCGGGCTTGGAATAGCTGCGGATCTTGTCGGCGTACGGCACTTCCTGCAGCGTGCGCTCGATCTTGTCGGTGACCTGCTCGGCCACCTGCTGGGCCGTGGCACCGGGCCAGTAGGTGCGCACCACCATGGCACGGAAGGTGAACGGAGGGTCTTCGTCCTGCCCCAGCTGGAAGTAGGCGGCAAAGCCCAGCAGCATCAACACCACCATGAGGTAGCGGGTGAGCGCAGGATGGTCGAGCGCCCATTTGGAGAGGTTGAACCCCTCTTTGGGTTGGATTTGCGTCATGGCGGGCCTCAGTTGGCGACAGAGGCCGTGGCGGTGGCGGGTGCAGCAGCGGCCGCCGGAGCCGATGGCACCGCCGGCATTGCTACAGATTCAGGAGCTGTCTGTGCTTTATTCACTGGCGCCTGGGCCACTTTTGGCTGGTATACCGTCACTTTTTGGCCGGGAGACAGCACATGCACGCCAGTGGCCACCACCCGCATGCCGGGGGTCAGGCCCCCTGCCACCACGGCATCGTTGCCGTCGGCCGTGGCGATCTGCACCACCTGCGACTTGACGGTGCTGGTCGCGGGGTCGTACACCCACACGGCGGTGGACTGACCCTCCTGACGCAGCGCGCTCGTGGGCAGCTTGATGGCGGCAACGCCGGCATGGCTCAGTGCCTTGGGCGTGGCGTACACGGTGGCGCCCAGCGCTGGGGCGTCCGCAGCGTCAATGGCCACCTTGACCTGGAAGGTGCGGGTCGCAGCGTCGGCGCTCGCAGCCACTTCGCGCACGCGGCCCGTCAGGGTCGCGCCGCCAGACCAGCCGCGCACAGCCACCTCGGAGCCCGTCGTGATCTGCGCCACCTTGTCCTCGGGCACAGCAAACACCACGTCGCGCGGGCCGTCTTGCGCAATGCGCACCACCGGCGCACCGGCCGACACCACCTGGCCCGGCTCGGCATCGATGCCCGTCACCACGCCCGACACGTCGGCCACCAGCGTGGTGTAGGCCGCCTGGTTGCCCTGCGACGACAGCTGGGCGCGCGCCTGGTCCAGCGTGGCCTGGGCCGCTTTGAGCGTGGCCTCACGGCGTTCCAGCTCGGCACCACTGATGAAGTTCTGGTCCTTGAGCGCCTGGTAACGCTTGAGGTCCGCCGCCGCCAGATCACGCTGCGTGGTGGCCGATGCCAGTTGCGCACGCGCGGCGTCAGCCGCCAGTTGGTAGTCCTTGGGGTCCAGTTGCGCCAGCACCTGCCCGGCCTTCACGCGCTGGCCCAGCTCGGCCTGGCGCTGAACGATCTTGCCCGCCACGCGAAAGCCCAGGCGCGACTCCACCCGCGCGCGCACCTCGCCCGAATACTCCAGGCTGGACTGCAGCGCGCCCACGCCCACCGTCATCAGCTTGACGAAGCGCACGGGCTCCTCAGGCGGTGCGGGACGCGAACAGGCGGCCAGCACGGTAGCGGTGGCCAGCACCAGCAAAAGCCTGGAATGCCGTGAAGAGGGCCGCAGGGCGGAGGATGTGCGCATGGGAAATCCGGTGAAAAAAGAAGGGGCCACAAGGATCAGCAAGCAAGACGCAGGCCGGAGTGCCCGCGCAGCGACAGTACACCAGGCACCCGCCACCCGCAGCCATGCAGGGCGCTTGTGAACAGATGCAGGGGCCAGCCGCCTTGTCCCCCACTGGATTGGTTTTTATGATTACTGACTGACCGGTTAGTAATCTATGAGAAGCCCTTGAGCTTGTCAAGCGACAATCCGGGGTGTGAACGACCGTCCCAGCCCCTCTCCCCACCCCGGCGCAGCCTCCGCGCCACAGCCCACTGCGACTGATGCGGTGGCGCCTCCTGTCACCCATTACGAAAACTTCCCCGTCGCATCCCTGCTGTGCCCGCCCCGCCTGCGCCAGCCGATTGCCGCCATCTACGGCTTTGCGCGCACGGCCGACGACATTGCCGACGAAGGCGATGCCCTGCCCGCCGCCCGGCTGGCTGACCTGGCGGCCTACCTGGCCGATCTGCGCGCGATTGCCCAGGGCCAGGCGCCCTCGCCCCGCTGGGCCAGCGTGTTTTTGCCGCTGCAAGGCGTGTTGCGCAGCCACCAGCTGCCCATGCCACTGCTGGAAGACCTGCTGAGTGCGTTTGCCCAGGACGTCGAAAAAACCCGTGACGGCGAGGGCTACGCCGACCGCGACGAGCTGCTGGACTACTGCCGCCGCTCGGCCAACCCCGTGGGCCGGCTGCTGCTGCACCTGTATGGCGTGCACGACGCCGAGGCGCTGCGCCAGAGCGACGCCATCTGCACGGCGCTGCAGCTCATCAACTTCTGGCAGGACCTGTCCGTGGACATTCCCCGGGGCCGCCACTACCTGCCGCGCTCCGACTGCGTAGCGTATGGCGCCTGCCAGTCCGAGCTGCTGGCGCTGCAAAGCACCCGCGAGAACGCCCGCCTGATTGCCGACTGCGCCCACTGGGCGCGCACCACGATGCAAAGCGGCGCCCCCTTGGTGGACCGCCTGCCCGGCCGCGCCGGCTGGGAGCTGCGGCTGGTGGTGCAAGGCGGCCTGCGCATCCTCGACAAGGTCGAGGCCCTCAAAGGGGGCAGCCTGCACACCCGGCCCAAGCTCCGTGGCTGGGACTGGTGCGTGATGCTGGGCCGCGCGCTGGTGATGTAAGAAAGATTCATGGGCCACAAGGCGGGCTCACACATTGGCCTGCCAGCGCACCACGCAGTGCCAAAACGGCCTGTAGCGCATAATTCATATGCACCAATAGCTACTTAATTGATAGCAATTTATTGGGATGCCTCTCGCCCTTGACCCGGCAGGGGCAGGGATAGCGAGCATGCCCCGGCCACCGCACCCGGTTAGCCTCGCGGCCACCGTGGCAGGGCGGCGGCCAACACCCCCACCCTGCCGGCCCGTGCCCGCGCGCCACAAGCGCAGGGGCACCTTTAACACTGGTTCTCTGAGCCCAGGGTCACCCCCCAACTATGTCCGTCAGCGTTTTCGACCTCTTCAAGATCGGCATCGGGCCGTCCAGCTCCCACACCGTGG
Organism: Acidovorax sp. 99; assembly: GCF_003096455.1. Lineage (NCBI taxonomy): Bacteria > Pseudomonadati > Pseudomonadota > Betaproteobacteria > Burkholderiales > Comamonadaceae > Acidovorax > Acidovorax sp. 99. The sequence goes on from NZ_QEKU01000001.1 coordinate 402,207, forward strand.
GGCCCATGATTGCCGCCCGGCAGTTTGCCTGCCATGCGCGCGACACCGTCGGCCTGGCGGCGGTGCACCAGGTGAGCGTGGAGCTGTTCGGCTCCCTCTCAGCCACCGGCGTGGGCCACGGCACCGACCGCGCCGTGCTGCTCGGTCTGGCCGGGCACGAGCCAGACCACATCGACCCCGACCAGATCGCCCCCACCATCGCACAGATCCGCCAGAGCGGCACGCTGGCGTTGCTGGGCGAGCATGCCGTGCCGTTTGTCGAAAAGGACCACCTGCTGTTTCGCCGTAAAAGCCTGCCGCTGCACCCCAACGGCATGGCGTTCCATGCACTGGATGCGCAGGGCAACGACATCGCCATGCGTGAGTACTACTCGGTGGGCGGCGGCTTTGTGATCGATGCAGCAGGCCAGCGCGTGCTCAACACGCCCGCCAGCGCTGGCGCCGATATAGCAGGCCATGGCCAGGGCCTGCCACACCCGTTCCGCACCGGGGCCGGGCTGCTGGCGCAGTGCCGCACTACGGGCCTGAGCATGGCCCAGCTCATGGCCGCCAACGAACAGCACTGGCGCAGCCCGGCCGAGGTGCGGCGCAAGCTGCTGGCCATCTGGCAGACCATGGCGGGCGCCGTGCAGCGCGGCTGCGCCAGCACCGGTACGCTGCCCGGCCCCATGCATGTGCGCCGGCGTGCGGCCGAGCTGCACAAGAGCCTGAGCCGCTCGCCTGAGGCCGCCCTGCGCGACCCGCTCTCCATGCTGGACTGGGTGAACCTGTACGCCATGGCCGTGAACGAAGAAAACGCCGCTGGCGGCCGCGTGGTGACGGCGCCCACCAACGGTGCGGCAGGCGTGATCCCGGCCGTGCTGCACTACTACGTCAACTTTCTGCAGGGCCCCATCCCGGCCAACGACGACGGCATTGCCACCTTTTTGCTCACCGCAGGTGCCATTGGCATCATCTACAAGGAGAACGCATCGCTCTCCGGCGCCGAGGTGGGCTGCCAGGGCGAAGTGGGCGTGGCCTGCTCCATGGCCGCTGGCGCGCTGGCCGCCGTGATGGGCGGCACGCCCGAGCAGGTGGAGAACGCGGCCGAGATCGGCATGGAGCACAACCTGGGCATGACCTGCGACCCCGTGGGCGGTCTGGTGCAGATCCCCTGCATCGAGCGCAACGCCATGGGCGCGATCAAGGCCATCAACGCCGCCCGCATGGCGCTGCGCGGGGACGGGCAGCACGTGGTCTCGCTCGACAAGGTCATCAAGACCATGATGCAGACCGGTGCGGACATGAAGGTGAAATACAAGGAGACATCGCGCGGCGGGCTGGCGGTGAATGTGGTCGAATGCTGAACCGAGCCGCCCAGCGGCCCGTTTTGCAGCCTGTTTCGCAGCTCATTCCGCCGCCCCTCCATCTGCATGCATTTGCCGCCTGACCTGCCCACCCCCTTGCCACTGGAGCGCTGGCTCAACCGCCTGGGCACACTGGTGATGCCGCTGGCGCTGCTGGTCGTGCTGCTGCTGTTTTTGCAATGGCCGTTGCGCGACGGGTGGGGCGCGGGGTCCAGCCAGGCCAACGACCTCGCGCAGGTGCTGTTTGCGCTGTATGTGGCCGTGGCCCTGCGCCATGCCGACCGGCGCGGCGCCCACCTGGTCAGCCGCCCCGACCTCGCCCATGCGGGCAGGGGCCCGGTGCGCGCCATGCGCCTGCTGGGCGCACCCCTGGCCGTGCTGCCCTGGGCGGCGTTTGTGTGCATCACCGCCGCGCCTACGGTATGGCGGTCGGTGCGGGGGCTGGAGAGCTTTCCTGAAACCGCCAACCCCGGCTACTTCGCCATCAAGCTGGCCTTGCTGCTGCTGGCCGTGCTGCTGGCCCTGCAAGCACTGGCCGACTTGTGGCGGGCCGTGCACACCCTGAGCACGCCCACTGGCGCACCGGCGGACCCTGCATGAGTCTCATCCCATGAACGCCATCGGCCTGTTGCTGCTGGTGCTGGCCCTGGTGCTGATGATGACCACCGGCTGGGCCACCTACGCCGTTTTGCTGGGCGTCAGCACCCTGGGCGCGGTGGCGGGCCTGGCGCTGGGCGCGTTTGATGGCGCCGTGCTGCGCAGCCTGCCGGAGCGCGTGGTGGGCCTGCTCGAACATGACCTGCTGCAAGCGCTGGTGCTGTACGCCGTGGTGGGTGCGCTGCTCAACCACCTGGCACTGGTCAACGGCCTGTACAGCGGGCTGCGCAAGCTGCTGGCGCGCGTGGTGGGGCAACGGGCCGCGCCCGATATGGCTGGCCTGGGCGTGGGCATGCTCATGGCGCCCATGAACGGATCGGTGGGGGCCAGCCTGGTGACCCTGTCGCACACCGCCGGGCAGGCCTGGGCCCACGAAGGCATGCCGCCTGCCCGCCGCACCGCCCTGGTCGCCGTGGCCAGCACGCTGGGCATCATCGTGCCGCCGTCGCTGGTGCTGTTGCTGCTGGGTGATGCCATGCTGCGCGCCCACACCGAGGGCCTGACCCTGGCCACGCAGCTGGGGCTGGCCAGCACCCGCGCGGGCACCCGCATCATCAATACCCAGGATGTGCTGCAGGCCGCCCTGGCGCCGGGCGCCTTGCTGCTGGTGCTGTGGATGGGCGTGACCTGGTGGCTGGCCCAGCGCCGCTCTGGCGGCATCGCAGATCAAAGGGCCGCATCGTCAGCACCTGCGCCCCTTTCTCGCAGCGAGCGCTGGACGCTGGGCGTGGTGCCCATGCTCATCGTGGCCCTGCTGGCACTGGTCACCACCGGCCGCGTGCGGGCGGTGGAGGCCGCCGCCACCGCCGGGGTGCTGCTGCTGGTGTGGGGCGTGGCGTCGCGCCAGCTCACGCTGCGGCGGCTGGCGCAGGTGCTGGACGACGCCATGGCGCTCACCGGTGCGCTGTTTGCGCTGCTGGTGGCCGCGGTCACGTTCTCGCTGGTGCTGCGCGCCTACGGCACCGATGTGCTGGTGGCCGAATGGATGCGTGCCCTGCAGGGCCAGCCCCTGCTGGCCATGGGGGTGGTGCTGGCCGTGCTGCTGGGCTCGGCGTTTGTGCTCGATGCGTTCGAGCTGATCTTTCTGATCATTCCCATCGTCATGCCCCCTTTGCTGGCACTGGTGGACGACGCGGCCTGGGTGGCCGCGCTCACCTTGCTGGTGCTGCAGGCGGGGTTCCTGCTGCCGCCGCTGGGCTACGCGCTGGTGCTGTCCCGCGCCCAGGTGGCGCCCCGGCCCGCCATGGGCGCGGTGGCGCGTGCACTGGCGCCCTACCTGCTCTGCCTGGCTGGCGTGATCGCCTTGGTGATGGCCGTGCCCGCCACCACGCAGTGGCTGCGCAGCACGCCCGCCACGCTGCCCGAGATGTCGATCCAGGGCGACGACCTGGATGCGCTGATGCGCGAGATGTCGCAACCCGAGGCGCCTGCCCCTGCACCCGCCGCCTCCGCAACACCTCCATAAAGCTATTATTTGAATAGCAACCAGGGCATGCTGCACTAGCGCATCCGCCCGAAAACACCTCAAACCCCGACAACCGGACCGCCCCGGTGCGCCATGGGACAATCTCGCCCCATGACACCGCAGCAGTACGTACAGCAAAAAGCCGTGGCCTCGGGCAGCAGCTTCTATTACGCCTTTCTCTTTCTGCCTGCCCCGCGCCGCGCGGCCATCACGGCGTTCTATGCGTTTTGCCGCGAAGTGGACGATGTGGTCGATGAAGTGAGCGACCCTGGCGTCGCCCGCACCAAGCTGGCCTGGTGGCAGGCCGAAGTGAGCAAGGCCTACGCGGGCCAGCCCACGCACCCCGTGATGCTGGCGCTGATGCCGCTGGCGGCCGACTACGGCATCGAACAGCGCCACCTGCAGGCCGTGATCGACGGCTGCCAGATGGACCTGGAGCAGACGCGCTACCTCGACTTTGCAGGCCTCCAGGGCTACTGCCACCTGGTGGCGGGCGTCGTGGGCGAAGTCGCGGCGCGCATCTTCGGCCAGACCGACCCGCGCACCACCGAATACGCCCACCGGCTGGGCCTGGCGTTCCAGCTCACCAACATCATCCGCGACGTGGGCGAAGACGCCATGCTGGGCCGCATTTACCTGCCGGTCAGCGAGCTGCAGCAGTTCGATGTGAAGGCGCACGAGATCTTGAAGCGCCAGTACTCCGACCGGTTCACCGCACTTATGCGTTTTCAGGCCGAGCGTGCGCACCGGCTGTACGACGAGGCCTTTGCAATGCTGCCCGACGCGGACCGCCGCACCCAAAAACCCGGCCTGATGATGGCCAGCATCTACCGCACCCTGCTGCGCGAGATCGAGCACGAAAACTTCCAGGTGCTGCACCAGCGCATCCGCCTCACGCCGCTGCGCAAGTTCTGGCTGGCCTGGAAGATGCAAGCCCTGGGCAGGATGTAGCCCGGCGTGGCACCGCAGAAAGTCGCCGTCATCGGGGCTGGCTGGGCCGGCATGGCTGCAGCCATCGCCCACCGGCAGGCCGGCCGCCAGGTCACCGTGTTCGAGGCCGCGCGCACGGTGGGCGGCCGCGCCCGCACCGTGCCGGGCGTGCTGCCCGATGGCACAGTGGCCACGCTGGACAACGGCCAGCACATCCTGATCGGTGCCTACACCGAGAGCCTGCGCCTGATGCGCCTGGTGGGCATGGACCCTGCCACCGCGCTGCTGCGCCTGCCGCTGACCCTGCAGTTTCCCGATGGCCAGGGCCTGCAACTGCCCGACCTGCCCCCGCCGCTGGATGCGCTGCTGGGCATCGCGCGCGCCAAAGGCTGGGGCTGGCAAGACAAGGTCGCCCTGCTGCGCACGGCCACGGCCTGGCAGCTGCGCGGCTTTCGCTGCGCGCCCCACACCTCGGTGGCAGACCTGTGTGCCCCGCTCACGCCCCGGCTGATGGCCGAGTTCATCGACCCGCTGTGCGTGTCGGCACTCAACACCCCCGCACGCGAGGCCAGCGGCCAGGTGTTTTTGCGGGTGCTGCAGGACAGCCTGTTCAGCGGACGCGGTGGCTCCAACCTGCTGCTGCCCCGCACCGACCTGGGCGCGCTGTTCCCCGAGGCTGCGGTGCGCTGGCTGGTGCAGCAAGGCGGCCAGGTGATCACCGGCCAACGCATCCAGCGGCTTGTGCCCCTGGCCAGCGGGCGCTGGCAATTGGTGGGGGCTGTGGGCGCCGTCGGTACAGCGCAGGGCGCCGAAGCAGCCGACTCCTTCGACCACATCACCCTGGCCTGCCCCTCGTGGGAGTCCGCGCGCCTGGTCGAGGGCCTTGCCAGCACGGCGGGCCTGGCCGCTGCCGCCCGCTGGAGCGCCACCGCCAGTGCCTTGCGGTTTGAGGCCATCACCACCGTTTACGCCCATGCCAGCGGCGCACAACTCCCCCTGCCCATGCTGGCGCTGCGCAACACGGCAGAGCACCCGGCGCAGTTCGTGTTCGACCGGGGCCAACTCGACGGCCAGCAGGGGTTGCTGGCCTTTGTGGTGAGCGCCAGCGATGGCGACCGGGCGCTCATCGAGCAACAGGTGCTGCAGCAAGCCGCTGCACAGCTGGGCCTGCCGGGCCTGCGCCCTGTGCAGACCGTGGTCGAAAAGCGCGCCACGTTTGCATGCACCCCCGGCCTGCGGCGGCCCGCCATGCAGGTGCTGCCGGGGCTGACGGCCTGCGGCGACTATGTCGAGGGCCCCTACCCGGCGACGCTGGAAGGCGCGGTGCTCAGCGGCACCGCCGTGGCGGCCTGCGCGGCAGCGGGCTGACACAACACCACCCGGGCCAGCAGACCACCCCCGGGTAACTACCAAGCCCGTTGACAGCATTCCGAAAGCACGACCCAGGCACCATGGCGCCACTCGCATGCCGCATGCGCCTTGTTCGCCTTTGGGCGCGCTGGCCTTTCGGCCTTTTGTTTTAACGGAGACACCCCCCATGCTTTCACACGAACACCCCGCCCTCTGGTCCCCCACCCGCCGCCATCTGCTGGGAGCCAGCGGCACACTGGCCCTGGGCGGCCTGCTGCCCGCTGGTGCCTCGGCCCAGGCAGCCTGGCCGTCCAAGTCGGTGCGGTTTGTGGTGCCGTTCGCGCCGGGCGGCAGCTCGGAGATCGTGGCCCGCTCCACCGCTGCCGAGTTGGGCAAGACGCTGGGCCAGAGCGTGTATGTGGACAACAAGCCGGGCGCCGCAGGCAACATCGCCATGGGTGAAGTGGCACGCTCTGACGACCAGCACACGCTGATCCTGGGCCACATCGGCACACTGGCCGTCAACCCCTTCATCTTCGACAAGCTGCCCTACGACGCCAACAAGGACTTCAAGCCCGTGAGCCTGCTGGCCAAGGTGCCCAGCCTGTACGTGGTGCACCCCGACGTGCCCGCCAAGAACCTCAAGGAGTTCATCGCCTACGCCAAGAAGAACCCGGCCAAGCTCAGCTATGGCTCGGCGGGCAACGGCAGCGCGGGCCACCTGGCGTTTGAATACCTCAAGATGACCGCCGATATCTTCATGCTGCACGTGCCCTACCGTGGCACCGGCCCCATGATGACCGACCTGCTCTCGGGCCGCCTTGATGCAGCCGCCGTGGGCGCCGCCGCCCTGCTGCCCTTCATCAAGGCCGGCAAGGTGCGCTGCATTGCCACCGGCTCGGCCAAGCGCCTGCCCCAGCTACCCGACGTGGCCACGGTGGCCGAACAGGGTTTTCCGGGCTTTGAGATGACGCAGTGGTACGGCATGCTGGCGCCCGCCAACCTGGCCCCGGCCAACCTCGACAAGCTGGCGGCCGAAACCGCCAAGGCCGTCAAGGCCCCCGGCTCGCTGGAGCGCCTGAACGCGGATGCTGCCGAGGCCATTGGCGGCACGCCCGCGCAGTTCGCGCAGTTCATTGCGTCCGAACAAGAGCGCTGGAAGAAAGTGCTGCTGCGCGCGAAGGTGAAGCCAGACTAACCCCCTGAGCCGCTTCGCGTCTTCCCCCTTTCTCTCGCCCCGCTGCGCGGGTCGGGAAGGGGGACGCAGCCAGTGCGGCGGGGCGACCCTTGCACGGCTGCCTGGCCCGGGCAGTGCGTGCTCGCAAGCTGACTGCTGGCGCTTGCGCGCCGTGACCGCTCCGCGTTGAATGGCTCAATGCTGAAGGCAAGCCCTGCGTCATCCGCACAAACGGTAGCATCCCTCCATGCGCATCCTTCTGGCCGAAGACGACCACAACCTGGGCACCTGGCTGAGCCGCGCGCTGGAGCATGCGGGCATCCAGGTCGAATGGGTGAACGATGGCCGCCTGGCCGACCGCGCGCTGCAGCAGCACGACAACTACGACGCACTGGTGCTGGACCTGGGCCTGCCCGGGCTGGACGGGCAGGCCGTGCTGCAACGCCTGCGCGACCGCGACCAACGCCTGCCCGCGTTGATCCTGACGGCACGTGATTCGCTGGACGAGCGCGTGCGCTCGCTCAACGCGGGGGCCGACGACTTTCTGGCCAAACCCTTTGAGCTGGCCGAGCTGGAGGCACGCCTGCACGCCCTGGTGCGCCGCGCGCGCGGCAACGAGCACCAGCGCCAGGCCTGCGGTGCGCTGGTGTACGACAGCGCCCGCAAGCAGTTCACCCTGCGCGGCGAGCCCCTGGCCCTGTCCCCGCGCGAACACGCCGTGCTGCGCGTGCTGGTGCAGCGCAGTGGTGAGCCGTTTTCCAAGCAGCAGATCCTGGACCGCGTGTTCACCGACGATGACGATGTGCACCCCGAAGCCGTCGAGGTGTTTGTGCACCGCCTGCGCAAGCGGCTGGATGGCAGCGGTGTGCGCATCACCACGCTGCGCGGCCTGGGCTATGCGCTGGAGGCAGACTGAACGATGGGCCTGACCGCACGACTGCGCCGCGCCAGCCTGTGGCGGCTGCTGGCCATGCTGCTGCTGCCGCTGCTGGCCCTGGTGACGGGCGTGGAGCTGTGGATGACCCGGCACGATGCGCTGGAGGCCGCCAACGCGGCCTACGACCGCTCGCTGCTCGGGGCACTCAAGTCCATCGACGCCAACATCTCCACCGCCTCGGGCGGCCTGTCGGCCGAGCTGCCGTACAGCATGCTGGAATTCTTTGAACTCACGGCCAGCGGCAATGTGTACTTTCGCGTGGCGTCGTCCGACGGGCTGGTGGAGCTGGGCAATGCCGACCTGCCCCTTCCTGCTGGCGCGCTGGAGCCCGGCGTACCGCGTTTTTATGACGCCACCTACTTTGGAGAGTCCGTGCGGCTGGCCGCCTACCGCCGCGCGCTGGACCGTGCGGAGCCGGCATCCACCGTGCTGGTGCAGGTGGCCGAAAGCACGCGGTCGCGCGAGGACTTCACAGCCCGCTTTGTACGCCGCGCGGTGCAGCGCGATGCGCTGGTTCTGGCCCTGATGGTGCTGGGCACTGCGGCACTGCTGGCTGTGGCGCTGCGCCCGCTGGCGCGGCTGGCGCGCGAGGTGCAGGCCCGCAGCGGCGACGACATGACCCCGCTCGCATCCAACGACCTGCCCGCTGACATCCGCCCGCTGGTGGACGCGGTCAACCAGCAGATGGCGCGCACGCAAGACCTGGTGGCGCAGCAGCGGCAATTTCTGGACGATGCTTCGCACCAGCTGCGCACCCACCTCACCACGCTGCAGATGCAGATCGACTACGCACGCCGCGAGGGCGACACCACGCAGGTGCAGCACACGCTGGCAGCCATCGGAGGCGAGATCGCCCGCGCCACGCGCAGCACCCAGCAACTGCTGGCGCTGGGCCGCAGCGACACAGCGGCGGTGGAGCTGACGCCCTTTGACCTGGCCGCGCTGCTGCGCACGGTGGCGCTGGAGCTGCTGCCCCAGGCGCGCGCCAAGCAGATCGACTTTGGCATCCACACGCCCTCCGCTGGCATCGAGGCCGTGGGCGACAGTGGCCTGCTGCGCGAGGCCCTGACCAATCTGGCAGCCAATGCCATCGCCTACACCCCCGCGCAGGGCACCGTCACCGTGTCGGCCGCGGGTGACAGCCTGGGCTGGAGCATCTGCGTGGAGGACAACGGCCCCGGTCTGCCCGCCGAGGAGCGCGACGCACTAGGCCAACGCTACCGGCGCGGCTCGCAGGCCACGGCGGGCGGCTCCGGCCTGGGGCTGGCCATTGCGCGGTCGATTGCCGAGCGGCACCGGGGCAGCCTGCGGCTGCAGGCGCGCGCCGAAGGGCCAGGGCTTCTGGCGATACTCTGGTGGCCCCGCGCCTGACGCAGCCCGCTGAACCACTGAAACTCCACACCCCATGCCGCAGCCCTTGCCCACCACGCACCGCCTGCTGACCGCGCCTTGCAGCCGCCGCCAGTTGCTGCAGACGCTCGCAGCCGCCGCCAGCGCTGGCGCGGGCCTGGCTCCCTTCCCGGCAGCGGCGGACGCATCCCGTGAACCGGCGGAGTGCATTGCGCCCTCACGCCCCGGCGGCGGCTTCGACCTGACCTGTGGTCTGGCCTCGCAAGCGCTGCAGGCCGTGCGCCCTGGCCGTAAGCCGCTGCGCACCCGTTACCTGCCCGGCGGTATTGGCGCGGTGGCGTTTGACCAGGTGGCCACGGGCCGCCTGGGGGGGCCGGGCACGCTGGTGGCGTTCTCCAGCGGCTCACTGCTCAACATGGCGCAGGGCCGCTTCGGCCCACACCCGGTGAGCGCCGTGCGCTGGATAGCGACGCTGGGCAACGACTACGGCGTGGTGGCTGTGCACCGCGACGCCCCCTACCAGCGCTTGCAGGACGTGGTCACCGCCTTGCAAAAAGATTCGGGCCGCGTGGTGTTTGGTGCCGGCGGCACGCTGGGCAGCCAGGACTGGGTCAAGGCCGCGCTGCTGGTGCGCGCAGCAGGGCAAGACCACAAGCGCATGCGTTTTGTGTCGTTTGAGGGCGGTGGCGAAGCGCTCAAGGCGCTGGGCGGCCGCCACATCGACATCTTCACCGGCGACGCGGCCGAGGCCACCCGGGCCGCTGCAGAAGGCCTGCCGGTGCGCATCCTCGCGGTGCTGGCACCCGCGCGGCTGCCCGGCACACTGGCCGCCCTGCCCACGGCACGCGAGCAGGGCATTGACCTGCAATGGACCACCGTACGCGGCCTCTACATGGCAGCCAGCGTGCCGGACGCGGCTGCCCACGCCTGGACGACCGCCCTGCAGGAAGCCCAGGCGGCACCCGGATACGGCGCCCTGTGCGCCCGCCATGGGCTGTACCCCTTTGCGCTCAGTGGCACGGCCCTGGACGACTATGTGCAACGCAGCCTGGCCGACTATCGCCGCCTGGCGCAGGATCTGGGGCTGCGGTCCTGGCCGCGTTGATCTGCGCTGCGCACCACCTCCTGAGCGATTGTTCCGCTGACCGTCCCTACGCGGGCAGGGCACCCACTCCTTGTAGTCCGGGCAACCCAGCAGGCCGGTCATCGGCAGGTAGCACTGCTGTGCGGCGCTCGGCCTCGGCGTCTCCCGCTGCGGGCAAGGAAGACTGCACCACATAGGCCGTCAGGGTGTTGCGCCACTCTTCGTTCGATGCATCCATGGCGTGTCGCATGCGCGCCAGCAGCCAGCCTGCTGCCCCGACCGTCAAGGCCAGCATAGCCAGAAGCCCATACACCAAGGACGCCGGGAAATGCCCTGCATTCAGCTGTTCCACACGGGCCAGCAATGCGAGCGTGGCCTGATGGTCTTGCTCGGCCTGCGCGCGCATGCGATCCACTTCCACCTGCAAGGCCTGCATGCGCGCCCCGGGGGATCCCGCGCCGTCCGGCGCGTTGACCTCCGCAGCCGAAGCCGCCACCGGCATCAATGTTGCGCCGCCGGACGGAGCCCCTTCGCCCGAAGCGGGCGGCGTGACCAGCGCCGTCAACGGCTCCATCACCAGCCGGGGCTTGGAAGGTCCAGGCGCAACAGATGCCGCTGCTGGAGCCACCGAGGCGGTGGACGATGCCGACGCCTGTGCGGGGGGCGCTGCTGCGGCCTCAGGCGCCATGCTGGGCGCGGTGCTGGCTGGCTCCTGAGGCGCCGTCTGCGCAGTGCTGGTCGCGGAAGCCACTGCCGCTGTGTCAGCGGACCGGCTGCGCGCAACGGGAGCCCCGGCAGACTTTGCGGCCAGTTTCGTGCCCTTGCGCTCTACCCGGCTGGCGGCCGACGCCTTGCGCGGCCGCGAGGGGCCCATTGCGGGTACAGACGACGCTTCTCCGGCAGCCACCCCAGCCGCCCGTGAGGGGGAGGCATCCGCCAACGGCACCTCCCAGGGAATCGCCACTGGCTTCAGCCCGGCCGCAACGGTGGCGGGAAGATCGGCCAGAAAGGTGTATTCGCGCGTCACCCGGCCCGTGCAATGCACGGAGACCTGGGCTGTCAGCACCGGCTCGTCGGCCAAGTGGGAGGACTGCACCCGCAGCACCGGGTTGCGCTCTTGGTCGCCCGGCCGCACGCTCAACTGGACACGGCCCGCCGGCACAGCCACATCGCCGGACACCAGCCGCACTTGCGGGCACAAGGCGTCTACCGACATGCCAGGGTCCAGCTGGACTTCGAAGCCCAGGTCGATGGGCTGCCCCAGCCACACCTTGCCTTGCGGCGCGCCCAGGGACAGGGCTTCCGCCGCCTCGGCCAGCAGCCCCAGCAGGGCGACGATCAGGGAGTTACGCAGCATCACAACCACCTCCTGCCATTGCAATTAGTTTCTACAGGAAACAAAACACAACGAAAAGAAATGAATGCGCAGGTCTCAGTGCCAGACCCCGGACAGATCGCGGTTGGGTGCGCCTGGCGTTGAGCAACGGGCCGTGTGGCCCGCTACCGCTCCAGCCACCACTGAATCACCACCTTGGCCAGGAAACCCAGAAAACCCACGCCAAGGCCCAGGAAGAGCACGAAGGTGCCAAAGCGTCCGGCCTTCGATTCCCACGCGAGCTGCCCGATGATGAACAGCATGTAGGCGATGAACGCCCCCACCCCGTAGGTGAGGAAGAAGCCCGAGATCTGCGCCTCGGTAAATCCAAAAATCACGATGTCCCTCCAGGCCGACGCACAGGGGCCGCCGGTACAGCAGGGGCCACCAGGTCACGCTCGGGCAGGCTGGATGCATCCACCAGGTCGCGGTACGCGTGCCAGCTGGCGTGGCCCAGCATGGGCATCACAGCGATCAGGCCCAGCAGCAGGGAGCCCAGGCCCAGCAAGGTAAAGCCCAGGATGATCGCGGCCCAGAACGCCATCGGCAGCGGGTTGGTGATGACCGCCTGCCAGCCGGTGAGCACCGCCTGCAGCAGCGTGGCGCGGCGGTCCAGCAGCAGGGGCATGGCCACCACGCTGGACGCAAAAATGGGCGCGGCCATCAGGCTGCCCAGCGCCAGCCAGATTTCAAACAACCAGCCGTCACGCGCCATGACCACGTGGCGCAGAAAGTCGAGCGGCGTCTCGATGGGCACGGGCGCCAGCAGCGTGATGAGCGCCGCAGATGTCATGACCCAGCCCGAGGCGGCCAGCGCCAGCAGGGCCCCGAACTGCAGCATGCACCAGTAGTCGCTGCCCCATTTGTTCACATGGCTGTTCTGCCAGTTGAGCCAGGTCTTGAGCACCACGCCCAGGTTGGCGGCTTCGCCACGCTCCAGCGCGCGGCTCAGCGCATACAGGCTGGTGGCCAGCACCGGCGCCACCACCAGAAAGCCCGACAGAGCCCCCGCCAGCAGCCAGAAGCGGTGGTGTGCCACTGCAAAGATGGCGGCCCCAAACAGTGTGAGCGCCAGGCCATGCGCAAAACTGATCCAGCCCGCCCGTGCCATGTCGCGCCAGGCCAGCACCAGCCAGGTCATGGGCTGCATCACGCCGATGGTGCGGATGGCGGGCAACGGGGGGGGAGTACGGGGCATGGTGGGAGGGGTCGCTGAGCGACGATGGAGTGTGACTTGATCGGGCAGCGGCTTCAACCGCCGCGCGCCCAAACCTTGACCTGAGGCAAGAAACCGAACCCAGCGAAACCGGTCAGGCCAACAGCCGGCACAGCGCGGTAAGGCTGTCCACCGTGGCATGGGGCGGTGTGTCGTCGTGCGGCCAGGAGTGGTTGGCACTGTTGATCCACACCGCCTGCATGCCTGCATTCAGTGCGCCCTGCGCATCCAGCGTGGCGTCGTCGCCCACGTGCAGCACCTCGTGGGGCAACACATCCACGGCCGTGGCGGCCGCATGGAAGATGCGCACATCGGGTTTGGCGATGCCAAAGTCCGACGCGCTGATGCTGTGGCGAAAGTAGTGGCCGATGCCGATGCGGTGAATATCGGCATTGCCGTTGGACACCGCCACCACCGGGTAGCGCGCTGACAAGAAAGCCAGCGTGTCGTGCGCATCGTCAAACAGCTCCACCCGCTGGCGCTCGGCAAAGAACAAATCAAACGCCGGTTCGGCCAGCGCGGGCTCGTCACCGGCCTGCGTCAGCGCCAGCCGGATGGACTCGCGCCGCAGCGCGCTCAGGTCGCCCTTCAGGTCGGGGCGCAGGGTCACCATCTGGTTGCGGATGGCGCGCAGCGCCTCGGTGTCCGAGAAGAGTGCCGCCGTGGCAGGCGCGTGGTGGGTCAGCCAGTCCAGCAGCACACTCTCAGCCCGCGTGATGGTGGGCCAGATGGGCCAGAGCGTGTCGTCCAGATCGATGGAGATCGCACGGATGCGGGAGGTGTCCAGAGAGGGATTTGGCACAGGGCGCACCTGAAGGATGAAGGCGAAAAAAGAGACCCGGCGATGCACCAGGGCGAGGGCCGCAAAGCATACCGCAGGCCCTAGGGACCCTCTGCACAAATCAGCGCGCCGTGTGCATCAGCGGGCTCGGGCGGTCTGCCGCGTTGCAAATACTCGCAATAGCTACGGCTATTGCTGCGTTTTGCGCCTTGCAGCCCCTCCCGATCCGCTGCGCCCACTTGGCCAGCGAGATTCGTGCAGAGGGTCCCCGGGGATGCAGCGCGTTCAGTCTGTGGATAAAGCGCCCGCAGGCCCCAACGAAGATCCGCGCACCACCAACAGGCCCGGCAGCAGGCTCTCGCGTGCAGGGCCTTCCAGGCCGTTGATGCGCTCCAGCAGGCACTGCGCCGCGCGTTGCCCGATGGCATCGGTGGGCTGTGCCACGGCGCTCAGGCCGGGCCGGATCAGCGACGCCCATTCAGGGTCGTCAAAGCCCACAAAGCCCAGCTGTTGTCCAAAAGTCCACCCCATGCGCGAGACGGCTGCAGCCACCCGCAGCGTGACCACCGAATTGCCCGCCACCACCGCGCAGCGCTCGCCGGGCCGGGCCTGCCGCAGCAGATCGGTGAGTGCCTGGTCCAGCACCTCATCGCCCTGCTCCGCCGCCAGCTCCAGCACCGCGCCGCGCACCGCCGAGCGCTTGGAGGACACCAGCGCACGGAAGGCCTCCGTGCGCTCGATGCGGGAGCTCACGCCCAACAAGGGCTGGGTGATGTAGAGCAGGCGCTGCCAGCCTTGCTGCTGCAGGTGGGCACAGGCTTCGCGCATGGCGCCGTGGTTGTCCAGCGAGACGAAGTCTGCCGCCAGCCCGGCGTGGCGCCGGTCCACCAGCACGGCGGGCTTGCCGTGCAAGGTGTTCACATCCGCCTGTCCTTCACCCTGCCCCAGCGTGTTGAGGATGAAACCGTCCACCTGGTAGCTGGCCAGCGCATCGATGGCCGCGCGCTCGCGTTCGCGGTCGTTGCCCAGGTTGAACAGCATGACCAGGTAGCCAGCGTCCTGGCAGGCTTTCTCGGCGCCCCGCAACACGGCCACCGAATAGGGGTTGGTGATGTCGGCCACCACCAGGCCAATGAGCCGCGAGCGGCCATGGCTCAGCGCCTGGGCCATGGGGCTGGGCACATAGGCCAGCTTGGCGATGGCCGCCTCGACCCGCGCTGCAATGTCGGGGCTGAGCAGGCGTTCACGGTGGTTGAAGTAGCGCGACACCGTGGCCTTGGACACACCGGCCTCGGCCGCCACATCGGCGATGGTGGGGCGGACGCGCGGCGTGGCGGAGGGTGCGGGTGTCGGCGGGCTCATGCGGGTACGGGGTTGTACACGGCGGCGGGCCGTTCGCCCGCCAGGGCCTGCAGCAGGTTGGTGGTGGCCAGCGCCGCCATGGCATGGCGCGTGTCGTGCGTGGCCGAGCCGATGTGCGGCAGCGGGGTCACGCGTGGGTGGGTGCGCAGGGGCGACGCCAGCGGCAGCGGCTCGGTGGCAAACACATCGAGCCCCGCTGCACGCAGGGGGCCATGGTCCAATGCGCGCAACAGGTCTTGTTCCACCACGGTGGCACCCCGGCCGCCGTTGATGAAGATGGCGCCGGGCTTCATGGCCGCAAACAGCTCGGCATTGACCATGCCCCGTGTGCTGTCCGACAAGGGCAGCATGGCCACCACAAAGTCCGACTGCGCCAGCAACGCGGGCAGCGGCGTGTGGATGGCCTTGCCCTGCAACTCAGGGGCCTGGGTCGCCAAGTCCACCGGGCGGCGGGCGTGGTACATCACGGGCATGCCAAACCCCAGTGCGGCGCGGCGCGCCACGGCCTGGCCAATGCGGCCAAATCCGAGCAGGCCCAGCGTCTTGCCATGCACATCGCTGCCAAACAGGTCTTCTCCAATATTCTTTGTCCACCGGCCCTCGCGCACCAGCTGCGACAGCTCCACCAGCCTGCGGCTGGTGGCCATGAGGAGGGCAAACACCGAGTCTGCCACCGTTTCGTCGAGCACTCCGGGGGTGTGGCACAGCATGATGCCGCGCGCCTGCAGCACGTCCAGCGCGTAGTTGTCCACGCCCACCGAAATGCTGGACACCACCTGCAGCCAGGGCGCACGCGCCAGCACGGCAGCATCGATGGGAAAGCTGGAGCCGATGAGCCCGTGCGCCTGCGCCAGCGCTGCGTCAAACCGCGCGCGCTCGTCGGGCTTGCGCGGGTCGGCCACTGTCACGTCGTGCACGGCTGTCAACCGCGCGAGCTGGTCGAGCGGCAGCTCGCGAAACACCAGCACCTGTTTGCGCGCTGGGCTTGTGCTGCCGTTTGCTGAAGGTAGCGCCAGGCTCACAGGCCCGCCTCCTGCAGCTGGGCGCGGGTGGGCAGCCCCTCGGTGTCGCCCAGCACCTGCACGGCGCGGGCACCAATCCAGGCGCCACGGCGCACGGCGGCGGGCACCGGCAGGCCTTCCAGCAAGGCGCTGATCACGCCCACCGCAAAGCCGTCGCCCGCGCCCACGGTGTCCACCACCTGGGCCACGGGCACGCCGGGCACGCGGCCGGTGCCGGCCACGTCGCTGTCGTAGTACGCGCCCTCGGGCCCGAGCTTGACCACCACCAGCTTGGCGCCCCGCTCACGGTAGAACCGCGCCACACCCTCAGGGGTGGTTTCTCCGGTCAAAAACACGCCCTCTTCCATGCCCGGCAGCACCCAGTCGGCATAGGTGGCCAGGGTGTTGATCCAGTGGCGCATGGTCTCGGGCGACGACCACAGCGTGGGGCGCAGGTTGGGGTCGAACGAGATGGTGCGGCCTGCAGCACGCATCACCTCCAGCGTGCGGATGGCGGCCTGCAGGCTGGTGTCGGAGATGGCGGCAAAAACGCCCGTGGCATGCAGGTGGCGTGCAGACCGAAGCCAGGGCTCGTCCACATCGGCGGGGCCCATCTGGCTGGCGGCGGAGCCCTTGCGGTGGTATTCGACCTGCGGGTCGCGGCCATCGATCACGCGCTCCTTGAACTGGAAGCCCGTGCGCTGCATGGCATCACACACCACGTGCGAGCAATCGATGCCTTCGCCCTGCATGGCGGCCAGCAGCGCGCGGCCCATGGAGTCGGTGCCCAGGCGGCTGGCCCAGCCCACCTTCAGGCCCAGGCGCGCCAGGCCAATGGCCACATTGGTCTCGGCCCCGGCTGTGCGCTTGTGAAAGCCGGTGGCGTTCTCCAGCGGACCGGGCTCGTTGGCCACCAGCAGCAGCATGGCCTCGCCAAACAGTGCCACGTCAAAAGCCGGGGTGGTCATGCAGCCTCCCGTGCGGCGCGGATGAAGGCCACTTGCTCGCGCGTGACCGCCACCAGGTCGTCACCCACCAGCGGGTATTCAATGGCATGCGGCACATCGGCTGGCAAGGCACGCAACACGGCGCGCCAGGGCGCCACCGATTCGGCCAGTGGCACCGCCACCCACTTGGCGGGCAGGCGCTGCACGCCCTTGCAGTGCACATAGCGCACATAGGGTGCCAGGGCCTGCGCGGCCTGCAGCGGGCATTCGCCCTGCCAGTGCCAGTTGCCCATGTCAAAGGTCATGCCCAGGCCGAGCCCCGCCTGTGCCTGGGCTGCAAAAAATGCCTGCATGGCGGCCAGCGTGCCGGCGGTGGCGGTCTGGTCGTTCTCGATCACCAGCTCCACCTGCGGGGCGGCCTGCAGCAGGGCCTGGAGGCGTTGCAGCGAGGCATGCGATGTCGGCAGGGTTGCGCCAAAGCCACCAATCGACATCTTCAGGCGCGGTGCACGCAGCACCTGGGCGGCCTGCACGCCGCGCGCCAGGGCTGCTTCATCCAGCTCGCCCTGCGCGGTCCACAAGCCTTCGGGGCTGGAGTACACCGCTGCCCGGCCTGCCAGTGCGGGCAGCTCGGTGGCTGCGTCGCGCAGCAGCTCGCCACGCACCTCCACGCCGTCCGCGCCCGCTTGCTGGGCCAGTTCGGTGCACCACAGCTGGCCGTGGCGTCCGGTTTCGGCCGCGCCGAAGGAGGACAGGGAAATCAATACCTTCATGTGTTTCTTTCAGGCCGCGCCCCCACGGGGCAAAGGCCATCAACCGCACGACCTGCCAGGTCTCAATGTGCGTGGTGGGAAGTCAGGATCTGGCCCAGGAACTGCCGCGTCTTGTCGTGCTGCGGCTGGCCGAAGAACTG
Organism: Acidovorax sp. 99; assembly: GCF_003096455.1. Taxonomy (NCBI): domain Bacteria; kingdom Pseudomonadati; phylum Pseudomonadota; class Betaproteobacteria; order Burkholderiales; family Comamonadaceae; genus Acidovorax; species Acidovorax sp. 99. The sequence continues at coordinate 420,098 of NZ_QEKU01000001.1, forward strand.
CTGGGGCGGCGCCTGCTCCAGGATCTTGCCGTCGGCCATGAAGATCACGCGGTCGGCCACGCTGCGGGCAAAGCCCATTTCGTGCGTCACGCACAGCATGGTCATGCCGTCTTCGGCCAGGCTGATCATGGTGTCCAGCACCTCCTTGACCATCTCGGGGTCGAGCGCCGATGTGGGCTCGTCAAACAGCATCACCTTGGGCGCCATGCACAGCGCCCGCGCAATGGCCACGCGCTGCTGCTGCCCGCCCGACAACTGGCTGGGGTGCTTGTGCGCCTGCTCGGGAATGCGCACGCGGGTCAGGTACTTCATGGCCACTTCTTCGGCCTGGGCCTTGCTCATGCCGCGTGAACGCATGGGGGCCAGCGTGCAGTTTTCCAGAATGGTCAGGTGCGGGAACAGGTTGAACTGCTGGAACACCATGCCCACTTCGGCACGCACGGCGTCCACATTCTTGCCGCCTGCGGTCAGGTCGATGCCATCGACCTCGATGCGGCCCTTTTGCACCGTCTCCAGCCGGTTGATGCAGCGAATCAGCGTGGACTTGCCCGAACCCGATGGCCCGCAGATCACGATGCGCTCCCCTTGCCGCACCGACAGGTTGATGTCGGTGAGCACCTGGAAGCTGTCGTACCACTTGTTGACCCCTTCCATGCGGATGATCGGCGGTGTGCCGGGGGCGGTCGTGACTGCGTCGCTCATCAATGGCTCCTTATCGTTCAGGCAGGCTTACTGCAGCTTGGGCAGGTCAGCGCCCAGCCACTTCTGGTACAGCTTGTTCAGCTCGCCATTGGCAGTGTTGCGTGCCACAAAGTCGTTCACGGCCTTGGTCAGCTCGTCCTGGCCGGGGCGCAGGGCGATGCCCATGGCCTGCTGCAGCAGGTTGAACTTGTTCTCGAACGTGTTGGCGGGCACGCGCTTGGCGATCTGCGCCGCCACCGTGACCGAGCAGCCAATCGCATCGACCTGGCCCGAGATCAGCGCCTGCATGGCCGACGCGTCGTCGTCAAAGCGGCGGATTTCGGTGCCCTCGGGCGCGGCCTTGGTCACGGCCACGTCCTGGGTGCTGGCACGGGCCACGCCCACGCGCACGGTTTTCAGATCGGCAGCGCTCTTGATGTTGGCGCCGGTCTTGCCGTACAGCACGATGGTCGCGGCCGCGTAGGGCTGCGAGAACTGCACCTGCTTGGAGCGCTCGGGCGTGATGGCGAGCGAGGCCACCAGCACATCAACCTTGTTGGTCAGCAAAAACGGGATGCGGTTGGGGCCGGTGACGGGCACGATGTTGGCCTTCACGCCCAGGTCTTTGGCCAGCAGCTTGGCCACGTCGGCGTCATAGCCGTCGGGCTGGTTTTGTGCGTTGGTGGTGCCGTAGGGCGGAAAGTCCACCAGCATGCCGATGGTGATCTCGCCCTTCTTCTTGATGTCGGCCACAGACTGTGCCGAGGCCAGCGGCGCAAACGCGGTGAGGGCGGCACCCAGGCCCAAGGCGGCCAAAGCGGCGGTAGCGGTGCGGCGTTGCAAAGAAAAAGTCATCGCATGTCTCCTGGTGGTTGGTGTGAACGAGAACAGAAAGAAAAAAGAGGGTTGCGGCGCGTGGGTCAGCGCGCCAGAGCACGGGCGCGCTTGCGCTCCATGCGTGCGGCCAGCAGCGACAGCGGCCAGCAGATCACGAAGTACAGCGCGGCCACGGTGGTGAACACATGCAGCGGCTGAAACGTGGCGTTGTTGATGATCTGCCCCGCCCGCGTGATCTCCGTGAAGCCGATGATGGCGGCCAGCGACGTGCCCTTGATGATCTGCACCATGTAGCCCACCGTGGGCGGTAGTGCAATCTTGAAAGCCTGGGGCAGCACCACAAACCGCATGCGGGCCACGTACTTGAGGTTCAGCGCCTGGGCGGCTTCCCACTGGCCGCGTGGCACCGCCTCGATGCACCCGCGCCAGATTTCAGCCAGAAAGGCCGCGCTGTTGAGCACCAGCGCCACGCCCGCTGCCACCCAGGGGTTGATGTCAAACCCCAGCACCGGCGCGCCAAAAAAGATTAGGAACAGCTGCAGCAGCAGCGGCGTGCCCTGGAACACCTGGATGAACACGCGCGCCGCATTGCGCGCCGCCGCATTCTCTGAGGTGCGCGACAGCGCCACCACCAGCCCCAGCAGCGCACCGCCGACGAAGGCAATGGCCGACAGCGCCAGCGTCCACTGCGCGGCCTGCACGATGAATAAAAACTCGGAGAGTCCGAAGGTACGCATGGTCGGTCTCCTTAGCGACGGTCGGGGTAGTTAAGGACGCGCTGATAGATCAGCTTGAACAGCGCCGAGAACGAAAGCGCCAGCGCCAGGTAGATGGCCGTCACCACGATGTAGATCTCAAAACTGCGGAAGGTCTGCGACTGCAGGTTGGCCGCCACCGAGGTCAGGTCGTCTGCCGAGATCACCGACACCACGGCCGAGCTGAGCATCAGCAGGATGAACTGGCTGGTGAGCGCCGGGTAGATGGCCTTGAGCGCTGGCTTGAGGATCACAAACCGAAAGATCTCCCACGGCTTGAGGTTGAGCGCCTTGCCCGCCTCGATCTGCCCCTTGGGGATGGACTCAATGCCCGCCCGCACGATCTCGGCCGCATAGGCCCCCAGGTTCACCACCATGGCGGTGAGCGCCGCGGTGTAGGGCGACCAGCGCAGGCCGATGGATGGCAGCGCAAAGAAGAAGAAAAACAGCTGCACCAGAAACGGCGTGTTGCGGATGACCTCGATGTACGCGTTGATCAAAAACCGCAGCCAGCCCGGCCCGCCGGTCTTGCCCCAGGCGCAAAAGATGGCCACCACCAGCCCCAGCAAAGTGGCGGTGAGCGACAGCTGCACGGTGATCCACGTGCCCTTGAGCAGCAAGGGCCACGCGGCAAACACGGCATCGAACTGGAACTGGTAATTCACGGTGGACAGTCGTTATTCCAAAGTGGCGCCAGTTTATGAAACCGGTTTCATAATCACATCAGGGAATACCCGATGCACCCCGAAAAGGGGCTGCAAACGCATCAAGACGGCATGCCCGGTGCTGATCTCACAGGCGGTGGTGTGCCGCGCCGCAAATAGGCTCCCAGCCCGCACTGGCTCGGCGCGTGGGTGAAAATGCCGCATGCCTTCCTTCCACCCCGAACCCCCTTTCACCCACGGCCAGGCCGACCGCACTGCCGTGCTGCTGTGCAACCTGGGCACGCCCGACGAACCCACGGCCCCGGCCGTGCGCCGGTATCTGGCGCAGTTTCTGGGTGACCACCGCGTGGTGGAGATCCCCAAGCTGCTGTGGATGCCCATCCTGCACGGCATCATCCTGCGCACCCGCCCGGCCAAGTCGGCCGCCAAATACGCCAGCATCTGGACGCCCGAGGGCTCGCCCCTGGCGCACTGGACAGCCAAGCAGGCCACGCTGCTGCGCGGCTGGCTGGGCGAGGCAGGCCACGCGGTGCTGGTGCGCCACGCCATGCGCTACGGCAACCCCTCCATCGCCAGCCAGCTCGATGCCCTCAAGGCCGATGGCGCCACGCGCATCCTCATCCTGCCGCTGTACCCGCAATACTCCGCCACCACCACGGCCAGCGTGTTTGACGCGGTCTACACCTGGGCCGCCGCCACGCGCAACGTGCCCGAGCTGCGGTTTGTGAACCACTACCACGACGCCCCCGGCTACATCGACGCCCTGGCCCGCACCATCGAGACGCACTGGAAGCACCACGGCCAGCCCGACCAGCTGGTGATGAGCTTTCATGGTGTGCCCGAGCGCACGCTGCACCTGGGCGACCCCTACCACTGCGAGGCCCGCAAGACCGGCCGCCTGCTGGCAGAGCGCCTGGGCCTGCGCGAGGAGCGCTACCGCATCACCTTCCAGTCGCGCTTTGGCAAGGCCAAGTGGCTGGAGCCCTACACCCAGCCCACCATCGAGGCGCTGGGCAAAGCAGGCACGCGGCGGGTGGACGTGGTGTGCCCCGGCTTCACCAGCGACTGCCTGGAGACGCTGGAAGAAATCAACATGGAAGTACGCGAGGCCTTCTTGCACGCGGGCGGCAAGGAGTTTCACTACATCCCCTGCCTGAACGACAACCACCACTGGATCACTGCGCTGAGCCGCGTGGCCCAACAGCACCTGGCGGGCTGGCCCACCGAGGCCCCCACCGCCGCCGCGCTGGCCGATGCGCGCAGCCACGCGCTGGCCGGTGGTGCACCTGCCGGGGTATGCCCGGTGGCGCACTGATGCGCATGCCCATGCCATTACGCATGCGAACGCAAAAGCGAATGGCACGGAGCGGCCTGCGCGCCCATGGTCAATCACTACATTATTGATAGCACCCAGGGCATATTGCACTAGCGCATCTGCCCGTTTTGGCTCATATTTTGGTCGCCAGGTGCTGCACGGCTGCCTGCCACGCACTCCGCACCGCCCCTTCCCACACCCACATCAATGCCCGCTTTTGCCCTTGCCCCCCACCAGTTGCGTCTGACCATTGACCCCGCCACGCTGGGCTTTGCCAGCACCGCCGAGCTGCAAGACCTGCCCCTGCCCTGGATCGGGCAGGAGCGTGCCCAGGCCGCTGCGCAATTTGGTCTGGCGATGCAGCAGCCGGACTACCACCTGTTTGTGCTGGGCGAAGTGGGCAGCGGGCGGGCGTCGCTGCTGCGCCAGGCCATGCAGGCCGAGGCCGCAAAACGCGCGGTGCCGCCCGACCTGTGCTACCTGCACCACTTTGACCAGCCCGACCGCCCCCGCGCGCTGCGCCTGCCCGCAGGCGAGGGCCGCCTGCTGCGCCAGGGTCTGGCCGACATGGCACGCAGCCTGCAGGCCGAGATCCCCAAGCGCCTGACCAGCCCCGACTTCAAGGCCGAGGCCGAGCGCATCGAGAAGACCTGGCAAACGCAAGAGAGCGAAGCCTTTGCAGCGCTGGACGCATTTGCCGAGGCCCGCCAGTTCCGCCTGAGCCGCGAGGCCGGGCACATGGTGTTCACCCTCACCGGCCCCAAGGGCCAGCCGCTGACCGAAGGCGAGGCGCGCGCCCTGCCCCGCGAGCGCCGCGCCGAAATCGACGCCGCAGAGCTGGAGCTGCGCGCAGAGATCGCCAAATTTCTCGAAGCCACCCGCCCGCTGGAGCGCACGCGCGACGACGCCCTGGCCGCCCTGCGCCGCCAGACCATCAAGCCCCTGGTGGAGCACGCCCTGCACGGCATCCGCCAGGGCCTGCGCAAGCAGATCAAGGACGCCGTCAAGCTCACGCAGTGGCTGGACCAGGTGGAACGCGCCGTGCTGGACCACATCGACCTGTTCGAGCCAGGTGACGCTGAACAAGGCCAGGACGCCGAAGACGACCGCAAGGACGCGCTGGACGACCTGCTGGCCCGCTGCCAGGTGAACGTGGTGGTGGACAACCACGGCCGCACCAGCGCCCCGGTGGTGGTGGAAGACAACCCCACGGCCCGCACCCTGTTTGGCAGCATCGAACACGGCGCAGACGCCGACACCGTGCAGGCCGACCACGCCAGCATCCAGGCTGGCAGCCTGCTCAAGGCGCATGGCGGCTTCATCCTGCTGCACCTGCACGACCTGGCCGCCGAAGAAGGCCTGTGGCCGCGCCTGCGCCGCTTTCTGCGCTGCGGGCGCCTGCAGATCGAAGACGGCAGCGGTGGCGGCGGCCCCGCACATGCACCCGGCGGCGCCGTGGCACTGCAGCCCGAGCCGGTGGACGTGGATGTGAAGATCGTGCTGATCGGATCGGTGGAGGAGTACTACGCCCTGCAAGAGGCCGACCCCGACGCCGCGCGCCGCTTTCGTGTGAAGGTGGACTTCTCAGACCGGTTCATCGCCACCCCCGGCACCCACCAGTCCTCGGCCATCCTGGTCGCGCATTGCTGCAAAAAGCGCGGCCTGCCCCACTTTGCCGCCGACGCCGTGGCCCTGCTGCTGGAGCAATCGCACCGCGAGGCCGACGACCAAGGCCGCCAAAGCGCCCGCTTTGCCCACACCGAAGCACTCGCCATCGAAAGCGCCGCGCTGTGCCAGGCCCGCGCAGGCACCCTGGTGCAAGCCGCCGACGTGCAAGCCGCCCTGGCCGCCCGCACCCTGCGCCACAACCAGCCCGAAGAAGAACTGCACGAATCCATCACCGAAGGCGAGCGCCTGATCACGCTGCAGGGCTCCATCACCGGCCAGATCAACGCCATGACGCAGATCGACCTGGGCGACTACCGCTTTGGCTTTCCGGTACGCATCACCGCGCGCACCTTCGCCGGGCAAGAGGGCCTGCTCAACATCGAGCGCGAGGTCGATATGTCCGGCCCCATCCACGACAAGGGCGTGCTCATCCTGCACAGCTACCTCACCGCCCTGTTCAGCCATGTAGCGCCCCTGGCGCTCAATGCATCCATCGTGTTCGAGCAGGAATACAGCGGCGTGGAAGGCGACTCGGCCTCGTGCGCCGAGCTGTACGCGCTGCTGTCCAGCCTGTCAGGCCTGCCCCTGCGCCAGGGCATTGCGGTGACGGGCGCATTGAACCAACACGGCGAAGTGCTGCCCGTGGGCGGCATCAACGAAAAGATCGAAGGCTGGTTCCAGGCCTGCCAGGCTGCGGGCCTGGACGGCACCCAAGGCGTGCTGATCCCCGCCCGCAACCAGCGCCACCTGATGCTGGACCGCAGCGTGCTGGACGCGGTGGAGCGCGGGCTGTTCCACGTCTACACCATGGGGCATGTGAGCGAAGGGATTGCGCTGCTGACGGGCGAGGCATCGGGCATGAGCCCGGCGGAGTTGCTGCAGGCCCAGGCGGATGACCTGGCCGGAGGCGCGGCCACGGTGGAAGACACGGTGATGCAGCGGGCGGAGATGACGCTGCGGGCGTATCGGAGGGCCTGCCAGGTGGCGGGGGCAGCGCGCAGGGGGCGCGCCGTTCGGAGACGCTAGGGATGCCTCCCCATTGTCTTGACGCCATCTCTGGAGTGATCGGCAGCCCAATGGGCTTTGAGCTCAGACTGCCAGTCGTTCCATTAGCGCAGAGCGGTCCGCTTGATTCGCGCCACCATCGAGTACTACCGAGCCGCGCTCTAGCATATAGAAACGGTTGACCAAGCCGATGGCACGATGGACGTTCTGCTCCACAAGGACGATGGGAATCCCCTCGCTCGCCAAGTTGCCAATCAAGGTGAACAACTCATCCACAATCATGGGCGCCAGACCCTCCGTGGGCTCATCGATGAGCAGCAGCTTTGGCTCACCAACGAGCACCCGCGCAATAGCAAGCATCTGTTGTTCGCCGCCCGACAAGGTGGTCCCCATCTGACGCCGACGCTCCGCAAGGCGCGGAAACCGCTGGTAGATTTCCTCCATTCGCCTGCGCGCGTCCAAGCGGCTGCGCGACGGGCACTGCATCTGACCCAGATGCAGATTTTCTTCAACGGTCAGACCAGGAAAGATGCGCCTGTCCTCAGGCACAAGGCCAATGCCTCGGCGGCAGATTTGGTCTGCGCCGACGCCGTTAATTGATTCGCCGTTAAAGATGACATCTCCACTAGAGGGCGAGACCCAGCCGGCAATCGTCTTGATCACCGTGGTTTTACCCACCCCGTTGCGGCCAAACAGGCCAACCACTTCACCATGGCCCACCTGCAGGTCTATACCTTGCAAAACGTGGCTCAGCCCATAATGGGTGTGAACGCCTTTGAGTTCCAACATCAGAGCTTCTCCCCGAAGTAGGCGGCCTGAACCGCAGGATTGGCACGCACCTGTGCCGGAGTGCCCTCGGCGAGCTTCTGACCCTGGTGCATCACCACCACAAAGTCTGACAACTGCATCACCAGGTCCACGTCGTGCTCGACCAGCAAAATGGAAAGACCATGGTTGTGGGAGAGCCCCCGAATCAGTGATTCGGTCTCGCGGGTGTCGCCGTGGCTCATTCCCTGGGTTGGTTCGTCGAGGAGCAGCATGCGCGGGCGTGATGCCAGAGAAACCGCAATTTCCAGTCGACGTTGCTCTCCATGCGACAGATAGCCAGCGAGCTCATCTGCCTTGTTACGAAGGTCGAACTGCCCAAGGAGTTCGTCCACGCGCGCAGCAGCAGTCTGGCTGCGGGCCAGTGGGCGAAACAGGCCGCGCCCCTGCTCAAGGAACTGCGCTGCCAGGCGCAGGTTCTCGCGTACCGGAAGCTCAAAGAACAGATTGGTAATCTGGAACGAGCGGGACAGGCCGTATCTGAGAAGTTGGTGGGGCGCACGGCCCGTCACATCCTCCCCATCGAAACGCACCGACCCCGAAGAGGGACGTATGGCTCCGCTGATGAGGTTGAACAGGCTGCTTTTGCCAGCCCCGTTGGGGCCAATCACGGCCGTGATTTTTCCCGGCTGAGCCTCAAAGCTCACATCTTGAACTGCCTTGAGGGCGCCGAACTGAACGCTGATGCCTTTGACCGACAGAATGGGGTTCATCAACGGTTCTCCTTCTGGTTGCGTCGAGCATCTAGCCAGCGTTGTAGGGCGGGTGTCGCGTAACCGATGAGGCCGCGCGGCATGAGAATCACCACCAACACGAACAACACGCCGATGACGATGTGGTGATGCGTGGTGAAGGAGCCCACCACGGAGCGCAGGCCAGTGAGGATGGCAGACCCATAGAGCGGGCCGATAAGTGTGCCGGTGCCACCGACGATGACGTTGATCACCGCGTTGCCAGAAACCTGGAAGAACATCAGTTCAGGCGAGACGAAGCCGCGCAGCATGGGATAGAGCGCACCACTGCAACCGGCAATGCACGCGGCTGCAACGAAAGCCCCCAGCTTGTAACGCCAGGGGTCCTCACCAAGAAAGGAGACTCGGTGCTCGTTGGTTCGGATGGCGTCGAGCTGGCGACCCACAGGTGTGTCCATGAGATAGCGCAACACCAGGTAGAGCGCACCTATGAAGGCGAGCACCACCAGGAAGAAGCCCGATGGCGTGGCCGAGTTGACGCCCCACATGATGTTGGCCGAGGGCACGCCGATGATGCCGTCTGAGGCACCGAGCTCGCGGGTGTTGTAGACCACTTTGGACAGAACCTGGGCGAGGCCGAAGCTGATGAGTGCGAAGTAGACACCCTTGGCGCGAATGGCAATCAGCCCACCAATCAGACCGGCCACAGCACTGAAAGCCAGGGTGACGCCCAAAGCCAGCCAGAACGAATCGCTCCAGTTCTTGAGCACCAACGCAGAGACGTATGCCCCTAGCCCAAAGAACAGCGCTTGTCCCAACGGCAGCAGGCCAACCCTGCCCAGCAGAAGGTCCACGGACAGGGCCAGACCTCCAAAAATCAGCGCTTCCGTTGCCAGGCGCAGGTAGAAGACGTCCCCCAGGGCCAGCGCGATGCCACCAAACAGCAGCGCACCGGCGAAGAACAGGATGGCAAGCCAGGTGGCAGCAGAGCGGCGCGGCCGCTCGCTGCTCGCCGTGGCCAAAGCGCCGCCACGTGGGCCAATCGTCGAAGAAGATGCTGGTGTGCTCATTTCAGGCGCTCCCAAGTTTTCCGAACAAGCCTTGCGGGCGCCACATCAACACGAGGACCATGATGCCGAACAGCAGGGGGTCGCTCCACACCGGGGAGATGTAAAGGCTGGAGATGGACTGCACCTGCGTGAGCAACAGGCCTGCCAGCAAAGCACCCTTGATGGAACCCATGCCGCCGATGATGACCACGCTGAAGGCGATCAGGACGAAGTCCTTGCCCATGGTCGGAAACACCGAGTAGATGGGGGCCAGCAAAACGCCAGCGATACCAGCCAGGGCCACCCCAAAGGCAAAGGTGCCCGCGTAGACGAGCTGTACCGGAACACCCAGCGAGGCGCTCATGTTCCGGTCATATGCGGCCGCGCGAACGATCGCACCCAGCGAGGTGCGAAAGACCAGCAGCCACACCCCAGCGATGAGCGCCCCCCCGAACAGCATGACAAACAGACGGTAGTTGGGAAAGAACAATCCCAGCATCTCGGTGGCGCCGCTGATGGGCGCCTCCAGGCGAAGGGGGTTGGCGCCGAACGCAATCTTGAGCGCGTCTTCCAGCACCACCGCCACGCCGAAGGTAAGGAGCAGGGTCAGCGTGTGACGGTCCTTGCTGTGAAACACCCGCTGGATTAGTCCTCTCTCGGTGACGAAGCCCAACACCGCCATCAGCAGCGGCGTCAGGACCAAAGCCCACCAGAACGACATGCCCGTCGCCAACAAGGCGACGGCAAGGTAGGCTCCTATGGCGTAGAACTCGCCATGGGCCATGTTGATGACATCCAGCAGACCGAAGATGATGGTCAGGCCCAATGCCATCAACACCACGGCCACGCCAATGGACAGGCCGTTAATCATCTGTGGTGCCAGTACGAACTGCAGCCATTCCATAGCGTTGCTCATGGTGTTGGACTCGGTCGTGGCTTCAGAATCGCGTGCAGACGTCGGCGCCGATGGCCGCGTCGGCCTTGACCTGGCCCACCAGCTCGAACTTGCCGTTGGTCACACGCATCGCGTACATGTCCTGCATGGCCTGGTGGTCACCGGCACGCATGGTCTTTGTGCCTTGAGGGGTGCTCCACTGCAGCCCACGCATGGCGGCCCGCACCTTGTCGGTGTCGGTGCTGCCTGCCTTCTCGACCGCTGCCTTGTAGAAGAACAACACGCCATAGCTGTCGGCGCCGTAGAGGTCCGGTGCGCTCTTGTTGGCGGCTTCGAAGTCGGCTACAAACTTGCGGTTCTCGGCGCTGTCGATGCTCGTTGCATAGCCCACGCCGGTCACAAAGCCGTCCGCGTTCTTGCCGATGGCGGGCAGGTTTTGCGAGGTCACGGTGCCGGAGGCCCCAACCACCTGAACGTTGCGGTTGATTCCGAACTCAGCCATCTGGGAGAACAGGCGCACCGTGTCGTTACCTGCAACCGAGGTGTAAATCACGGCAGGACGCGACGAACGCATCTGACCGAAGAACGGGGAGTAGTCCTTGTTGTCCAGCGGAGCAAACACCTCGCCCACGGATTTTGCGCCCTTGGCTTCGGCAGCAGATTTGAATGCCGCCACCGTGCTACGGCCCATTTCGTAGTCGGGTCCGAGATAAAAGACGTTGGCATTGGGCCGTGTGCGAGCTATCCAGTCGGCCAGTGCAGCAGACTGCATACCTGCCCGTGCGTTCACGCGGAACACATTGGGTGAACACTTGTCACCAGTGATCGAGTCGGCGAATGAAACGGTGGTTGCAATGAGGCGGTTGTTGCGCTCTGCTACCTGACCCACAGCAAGGGTGGCGCCGCTATTGACCGTGCCGGTCAGGAAGTCGACCTTGTTGACCTGGAAGAGCTTCTCTGCCTTTTGCACAGCAACAGCCGGGTTGGCTTCTTCGTCTTCATAGATCAGCTCTAGCTGTCGACCGGCCACTCCGCCGGCGGCGTTGATTTGGCGCGCGGCAAGGTCCAGGCCCCATCTCACCTGCTGGCCAATGCCTGCATAGGTACCGGACAGTGGGGTCACGACACCGATGCGGATGGGCTGATTCTGCGCAGCAGCGCTGCTTGCAATACAGGCAATCGCCAGGGCGATGGCAGTGTTTCTGGTTTTCACGTATGTCTCCTCGTTGGGTTATTGGTGGTCAAGCGGCAGGGGGAAGCTGGGGAACGAATTCAGGAAACTCAGGTGCCCGTGAAGCGCGCACGACGCTTGTCATGGAATGCTTCGACACCTTCTCTGAAGTCGTCAGAGCTACGCAGGCGCGAATAGCAGTGGCCTTCCAGTTCGATGGCAATCGACAGGGGCGAGTCCTCGGTGTCGTTGAGCAGCTTCTTTGCAGTGCGTTGGGCAAGTGGGGAGAAACCACGCAGCTCGTCGACCAGTGCGTCGGTTGCTGCTTCCAGCTCCGCATCGGGCACACACTCGGTCGCTACACCCCAGTCGTAGGCCTGCGGGCCCGTGAAGCGACGACTGCGCATCACGATGTCCTTCGTGCGCGTGATACCAACCATCTTCTGCAGACGTGCAGAGCCGCCGGAGCCAGGAATCTGGCCCAACTTTTGCTCGGGCAGCGCATACAGCGTGGTGGGTGTTACGAGACGGAAGTCGCACGCCAGGGAGAGTTCAAAGCCCACACCAAAGCAGTAGCCACGGGCAGCGGTCACGACAGGCTTGCTGCAGCGGGCGGGTGCTGCAACGTTCCATGCGAGCTTGCTAACGTGCTCGGGAGAGGCCTCCAGGAAGCCCTTGATGTTGCCGCCGCTGGAGAAGTGCTCTCCTTCCGAGCGAAGGACGATAACGCGCACGCTGTCGTTGGCATCCAGCGCTTCAAATGTGATGCGCAGCTGCTCTCGCTGTGTCATGGAGATCACGTTGAACGGGGGACGGCACAGAACGATGTCAGCGCGTTCACGCGATGGGTCTATCTCCACGCGGTAGCCGTCCAGGGTGGAGCTCAGGGTGAGCGCAGGATGGTTGAGGTCATTGAGTTGCATGATTTCCTTTACGACTGGTTGAAGAGGGTTTGAAGAAGTGAATGGATTGATGGACGCGCATCAAGCGGGTGGCACCTGAGGCAGCGGAGGTCGCGCTGCTTCAAATTCGCCTGCTACCAACTTGCGGCGCAGGACCTTTCCGACAGGGGATTTGGGGATTTCGCGAACGAATACGTACTCGCGAGGGCGCTTGAAGTTCACGAGGTCAGAAGCGCGGCAGTGGGCATCCAGGGCATCAGCCCCCACGGCGTCATGGGTCTTCACGAACGCCACCACCCGCTGCCCCCATCGCTCGTCCTTCAGGCCAGCTACTGCCACCTCATCGACACTGGGGTGCAAAGAGAGCACCGACTCGATGTCCACGGGTGAGATGTTTTCGCCGCCGCTGATGATCATGTCGTCGACGCGACCGGTCACGAAGAGGTCACCCTCTGCGTCGAGGTAACCCGTGTCGCCCGTGAAGTACCAGCCGTCACGCAGGCTCCGCGCGTTCGCTTCGGGGCGCTTGTGATAACCCTCGAACGCTTCGTCGCTGAGGAGCTCGGCCACAATCTGGCCTTCTTCGAGAGGCGCTGCCAAGTCTTCCGGGCTCTTGGCATCGAGCTTGATGACACGCAGTCGTGTGTTGATGCCTGCCCGTCCCGCAGAGCCGGGCTTACCCACGGCGTCCTGATTGATTGAGAATGTGTAGATCTCGCTGCTGCCGTAGTGGTTGACGAAGAGTTCGGGCTGGAACGCTTGCTGAAGCCGCAGCAGCAGCGCATCGTGCATGGGAGCACCGGCAAAGCCCAGCTTGCGCACCGAGTGGGTGTCAGTTCGCTTGAACTCTGGGTGCGCAAGGAGGTCGTGGTACAGCGTGGGCACGAGGTACAGATGACTCACCCGCTCCGATTCGATGGCTCTCAGCGCCGTGGCGGCATCAAATCGGGGCATGCAGACAAAGCGCCCATCGACAAGGGCCATCGTCAGCAGAGAACGCACGCCCATGGTGTGGTACAGCGGCATCACGCCAAGGGTGCGTTCGCCGTACGCGTAGCGGTTTTGAGCCACATGGGCGAGTGCCGCCACCCTCTCTGTACGCTGGCGCCGTGGGACGCCTTTGGGCGCGCCCGTTGTTCCCGACGTGTAGAGCATCAAGGAGAGGTCTTCGGCGCGGGCCAAAGGTGTGGGGTCTCGGTGTTCTTTGAGCAAGTCATCAAAGCGGGGCGCCTCACTACGCACGGTGCCCACGGCTATGCGCGTGACGGTCTTGCCGAGAACGGAGCTCTCCAGCGACTCTTCCGACGCAGCCTCGAACACCAGAAGACGTGCCTCGGAGTCACGCAGCACGTAGTCAACCTCCTCGGGCTTGGCGCGCCAGTTCAGTGGCGTCATCACGAGGCCAGAGAACTGACAGGCCCAGTGCAAGGTGGCCGCTTCGTACCGGTTTTGCAGCACACTGAGGACATGGTCCCCATGACGCAATCCCAGGGCTGCCAGGCCACGCTGGACGCCGCCGATGGCGCGGGCCCACTCACCCCAGGTGAGCCGAACTGAGCCGTCGACAAGTGCTGTCGTGTTGGCAGAGCGGTCAACGCTCTGCAAAAAGGTTCTTCCAAGGTCAAGCACGGGACACCTCCAGGACGGCGTTTACGATGGGGGTGTATCCCGTGCAGCGGCAAATGTGGCCGCTGAGCATGTCGCGTACTTCATGCTCACTGGGTTGGTGGCCAGCGTCGTGCTGACGCTTCAACCAATCTGCGCTGGACATCAGAATTCCTGCGGTGCAAAAGCCGCACTGCAGCGCGTGGTGTCGCTTGAACGCAGCCTTGAGGCGAACGAGGTAATCATCTTGGTTCTCCGAGTCTTCGACCGTGTCAACACGACGACCTTCGACTTGCACCGCAAGCGTCAGGCAGGAGCGGCTTGCCACGCCATCGATCCGGACCGTGCAGGCGCCACAGACCCCGTGCTCGCATCCCACGTGCGTGCCTGTTGCGCCCAGTTCGTGGCGTAGAAAATCACTCAGCAGGGTTCGAGGTTGTGCGCGGCCCGAGCGGCTCCGCCCATTCAGGGTGAGCTGCACCAGGTGCAAACCTCCCTTGTCGAGAATTGGGGTATTCATGTTTGTCTCCGTGCTTGCTGGATGGCCTGGACAGCCAGGCGACGTAACAGATGGCGCCGCGTCGCTGCTGGGGTGGCCGGGTCGTCGCGCACATCAAGAGACCAGGCGAGCTCGTTCAACGCCTTGTCAAGTGCATCGCCCTCAAGTTGAGGAATGACTTCGGCGTGAGGTCTGTCACCAAGCCCTCCCACGGTCACTCGCAGTTCTTTTGCATCTGACACCACAGCCACTGCGCAAAGGGCGAAGTCACCATGGCGGCGCGAGTGTTCGGCAAAGCCAAACCCTTGCCCGCCCGCCGGACGCGGAAAGCTCACCGCTTCAATCAGTTCATTGTTGGCGCGGGCGGTGCTCAGTAGCCCGGTGAAGAACTCGGAGGCAGGCACGTCGCGACGTCCACGAGAGCTGAGCAGATGGACAACCCCCTTGAGTGCGAGCAGGCACAGTGGCAGCTCGGCCGATGGGTCTGCGTGAGCAATCGAGCCACAGACCGTTCCCCGATTTCGAATCTGAAAGTGGGAAATGTAGGGAAAGGCCAGCTTCAACAGCGGGGGGACATCCGGGTGGGCCTGAAGCTGCGCCTGGGTCACTGCCGCACCGACCCTCACTTCCCTGGAGCGGACCTCAATCATCGAGAGGGATTCGCAGCGCGAGATGTCAATCAGCAAAGAGGGCTGCGCAAGCCGCATGTTCAGCACAGCCATCAGCGACTGTCCGCCAGCAAGAATCCGGGCACCTTCGCCGAAACGTTCCAGAAGTTTCGCTGCAGCTTCAGCGCTGTCGGCACGGACATAGTCGAAGAGTGGTGGTTTCATTTCGTGACTCCCAGGCGAATCAGCAGGCGACGCCACCATGAGACGTTTGCATCACCCGCGCCCGAAGCCTGGCGACCCAGCGACTCGAAGAGTTGAGCGACGATGACTCTGGCGGCGCTCTCAAGCATCCGGCTGCCCACCATGGCGACCTTTCCACCGACTTGCGCTCTGTAGTCGTAGTGCAGAAGGGTGCCTGTGGGTGTTGCTTCCAGTCGAACCAGGCCATCCCCCGCACCTGTGCCAAGGCTTGAGCTGCCACTGCCTGCCAAACGCAGGCTGTGCGGCGGTTGGATGTCCGACAGCTTGATGAGGGCCTCGTACCTGGCTTTGATGAGTCCAATGCCGACGGTCACGTCTGCGCGATATCGACCCTCCCCGTCGGTCTTCAATTCGTGGCAGCCAGGAATGACCTTAGCAAGTGCAACCGGGTCCAGCAGCACCGCGAACACACGCTCAGGCGTGGCGGCAATTTCCACCGTGCCCTGAGCGGACAGCGATAACCCCTCGCCAGCTGCAGCGGGTGCTGGCGCCGCTTTGCGAGCCAGCGGATTCGTCGACTCTGGGTCAGGCGTTTGAAGGTGCTCAAGAACACGAGCAGGTGTCAGCGGAAGCCTCACATCCTCCACATCGCCCAAGGGCCGCAGCGCGTCGCTGAATGCGTTGGCAATGCAAACGGGCGTGCTCATGTTGTTGCCTTCGCCCAAACCTTTGGCGCCTAATGGGGTAAAAGGGCTTGGCGTCTCCAGGTGGACGATGACCGGGTCAGGCGTCTCGCAGGCCGTTGGCATCAGGTAGTCGGCCAGCGTCCCGCTCTGAAAACTGCCGTCTGCACCGTAGCGGAACTCTTCGAGCAACGCAGCACCCAGCCCCTGCGTGAAGGCACCACGGATCTGGCCGTCGGCCAGTGCCGGATTCAGGAGTCGGCCGGCGTCGTGCGCAGTGATGTAGCGGTCGACCACGACAGCACCCGTATTGGGATCGATTTCGAGTCCGCAGACGTCGAAGACGAATCCATAGGCGGCAGAGGTGTTGACACGGTCCTGCGCGTCAGGAGCACGCAGGGTTTCCGGCGTCCAGAACGCGGTCTCCCGCAGACCAGGCTCCACGCCATAAGGCAGTAGCCCCGGTGCCCAGTGCGGGCTGGCGGCAATGCGGGTGAACGGCTGCCTCTGCGATGGCTGCTCACGATTGAAGACCTGTCCGCCTTCGAAGCACACATCTCCAGCGGGACATCCCCAGCCTGCCGCCGCAATGCGAGAGACCTTGTCGCGAAGGCGTTGAGCTGCCAGATGCACGGTTCCGGCAACGGCGCCTGCAAAGCGGCTGCTGTAGTTGCCTGCAGCCACACTCCAGGCATCCTTGGCGGTGTCAAACTCGACATTAACCACCACCTGTGACGGCTCGAGACCAAACACGTCGGCCACCACCTGAGCGCACACCGTCATGTGGCCTTGGCCTGCAGGGGCGGACGCGATGGTAACGTTTATCCCGCCCAGCAGGTCGATGGCGACCGTGGCACTGGCAATCGCGCCGTTCTTCGGGCCTGCCTTGGCCCGCTGCTCGGGCGTGAGAACAGTGCTGATGTAGCCCATGTTGGACACCGATGGCTCGACGATGGCCGCCACTCCAATCCCGTACAGCTTTCCCGCCGCACGGGCGGCTGCTTGTCGCTCTCGCAGCTGATGAACATCCGCTTCGGCAATGGCCATCATCGCAAGGCGTGTGTAGTCACCCGAGTCAAGCACCGCGCCTGCAGCAGCGGTGTAGGGAAAGGCATCGGATGGCACGAAGTTGCGAAGGCGCAGTTCGACCGGGTCGATGGCGAGCGCCACCGCGACGCGGTCCATCAGTCGCTCCAAGGCGTAGTACACCTGGGGCCCACCAAAGCCGCGAACGAGCCCAGTGGGTGTTTTGTTTGTGACGACAACGC
Source organism: Acidovorax sp. 99 (assembly GCF_003096455.1). Lineage (NCBI taxonomy): Bacteria > Pseudomonadati > Pseudomonadota > Betaproteobacteria > Burkholderiales > Comamonadaceae > Acidovorax > Acidovorax sp. 99. The sequence continues at coordinate 437,425 of NZ_QEKU01000001.1, forward strand.
GGTTTCGCACGGACAGGTTGTCGATGGCATACGGACCCGTGAGCGCTCCGTGCATACGATAGAACGTGGCGGGCTCAGGCGCACGCAGATAGGCCCCGACCTCGTCGGCCTGGTCGTACCGGAGCGCCAGGATCCGCCCCTCTGGCGTCACCGCGGCTTCAATGTGGGTCAGCCGTGCGGTGGCGGAGGTTGCCGCACTCAAATGTTCAAGCCGGTCTTCCACCCATTTCACCGGTGCGCCGGCCTTGCGGGATGCCAGGCACATCATGACGACGTAGGGGAAAACAGCCTGCTTTACGCCGAAGCTACCGCCCGAGTCGCGCGGTACGCGGTGGCGCAGCTTGTTGCCCGCCACCTTCAACGCCATCGCCATGACCGCATGCAAGGAGAACGGTCCCATGAAATTGGAGAGGACGTCATAGCCCTCATCGCCCGGCAGGTGCTCGGCGATGACAACACCACACTCCATCGGAGCGCATGTGTTTCTAGGGTAATGAACCGTGGTGCCGACGGTGCGAACACCAGGCGCGTTGAACGCCGACTCTGGGTCGCCATATCGGAACGCCCTGTCCGAGACGACGTTGGAGCCCACGGCTTCATGCAGCACCGTAGACGCCTCCGAGAGCGCTTGTTCAATCTCCAAGACCACGGGCAGTGGCTCATACTCGACTTGAACGAGGTCTAGCGCATCTTCAGCGATGTAGCGGTCTTCTGCCACCACCACGGCGACCGGCTCGCCGACGTGACGCACACGGTCCACGGCGAGAACCCAGTGCTGCATGGGTTGCTTCACTCCCACCACGAAAGGCTGTGCCCACGCCTTGACATCCTCTCCGGTCAAAACTGCGCGCACGCCAGGAAGTGCCAGAGCCTTGGTTGCGTCGACCCTAAGCAGCCGTGCATGGGGGTGAGGAGAGCGTAGAACCGCAGCCTCGAGCGTGCCGGGGCGAACGCCGATGTCATCTGCGAAAGCGCCTCTGCCGTTCAACAGTGCGTCATCTTCCAGGCGCTCGATACGCTGACCAACCCAGGCCCGGCGGGCCGCCTCTGCGAGTGAAGGGTCTGCATGCAATTTTGTCTCCTGAGCTGTCTGGCAGCTGCTTTTTTTCTACAGCGCCAGTGTCAGGAAACGAGACGGCTCAGCGTTATCGCTTGAGTCCACCCATTGATCCGCCAGTCGGGTAACTATCCAAATAGTCTGGTGACTTTTCGATAGAACCTAAATTTCTTCCACGCGCCGGTCGGAGGGGGGATCGAAAAGATTCACTTTGCGACGGTAGTCGGTGGGTGTGATGCCCAGGTGGGAGCGGAAGAAGCGCGAAAAATGGCTGGGCGCAGAAAAGCCCAACTCGTGAGACACGTCTCCAACGGCATCCTGCGTCTTCGTCAGCCGTTGAATTGCTGCTTCAAAGCGCAAGACGTTGGCGTAGACCAGAGGGGTGACTTGCGTATCGCGCTGAAAGAGCGTGAAAAAGTGTGCCCGCGACAGACCTGTCGAAGTCGCCAGCATGTCCACATCAAGCTCTCGCGCAACGTCCTGACGCATGATTGCAATTGCCCGGCGTACGCGCGGATCCATGGCGACGGGCGGCCGACTCTTCAGCAAGGTGGAGAGGTCACGCCAGCCGGTATAGCTCTCCACCACGGCAATGATGAGGTTGAACAAAAGGTCTTCGAGCCGAGAAGGCGAAACCTCGTCGTCCCACCAAAGCTCCAGGACGAACTCCTCCACCATCTTGCGGGTTGCGGGACTTAAGCGTACGCAGCGCTGCGGAAAAAATCGTGGATGGGCTGAAAGAGCAAGTGAGCGCTGCAGATCTGCGAGCCAGCCTGGCTCGATGTAGAGCGCCAGTATCAGCGTGTGCGCATCGGTCGGCGCGACATGCTCGTAAGCGTGTGGCTCCCAAGCGTTGACCAGAACGGCCAACTCGTCCGTGATAGGCGCACGTTCCCCCCGGACAATAAAGGCGCTGTCAGCCCCTCCTGCCTTGATGAGAATATGGCAATGATGATGGGCGTGCGCGACCAGCGGGGCGTCCATGTCAAGAAGGGCGACCCGTCCGAAGCGGCCTTGAAAAATCTTTATCGCAGAGGACAAGTTCGAACTCCTGCAGATTAAACAATACCCGGAGTTCTATCCCTTGGAAAGTGTCGGGGAGTTACTGAGGCCTGCAATTCAGCAAAACTCTGTTCGGAGCGCTGGCGTGCGGACCCATGTAACGGTGAGCGCCATTAACAGTGGCGATTAATTTTCCGGAGCCTGATGGAGACCTATTAGGAGTCTGCGCGGCAGGTGCGTGCGCAGTACACGACAGAGTTCAATCACGCGGCCGTTCGGCAGGTCCGCTCCGGTTAGGCGATTGTGGTGATGGCCAAGGTACTGGGCATTCCTAAAGCCAGCCTGGGCAACTGGGTACGTGTGTCAGCCAAGGGAGAATTGGACGGTGCGGGCTGTAGGGACAAGAGCATCAGGCGCTCGCCCGAGCAGATGAAGATACTCCAATTGCGTGCTAAGAATGCTCGCCTTCGCATGGAGCGCGACATCGCAAAAAAGCCGCGGCGTACTTCACGCAGGACACGCTGCGAGGTACGACTGGAGTCACCAGATGAGAAAACTGTACCCGGTGACGCAGAGCATCACGGCGATACCTCGGGTTTCCGTGATGATGTGACGCTTGCTGCCCAGCTTGACCCAATCCATCGGTTTGGGGTCGGTGTACAGTCCTCCGGGCGGGGCTGAGTACCCTGGCTCCGAATATGCTGAATCGGATGAAGTCCAGCTTCTCGACCTGCGCAGTGCATCGAGCAGCTTCCGTCAGGTGAAACTCGTGCCACACACCTGCTGCGTGCCAATCGCGCAGTCGCCGCCAGCAGGTCATGCCGCTGTCAAAGCCCAGTTCCTGCGGCAACAGTGCTGCGCTGACCTCATTGTTTTTGTTACGCGCCATGCAGCGTCAAACGCCGATCAGGTGTTTGACGGTGACATGGTTTTGTTAGCGGCTACGAACGCTGGACTGAGTCCTTCGCCACGAGCAGCCTGGGCCATGCCTTGATCCCCACCGGTCAATCGAGGGGTAGCACCGCGCAGGGCCGTGTGACACCCATCCTGCAGCGTGACCTGATGGGGTCAAGGCCGGGTTGTCATGCAGGCAGTTTGGCTGCAAGCAGTTCGACCTTCTCGATATTGGGCGGAGAACTCAGCAAGGTCGCGGCGTTGGCCATCAAGGCCGCGGCGATCTGGCCGTTCAGATGTGCCTGGCGACCTGCCTCATCGGCGAAGGCATCGAACACACCGAATGTCGAAGGGCCAAACTTCAATGCGAACCAGGCAGTGGTGCCGGACTCGGCGTTGGCGAGCGGCAGTGCGCTGGCCAGGAAGTCGGCAAGCGCAGCCTCCTGGCCGGGTTTAGCTTCGAGGCGAACAAACAAGGCGAGCTTGGTCATGCTGTATTCCTTTGGGTAAATGGAAAAGTGGATGAAGGGATCGACGAGACTGCAGTCTAGGGCCTCATGACAAACATCTCAAGTGGCAATAATGACAACATTGGTATCATTGTTGCCATGAAACTCCACCTCCTTATTTGTGATGGCGTGTTTGATCTGGGGCTTGCGGCGCTCACTGACACAATAGGCTTGGCCAATGCGATGGCGGGCTCGCTGCCACAGGCTCCCGGGCACATAGAGCTCACGCTGGTGGGTGTGCGGCGTCGCATCCGAACTGCGCAAGGCTTGACGGTGCCCGTGGTCACTGCGCGTGGTGTGCCCGAACCTGACGTCGTGCTCGTGCCCGCGTTTGGCGACAAGATGCCTGACACGCTCTCGGCTCGGCTCACACGCCCCGATGTGCCCGATGCGGTCGCGGCTCTACAGCAGTGGTCCACCGCTGGCGCGCACCTTGGTGCCGCTTGCTCCGGTAGTTTCTTGCTTGCAGAGAGTGGCCTGCTTGATGGGCATCGTGCGACGACGTCATGGTGGCTGGGGCCGATGTTTCGGCAGCGCTATCCGAACGTCACGCTGGACGAGTCACGCATGATCGTGAACTCGACACGCTTCACCACCGCGGGTGCCGCTTTGGCCCACGTCGACTTGGCCTTGCGCATCATCCGCGGGCGCAGTCCGGCGCTGGCGGCCCTGGTGGCACGCTATCTGCTGGTCGAGACACGCAGTTCGCAAGCCGAGTTCGTGATTCCCGACCACCTTGCGCATGCCGACCCGATGGTAGAGCGCTTCGAGTGCTGGGCCAGACGTCGGCTCGCGCAAGGTTTCTCGCTGGCCGAGGCGGCCAGCGCCGCGGGCACAAGCGAGCGCACCTTGGCGCGGCGGCTGCAAAGCGTTTTGGGCAAGACACCCCTGTCGTATTTCCAGGACTTGCGCGTGGAGCATGCCGTCCATCTCTTGCGCACCGGGAGCGCCAGCGTCGATCAGGTCGCCGCACAGGTCGGATACTCGGATGGAGTGACCCTGCGCACCCTGTTGCGCCGCAAGCTGGGCCGGGGGGTCAGGGAGTTGCGACGCGGTGGATGACCAAAGGCGTTTGGTGCCAGCACGGCCGTAGACCGCCGCGAAACTGTCGGTAGCAAAGCCTTCCCAACCCGTGTCCACTACATCGTGCGTTGGGTGCAAAAGCACCAGCCGTGCCAAAGCCGTCTTCAGTGACCTTACGAATGTCTGAGTATTGGGAAACTGTTACCTTCACCACTGCTTTCTGTTCAGTAACCAGTAACCAGTAACCAGTAACCAGTAACCAGTAACCTGGATTCTCATTCGGATGCTATTCAATCCACTTCAAGTAGGTTCTCTCACCCTGCCCAACCGCATCCTTCTGGCACCACTGACACGCGCCCGCGCCGACGCTGGCCACATGCCCAACGCGCTGATGGCCGAGTACTACAGCCAGCGTGCCACCGGCGGCCTGCTGATTTCCGAATGCACCATGGTGGCGCCCGGTACATCGGCCTTCGTCAATGAGCCTGGCATCTACAACGACGCGCAGATTGCAGCCTGGAGGCAGGTGGCCGACGCGGTGCACGCCAAGGGCGGACGCATCTTCATGCAGATCTGGCACGCTGGCCGCGCAGCCTACCCTGGCGCTGCCGATGGCGCCCCCATTGTCTCCAGCAGCGCCATCGCCATTGAGGGTGAGATCCACACGCCCCAAGGCAAGGTGCCGCACGCGGTGCCCCGCGCCCTGACCGCCCAAGAGATTCCCGGCATCGTGGCTGCGTTTGCTCAAGGCGCACGCAACGCCATTGCCGCCGGCTTTGATGGTGTGGAAGTACACGGCGCCAACGGCTACCTGATTGACCAGTTTCTGCGCGACACGCCCAACCAGCGCACCGATGCTTACGGCGGATCGCTGGAAAACCGTGCACGTTTGCTGTTCGAGGTACTCACTGCCGTGACCCAGGCGATCGGTTCCGAACGTGTGGGTCTGCGCCTATCGCCCCTCAACAGCTTCAACAGCATGAAGGACAGCTACCCGCTGGCCCTCATCGGCTTCCTGGCCGATAGGCTCAATGCCTTCAAGCTGGCCTACCTGCATGTGATGCGCGCCGATTTCTTCGGCGTGCAGAAGGCCGATGTCATGCCCGTGGCGCGTGAAAAGTTCAAGGGTGTGCTGGTGGGCAATATGGGTTACAGCGCTGATGAGGCAGAGGCAGCGATTGCCGAAGGTAAGCTTGACGCTGTGGCCTTTGGCACCGCCTTCCTGGCTAACCCGGACCTGCCCGCACGCATCAGGGCCAAGGCACCGCTGAACGCGCCTGACTCCAACACGTTCTACACAGGTGGCGCCAAGGGCTATACAAACTATCCGACACTGCAGGTCGCGTAAATCACCGCCCCAACAGATCGAAGAAACGAGCCGCTTTATACCCAAGGCTCTGCCCTTCGATCTTGCGAAGCTGTGAATCGATGGCGTCTACCGAGTGTTGTGCGCCATCACGATTTTTAATGGATAAGTTGCCTCGGTTTGCTTCGCCGCCCGCCGAACTCGTACGACGTACATCGTTTCCGGTTCAAACAGTACCGAGGCCGCACTATCCTCCCATCCTGATGTGACGGTTAGGCCGCGAACGGCTGGCCGCCGCTACTTACCGGCGGCTCAAGATGCAAACGTGATCTTCTGCTTTGGGTCGGGAGCAGCCAGACATTACCCCCTGGTTACTTGCCCAACACCTGCCTATTTCACAGGGATCGGGTACCGACTACGCCAGACCCGTATGCGCCCGCAGCCACGCCACAACATCCTCCGTCACCTCATCCCGATTCGTCTCATTCAAGATCTCATGCCGCGCGGCCGGGTACAGCTTGACCGCCACATCGGCCACACCGGCATCGCGATACCGCTGCCCCAGTTGCTCCAACAACACCCCGCCCGCGGCCAGCGGGTCTGCGTCGCCGGATGCGATGAGGATGGGCAGGTCGCTGCGGATGCGCGCGAGTTGTGCGGGGTCAGCCAGGCGGGGTGCGGGGGCGAAGAGAGAGGGGATCACGTCGGGCGGCACCTCCCAGCCGCACCACGGGTCGGCCACGTAGGCATCGACCTCGGCAGCGTCGCGCGACAGCCATTCGTAACCGGTGCGTTGCTCAAAGCCTGCGTTGAATGCGGCGAGCCCAGCGGGCGCGTCAGAGGGTGCGTTGGCCATGGCGGCGGCGAACAGGTCGAGGGCGGTGGAGCCTGACAGGATGACGCCGGACCAGGTGGCTGAATGGTCGAGGATGGCCGCCTGCGCTGCGAACGAGCCCATGGAGTGGCCGAACAGAAAGAGCGGGAGCTGCTGCGGCCCATGCTGTGCACGCAGCAGTGCGCCGAACTGGGCCACATCGGCAATGAGACCGCCGAAGCCTGCGCTGCCAAGGTCACCCAGCTTGCCACCTGCTGTGCGCCCGTGGCCGCGATGGTCTACGGCGTGGACGATGAAGCCTGCGGCGATGAGGGCCCGCGCAAAGCGGTCGTAGCGCTCGCCATGCTCGGCAAGACCGTGGGAGATTTGCACGACGCCCACTGGTTGGCCCGGGGTTTCGGCCCAGGTGTAGGTGGTGACCCGGGTGCCGTCGGCGTTGGACTGGAAGGAGGAGGTGGTGGTGCTCATCGGGTCATTCTGGCACGCAGTTTGATCGCCACCCCACGATGAAATTGCCACTGGCGTGGCCGCCACCGCTTTCAGCGAGGCGCGCGGGCTGCCTGCAGTGCGGCGCGAATCGCGCTGACCACGGCCTCGGGCTTCTCCAGCGGAATGCCGTGGCCGCTGTCCACCCACACCTGGGTAGAGCCGGGGTACAGGTGGGCGAAGTCGGCGCGCTTTTGGCGCACGTCTTCGGCCAGCGCAGATGAAGCCCCCGGGGTTTGCAGTGCGCTGAGCACAAACACGGGCACCGATGGGTCCACCGGCAGGCTGGCAACGCGCTGCCCGGTGGCGTCCAGCGCTGCCAGCTCTTGTTTGACCACGTCAGAGGTGCCCAGGCGGAAGGCCACTTTCAGCCAGGTCGGCCACAGGTCGGGGTTGCCCGCGCCTCGCATCTGCTCGGGGTGGGTGGAGTCCACCAGCACCAGCGCGGCCACCTCGGCGGGGTATTGGCGCGCATACAGCTGCATGTACAGGCCGCCCAGCGAGTGGCCGACCAGCACGTAGGGCGGCGGCAGCTGGCGGGCCCGGAGCAAGGCCCGCAGCTCTTGCACCACCTGCGCCCCATCGCGCGGCTGGGGCGACGCATCGCTGCGGCCATAGCCCGCGCGGTGGTAGGCCAGCGCGCGGGTTTCTGCCACGGTGTCGGGCCAGACCTTGGCCCACCAGTCCAGCCGGGCGCCCAGCCCGTTCTCAAACACCACCACGGGTGTGCCCTGCCCCGCCTGCACGTATTCGACCGTGCGCCCGTCCACCGTGTCGGTGGTGGCGCCGGGCAAGCTGGCGCAACCGCTCAAGCAGACTGCCAGCAGCAGGCTGGCCCAGTGCCATCGCATCATGGTGCAAGGCCCGTTGCAGACAGGGGTGCGGCCCGCAGGCCAAAGCGGTACGGTGCCATTCAGCAACGCCCTGCCGTGCGCAGCAGTGCATTGCATTCCTTGGCCGCACCGCGGCCCTGTGGCTGGGCGGCTGCTGCCGGTGCCTGGGCGCCGCCGTTGCCCGCGCTGCCCACCATGGCGGTGCAGATGGCGTCGGAATGGGGTGTCTGGCCGAAGGTCATGGCCTTCTGAAAGCCCGTTACTCCGTACACGTAGCACCGGTAGCTGGCGCCGTCGCGGGTGTTGACGGTGTAGTTGATGCGGCCGCCGGTTTCCTCTTGCCGGTCGGTGATGGTGAACTGGCCTGCCGTGCGGCCAATGGCTTGCCCCGTACGCTGCTCCAGGCCCGCCTGGTCGAGGGTGGACGCGCAGCCGGTGAGGAATGCCACGGCTGCGACGAGGCCAGCGGCGGATGTGAGAGACAGGGGGTGGTTGCGATGGTTCATGGTGTGGGTGGTAGTGATGGGAGGTGGTGGGGGAGCGGGCGAGGCCGTGTGGGCAATCAGGTAGGTGATGACGGCGGGGCCGCCGCAGGGCGAATGTCAGGGCGCCCTTCTGCAGTCCATGGGATAAGCGCAGGGGACCGCTAGCGCATGCGTAGGCAAAGCTCCGCCCGGCGGCCTTGCAAAGCCGCCAGCCTGTGTGCAGGGGGTGGGTAAAACTCAGCCCGGCTTGCGGGCCACGATGAAGGCGCGAATGTCCTTGCCGCGCGTGCCGTGCCGCTCGGTGCAGACGATTTGCAGGCCCTGCTGCACCATGGCCGAGCGCAGCCGCTGCTCGTCAAAGCACAGCACCGGCGGGGCCTTGCCAATGGCGCGCATCAGGGGCACGGCCAGGTAGGGGATCAGCGGGTTCATCTCGGCAACGCAAGCGGTCTTGGAGATCAGCAAACCACCCGGGCGCAGCACCTTTGCCAGCTGCCTGAGCGCGTCGTCCAGGTCGGTCATCAGGTGCAGCACGTTGAAGGCCAGCACTGCGTCGTACACCTCGGGCCCCGGGGCCATGGCCTCGGCGTCGGCCACAGCAAAACGCAAGGCGGGCGACGGCTGCGCGGCCAGCCGCTGGTGGGCGATGGCGATCATCTGCGACGACACATCGGTGGCCAGCAGGCTGCGGGTGAAGGGCGCCAGGCGCAGTGCCGTGCTGCCGGTGCCGCAGCCAATCTCCAGCACGTCATGCTGGGGCGACAGCAGGCCCTGCACGCGCTGCAGCGTGGCCTCGTACCCAGCGAGGTCGGCAATGGGGTCGGTGGCGTACTTGGGTGCAATGCGGTCCCAGAACCGTGCCTTGGCGGACGCAGCCGACGGGTTGGCGGCGGAGGGCAATGCGCGGGAGGCGGGAGCAATGGCAGAAGACGACATGGTGTGCAGACCGGGTGAAGTGCTGAAGCAGCGAAGTACAGAGGTGCAATGAGCAACACACAGATGCTATCCATGCATTGAAGCGCAGGAAACTGCGATAAATTGCAGTGAAGATATACGTTTACGCATGGATAACCTCGACTGGAACCAACTGAAGGCGTTCTTGCAAACGGCGCAGACCGGCTCGCTGTCGGCCGCCGCACGCAAGCTGGGCCTGACCCAGCCCACCCTGAGCCGGCAGGTGGCCGCCATTGAGCAGCAGATGGGCGTGACCCTGTTTGAGCGCGTGGGCAAAGCCATGGTGCTCACGCCCACCGGCTTGGATCTGCTGGAACATGCCCGCGCCATGGGCACTGCGGCAGAGGCCCTGGGCCTGGCTGCCAGCGGGCGGTCGCAAGCAGTGGGGGGCGTGGTGTCGGTGTCGGCCACCGACGTAGTGGCGACGCACTTGCTGCCGCCCATCCTGCAACGCCTGCGAGCGCAGGCGCCCGGCATTGCCGTGGAAGTGATCTCGTCCAACGCGCTGAGCGACCTGCAACGCCGCGAGGCCGACATTGCCATCCGCCACGTGCAGCCCGAGCAGCCCGAACTGATCGCCCGCCTGGTGCGCGAGGCCCGGGCGTGCTTTTACGCATCGGAGAGCTGGGTGCAGACCCACGGCCACCCGCGCAGCGCGGAGGACGCGGTGAATGCGGAGTTTGTGGGTTCAGACCGCGCTGGCCGGTACCTTGCCTACCTGCGTCACTACGGCTTGAACCTGAGCGAAGACAACTTCACCTGCTACGCAGACCACACCGTGACCCACTGGGCGCTGGTGCGCCAGGGCATGGGCATCGGCGCCATGATGGACGAGATCGCCCGCGAAACGCCGGGCATCGTCCGCGTGCTGGACGATGTGGCGCCGGTGCGCTTTCCCGTCTGGCTGGTGTCGCACCGCGAGCTGCGCACATCACGGCGGATTCGGGTGGTGTTTGAGGCGCTGGCCGAGGGGCTGGCGGTAGACCGCTGAACGCCCGCACCGACGCCTGTGGAGGGCGAGCATGGCAACGGAGAAAGGGCCACCGCAGCGCAAGGTGAAGGCGGGCGCACTACCCTCGCAACAACGCCAGCACCCTGATGAACATGACGACACCGCACGCCGTGAACCCGCCACACGCCTCACTTGACGCTGCTACCGTGGGCGAGATCATCCAGATGGCGCTGAGCGACCACGTGAGCTTTGCGCAGATCCGCGCCGCCCACGGCCTGCACCACGATGAAGTCAAGGCACTGATGCGCACCCACCTGGCGCCGGGCAGCTACAGGGCGTGGCGCAAGCGGGTGAGAAAGTTTGGGGAGCGGCGGGAGAACTACAAGTAGGTGATGAGCAAGCGCCGCTCGCCACGTTTTCAGCACGTGTTCAGCACCCGTTCAGCCTGGCACCGGCAACATGGCGGCAAGGGTCAAGGCGGCATGTGACCCCCGACCCTTCTCCACCTATTGCCGCAGCAGGAAACACCATGAACACCGACCTCAAGAACTTTGTGCTCCCCATCGCCCGGGCCGTATCCGCCACGCTGTTTTTTGTGTTGAGCGTGGCCTTTGTCTCAGTGCCTTACAGCCTGGAGCAGGACCCCAGCGATGCGCAGCAGCTGACGCACCCCACAGCCCCGCGTCATATGACCTGAGCCTGGGTGCCTGCGCAACCCACAGGGGCCTGAACAAGCCCCATCAATCGGGCAAATCCAGCCGGGCCCAGGCGGCCATCACCTCCGGCTGCTTCTTGATCCAGTCGGCCGACATCATGTTGGCACCCCAGTGGTGGATGCGCGCCACGCCCTCCCCCATGTTCCACAGGTGCCGCAACTGCACAAAGAGCGGCAAGGCGGCGAGGTCGGCATCGGTGACGTGGCCGCCGCCTGCGCTGTAGCCAGCCAGGTACTGCTGCCAACGATGGAGCAAGGCTTCGTCAGGCTCCATGGGGGCTTTGCGCGGCAGGTTCGACCACAGCCACACACACAGGTCATAGGCCAGGAACCCCGGCCCGGCGTCGTCAAAGTCGAAGAAGGCGGCCCGGCGCACTCCCTCGGCATCGGTGTACACATGGTTGTTGAACCCATGCGTGTCGCCGTGGCACATCACGCGGGTCAAGGTGTCTTCAACATCCGCCAACTGGCCCAGCAGGCGATGGGTCAGTTCACGGTAGACATCCAGAACGGATGGGGCCAGCTCGGGATGGGCGGCAAGGTAGTCCAGCGTGCGGCCTGCCAGATGGTGGCCGTCCAGCACGTACAGGCTTACGGGGCCGGTGTAGCTTTGCGCGGCGCTGTGAATCTGGGCCAGCGTGGCGCCGGTCAGGTGCAGGTCTTCGGGGGTATCGGGCACTGCGCCATCGCAGTGACGGAAGAGGACCAGCACTCGAGGGCCCTCCGGGAACGACAGGGTCACGCTGGTCGTGCCGTTCGCAGCCAACACCGGAGAGGCCACACCCACGCCCTGCGCTTCCAGATGCGCCAGCAGTGCGACCTCAAAATCCACATTGAACGGACCGCGCGGTCGGATGGCGCAGAGCCTTGCCACGTAACGGCTGCCGCCCGCTGTTCGCACAGCGTAGTTGTCATTGAGGTTGCGGCGGATCAGGTAGCACTGCTGCACGGACAGGCCGTAGTGGCGCTCTACCCACTGCGCCACAGACGCGGCTGCGGCCGTGGTGTGGGAGGCAACCAGTGTTGTGTCGGGCGATGGGGTTGAATGCATGCGGCATTCTGCATGCAGCAATACGGCGGTCGCGCACGGACAGTGGCACATGGCGTGCCTTTGAGCAAAAGGCCTACCAGCGCTTACTGCTGGTACGCAAGCAGTATCAAAACCATAGCACCGCGCGGCACGCTTACCAGGGGAGTGGCGCGCCACTGTAGGCGTAGAAGCTGCCCGTCTCCTCGGGCGCGATCCCATCCAGCACCCGCAGCATGTCGCCCGCCGCATCCGCCGCCGGGCGGCCTATTTCTGCGCCATTGAAAGGGGCCGACAACGCTGAGTTGACGGTGCCTGGGTGCAGCGCCACCAGCACGGCCTGCGGGTGGGTGCGGGCCACTTCGATGGACGCCGTTTTGACCAGCATGTTGAGCGCGGCCTTGCTGGCGCGGTAGCTGTACCAGCCGCCCAGGCGGTTGTCGCCAATGCTGCCCACCTTGGCCGAGAGCACGGCCAGCAAGCCGCGCCCCTGCTTGGGTAACAGCGGTGCAAAGTGGGCCAGCACCAGCGCGGGGCCGAAGGTGTTGGTGCGGAAGGTGGCTTCCATCTGCGCGTAGTTCAACTGGCCCAGGCGCCTTTCAGGCATGCCATGGGGGCCGTGCAGCATGCCAGCGGCGTGGATGATGCAGTGCCACGGCCCCTGGGCCTTGAGCTGGTGGGCGGCGGCGGCGATGGTAGCTTCGTCGTCCAAATCGACCGCCAGATGGGTGTGGCGGCCCAGTCCCACGGCCAAGGCGCAGCGCGGATCGGCCTGCAGGTGGGCGAGGAAGGCACTGCCGATGGCGCCGGTGGAGCCGATGACCAGGGCGCGGTAGCCATCAGGCAGCGACTGCAAAGAAGTGAACGGCGTTGCGGTGGGTTGTGCTTGAGACATGGCGCGGTCCTGCGGTGAGGGTGTCGTGGGGTGGTTCGGCAAGCGGGCTACAGCGCATCCAGCCGCGTGCGCAGGCTGGTCGCATGCTCACGCAACGCATCCAGCTGCGGGCCCTGCATCTTTTGCAACTGGCGGAACACCATGCCCAAGCGGAAGTTGTTGCCCAGCGTGCCCTCGTTGCGCGCGAAGAAGTCCCAATACAGCGCGTTGTATGGGCACGCCCGCTCACCCACCTTTTGCTTTTTGTCGTAGTGGCAGCCGCTGCAGTAGTCGCTCATGCGGTCGATGTAGGCGGCGCTACTCACATAGGGTTTGGTGGCCAGCAGGCCGCCGTCGGCAAACTGGCTCATGCCCACGGTGTTGGGCACTTCCACCCATTCAAAGGCATCGATATACACGCCCAGGTACCAGCGGTGCACGGCAGCGGGGTCGAGCCCCGCCAGCAGCGCAAAGTTGCCGATGACCATGAGGCGCTGGATGTGGTGGGCATACGCCTGCTCCAGCGACTGGCCCACGGCGTGCTGCATGCAGCGCATGCGGGTGTTGGCCGTCCAGAACCACTCCGGCAGCGGCGTGCTGTGGCCCAGGGCGTTGCGCTCGTCGTAGCCGGGCATGTGGGCCCAGTAGATGCCGCGGACATATTCGCGCCAGCCGAGGATCTGGCGGACAAAGCCCTCCACCGCAGGCAGGGGCGCGGCGCCTGCGTGGTAGGCGGCAGCGGCGCGTTGCACCACCTCTTGCGGGCGCAGCATTTTGGTGTTGAGGGCAAAGGACAGCAGGGAGTGAAAGAGCCTGCTGCTCTTTGTGCTCATGGCGTCTTCATACGCGCCAAAGTGCGGCAGCGTGGTGGTGATGAAGTACTCCAGCCACGCCATTGCCTCGGCCCTGTTGAGGGGCCAGCGCAGTGCATGGGCCTGCGGGTTGCCAAAGCTTTGCACGCCTGCGGCCTGGATGGTGGCCCACAGGGCGCTGTGGTCGTGCGTGGGGCGCGCGTCGGGCGGCAGCGCGGGTGTGCCGGGCCAGGGCTTGCGGTTGTCGTGGTCGTAGTTCCACTGCCCACCTTCGGGCTCACCCGCTGCGTCGATCAGTACGCTATGGCGCTGGCGCATGCGGCGGTAGAAGTGCTCCATGAGCCACTGTTTGCGGCCTTGGAACACCTCGGCCATTTCGGTGCGGGTGGTGTAGAAGTGCTCGCTGCTGACGGCCTGCACGGCAAAGGCTTGCTCTGCACCCCAGGTGCGCAGTTGCTCGTCCAGCCGCCATTCGTCGGGGTGCTGGTATTGCAGCGTGTGCGCACCGTAGTGGGCCATGAGGGCGGCCAGGTTGTCGGGCATCGACTGGCGGTTGCTGGCGTCGTCAATCGCCACGTAGCGCACGCGGTGCCCGGCCTCGCGCAGGTGGCGGGTCAGGTCGCGCATGGCGGCAAAAATGGCGAGGATTTTTTGCGCGTGGTGCAGCACGTAGTCGGTCTCTTGCCGCACTTCCATCAGCACGTAGACCACGCCGTCGTCCAGCGTGGCAAACCATGAATGCTCGGGGTTGAGCTGGTCGCCCAGCAGCAGACGCAGGGTGTGGGTGCGCTGTAGGGTGGAGGGTTGTGGCGTGGTCATGCCGTGCCCCACATGCGGCGGTAGCTGCCGTCGGCGTCGTGGTCTTGCGCCTGCTTGATGGGGTTGAAGCGCCGCCCCCCGCGCGGGTCGGTGCCGCGCCCGGCGATGTAGAGCCAGTTGGCCTGGTTGCTGTACACGTCGTAGTCCACCAATTGCGATTCAAACCACGCCGCGCCCGCGCGCCAGTCACCCCGCAGGTCGTAGATGAGGTAGCTGGCCACCACCTGGCGCAGGCGGTTGCTGAGGTAGCCTGTGGCAGCCAGCTCGCGCATGGCGGCATCGACAAGGGGCTGGCCCGTATCGCCCCGGCACCAGCGATCAAAACCGCGCGGGTTGTGCGGGGCGGGCGGCAGTTCTGACAGGCCGCGCGCCCGGTACAGCGCTGCACCGTATTGCAGGTGCAGCAGCCGGAAGTAATCGCGCCACAGCAGCTCAAACCACAACCAGTAGGTGCCGTCATTGGCGCCGTGGTCGCGCTCGAAATTTTTCAGATCGGCATCAATCTGGCGCGGAGACAGCGCGCCCGTAGCCAACCAGGGCGAGAACTTGCTGGAGTAATCCAGCCCCGTGAGCCCGTTGCGCGTGGCCTTGTAGCTGTGGGGCAGCTTGCGGGCCAGGTACTGCGCCAGGTGGGCCAGTGCGGCGGCCTCGCTGCCATCACAGGCAGGCGTGCCGTAGGGGAAGGAAGAGCGGGCATCGCTGCCCTGCGGCGGCGCGGGTTGCAGGATGGCTGCGGTGCCCTGCTCTGCCCCCACGGCCTGCAGCACGTGCGCGGGCACATCGGGTGGCGGGAGCAATTTGGTCGGTAGCGGCAATGGTGCGGCGGGGGTAATGCCCGCGCGCTCTACCTTCTGGCGAAAGCTGGTGAACACACCGGGCAACTGGTCCACGGGCCACGGCATGCGCGCCGGGGGCAGCAAGCTGCTGTGCCACACAGCGCGCACCTGCAGACCTGCTGCGCGCAGTGCGGCCACCTCGGCCTGTTCGTAGGGGGCGGCAATGTCTTCACACACCACGGTGGTGGCACCCACGGCCTGGGCCAGTTGCAGCAAGGCGGTGGCAGGCGGGGCCTGGCAGATGAGCAGTGGGTTGCCCAGTGTGCTCATCTGCCCTTGCAGCCCGCGCAGTGCGGCGGCGGTGAAGGCCCGGCGGTGCGCCCCCACGCGGGCAAAGCCCCAGGGTGTGGATTCATCAGGCGCAGGCAAGCACACCACGGGTAGCAGGTGGGTGGCACCGCTGGTGAGGGCTGAACGCAGCGCGGGTTGGTCGTGCAGGCGCAGGTCGTTACGAAACCAGAACAGCACGGTGCTCATGCAGCGCCCTCCCCTGAGGCCTTGTCGGTGCGTTTGCGTTCGCTGCGGCAGCGGTCGGAGCAGTACTTCACCTCGTCCCATACCTTCTCCCACTTCTTGCGCCAGGTGAAGGGTAGGCCGCAGTGTTGGCAGGTCTTTTGCGGCAGGTCGGTTTTTTTGCGCATGCGCATGGTTCAAAAGTCCAGGGTTTGCTGCTGGGGATGCTGGGCGGCGTTGCGTGCGCGATCCCGGGCGCGCGCCTGGGGGCTGCCGCCATCGCGAAACTGGCGGGAGCCGTGCTTTTCCACAATCGCAGCCTGGGCGGCGCGCACGGCTGGCTGGGCGCACAGGCCGTGCACGCGGGCCTTGGCGGTGCGGGTGGCGGTGTCCAACTCCACTAGCGGCACGGCAATGTCGTGGCCTACACGGACGCCGCAGCGGGCCTGCACATCGGGCGGCATGCGCCAGGGCTCCAGGAGCCAGGCATCGGGCACGCGGCGCAAGGCGGGCAGCCACTGGCGCACAAAGTGGCCGTGGGGGTCGTGGTCTTGCGCCTGCTTGATGGGGTTGTAGACGCGGGTGGTGTTGATGCCCGTGGTGCCCGCCTGCATTTGCATCTGACTCCAGTGGATGCCGGGCTCGTAGTCCAGAAACTGGCGGGCCAGCCATTCGCCCACGGGCCGCCAGTGCAGCCACAGCGGGTACGAGGCCACCGACACCAGCATGGCGCGCATGCGGAAGTTGATCCATCCCGTCTCGCGCAGCATGGCCACGCAGGCATCGACCATGGGCCAGCCGGTGCGCCCAGCCACCAGGGCCTCGAAGTGAGCGGGGTTCCATTCCGCTTCGCGCAGGCCGTTGTAGCCCCAGTGCAGGTTGTGGTGCTCCAGCGCGGGTTCGGATTCGAGCTTCTGAATGAAATGGCAGTGCCAGTGCAGGCGGCTCATGAAGGCGGTGAGCCCCTTGCGCTGCCATGCGGCTCCAGGCTCGGTGCTGGATTTGAGTTGCTGCTGGCGGCGCTGGGTGGCCTGCACTACCTCGCGCATGCCCAAGCAGCCCAGGGCCAGGTAGGGCGAGAGGCGCGAGCAGGCACTGGGCGAGGTGAGCGGCGATGAGATGCCGCCCCGATAGCCCTGGCTGCGCTCTGCCAAAAATTCTTGCAGCACGCGCAGACCTTCCTTTCGGCCGCCGCGCTGGCGCTGGGGTGGGTCGTGCGCAGCCAAGCCCAGCGCGGCCCCGCTGGGCCAGGGCTGTGAGGGCCACGGCAGCGTGCGGCTTTGCAGTGCACCTGCTGCGGGGGCGAGCACCACGGGCGAATGCATGAAGGTTTGCCAGTGCTGTTGCCAGTCATTGCGCGAGCGCAGGCGGCGCACCACGCCGTGCTGGGGCCATTCGCGCCAGGCCACGCCCTGCGTGCGGCACCAGCGCCCCACGGCCACGTCTCGTGCGTAGGTGTGGGCGTTGCCCGTTTCTTCGTGTGCCACCACTGTGTGGAAGGGGGCCAGCGCGTGCAGGCGGGCCAGCACGTCCACCACCTCGCCCACGGCCACTTGCAGCGTGGCACCCCGCCGGTGCAGGGCTTGGGCCAGGTCGTGCAGGCCTTCTTGCACAAAGTGGTAGTGCTGCAGGGCCGCATCGGGCTGCGCCCACAGGCTGGGCTCAATCACATACAGACACAGCACCGGGCCACTGGCGGCAGCGTGGTGCAGCGGCGCGTGGTCATGCACGCGCAAGTCGCGTTTGAACCAGACGACGGTGTAGCTCATGCCCTGCTTTGCCCTGCGCCGCTCTGGCCCCGTCAGCCCGCGATCAGCCCGCCACGGCGCGGGCCAGCGACTGGCCGCTGAGCCATGCGCCCTCGACCTTGCCGCCGCTGATCCAGTCGCCGCACATGCCCAGCTGCGCGTCAGCATCCCGCCAGTAGCCCAGCGTGAGGGCGGGCTCGGTGTCGGCATAGCGCCAGCGGTGGGCCGTGGCTTGCACCTGCGTAGGTGCGGGGCCGCCCAGTGCCTGGAAGGCGGCGAGCAAGGTGGCGGTCACGCTGTCGGCAGCGTCTTCAATATGGGCATCGCTCCACTCGGGGCTGGCGTGCAACAACCATGTCTCCGTGCCCGCGGGGGCTGTGCGGCCGGGCTTGCTGCTGTCGCGCGCCACCCAGCGCAGCGGGCCGGTGTTGATGAAGGCACCGTCCCACAGCAAGGTCAAGGGTGCGGGGCAACGCACCATCACGGCCCAGCTGCCGCGCATGCGTGCGCTAGAAGCCACCGCAGCGCCTGTGGGGGCTACGGGGTGCAGCAAGGGCACAGCTTGCGGGGCGGGCACGGCCAGCAGCACGGCGCTAAAGCGCTGCGGGTGCAGGCCATGCTCGGCCGAGGTAATGGCCCAGCCATCGGCATGGCGCTCCAGCTTTTGTACGGTGGTTTGCCACTGCGCCAGCGCTCTATCGCCCGCCTGCTGCAGGCTT
Organism: Acidovorax sp. 99; assembly: GCF_003096455.1. NCBI lineage: Bacteria > Pseudomonadati > Pseudomonadota > Betaproteobacteria > Burkholderiales > Comamonadaceae > Acidovorax > Acidovorax sp. 99. The sequence continues at coordinate 455,764 of NZ_QEKU01000001.1, forward strand.
TGCACCAGCCAGCCCGCGGGCGATGTCATGCGGGGGGTGCCCACAAAGCGCTCCAGCGGGGTGGCGGGCGTGGTCCACGCTGTGCCGTCAAAGCTGGCCATGCGTGCGTCCCACAGAGCGGCGACACCAGCCTGCCGCCAGCGGGCGACTTCAGCGCGGAACTGCGGATCGCGTGCGGTGAAGTACTGCGCGCCGTGGTCGCACTGCCAAGGACCTGCCTCGTCTTCAGCGCGGCGCGTGCTCATGCGGCCCGAGGGGCCCCGGCTCTTGTCGAACACATGCACGGCGTGCCCTGCCTGCAGCAGGGCCTGTGCGCAAGACAGGCCCGCCAGGCCTGCACCGATGACAGCGATAGGGAGTGTTTTGTTGGATGCGCTCATGGCTGCGGATCGGTGCGGTCGTGGGTCACCCAGATGAGGGCCTGCGTATCAATGCCCAGTGCCTGGGCGCGGGCGATGAGCTGCTCGCGCACACCGGGGGCCAGTTGCTTGGTGCGCGACAGAATCCAGCAGTAACTGCGGTCTGGCCCCACCACCAGCGCCCATTGGTAGTCGGCATCGAGCGCGGCCACGTGGTAGCCGCCGTAGAACGGGCCAAAGAACGAGACCTTGAGCGACGCCGTGTTGGTATCGCCGGTGAACTTGGCCTTGCCTTCGGCCTGCCGCCAGTCGTTCTTGCCAACGTCAAAACCCCGGTTCAACACACGCACGCTGCCGTCGCTCTGGCGCTGGTACGTAGCGCTCACGTCGGTCATGCCACGTTCAAAAGAGTGGTCGAGCCGGGCCACCTCGTACCAGCGGCCCTCGTACCGCGCCAGGTCAAATGGCGTGACGGGGGTGATGCCGGAGGGCGGAGTGCTGGAGGAGCAACCGACCAACGCGAGCACCAGAGCTGTGGACAGCAGCAGCACAGAACGGCGCACCCAAGGGAATAGCAAGGACATAAATTACCAATCAGTCACAAAACAAACCGAATGGTAAACCACTCCACCCACGTCAGGGTGCGGGCCTGTGAGTTGCCGTGCCGAGGCACCCGCCCCACGCCCCGTAAACTCGCACCATGACCCTTCAAATCACCGTGTATTCCAAGTCTGCCTGCCCGCAGTGCGAGTCGGCCAAGATGCTCCTCAAATCCCGTTCGCTGCCCTACGAAGAAATCAAGATCGATGACGATGCCGAGCGCCTGGCGTTTTATGCCAAGTGCGGCCCCTCGGTGCGGCAGATGCCGCAGATTTTCATCAACGACCAGCGTGTGGGCGGGCTGGCTGGCCTGCAAGCTGCGCTGACACAACTGGGCCTCTGACGGCCCGGGCAAACCACCGGCAGCGCTGCAACTTGGCGACAGCTTACGCTGGCGCTGGCCGTGGGTCAGCGCCCCCCAATCGGTCTCATGCCTCAGGCGGCATAGAGACAGCCCAACAACTCCGAGACCGTCCTACATTCCGCCGGGCCGGCCCATGCTGCAATAGCGCTCGGGCCACGGAGGCGGGCGATAGCCGCCGCGTGATCGATCTTCACCCCACACACCAAGGATGCACCCATGGAAACCGGTATTCACACCATGTCCGACCTGTTTGACCAACTGGGACTGCCGTCCGACGAGGCGTCGATGACCACGTTCATCGCAACGCACCGCACGACGGCTGTCAACTTCACGCTGCCGGACGTGGCGGTGTGGTCGCCCGCCCAGGCCAAGTTCTTGCGCGAAGCGATTGCGGCGGATGCCGACTGGGCCATCCCTGCCGAGCAGCTGAGCCAGGCCTTGGGCTGCGGGCCCGGCGTGCCACGCTGACGGCCTCAGCGCGGCCGGGTCTGCGGACGGGCAAACGGGCTATTGCCCGCCTCGCGCACTGGCCAGAAACCCGTCCACCAGCGCGTAGTGCTCGGGCACATTGAGCGCCGGGGCATGGCCGCAGCCGGCCACCTCCACCACCTGCGCCTGGCCGCGTGATCCCGGGCCCCGGGTCAACATTTCGGCCGCGACGTCTGGCAACACCAGATCGGACTCGGCCCCGCGCAGGCACAACACGGGAATGTCGAGCGCGTCGTAGTGATCCCAGATCAGGTAGTCGTTGGTGTGGTGGGTGAACTGCTGCACCATGGCGGGGTCGTAATGCGGCGTGACACGGCCGTCTGGCAGGCGGCGGGTGCTGCTCTCGGTGAGCAGGCGCCACTGCTCATCGCTGAGCCAGCCGTACGGCTTGTATACCTGCCGAAAGAACGCCTCCAGTTCCTTCACCGTATCGAATGCAGGCGGATGGCCTGCATAGGCCTTGATGCGCTCCAGCGCGGCGTCGGCCAGGCGCGGGGCGTTGTCGTTGAGCAGCAGACTCTGGATGCGGCCCTTAAGCTGCGGCTCGAGCAATCCCGATGCGCACACCGTACCGATGGCCCCGCCCATCGATGTGCCCACCCAGTGCGCTGTCTCGATGCCCAGCTGGTCAAACAGGTCGGCCGCGATGCGCGCGTAGAACGACAGGCGGTACTCGTCTTGCGGGGCGCGCGCCCACTGGCTCAGGCCCCGGCCCAGGGTGTCGGGGCAGATCACGCGGTAGCGCGGTGCCAGGTGCGCGGCCAGCTCGTCCATGTCGCGCCCGGTGCGCGCAAGACCATGCCATGCAATCACCACGGGCGCGTCACGCGCACCCCACTCCATGTAGTGGATTTCATAGCCAGCACAGGTGGCGTAGCGCGAGGTGGGGGACATGATGGCGACCTTGTGGAACAGAGAAGAAAAAAGTGAAGCGTCGGCGGCTCACTTCATGAGGCGGCCGTTGCTGCCGATGACGGTAACCTCGACATAGCGCGAGCCGATGCGGTTGGTGGGCGAATAGCCCAGCGTGATGCCGCCGAGGTCATAGCTTTGCAGTGACTCCAGCGCCTTCACGACCTTGGCGCGTGTGGGCGCCGGCCCGGCGCGGCGCAGGGCCTCGACCAGCACCTTGGCACCTAGGAACTGCTCGAAGCTGGTGTAGTTGACCTCGGCGTCGGGCGCGTACTTTTTCAGCAGCGTCTGGTACTCGCGCACCACGGGCAGCTGCGGCCTGTAGGGGTAGGGCACCACTTGGCTGATGCCCAGGCCGTGCGCGTTCTTGAGGCCCGCGAGCTTGACCAGCTCCGTCGGGTCCACCACCGAGATGTTGTACAGCTGCGCGCCGCCGCCCTGCTCGCGGTAACGCTGGATGAAGGCCGCCGCGGGCTTGTTCACCGCAATCATGATGACCGCGTGCACATCGGCGGCCTTGATGGCCTTGACGGCGTCGTCCACCTTGTCTGTATTGCGCTCGTAGCCCGCAGACACCACGAGCTTGAGGCCACGCTTGGCCAGCGCAGCCTCCACCCCCGCGAGGCCTGCCTTGCCAAAGCCGTCGTCCTGGTACATCACGGCCACACGATTCATGCCCAGCGTGGTGAGCTGCTGCACCATGTGCTCCGTTTCGTCGGCATAACCGGCACGCACATGAAAGATCCACGGGTTGAACGGGTTGCGCAGCGACTCGCCCCCCGTGTACGGCGCCACCAGTGCGGCGCCGCCCTGCTCCAGCACGCCATCGGCCAGCAGCTGGGTGATGTTGGCCGTGCCCGCGAAGCCGTACAGGGCCACCACTTCGGGCTTGGCCAGCAGCTCGCGGGTGCGGGTCACCGTGTCTGCGACCTTGTAGCCATCGTCGGCCACCGCCTGGCGAATGCTGGCGCCGTGCACGCCGCCTTGTGCGTTGACCCAGTCAAAGTAAATCTTGCCGCCCAGCACCATCTGCGCGCCGGTGCTGGCCAGCACGCCCGACAGCGGGGCCACCTGCCCCACCACCACCTCGGCGGCCCGCGCGGGGGCCACCGCCCCGACGGCCAGTGCCAACGCCATCGGTCCACCCCACCGCAGGGTGGCCGACATGCGGCGTACCCAACTCTTCACAGTGTTCATTGCTTCCGTCCTTGTGATGACTGCGCCTGGAATGGCCCGGGGCATGCACCTGCAGTGCACGGGTCCCGGGCTTCCACAGAGGTCGTTCAGCGTCCTGGTCAGTCAGGGATGGAGATGGCGCCCGCCGTGATGGCAATGGCGTTGGCGGCAGCGGGCGTGGTGACCAGCGGCGGCACGTTGGCGGCGGTGATGGCCGGGGCGCTGCCCGGTGTGCCGCCACGTGGCACCGTGCGCACCACCTGGCTGGCGGGCAATGCCTTGCCGCTGGCGAGGTGGTCGTACACGGCGTCGAGTGCGTGGTTCAGGTACACGTGCAGCGGCACATAGCGGCTGTCATAACCCGGCAGCACGGTGGGCAGGCCGATGAAGCTGTCGAAGTGCTGGGCGTTGGCCACTTCCACATAGCTGAGTTTGCTGGCAACGCCTTCTACCTTCTTGTTCAACGCGGCGTAGGGGCGCGAGGTGTGGCTGACGGGCAGCAACGCATCCGCACGGCCATGCACGATGACGGCAGGCTTGCCACGCAGGTTGCCGTTGCGGCGGGTTTCGTCTACACCGGCCTGCAGCTTCTTGGCGGCGGCATCGTTGCCGGTGACAAGGTTGCGCAGGCACAGCGCACCGCTCAGGTTCCAGTCGGCCACACCCGCGTCCGACACCGACAGGAAGTCGCGTGCCGGGCCCAGCTTGCCCAGGTTGTTGACCAGGTTGATGCCGCCCGATGGGGGCACACCATTGCCCGTGGCAAACATGCCAGCGAGCGCTGCGGGGGCCAGTGTTGTCACCGCGCCTGTAGCCGCCGTGGCCGCGTAGCTGAAGCCGCACAGGTGGTCCTTGACGCTGGCGCGCGACAGGCTGTTGGCGAAGGTGACGGCGACCGCCGGAGCGACTTCAAAAGCAGCCAGCGACGCATGCAAGTCGTTGGACTCCGGCTCCCAGCCGTAGGCGCGCAGCTTTTGCAAAGCCTCCTCGGCCTGCGTGGCCGTGGTGGAGGCCGTGAGCAGGCCTGCCGCCTTGAGCGAAGCGCAGCGATTGGGCGCAATCGGCAGGGCCGCACTGCCAAAGCCGGCGGCAAAAGCGGCGGCATAAGGGCTGGTGCTGACCGACGGCGCCAGCGATGCGCAGGCCTGGTACAGGTTGGCGTAGGTCGTGAAGTCCACCAGCGTCTTGCCGGTGACGGCCACCTCAGCACTGCCACGGCGCACGGTGACACCGGAGTTGGCAGGCATCTCGATGGCAGGCTCGGACACGGCCACGCCGCTGATGAGGCCCTGCGTGTCCAGCTCGGCCGCAGCAATCGCTGAACCGCCACCGTTGGAGATGCTGGATGCGATGACGATGGTGTTGGCCGGGGTCAGCGTCTTGATGCGCTGGCCCGCTGCATCGGTGGCGCCATAACGCTGGTTGAGCACGTAGTAGCCAAACTCCACGGCCTGCAAGGTGGTGGTGCCCCAATCCTTTTCAGAGTTCTGGCCCGAGTGCGCGTGCTTGAATGCAAAGCGGTTGGGCGTAGCGGTGTTGAAGGCGGCCAGCTCGGTAGCCGTGAGGCCCGCGTTGAAGGCTGCCGCCTTACCCGCTGCCGTGGCCGTGGTGCGCGTGCCGTCCATCAGCGGTACGGTGTCGTTTTGCAGGTCGTGCGGTGCACCACCCGTGCCCTTGTCAGAGTACGCCACGGCGCAGCCCTTCTTCAGGCCCCACTCGCCCGTGGAGATGCCGCCGTACACACCGCGCGAGCCCGATGCCGTGGCGGTGATCATGCAGGGCTTCTTGGGGTCGAAGCTGGCAGGCACCTGCACCATGAGGGTGACATTCTTGCGGCCTGTGCCGTCATCGGCAAACGCGATGTACTCAGTGCCCGCCACCTTGCCTTCGCCGGTAGTGACCTTGCCCTGCGCGTCCACATTGGGGCCATACAGCGTGCCGTAGCCACCGGCCGCCGTCATGTCGAGCATGGCGCGGTAGTTGGTGTGGATGGCCGTGCGGCGCAACTCGGCTGCGGTGGGCTTGAGCGGGTCGGCATAGGCCGGTGGCACGGCCGCCGCCAGCCCCGTGGCGCCCAGGCCAGCCGTCAGCAGGTCGTTGCTGGTGCCGTCGTACGTGATCTCGCTGATGGTGCCCAGGTATGTGGGCTTGGTGTTGAGTGCGGCGCTGTCGCCATCACTGCCGCCGCAGGCAGTCAACACCGCAGCGGCCAGCACTGCGGGAACGAACGGACGAGAAAAGGGACGAAAACGCGGGTTCTTCATGCTCATCTTCATGTGCTTGTCTCCTGGAGTTTTTTCTTTGCGTCTTTGTTGCACAGCTCACCCACACACCCAGGCCACGCCAGTCACCCGGCGCGGCCGGGCCACTCACCCCACCTTGCGCGCAGCTGCCGCGCGCAGGCGCCCCACCACACCGGTGGGGAAGTAGTAAACGGACAGAACGAACAGCACGCCCAGCCACAGCAGCCAGCGGTCGGGCGACAGCAGCGCAGACAGCCAGGGCAGGCCTGAGGCGGCCTCGCTGCCCAGGCGCAGCAGATCCTGCAGGTAGCTTTGCGCCACCAGGAAGAGAACGGCGCCAATGGCCGAGCCGTAGATCGTGCCCATGCCGCCGATCACCACGATGAGCAGGCAGTCCATCATGATTTCGAAGCTCAGGGACGTATCCGGCCCGTTGTAGCGCAGCCAGAGCGCCAGCATGGCACCCGCCATGGTGGCAAACAGTGCCGACAGCACGCTGGACGTGGTGCGGTACACCACCACGCGGTAGCCAATGGCCTCGGCGCGGAACTCGTTCTCGCGGATGGCCTGCAGCACGCGGCCGAAGGGCGAATTGACGATGCGCAGCAGCGCCAGCACCAGCGCCACGGCCGTGACGAAGAGCAGGTAATAGCAGATCAGCCGCCCATCAATGCTTACGCCCAGGAAGGGGTCGTCAAACGGCTCGAAGCTGGGCGACAGGAACTCGGGCACCTTGAAGGTCAGGCCGTCTTCGCCGCCAGTGATGTCCGACAGCTGTGAGGCCAGCGTCTGGAACGCAGCAGCCACGGCCAGCGTGATCATGGCAAAGAAGATGGCCCGCACACGCAGCGAGAACAGCCCCACCGCCAGCGACAGCAGCAGCGAGAGCACGAGCGCCCCGGCCAGCCCCACCAGCAGCGCCGACCAAGTGGGCCCCATGCGGGTGGTGGCCACGGCAATGCCGTAGGCCCCGATGCCAAAGAACATGGTGTGCGCAAAGCTCACGATGCCGGTGTAGCCCAAGAGCAGATCGAAGCTGGCGACCAGCACCACAAAGATCAGTACCTTGGCCGCCACGGACAGCGCCTTGACGCCAGGGAAGAGGAACGGCGCGAACGCCAGGCCAACAAAGATGGCCACCAGAATCACCGCCAGCACCTTGCTGCGCGGATAGTCGCCGGAGAGAAGTCGGTTCAGCATGTCAGTCGGCTCCTCATCAGCGGTTGGCCACGGGATAGACGCCCTGCGGACGCCACAAGAGAATGGCCACCATCAACGCGATGTTGGAGAACAGCGCCACCTTGGGCACCAGGAAGCCGGTGTAGTTGGCCATCAGCCCCACCAGCAGCGCGCCGATGAGCGCGCCACCCGTGCTGCCCAGGCCGCCGATGATGATCACGATGAAGATCAGCACGTTGACCTGTGCGCCCATCTGGGGCACCACGTTCTGCTGGTACAGACCCCACATCACGCCGCCCAGACCCGCCAGGGCCGAGCCCACCACGAACACGCCCACAAACAGGCGGCGGATGCGATAGCCCAGGCTTTCGACCATCTCGCGGTCCTGCACGCCAGCGCGGATGAGCAGGCCGACCTTGGTGCGCGACAGCGTCCAGGCCAGCACACCAAACACCAGCAGGCCCACGGCCACCGCCACCAGGCGGTATTTTTCAATCGCGGCATCGCCCACCAGCAGCGAGCCGCGCATGCCCTCAGGCAGCGGCAGCGGGATCTGCGCAGGCCCCCAGATGACCTTGATGAGTTCTTCACCAATGATCATGCCGCCCATGGTGATGAGAATCTGCTTCAGGTGCTGGCCGTACACGGGGCGCACGATGAAGCGCTCGAACGCCAGGCCCACGGCCCCCGCCACCGCCATGGCCACCACCATGGCGGGCAGCACGGCCATCAGGTTGCGCCACAGCTCGGCGCTCTGGGTGTAGTCGCCCATGGCGCCCAGCACGCTAGTGGCCACAAAGGCGCCGAGTGCAATGAACACGCCATGGCCGAAGTTCAGCACGTCCATCAGGCCAAACACCAGCGTGAGGCCCGAGGCGATGATGAAGATGATCATGCCCATGGCCAGCCCCGCCACCGTGAGCGTGAGCCAGGTGCTGGGCGAGCCGATGAAGGGCAACACCAGCAGCGCCAGCGCCGGCACCAGCGCCAGGGGCTTCCAGTCGAAATCGCGGGTGATGCTCATACCCGACCTCCAGCAGCTACTGCCGCACCACGCACATCAGCTACATATTTAATAGCTGCCAAGGCAATAGATACCTGCGCTACCGTCCGAAAACACCTGAAATTGCTCATAAGACTCATAGCGCCAACCCCAGCAGCGAGCGCTGCAGTTCTTCGTCTTGCGCCAGTGCGGCCATGCTGCCCGCATGCACCACCTGGCCGTTGTCCATCACGGCCACGGTGTCACCCAGCCGCTTGGCAAAGTTGATGTTCTGCTCGACGAGCAGGATGGTCACGCCGCTCTTCTTGAGCTGGTCGAACGCATCGATCATGTTGTTGATGATGGCGGGCGCGAGACCCTTGCTGGGCTCATCGACGATGAGCAGGTCGCGCGGCTCGACGATGGCGCGGCTCACGGCCACCATCTGCTTTTGACCACCGCTGAGCTTGCCGGCGGGGTGGTTCCAGAACTTCTCCACCGCCGGGAAGAGCTTGAAGATCCACTGCAGCCGCGCCTCGTCCATCTGCGCGGCGTTGCGCGCGCTGCGGGCGGCCAGCAGCATGTTTTCCTTCACCGTGAGGTCGGCAAAGATGCCCATGTTCTCGGGCACATAGGCGATGTTCATGCCCGCAATGGCGGGGGTGTTCATCGCCGTGATGTCTTTGCCGCCAAAGTGGATGGAGCCCTTCGACGCATGCCACAGGCCCATGATGGTGCGCAGCGTGGTCGTCTTGCCCGCGCCGTTGCGGCCCAGTAGCATGGTGAGCTGCCCCTTGGGCACGGCCAGATCCACACCGTGCAGGATGTGGTACGCGCCGATGTGGGTGTGCACGCCCTTGAGTTCGAGCAGGTTGGTCGTTGGCGTCGTGCTCATGCGGCCTCCTTCTCTGCGTCCTTGGAGACGCCCAGGTAGGCCTCTTGCACCATGGGCGATGCGATCACCTCGGCCGGCGGGCCGTCGGCCACCAGCGTGCCGTTGGTCAGCACGATGATGCGGTCGGCCAGCTCGCGCACCACGTCCATCTTGTGCTCCACCAGCAGGATGATCTTGGTCTTGTCCTTCTTCAGCTCGCGGATCAGGTTCAGGATCACGGGCGCTTCGTCATGGCTCATGCCGGCCGTGGGCTCGTCGAACATGTAGACCTGCGGCTCCAGCGCCATCAGCAGTGCCACTTCGAGCTTTCGCTGGTCGCCGTGCGGCAGGCTGGCCACGGGCGTATCGGCCCGGTCGGTCATGGCCACGGCCTGCAGAATCACGCGGGCGCGCTGGGTCAGCGCGTTGTGGTCGCTCCAGATGCTCCACAGGTTCATGCCCCGGCGGTGCTTGCCTTCTTGTGTGGCCTGCACGGCCAGGCGCACGTTCTCCAGCACGCTGAGGTTGGGGAACAGGTTGGTGAGCTGGAACGCCCGGCCCAGGCCCGCGTGCGTGCGTGCCGAAACGGACTGGCCTGTGAGGTCCTGCCCGCCCAGCATCACGCTGCCGCTGGTGGCCTTGAGTTGCCCCGAAATCAGGTTGAAGTAGGTGGTCTTGCCCGCACCGTTGGGGCCCACGATGGCGGTCAGCGTGCCGGGCTCGAAAGAGCAGGTCACGCCGTTGACCGCCACATGGCCGCCGAAGCGGATGGTCAAGTCCTTGGTGGCCAAGGTGCTCATGGGTGGGGGTTCACTTTCACGGTCTGAGTCATTTCATTCAAAGAGCCCTGCAACCCTGCCCTGCGGCGGGGTGCCAAGACCTTCCCTGGGTTTCCATCGTCAACAGTCTCCGCAACTGGCGCGGTCGCAGCCTGCGACCGCCGCGCAAGGGCCGCCCCGCCGCGCTGGCGGTGTCCCCTTTCCCGAATGGCGCAGCCATTCGGGAAAGGGGGAAGACGCGAAGCGGCTCAGGGGGTTGTACATATTTCAGCAGGTTCCGATCACGTAGTAGTTGGTGCTGGTCTGCTTCAGGGTGTTGGTGACGAACACGTTCCACAGGCCCATGTTCTGGTTGGAGCCCAGCGCATAGGTGTAGCCCCCGGCGGCATACGCGCGCCCGGCCAGGGTGTGTGCATAGTTGCTGGCCGTGGTGCAGGTGGCCGTGCCGCCGCCCGATGCGGCCAGCGTGGTGCCCGATGCAGCGGCCGATGTGGCGCCTTCGGCCCCGTTGGCATCGGCAGCGCGCACCGTCCAGCTGTAGGTGGTGGAGGCAGCCAGGCCGGTGTCGGTATAGCTGGTGGCGGTCACAGGCAGCGCGTTGACCTTGTTGGCGTTGCGGTACACGTTGTAGCTGGCCGCGCCCGTGACGGCGGCCCAGCCGATGGCCATGCTGCTGGTCGTGGCGCCCGAGGTGCTCACGCCCGTGGGGGCTGGCAGGGCTACAGGGTCGGGGGGCGTGGTGCCACTCGTGCCGCTGGAGACGCGGTCCACCATGGCCTTGATGGCCGCCATTTGCGGGCCGGACTTCTTGGAGTAGTTGGCGCTGTCATAGCCCCACCAGTCCCAGCAGCTGTTGGTGGCTGCGGTGCTGGTCTGCGGGTACAGCATCACGATGTTGTTGGTGTCGGCCCAGCGGTTGTAGCCAGTGTTGCGCACGTACTGCTGCTGCACATCGCTGATGTTCTGCTTGCAGCCATGCAGCACCACGTGCAGCTTGCAGGTGGCCGTGCCGCCCGCCTGGCAGGCCTGGGGCACATAGGCCCAGCCCGTGGTGGCCATGCCGTGGTTGGTGATGAATTCGCTCTGGTTGAACTCGATGTAATTGCCGGTGGGCAAGGTGGCGTTGTTGCGGGCGTTCAGCGTGCCGTACAGGTGCTGCAGCATGGCGCCGGCCAGGTCGAAGTTGCAGTCGCTGATGTAGGGCGCGCCCTTGGTGGAGCAGGCGTTTCCGTAGTCGTCCGTCACCATCGCGTGTTCGGCCGCAATGTCCTTCTTGTAGACCACGTTGGCGGCGGGCACGAAGCTGTTGTAGTAGGTGCGCAGCGCGTCCATCACCCCGGTCTTGACCACGCTGTCGAGCGTGCCCGAGAACAGGTAGACCTTGGAGTTCTGCAGATTGGCCACGGGGTCGATGACTCCCTGACTGGCCCAGGTGTTGGTGGTGCTGACCAGCGTGCTGGTGGGAATGCCTGCAGGACTGGCCATGCAGCGCCCGGTGGCGTTGACGATGGACCCTTCGGCGCAATAGAACGGGCCGCCCGCCACAACGCCCGCGCCCTTGCCAAACGTGGCCGAGTACGCCACGTGCAGTTGCACGGCCATGAAGCCGCCCGAGGACAGGCCCGACACCGTGGTCTGTGTCTTGTCGATCTTGAGTGCTGGCAGGTTGACGGCAGCGTGAACACTGCCCACCCCACACAGTGCCATCGCAGCCCCTGCCGCAGCCGCCCGGATGAAATTGAAAGCCATGTTGTCTTGTCTCCAAATAATTTTTGAGAAAAACCGACCCAGCCCCCGTGTACACCCGGGGGTTCATGCATCAATTCACTGGAAAAAAAGGGGCGGCCGCCCCCGCGAGGATGGATCCCCGCTGGGCTGAACAATCGTCAGCCAGCGGGGCCACGCAAACCGTTTATCGCTTGTTGCGAATCGGAACTTGCATCTCTTCAGGCTTGATCTCGCGCACCAACTCGGGCACACCCCAGGCAAAGGCCGGGTCCACCTTGATCTTGAAGTGGTACATGCTCTGCATGGCCTGGTGGTCTTCCTTGCGGAAGGTCATCTTGCCCTTGGGCGTCTCGAAGCTCATGCCTTCCATGGTCTTGATGAGCTTGTTGGTGTTGGTGTCGCCGTTCGTGGCCTTGAGGGCCGTGACCAGCGCCATGGCGGAGCTGAAGCCCCCGGCCGTGAAGAAGTCTGGCGGGGTCTTGAACTCCTTGTAGTGCGCGGCCACCATGGCTTCGTTCACGGGGTTCTTGGGGATGCCGAAGTAGTAGTACGTGGCGCCTTCCATGCCGGGGAAGTTCTTGTACGCAGCCATGGCGGGCAGGATGTTGCCGCCGGTGGCGATCTCGATGCCATAGCGCTTGAGGTCCATGTCAGCGATCTTGAACGGGTTGCCCGCGCCAGCCCAGATGATGAAGATGACCTTGCGGCCGGGCACGTCCTTGAGCTTGTCGATCAGGCGCTGGGCACCGGCGGTGAAGTCGGTGGTGGTGGTGGGCAGGTATTCCTCGTGCACCAGCTTGGCGTTCTTCAGTGCGTCCTTGAAGGCCTTCACACCGTCACGGCCAAAGGCGTAGTCCTGCGCCAGCGTGGCTACCGTGACGCCGGCCTTGTCGATGGCAACGGCGTTGGAGATGGCGTCCTGGCTGCTGTTGCGGCCAGTGCGGAAAATGTACTTGTTCCACTTGTCGCCGGTGATGGCGTCGGCCACGGCGGGCTCGACCAGCAGGATCTTCTTGTATTCCTCAGCCACCGGCAGCAGGGCCAGGGCCACGCCGCTGGAGGTGGGGCCGACGGCGATGTCGGCCTTGTCGTCCGAGTAGGCGGAGGCCAGCAGGCTCTTGCCCAGGTCGGGCTTGCCCTGGTCGTCCTTCTCGATCACGACGAGCTTCTTGCCATTGACGGTCATGCTGCCGCCGGTGGCGTAGTTGAGGCCCATCATCAGGCCGGTCTGGGTCTGCTTGCCGTAGGCTTCCAGCGGGCCCGTCTTGCTGTAGATGTGGGCAATGCGGATTTCACCGGTCTGCGCGAACGCGGGGGCAGAAAGTGTGGCGGCGGTAACGGCTGCGGAAGCGAGGGCGACCAGAGTGCGACGTTGCATGGCGATGTCTCCTGTTGTGATGCTTCTTTATTGCACAGTCTGTGCCAGCATCCAAGTGCTTGATTTCAAAGATACTTTTACTGACACCCTGGCGACACTGACTAATTTCAATACACATTAAATGTCCAAGTATTAGACATTTGTCTGATTTTTATTCAGGGTTTTCCAGACGTCCATAGAGCGTGGCGCGCGAGATGCCCAGCTGCCGCGCAGTGGCCAGCTTGTTGCCGCCATGGGCCTTGAGGGTGGCGGCGATGGCCTTGCGCTCCAGCTCGGCCACCTGTTCGGCAAGCGGGCGCAGGTAGCGGCTTTCGTCATCGGCGTCGGCGGCGTGGCCCGGGTCCTGCACCGGGGCGGGGGCGGCGGGCTCCACGCCGGCCTCGCGCAGGATGCGCTCCAGCTGCGCGGCGTCGATGGACTGGGAGTCGCTGCGCATGACCGCCTGCTCCAGCACATTGCGCAGCTCGCGGATGTTGCCGCGCCAGGGTTGGCCCGCCAGCAGGGCCATGGCGTCCGGCAGCAACTCGGGCGGTGCGGTGCCGTTGCGCAGGGCCAGGTCTTCGCCCAGGGCTTCGACCAACGCAGGAATGTCGCCGCGTCGCACGCGCAGCGGCGGCACGCGCACGGGCAACACATGCAGGCGGTAGAACAAGTCCTCGCGAAACTTGCCCTCGCGCACCAGCGCGGCCAGGTCGCGCGAGGTGGCGGCCAGGATGCGCACGTTGAAGGGCACAAGCTTGTTGCTGCCCAGCGGCTCGATCTCGCCCTCTTGCAGCGCGCGCAGCAGCTTGGCCTGCAGGCTCTGCGGCATGTCGCCGATTTCGTCGAGGAACAGCGTGCCGCCGTCGGCCAGCTTGAACTTGCCGTCGCGGCCTTTGCGGTCGGCGCCGGTGTAGGCGCCCGGCGCCACGCCAAAGAACTCCGCTTCGAGCAGCGTGTCGGGCACGGCGGCGATGTTGACGCTGACGAACGGGCCACTGGCGCGGCTGGACGCTGCGTGGATCGCATGGGCCAGAAGCTCCTTGCCGGTCCCCGTCTCGCCCAGCAGCAGCACAGGGCTGCTCGACTGCGCTGCACGGCGCGCCTGGCGCTTGACCTCGGCCGCCGCGGGGCTGGAACCGATGAAGCTGGCAAAGGTGTACTTGGACCGCCGCTCGCCGTCGCCCGCCACCGCCAGGCTGCGGCGGCGCTGGCTGGCCAGCTCGCGCCGGGCGTCATCCAGGTCGCGCTGCAACAGCGCAAACTTGCTGATGAGGGGCTGCAGCGTGGTCTCGGGATGGTCGAACAGCACGATGCCAATGGCGCCGATCACGCGGTCCGCGTCGTCGCGCAGCGGAATGCGGCTGACCACAAAGGTGCCCGCCTTGTTGGTCAGCAGGTCGATCAGCACGGGCTGGCCCGTTTCGAGCACGCGGCGCATCTGTGTGTTGGGGATGACCTCTTCCACCGTGCGGCCCACGAACTGGTCCACCGACGAAAAACCCAGGTCCGGCAGAAAGCGCTGGTAGCCCTCATTCACCCACACGATGCGCCCACTGCGATCCACCAGGAACATGCCCTGGCTGACGCTGGAGAACAGCTGGAACATGGAGCGTGCCGCCAGTTCCAGAATGCCCTGGGCATCCAGCGGCAGTGCGGGGGCGTCATCAGCGAGCAAAGGCATCTGCGGATGGTAGCGCGCCGGCGGGGCGCAGGATCTGTCCCCCACAGGCAGCAGACGCCCGGCATGGAGCCATGACGCTACAAATTAGATAGCTACCTAGGCAAATGGAACTAGCGCTATCAGGCGTTTTTATCCAAAACCGGAGTCAAAGAGGTGTACAGGGATGCCTCACATGCTGCCAGCGGCTGGTCCACCAAGATGCAGGGCTTGCCCGTGCGACGGCACTGGTCCTGCACCCGCCAGTAGGCGTCGTGGCTGATGCAGCCCGTCTGGCAAATCACCAGGTCAGCGGCGGCCAGGCTGGCGTCGAACGCCGCACCCGCATCTGCGTCCGGGTGGGCCTCGACCACCACGGGCACGCGCACCCTGCGGGGGTGTGCCGAAGCATCCGGGGGCGCGGCGCTGGCTGCCCCACCCTGCCCCGGGTGGCTCACTGCCCTGGTGTCTGACTGCGCCGCCAGTCGCCAGCGCAGGCATTCCCGCGACAAGGTGGCAATGCGCTCCGCCAGCACGGCGATGTGGCGTGCCATGGTCTGACGGCGGGAGAGTCCCGGCACAGCAGCCCGTAGCTGCGCCAGCTCGTCGTACGCCATGACCAGCCGCGTATCGCGCACCACCAGTGCCCCACGCAGCCGCACCACCTCGGCCTGCAGCGCCTGGATCTCGGCGGCCTGCGCCGTCAGGGCCGCGCTGCAACGCCGCTGGGCTTCGCCCCACTGACGACAAAGCACCAGAAACTCCTGCGGAAATGAAGACATGCGCCATCCTGCAAATAAGAACTATTCTCATTTTATGGTACGATTCAGCCCGAGTTCACAGCAAGCCACCTGGTGGGGAGGGCTCCGGGAGCACAGCGCCTGGGGGTCTGGCTTGCCAAGAAAATCGTCGGCACGGATCTGCCCGCGCCGTCTGGACGAAAAAAAACCGCGCCCGATGGCGCGGTTTTTTTATGGGTGCGAGCCTGGGGCCTCGCCACGGTTTCAGGCCTCTGCCAGCGCCATCTTGCGGGCAGCCCAACGGCGCAGCAGGCGCGGAACGATCAGCACGGCCAGCACGATGACGATCAGGGTCACCGAACCGGGGCGCTCCAGGAAAATCGTCCACTTGCCTTCGCCAATCGACACCGCATTGCGCATCTGTGCCTCAGCCAAGGGGCCCAGGATCATGCCCACCACCACCGGCGCGGCGGGGAAGTCAAAGCGGCGCATCACCACACCCAGCAGGCCGATCGCGTACAGCAGCACCAGGTCGAATGCGCTCTGGCGCATGCCATACACACCCAGGGTGGAGAAGACCAGAATGCCCGCGTACAGGTACGACTTGGGGATGTTCAGCAGTTTCACCCACAGGCCCACCAGGGGCAGGTTCAGGATCAGCAGCATCACGTTGCCGATGTACATCGACGCGATCAGCGCCCACACCAGCGCGCCGTTGGTGTCGAACAGCTGCGGGCCGGGCTGGATGCCATAGTTCTGGAACGCGCCCAACAAAATGGCCGTGGTGTTCGACGTGGGGATGCCCAGCGTCAGCAGCGGGATCAGCGTGGCCGTGATGGCCGCGTTGTTGGCGGCCTCGGGGCCTGCCACACCTTCGATGGCGCCCGTGGTGCCAAACTCTTCCTTGTGCTTGCTCAGTTTCTTCTCGGCGGCATAGCTCAGGAAGGTTGGAATCTCGCTGCCACCGGCAGGCACGGTGCCAAACGGAAACCCAATGGCCGTGGCGCGCAACCACGCGGGCCAGGAGCGCTTCCACTCTTCCTTGGTCATGTGGGTGCTGGTCAGGCGGTTCTGGGTCTCGTCGGACTTGCCTTCGTACATCACGTTGTACAGCGCCTCGCCCACCGCAAACAGGCCCACGGCGATCAACACCACTTCGATGCCATCCATCAGCTCAGGCACACCCCCGGTGTAGCGCGCCTGGCCCGTGATCTGGTCGATGCCGATCAAGCCCATGGCCAGGCCCACAAACAGCGCCACCATGCCACGCAGCGTGCTCTTGCCCAGCACCGCACTCACGGTGGTGAAGGCCAGCACCATCAGCATGAAATACTCAGGTGGGCCCAGGCGGATGGCGTATTCGGCCACCAGCGGCGCGCAGAAGGTCACCAGCACCGTGGCGATGGTGCCCGCCACAAACGAACCGATGGCGGCCGTGGCCAGGGCCGCACCGGCGCGGCCATGCTTGGCCATCTTGTTGCCCTCCATGGCCGTGACCATGGACCCGGCCTCACCCGGGGTGTTGAGCAGGATGGACGTGGTGGAGCCGCCATACATGGCGCCGTAGTAGATGCCTGCAAAGAAGATCATCGAGGCCGTGGCCTCGACCTTGACGGTGATGGGCAGCAGCATGGCCACAGCCACTGCAGGGCCGATGCCTGGCAACACGCCCACGGCGGTGCCGATCATGCAACCCACAAAGGCCCACATCAGGTTGATGGGTGTTGCCGCGGTGGCAAAACCCTGCATCAAAAGGTTTAAGGTTTCCATGGCGTGCAGGCTTTACAGCCACCCCGTGTTGGTCAGGCCGGGCAGGTTGATGGCCAGCAGTTGCGTAAACATCCAGTACACCGGGGCCGCTACCGCGATACCGATGAAGGAATCCTTGATCCAGGCCTGCAGGCGCAGGTCGAGTTCACCTTCCGAGCTCTTGAAACCCCGCACCGACAGCACGAAGCACAACGCACAGCTCAGGATGAAGCCCAGCGTGGTGATGAGCAGGGCGTTGAGCAGCAGCCCTGCCGACACCCAGATGAAGCCCTTCCAGTGGGCGCGCTCGTCGCCGGAGCCCTCTTCCAGCTCCCGAAACCCCCCGCTCAGCGCATGTGCCACGCACAGCACGCCGCAGATCAGGATGGCAATGCTGACCACCCAGGGAAAGAAGTTGGGGCCCACGCCACCATAGCCCGCTTCTGAACTGACCGAGCTGGCCCCCCAGGCCAGACCCAGCGCGAGCACCACCAGCCCGACCCCGATCAGGGTCTGCAAGGGCTTGGAGCGCGATGAATGTTGTTGTGTCATGTTTTTTCCTTCGCACCAACCAATGCACGGTCAGGCCGCCTGCTCAGAGGCAGAAATGACGGCTGCCGCGCCTTGCTTCGGGATCAGATCATTCCGGACTTGGCCATCGTGGCGCGCATGCTGGCGAACTCGGCATCCACGAAATTGCCGAACTCGTCGCCGGCCATCCATGCGGGGGTCCAGCCGTTCTTTTCCATCGCGTCCTGCCAGGCCTTGTGCTTGAAGGTCTTGGCCAGCGCATCGATCAAGGCCTTGCGCTGTTCTGGCGTGATGCCAGGCGCGCCGTACACGCCGCGCCAATTGCCGATTTCCACGTTGATGCCCTGCTCCTTGAGCGTGGGCACGTTCACGCCCTTGAGGCGGGTGCCCGAGGTCACGCCCACTGCGCGCATCTTGCCGGCAGAGATGTACTCGGAGAACTCGCTGTAGCCGCTGCCGCCTACGGTCACGTTGCCACCCAGGATGGCGGCAGTGGCCTCACCGCCCCCACGGAACGCCACGTAGTTGATCTTGGCGGGGTCCACGCCCACTTCACGGGCGATCATGGCGGCGGCAATGTGCTCGGTAGAGCCGCGCGAGCCGCCACCCCACTTCACGCTGCCGGGGTCCTTCTTGAGCTGTTCCACCACATCCTTCATGGTCTTGAAAGGCGAGTTGGCGGGCAGCACAAACACGTTGTATTCGCTGGTCAGGCGCGCCAGGGGCGTGACCTTGTCCAAGCCCACCGGTGGTTTGCCGGTGATGATGCCGCCCAGCATCACGGCGCCCATCACCATCAGCGCGTTCGGATCGCCCTTGCTGGCGTTGACGAACTGGGCCAGGCCAATCGCGCCCGCTGCGCCGCCCTTGTTGTCGTAGGACACCGACGATGCGGCGCCCGCATCCTGCATCGCCTTGCCCAGCGCGCGACCGGTGGAATCCCAACCGCCCCCAGGGTTGGCGGGAATCATCATCTTGAGGGCCGCTGCCGACTGGGCCGACACGGGCAACGCACCCGCAGCGGCCAGGGCGGCCAGTGATTTCAGAAAGGTATCGCGACGCATGGTGTCTGTCTCCTGATAAGGTTTGCGAACCGCCCGATGATGCGCGCGCTGCCTGTCAAACGGCTGTCCTCAGACTCAGGGAAAACACTCATGCACCCGGCCCAATGAGACGGTGCTATGGTGCCGCGCATGCAATTGCTCCTTGTAGAAGACGACCCCACCATGCAGGCCACGCTGCACCGCGCACTGACCCGGCGTGGCATGGAAGTGACCGCAGTGGGCGACGGACGCGCAGCGCTGAGCCAATGGACCGCCCTGCAGCCCGACGCCGTCATCCTGGACCTCACCCTGCCGGGTCTGGACGGCTTGCAGGTGCTGCAGCAGGCGCGATCACGTGGCCTGCGCACCCCCGTACTGATCCTGACGGCACGTGGCACCGTGGGCGACCGCGTAGTGGGGCTGAACGCTGGCGCCGACGACTACCTGCCCAAACCGTTCGATCTGGACGAGCTGGAGGCACGCCTGCGCGCGCTGGTGCGCCGCAGCGCAGATCCCGCCGCAGCGCCGCTGGCACCCAGCACCGTGCAGATCGGAGCCATCCGCTACGACAAGGACAGCGGCGCGCTGTACCTGAACGGCGAGGTGATGGAGCTGACCCCGCGCGAGCTGGCACTGATGCACGCCCTGCTCGCGCAGCCCGGGCATGCCGTGACCAAGGAACGACTGTATGAGCTGGTGTTTCCGGGCCAGCTCGACGTGCAGTACGAAGCCATCGAGGTCGTGGTGTACCGGCTGCGCAAGAAGCTGGCAGGCACAGGCCTGACCCTGATGACACTGCGCGGCCTGGGCTACCTGCTGCGGGCCGACGCATGAGCGAGGATGGAGTGCGCCACCACTCGCTGCGGCGGCGCCTGCTGCTGGGCATCTTGCTGCCTGTAGCCCTGTTCATCGGTTTCAACACCTGGAGCCTGTACCACCAGACGCTGGCATCGCTCAACACCGCGTATGACCGCACCCTGCTGGCATCCGCTAAAAGCATCAGCGAACAGCTCGATGTGAAAGGCTTTGACGACGCAGCGCAGCTGCGCGCCATCGTTCCTTATTCGGCCCTGGAGGCCTTTGAGGCCGACAACCAGAGCCAGATGTTCTACCGCGTTTCGACCCTCAAGGGCGAGATCGTGTCGGGCTTTGAGGACCTGCCGGTGTGGCACGGCAGCATCCCTGCCCGCCCTCCCTATGCGGCTCTGGTGGACTTTTACGATGACCGATTTCGTGACCGCGATGTGCGCGTGGCGGTGCTGCTGCAACCGGTGGCCAGCTCCGAAGGCCGGGCGATGGCCGTGATCCAGGTGGCGGAGACGCTGGAGGTGCGCGAAACCCTGGCACTGCAGATCCTGTGGAACACCCTGTTGCGACAGGCGCTTTTGATCGCCGTGGTGGCCTTTACCGTGGTGTTGGTGGTGCAGCGCGCCACCCAGCCCGTGCGGCAGCTCAGCCAGCAGCTGCAGGCCCGGCGCGAGGGCGATCTGAGCCCCATCGCGGCCCCGCTCGCCCCACGCGAGCTGCAGCCGCTGGTGGACGCCACCAATGAGGTCATGCAGCGCCTGCGTCACCTGCTGCGGCACCAAAAGCGCTTTGTGCGCGATGCCTCCCACCAGCTGCGCACACCGCTGGCCGTGCTCAAGACCCAGGTGCAATCGGCCCTGCGCGGCGACGTAGAGCCGCAACAAGCCCTGCACGAGATCAGCGACACCGTGGACCGCGCCACCCAGCTCGCCAACCAGATGCTGGCCCTGGCCAAGGTGGAGCAGCTGCGCCAACAAAGCGCTCCACCAGCCACCCGCTTTGATGACATTCTGCGTGCCGTGGCGCTGGAGATTTCGCCACTGATTGCTCAGCGCGATCTGGACTTTGGCATCCACACCGAGCCAACCCTGGTGCAATCGCATGAATGGATGCTGCGCGAACTGAGCCGCAACCTGCTGCACAACGCCGTGCGCCACGCACCGCCCGGCAGTGAGTTGACCGTGGACTTGCGCAGCGACGGGCGGCATGCGGCGCTGACGATCAGCGACCACGGCCCCGGCATTGATGACGAGCTGGCGGCACGCCTGTTCCAGCCCTTTTCTGCAGGAGACGTGCGCACCGGCAGCGGCCTGGGCCTGGCCATTTGCCATGAGATCGTGCAGGCCCTGGAAGGCAACATCACACTGACAAACCAGGTGCAAGGCCACAAGGTGACAGGGCTGGACGCCGTGGTTCGCCTGCCACTGCCTGCGCCCTTGACCGACAGCACACCCGTGGCCTAGACGGCACAATCTCGCCCATGAATACCTTGGAGACGATGCGCCTGGACAAGTGGCTCTGGTGCGCCCGCTTTTACAAGACCCGCAGCCTCGCCACCGAAGAGATCGGCAAGGGCCGGGTCACTGTCAATGGCCAGCTGGCCAAACCTGCACGCGACCTGCGCTGCGGCGACACCGTAGCGCTGCGCCAGGGCCCCGTGGCACGCACCGTGCTCGTACGGGGCCTGAGCGGTGCCCGGGGCCCCGCGCCAGTGGCCCAGCAACTGTACGAAGAAACCCCTGACAGCATCGCCGCCCGCGAAAAGGCCGCAGAACTGCGCCGCTTGGCCCCCGAGCCAGCGGCGACATTGCAAGAAGGTCGCCCAACCAAACGCGACCGTCGCGAGATCGACAAGGTGAGCAACAAGGGAAACGATTGGGGCAGCCGGTGGAGTGCGTCCATCGACGAGTGACTGCGCGAGGAGTTCGGACAGTTCGCAGGCGGCGTCAGATATAACTAGGCGGCTGAAAAACTCAAAAGAAAAAGCCCCAAGCGCCTTGAGCGCTTGGGGCTTATCTTGGCGGAAACGGAGGGATTCGAACCCTCGATGAGGCTCTACACCCCATACTCCCTTAGCAGGGGAGCACCTTCGGCCACTCGGTCACGTTTCCAATCCCGCTATTATGCCTCATTTCAGAGGCTGTTCCGCTGGTTGCAGCAGCATAGGTGGGCTGGTCCAAAGTCCTCGTGCACGCCGGGCGCAAATAGCTGGATTCACTTTTTTGCCGATTGCCGCTCAGGTTTTGATGTCGCAAATGGAGGCCATTCGAGCGCGGATGGCTTGTGTGTTGAGCCTGTTGGACAGGGGGCAAGGACGGACTCGGGCTTTCTATTGGACGCGCCGAGCTCATAGAGCTGGCAATCTTCGCGATTGGCCAACGTGACGGATGCGGCGGTTTGCTCCCGTGTTTGTGGGTGTCGCCCCGTGACGCGGGCAAAAAGACACCTGAGAGCTACTGCCTGAGCCATTCCAGCGTAAGACCAGACCGCACGACAAAGCCGCTTCCTACCTTGATGCGGATGTGGTGACCCCGTGTGGTACAGGCCTGGATCTGATCCAGCAGCTCGCCCAATTGCGCGGCTCCCGGGGTGGTTTGGTGGGCATGGCGCAGCCAGTGGCGCACCACGTTGGCCTGGCGGGCGCGGGTGAGCCCCTGCAGCGCCTTGATACCGGGGGGCACGCCCACCAAGGACAGGTCCTGCTGTGCCATCTCGTTCAGCAGCTCAGCAGCCTGGGCTGCATTGGCGGCCGACCGTGCAAAGGTATCGCGAAAGGACGGGAATGCGGCATGCAGCGCAGGCAGCAGTTGCGCCCGAATGCGGTTGCGCGTGAAGCGCTCATCGGAGTTGGTGGGGTCTTCCACCCACGCCTGGCCTTGTGCCTTCATCCAATCGCGTACGTCCGCCGCTGACACCTGCAACAAGGGGCGCTGCCAGACCAGACCAGCACGCGTCCACTGGGCGGGCATGGCGGCCAGGCCGGCCACGCCCGCTCCGCGCGACAGGGCGAGCAACAGGGTTTCGGCCTGATCGTCGGCGTGCTGTGCAATTGCTATGGATTGAATAGCACCCAAGGCATGATCTTCTAGCGCTACTGCCGTCAAAGCCTGGTATCTGGCTTGCCGAGCGGCATCCTCGGGGCTCTGGCCGGGCGCGGGGCGCGCGTCCAGCCGCTGCACACGCAAGGGCACGCCCAGCTTGCTACACAAGGCCACGCAATGCTGCTCAAACCCATCGGCGGCCGCCTGCAGCCCATGGTGCACATGGATCGCCAGCACTTGCCCGGGCCAGCGGCGTGCACAGCCCAAGAGCAATGCGGTCGAGTCTGCGCCCCCGCTCAACGCCACGGCCATCGGCAACGCGGGCGCAAAGGCCCGCAGGGCGGCGTCCATTGATTGCGTCATCGCATCCGCCCTTCAGGCCCTGTACCTGAACCCGTCACAACCGCCGGACGTGCCCGGAGGGCGTAGAGAACAAGGGAGAAATGGCGGCGCATGGGCGCCGATTATCACAGTGCCCCGCACTCCGACAGTAAGGTGCATGGGGGGCGCCGCCCCGCCCCTGGCAACTTAACCGCCCGGCGAGGACAGCCGTGGCGCAGCGTGGGCAGGGTCGGTGGACAGGCGGAAGGTACCCACCACCTCCGACAGCCGCACCGACTGGTCCTTGAGGCTCTGTGCCGCAGCAGCGCTCTCCTCCACCAGCGCTGCGTTCTGCTGGGTCATCTGGTCGAGTTGGGCCACGGCCTGGCCGACCTCGTTGATGCTGGTGCTTTGCTCATTGGTGGACGCCGTGATCTCGGCCATGATGTCCGTCACACGCTGCACCGAGGTCACGATCTCGGTCATGGTAGTGCCCGCGTCGTGTACCAGCCGCGAGCCGTTTTCCACCTGCTCGACCGAGGTATTGATCAGGGTCTTGATCTCGCGTGCGGCCTCGGCGCTGCGCTGGGCGAGGCTGCGCACCTCGCCTGCTACCACCGCAAAGCCCCTGCCCTGCTCGCCCGCGCGGGCGGCTTCCACCGCAGCATTGAGCGCAAGGATGTTGGTCTGGAAGGCAATGCCGTCGATGACGCCAATGATGTCGTTGATCTTGCGCGAGGCCGCATTGATCTGGTCCATGGTGGTCACCACATTGCCCACCACCTGCCCACCATGTTGCGCCACGCTGGACGCCTGGGCCACCAGCTGGTTGGCTTGGCGTGCCGAGTCTGCGTTGTGCCGGACGGTCTCGGTCAGCTGCTGCATGGAGGCTGACGTCTGCTGCAGGCTGGATGCCGTGAGTTCGGTGCGCCCGCTCAGGTCATGGTTGCCGGTGGCAATCTCTTCGGCGGCCACGCGTACCGAGCTGCTGGCGTCACGGATCTGCGAGAGCACACCGGAGAGCTTGCCCGCAAAGCTGTTGAAGCTACCGGCGATCTGGGCCAGCTCGTCCTCACCGTGGGCGTCGATGCGGCGCGACAGGTCGCCGTCACCGGCGCCGATTTCGTGCATCGCGTCACGCACCAGCGTGAGCTGGCGCAGGCGTCGCGTCAGAACCACGCCCAGCAGCCCCACGGCCACCACCAACACCAAAACGCTGGAGATCAGCGATGTGGCCAGCATGGCCCGGATCGGTGCCATGGCCTCGCTTTCATCCAGGGCCACCACCAGCATCCATGAGGTGCCCGCGATCGGCACCACGCTGAGTAACCGGCTGCGCGACGCGATGTCCGCCTGCAGCAAGCTTTTGTCCTTGGATGCAGCGAGCAGCTTGTCGGTCACGAGGTCCTTGGACAAATCGGCAATGGGCTTGAGGGTCAGCGCCTGGTCGCGGTGGGCGATGATCTTGCCGTCGGCAGACACCAGAAACCCGAAACTCTGCGGCGTGGGCTGGATGGAAGCCACATTGGCAACCACTGACTCCATGTAAACATCACCAGCAGCCACGCCTTTGAGCGCTGCGCCAGCGCCCACCGGGGTCGCAAAAGTCACCACCAGTTTCTGGTCGGACGCCGAGATGTAGGGCGGCGTGACCACAGACCCGCCCGCTTGCGCGGCCTGCTTGTACCAGGGGCGTGCGGTGGGGTCGTAGTCGGCGGGCAGGCTGCGAGTCTCTGAAAAAACGTACTTCTTGTCCGCGTAGCCAAAATACGCCGTGCTGAATTTGCCCGCGTCGCGCAGCATGGCCAGAGACTTGGCAGGTTCGGGATCTTCAAAGGCGGCGACGGAGGCCGCAATGATCGTGGCCTTGGCCCGCGCCCACTCCTCGATGGTTTCTGCATGGCTCTTGGCGGTCGCCATGCCCTCTTCGGCCAGTGAAACCTGCGCCTGTGCACGCGCCGACAGGTAGTTGACCAACGTCAACACCATCAGGGCGGCCACCATGCAGGTGGCAGAGAGGACCAGGATCTGGCCCTTGAGCGTCTTCAGAAGCGACATGAAGCCCTCCTTGAACCGCCCGCGCAGGCGGTCTGCAGGCATGTTACATCCGGTAGCAGTCCATGCGCCAGTGCGGGTTTGTGCGCCCCTGCAAGGAGTCGGCCAGAAAAACAACAACGGCCCCGAAGGGCCGTTGAAACCGCACCAAGCTGGTGCGTTCAGTGCCAGCAACGACAGGCCTGAACCTGCCCTCAGCGGGCTTAGCGGGCGTCCGCCTTGGTGTCGCTGAAGCGGCCGTAGCTCTGCAGACGCTCGTAGCGGCGGTCCAGCAAGTCTTTGGTCTTGAGGTCTGCCACCTGGCGGAAGGCATCGCCCAAAGCGCGCTTCAAAAATGCGGCCATCTGCTTGTGATCGCGATGGGCGCCGCCCACGGGCTCGCTCACGATCTTGTCCACCAGGCCCAGGGCCTTGAGGCGGTGGGCGGTGATGCCCAGGGCGTCAGCGGCCTCTTGCGCCTTGTCGCTGGTCTTCCAGAGGATGGACGCACAGCCTTCGGGGCTGATGACCGAGTAGATGGCGTATTGCAGCATCACAACCTGATCGGCCACGCTGATGGCCAAGGCGCCGCCGGAGCCGCCTTCGCCAATGATGGTGGTGATGATGGGTACTTCGAGCTGCGCCATCTCGAAGATGTTGCGGCCAATGGCCTCGGACTGGCCGCGCTCTTCGGCGTCAATGCCCGGGTAGGCGCCGGGCGTGTCCACAAAGGTGAACACGGGCAGCTTGAATTTCTCGGCCGTCTTCATCAGGCGCAGGGCCTTGCGATAGCCCTCGGGCTTGCTCATGCCAAAGTTGCGCATGGCGCGCTCCTTCGTGTCGCGTCCCTTCTGATGGCCCAGCACCATGCAGGCGTGGCCGTTGAAGCGCGCGAGGCCGCCCACGATGGACAGGTCGTCCGCGTAGTGGCGGTCGCCGTGCAGCTCGACGAAGTCGGTGAAGATGTCGCGCACGTAGTCGAGCGTGTAGGGACGCTCAGGGTGGCGGGCGATCTTGGTGATCTGCCAGGGCGACAGTTCGCTGTAAATGTCTTTGGTGAGCTGCTGGCTCTTCTTGCTCAGCTGGTCGATCTCTTCCGAGATATCGACGGCACTCTCGGTCTGCACGTAGCGCAGTTCTTCAATTTTGGACTCCAGCTCGGCAATGGGCTGTTCGAAATCCAGAAAGGTCTTTTTCGCCAACGTTTTTCTCCTAGGGGGATCGCACCCGGCGGGGTTGCCACGAATGGCACGCACTGTAACCGGCGTGCCTGCAGTGGTGTCAATAGGTTACAGGCAGGGGGTCCAGAGACCGCCAAATATACCAAGTCGCGACGCTGCACCAGGGCTTCCAGGCCTCGGCCACCTCGCGGGCGTCACTGCGGCTCACGGGGTCGCCAGAGAAGTAATTCTGGCTGATGCCGCTGATCAACCCCACGTCATCGAGGGGCAAAACATTGGGCCGCATCAAATAGAAGATCAAAAACATCTCGGCCGTCCATCGGCCGATGCCACGGATGGCCACCAGCTCGGCAATGATGGCTTCATCGTCCATGGCGGCCCAGTCCTTGACGTGCAGCTTGCCGCCTTCAAAGTGCATGGCCAGGTCCACCAGGTAGTCCACCTTGCGGGCAGACAGGCCTGCGGCCCGCATGTCATCGATCTTGAGCTTGAGCACGCTGGCGGGCTTCAGGCCGCGCGGCAGCAGCGCCACAAAACGCTCCCACACGGCCTGCGCTGAAGCCACGGACACCTGCTGGCCCACGATGGAACGCGCCAGGGTGATGAAGGGGTCGCCCTTGGTCTGCAGCGCGGCGTCGCCAAACTGCGGGATCAGGCGCTTCATCACCCGGTCTTTTTTCACCAGGTGCTTACAGGCCTCGGCCCAGTAGTCGGGCGTGGCCAGCACCAGTGGCGGCGCCGCGGCGTCGCTTGCTATCTTTTTAGAAGCTGCCACCGCTTATTCCACCTGCACTACTGGCATATTTGGCTTCAAAACCATGCTCATTGGGCAGCTTCCCAGGTGGTACCGGCGGCAGAGTCCTTGAGCACGATGCCCTGGGCCAGCAAGTGGTTGCGGATGCGGTCGGCCTCGGCAAAGTTCTTGGCCGCCTTGGCTGCGGCCCGGGCAGCAATCTGCGCCTGAATCTCGGCCTCATCCACCCCCGCCGCACCGGACTGAAGAAACGCTTGCGGGTCGCCCTGCAAGATGCCCAGGCAGCCGCCCAGCGCCTTCAGCAGCCCGGCCAACTCGGAAGAACGGGTCTTGTTGACCTCGCTCGCCAGGTCAAACAGCACGGCCACCGCCTCGGGCGTGCCAAAGTCCTCGTCCATCGCGGCCTTGAAGCGGGCTGCGTAGGGGCCGGTCCAGTCGATGGACGCCACCTGCGTGGGGGTCACCAGGCTGAGCGCGGTGTACAGACGCTTGAGCGCCTGGCGTGCGTCGTCCAGGTGGGCATCGCTGTAGTTCAGCGCACTGCGGTAATGGGCCCGCACGATGAAAAAGCGCACCGTCTCGGTGTCATACGTCTTGAGCACATCGCGGATGGTGAAGAAGTTGCCCAGACTCTTGGACATCTTCTCGTTGTCCACGCGCACAAAGCCGTTGTGCACCCAGAACTTGGCCAGCGGTTTGCCCGTGGCACCTTCACTCTGGGCGATTTCGTTCTCGTGGTGGGGGAACTGCAGGTCCGCGCCGCCGCCGTGGATGTCAAAGGTTTCGCCCAGCGTGGCGCCGCACATAGCCGAGCACTCGATATGCCAGCCGGGTCGGCCCGAGCCAAAGCTGCTGTCCCATTTGGCCTCGGGGGGTTCCTCGGGCTTGGAGGCTTTCCACAGCACAAAGTCGAGCGGGTCTTCCTTGCCGTCCAGCACTGCTACGCGCTCGCCGGCGCGCAGCTCGTCGAGCGACTTGCCCGAGAGCTTGCCGTAGCCATCGAACTTGCGCACGGAGTAGTTCACATCGCCGTTGCTCGCCCGGTAAGCAAGGCCCTTGCCTTCCAGCTGGCCGATGAGCGAGAGCATCTGCGGCACGTACTCGGTGGCACGCGGCTCGACGGAGGGTGGCTCGATGCCCAGCAGGCCGATGTCCTGGTGCATCGCAGCAATCATCTCGTCAGTGAGCTGGCGGATGGTGATGCCCCGCTCCAGCGCGCGCTTGATGATCTTGTCGTCGATGTCGGTGATATTGCGTACATAAGTCACGCGCAGGCCGCTGGCCTTGAGCCAGCGCTGCACCACGTCAAACGCCATCATCATGCGGGCGTGGCCGATGTGGCACAGGTCGTAGATGGTCATGCCGCACACATACATGCGCACATGGCCAGGTTCGAGCGGGGAAAAGTCCTCCAATGCACGCGACAGCGTGTTGTAGATGCGCAAACTCATGGGATTTCAGTAACGGGAGACTTGATGGGGGTGGGTGAGCGCCTGAGACTCACCCGGCAGCAGCGGAACTCAGCCCTGGGAAGGGGGTGGCCCGGCAAGGGGCGTCCAGCAAAATCACCAGCGGCAACAGCGTACCGTCATGACAACCCCCTCAGCTACAATCCGCCGCAGTATAAGCCCCCGCCCGGGCTGGCTGCCGCCCAACTCCTTTGTACCCCCATGAAGCAAGTCCGACGCACACTCCCACGCCTCCTGCGCCTTCTGGCACTGACCGCCCTGATGGGCACGGGTGTGGTCCACGCGGACGACTATGCCGACATCACCCAGCTGCTCAAGGCAGGCAAGGCGTCCGAGGCGCTGGCCAAGGCCGACCAGCGCCTGGCCGCCAGCCCACGTGACCCGCAGCTGCGCTTCTTGCGTGGCGTGGCCCAGACCGACTCGGGCAAGCAGGCCGACGCCATCGCCACCTTCACCAAGCTCACCGAAGAGTACCCAGAGCTGCCCGAGCCCTACAACAACCTGGCGGTGCTGTACGCCAACCAGAACCAGCTGGACAAGGCACGCACAGCGCTGGAAATGGCGATCCGCACCAACCCCAGCTACGCCACCGCGCAGGAAAACCTGGGCGACATCTACGCCAAGCTGGCCAGCCAGGCCTACAACAAGGCGCTGCAGCTGGATGCCAACAACGCCAACTCCGTCAAACCCAAGCTGGCGCTGATCCGCGAGCTGTTCTCCAACGAACCCGGCAGCAAAACCGGTCGCCCTGCCGCCGCAGCGCCCGCGCCCGCCGTGGTGGTAACCCAGCGCCCTGCACCCGCTCCAGCGCCAGCAGCTGCAGCGCCAGCGCCTGCCTCCGCTCCAGCTCCAACTGTCAGCCCCGCTCCCGCTCCCGCTGCAACGGCTCCGGCACCTGCCCCAGCTCCTGCAGCTGCCAGCGACGCGTCCACCCAGGCCGTTACCTCCGCCGTACAGGCCTGGGCTGCGGCCTGGTCGTCCAAGGACATGAAGGGGTACCTGGGCGCGTACGACAAGTCGTTCGATCCACCTGGTCGCCAAGGCCGCGCTGCCTGGGAGAAGGAACGCGAGGCGCGCATCGTCGGCAAATCCAAGATCAGCGTGAAGCTTTCTGACATCACCGTGTCCGTACAAGGTGACAAGGCCACGGCCCGGTTTCGCCAGGCATACAGTGCCGACTCGCTCAACGTGAGCAGCCGCAAGACGTTGGACCTCGTCAATAACAACGGCCGCTGGACCATCGTTCGCGAATCCACAGGCGGTTGACCATGGCCCCCGATGCGGCGCCTGCGCCTTCCGCGCGGGCTTTTTTTTTGCCCTGACAGTCAGCTGATAGATGGTTTGCATGTTTGTGCCCCTGACCAACGCAGGCCGCAGGGCAGCATCGGCGGTGCTGTTGCTGCTGGGCCTCTCGTTGGCCACGCCAGCCCTGCCGCAGGGTGCCAAGGCCCGCCGGGCGGCCGCCGCGCATGCGGCATCCACCACGCCCCCAGTGGCGCCCACACCCGCTGAGCTGCGCGACGGCCAAGCGGAGACGCGCCTCATGGCGGTCTACAAGCTGGTAGCCGAAGGGCGCGGGCGGGAAGCCCTGGCACAGGCAGAAAGCCTGGCGCGCGACTACCCCAACTTCCAGCTGGCCCAACTCGCGGTGGGCGACCTGCTGATGTCGCGCACGCGCCCTCTGCGGCACCTGGGCGATGTCGCCCCCGAGCCAGACTCGGCCCGCAGCATCCAGGCAGCAGCGGCGCTGGCCGAGCTGCGCACCGAATCGCGCCAGCGTGTGGATGCGCAACGCAGCCGCCCCCCCGCCAACGCCATCCCCGCGCAGTTCCTGGAGCTGTCACCCCGCTCGCGCCACGCCATTGCGGTGGACACCTCGCGCTCTCGCCTGTATCTCTTTGAAAACACCGCCCAGGGCCTGCGGCTGGTGGCCGACTACTATGCCTCCGTGGGCAAGCTGGGCATCGAAAAAGAGGTGGAGGGTGACCAGCGCACACCGCTGGGGGTGTACTTCATCACCAGCCGCCTGGACCCGGCCAAGCTCAAGGACTTCTACGGCGCGGGCGCCCTGCCCATCAACTATCCCAATCCCCTGGACCAGAGCCGGGGCAAGACGGGGAGCGGCATCTGGCTGCATGGCACGCCGCCCGACCAATTCTCGCGCGCGCCACTGGCGACCGACGGTTGCCTCGTGCTTGCCAACCCCGACCTCGAACGCATCCTGCGCACGGTGGAGCCCCGCTCCACCCCCGTGGTCATTGCGCGCCAGTTGCAATGGGTGCAGCCCCACAGCGTGGCGGCCGACCGCAAATCGTTCGACGCGGTGCTCAACGCCTGGCGCACCGCCAAGACCGAGGGCGACATGAAGCGCCTGCTGGGCTTTTATGCGCCCGACTTCCAGAGCTACCGCAAGAAGCCGCTGGAGGAGTGGACCCAGGTGCTGCAGGCCGAGGCCCGCGCCCTCAAGGGACGGGAACTCCAGCTCAAGGACAAGTCTTACCTGCGGTGGACAGACTCGGCCGACACCATGGTGGTAACGTTCGGCGAAGTCGCCGAAGGCGCACGCACGGGGCCGGTCAAGCGCCAGTACTGGACGCGCCGCGGCCAACAATGGCAGATATTTTTCGAAGGAGTGATTGGATGATTTCCAGAAGAAATTCGACGGTAGCGCTAGCAAGTATTGCCCTGGCTGCTATGTTTACAGTAGCACCGGCGCAGGCCCAAGATGCCCCCAAGGTCAAGCTGGCCACGTCGATGGGCGACATCGTCGTGCAGCTCGATGCGGCCAAGGCTCCCAAGACGGTCGAGAACTTCCTGGCCTATGTGAACAGCAAGCACTACGACGGCACGATCTTCCACCGTGTGATCGACGGCTTCATGATCCAGGGCGGCGGCTTCACCCCCGACATGCAGCAAAAGCCCACCAAGGCACCCATTCCGCTCGAAGCCAAGAACGGCCTCAAGAACGACACCTACACCATCGCCATGGCGCGCACCGGTGATCCCAACTCGGCCACTTCGCAGTTCTTCATCAACGTGAAGGACAACGCCATGCTCAACGCCCCCAGCCCCGACGGCCACGGCTATGCCGTGTTCGGCAAGGTGGTCGAAGGCACCGCCGTGGTGGACAAGATCAAGGCTGTGGCCACCGGCAACAAGGGCCCGCACCAGAACGTGCCCAACACCCCTATCACCATCAACTCCGCCACCGTGGTGAAGTAATTTTTTGAAGAAAGCACTGCAATGAGCAATCCACAAGTTGAACTCCACGTGACCATCAACGTGGCCGAGACCGCTACCCAGGGCGTGATCACCCTGGAACTGGACGCCGAGAAAGCCCCCAAGTCCACCGCCAACTTCCTGAGCTATGTGAACAGCGGTTTCTACAACGGCACCGTGTTCCACCGCGTGATCAAGAACTTCATGATCCAGGGCGGCGGCATGACGGCCGACATGAAGCAAAAGGAAACCCAGGCCCCCATCGAGAACGAAGCCAAGAACGGCCTGAAGAACGACAAGTACACCGTGGCCATGGCCCGCACTGGCGACCCCCACAGCGCTACCGCGCAGTTCTTCATCAACACGGTGGACAACGCCTTCCTGAACCACAGCTCGCCCACCGCACAAGGCTGGGGCTACGCCGTGTTCGGCAAGGTCGTGAAGGGCCAGGACGTTGTGGACGCCATCAAGGCCGTGCGCACCACCCGCAAGGGCTTCCATGACGACGTGCCTTTTGACGCCGTCGTGATCGACAAGGCCGTGGCCCTTTAACTCCACCGCCTGACCCGGGCCTTGACTGCCGCCCCGTTGACGACCGTGCCCCCGTTCGAGGAGCTTGTTGCTCCACCGTACTGGCGCACGGTCGATTTCATTTCGGACCTGCACCTGCAGGCCAGCGAGCCCGCCACGGTGGCCGCATTCCAGCAGTATCTGGAAGGCACCACGGCAGACGCCCTCTTTATCCTGGGCGACCTGTTCGAAGTGTGGGTGGGCGACGATGCGATGAGCGAGCCCAGCAGCTTCGAAGCCCGGGGCTGCGCCCTCCTTCGGGCCGCCGCGCAGCGCCTGCCGGTGTACTTCATGCATGGCAACCGCGACTTCCTGGCGGGCCCTGCCTTCCTGGCTGGGTGCGGCATCACCGGCCTGGCAGACCCCACAGTCCTGGTCTTTGGTGGCCAGCGGTATGTCCTGAGCCACGGCGACCTGCTGTGCCTGGACGATGTGGACTACCAGCGTTTTCGCCTGCAGGCCCGCAGCGCCGCCTGGCAGCAGCAATTTCTGACCCAGCCTTTGGCCACGCGCCGCGGGCAGGCGCGCGGCATCCGCCAGGAAAGCGAGGCGCGCAAGCAGTCTGGGGCCACGTACGCCGATGTGGACAGCCCCGCCGCCATCGCCTGGCTGCAGGCCGCAGGCGCCCACACCCTCATCCACGGCCACACCCACCGGCCGGCCGACCATGTGCTGGCTCCGGGTCTGCAACGCGTGGTGCTGAGCGACTGGGATGCCGCAGCATCGCCCCCCCGGCTGGAAACACTGCGTTTGTCCAGCGCGGGCTTGGAACGGCTGCCCCTGGCCCCCAAGTAACAGCGGTCATGAACTGAGCGGGCCCACCTCCCGCAGCCCGATCGCCATGCCCCCCTTGCTCAACCGCCTCTGGCGCCGCGTGCGCGCCACCGTGGCCCCGGTACCGGACATCTCCGCCACGTTGTGGCTGCAGACCATCCAGCGCTACCCGTTCCTGGCCACACTGTCGCTGCACGACCAGGCCAAGCTGCGCGTGCTGAGCGCCCTCTTCTTGCACCACAAGGAATTCCACGGCGCCCACGGCCTCGTGGTGACCGACGCCATGGCCATCGACATTGCCGCCCAGGCCTGCTTGCCCCTGCTGCACTGGGGCGACCCCGCCAAGGCACTCGACTGGTACGACGATTTTGTGGGCATCGTGCTGCACCCCGGCGAGGCCGTGGCCCGCCGCCAGACAACGGACGAAGCGGGCGTGGTGCACGAGCACACCCAGGTGCTGCTGGGCGAGGCCATGGAGCGCGGCCCCATCATGCTCAGCTGGCAGCACGTGGCCAACGCCACCGAGAACACGGCGCGCGGCCACAACGTGGTGGTGCACGAGTTCGTGCACAAGCTCGACATGAAAAACGGCCAACCCAACGGCTGCCCTCCCTTGCCCGCAGGCTTCATGGGCACACGCACCGGCCGTGCGGCG
Source organism: Acidovorax sp. 99 (assembly GCF_003096455.1). Lineage (NCBI taxonomy): Bacteria > Pseudomonadati > Pseudomonadota > Betaproteobacteria > Burkholderiales > Comamonadaceae > Acidovorax > Acidovorax sp. 99. Next base: position 489,354 of record NZ_QEKU01000001.1, read on the forward strand.
TATGAGGCATGGTGGGCAGCCTGGGAGCCCGCCTACGAACAGTTTCGCGAACGCGTGATCATGGCCGAGCGCTTCGGCGCCGAACGGCCCTGGCTGGACGCGTACGGCGCCACCTCGCCCTCCGAGTTCTTTGCCGTGGCCTGCGAGGCGTACTTTGTGAATCGCGAACGGTTTGCCCAGGAGTTTCCGGGGCTGATGCCGGTGCTGGATGCGTTCTTCCAGCGCCCTGCAAGCTGAGCCTGGCAGTACACATGGGGGGGCCACCGCCCCTTTTTGTACGGTGGCAGGCCACAGGCCAGCCATCCCTGCAGTCACTCAGGCTGCAGCAGCACCCCACCGCACAGCCTTCACGCGCCCAGCGCGTTTTCCACCGCCTGCTTGGCTTCTTCCAGACTACTGAAAAACTGGGTGGGTTGCGGCATGGCCTTGGGCAAATGGGCGGGCGGCGGCCACAGGCGGTCGTCTGCCCAGGCGGCGGTCCACCCGCCAATGTCTTTGCGCTTGATGGAGCAAAGTGCTTGCCCGTCCACGTTGGCTATCCAGGTGGTCGGCGGGTTATGGTCCCAGATGACATGTGCCATGGCGCCCTCTCACGGTTGCTGGACCATTGTAGGAAGCCTGCGCGAAATTGGGCAATGGCGTTCACCCCACCCCCGCTGCCATCAGGCGACAGAGCGGAGGCACGGTAAAACAACGGCAGGCGCCTGCGCTCGCCCGCCGCCCCCATCAGCCGGCGGCCAGCGCTCGCCGCGCGGCCTGGGCCACGCTGGCTGCATCCACCCCAAAGAACTGCCGGAGCGCTGCCCGCGTGTCGCTGCGTCCAAATCCATCCGTGCCCAGGGTCACATACTTGCGGCCCTCGGGGATGAAGGCGCGCACCGTCTCGGGCACGGCGCGCACGTAGTCGGTGGCGGCGATCACCGGTCCACGGGTTGAGGCCAGTTGCTGAGTCAGCCATGCGGGAGCAGGCTGGGCATCGCCCGCCAGCCAGCGCTGCTCGCAGGCCACGCCGTCGCGGGCCAGTTCGCTCCAGCTGGTGACGCTGAGCACGGTCACATCCACGCCCTCGCTGGCAAGTTGTTCTGCGGCCTTGACCACCTCGGTCAGGATGGCACCAGAGCCCATCAGGGTGACGCTTTTAGACGAAATCGCGCTGTCGCGCTGGTACATATTGCCTGCATAGCTCCTGAAAACATAGCAACCACGCAGCACACCTTCTGCCGCACCGGCGGGCAGGTCGGGCTGTGCGTAGTTCTCGTTCATCAGCGTGACGTAGTAGAAAACGTCGCGCTGCTCGGTCACCATCTCGCGCATGCCGGCGTCGATGATGACGGCCATCTCGCCCGCATAGGCCGGGTCGTAGGCCTTGCAGTTGGGAATGGTGGCGGCCACCAGGTGGCTGCTGCCGTCCTGGTGCTGCAGGCCCTCACCGCCCAGTGTGGTGCGGCCCGAGGTCGCGCCCAAGAGGAAGCCCCGCGCACGCTGGTCCGCCGCAGCCCAGATGGCGTCGCCCACGCGCTGGAAGCCGAACATGGAGTAGTAGATGTAGAACGGCAGCATGGCCAGGCCGTGCACGCTGTAGCTGGTGGCGGCCGCCGTCCAGCTGGCGATGGCGCCCGCCTCGCTGATGCCTTCTTCCAGAATCTGGCCGTCCAGCGCCTCGCGGTAGCTCAGTACCGAGCCGATGTCTTCGGGCGCGTAGCGCTGGCCCACGCTGCTGTAGATGCCGACCTGCTTGAACAGGTTGGCCATGCCGAAGGTGCGCGCCTCGTCGGCCACGATGGGCACGATGCGCGGGCCCAGCGTGGCGTCCTTGAGCAACGTGCCCAGCATGCGCACGAAGGCCATGGTGGTGCTCATCTCCTTGCCATCGGCCTGCAGCGCGAACTGCGCGTAGCTATCGATGGACGGGACGGGCAGCGCGTCGCACGCCGTCTCGCGGCGCGGCAGGTAGCCGCCCAGTGCGTCGCGGTGGCTGCGCAGGTAGCGCATCTCCGAGCTGTCTTCGGCGGGTTTGTAGAAGGCCAGGCTGGTGGCCTGCTCGTCGCTGAGCGGCAGGTTGAAGCGATTGCGAAACTCGATGAGGTCGGTCTCATCCAGCTTCTTCTGGCTGTGCGTGGTCATCTTGCCCTGGCCGGCAGTGCCCATGCCGTAGCCCTTCTTGGTGTGAGCCAGTATCACCGTGGGCTGGCCCTTGTGGGCGCTAGCTGCAGCGTAGGCGGCGTGGATCTTCACCAGGTCGTGTCCGCCGCGCTTCAAGCGGTCGATCTGCTCATCCGTCATGCCCTGCGCAAGGGCCGCCAGCTCAGGGTTCTGACCGAAGAAGTTGTCGCGGTTGAAGCGGCCGTCCTTGGCGGCAAAAGTCTGCATCTGGCCGTCCACCGTGCCTTCGAGCGTGCGCACCAGTGCACCGGTCAGGTCGCGGGCGAAGAGGCCGTCCCAGTCGCTGCCCCACACCAGCTTGACCACGTTCCACCCCGCGCCGGCGAACAAGCGCTCCAGCTCGTCGATGATGCGGCCATTGCCACGCACGGGGCCGTCCAGGCGCTGCAGGTTGCAGTTGACCACCCAGACGAGGTTATCGAGGCCCTCGCGTGCGGCCAGGGTCAGGGCGCTCATGCTCTCGGGCTCGTCCATCTCGCCGTCGCCAAACACGCCCCACACCTTGCGGCCCTCGCAGTTAAGCAGGTTGCGGTGCGTGAGGTAGCGCATGATGCGCGCGTGGTAGATGCTGCTGATAGGGCCGATGCCCATCGAGCCCGTGGGGAACTGCCAGAAGTCGGGCATCAGCCAGGGGTGCGGGTAGCTCGACAGGCCCTGCGCGCCCGCGCCCGGCGCCGTCAGCTCCTGGCGGTAGTGCATCAGGTCCTGCTCGGACAGGCGCCCTTCCAGAAACGCCCGCGCATACACGCCCGGCGCGCTGTGCGGCTGGAAGAACACCAGGTCGCCCCGGTGCTGCCCTTCGCCCAGGCCCTCGCGGGCGCGGAAGAAGTGGTTGAAGCCGCTCTCAAACAGATCCGCCGCACTGGCGTAGCTGGCGATGTGACCGCCCAGCTCGCCATACGCCTGGTTGGCCCGCACCACCATGGCCAGCGCGTTCCAGCGCACGATGGAAGCCACGCGCTCCTCGATGGCCAGGTCACCCGGGAACACAGGCTGGTCCTGCACCGCCACGGTGTTCACGTACGGCGTGTTCAGGTCGGGCTGCCAGCCAATGCGATGTGCGCGTGCCATGCGCACCAGTTCTTGCAGCATGTGCCGCGCCCGCTCGGGGCCTTCGGTGGCGACCAGCGCCAGGAAGGCATCGCGCCACTCGGCGGTTTCTTCGGGGTCGGCGTCCAGGGGGGCGCCGGTGGCTTGTTGCAGCAGGGCGTGGGGTGTGAGGGCGTTCATGGAGGCCACTGTAGCGAGGCTGGCTCCAAATGAGTTGCCGTTTTGCCTTTCGCGACGCACGCCTATGACATTTTATGCCGCCAAAGCCATAAACTGCGGCATATGAAACTGGATACCCTCGATTTGCGCATTCTGGCCGAGCTGCAGGCCGATGGATCTTTGTCCAACGTGGAACTGGCGCGGCGCGTGCACCTGTCGCCCTCGCCCTGCCTGGCGCGGGTGAAGGCACTGGAGGCGGCAGGCGTCATCAGCCGCTATGTGGCGCTGGCCAATGCGGCGGCGCTGGGGCTGGGCCTGAATGTGTTCATCAGCATCAGCCTCAAGGCGCAAAGCAAGGAAGCCCTGGCCGACTTTGAACGCCGCATTGCCGAGCACGATGAGGTGATGGAGTGCTACCTGATGAGCGGCGACAGCGACTACCTAATCCGCGTAGCGCTTGCCGACATTGGGGCGTTGGAGCGTTTCATTCTGGAGCAGCTGTCGCCCATTCCGGGCGTCGAGAAGATCCGGTCGAGCTTTGCACTCAAGCAGGTGCGCTACAAGACGGCTCTGCCACTTCCCACCCCATGACAGGCTAGAGGGCCTTACTTGCGCGCCACGCCGCTCGTGGCCACCCGCTTGCGCAGCTCGCGGATCAGCGCCTTGGCACGTGCCTCATTGGTAGGGCCCATGCGCAGCAGGATCTTCTGGCCGCTGGGCAGCGCTTCGAGCGCGGGGTCCACAAACTCGTAGCGCACCCAGGGGCGCAGGTTGGGCACGTCGGTATTCACGGGCGTGAGCTTGACCTGCAGCGGGCCAGCGGGCTCTGGCGCCTGCAGCAGCTGGTCCAGCACCGCCACCAGGCGGTCGTTGAAGTAGCGCCGGGGGTAGCCCAGTTCTTCATACGCTTGCTGAAACAGCGGGTACAGCCGCGCGTACAGCGCCACGGCGGGCTCCATCGGTACCGCTTCAGCAAACGCAAAGAAGGCGCTGTAGCGTGCGGCATTGGCCGCTGCGATGGTGGTGGGCGCGTTGCCAGTGCCATCCACCACAAACCGCTGCGCCGTGGGCTGCACCGGCCAAATGCGCGATGGCGCGTGGGCGCGGCCCAGGTTGTCCACCGTGGCCACCACACGACGCACAAAACCGTCGGTCTGCAGAAACATCGCCAGCTTGTCGCGGCCTAGCAGCTCGGCCAACAGCTCTGCAACCCGAGGGTCAGACTCGGCCAGCGCAGGCAAGGCAGCGTCGGGCGGTGCCAGCGCATCCACCGGGTTCTGCGGCCCCGACGCCTCGGGAGCGGGCGTGGGCGCTGCCGGTGCTGGTGGAGCGGCCACTACCGGGGGTGGCGCCAATGCGAGCTCCACTGGCCGCAGCCAGAACCACCATGCCGCGCCAGCCGCCACGGCGCACACCAGCGTGGCCAGCAAGACCCAGAGTGCGGGGGAGGTGCGCTCTGGCGCGGGGCGGAATTCTGCGGTGTCTTGATCGGGCATGGGCTCTCCTTCAACACAGGAACAACCCTTGTCCGAGCCTATGCAGCGTCAGGCGTTCCCTGCCAGTCCCCCCAAAGGCGACTTGCCCGATTGGATCGCCACACGCCCAGGCCCTGGTAACGCGATGTAGCCAGCATCGGGCTGGCCCGCCCACAAATCTGCCTAAAACGCCGTGGGCGTGGTGGACAGCGACTCCAGCCAGGCCACGGTGGCGGCCAACTCGGAGGGGCGAATCTCGTGTGCGCTGGGAAACTCGCGGTAAGTCACCGTCACCGGCAGTGGTGCCATGTGGTGGGCGATGGCCTGAGCGTTGGCCAGCGGGATCACGTTGTCGTGGGTGCCGTGGCTCAGCCACAGTTGCTTGCCACGCAGCGCATCGGCAGGTGCGGTGAGCGGCACCACCTGCGGCAGCAGGCGGCTGTGCCACACCAGGCCCGCATGCATCAACGCGGGCCGGGTGAGCAACAGCGACAGCGCCATGATGCCCCCCTGGCTGAAGCCGCCCACCACCACCCGCTCGGGCGGAATGCCCAGCTGCTCGGCAGCAGACTCGACCGCCTGGGCGACCAGGGCGCGGCTTTGCGCCTCCTGCTCTTCGTTGATGGTGCGCTCGCCGCTGGGCTCGATGGAGAAATCAAACCACGCGTGTGAGCCCGGCCCCATGCGAAACGGCGCACGCAGGCTCAGCACATGAAACCGGTCCGGGATCTGCGGGGCCAGGCTGAACAGGTCCTGCTCGTTGCTGCCCACGCCATGCATCAGCACCAGCAGCCAGGGCCGGGGTGCGGTGGCGGCAGCGGGACGCTGCAAAAATGTGAGCGGCAAGGTAAGCATATATGTGCGCCTCGAATGGTTTAGGGCCAAAAACGGGTGGAATGCAAGGAGTTCCGTGTCAGTGCGCCGGCTCCAGGGCAAAAGCGTCCATCGACAGCATGCTGTACATCACCTCGCGGCTCAAGTAGTTTGCGTGCAGGTCGTCGCCTGCTGCACCCAGTGCAAAGAAGATCGGCAAAAAGTGGTCTTCGGTCGGATGCGCACGGTGGGCGTGAGGCGCCTGGCTGCGGTAGTTGAGCAGTGCTGCCATGTCCCCACGGGCCAGAGCGTCCTCGATCCAGCGGCTGAACTCCAGCACATAGGGCGCGGGCGCGCGCTCGCCGCCAAAAAACTCGGCCAGGTTGTGCGTCATGCTGCCCGACCCCACCACCAGCACGCCCTGGCTGCGCAGGCTGCGCAAGGCGGCTCCCAGTGCATACACCTCGGCCGGGCCTGCGCCCACGGGCAGCGCCACCTGCACCACAGGCACGTCGGCCTGCGGGAACAAGTGCATCAGCGGCACCCAGGCGCCGTGGTCAAAGGGACGCGCGGCGTCGCCCTGGGCCGCCACGCCAGCGGCCTGCAACAGACCCAGAACTTCTTGCGCCAAAGCGGGTGAGCCCGGAGCGGGGTACTGCAGCTGGTACAGCGCGGGAGGGAATCCGCCAAAGTCGTGCCAGGTGGCAGGCTGCGGCCCGGTCATCACCTGCGCCGAGCGCGCCATCCAGTGTGGCGACATGACCACCACGCCACGCAGGCCGGGGTACTGCGACTTCAGGCTCTGGCCCCATTGCGTGAGCGCCGGGCCGGTGGTGCCCGCATCCAGCGCAAACAAGGGCGCACCATGCGACACAAACAGCGCAGGGACTGCGGCAGAAACAGGAACGGGGGCTTGGGCAGAGGCAGACATGACAACTCCAACAAGGAACACCATGAATGTAGGACTGATAGCCCGTGATACCAAGCCCTGCAAAGCAGACAGATTGTTCTACGGATGATGCCAATCAAACATTGACAGCCCCTTGGCGCACAGCAAGCAACGCCCACCAGCCCCTACGCAGGCCTGCTCTGGCCCGCAGGTCAGGAGCCGTCGCGCACCCTGCCCCGCAGCGCCTTGGTCTCGCCCCGCTGCGTTTTGCTTTGCAAGCGCCGCTGTTTCGACCCATAGGTGGGCTTGGTGGCCCGGCGCACGCGGGGCGGCACGGCCACGCTGTTGACCAGCGCATTGAGCCGCTCCAGGGCATCGGCACGGTTTTGCTCCTGGCTGCGGTACTGCTGGGCCTTGATGACCAGCACACCGTCTTGCGTGATGCGGGTGTCGCGCAGGGCCAGCAAGCGCTCCTTCACACCCTCGGGCAGCGACGACGCCACCACGTCAAACCGCAGGTGGACGGCACTGGACACCTTGTTGACGTTTTGCCCGCCCGCGCCCTGCGCGCGCATGGCGGTGATATCAACCTCGTCCTCAGAGACCTGCAGGGGCAGCGGGGCCATGGCCGTGGAGTCCCCCGCGCCCAGCCATCAGGCCGCTGGCTGCTGGGCCAGCAACTGCGCCAGCCCGTCAATCGCCAGGCCATAGCCCAGCACGCCAAAGCCACACATCACCGCCTTGGCAGCGGCAGCCATGTACGAATGGTGGCGGTAGGCCTCGCGCGCGTGCACGTTGCTGATGTGCAGCTCGATCAGGGTGATGCCCGTGCCCTTGATGGCATCGTGCAGCGCAATGCTGGTGTGGGTGTAGGCCCCGGCGTTGATGACCACGCCCGCCAGTTCGCCCGCTGCGTGCAGGCGGCCCGCCTCGTGAATCCAGTCCACCAGCGCGCCTTCGTGGTTGCTTTGGTGAAAACGCAGCGCAAAACCGTGGCGGTGGCAGGCGTCGGTGCAGAGCTTTTCCACATCGGCCAGGGTGGCCGCGCCGTAAACGGCAGGCTCGCGCGTGCCCAGCAGGTTCAGATTGGGGCCATTGAGGACAAAAACGGTTTTATTGGCAGTCACAGACAAAGTCTCCGGGGCAATGCGCCTGCCACGCTGGCAGGCCAAAGTGCGGGATTATGCGGCGCCACAGCGCAGGGGCCGCCCCAATAAAAAAGCGGCCCCGAAGGACCGCTGTAAAAGGCAGCCTGTGCAACGCTGCCTGTGAGCGACTCGCGCCCAAGAGGTTGGTGACAAACCAGCCGCTGGGGGCTGATCAACGGTCCCAGTGGCGACCGTGGCCGTGCCCGTGGTGGCGATGGCCGTAGCCATAACCGCCGTAATACACCGCCGGGGGTGGCGTGTAGTACACCGGGGGAGCGTTGTAGTACACAGGGCGTGGAGGGGGAGCGTAGTACACCGGTGGGGGCGGTGCCACGTACACCGGGGCGGGGGCGTAGTAGCCATTGCTTGCCCCCACCACCACGCCGGGCACGCCAATGCCCACGGACCAATTGACATCGCGGGCCTGGGCGGAGCCAGCACCGGCCAACAGGGCCAGCGCCACACCCGCCACAGCGGCCGCAGTAGAAACAGAACGGGTTTTCGTCATGGAAATCTCCTAGTGAATGAGGGCGGCCAGCCAAAAGGACACGCCTCACCGGTACACAACGCACCAAGTGCCTAAAAGGATGGCACAAAATCGTCTTTACGTTGTGTCTGAACGTACACGCGCTGGTTTTAATGCGTAAACCGTCACGAAACCGCCGCCTAAAATGGCTGGATGAGCACCCCCTCCCCCGCCAATACCGCCGCCACTGCCACTTCTGCGGCCGCTGAAACCGTCAAGCCCAGCAACTTTTTGCGCCAGATCATCGAACACGACCTGGAAAAAGGCACCTACGCCACCCGCCGCTGGGCCGGCACCCCCGGCGACGCCGCCCACCACGCCCAGGGCGAGCCCGACCCCGCCAAGATCCGCACCCGCTTCCCGCCCGAACCCAACGGCTACCTGCACGTGGGCCACGCCAAGAGCATCTGCATCAACTTTGGCCTGGCGCGTGACTACGGCGGCGTGTGCCACCTGCGCTTTGACGACACCAACCCCGAAAAAGAAGACACCGAATACGTCAACAGCATCATCGACGCCGTGAAGTGGCTCGGTTTTGACTGGACACAGATCGGCCAGGCCCCCGGCAGCGCTGCCCCCTACCAGGCCAGCGACTACTTCGACTTCATGTACCGGGCAGCCGAATACCTGATCGAAGCCGGTCACGCCTACGTGGACGAACAGACCGCCGAACAAATGCGCGTGAACCGGGGCGACTTCAGCAAGCCCGGCGTGGACAGCCCCTTCCGCAGCCGCACGCCGGCAGAGAACCTGCGCATCTTCCGTGAGATGAAGGACGGCCAGCACGAAGACGGATCGATGGTGCTGCGCGCCAAGATCGACATGGCCAGCCCCAACATCAACATGCGCGACCCGGCCATCTACCGCATCCGCCGCGCCACGCACCACAACACGGGCGACACCTGGTGCATCTACCCCATGTACACCTACGCGCACCCCATCGAGGACGCGCTGGAACAAATCACCCACAGCCTGTGCACGCTGGAGTTTGAAGACCAGCGTCCCTTCTACGACTGGCTGCTGGAGCGCCTGACCGAAGGCGGCCTGCTGGCCAGCCCGCCCCCCCGCCAGTACGAATTTGCGCGCCTGAACCTCACTTACGTCATCACCAGCAAACGCAAGCTCGCCCAGCTCGTGTACGACCACAAGGTCAGCGGCTGGGACGACCCCCGCATGCCCACCATCGTGGGCCTGCGCCGCCGTGGCTACACGCCCGCCGCCATCCAGACCTTTGCCGACCGCATTGGCGTGACCAAATCCGACAGCTGGATCGACTACAGCACCCTGGAAGGCTGCCTGCGCGAAGACCTGGAGCTGAAGGCCCACCGTGGCATGGCCGTGCTCAACCCCGTCAAGCTGGTGCTCACCAACTGGGACGACGTGATGGGCGCAGGCCACCTGGAGCCCTGCAGCCTGCCCGCCCTGCCCCACCCGCCTGAGGGTGTGGAAAGCCCTGCGCGCCACTTCACCATCGGCAAGGAAGTGTGGATCGAGCGCGAGGACTTTGAAGAAGTGCCCCCCAAGGGCTACAAGCGCCTCTTCCCCGGCAACAAGGTGCGCCTGAAGGGCGGCTACGTCATCGAATGCACCGGCTGCACTAAAGATGCAGATGGAAACATCACCGAAGTGCTGGCCACCGTGGTGCCCGACACCAAGAGCGGCACCCCCGGCGCCGACAGCGTGAAGGTTAAAGCCGCCATCACTTGGGTGGGTGTGGCCGACGGCGTGAACGCCGAAGTGCGCATGTACGACCGCCTGTTCCTGGACGCCCACCCCGACGCGGGCGGCAAGGACTTCATCGAAAGCCTGAACCCGAACAGCCTGAAGGTAGTGACCGCCATCGTGGAGCCGTCATTGGCCAACGCCAAGCCAGATGACAAGTTTCAGTTTGAGCGGCATGGGTACTTTGTGGCGGACCGGGTAGATCACCGGGCGGAGAAACCGGTGTTTAACTTGGCGGTGGGGTTGAAGGATTCTTGGGGCAAGTGATGTCGCGCCCTCAAACCATCCAGATTTTCCTGCCTACGGGAGACCCGCGTGGCATGCGTGTGGCAGAGATCACTACCCGCATTGTTCGGGTAGTCGAGGTACCGCGCAGCCAATTGGCAGACTTTCTTAAGCTGCCAGAATCGCAACAGGTCGGCGTCTATTTTTTGATGGGCGATCTATCAGACGCTGGCCTGCCTCGCGCATACGTTGGTCAATCTGGCAATGTTGGTAACCGGCTGGTACAACACAACCAGAACAAAGATTTCTGGAACCGCGCACTTGTAGTTATCTCCCTTACAAACAGTCTTACCCAGACACATGCCATGTTTCTGGAATGGTTCGCCATCGCTGAGGCAACCAAAGCTGGACGCTACAGTTTGGAGAATGGCAATACGGGCTCACAGCCCTACACCCCTGCGCCGCTTCAAGCCGATTGCTACGAGATTCACGAGACAGCAGCTACTCTGCTGGCCACACTCGGCCAGCCGGTGTTTGAACCGCTGACTCAAACAACCACAACGAGCAACGGCAAACCGCAACCCGTCGAGCTGTTCTACTGCAAGGGCCCTGATGCCAATGGTGTAGGTGAATACACGTCTGAAGGCTTTGTTGTGCTCAAGGGCTCGACGGCTCGCGTTGGTAACGTGGCATCCATTCAGGGCTCCTCGCAAGAACGCTTCCGAGAGCAACTAGTGACCGACGGTGTCTTACAGCTGCAAGGCACGCAATATGTATTCACCCGAGACTATTTATTCACTAGTCCCAGCATGGCAGCAATTGCTGTGCTCGGGCGCTCAGCCAATGGTTGGATGGAGTGGAAAACAGACAAAGGACAAACGTTGGATGGTGCTAAGCGGCAAGTCGTGAATGCAACAAGCTGACAACACGAAATAGCAAGTTCATCAGGCAATACGTATATGGCTAAGTTTCTATCCACCACCGGTACCAACTACCACCTTGAAGAACTGATCAAATGCGCATCTGACCGCTTGATACTGATCAGCCCTTTCCTCAAGCTCAACGACCGGATGAAGGAACTGCTGGCCGATAAAAACCGTCTGAAAATCGACGTCCGGATCGTCTACGGCAAAAGCGAGTTGCAGCCGCAAGAGATTGAATGGCTGCGCAGCCTGAACTACATTCGCACCAGCTTCTGCAAGAACTTGCATGCCAAGTGCTACATGAACGAAGAGATGTGCATCATCACCAGCCTGAATCTGTACGAATTCAGCCAGGTGAATAACAACGAGATGGGCATCCTGATTCAGCGCAGCGACGACGGGCAGCTCTACAAAGACGCTTATGAAGAGGCACAGCGCATCATTCGCATCAGCGATGAAGTGCGCATTTCGTTGGAACGAGTTACCAGTGATAGCGATGCGAGTGGCAAAGACGACGATAAAGGTGCGACCGATACGCCAACAGACAAGCTAACGTCCTCCAAGATTGGGCAAAGGCTGGGCTTAAAAACGGCACAGTTCTTGGACCGCGCAACAGAGCTGGGTTATCTGGCAGCGGATGACGACAAACACACCATCACGCCTAAGGGCGAAAAAGCAGGCGTGGAGTTCGTTGCCAAATCGCGCTTTGGCCCGTATTTCTTATGGCCGCAAGACTTCCGTCTGGTCTGAACATGCCTCCGCAGTCCGTCATCCACTTCTGGTTCACCGAACTCACTCCCCAGCAGCACTTCGTCAAAGACGCTGCCCTCGACGAATCCATCCGCACCCGCTTCGGCCCCACGCTGGATGCCGCAGCCCGCTGTGAACTGTTCCCCTGGCGCGCCACTCCAGAAGGCCGGTTGGCAGAAATCCTGGTGCTGGACCAGTTCTCGCGCAATGTGTACCGCGACACCGCCCGCGCCTTTGCGCAAGACGCATTGGCCCTCGCCCTGGCGCAAGAGCTGGTGGCCAGCGGGCAGGACCGCAGCCTGCCTACGGCGCAGCGCGTGTTTGCCTACATGCCGTTCATGCACAGCGAATCTGCCGTGATTCATGAGCAAGCCCTCAAGCTGTTTGCGCAGCCGGGCATGGAAAACAACCTGGACTTTGAGCGCCGGCACAAGGCCATCATCGACCGCTTTGGGCGCTACCCGCATCGCAACGCGGTGCTGGGCCGCACCTCCACGGTCGAAGAACTGGCGTTTTTGAGCGAGCCGGGGTCGTCGTTTTAGGCATCGCACCATTTCGCTATATTCTTCATAGCACTTCCCGCTTATCAAACAAGCGTTACAGGCCAATATGGCGGTCAATGAGGTGCTCGATTAAACTGCGCCCATGCATCCCGCCATCGCCCAATACCGCTCCGGCATTGCCGCTATCTGCCAGCGCTACGGCATTCGGCGGCTGGAGGTGTTTGGCTCGGCGGCACGTGCCAGTGACTTTGACCCCGCCCACAGCGACGCCGACTTTCTGGTGGAGTTTGCTCCGGGCGTTGAGCCAGGGCTCAACTCCTTTTTTGGAGCCAAAGCCGATCTGGAAGCCCTACTGGGCCGGGGCGTAGATTTGGTAGAGCCGGGCGCGGTGCGCAACCCCTATGTGCTGGCCAGCATCAACCAGCAACGCGCGATCATCTTTTCCGCCGAAGATTAGCTATCTTTTTTGTAGCTGTTGGCGCAATCCCTATAGGCGCTAGATGCCAATTTGGCTCGTAAACACGCAGCGCCGCTAAACTTCAAACCATGCGCCCCTCCGAAGCCCTTTCACTGCACCGCTCGCAAATCCGCGAGATCGCACTGCGCCACCGCGTGAGCAGCGTGCGGGTTTTTGGCTCGGCGCTGCATGGGGACGACACAGCCGACAGCGATCTGGATCTGTTGGTAGAGCCCACCGCGCAAACCACGCTGATGGACATTGGCGCGATCCGATTTGAACTGAAGCAGCTGCTGGGCATGGAAGTGGATGTGCTCACCCCCAACAGCCTGCCCGCCAGCTTTCGGGATCAGGTACTGCGCGAGGCGATCACCGTATGAGCCGGGCGCACCCGCTCCGGGTGGCGGATTACTTGCAGCACATCCTGGAGGCTATCGGCAACATTCAGGACTACACGGCTGGCATGGATTTGGCAGCATTCTTGGCAGACCGCAAGACCTGCGATGCCGTGATTCGCAACCTGGAAGTGATTGGCGAGGCCTGCAACAACGTGGCCAAGAACCACCCCGACTTTGCGCAGAAACATGCTCATGTGCCGTGGGGCTTTGCTTATGAAATGCGCAATGCACTGGCCCACGGCTATTTCACTGTGGACCTGGCAATCGTCTGGCAAACCGTGCAGAAGGACCTGCCAGCGTTCAGGGCGCAAGTAGCAGCGCTCTTGCTGTAGGTCGCTTCTATTTCGATAGCTGTTAGCGCTTATCCATCAAGCGCTAGAGGCAAATTTCATCCAAAAGCTGCCGCACCACCAACGCCCATCCATGAAGCCTCCGTTCACCCCCACCTTTGCCCATGTGCCGCCTGGCCAGGTGGCTGGCCCGTTGCAGCTGGTGCCCATCAACGCCGCCGTGGTGTCCGTGCACACGGCCGATGGCGCGCATGTGGGCTCGCTCAAGTTGGTCGGCGGGGTGTGGAAGTTCAAGGCCATGGGCTACGACGCCGCTGGCCGCATGGAGCCGGGCCACGGGCCGCTGACGGAGCAGCACAACACGGCGTTTGCCGCGCTCGATGAGGCCGAGGTCAGCGCCAGGCTGCTGGGGGCGCTGACCGATGGGCCGGACGTATCGGCTTGAATCTTTTCTAGCCAATTCGCTTCAATTTCTATAGCTGCTTGCGTTTGTACTGAAGGCGCAGGAGTCGGATATGACTCATAAATGTTGAGCCCATCGCACTTCGGCGTCCTTCATAGCCTAGATGAAAAGCGTTTCTCATATTTGACAAAAACGCAATTTTGCCAATAATGAGAAACACTATGCCATCACAAGCCCCTATTAGCCCCGAGCAGTGCACAACCCAACTGAAAGCGTTGGGTGAGCAAATTCGCACGCAGCGCAAGGCCCTGCGGCTGAGCGCTACGGTGACGGCAGAGGCGGCAGGGCTGTCGCGGGTGACGCTGCACCGCATTGAGAAGGGCGAGCCCTCGGTGACGATGGGTGCGTGGTGCAATGCCATGGCGGCGCTGGGCATGGATTTGCAAGCACGCACGGGCACGCAAGAGACGCCCGCTGCGGCGCCCGACCGCGCTGGATGGATTCCAGCGCGGGTGGCGCTGGCGGACTACCCGCAACTGCGTGCGCTCGCGTGGCAGGTACACGGCACGGACATCCTCACACCTGCCGAAGCGCTGGGCATTTACGAACGCAATGCGCGGCACTTGGACATGGAGGCCATGCCCGCGCACGAAAAGACGCTGCTGGATGCCTTGCGGCTGGCGCTGCCGCCCACAGCCCAAAGCACAGGGGCCAGCGATGCAGTTTGAACGCCCGCACCACCAGCGCATTGCGCATGTGCTGAGCGCGCTGAACGGCGAAACGCTTGTGCAGCATGGCTGCCTGTTTGGGGGCGGCACGTGCATTGCGCTGCGCCATGGCGAGTACCGAGAGTCGGTAGATATTGATTTTTTGGTGTCTGACGCAGCGGGCTACCGCGAGTTGCGCCATTTGCTGACCGGCCCCGATGGGCTGGCCGCCATTACGCACTTGCACGCCCCGCCGCTGGTGGTGCTGCGCGAGATCCGGGCCGACCAGTACGGCATTCGCACCCAGGTGCAGATGGATGGACAGGCGATCAAGCTGGAGATCGTGCGCGAGGCGCGCATCGCACTGGAAGCACCAGGTCCTGATGACACCCTGTGCGGCGTAAGCACCCTGACATCCCTCGACCTGGCAGCCTCAAAGCTGCTGGCCAACTCGGACCGGCAAGCCGACGATGGTGTTTTCAGCCGCGACGTGATTGACCTGGCCATGATGAACTTGCAACTGCCCGCATTGCGCGCCGCGCTGGCAAAAGCCACCGAGGCCTATGGCCCCTCGGTGGCACGCGACTTGGGCAAGGCGATTGACCGGCTGCACAACCGCACCGGCTGGCTGGAACGCTGCATGCAGGCCATGGCCATGCAGATGCCCAAGGCGGTGCTGTGGCAAAAGGTACGGGCGTTGCGGCGCGTGGTGCCTGACGCTTGACATGGGCCTCTGTGATTTCGAGACGCAGTAGCGGCTCGCGGAGCCATGCCTTTTTAGCGCTCAGTTTCCGGCGCAGAACCGCTACATATTTAGTAGCTTCTAGCGCTTACCCATCAAGCGCTACAGACCTATTTGACACCGAAACGATCAGCCAACGGCGTTAACGCGCCCGTGCACACACAAACTCCACCGCCGCACAGCCAGCTGCCACCTGCGCCTCAATGCACTGCTCGGGCGTGGCGCGGGGGCTGTCGGGGTAGACCTCCGTTGTGGTGGTGTAGCGCGCGCCGCTGATGCCCGCGCACAGGCCCCACTGCTTCATCGGGTAGTGGATGATGCCCGGCGCCACCACGGGCGAGCCGATGATTTCGTTCTTCTCGTCCGCAGGCGCAATGTGCGTGACGCGGCTGACGGCCTCGATGATGGCTTGCTGGAAGGCGGGCTGCGGGTTGTCGGTGTCGTCCACCAGGTAAAAGCCGTCGGGGATGCTGCCGGGCTCAAACACCTTGCCGTCGCGCGCGGCGACGGCGGGGCGGTATTCGGATTCGTCGGTGTCGGTGGTTTCGTGCAGGTCGATGTGGGCGGCAAACTGGCCGTGTAGTGGCGCCACCAGGCGCATGAGGGCCGCAGACTCCTGCGCGGGCGAGCCCTCGCGGAACGACCGGTTGGGGTCGATGGCGTCAAAGTTCCAGCGCTGAAACCGCTCGTACGCCCAGGGGCTCACGCACGGCACCACCAGCAGGTTGGCGCGGCCTGCAAAGCGCTCGGCGTGCGTGTCCACAAACCGCAGTGCGCCATGCACGCCGCTGGTCTCGTAGCCGTGCACCCCGCCGGTCACCAGCACGGTGGGCAGGCCGGGCTGCCAATCGCGGCTGCGCAGCGCCCGCAGGGGAAAGCGCTCTGCCGGGTGCTGTGCGTCGGCATAAATCACGTCGCCATACATCTCCACGTCAAACCGGCCCCGCAGTGCCTCGATGGCCATGAGCACGTCGTCGGCGTAGCTGCGCTGGCGCACCTGGCGTGCGCGCCACTGCTCGCGTTCTGCAGCGCCCCAGGCTTGGCCGGGCGTGCCGATGGGATAGGTGAGGGTGGGTTGCATGGGTGCGTGGGATGGAGTGGCAGGTGAATGGCAGGCCCGGCGGCAAACGGGGCCGACGGAACGTACAACGCCAATAAGAGCGGCTAACAAAACTCAGCGAAGCGGTTCTGGCTAGGCGCTGTGTCGCAGGCAGTACGAGCAGTACGACAAGACACAGCAACGACGCCAGAAGAGTTTTGTTAGCCGCTCTAAGGCTTGTCGCAGGGCGTTCATAGAATACCGCGATGCCCTTCCCTTCGATTCGGCCCTTGCGGCTGGCGACCTCGTCGCTGCTCTTGCTGCTGTGTGCGCTGGCGCACGCACAGCCCGCCCCCCAACCCGCAACTGCCAGCACCCCGGCTACGCGCCCGGCAGGCAGTGCCCCTGTGGATGGCACAACACCCACACCGGGGGGCGCCGCAGCCGCCGCGCCCACAGCGGCCGATGCGGCCCTGCTGTCGCGCGATGCGCGGCGCATTTACGAGCTGTCGCGCGACAAGCTGGTGCAGATCCGCACGCTGCTGCGCAACGCCAACACGCAGGCGTCGATTGGCTCGGGCTTTTTTGTGTCGGCCGATGGGCTGATCGTCACCAACTTTCACGTGGCCAGCCAGCTCGCGCTGGAGCCCGAGCGCTACCGGGGCGTGTACGTGACGATGGAGGGGCAGGAGGGCGAGGTGGAGCTGCTGGCGTTTGACGTGCAGCGCGACCTGGCCGTGCTGCGCGCCAAGGGGCGCACGGCAGCGGCGCCGGTGCTGGGCTTTCGGCCCACCACTGACGCGCTGGCACAGGGCGAGCGCATTTACTCGCTGGGCAACCCGCTGGACATTGGCTTTGCGGTGACCGAGGGCACCTACAACGGGCTGGTCAAGCGCAGCTTTTATCCGCGCATCTTTTTTGGCGGCGCGCTCAACCCCGGCATGAGCGGCGGCCCCGCCGTGGACGACGCAGGCCGGGTGTTGGGTGTGAACGTTGCCAAGCGGCTCGATGGTGAGCAGGTCAGCTTTTTGATCCCTGCCGAGTTTGCGCAGGCCCTGGTGCAGCGCGCAGCCAACGCCCAGCCCATCACGCAGGCCGCGCACGCCGAGATGACGCGGCAGCTGATGGAGCACCAGCAACTGCTGACGGACCGGTTCTTGAAAGCGCCGTTTCGCGAGCAGCGCCATGGCAACTACCGCCTGCCCGTGCCCGACGATGCGCTAGCGCGGTGCTGGGGATCGGGGCGTGACCCGGCCTTCCCCGGGCTGAACCTGGAGCGCACGCAGTGCCAGGCCGACAGCGATGTGGTGGCGGGCGACTTCAGCACCGGCGCAGTGCGCCTGTCTTACGAGGCCTACAACGCGCCCACGCTGGGCGCCGCCCGGTTTGCCCGCATGTACTCGCAAAGTTTTGCGAATGAGCGCCTGCCCACACGGGGCAACCGCCACCAGACGGCGGCCGAGTGCACCGAGCGGTTTGTGGACCCCGGCACCGTGCCGCTGCGGGCGGTGGTGTGCCTGTCGGCCTACCGCAAGCTGACCGGCCTGTACAACATGACGGTGCTGGCCACCTCGGTCAACCAGCCCACACGGGGCGTGCTGGGCCGCCTGGATGTGCAAGGCATTGCGTTTGACAACGGCATGAAGCTGGCCAGCCACTACCTCAAGGCTTTTCGCTGGGAGGCCGCACCATGAGCGCGATGCCAACCACCACCCTGGGGCTGATCGAGGCGTTTGACCGCCACGGCGCGCTGCTGGCGCGTGCGCCCATCACCCGCTGGCCCGTGACGGTGGGCCGCGCGCTGGACTGCGACCTGGTGCTGGACGACCCGTTTGTGGCGCCCCGGCACCTGCGCATTGACCGCGCGGTGGACGAGCCCCGCACCGTGCAGGTCGAGGTGCTGGAGACACGCAACGGCGCACGCCTGCAGCGCAAGCAGCATGCCCAGAGCGAACGCTTTGACTGGCCCGATGGCATGCCCATCGACCTGGGCCACACCCACATCCATCTGCGCCTGGCCGATGCGCCCATTGCCGAGGAGCAGGCGCTGCCGCAGTTTCCGTGGCGCACGGTGGGCACCACGGCAGCGCTGGCGGTGCTGGTGCTGCTGGCCGGGCTGGGAGAGTCGTGGCTGGAGGCCCGCGACGCCGCGCAGTACCTGAAGTCGCTGCCCCTGTTGCTGCTGACCACGCTGGCGGTGGTGGGGGCCTGGGCGGGCCTGTGGTCCGTGGCCAACAAGCTGTTTGGCAGCCAGCTGCGGTTCTGGCGCCACGTGCGCATCGCGTGCGCCGCAGTGCTGGTGGCCGACGCGGTGCAGCTGCTGAGCTATCTGACGGCGTTCACGTTCTCGCTGGAGTCGCTGTCGCGGTTTGCCCCGGTGCTGATGGTGCTGGTGCTGGCCGGCGCGCTGTACGCCCACCTGGCCACCGTGCTGCCCCGCCGCCGCGTGGGCCTGGCCTGGGCCATGGCAGCCGTAGTGCTGCTGGGCGTGCCGTCGTGGCTGGGCGCGCAGTGGCTCAACCGCATGCGGCTGGGCAACGAGCTGTACATGAGCAGCCTGTTCCCGCCCGCCCTGCGCGTGGCCCCTGCGGTGCCGGTGGACCAGTTCCTGCAAGACGCCGATGCGCTGCGCGGCAAGCTGGACCGGCGCCTGCGGGATGACGGGCTGGCGGACGAGGACGACGAGTAGGCGACCAGACGGCCTGCTTCTACCCTGCCATTGCCCCATGCGCCGCCGCAAGCCCCACCACCACGTCTACGTGGTCGAACTCTCCAAAGACGTGTTGCTGGAGCCGCGCTTTCGCAAGTGCAACCCCGGCTACATCGACGGCAAGCCCTGCGTGTACGTGGGCATGACGGGGCTGGACCCGGATGTGCGGTTTGACAAGCACAAGGCGGGCATCCAGGCCAACCGGTTTGTGACGCAGTACGGCCTGCGGCTGCTGCCCGACCTGTACGAGGGCTTCAACCCCATGACCTACGAGGAGGCAGTGGACCGGGAGATCGAGATTGGCATCGACCTGCGCTCGGCCGGGTTTGGGGTGTGGCAGGCGTGAGCGCCTGCTCAACGGTAGCGCCTGTTCAAAGTCTGGGCCCCACGCGCATCCTTTAAGATTCCGCCCCGCTGATTCACCCACTCACTTTTTTATAGCTGCTCGCGCATGATCTTCTAGCGCTTGCGGCTCATTTCACTTGAATTTGACCGCCATGAACTTCGCAGACCGCCTGAAGCAACTCCCCTCCGCCAGCCACCTCGCCGCCCTGCAACTGCTGGGCGCAGACGGCCAGGTGCTGGCCACCATCGAGAACAAGCCCGGCCAGACCGGGTCGCTGGTGGTGTATGCCGCACTGGCGGCGCTGTATGGCGGGCAGATCACGCCTGCAGCCGCCAGCCTGGGGCTGGAGTGGTATGCGGAGCATGTGGCGGATGCGCGCGCCTTTCCGGGCAAGCACCCCAACATCGACCGGCTGCTGGCCTGGGCGCAGGGCAGCGAGCGCTTTGCAGTGCGCACCGTCGCCGCCTGAGCCGGCGCCACAAAAAATGTGGTGATGCAAAGGGCCGGTTGTCGAAAACGCACCGGCCCGTTCGTCGTAGAGGTGTGAACGCGTAAAAGCCCCAGGCCATTGACCATCATGGCGTTGGGGCGCACGCTGTCATCCATCCACCCCGATTCCCGCGAGGAGACCCTGCATGACCACCCCCAACCCCTCCGCAGCCGCTACCGGCACCGTCACCCTGCACCGCGTGCTGCGCGCACCGGCCGAGCGCATCTACCGCGCGTTTCTGGATGCCGACGCCATGTGCAAATGGCTGCCTCCCCATGGCTTTACCGGCCGGGTGCTGAGCCTGGATGCGCGCGTGGGCGGCAGTTACCGCATGCAGTTCACCAACCTGAGCAGCGGCGGCACGCACGCGTTTGGCGGCGAGTATGTGGAGCTGGTGCCGGGCGAGCGCATCGTGCACACCGACCGGTTTGACGACCCGAACCTGCCCGGCGAGATGCGCACCACCATTCAGCTCAGAAAGGTAATCACGGGCACCGAGGTGTCCATCGTGCAGGCGGGCATCCCGGCCGTGATCCCGACCGAGATGTGCTACCTGGGCTGGCAGGAGTCGCTGCAGTTGCTGGCGCTGCTGGTGGAGCCGGAGATTCCTGGCGAGTAGCCCACAGGTCCACTTCGCCCGACCCAAGTCACTTCAAAGCCGTCACTTCAGCCACTTGTCTGCGGCCTGCTTGATGGTGCCCCGGCTGTCCACCAGGCCCCACACAAAGCCCATCACGCGCACGTAGTCAGCGTCGTCGGTGGGCAGCATGAAGCCCAGGTAGTTCTTGGGCGTGAGCGGCGCGTCCACAAATGCGGCGTGCAGGCGCGGGTCGGCCTTGGCGTAGTGCAGGGCTTCATACGTCTCGGTGATCATCACGTCGCCCTTGCCCTCGGCGATCAGTGCAGGGATCTCGGCGTTCTTGTCGTGCGTGCTGACCTGGGCGGCCTTGAGGTTGGCCAGCACATAGGTTTCGTTGGTGCCGCCGGGGTTCTTGATGACGCGCACGGCGGGCTGGTTCATGGCGTCCACGCTGGTGTATTTGGCCTTGTCGGCCGCGCGCACCAGGGCCACTTTGCCAAACGGCGCATAGCCGGGCAGCATGTCAAAAATGCGCATGCGGTTGACGTTGCGGGTGATGCCCCCCACCGCCACGTCGAACTTGTCGCCCTGCAGATCCTTGACGAGGTTGGGCCACGAGGTCTGCACGTACTCGATCTTCACCCCCAGCTCCTTGGCCATGGTCTCGATGACATCGATGTCGTGGCCGCTGTAGCCCGCGTCGGTCTTGATGGCAAAGGGGCGGTAGTCACCCGGCGTGCCTACGCGGATGACCTTGGCCTCCATGATCTTGTCGAGCCGGGGGCCAGCCTGCGCGGCCGGGCTGAAGGCGAGGCTGGCGACCACGGCGGCGGCTGCGGCAAGGGCCAGGGTTTTCTTGATGATCATGGGCAGGTTCTCCAGGGGGTCAGAAGATGGGACAAGAACAGGCATTTCCGTGGCCCGCAGCGAATGCGGACTCACAGGGGCCTGGGCCAGACACGTTACAGCAAATGGCACGCAGTACAAGGGCACATCGGCGGCCCACGGTCTGCATCGCGACACGTTGCGCCCTGCATGACGCAAAGCCCATGCCAGACGCGAGAGCACGGAGTTCGCCCGGCGCAGGCATGAGCGCCTGCAGTGGAGAATCCTTTGGATGCTCTAATTTTTATAGCGCATTAGGCATATCCGTTCGGCGCCAGACATCCATCTGGCACCAAACTGGGTTACCCTGACCGGTTCTGCAACAAGGATTCGCCATGAAAAAACTCAACGTCACCATCCAGCTCGAAATGACCGTGCCCGACAACTGGGAGCTGGTCGATACCTCTGAGGGCACGCCGGTCATCAAGCTACCCGATGGCAAGTTCATGGACATCGCCATCGAACCCCTGTTTGCCACAGACCCCGAAGACCTGTGGGCCAGCACCGAAGACGAAGACGTGCTGGACGACATCCTCGACATGGTGGACAGCGAAGCCGTGACCTACGAGTTCGTGACGCACTGATCCACAAGCACGGCGGAGATGCCCGCCAGGGCAAACACTGCCCCGGCGGCGCACCGCAACCGCCGCCGCGCATCCACCGCCGGAAACTACACTTTTGATAGCGCCTGGCGCATTGTTCACTGGCGCCAGCGGCTGATTTCATTCAAACATCGTCACAGCTGCGACCGCATCCAGCCGGTCAAGGTCTCGTGCACTTTCTCGCGCAGCGGGCGGTCCCGCCAGGCCTCGTAGGTCACGCGGCGTGACCGTCGGATGTCGTCTTCAAACACCTGTGTCTGGCGTTGTGCAAAGGCGGCGTCGTACACGTTCAGGTTGGCCTCGTCGTTCAGGCGGAACGAGCGGTTATCAAAATTGGTGGAGCCCACCGACACCAGCAACTGGTCCACGATCATGACCTTGCAGTGGTACATGGTGGGCCCGTATTCATAAATCTCGGCCCCGGCCTGCAGCAGCTCGCCCCAGGTGGCGCGGGATGCGGCCTTCACGGTCTCGGTGTCGGTGTGCTCGCCGGGGGTAACCAGGCGCACGCGCACGCCGCGTGCCAGAGCGTCCATCAGCAGCTTGCGTGTCAGGTCGTCGGGCACAAAGTACGCCACCGACAGGTCGATGCTGCGCTCGGCCGCCGTGATGGCCAGGTGGTACATGAGCTGCATGCTCTCGCTGCCAC
The DNA here is from genome assembly GCF_003096455.1 of Acidovorax sp. 99. Taxonomy (NCBI): domain Bacteria; kingdom Pseudomonadati; phylum Pseudomonadota; class Betaproteobacteria; order Burkholderiales; family Comamonadaceae; genus Acidovorax; species Acidovorax sp. 99. Next base: position 511,998 of record NZ_QEKU01000001.1, read on the forward strand.
TCGATGGCGAGCTGGAGAACATCTGCGCCTTCTGCGCACCCGCCGGTGCAATGGCCGGAAAGTACGCCTCGCCATGCAGCACCTTGCCGGTGACCTTGAGCCAGTTGTCCAGAAACGTGGCCTGCATCTGCGCCACGGCGGGGCCGCGCACCAGGTAGTGCGAGTCGCGCCAGTGGTCGGGGTCTTGCGCGTGGCCCGTCCATGCCGGGGCAATGCCCACGCCGCCGGTAAAGCCCACCTGCCCGTCCACCACCAGCAGCTTGCGGTGGGTGCGGTTGTTCAGCCGGGCCAGGTTGTACCAGTGGGGTTTGTGGAACTTTTCAATCAACACCCCGGCCGCCTTCATCTCGGCCAGATAGCTCTCTTCCATCTTGGCGCTGCCCACCCAGTCGAGCAGCACATGCACGGGCACACCAGCGCGGGCGCGCTCGCTCAGGGCGTCGGCAAACTGCTTGCCGATGTCGCCCGACCAGTAGATGTAGGTTTCGAAGGTGACGCTTTTCTGAGCGGATTTGATCGCGGCGAGCATGGGCGGAAAGATCTGGTCGCCGTTGAGCAGCTCCGTCACCGCATTGCCGCCCACAATGCCCGGGCCCAGCAGGCTGCCCAGGGCGCGCTCGAACTGCGGGTGGGCGGCGCTGTACAGGCGCGGCAGCTGTTGCTGCACTTTTTTCTCGCCCGCCGTGAAGTTGAGTGCCAACAAGACAAGGGCTCCCGTGGCCAGGGCCGTGAGCAAGACAGTGAGCATGGTGGAACGGCGGCGAGGGGCGGCGGGTGGCATGGCGCGATGGTAGGTGCCGGCATGCAGGCGCGATGTAGGCGGACGCCGCCAACACCGGGGGCACAATCGCCCTTGTCGGCCGCGACAGCGGGGCGCTTTGCGCGCGCACCAGCCCCTTGCGCAGTCACTTTGTTTTTGTTCATGCCTTCCTCTGCCGTGTCTGAATCTGCCCGCCCTGCTTCCGCCCGCCCCGCCCTCTCCATCACCCGCCGCAGCGCCTTGATCGGCACGGCGGGCCTGCTGGCGCAGCCTGCCCTGGTGGCCCCTTTGCATGCCAAGCCTGTGCCACCCGCGCCCACGGTGTGGCCCCAGGCGCTGCAGGTGCCGGGCGGCGTGGCACGGCTGTCGCTGGGCCCGGCGGCCACGCGGCCGGTGGCGCAGGTGCGCCAGGGCGAGGTGGATGTGCCGCTGCGGGTGGTGGGCGATGCCATCGAGTGGACGGCCATCGTGGGCATACCGCTGGCGGCAGCGCCGGGCGATGCCTTCATCAGCGTGCTGCCCGAGGGCGGCGGCGGCCCACGCCTGGTGCACTACAGCGTGGCCCCCAAGCAATACAAGGAGCAGCACCTGAAGGTGTCGCCCCGCACGGTGGACCTCTCGCCCGAGGACCAGGCCCGCTACGAACGCGAGCGCGACCACCAGGCCCAGGTGATGGCCACCTTTTCCGAGCAGCCCGCCGGCGTGGCGCTGGCATCGCTGCGCATGCGCGTGCCCGTGCCGGGGCGGCGGTCCAGCTCGTTCGGGCTGCGCCGCGTGTTCAATGGCCAGCCGCGCAATCCGCACAGCGGCATGGACATTGCCGCCGCCACCGGTACGCCCATCGTGGCGCCGCTGCCGGGCCGGGTGATTGACGTGGGCGACTACTTCTTCAACGGCGGCACGGTGTGGCTGGACCACGGCCAGGGCCTGCTCACCATGTACTGCCACCTGAGCAGCATGGAGGTGCGCGTGGGCGATGTGCTGCAGGCGGGCGACGCGTTCTGCAAGGTGGGCGCCACCGGCCGCGTGACCGGCCCGCACCTGCACTGGGGCGTGATGCTGAACCGCACCATGGTGGACCCGGCGCTGTTCGTGCCGGCCTGATGGCGCAGGGCTTCATTACTATGCATTTGATAGCACTCAGCGCATATTGCACTAGCGCATCCGGCCCTTTTTGCTTGAAACCGACCCCATGACCTCGCGCCTGATCCGTTTCAACAAACCCTACGGCGTGCTGAGCCAGTTCACGCCCGAGGGCAAGTGGCAGGGCCTCAGGGACTACATCGACCTGCCCGGCGTGTATGTGGCCGGGCGGCTGGACGCCGACAGCGAAGGGCTGCTGCTGCTGACCAACGATGGCAAGCAACAGGCCCGCATTGCCGACCCGCGCTTCAAAATGGAGAAAACCTACTGGGTGCAGGTGGAGGGCATCCCCAATGAGGCTGCGCTGGCCGCGCTGCGCAGCGGCGTGGTGCTGAACGACGGCCCCACCCTGCCCGCCCGCGCACGGCTGCTGGAGCCCGCACCTGCGGTGTGGGACCGCACCCCACCCATCCGCGAGCGCAAACACATCCCCACCACCTGGATTGAACTCATCATCCGCGAAGGCCGCAACCGCCAGGTGCGCCGCATGACGGCCGCCGTGGGCCACCCCACGCTGCGGCTGATCCGCGCGGCCATCGGGCCGTACACGCTGGACGGGCTGGCGCCGGGCACCTGGGCGGATTGAGCCGGCAGGCGTGCGGGGTCTACGCGGCCACCGCCTGCATGCGCCGCGACAGGGCTGACCCACGCGCACGCAAAAAGGCCCGCAAGCCCTCGGCATAGTCCGCACCCACGGCCTGCTGCACCGAAGGGCGTGCCGCCAGCGCCGCACGCCACTGCTGCACCAGCGGCAAGGCGTGCCAGAACGCCAGGCCATCCATGCCCGGCAAGGTGTCGATGACGTCGAAGTACCGGAACACGGGGCCGAACACCGCGTCCACCATGCCAAAGTCCGGCCCGGCAAAGTACGGCCCCGGCACGCTGCGCTGGCTCAGGGCCTCTTCGATCTGCACGAAGCGGCTGCGCAGGTCCTGCGCGCGGGCCTGCAGCGTGGCCTCATCCGGCGCGGCGTAGAAGGCGCCGATGGTGTTCAGCACCGCAGAGCCAAACTCCATCCACGCCCGGTGGCGGGCGCGCTGCAGCGGATCTGGCGGATGCAGCACGGGCATGGCCACCTCGTCCAGGTATTCGCAGATCACGGCTGACTCGAACAGGCTCTGGCCGCGCACCTGCAGGACCGGGGTCTTGCCCAGCGGCGAGAGGGCCAGGAACCAGTCGGGCTTGCGGGCCAGGTCGATGGTGCGGCGCTCGAACGCCAGGCCCTTTTCGTGCAGCACGATGGCCACGCGCTGCACATAGGGGCACAGCGCATGCGAGACCAGAGTGAGCGCAGCGGGCGCTGTGGTCTGGGCCATCACGACAGCAACCCCTCGGCCCGCAGCGCAGCCTGCACCTGCGGGCGGGCCGCCACGCGTGCCATCCAGGCCTGCAGGTGCGGGTAGGCAGTGAGCGGGATGCCCAGCAGGTGCGACCAGTTGACGATGGTGAAGCCATACGCGTCGGCCACGCTGTAGCCGCCCGCCAGAAAGTCGCTGCGCGACAGCACGGCCTCCATCTCGGCAAATCGCACGGCCAGCTTGGCCTTGACGGCCTGGCGCGTGGAGTCGGCCGTCTCCTTGTGCCACAGCCAGGGGCTGAAGCCCTTGTGCAGTTCGGTGCTGACGAAGGTGAGCCATTCCAGCACGGCCAGCCGCTCGCTGGAGCCGGGCTGGCCGATGAGCGCGCGCGCCGGGTCCAGGTCGGCCACGTACTGCAGCAGCGCCGCTGCTTCGGTGTGGCGCGACTGGTCGGCCAGCTCCAGCAGGGGCACATAGCCGCGCGGGGAAATGTCGAGGTAGCTGGCACCGGTCTCGGTGGTGTGGCGCACCAGGTCCACCTTGACCAGATCGAACGCAACGCCGACCTCGCGCAGGGCAATGTGGACGGCGAGCGAGCAGGCACCGGGGGCGTAGTAGAGCTTCATGGGAACGGGGCTTTCTGTAAAAACGGTTGGAATATGTCGCCGTTGCTACCCACTAGCAGCCGCAGACACCCATCGGTACACGGCAAGGCCCGGCGACAGGCAGAATCTATGCTTGCAACAACGCAAACAAAATAAGCACCCATGAAATCAACCGTTGCATCAGCGCAATACCAACTGGGCGCGGCCGAGCTGGAAGTGCTGCTGGCCATGGTGCGCACCGGCACCCTGGCGGCCGCCGGTGAGCGGCTGGGTGTGGATGCGTCCACGGTGTTCCGCGCCATTCAGCGCATCGAACGGGGGCTGGGCCAGTCGCTGTTCGACCGGTCGCGCGCCGGCTACCGTCCCTCGGAACTGGCCCAGGCATTGGCCGAACAGGCCGAGCGGGTGGAAGCCGCCCTGGAGGCCGCGCGCTCTGCCGCACAGGCGCAGCCCGAACAGGTGTCGGGCACGGTGCGCATCTCCACCACCGACACCATCCTGCACGGCCTCATCGCCCCGGCCCTGCAGATGCTGCAGCCCCGGCACCCGGCCCTGGTGTACGAGCTGCACGCCGGCAACGAGCTGGTGAGCCTGACGCGGCGCGACACCGACATCGCCGTGCGCGCCACCAAGCGCCCGCCACAGCACCTGGTGGGGCGGCAGCTGGGCATGATCCGCTCGGCCCTCTACGCAGGCACCGCCAGCCCGCTGGCCCTGTCAGATGTGGAGGCAGGCCGCGCCGCCTGGATTGCGCCCGACGACGCCCTGCCCGACCACCCCTCGGTGCGCTGGCGCAAGAAGCAATACCCCAGGGCACAGCCCACCTACCGCGTCAACAGCCTGCTCACCGTGATGGAACTGGTGGCCCTGGGCATGGGCGTGGGGGTGCTGCCCCTCTTTCTGGCCCAGGGCCGCAGCGACCTGCGCCCGCTCACGGGCGCGCTGGCCGATGGCGAAACCGAGCTGTGGCTGCTGACCCACGCGGAGTCGCGGCACCTGCGGCGCATTGCAGCGGTGTACGGGCACCTGGCGGAGACGGTGCAGCTGCCTTGAGTCACTGGGGGCCTCTGGCCGATGAATGCACGGGGCAGACCCCACCCGCGCCTGCTGCCAGCACGTTGTCAGCAGCCGGTCCCTACAGTGCCCGGGCATGACCACTACACAGTTCTACGGCGCGTCCAGCCTCGACGGCTTCATCGCCACGGCCGACCATGACCTGGGCTGGCTGCTGCAATTTGGCGAGATCGAGGGCTCCAGCTACCCCGACTTCATCCGCAACGTGGGCGCGCTGGCCATGGGATCACACACCTACGAATGGATGCTGAAACATGCCATCGATGCGGGGCAGCCCTGGCCGTACACACAGCCCACCTGGGTGTTCAGCACGCGCACGCTGCGCAGCATTGCGGGTGCCGATGTGCGCTTTGTGCGTGGCGATGTGCGCCCCGTGCACCAGGCCATGGTGCAGGCCGCAGCAGGCCGCAATGTGTGGGTGGTGGGCGGGGGCGACCTGGTGGGGCAGTTTGACGATGCGGGCCTGCTGGACGAGCTGATCGTGCAGGTGGCGCCGGTCACGCTGGGCGCGGGCACCCCGTTGTTTCCGCGCCGCGTGGTGCAGCCGCCGCTGCAGCTGCAATCCGTAACCACGCTGGGCGGCGTGTTTGCCGAGCTGCGCTACCGGGTGCCGCCACGCTCCGACCGCTGAGTGCCTGAGTGCCTGAAGGCGGGCGACTGTCCCGCCAGGGCGGCTCAGTCCGCCAGCGCCTGGTCGATGACCAGGTAGCGTTTGACCAGGTCAAAAAAGCTGTCGTAGAAGGTGTCCTTGGCAATGGTCTCGCTGCCCACCTTGACCAGGGACTCGCTGCTGGATGAGAACGGCAGCGACACCGAGCCGATGGCGCCCACGCCCACGCTGGCGGAGTTGTTGGTCTTGCGCAATGCGTAGGTGTCCTGCGTGGCGGTCACAAAGCCCAGGCTGACCTTGCCGTCATTAGCCTCGGGCACACACACCACGCGCACCACCATCTGCAGGTGCGACTCGGGCTCGGGCTGGAAGCTCTTCTTGCCCTCGACCAGATCGGCCGAACTGGACGAGATGACGTAGCCCTGGCTGAGCAGCGCGCGGCGCGAGGCCTCGCAGGTCTGCGCCGGGGTGGCATCAAACAGACGCGAATAGGTGGCGACCGAGCCAAAGTTCTCCTGCACGCCAAACGTCTTGACCCCCGTGCTGGTGCAGCCTGCCATGACCAAGGTCGCGCCACAGGCCAGGGCCACGGCGGCGGCGCGCCACAGCGCGGGTGGGGAGGCATGGAATTCTGTGGACCAGGGGAAACGCAAAACCGGGACTCCTTGGGTGGTGGGTGGCTAGTGTGCTGTCCCGTAAATAACTGCACATGAAATCGCGTCCTCACCCCCAGGGCTGCGTTGCAACTCCTCGCGATAGCTACGGCTATCACTGCGGTTTGCGCCTTGCCCTGGGCGCGATGCCATCGATTTCATTTCTTGCAGCTATTTACGGGACAGCACACTAGTGCCGACAATAACAAGCGCAAACCAACGCGAAACGAACGCGCTGGTCAATGCACCCCATTGTCACAGCGCCTGGGGTGTCTGACGGCAGTAACCGCTCCGGGTTCCCCATATTCTTCGCGCCGTGTACACATCGGTGTGGTAACACCTTGAAGCAAAACAGTCCGGCGTTGTGTTGTGTGCCAGGAAGGACTTCGGAGCAGCGAACAGGCGCCTCGCGCCAGCCCCTGTGTCAGCCTGCCACCCCATTCCAGCCGATCGCAAACGCTATACTATTCATAGCTATCAAGGCATGCTGCCGTAGCGCATCCGCCCACAATCAGCCCGCTGCAGCCCCCACACCGCCGCCGGTGTCCACCCACCCACATTCAAGCCCCAGTGCCCCTCGCCGCCTCCCTGCTTTGCCTGGTCGTTGCCATCAGCGACGGCGACACCCTCACCGCCCGCTGCGGCGCCCCCGGTGCCTACCAGCAGGTCAAGGTGCGCATCGCCGCCATCGACGCGCCCGAATCCCGCCAGGCGTTTGGGCAGAAGTCGCGACAGCACCTGGCGCAACTGTGCTTTCGGCAGCGGGCCACGCTACAACCGGTGGACGAGGACAGCTATGGCCGCATGGTGGCGCAGGTGCACTGCGGCGGGACGGACGTAGCAACGGCCCAGGTGCGCGCTGGCATGGCCTGGGTCTACACGCCGTACGCCAGCGGCTATCCCCACCTGGCGTCCCTGCAACGTTCTGCGCAGGCGCAGCACGCGGGCCTGTGGTCCCAGAAGCGCCCGTTGGCGCCGTGGGACTACCGGCACCGGCATCGTCGTTGAGGCCATCGCATACCGCGCCATCAGGGCACCCGCTGCGTGGCTTTACCAGCGCTTGACTGCAACCCGGCGCGACAACCGCTAGCATCTGGCCTCCCGCCGTTTGGGGGCATCGCCGCACTGGGCGAATGCCCCCCGCTGACCCCACCCATGCCCACGCCCGAGCCCATCACCCCGAGCGCCGCTGTTGCCGCGCCCGCCGAACCTGCCAACGTCTACCGCCATGCCGGTTTTGTTTCCTTCCTGATCGCCCGCGTGGTGGCCGTGGTCGCCACCCAGGTGCAGGCCGTGGTGGTGGCCTGGCAGGTGTACGACCTGACCCGGCAGCCGCTGGCACTGGCCTATGTGGGCCTGGCGCAGTTTCTGCCCATGCTGGCCCTGCTGCTGCCAGCGGGCGACCTGATCGACCGCTTTGACCGCAAGCGCATCCTGGCGATCGCCTGGTCGGTGGGCGGCCTGTGCAGCGCCCTGCTCTGGTGGCTGTCTGGCCACGGCAGCAGTGGGGTGGCGGGCATTTATGCCGTGCTGGTGCTGTATGGCTGCGCCCGCGCGTTCTCGGGCCCGGCCATGCAGAGCCTGTTGCCACAGATCGTGCCCCGTGCACAACTGGCCCAGGCCATCGCCGCCAACAGCATGCTGATGCGTGTGGCCAGCATTGGCGGGCCGCTGCTGGGCGGGCTGCTGTATGCGCTGGGCGGCGGCGAGCTGACCTATGCCATCTGCTGCGCGTGTTTTGTGCTGGGGGTGGCCCTGCTGCTGCGCGTGGTGGTGGCCCACGCCACGGCACCCGGCCCCGCGCAAGGCACGATGTTCGAGCGCTTTGGCGCGGGCATCACCTTCATCCGCACGCGGCCCATCATCCTGGGCACCATCTCGCTGGACCTGTTTGCCGTGCTGCTGGGCGGCGTGGTGGCGCTGCTGCCCATCTATGCGCAAGAGGTGCTGCATGTGGGCCCGGCAGGCCTGGGCGCGCTGCGCAGTGCCATGGCCGTGGGCGAGGTCAGTGCCGGGCTGTACCTGAGCATGCGGCCCTTCAACCGCCATGTGGGCCGCACCATGTTCATCGCCGTAGCGGTATTTGGCGTGGCCAACCTGGTGTTTGCGCTGTCCACGCTGTTCTGGCTGTCGTTTGCGGCGCTGCTGGTGGCCGGGGCAGCCGACATGGTGAGCGTGTACATCCGCGGCGCGCTGGTGCAGTTCTCCACGCCCGACTCCATGCGTGGGCGGGTGAACGCGGTGAACATGCTGTTCATCGGTTCGTCCAACGAACTGGGCGAATTCCGCGCAGGCACGAGCGCCGCCTGGCTGGGCGTGGTGCCCGCCGCCATCGTGGGCGGCCTGTGCACGCTGGGTGTGGTGGGTGGCTGGATGATGGCGTTCCAGACCCTGCGCAAGGTAGACCGTTTTGAGGAGGCCGCACAGGCCACGGGCGCAGCGCCATAACACTGAGAACCTGTTCTCAGGCGATCATGATCATGTCTGGGGGCTTGGAGATACCCCTCGATACATCCTCCCTGGCGTTTGTGTCGCGCAGGTAAAACCCGCCGTGCGGGCTTGCATGCGGGTGGTGGCAGCGGCACCATGCGGACAGCCATTGGCTGGCTGCCCGCGAGGCCCCATGACCCCCACTAACCCACTGCACCTCCACCGCCGCACCCTGCTGCTCGGCCTGGCGGGCTGCGCCGTCTTTGGCGCCCCCCTTGCCACACAAGCCGCGCCCCCCGCAGCCGCAGTGCCCCACACAACAGGCCCGGGCACCTGGAGCGCGGCCGACGAACCCACCCTGGCACGCCTGCTGGACCGCGTCACCTGGGGCTGCACCGCCCAGGGCACGCAAGCGCTGGGCGGCTTGGGCATCAGCGCGTATCTGGCTGCGCAACTGCGCCCAGGTGTCCACACCGCACTGCCCCGCGAAGCCCAGGCACAGATCGACGCCATGGCCATCTCGCGCACCCCCATCGAGGCGCTGGCGGCCGACATGGAAGCCCGCAACCGCGCCGCCAAGGCCCTGCCCACCGAGGACGAGCGCAAGGCTGCGCTCAAAACCTGGCAGCAGGACATGCGCGCCCTGCAGCAGGAGGCGGCCGCCCGGTTTGTGCTGCGCGCGCTCTATTCGCCCACCCAGCTGCGCGAGAAGATGACCTGGTTCTGGATGAACCACTTCAACGTGTTTGCCGGCAAGGGCAACCTGCGCGCCCTGGTGGGTGACTACGAGGAACACGCGATACGGCCCCATGCACTGGGCCGCTTTCGCGACCTGCTGGGCGCCACCGTGCGCCACCCGGCCATGCTGCGCTACCTGGACAACGCGCAAAACGCCGCAGGCCGCATCAACGAGAACTACGCGCGCGAGCTGATGGAGCTGCACACACTGGGCGTGGACGGCGGCTACAGCCAGCAGGACGTGCAGGAGCTGGCCCGCGTGCTGACCGGCGGGGGCGTGTCGCAGCGGCCGCCAGGCGACGAGCCCCCACGCATGAAGCCTGCGCTGCGACGCCACTATGTGCGCGATGGCCTGTTCGAGTTCAACCCCCAGCGGCATGACTGGGAGCCCAAGACGCTGCTCGGCCAGCCGCTGCGCGCCGAAGGCCTGGCCGAAGTGGACGAAGCGCTGGACCGCCTGGCCCGAGCGCCTGCCACCGCACGCTTCATCACGCGCAAGATCGCGCTCTTTCTGGTGGGGGACAACCCGCCGCCTGCACTGCTGCAGACCCTGGCCCGCAGCTTTGAGCGCACTGACGGCGACATTGCGGCGGTGCTGGAAACGCTGTTCCACACTCCAGAGTTCCGCGCGTCCCTGGGCCATCGTTTTCGGGACCCGGTGCACTACGCACTGGCAGGCCTGCGACTGGCCCATGGCGACGCCGTGCTGCCCAGCACCGATCCGGCACTGGCGTGGCTGCAACGGTTGGCCGAGCCCCTGTATGGCCGCGTCACGCCCGACGGCTACCCGCTGGACTCTGCGTCGTGGTCGGGCTCGGGACAGATGAGTACGCGCTTTGAAATGGCGCGGGCCCTGGGTGCAGGCGCTCTGGGCGCCCCGCCAGCAAGCGATGACGCAGCGCCCCGCGCCGCGCCGCGCATGCCGCCCGCCCTGGCGCAGACAGCCTACGTGCGCGCCATGGAGCCCACCTGGTCCCCGGCCACGCGCAACGTGCTGGCGCAGGCCACCTCGCCGCGCGAATGGAATCTGCTGTTCCTCGCATCCCCCGAGTTCATGCACGGCTGAGGAGAAGCTTCATGCTGCACAGACGACACCTTCTCCAGGCCCTGGGCGCCAGCGCACTCGGTGCGGGCCTGGGCGTGCACAGCGCCAGCGTGCTCGCCGCACCCCGCGTGCAGGACACGCGCTTTCTGCTCGTGTTCTTGCGCGGTGGCTACGACTGCGCCAGCCTGCTGGTGCCTACGGCCAGCAGCTACTACTATGAGACGCGGCCCAACATCGCCATCGCCCGGCCGGGGCAGGAGGGCGGCGCCCTGCCGCTCACGCCCGACTGGGGCCTGCATCCGGCACTCGCTGAATCGATGCTGCCGCTGTACCAGCAGCGCCAGCTCGCCTTTGTGCCGTTTGCAGGCACGGACGACCTCTCCCGCAGCCACTTCGACACCCAGGACAGCATTGAGCTGGGCCAGCCCCTGGGCGGGCGGCGCGACTACCGATCGGGCTTTCTGAACCGGCTGGTGGCGGAGCTGAACCCGCGCGCCGACAGTGCCCCGGTGGCGCTGCAGCCGATGGCGTTCACCAGCACCCTGCCCCTGGTGCTGCGCGGAGCGGTGGATGTGCCCAACACCGCCCTGAGCGCAGGCGCGGGGCGCGGTGGTGTGGATGCGCGGCAGGCCGAACTCATCGCCTCCATGTACCGGGGGACACCGCTGGCCACGCCCGTGAACGAAGGCTTTGCCACCCGCGATGAGGTCGCCCGCACCATGCAGGGCGAGATGGAGGCCGCCAGCCGCAATGCGCTGAGTACCAAGGGCTTTGAGGGCACGGCCCGGCGCATGGCGCGGCTCATGCAGTCGCGCTACCAGCTCGGCTTTGTGGACGTGGGCGGCTGGGACACCCATGTGGGCCAGGGCGCCGCCACCGGCACGCTGGCCAACCGCCTGGAGGAACTGGGCCGGGGCCTGGCAGGCTTTGCCGACGAGATGGGCCCCGCGTGGAAGTCCACCGTGGTGGTGGTCATCAGCGAGTTTGGCCGCACCTTCCGCGAGAACGGCAACCGGGGCACGGACCATGGCCACGGCACCGTGTTCTGGGTGCTGGGCGGCGGGGTGAATGGCGGCCGCATTGCGGGCGAGCAGCAGGCGCTGACCGCCACCACGCTGTTCCAGAACCGCGACTACCCCGTGCTCAACGACTACCGCAGTGTGTTGGGGGGACTGTTCGCCCGCATGTACGGGCTGAACCCGGCGGCCGTGGCGCGGGTGTTTCCAGGGACCCAGGGGGCCGACCTGCGGCTGGTTTAGCCGCGCTGGCGCGCCATATCATTCACTATATTTTTGATAGCTACTCAGGCATATAGCTCTAGCGCTACAGGCGATTTATCCTCTAAATCGCCCGGGCATCACGCGTTGAAGGTACCTGTCAGCAGCTCTGGCAGGCGCTCCACCTTCATCTTGAAGCCGCAGGCCTGCGCATGGCCACCGCCGCCCATGCTTTCGGCCAGCGCGATGCAGTCAAAGTTGCGCTGCGCACGCAGCCCCACCTTCACGCCCTTTTCGCCTGCACTCCACATCAGCGCAAAGGTGCCCGTTTTGGCCGAGAGGATGTCGCCCACCAGGCTGTGGAACATGCCGGGGGCGTTGACCATCAGGCCGGTGATGCCGTTGAACACCAGCGGCTGCGCGCCTTCGGCGATGTCGGCGCAGAGCTTGCGGTACTTCTGGTCCATGGCCTCGCCGCGCACCATGAACTGCTGGAGCTGATCGGGCGTGAAGTCGGCAATCTCGCGCCAGCGCGCAAAGCCTTGCTCTTCCATGTCCAGGGCTGACAGGAAGGCAGAGCTCTCGGCAAACTCCCACTTCCAGATATCGCGGTCTTCCACGTATTTGAACAGGGCAGGCATCGGTTCGTGCGGATGGAAAAACTCCCACGCCAGCCGCGCACCCGACTTGTTCATGTCGAAGTGCACCACACCGCAGCGGCAGGCAAAGCCGGTGAGCTTTTCGGCCGCGCTCTTGTGGTGGTCCAGCATGACCAGCTTGGCGGCGCGCTCGTCGATGGCGGCCATCACCTCGTTGGCAAACGAGAAGTCGAGGATGTACACCGCGCGGCCTTGCAGGGGCGGCAGGTCGTCCACGGTCTTGACATCGCCGTGGTCCAGCCCCACGTATTCAGCCTGGTCGCCGTAGTACAGCCATGCCGCCAGCGCCGCACCAAAGCCATCGGGGCAATTGCGCCCGTGGTACAGGATCAGCGGTGCGGGGTCGTTCTTGTCGGGGGCAACCAGCAGTTGCAAGGGGAGTATGGTTTTCTTCGTCATGGCCCCCGATTGTCGCCGGGGCTTTGTGCCGCAGCGAGCGCAACGTGCGCAGCCAGCACATGTCAGCGGAACCAACCCCATCCCCAACGCCTCCACCCTACTGACGCAGCCAGCAAACCACACGATGTTCCAAGCCCTCAAAGACCTGCTTGAAAGCCTCACCCCATTCAACCCCACGCCATCTCCTGCAGAGCGTGCGCGGTCTGTGCAACTGGCAGCCGCCGTGTTGCTGGTGGAGGTGGTACGGACCCAGTCGGCGGTGGGCGATGCGGAGCGCAGCGTGATGCAAACCGCACTGCACCGGCAATTTGCACTAAGTGACGATGAACTGCAGCGCCTGCTGGAACAGGCCGCAGCCACCTCCAGAACCGCCTACGACTACCAGCGCTTCACCAGCCAGCTGAACGAGCATTTCACGCAGGACGAGAAAATCCAGCTCGTTGAAGCCATGTGGCAGGTCGCCTACGCAGACGCACGCCCGGACGAGAACGAGATGCACACCATCAGCAAGGTGGCCGGCCTGCTGCATGTGACGCACGGCGAGTACATCGGCGCCAAGCTCAGGGCGAAAGAAGCAGCTCACGCAGGCCAGTCGCCCCATTGAGACGGGCGCGGCCCCGGTAAGCGCCGCAGCGCACGGGTGGCGTCCCTTGGGGAAAGGACGCCAAGCAACCCGGGGGCTAAATGGGCAACCAGCGCCACCAGAACGGCTTGCGCTCTTCCTTGGCGCCCTGCGCCTGCAGCAAGGCGATGAACTCGGTGCGCCGGTAGCGGCGCGCGGCCTCCAGTGGGGTCATGTCGTCGAAGTCCGACCGCAGCCCCGGGTCAGCCCCATGCGCCAGCAGGTAGTGGGCGATCTCGTGGTGGCCCTGGATCAGGCTCGCCACCAACGGCGTGCAAAGGATCTCGGGATGCTGGTAGTTGGGGTTCACGCCTGCACTGATGTGGTGGCGCACCAGCGCCAGGTCGCCCGCCACGGCGGCGGCGTACATGTCTTTCCAGTCTCCTGCGGACATACCTGGGCATCCTTTGCAAGGGTTGAACGGGGCCAGTGTAGGCAGCGGGGCGTGCGGCACAATCCGCGCCTTCCCCTAGGGATCCTCTGCACGAATCAGCGCGCCGTGTGCATCAGCGGCCTCGGGCGGTCTGCAGCGTTGCAAATACTCGCAATAGCTACGGCTATTGCTGCGTTTTGCGCCTTGCAGCCCCTCCCGATCCGCTGCGCTCACTTGCCGCTTGATTCGTGCAGAGGATCCCTAGCCCGCGATGGCGCACACACATTCCTCCATGCCCCCTCCCCTGCACATCCTCTGGCGCGACGAGCACTTGGTGGCCGTTTACAAGCCTGCCGGCTGGCTGGTGCACCGCACGGGGCTGGACGCGGGCGAGACGCGGTTTGTGATGCAGACCCTGCGAGACCAGCTGGGCCAACATGTGTTCCCCGTGCACCGGCTCGACAAGGGCACCTGCGGCGTGCTGGTGATGGCGTTGCACAGCGATGCGGCGCGCGCGCTGTCGCAGGCGTTTGAGCATGGCGCCACGCACAAGCGCTACCTGGCGATGGTGCGCGGCTGGGCACCTGAGGCCATCGAGGTGGACCACGCCTTGAAGCCCGACGATGCGCCTGCGGACGCCGCCGTGCAGGACGCCCACACACGCTTTCGGCGGCTGGCGCAGCTCACGCTGCCGGAGGCCAGCGACGCGCGTTTTGCCACCACGCGCGCCTCGCTGGTCGAGGCCCTCCCGACCACGGGGCGGCGCCACCAGATCCGCCGCCACCTCAAGCACCTGGCGCACCCGATCATTGGCGATGCCACGCACGGCAAGGGCCCGCTCAACCGCTGGTGGGCCGAGCGGCTGGGCCAGCAAAGGCTGTGGCTGCATGCGTGGCAGTTGACGGTGCCGCACCCGGTGTCGGGGGTGGCGATGACATTTGACAGCGGGCTGCAATGGCCGGTGCCTGCGGGCTGGGGGCCTGGGCACAACATGGCAGAGGATGCCAACCTCAGCCTCAGCGCCATCCCCAGCGCCGACTGGCAGCGCCTGTTCGCCCAGCTGCCCTGGCACGAGACCCCCGTCCCGGCCCCGTAACGCGGGCGACACGGCGACGGCATGCCCGTCGAAATAATGGGCGCTCTCAAAAAATCAGGAGACCTTGCCCATGACCGCACCCGCCACCAACCGCGTCCTTGCCCACACCGGTGCGCGCTACCCCATCATCCAGGCGCCCATGGGCTGGATTGCGCGCACGCAGCTGGCCTCGGCGGTGTCACGCGCGGGTGGGCTGGGCATCATTGAGACGTCCTCCGGCGAGACGGCCAACTGCCAGGCCGAGATCACCAAGATGAGCGCGCTGGGCCTGCCGTTTGGCGTGAACCTGCCCATCCGCTTTTTGAAGGACGACGCCATGCTGCGCTTTGTGTGCGCGTCGGGTGTGAAATTTGTGACCACCTCAGCGGGCAGCCCGGCCAAGTTCATTGCGCCGCTGAAGGACGCGGGCATCACCGTGTACCACGCGGTGCCCACGGTGGACGCCGCGCTGAAATGCGTGGACGCAGGCATTGACGGCCTGGTGGTCGAAGGCGGTGAAGGCGGCGGCTTCAAGAACCCCGAAGAGGTCTCCACTCTGGTGCTGCTGCAGGCCATTCGCGCGCAGGTAGATGTTCCGCTGGTCGCAGCCGGCGGCATCTGCGACGGGCGCGGGATGGCCGCTGCGTTTGCGCTGGGGGCCGAGGCCGTGCAGATGGGCACGCGTTTCGTGAGCTGCGCCGAGAGCCCCGTGCATGCCAACTACAAGCACGCCATCGTCGATGCGGGCGTGACCGGCACCTGGATGCTCAACACCAAGGCCAGCCCCTGCATCCGCGCGCTCAAGTCGCAGCGCACCCAGGCCATCCACGAGGCGGGCCTGATGCCCGCCGACAGCTTTGCGGGCATCCAGCGCGTGTACTTTGACGGTGACATGGAGGCGGCCCCTGCGCTGGCGGGGCAGACCGCGGGATTGATTGACTCCGTCAAGACCGCGCAGCAGATCATTGAAGACACCGTGGCGGAATTTTTTGCCATCAGCCAGCGCATGGGTGCCATGGGCATGGCGCGCACGTTTGGCTGAAGAACGCGGCGATGCGGCCAGCCGCGCCTGTGGCCTACGCCGCCTTGGCCCCCAGCGCGCGCATGCGCGCCTTCCACTTGGCAACCCCACCCTCGCCCAGTTGATCCACGCTGCCCACCAGCGTCTCATGCACCGGCGCAACGCCCACAAAGCCCACAAAGCCCACAAAGCCCACAAAGCCCACAAAGCCCACAAAGCCCACAAAGCCCAGGATATTGCGCTCCAGCGACTTCACGCTGTGTGCACGGAAGTACCAGCGATAGACGAGCGCCGGCATGCCCATCGTGACCACCACCCGCGCACTGCGCCCGGTGAGCCCTTTGCGGCCAAAGGGGTTGCCGCCTTCGGGGTTGAAGGCAAAACCAGGCCTTGCCACCTGCTCCAGAAAACCCTTGAGCAAGGCTGGCATGTCGCCCAGCCACAGCGGAAAGAACAGCACGATGTGCTGCGCCCAGCCGATGTCAGCCTGCGCAGGCTTGAGAGACGCGGGCAGCAGGCCCAGCTCCCACTCGTACTGGCTGCGCAGCAGGGCAAAATCAATGGCGGCCACATCCACCAGCCTCACCACGTGGCCCGCCGCCATGGCCCCTTAGGCGTAGGCCTGGGACAAGGCGTGGCACAAGTGGGGCGCCAGGGCATCTGGGTGTCCCTGGATCAACAGAATGCGCATGGGGTCCATGTTCGTTCTCCTCATCCACATCGATGCGGAAAGCCTGCAAGCACTATCGTCTGACTCTACGCCTTCCCGCAACATTCCACGATCCTGGACCCGACCATGCGCACCATTCTCCGTTGCACCACGTTGTCCCCGCAGTTCCTGCAGTCCCGGCTGCGAATGGCTACTTCGGCAGTGGTCCTGATCGCCCTGGTGGCGTGCGGCACGGCGCCAGCTCCCATCGATCCCCCTGAGAAGGCACACCTGCCGTTGCTTCGTGGCTGGTTCGAGGGGCAAGAGGTCCTCTATGTGACCACCGATGCATCCGATGCCGACATGGCCCGCGCCAAGCATGCGAACTACGCGCCGCTGCTGGCCAACGCCCTGCCCGACCCGCAGGCATCCACATCCCCTGGCATGCAGCGCATGCAGCGCCTGGGGGCGACCGATCGCGTCTACGGCACCACCAACTTCGAGCAGGCCAGCGTGTTTGCATCCGCTCCCCGCCCTGTGGGGTCTGCAAATGCCTACACGGCTTACAGCCCGTTGTGGCAACTGGTTCAGGTCACCTGGGTCGATGCCACGCAGGCTCGCACCCTGCGGTCCGAGGAAGAAGTGCTGGACGCCCAGGACAAAGGCCAGATCACGCTGCAGATAACGCGGGTGGTGCTCAACTGCCCCATCATCCACCGTGGTCGGCTGGGGGCACTGCCGGGTGTTTCAGTCGATGGGCGCACACCCTGAAGCAGACCGCCACGCAATACAAGCGGCGCTGCGTTCAGCGGCACTTCACTGCCATCCCCTGCGCTACACTTTTTGCCCCTGCTCTGCGCGGCGGCCGCCATGGCGCCGACGCGCTCCCGCAATGCCTTCCCTATTCGGCAGCTGTGAGCCCTCTTCCGCACCCAACGCCGTGTCGGCCGTGGCGCACGCTCTGCAAAATCTAAAGCATCCCCATGGCTGAAAACGCCCCTTCCCAGTCCTCCGCATCGCCCGCCCCGCCCATACAGGCTGCACCGTCCAGCAACCTGCGGGGCATCATCGCCATGGTGGCTGCGGTGGGTTTTTTTTCGCTGATGGATGCGCTGCTCAAGACGCTGAGCGCCCACTATCCCGCCATGCAGGTCGCGGCGCTGAGGGGCTGGGCGGCGCTGCCGCTGGTGGCGCTGTACGCACTGTGGCGTGGCGAAGTGCCCCGGCTGCTGAAGGTGCGCTGGCCGCTGCACCTGCTGCGCGGCGGGCTCAACGTGGCCATGCTGGCGCTGTTTGCATTTGCCATCCGTGAACTGGCGCTGGCCGAGGCCTATACGCTGTTCTTCATTGCCCCGCTGCTCATCACCGCGCTGTCCACCGTGGTGCTGCGCGAAAAGGTGCGCCCCGCTCACTGGGTGGCCATTGTGCTGGGCATGGTGGGGGTGCTGGTTGCGCTGCGGCCCAACCAGGAGGCGTTCTTTACCCTGGGCGCACTGGCGGTGCTGGCAGCAGCCACCTGCTATGCGGTATCGGCCATCACGGGGCGCATGCTCACCCGCACCGACTCCAGTGCCAGCCTGGTGTTCTGGACCACCACGCTGCTGGCACTGGGCGCCGGTGCGCTGGCATGGCCCCAGTGGTTGGGCGTGGCGCAGGCCCACTGGCCGCTGGTGGCAGGGCTGGCCGTGACCGGGTTTGCGGGCCAGCTGGCGATCACCGAGGCGTTTCGCCACGGGCAGGCCTCGGTGGTAGCCCCTTTCGAGTACACGGCCCTGGCCTGGGGCATGGGGCTGGACTGGGTGCTGTGGCAGACAGTGCCTGGCTACAGCACGCTGCTGGGCGGCGCCATCATCATCGGCAGCGGCCTGTACCTCGTGCGCCAGGAGCGCACACAGGCGGTGGTTCCGCCCTGAACAACCTCAGGCCGTTGCAGCCAGACCGGCGGACGACGCGCCCGCAGGTCTGGCGTCGTACCAGCCGGTTCAGATCGGCCGCGTGAGGTACACCGCCTCGCGGCCCACGATGGGCTCGCGGGTGGGCATGAGGATGGTGCAGTCGTCGCACAGCGCGCGGATCTCGTGCGGTCCGTCGGTGGCGATGAGGTCCCCCTTGGCAAACACTTCAAACCCTTGCACAGGCCGCGTGAAGCGGAAGTCGGTAGTGCGCACCATGCAGGTCTCCAGCAGTTCATAGCGGCGCTGCTCGGCGGGTGCGGGCCGATCAGCCACCGGCGCGATGAGGCCGAAGTGCGCCAGGAAGTCCAGCGCCACGGCCGTGGCCAGGTCGGCCGCCGACTGGCGGAAGTGCTGGCCGCATTCCACCACCACCGCCACACCGCCCCCGTCGGCCTGCCCGTGGCGGCCGTGCTGGATGAGCGGCGTGCCCGAGCCCAGGCCGCTGGGCATCACCAGGTGCACCGGCGGGCGGCCGATGGCCAGCGCCGCCTCCGCATTGCGCGGGTAGGCCGGGTACACCCAGAACGGTTGCACGTCCTGGCTGGTGGAGTGGATGTCGAGGATGTGATCGGCCGCTGCCACCACGGGGCGCAGGACGCGGGCGCGCTGCAACTCGGGGCTGTCCGCCGTGCCGTCCAGCTCGGCCGCCGACCAGATGCGGTTGAGGTTGTGCACCAGCTGGCGGCTCTCGAACGGGCGGCTCTGGTCAAACGATTCGTAGGCGGCCACGTTGGCAAAGCTGACGGTCAGCGTGCCGATGAGGGGACGCACACCCGTGTCCAGCAGGTGGGTGGCCGCCACCATGCCGCAGATCTCGTTGCCGTGCGTGAGTGCATTGATGAGCACATGCGGGCCAGGCTTGCCCGACTCGAAGCGGTGCACATAGTCGATGCCGACATTGCCCTGGCGGTAGGCAGAGAGGTCGCGGGGGAGGACTTCAAAAACGGGGGGGTTCTGCGTCATGGCAATGAATTAATAAGATGACACATCATTGTCTGCGCAAAGCCGGATCATTGCTGGGCGCGGTGTACGATGCCCGCCGGTTGAGTCCCTCCTGCGCCCCTCCCATGCCCACTGCCCGACTTTGCCCACTGGCCGATCTGGCCCACCGCATTCCCCGCGACTGCTGGATGGCCGAGCGTCTGGCGCAGGACCCTGAGGCCCTGGCCGATGAAACCGCGCTGTGGATCACAGGCGACGCGCACTGGCCTGCGCTGCACCTCGACGCCCCCCTGGCCCAGGGCAGCCCGCTGCGCCAATGGCTGCAAGAGCAACCCGACGGCCCCAATGAGGCCTCCGTACCCCGTGCGCCCTTTGTGATCGTGGTGGATGGAGACCTGCGCATCGACGGCGCCTTGACCAGCGCCGACACCGATGGCACGACGCACCTGGTCGTCAACGGCAACCTGCACGTGCAGAACGCCGTGATCGGCGGACAGCTGGTGTGTGTGCAAGGTGCGCTGCAGGTGCATGACCTGCTTTGGGGCCACTACAACCATGGCGAGCTGCGCGTGCGTGGTGGGCTGCAAGCCCGGGTGGCGCTGTTCACCGACGAGTACCACCTGCACATCGAAGGCCAAGAACAGGTGGAGTTTTTGCTGGACGAGGTGCGCGGTGTGCCCCACCGTGCGGAGTTCTCGGCCGAGATCGTGGGTGCCGTGTTCTCCCCCGAGTTCCACGAGGGCGTGGACGCCGGCGAAGACGGCCTGGCCGCCATGATCAGCCGCCGCCAGGTGCTGGCCGCCGTGCGGGCAGGCCAGAGCGCGGTGCGCAGCAGCGCAGACATCCACGCCGACCAGCCTGTGGCCGACGACCTGTGCGCAGACAACTCCATCAGCATCGACAACATCCTGGCCGTGGTGCACACGCCAGTGATCGCGCACAAGGAACACAAAGCCTACGGCTGGTTCCAGCAGACTGATTTCTCACTGTGCCAACGGCATGTGGACGAAGAAGGCGACGCGCGCGACGACAACGTGTTCATTACGGTGTGGAAAACCTGGGACTTCTACCTGTCGGTGGAGCAGGTGCCCGCGCCGCGCAACTGGCTGGAGCGCTTGGTCACAAAGCTGTGGCGCCACGCGGCCCCCACGGTCGCACAGCGCACGCTGCTCTATCGCCGCTACACGCAGGGGGAGCCCGGCGACTGGCAGGTGCTGGCGCCCCCCGCCGAGCCCGGCCACGACCCCGACGCCTGGAAGGCCTGCGAACACGCCTGGCACGGTGTGCTGGACTACGTGCGCAAAGCCGTGGGCCAGCACCGTGCACGCTACCCGCTCTACCCGCGCCTGCAGGCCACATTGACGGCAGAGCACATCGAGGCCTTCACCAGCCTGCCCGTGTTCACCGAACAGTACAACGACTGGTGGGACAGCGACCGCAACGGCTACTGGGAGGGCGAGGTCTGGGTGGGGGCGCGCCAGCCCTGCATGCACGACGGCGAACCCTGGGGCCGCGCGCTCAAATACAGCTGGCGCAACGGTGATGACGCGCCGGGCGATGACGAAGACAACGCCCACAGCGCCTACCAGATCCATGTGGACGAGGCGCGCGAGGGGCCGGCCGCTGTCGAGTTCAGCTACGCCCAGCGCCAGAGCGACAGCCGCGCCCCCCTGCCCCGCTGCGCCGCCGACCACATTGCCCGCCTGCTGCGCTTTCACGGTCTGGTGCAGGCCCGCATCCGCGCGCGGCACGAAGAGGCGCAGGCCCAGCAGGCCGAGGCCCGCCGCATCGAAGCCGCCGTGCAACTGCTGACTACCCCCCCATTGCCCCCCGACCTACCCGATGCCGCTGTGTTTCCCGTCGAACTCATGACGCTGTCGGAGCAGTGGCAGGCCGATGGGCAAGCCTACGTAGCGGCTATCCGCGCGCACCAGCTGGCCAACGATGCCCACCGCGCCGAGGCATCGGCAACAGCCAGTGGCGGCGATGAGGACAACGGCGCCGAAGAACACGACAACGCCCTGCCCGAAGACCCGCGCAGGGCCGATGCGCCCACCGTGCTGCAACTGGCGCGGGTGGTGAGCCACTGGGCCGACGAAGAGCTTGCCACGCGGTTTCGCCAGCGCTTTGCCTTTGCTCCGGATGCCTATGTGGCGCGTGCCGCCCAGGCCGGCCAATTCATCGGCCCCGTGTTTGTGCTGGACGATGACCGTGTGGTCGCCCGCATCGGCGCGGCCCATGACGGCGACGCCCGCTGGGTGTTGCTGCATGGCACAGAGCACACGCCCCTGCCCGCCATCCGGGGCCTGGGCCGCTCGCCCGATCGCCGGTGCTTTGCCCAATGCGACGGCCTGCACATCACCACCCACCACGGGTGGAATGGCCCTGTGATTGCGCAATTTGCCCTGCCGCGCGGCAACGAAGGCCTGCCCCCGCAGGTGCAGGTGTCGGCAGGCCCGCTGGGGCAGCGCTGCGATGAAATCATTCCCTTCAACGATGGCCTGCGCGTGCTGCTGCGCAACCCCACAGGGGTGTATCTTCTGCACCCCGCAAACCGAGGTGCCGACAGCCCAGTGCAACGCCTGCACCCGCAGACGTTTGAAGAAGATGGCCCCTACACCTGGCCCAAGAACCAGATGGATGAGGAGGTCGATGGTGAGACAGTCACCGTGCTGGCGCTGGACATGCTGCACATGGCCCTGTCGCCTGATGAG
The DNA here is from genome assembly GCF_003096455.1 of Acidovorax sp. 99. Taxonomy (NCBI): domain Bacteria; kingdom Pseudomonadati; phylum Pseudomonadota; class Betaproteobacteria; order Burkholderiales; family Comamonadaceae; genus Acidovorax; species Acidovorax sp. 99. Next base: position 533,980 of record NZ_QEKU01000001.1, read on the forward strand.
CGTCACATCGCAGTGGGTGACCAGGACAGCTGCCACATCCTGCTGGACGCGCACGGCGCTGTGGCGGCCGAGCACGAGCCCCTATCGTCTTACCCCCACCACGCGGTGTTCTCGCACGACGGCACACGCCTGTTTGCCAACTCATGCCATCTGTATTGGGGCAGTACCTGCTCGATCCCCATCGGGGCGGCACCGCCGGAAGCGACCGATGAGGACACCCAACCACTGGACGAACGCTGCCGCGTGTACGCCTCTGTCACCTTGCCGGGCCTGGTGATCCTGGGCGATGCGGACGGCTACCTGCATGCCATCAGCGACGAGGGACAAGCCCTGTGGCGCCACCACATCGGCAGCACGATCAGCGCTGTCGATGCATCCCCCGATGGAGAAACCCTGTGGGCAGCCAGCTATGGCGGCTACCTGGTGCGGCTGCAACGCAGCGAGGCGGGCATGGACCCTTACTCCATCAGCACGTCACTGTATATGGAGACGCGGCGGTGGATATTTTGGCGGGATGAGGTGGGGCCGGTGCGGTGGTAGCAGAGCAATTCTGCCCACGGTAGCAACACCAGACTCTCATTTTGATCTGCAGGAAAACACATACCGACCAGGTCCGTGAAAGCGCTGGAACACGGCTTCCCGCCCGCGTCCACATTCTGCGTTGGCCAGATTCTTGACGTCCTCTTCTGTCGCAAAAGCGGGCCTGGCGATCTGAACGCCGAAGTCATAAGACTCCACAACTCGCGGTTGGCAGCCTGTCGATGCCACCGCAATGCCCAAGCCCAATCCGGCCACAAGAAGTCTCATGCAGATGTTCTGCCCGCGCGGCGAAGGCGTGACGTTGGATGAGTGGGCACCGACAAGTGCAGTGCCCAGGTTAGGTTGAAGGAGCCCAACCCAGCTGCATGCATCAGCGACAAAATCTCACTGCGGCACCAGCTCCACGCGCCGGTTCTTGGCCTTGCCCTCATCGCTGTTGTTGCTGGCTACAGGTGCGAGCGACGCGACGCCATTGCCCACCAGGCGATTGGCCGCAATGCCGTAGTCCTTGGCCAGCACGGCGGCCACTGCGTCGGCGCGGCGCTTGGACAGCGCCAGGTTGCTATCGAAACTGCCCACGCTATCCGTATGGCCCACTACATGCAGCTTGACAGTGGGCTCGGCCTTCAGGAAGGCGGCGATCTGCTCCAGCGAGGGTTTGGACTCGGGCTTCACGTCGGCCTTGCCAGTGTCGAACAGGATGCCGTAGATGGCGACCTTGCCATTGGCCGTGATGGACTTGCTGATGTCCGATGCGCTGACCACCACCATGTTCTGCTCCATGGCTTTGGTTTCCAGGATGTCCACTGCGATGTAGGCGCCCTGCCTGGATTTGTACGTAGCGTCTTCCTTAGGCCAGTCGATGGAGATCAGGCGCACGGTAGTGTTGCCCTTCTGGAAGGTCCCCGTGCGCACGGTGCTCGCATCGGCGCCATACATCACGTATTCGCTGCGGTTGTTCTTGATGAAGTCGCGCTGGCCACTGCTGAAGTTGGCCAAAAAGTTGGTGTAACTGCCCGCCGCACTGTCACGGGTGGAGTCATACAGCGCCGTGAAACCGCTGGCCGTAAGGTCGTTGGCATAGTTGCGAAACAGCTCCAGCGACCGCGTGGCACCGGGGGCCTCGTACCACAGGCGGGTGAGCTTGCCTTCCAGAGCAAGTGGCGGCTGCACGTAGCGCCGCTTGTAGGTCTGCAGGTCGAACTCCTTGAACGTGGACGTCTGGAACTCCACGGCGTCGAAGTTGCGCACCTCGTAGCCCACGATGGTGCTACCACCAAAACGTTTCACGGCGGGGTGATCCTTGGCGCCGGCAAGGTCCTGTGCAAACGTTGGCAACACGCTAACCGTGGCCAGGAACCCGAGGCACAGCGATGCGCCCCACTGACGAAACAGCTTCATGCTCATGGGCAATCTCCGGTTGAAAACACGCATCGCTGACTCAGCTGCACCCGGCGTTGCGACAGGCGACGGGCTCGCATCCATCATAGGCGAGCACCTGGCTGCAGGCCACCCAGCCTTCATGCGACGCCATGGCGCAGCGCGCTGCTTTCGCGAAATGCATCACAGTTTCACACCGGCTTTGTGCTGGACATCTCGCACAAGGTTCATGTCACTCGCCAATGCCGAACCGGATCCCACAGGAAATTGAGACCCATGCACTGGCTCATGGCATGAGCGTTGCATGCGCCCCCTGCACGCACCTGCACCCTCCATGACTTCATCCCACCGCCCAGCCCGCTCCCGTGCACCCGCTCATCCAGATGCGCCACCACCCAGCGCCTCCGGCCTGAGCACGCCGGTGCTCTTGCTCATGGCCGTGGCCTGCGGCCTGTGTGCGGGCAGCAACTACTTCAACCAGCCGCTGCTGCACTCCATTGCCACGCAGCTGCAAGTGCGGGACGCGTCGGCGGCGCTCATCGTGACGCTTGCGCAGGTGGCGTACGCGGCAGGGCTGCTGCTGTTGGTGCCGCTGGGCGACCTGCTGGAGCGGCGGCGGCTCATCACCACACTGATGCTGCTGGCCGCTCTGGGACTGTTTACCAGCGGGTTTGCGCACAACTACGCCATGCTGGCGCTGGGCACGCTGCTCACTGGCCTGTTTTCGGTGGCGGCGCAGGTGCTGGTGCCGCTGGCAGCCACCCTGGCAGCGCCGGGCCGCAGCGGCCGGGCCGTGGGGCTGGTGATGAGCGGGCTGCTGACCGGTATTCTGGCGGCGCGCAGTGTGGCGGGGCTGCTGTCGGAGGTGGGCGGCTGGACGCTGGTGTACCGGGTGGCGGGCGTCGCCATAGTGGCCGTGGCGCTGGCGCTGTGGTGGGTGATGCCCATGTCCCGCAATACGACCTCAGCACCGACACAGGGGTATGGACAGGTCTTGCGGTCGCTGGGCACGCTGGCCTTGCACCACCCCCGGTTGCGCAGCCGGGCCTTGCTGGGAGGGTTGTCGTTTGCCTCCGTCAGTGTGTTGTTCTCCACCATGGCGCTGCTGCTGGCGGGGCCTGCACACCGACTGGGCGACGCCGGCATTGGGCTGGTGGGGCTGGCGGGCGTGGCTGGTGCACTCATGGCCAATGTGGCGGGCCGCATGGCCGACCGTGGGCAGGCGCAGGTGGCCACCGCCGCATCGGTAGGTTTGCTGCTGCTGGGCTGGGGGGCGCTGTGGCTGGGCGCCAGCAGCCTGGTGTGGTTTGTGGTGGGCATGCTGGTGGCCGACCTGGCGCTGCAGGGCGTACACATCAGCAACCAGAACGTGATCTACCGGCTGGACCCCACCGCCCGCGCGCGGCTGAACGCGGTGTACATGACCAGCTACTTTGTGGGTGCGGCCACCGGCTCGGCGATGGGGTCGGTGGCCTGGCTGTGGGGCGGATGGGGCGCCACCTGCGCGCTGGGCATGGGCCTTGCGGTGCTGAACGCGCTGGCACTGGCTTACGACCAGCGGCTGGCCGTGCGGGCGCTGGGTGATGGTGTGCGGCAGGCTACAGAAGGCGCAGGCGCGTAGCCCCCCGCGGCCGCCAACAGCGCAATTTGTGACGTACCATCCTCGCACGGTCCCATCCCGAGACCTTTCAAGGAGGCCCCATGGCCAAAGGTGAACAGCGCAGCAACAAGATGGCGAAGAAACCCAAAAAGGACACCTCGCCGCCCAAGGAACACAGCACATCGGACCGGCCCATGCCACCGATGACCACCGTCATGCCCAAGGGCAAAGACAAAAACAAATAGGTCACACCAGCACTCCGCCTGCCCCGGCGAATACGCTACCAAAACAATAGCTTCAGGCGCATATTGCATAAGCGCCTGCAGCTATTTTTGTTTGAAATTCCGCATCAGGCAGCCCTTCATTCGGCGCTCGCCGCCGCAGGGCTCAGGCAGGCTGGGCCCACCGCGCCAGCCACTGTGCATCGGGCTCTGGCCGGCCAAACAGGTAGCCCTGGTACACGATGTCCGGGGCGCGCTGGCGCAGGAAGTCGGCCTGGGCCTGGGTCTCCACCCCCTCGGCCACCACACGCAGGCCGAAGTGCCGTGCCACCGACAAGATGCCTTCGACCAGCACGCCATCGTCGGCATTGGTGGGGGCCTCGTGCACAAACGACCGGTCGATCTTGATCTCCTGGATCGGCAGGCGCTTGAGGTAGGCCAGCGATGAGTAGCCGGTGCCAAAGTCGTCCAGCGACATGTCCACGCCCAGCGCGGCCAGGGCGCGCATCTTGGCCACCGCATCATCAAAGTCGTCGATCACCAGGCCTTCGGTCACCTCCAGCGTCAGCAGCCGGGGGTCGGCCCCCGTGGCAGCCAGCACTGCCCGCAGTTGCCCCACAAAACCCGCCTGCCGGAACTGCCGCGCGCTGAGGTTGACCGAGAGCCGCAACCGCCGCTCGCGGAACACCGGCTGCGCCAGCAGCGCACAGGCATGGGCCAGCACCCACTCGCCCAGGCTGACGATGAGGTCGGACTCTTCGGCCACCGGAATGAACACGCCCGGCGCCACCAGGCCGTCACGCGGATGCTGCCAGCGCACCAGCACCTCGGCACCCGTGACCTGGCCCGACACATCCACCTGCGACTGCAGGTGCAGCCGCAGCTCGCCTGCGCCAATGGCATGGCGCAGTTCGCGCTCCACCCGAAAGCGCTGCTCGGCGGCCTCGCCCATGCCCTGCTCAAAAAACGCAGCCCGTCCGCCCCCGGCCTGCTTGGCGCGGTGCAGGGCGGTGCCCGCGCGCCGCAGCGCATCGTGTGCACCGTCGTCCGACGTTTGGGGGTACAGGGTGATACCCACGCTGGCGCCCAGTTGGGCGTCCTGCGCATCGCCCTCCAGACGCAAGGGGCGCAGCAAGGCGGCCTGCAGTTTTTCGGCAAAGGCCAGCGCATGCCGGCCCGCCAGCGAGGCATCCACCCCCAGGCCATGCAGCACCACGGCAAACTCATCGCCCGCCACGCGCACCAGCAGGTCTTGGGGCGGCAGGATCTCGGACAGCCGCAGCGCCACGGCACAGAGCAGTCGGTCCCCCATCTCGCTGCCGCGCGCATCGTTGAAAGTGGTGAACCGGTCCAGGTCCAGCAGCAGCAAGGCATGCTGGGTGGAAGGCGGGCGACCTGCACGCCCGCGCAACACGTGCAGCCGCTCCATCAGGGTGGACCGGTTGGGCAGGCTGGTGAGGCCGTCGAAATGCGCGAGGCGGTGAATTTCATCGGCAGCGCGCTTGCGTTCGGTGATGTCCTGCTTGAGCTCCACATAGTGGCTCACGCGGCCGTCGGTCTGGCGGATGGGGGCCACCACTACAGACTCGATCAATTCCTGCCCGTCCTTGCGGTAGTTGACCTGTTCGCCTGCCCAGCTGTCACCGCGCGCCAGTGTGGTGCGCAGGCCCTCGCGCTGCGCGGGCGCCAGGCCGTTGCTGGAATAGTCTGCCGAGGCGCGGCCCACCACCTCGTCGCGCGCGTAGCCCGTGCGGCGCACAAAGGCCTCGTTGACGTACTCGATGTCCTCGCGCAGATCGGTGATGACGATGGCCTCTGGACTTTGCTCCACTGCCCGCAACAGCTTGCGCAGCGACGCCTCGCTGGCCGCGAGGTTGGCCGCAGTCTGCTGGGCCTCACGCACCCGGCTCATGTAGTTGCGGCGCGACAGCAGCGTGGCTGCAGCGGTCAGCACCAGAATGCCTGCAAGGTACACAGCACCCGCCACGCGGTTGGCCACCTGAACGGGCTTGAGCAACCCCTGAACGTCCGCCCAGATGAAACCCAGGAACAGCAGGGCCGTGAGCCCCACAAGCGTTAGCGTGGCACGCGCTCCCAGCAGCCATCCGGCCAGCACAATGATCACGGGGTAGTTCAGCAGGTTGGGGCCGTTCACGCCGCCATTGCGAGCCGCCACCAGCGACACCGATACCCACACGCCCCACACCAGCAGATAGGTGGCCAGCGTCCACCGCCGCCAGCGGGCCAGCAGAAGCGCCGTGCCGCCAATGCAGCCAGCGACAAAGTTGAGCGCCACGCGCACTGGCTGCACGGGCTGATCCCACAGCAGCAGAAAGCCGATGACAAAACCCAGCAACATCACGGACCAACCCGCTACGCGCACCAGGTGGCGCGTTGTAGCGTCTTCGTGGTCTGGCAGCGGAACAACAGGGGCTTCGGCCATGGCGACGGGAATTACGGGGGAGGAAACCATCGTAACCGCAGGCATAGAAAACGCCTATGAACAAAACGCCGCTGGAGTGGCTGCGGCGCCCATCCATCGGCATCTGCATCGGTGTCACCAAGAACCGTCGCCAGCTTCGGCCCAAAATGGCCGCCGCAGCCTAAAGGCCCGCAGGCGCAGGCCTGATCAATCAGTCCGCGTCGCTGTCCGGCGCAGGCTCGCGCACGCCAGAGCCCTTGCCCTTGGCCTTGGCACGCGCGTCTTTCTTGGCCTGGCGCTTGGCGTCTTCGGCCAGGCCTGCAGCACGCCAGGCTTCAAACTCGGCGGGCGTTTCCAGAGTGATGCGGCCCAGGATGGCGGTGCGAAAGTCCGTCATCACAATCTCGGCCGTCTTTTGCAGGTTGACCTTGCCGCCACCCAGCATGGCGCCGCGCTTCTTGCCGATGGCTGCGAGCAGTTCCTCGTCGTGCATCGTGGCCACGGCCCCCGCAGGCAGGCCCAGCTTGTAGCGGGACTCCAGCAAGGGGGCGTAGTGTTTTTGCAGGCGGCGCAGCAGCTCCAGCGCCACCAGTTCCTCGTCGTAGGCATTGCGGCCCACGGCGCCGCTGGCGGCCAGGTTGTAGCCACTTTCGGGCACCACAATGCGCGGCCACAGCATGCCCGGCGTGTCCCAGAGGTAGAAGTCGTCGGCCAGGGTGATGCGCTGCTCCAGCTTGGTGATGCCCGCCTCGTCGCCCGTCTTGGCATGACGCTTGTTGGTCAAGGTGTTGATCAGCGTGGACTTGCCCACGTTGGGCACGCCGCAGATGAGCACGCGCATGGGCTTGGCCATGCCTCCTCGGTTGGGCGACAGCAGATGGCAGGCGTCGATGAGCTTGCGCGCAGGGGCGGGGTCGGACGCATCCAGCGGCACGGCGCGCGTGTCGCTCTGGGCGTTGTACCAGTCCACCCACAGCGCAGTGCGCTCGGGGTCGGCCACGTCCTGCTTGTTGAGCACCTTGAGCGTGGGCTTGTGGCCCGTGATCTCGGCCAGCAGGGGGTTGGCGCTGGAGCCGGGCAGGCGCGCGTCCAGCACCTCGATCACCACGTCAATGTCCTTGATGCGTTCGGTGATGGCTTTGCGGGTCAGGTGCATGTGACCGGGGAACCACTGGATGGCCATGCGGGGTACTTTCTACGTTGTTCTGAGGTGTCCGAGGGTGGCAAGGATAATCGCGGTCTTCCTTCTGCCCACGCCACGGCGTTTTTATCTGCATGCCAGCCCCTCTCGACACCTCGCGCAAGCCCAAGGCCACCAAGGCCGACAAAGAGCTGCTGTTCAAGGGCGTGACCCTGGCCCTGATCGGCCTGGTCATCTTGCTGGCGCCCTATGTGGCCCGCTCCACCAGCGTGCGCGACCTCATGGGCCAGGTGGCGCTGGTGGGCTGGTTTGCGCTGGTGCTGGGCATTGCGTTTGGCGTGCAGTACGGCCTGCGCCGCGCCAAGGCGGGGCGCCGCCAGCCGTGACCTTGCCTGAGGAGACAGCCCCAGCCCCGGCGGTGGACGGCGCCACGGCGCAAGCCATTTTCGCGGTACTGCAGCAGCGCGCGGCCGCTCTTGGCATCACGCTGCGCAACCCGCCGCCCGAGCCTACGACCTGCTGCGGGCGGGGCTGCAACGGCTGCGTGTGGGAGGGGTTTCTGAGCGCCGCCGAATACTGGCGGCAAGAGGCCTTGCTGCAGCTGCAAGACTGACTTTGAAGCGTTTTGGGCTGGTAGCGCTAGTGCAATACGCCCGAGCAGCTACCAATTCAATAGCAGATCAATTTGACCTGCCCCTGATCGCGCCTTCAGCCCAGCTGCTCCACCGCCATGTACTGCTCGCGCCATTCCTCAAACGGCAGCGTGTCTGCCGCTTCAATCGCTTTTTGCGCGGCAATCGACTCATCGGCCATGGCCACGTAGCGTGCCTGCTGCTCGGCCGTCCAGGGCAGCGACAGCAGCGCGTCGCGGGCGGCCATGGACTGCTGGCGCGCAAAGGCTTCAAAGCTGTGCTGGTGGCTTTGCACGATGCTGTCCAGCACACGGGCTGAGGGCGTGCGCTCGGGCGCAGCCATCAGTGAACGGGCATCGCGCAGCGCGGTGCTGTAGTCGTCGGTGCCATGGGTGGCGTCCAGCGCTGCGGCCAATGGCTCGCACGCCGCCAGCACCTCGGCGCCCCATTCGGTCAGCAGCACGCTCTGGCCATTGCGGGACAGGCGCAGGCCGGGCTCGCGGCCGCGCTCTGCGGTCAGGTGCTGGTTCTGCTTGAGTTCGGCAATCTCGGCGGGCGTGTCGGGCGGGCTGTCGGACAGCAGGCAATGCAGCAAGAACACATCCAGCAGGCGCATGGTGGGCGCGGTGATGCCCACGGGCACGAACGGGTCCAGGTCCATCAGGCGCACTTCGACGTATTCGACCCCGCGCTCGCGCAGGGCATGCAGCGGGCGCTCGCCCGTGCGCACCGTGCGTTTGGGGCGGATGGTGCCGTAGAACTCGTTTTCGATCTGCAGCAGGCTGGTGCCGAGCTGGTTGTAGTCACCGCCGGGGTTACGCACACCCACGGTTTCGTAGGCGGGGTATGGCTTGGTCAGTGCCTCGTGCAGAGAGTTGGCGTAGCCCGTGAGGCCGTTGTAGCTCACGGCCAGCGTGGCTTGCGCGTCGCTCTGGTAGCCCAGGCGGCCCATGCGCAGCGATGTGGCGTGGGGCAGGTACAGCGCGCTGCCGCCCTCCATGCGCTCCAGGCGGTGCTCGCGCCCCTCCACAAAACAGGGGCACAAGGCGGGTGAGGCGCCAAATAGGTACAGCAGCACAAACGCGTGGCGCCGGAAGTTGCGAATCAGCGCGAAATACTGCTCGCTGTCCACGCCCGGCAGCGACCAGTTGTAGTGAATGCCCGAAATAGTCTGCATGCGCCGGCCATAGCGGTGGCCCAGGCCCATGCGGTACACGCTCTTGGCGCGGCCCACGTTGGAGCTGCCGTAGCGGCCAATCGGAATGGTCTCGTCCGTGGGCAGGCCGCAGGGCATGCTGGAGGCCCACAGCAGCTCGCCGCCGCTGTCTTTCAGGGTGTGGTGCACGAACTGGTGCACCTCGGTCAGCTCATCCAGGCACTGCTGCACGCCCTTGTGGGCGCCAGTGATCAGCTCCAGCTGCGACTCGCTGTAGTCCGTGGTGATCAGGGGATGTGTGAGGGCCGAGCCCAGCGCCAGCGGGTGGGGTGTGAGGGCCAGGCCGCCGGTGGGCAGCACGCGCAGCCCTTCCTTTTCGATGCCACGGCGAATCCCCCCCAGGGCGTCCGCCGGGTAGGCGGCCAGTCTCTCGTGCAGTTTGCTCATATGTTTATACCGATCCAACTTCTGTCGGCCCGGAACTTAGCACGTTGAGCGCTGGCCCGCCCAGAGGGGTGTCAAGCCCTTGCGGCCAAAGCGCGTCCAACCTCATTGGTTCCCTGCGCTGCGCCACTTTGTGGTACTTGCTCGCCCGCCCGCTCCGTCACCTCGGCCAGGCGGGCCGCCAGTTGCTCGGGCACATCGGCGCCAATGCCCAGATGGATACCCTGCGTGAGGGTGATGTGGGCGGCTTCGAACGTGCCCGCACCAGCACACAGGATGGAGCGCGTGGGCGCGCTTTCGTGCGCCAGCACCAGCATGGCGGGCACCACGGCCTCGGGCTTCAAGGCGTCCAGCACTTCCTGGGGCATCAGGCCCTCGGTCATGCGCGTGGCGGCCGTGGGGGCCAGGGCGTTTACATGGATGTTGTACTTGGCGCCCTCGATGGCCAGGGTCTGCATCAGCCCCACCTGGGCCAGCTTGGCGGCGCCATAGTTGGCCTGGCCAAAGTTGCCATACAGGCCGGTGGACGAAGTGGTCATCACGATGCGGCCATATTGCTGGGCCACCATGTGCGGCCACACGGCCTTGCAGCAGTTGGCGGCGCCCATCAGGTGCACATCCACCACTAGGCGGAAGTCATCCATGCTCATCTTGGCGAACGACTTGTCGCGCAGGATACCGGCGTTGTTGACCAGGATGTCCACCCGGCCCCAGGCGTCGATGGCCTGCTGCACCATGGCCTCGACTGCGGCAAAGTCGGTGACGGATGCGCCGTTGGCCAGCGCCTCGCCGCCCGCAGCGCGAATCTCATCGACCACGGCCTGCGCCGCACCCACGGTACCGCCGCTGCCGTCCACCGCGCCGCCCAGGTCGTTGACCAGCACCTTGGCGCCGCGCTTGGCCAGCGCCAGAGCATGCTGGCGGCCCAGGCCGCCGCCCGCGCCCGTCACGATGGCCACGCGGCCTTGGAAATCAATACCCATAGTGAAGGTTCTCCTGTTGTCTTGGTCAATCGGTCAGTGGAATAAAAACCTCTGGCACCTGCCCGAATGGGCTGGCGCCGCGCGCTGCACTGTAAGCCACAGCGCAGCCCGTGCAGGTTGCACAGGCGACTGGCTGCTCCGCCACCTCCCGCCAAGCAGGCCGAGCACCGCACACGCCCACGCGGCACATTGGGAATAATGGGTGCCTGCGCCAGCCCCGGGGTAGCGGCCAGCGCAGCCCTCCTGAACTCATTTTTTGATAGCTATTGGCGCATGTAACACCTGCGCTATCGGCCATTTTTACCCAAGGATCTCCCATGAAAGCAATCTGGAACGGCGTGGTGGTTGCCGAGAGCGACGACACCGTGGTGGTGGAAGGCAATCACTACTTTCCCGAAAGCGCGCTGCACCGCGACTACTTCACGTTCAGCAACCACAAGACCACCTGCGCCTGGAAGGGCCAGGCCAGCTACCTGTCGCTGCTGGTCAACGGCGAGATGAACACCGACGCTGCGTGGTTCTATGCCGACCCCAAGCCCGAGGCCGCTGAGATCAAGGGCCGCGTCGCGTTCTGGAAGGGTGTGAAGGTCACGGCCTGAAACGGCCTGCCAGCACCCTGCGCAGGTTATCCCTGCGCGCACTGGACAATCGTGTGGATAAGTTTTGGCAAGTCCTGTATGACAACGCCAAGTGCTTGATTTGCAAGGAAATGCACTGCATTGCCCTATTTTTAGGCAACCCGGTAAATCATGGCATGGGTTATCCCGGCGCACACTGGACAATGGTGTGGATAACCTTGGATAAGCCTTGTATGGCACGCTTAAGTGGTTGATTTGCAAGGAATATCCTTGCATTGCTCAAAAAACAGGCAATTGCAGAACGTCCTTTGCCACGTGCGGCCGATACCCCTTCACAGGCATCCAAACCCCCGGTTATCCCTGCCCGCACTGGACAATCTTGTGGATAACTGTGAACAAGCCTTGTATGACAGTCTTAAGTCATTGATTTACAAGGCAACTTCTTGTGCCGCTGAAAAAACAGGCAGCACGGATGGGTAAATCGTCTGCGGTACAGTGCACGTCGGCCCTTGGTTGGCCGCTCTTTATTTCATAGCTGCCAGCGCATGATCCACTAGCTCTAGCGGCCAAAAACACTCCATCCACCAGTGTCCACCACGTACCTTCAGCACAGTCCCGCCGCAGAGCGCAACCAGGGACCCATCCTGGCGCAGCTGCTGGCGTTGCTGCCCAACACCGGCGCCGCGCTGGAGATTGCCAGTGGCACCGGGCAGCACGCCGCGCACTTTGCAGCCGCCCTGCCCGGCTGGACCTGGCAGCCCACCGACCTGCACGACACGCACTTTGGCTCCATCACCGGCTGGGCCGCGCAGGCCGGTGCCCGCAACGTGCAGGCGCCACGGCGGCTGGACGTGCTGCACGACCGCTGGCCCAGCGAGGGCCCGGCATTCGGCGCCGCATCGTTTGACCTGGTCTACTGCGCCAACATGCTGCACATCGCCCCCTGGGCCTGCTGCACCGGGCTGATGCAGGGCGCGGCGCGGCACCTGGCACAGGGCGGTCGCCTGGTCACGTATGGCCCCTACCTCGAAGACGGCGTGCCCACCGCACCGGGCAACCTGGCCTTTGACGCCAGCCTGCGCGCGCAAGACGCCGCCTGGGGCATTCGCCGCATCGAAGACGTAACGGCCGTGGCTGCCCACGCCGGCCTTCAACTGGCCGCGCGGCACGCCATGCCCGCCAACAACCTGCTGCTGGTGTGGACCCACGCCGCCCACCAACCCTGAAGTGACACGCCCATGACGACACCCACCGCCGCCCCTTTCTTCATCGCCAAGGTCGAGCCCGACGGCACCCAGTGCGACGCCTGGCCCGAGCAGCCGCTGCTGCTGTCTATGGAGCAAGGCGGCATCGACTGGCCCAGCTCCTGCCGCAATGGCACCTGCCGCACCTGCCTGGGCCAGCTGGTCGAGGGCACCGTGCGCTACGCCATCGAATGGCCAGGCCTCACGGCCGAAGAAAAGGAAGAAGGCTGCTTGCTGCCCTGCGTGGCCTACCCCACGTCGGACGTGGTGCTGCAGGGCAGCGCCATCTGATCTGCGTCAGGGGCCGCGCCTTTCAGGCACGCAACCAGCCCCGGTGCACTAAAATCCAAGGTTTTGGGGCACGATGCCCCTTTGACGTGCGGCAGCGCCGCATCGCATGTTCTTTGGGGCGGTTTCTTGGAGGCACACCAGCTGCCTTCGGCCACGGGAACCTGTGCTGCAGCACACCGCCAGCTGGCACACCGCCAGAGGCTCCCACAGAAAGCCCCAACCTTCCATGAACACCCCCCTCACCCCCGTGCCGATCTCGCCCGTCGAGGACATCGTGGCCGAGATGCGCGCCGGGCGCATCGTCATCCTGGTGGATGAAGAAGACCGCGAAAACGAAGGCGACCTCGTCCTGGCTGCCGACCATGTCACGCCCGAGGCCATCAACTTCATGGCCCGCTTCGGCCGGGGCCTGATCTGCCTGACGCTCACGCGCGAGCGCTGCGAGTTCCTCAAGCTGCCGCCCATGGCCGCGCGCAATGGCACGGTGTACAGCACGGCGTTCACCGTCTCCATCGAGGCGGCAGAGGGTGTGACCACCGGCATCTCGGCCGCCGACCGTGCCCGCACCGTGCAGGTGGCCGTGGACCGCAACAGCCAGCCCAGCGACCTGGTGCAGCCCGGGCACATCTTCCCGCTGCAGGCAGTGGACGGCGGCGTGCTGATGCGCGCAGGCCATACCGAAGCCGGTTGCGACCTGGCCGCCATGGCGGGCTGTAGCCCCGCCTCGGTGATCTGCGAGATCATGAAGGACGACGGCACCATGGCCCGCCTGCCCGATCTGCAGCTGTTTGCCGCCGAGCATGGCCTCAAGATCGGCACCATTGCCGACCTCATCGAATACCGCAGCCGCAACGAGTCGCTGGTCGAAAAGGTCGGGACGCGCACGCTGCACACCGCCTATGGCGAGTTCACCGCCCACGCCTTCCGCGACCAACCCAGCCAGGCCGTGCATCTGGCCCTGGTCAAGGGCCAGTGGAGCGCCGACGACGTGGTGCCCGTGCGGGTGCACGAGCCGCTGTCGGTGTTCGATGCGCTCGAAGTCAACCGCTCCATGCACTCGTGGGGCCTGGACACCAGCCTGCAATACCTGGCCAAACAAGGCAAGGGCGTGGCCGTACTGCTCAATTGTGGCGAAAGCGCCTCCCAGCTGCTGGCGCAGTTTGAAGGCACCGCCCGCTCCGCCCAGGCGCCCGAGCGCGGCCGCATGGACCTGCGCACCTACGGCGTGGGCGCGCAGATCCTGCGCGAATGCGGCGTGCACAAGATGGCCCTGATGGGCCAGCCGCGCCGCATGCCTAGCATGACCGGCTACGGCCTCGAAATCACCGGCTTCATCCCCAAAGAATAAAGACAGGAACAGGATCACTATGTTTGGCGCAGACAAAGGCACCGCAGACAAACTGGACGGCAAGAAGCTGCACATCGGCATCGTGCAGGCCCGGTTCAACGAGAGCATCACCAACACCCTGGCCGCCGCCTGCCGCGCAGAGCTGCTGGCCCTGGGCGTGCAAGAAAAGCATATCAAGCATGTGCTGGTGCCCGGCGCACTCGAAGTGCCCGTGGCCCTGCAGGCCATGGCCGAGAGCGATGAATACGACGCGCTGATCGCGCTGGGCTGCATCATCCGCGGCGAGACCTACCACTTCGAGCTGGTGGCCAACGAATCCGGCGCGGGCGTGACGCGCCTGTCGCTGGACTACCAGATCCCGATTGCCAACGCCATCATCACCACCGAAAACATGGAACAGGCCATCGCCCGCCAGACAGAAAAGGGCGTGGACGCGGCCCGCGTGGCGGTGGAAATGGCCAACCTGCTGGACGAACTGTCATGAGCGAAAACACCCCTACGCCATCGTCGGCACGCCCACCCAAGCAGAGCCGCACCGGCCTCAAGAGCACCGGCACACGCAAGGCTGCCTCCAAGTCCAACCGCAGCCGCGCGCGCGAATTCGCGTTGCAGGCGCTGTACCAGCACCTGGTGGGCGGCAACGACGCCACGGCCATCGACGCGTTCACGCGCGACCTGGCGGGCTTTCACAAGGCCGACTCGGCGCATTACGACGCACTGCTGCACGGCTGCATCGAGCACGCCGCCAGCATGGACGCACTGATCACCCCGTTGCTGGACCGCAAGATGGCCGAGATCTCGCCCATCGAACACGCCACCATGTGGATCGGCGTGTACGAGTTCCAGAACTGCCTGTATGTGCCCTGGCGCGTGGTGCTCAACGAATGCATCGAACTCGCCAAGGAATTTGGCGGCACGGATGGCCACAAGTACGTGAACGCCGTGCTCAACGGCCTGGCCCCCCAACTGCGCGCCGTGGAAGTGGCGGCCGACAAGGCCGCAGGCGCGGGCGCTGCCTGACCCTGCCACCGCCCCGCTGCCGCCCTGCCCGTTGAACCGGGGCGGCTTGGTTTCTTTTCTCTCTACGCCCTCACGCCACCACGTCCACAAGGGGCCCGGTCGGGGCAGGATGCCATTCCATGAAGTTTTCCACGCGCGCCGAGCGCATTGAACCGTTCTATGTGATGGAGGTCGCCAAGGCCGCGCAGGCCCTGGCCCGCGAGGTGGCGGGCACGCGCGAACCGATGATCTTCTTGAACATCGGCGAGCCCGACTTCACCGCCCCGCCCCTGGTGCAGGAAGCCGCAGCCCGCGCCGTGCACAACGGCGCCACGCAGTACACCAACGCGCTGGGGCTGGATGCGCTGCGCGAGCGCATCAGCGGCTGGTACCAGAGCCGCTTTGGCGTCAACGTGCCTGCGCGCCGCATCGTGGTCACCGCCGGTGCATCGGCCGCGCTGCAGCTGGCGTGCCTGGCGCTCATCGAGTCGGGCGACGAAATTTTGATGCCCGACCCGAGCTACCCCTGCAACCGCCACTTTGTGAGCGCTGCGGAAGGCAAGGCCGTGCTGCTGCCCACCACGGCGGCAGAGCGCTACCAGCTGAGCGCCGACAAGGTGCGTGCGGCATGGAATGAAAAAACGCGCGGTGTGCTGCTGGCCTCGCCCTCCAACCCCACTGGTACCTCGATAGCGCCCGATGAGCTGCGCCGCATCCATGACGTGGTGCGGTCGCAAGAAGGCATCACGATGATCGACGAGATCTACCTGGGCCTGTCGTACGAGGAAGAGTTTGGGCACACCGCGCTCGCCATCGACGACAACATCATCAGCATCAACAGCTTCAGCAAATACTTCAACATGACCGGCTGGCGCCTGGGCTGGATGGTGGTGCCCGAGGCCATGGTGCCCGTGGTCGAACGCCTGGCGCAGAACCTGTTCATCTGCGCCAGCACCGTGTCGCAGCATGCAGCGCTGGCCTGCTTCGAGGCCGAGAGCATTGCCGAATACGAACGCCGCCGTGCCGAGTTCAAGGCGCGGCGCGACTTCTTCATCCCCGCGCTGCAGTCGCTGGGTCTGAATGTGCCCGTGATGCCTGATGGCGCCTTCTATGCCTGGGCCGACTGCACGCAGGCCGCGCAGCGCCTGGGCGTGAGCGGCAGCTGGGACTTTGCGTTTGAGCTGATGCGCCGCGCGCACATCGCCGTGACACCGGGGCGCGACTTTGGAACGGCCGAGCCCGAGCGGTTCATCCGCTTCTCGACCGCCAACTCCATGGCGCAATTGCAGGAGTCCGTGGAGCGGCTGCGCAAGCTGCTCGGATGACCAAGGCGAGCGACCCCACGATGGCGTTTGAATTTCCGATCCGGATCTACTGGGAAGACACCGATGCCGGTGGCATCGTGTTCTACGCCAACTACCTCAAGTTCTTTGAGCGCGCGCGCACCGAGTGGCTGCGCTCGTTGGGTGTGGGCCAACAGCAGTTGCGGGAACAAACCGGCGGCATGTTTGTCGTAACCGACGCGCAGCTGCGCTACCACCGCCCTGCGCGGCTGGACGATGAACTGATTGTTACCGCCGCCCTGCAAAGCAGTGGCCGCGCATCGTTGACAATAGTGCAGCAGGCGCTCCTGAAACCAGAGCAGATGACCGACCAGCCCCCGACCTTGCTGACCGAAGGCACCATCCGCATCGGATGGGTGGATGCCGCCACCCTGCGCCCCGCCAGAATTCCAAGCACCCTCCTGGAACAACTCACACCATGAATTCCCAAAACATGTCCATCATCTCCCTGGTGCTGCACGCCAGCTGGGTGGTGCAACTCGTGATGCTGCTGCTGCTGGGCGTGTCGGTGGCCAGCTGGGCCGCCATCTTCCGCAAGCTGTTTGCCTTGAAGCGCGTGAAGACACTGAACGAGGATTTCGAGCGCGAGTTCTGGTCGGGCACCAGCCTCAACGACCTGTACGCAGCGGCCGCCCAGAACGCCAAGCAGGCAGGCCCCATGGAACGCATTTTTGCCAGCGGCATGCGTGAGTACCAGAAACTGCGCGAGCGCCGCATCACCGACCCGGGCACCTTGCTGGACGGCGCGCGCCGCGCCATGCGTGCGAGCTTCCAGCGTGAGATGGATGTGGTCGAGTCCAGCCTGTCCTTCCTGGCATCGGTCGGCTCCGTATCGCCGTATGTGGGCCTGTTCGGCACCGTGTGGGGCATCATGCACGCCTTCACCGGCTTTGCAGGCATGGAACAGGTCACGCTCGCCACCGTGGCCCCAGGCATCGCCGAGGCGCTGGTCGCCACCGCCATCGGCCTGTTCTCGGCCATCCCCGCCGTGATCGCCTACAACCGCTTTGCGCGCGACATTGACCGCGTGGCCACGCACCAGGAAACCTTCATCGAAGAGTTCTCCAACATCCTGCAACGCAACCTGGGCGCCCAGCCCGCGTCCACAGGCCACACGGCCTCGGGCCACTGATCCGGGAGGCGCCCCATGCCCGCCATGGCATCCCGCGGCCGAGGCCGCCGCACCATCAACGAGATCAACATGGTCCCGTTCATTGACGTCATGCTGGTGCTGCTCATCATCTTCATGGTGACGGCGCCCATGCTCACCCCCGGCGTGGTCGATGTGCCCAGCGTGGGCAAGAGCAAGAACCCGCCCAAGGTGGTGGCCCAGGTCATCGTCAACAAGGACGGCACGCTGCAGTTCAAGACCCCCGAAGCCACGCGCAGCCTGAACCAGCGGGAGATTGGCGATGCCGCCAGCCGCTGGCAAAAGGGCCAGGGGCCCGAGAGCGCCGTGGTCATCAGCGCCGACAAGGGCGTGCAGTACGAAACCGTGGTGAAGGCGATGGACGCCCTGCAAAAGGCAGGCGTGCAACGCGTAGGCCTGTCGGTCAAGCAAGGCGGTTGAACCGAACCCGCCCGGCACCGCTCAGACGCCCATGCACGCCCACACCGACCGCGACCAGTTTGCCCCGCCCCGTCCACCGGCGCGCCTGCGCGCCATCACGCTGGCGGTGCTGGTGCATGCAGTGCTGATCGGCGCGTTGACCTGGGGTGTGAACTGGAAGAACACGGCCGACCAGCCCGCCGTAGAAGCTGAGTTGTGGGCCGCCGTGCCCACCCAGGCTGCTCCGCGCGCTGTGGAGCCCCCACCGCCCCCGCCACCACCGCCTGTGCAGCAGGTCACCCCTCCCCCGCCCCCCGCCCCCCCCGTGCGTGCGGCCGAGCCACCCGACACGCGCGAGGCGGACATCGCCATCGAGCGCGAGAAAAAGCGCCTGGAGCAGGAAAAGAAAGCCCGCGAGCAACAGCAGCTGCGTGAAAAGCGCGAGCGTGAGCGCAAGGAAGAAGAACGCCGCGACCGCCTGGAGCAGGAGAAAAAAGAGCGCCTGCAAAAAGAACGCGACAAAGAAAAGGAACAGCGCGAAAAGCAGCTGGCCGAACAGAAAAAGGTCGAGCAGGACAAGCAGAAGAAGCTGGCGGAAGACAAACGCAAGGCCGACGAGGCCGCCAAGCGCAAGGCAGAAACCGAGGCCAAGCAACTGGCTGAACAGCGTGAGGCCAACCTGCGCCGCATCCAGGGCATGGCCGGGGCCACAGGGGGCGAGAACGCCACAGGCACGGCCCAGCGCAGCGCGGGCCCCTCCGGCAGCTACGGTGGCAAGGTGGCGGCCAAGGTCAAGCCCAACATCGTGTACCCGGACGCTATCTCGGGCAACCCGCGTGCCGAGGTCGAGGTACGGCTGTCGCCCGACGGCACCATCGTGGGCAAGCGCCTGGTGCAGTCCAGCGGTAACAAGGCCTGGGACGACGCGGTGCTGCGGGCCCTGGACAAGACCGAGACGCTGCCGCGCGATGTGGACGGGCG
This sequence comes from Acidovorax sp. 99, assembly GCF_003096455.1. Lineage (NCBI taxonomy): Bacteria > Pseudomonadati > Pseudomonadota > Betaproteobacteria > Burkholderiales > Comamonadaceae > Acidovorax > Acidovorax sp. 99. The sequence goes on from NZ_QEKU01000001.1 coordinate 552,832, forward strand.
CGTGCCGCCGTCCCTCACCATCGGCTTCAGGCCCCAGGACTGAGCGGGACCCAAGCCCCTCCCTCACGGGGCTTGCACTTCTGCCGTGGGACCTCGCCTCGTTGCTGATGCGCTGCTCGATCCCACGCCCCAGCAGCGCTGACCGCCTGCGTCTGAGCCCTTGTGGCCGTGTGCCCCGGTACGATGGACTGAGTCGTGCCTTGCAAGCCCCCAAAGCAAAGCGCCCGGCAGAACCGGGCGCTTTTTGAGCCTTTTATGCTGGTAGCGCTAGTGGAACATGCGCTGCAAGCTATACATTCAATAGCAATTCGCCAGCATGAATCAGCGGTCGCGCCGCTCCATGCGGCGGTTCAGGTTCAGCGCACCCAGCGTGCAGGCCACACCCGACAGCAGGTACACCGTCACTGCCAGCAGACCGAACTGCGACGACAGATACAGGGCCACCAGCGGTGCGAAGGCTGCACCAATGATCCAGGCCAGGTCGGCCGACAGGGCGGCGCCGGTGTAGCGGTACTGCGGCGAGAAGTTGGCCGTGACCGTGCCCGATGCCTGGCCGTACGACAGGCCCAGCAGCACAAAGCCCAGCAGCAGGAACATGGTGCTCCCCACCTCGCCGGTGTTGAGCAACACCGGCGCCATGAAGCTGAACACGCCAATCAGCACCGCCATGCCGCCCAGCAACTTGCGGCGGCCCAAGTGGTCCGACAGCCAGCCCGACACCATGATGGCGCCCGCCGCGAGGAACGCGCCGACGATCTGCACGCCCAGGATCTGGGTGACAGGCTGGTCGGAGTACAGCGTGATCCATGACAGCGGGAAAACCGTGACCAGGTGGAACAGTGCAAAGCTGGCCAGCGCCGCAAAGGCGCCCAGCAACACGTTGCTGCCTTCATCACGCATGACGCGGCTCACCGGCACGGGCTGCAACTCGCGGTCCTTGAGCAGTTCGGAATACGACTGCCCCACCACCAGACGCAGGCGGGCAAACAGGGCCACCACGTTCACGGCAAAGGCCACAAAAAACGGATAACGCCAGCCCCAGGCCAGAAACTCTTGCACCGTGAGGCTGCTGTACAGGTAGGCAAACAGGCCCGCAGCCAGCACAAAGCCCAGAGGCGCGCCCAGCTGGCCGATCATGGCGTACCAGCCCCGGCGCTCCTTGGGGGCCGACATGGCCAACAGCGACGGCAAGCCGTCCCACGAACCGCCCAGCGCCAGGCCCTGGCCCACACGCAGGATCAGCAACGCCACGATGGCTGTAGTGCCCACATCCTTGTAGCCAGGCAAAAAGGCCATGCCCACCGTACAGACGCCCAGCACGAACAGCGCAATGGTCAGCTTGGTGCCCCGCCCCCAGCGCCGCTGGATGGCCATGGAGATGGCGGTACCCACCGGGCGGACCACGAAGGCAACGGCCAGCAGCGCAAAGGCCATCAGCGTGCCGTCCAGGCGCGACAGGAAGGGAAACAGGAAGGACGGGAAGACAAGAACGCAGGCGATCCCGAAAACGAAGAAGTCGAAATACTCGGACGAGCGTCCGATGATCACGCCCACAGCGATTTCGCTGGGGGTGACGTCCTCATGCGTATCAGCCCGCGAGAGAGATGCGGCGCTTTCGTGAAAACCGGCCGCGGGGTAAGTGGCAGTGGCGGGGCTGCTCATGAACATGGCTCCTTGACGTTGTGTAGCTAACTTAGACCGTTCCGTTCTACACGCAACTTCTGTGGGCCACAAGTGCGGTTTCACTATGCCGGTTGCAGGAAATGTCCTTCAAAGCCCTCAATTGCACCAAATTGGTGCAAAAACAGTCTGCGCTTTTGACCTTGGACAAAATGTCCAATCGACAAAAAAGCTAGCGCTAGTACATTCGCACACATCCCGTTATCCGCGTTTACCCTGAAACGCATTGATCGCGCTCTACACATGCTCAAACTTCCCCAACTTCGTGGGCCCACCTGGCTGCTCGCCCTGACAGCGCTGGGTAGCCTGGCAGGCTGCAGCAAGGCTGTCGTGCTCAACCCTGCCGGTGACGTCGCTGCCCAGCAAGGCCAGATGGTCATCACCGCCACGCTGCTGATGCTGATCATCATCGTGCCCGTGATCGCGCTCACCCTGCTGTTTGCCTGGAAATACCGTCAGGGCAACACCGAGGCCGAGTACGACCCGGAATGGCACCACTCCACCACTCTGGAGCTGGTGATCTGGACCGTGCCGCTGCTGATCATCATTGCGCTGGGCGCCATCACCTGGATCGGCACCCACAAGCTGGACCCCTACCGGCCTCTCGACCGCATCGACGCGCAGCGCGCCGTGCCTGCCGATGTGAAGCCGCTCGAAGTGCAGGTGGTGGCCATGGACTGGAAATGGCTGTTCTTCTACCCCGAGCAAGGCATCGCCACCGTCAATGAAGTGGCCGCCCCGGTGGACCGCCCCATCCTGTTCAAGCTGACAGCCACGTCCACCATGAACGCGTTTTACGTGCCCGACCTGGCCGGCATGATCTACGCCATGCCCGGCATGCAGACCGAGCTGAACGCGGTGATCAACAAGCCTGGCGTGTTCAAGGGCATGTCGTCGCACTACAGCGGCGCGGGCTTCTCGGGCATGACGTTCAAGTTCCACGGCCTGAGCAATGAAGACTTTGCCCAGTGGGTGCAAAAAGCCAAGACCGAAGGCAAGCCGCTCGACAAGGGCACCTACCTGAACCTGGTCAAGCCCAGCGAACGTGATCCGGTGCAGCGCTTTGCCTCGGTGGAAGAAGGCCTGTACGACAAGGTGCTCAACCGCTGCGTCGAAGACGGAAAGATGTGCATGCACCACATGATGGCCATCGATGCCCTGGGTGGCGACGCTTACATGCGCGCTGCAGGGCTGAACCTGCCCCAGGACGTCTGCACCGTGCAAAACGCCGCCCAGGTGGTGGCCGCACTCGAAACCCGCAACGCACCGGCACCAACGACTGGCGCCAGCATCCGTCAATGAGCACTCCTATGTCCTCCGAAACCCTTTCTCCATCCCACTGGGCGCTGGGCCGCCTGAGCTGGGACGTCGTACCGATGGCGCATGAGCCCATCGTGCTGGCCACCTTCATTGCCGTGGTGTTGGGCGGCTTGGTCGTTCTGGCCGGCATCACCAAGTTCCGCCTGTGGGGCCCCCTGTGGCGCGACTGGATCTGCAGCATTGACCACAAACGCATCGGCATCATGTACATGATCCTGGGCCTGGTGATGCTGCTGCGCGGCTTTGCCGACGCCGTGATGATGCGCCTGCAGCAGGCCATGGCCTTCGGCGACAACATGGGTTACCTGCCTCCGCACCACTACGACCAGATCTTCACCGCCCACGGCGTGATCATGATCTTCTTCGTGGCGATGCCGCTGGTCACCGGCCTGATGAACTACCTGGTGCCGCTGCAGATCGGCGCGCGCGACGTGTCGTTCCCGTTCCTGAACAACTTCAGCTTCTGGATGACCACGGCCGGCGCCGTGCTGGTGATGGTGTCGCTGTTCCTGGGCGAGTTCTCCACCTCCGGCTGGCTGGCACTGTCCAACCTGGGGGCGCAGAGCCCCAGCACCGGCCTGGACTACTACATCTGGGCGCTGCAGATAGCGGGGGTGGGCACGACGCTCTCGGGCATCAACCTGATCGTGACCATCATCAAGATGCGCGCGCCGGGCATGAGCCTGATGAAGATGCCCGTGTTCACCTGGACCGCCCTGTGCACCAACGCACTGATCGTTGCGTCGTTCCCAGTGCTCACGGCCGCGCTGGTGCTGATGTCACTGGACCGCTATGTCGGCACCAACTTCTTCACCAACGAGCTGGGCGGCAACCCCATGCTCTACGTGAACCTGATCTGGATCTGGGGCCACCCTGAGGTCTACATCCTGGTGCTGCCCGCCTTCGGCGTGTTCTCCGAAGTGGTCGCCACCTTCAGCAAGAAGCGCCTGTTCGGCTACACCTCCATGGTGTACGCCACCGTGTGTATCACCATCCTGTCGTACCTGGTGTGGCTGCACCACTTCTTCACCATGGGCTCGGGCGCGAGCGTGAACACCTTCTTCGGTATCACGACGATGATCATCTCGATCCCCACGGGCGCGAAGATCTTCAACTGGCTGTTCACCATGTACAAGGGCCGCATCCGCTTTGAGCTGCCCATGATGTGGACCGTGGCGTTCATGGTCACGTTCGCCATCGGCGGCATGACGGGCGTGCTGCTGGCCGTGCCCCCGGCCGACTTCGTGCTGCACAACAGCCTGTTCCTGATCGCCCACTTCCACAACGTGATCATCGGCGGCGTGGTGTTTGCCATGTTTGCCGGCATCAACTACTGGTTCCCCAAGGCGTTTGGCTACAAGCTGGACCGCACCTGGGGCGTGCGCTCGTTCTGGCTGTGGCTGGTGGGCTTCTGGGTGGCATTCACGCCGCTGTATGTGCTGGGCCTGATGGGCGTCACCCGCCGTGCCAACCACTTTGAAGACCAGTCGCTGCAGATCTGGTTCGTGATCGCTGCCATCGGCGCGGCCATGATTGCCGCCGGCATTGGGTGCTTCCTGGTCCAGCTGGTGGTCAGCTTCCTCAAGCGCGAACAGCTGCGCGACTGGACGGGCGACCCCTGGGACGGCCGCACGCTGGAATGGGCCACCTCGTCGCCCCCGCCCAACTACAACTTCGCCTTCACCCCTGTGGTGCACGAGATCGATGCCTGGTGGGACATGAAGAAGCACGGGTACAAGCGTCCTCTGGCGGGCTTCCAGCCCATCCACATGCCGGCCAACACCGGCGCTGGCGTGGTGATCTCGGGGCTGTCGCTGGTGTTCGGCTTTGCGCTGATCTGGCACATGTGGCTGCTGGCGGCCGTCTCGTTTGCGGCTGTCGTTCTGGCCGCCATCATCCACACGTTCAACTACAAGCGTGACTTCTACATCCCGGCATCCGAAGTGATCTCCACTGAAGAAGCCCGCACACTCCAACTGGCCCGCCATGTCTGATATCCGCATCCACGCTGGCGCCGCAGCAGGCGCCCTGGCCCCGCGCGAGTACCACCTCGCGCACGAGCCCCATCCTGAAAACGGCACGGCCCTGGGTTTCTGGCTGTACTTGATGAGCGACTGCCTCATCTTTGCAGCGCTGTTCGCCACTTACGGCGTGCTGGGCCGCAGCTATGCCGCAGGCCCCACCGGCGCGCAGCTGTTCGACCTGACCCTGGTGGCCATCAATACCGCCTTTCTGCTGCTGTCGTCCATCACCTTCGGTTTTGCCATGCTGCGCAAGCAGCTGGGCGACGTGAAGGGCACGCTGCTGTGGCTGGCGGTCACGGGCGTGTTTGGCCTGTGCTTCCTGGGCCTGGAGCTGTATGAGTTCTCCCACCTGCTGCACGAGGGCGCAGGCCCGCAGCGCAGTGCCTTCCTGTCGGCGTTCTTCACGCTGGTGGGTACCCACGGCCTGCACGTCACCTTCGGCCTGATCTGGCTGGTGGTGCTGATGGTCCAGATTGGCAAGCATGGCCTGATCCCCGAGAACAACCGCCGCCTGATGTGCCTGTCCATGTTCTGGCACTTCTTGGACGTGGTCTGGATCGGCGTTTTCACCTTTGTGTACCTGATGGGGGTGCTGTAAATGAGCGCACAACACGCAACACACGCGCACGATGCGCATGGGCATGACGATCACCACCACGACGCAGGCCCCCACAGCACCTTTTCGGGCTATGTGACGGGGTTTGTGCTGTCCGTCATCCTCACGGCCATTCCCTTCTGGCTGGTGATGGCCAAGGTGATTGCGGACCGCAACACGGCTGTGCTGGTGCTGGGCGGCTTCGCCGTGATCCAGATCCTGGTGCACATGGTGTTCTTCCTGCACATGAACGGCAAGATCGAAGGCGGCTGGACGCTGCTGTCCACCATCTTCACCGTGGTGTTCGTAGCCATCGCCATCGCGGGGACCTTGTGGGTGATGTTCCACATGAATGCCAACATGATGCCCGAGCACCCCACGCCCACGCCGCCCACGCACGAGGCGCCTGGACACTCCACGCCCTGATGCCTGCAGCCCCCACCACCATGGCACTGCCGCGCCGGGGGTTGCGCCGCGCAGTCCTGCTGGTGCTGGGCATGGCCCTGTTCCTGGGCTTTGTGTCGCTGGGCACCTGGCAGGTCCAGCGCCGTGCCTGGAAGCTGGATCTCATCGAAAGAGTAGACCGACGGGTGCACGCCGCACCAGCCGCCTTGCCCCCTGTGGAGCAATGGTCTGACATCCGTGCCGCACAGCATGAGTACCTGCCGGTGGTCTTTCAGGGCCACTGGCTGCCCGGCAAAACGGTGCTGACGCAGGCGGTCACCGAGCTGGGCGCGGGGTTCTGGGTAATGACTGCCCTGCAACGGGATGACGGTACCCAGGTGCTGGTGAACCGGGGCTTTGTACCCCAGGAGCAACGCGCCCAATGGCTGGAGGCCCAGCCACCCGCCGATGGCACGGCCACCGTCCAGGGGCTGTTGCGCATGCCAGAGCCGGGCGGCGGCTTTCTGCGCACCAACGACCCGGCGCAACAGCGCTGGTACTCGCGCGACGTGGCGGCCATCAGCAGCGCGCTGGGCCTGCCCCGGGCGGCTCCATTTTTTGTGGACGCAGGACTTCCGGGTAACGCAGCGGCGTCTTCAGCCGCCTCCGGCTGGCCCCGCGCTGGCCTGACCGTCATCCGGTTCCACAACAGCCACCTGGTGTACGCCCTGACCTGGTATGGTCTTGCGCTCATGGTTGTCGTTGCCGGCTGGTATGTGGCACGCTATGAGCGCCGCCTGGGCGCACGGGCCACCAGCCGCCTCCCGACCCACGATGAACACCCTCCCACCACGCCCTGACCCTGCGCTGGCCACTGCGCCGCGCAATGCACGCTCCGCCGACGCCGCCGCCGGGATCAAGAACCTCCAGCAACTGATCGAGCTGCGCTGGATTGCAGTGGTGGGCCAGGTGTTCACCATCGAGATGGCGCACTACAGCCTGGGCTTGAAGCTGCCGCTGCAGGAGATGCTGCTCGTGGTCGGCTGCCTGGCGGTCTTCAACGTGGTGAGCCTGCTGCGCCTTCGCACGGGCCGCGCGGTGCGCAATGTGGAGCTGTTTCTGGCGCTGCTGATTGACGTGGCGGTGCTCACGGTGCAGCTGTACCTGAGTGGTGGCACCAGCAACCCGTTCGTTTTTTTGTACCTGCTGCAGATCACGCTGGGCGCCGTGCTGCTGCGCGGTGCCTACATCTGGTCCATCGTGATCATCACCGTCCTGTGCTTTGCGGCGCTGGCAGATCACCACCTGCCACTGGCCCTGCCCCAGGATCTGCACCAGGGCCTGTCGAGCTTGTATGTGCTTGGGCTGCTGGTGTGCTTTGTGCTCAACGCCACGCTGGTGATGGTGTTCATCACCCGCATCAACCGCAACCTGCGCGAGCGCGATGCCCGCCTGGCGGCCGCACGCCGGCGCCGCGTGGAAGAAGAGCACATCGTGCGCATGGGCCTGTTGGCGTCCGGCGCTGCGCACGAACTGGGCACCCCACTGTCCACCCTTGCGGTGATCCTGGGCGACTGGCAACACGACAAGCGGCTGGCCAGCAACGCCGCGCTCAAGGAAGACATTGCCGAGATGCAGACCCAGGTGCAACGGTGCAAAAGCATCGTGAGCGGCATCCTGCTCTCGGCGGGTGAAACGCGCGGCGAGGCGTCGGTGCAGACCACTGTGCGCAAGTTTGTCGATGCGCTGGCACAGGAGTGGCGCAGCACCCGGACGATCCCCCAGTTCGACTACGACAACGACTTCGGCACCGACACGCCCATGGTGTCGGACACCACCCTCAAGCAAATGGTTTTCAATGTGCTGGACAATGCACGCGACGCCTCGCCAGGCTGGGTGCGGCTGGCGGTCACGCGCAATGCCGACGCCCTGTGCATGACTGTGACCGATGCCGGCCCCGGCTTTGCGCCCGACATGCTGTCCAAGCTGGGTACTCCCTACCAGTCCTCCAAAAACCGCCCCGGCGGTGGTCTGGGCCTGTATCTGGTGCTGAACGTGGCCCGAACCCTGGGCGGCAGCGTGGAGGCGCGCAACCGTCCCGAAGGGGGCGCACAGGTGGCCATCGAATTGCCCCTGGCCTCGATTGCGCTCCCCCCGAAGGTATGAATGAACGAAAGAACCCACCGTGGACACTGAAGAAGCGCAACGACAGCTGCTGATCGTCGAGGACGACGAAGCCTTTGCGCGCACGCTGGCCCGCTCGTTTGAACGGCGCGGCTACAGCGTGTTGCAGGCAGCGAGCCTGGCCGACGTAGAGGTGTTGCTGGAACAGCACCAGCCCGGGTATGCGGTGGTGGACCTCAAGCTCAAGGGAGAGGCCTCAGGCCTGGCCTGCGTGCAGACACTGCACGCCGCTGTCGACGACATGTTGATCGTGGTGCTCACGGGTTTTGCCAGCATTGCCACCGCCGTGGAGGCCGTGAAACTGGGCGCGTGCCACTATCTCGCCAAGCCCTCCAACACCGACGACATCGAAGCTGCGTTTGGGCTCAAGGAAGGCAATGCCGAGGTGGAACTGACCAATCGCTCCAGTTCCATCAAGACGCTGGAATGGGAACGCATCAACGAGGTGCTGGCTGAAACAGGCTTCAACCTGTCAGAGGCCGCGCGGCGCCTGGGTATGCACCGCCGCACCCTCACACGCAAGCTCGAAAAGAAACAGGTGCGTTAACCCCTACCGCTTTGGACCCGCCCTCCCCTGTTTCGGTGCCGATCCATCTCGCGGGGCGCAATCTGCACGGCCGGTCACGCGCTCCCTCGGCTCCCAAACAGCACTCAGGCAGCCTCAGGCACCGCCTTCAGCATCTGCTGCTCGAAAGCGCGCAAACGCTTGTAGATCGATATCTGTTCCACCACCGTGCTCCAGTTCAGCACCAGAAACTGGAACGATTCCAGCACCTTGTCAAAGGCCCGGGCAATCTGCTGCATCACCCCCAGCGTGATCACCCCCGCGATCAGCGTGGGGCCCAAAGCCACCAGGGGCACCAGCACACTCACCTGCAGGTAGGACCACTTCACCACATCGAAGTACAGGTAGTGGAAAAACAGCCGGAAGTAATTGCGGCGCACGCCCGCGAACAGCTCAGCCGCCGTGGGCGGAGAAGCCCGGTTCGGGTCGTCCTCGCCCAGCACCAGCTCCTTGCGGTACGCCGCCTCCACCCGCTGGTTGTGAAACTCCAGCCCCGGTAGCTTCACCCCTACACAGGCCAGCAGCAGCGTGCCCCCCAGTGACCAGGCCAGTGCGACCCATACCAGGGAATGCGGAACGGCGCCGATCAAGGGCAGCGCAGTGACTTTGTCGGACAGCGTCCAGAGCACCGGCAGAAAGGCCCCGAGCGTCATGAGGCTGCGCATGAAACTCAGGCCCAGATCTTCCATGGTGCGGGCGAAACGCATGGTGTCCTCCTGCACACGCTGTGCCGCACCCTCGATGTGCCGCAGGCGTGGCCAGGCCGCCATGTAGTGCTCATTCATCGCCTGCCGCCAACGAAAGATGTAGTGTTTGCTGAAAAAATCCGCCAGCACCGCCGTCGTCACATAGATCATGGCGATGCGTGCAAAGGTCGAAAGCTGCCCCCAGAACTCCTCTGCGGTGATGCTGCCAGGCTTACCCAGAGCCTCCTGTATGAGATCGTAAAAGCTGCCGAACCAGTCGTTGATCTGCACGTCCAGCTGCACACGGTAAGCCGTGGCCAGAAGAATGACGAGAGAACCCAAGATGGACCAGGCCCACCAGCGGCGGGCGAAAAAGAAGGACTTGAACATCGTAGTGCCGTGTTGGAATGGTTCTGCGAATTCTGAGTGCCACAGGCAATGATCGTTCCGCGGCAAACAACGCCGCCGATCATCTGCCGCCGGGGCAGACGCCGACACATCAGCCGTCGCGCTGAGCACAGCCCCAGCGCCAGACCTTGGCTAGCGCGGCCGGCCCCTTTCCTCCAGCCAGTCCTGAGCCGCCTGCTGCCCACCCCAGCGCGCCCAATCCAACGCGCTCTTTCCGTGCGGGTCTTTCTGCGAAAGATCCACCCCCTGCTCATCCAGCCAACGCAGCACGGCCAACTGCCCTTTGGCTGCGGCCAGCATGGCCGGTGTTTCGCCCCGGCTGGCAGGGGCATGTTCGGTCAGCGATTGCCCTTGCTCTTTGAGCCAATCCAGGCAAGGCACGCAGCCGCTTTGCGCGGCCATGTGCACGGGGCCCCAATCCCAGCGATTGCGGGCCTGCAGGCTGGCACCTGCCTGCACCAGGCGTTGCGCCACCGCCAGATGGCCGCCATAAAAGGCCCGCAGCAGGGCCGTGTCACCACGCTCACTGTCTTTGGCCGTCTGCCGAAGATCGGGCTGGGCCCCAGCCTGTAACAGCGCCTCCACATGCGCCAACTGCCCCCGGTGGGCGGCCAGCATCAGCACGGAGGAGCCGGTGTCTGCCAGCAGGTTGGGGTTGGCGCCATCGCGCAGGGCCTGCGCCAGTGCGCTGGCATCGCCCGCGTTCTGAGCGTCCATCAGGCGGGCATCTGCAGGCGCCCAAATGCGCGATGAAGCCACTGCCGCAGGGGCTTGCAGTACAGCGCTGCGACCTGCCCCCCACACCGCACGCCCGCCATGGGCCCACCACACGAGCAAGCCAAAGGCCAAGAGCCATGCCCAACCACCCCAGGCTGGGCGTGAATGGGCAGCCAACTGGGGCCGCTGCGCCCCTGGCGTGAAGCGCCCCCGACGATCCAGCCACGCACGTGCCACGGCCTGGCCCACGGCCTGCGCGGCAGCCGTGCCGCTCAGCCCTGGTGTCAGCGTTTGTGAATGCCCTGATGCATCCTTGCCCAGCACCGCATGGTAGGCCTGGGTCCCCGCCGTGAACTGCAGCTTGTGCACCAGCGACTGGCTGGACTCGCCTGGCAACGTCGCCACGCGAGACCAAACCCAAGAGCCGCGACGCACGACCAGGCCATCGTCCTGCACCCGCAGCGTCCACCGCCGGGTGGCGGCATGCAAGGCCCAGGCAGGCAGCACCAACACAGCCAACCAACCCCAAAAGCCGCTCGGCAGCACCAGGGCGCCGGGCTGGATGCGGTCGTTCACCCACCACTCCAGCGCCAGCAAAGCCACGGCCACCGCCGCGGACCAGCGCCAAGCAGTCTGCTCGAACGCGAGGGACCAGGCGTCTGGCGTTTCGCTCAAACGCACGCCAGGGGGAAAAAAGCCTGGAGATTCAGCGGACTTCACCGTACCCAGCGAATCCAACGGCTGAGAAGCGGCATCGCGCCCCAACGCGGGTGCTTCGATGGGGACTTCCTGCTCCCACTGTGCCCGCCGGTCAAAGCGGTCTGGTACCGAAGCGGCCTCCGCACAGGACGGGGTGACAGCCTGGACCGCCAGGTCGTACGCGAGCTCCAGCGCACCATCGGCACGCACCAGTTCCAGCCGCCAGTCCACCCGGTCGCCACCGCGCCGCGCACCGTGGGTGGGGGCGTCATCAGGCAGATCAAAACGAGCTACCAAGCGCATGCCGCCCTCGCCCGTCGGCTGGCGCCGCGCCGTGGCCTTCAGCACCTCCACCTGGCGCTCGGGCGAGCCGGAGCTGGATTCGTCCACACGGTATTGCGCCACTTGCAGGCGCAGGTTTTCAGCCGCAGCTTGCTGCACAGCCCGCGCAGGCAGCACCAGCGTGATTTCGACCGACCTCCCCGCCGTGGGCCGCGAAGGCAGGGTCGTCATACCAACCCCCTGGTAGCGCCAGGCCTTTCGGCTGTTCTGCCAAGCAGCAGCGACCAAGCCCACGCCGATCACCACAAAGACGCCCATGAAGCCCTTGGCCCACCAGGGCCCTTTGCCGTCCGACCAGAACAAGGCGGCCATGGGGAAAGCGATGCCACACCAGAACACCGCGAAGAACCACAACGCCCCCTGCCCCTTGGCCAGGGAATGCGTTGGCTCCAGGTCTGGTACATCGTCCTGGGGGCGCCTCAAGATGCGCAGAAACAACCATGCAGCAGTCACCCCGACGCCGGTGAACACCAGGGCAAACGGCAGCCGAAAAATCTGCAGCCGCCAGCGGATGCTGCGGTCCAGCAGAGCCTGGGCCGGGGCCTGGAGGTTGACCCAGGCGGTGATGGATTCGCCCCGCTCCTGCGCTTGGCGCAGGGTGCGGTGCCATTGCGCCTGCCAGTCGCCCACGTTGTCGGCACTGGAGTTCGGGTCCAGCCCCACGCGCTGCGCTTCGTACGTTTGGCCCGCCACGGTGTAGCGGTACCGGGCCAGCACCTGGTAGGTGGTGCCGCCCTCGCTGCCCGCGTGCTGCTTCAGTTGCACATCCAGCACCTGGGCCGGTACAGGCTGCCATGAGCGCACCGTCCAGGCTGCCAGCGCCGTTTCAGCCAAGGGCCGCAAACCTGCCCAATACCCACCGGCACCGAACACCACTGCAAAGATGGCGCAGAAAACCAGCAAAACCCCTCGTCCCATTGTGTTGCCCATGGCTCCCTCCTTTTGTTGTTGTTATGGATGTCTTGTTATGGACTCCAGCATAGTGACGAATGGATGACGTTTGTGTGACACCCAAGGTGGGCCAAAAAAAAGCGGCCCCTGAGGGCCGCTTCTGTTGCGCAAAGAACGCGAGGATCAGGCGGTGACGCCCTTGGCGGTTTCTGCGTACTCTTCGATCTGGTCGAAGTTCAGGTACTTGTAGATCGACGCGCCATCCTTGTTCACGATGCCCATGGCTTCGTGGTATTCGGCCACCGTGGGGATCTTGCCCAGCTTGGACGCAATGGCGGCCAGCTCGGCAGAGGCCAGGAACACGTTGGTGTTCTTGCCCAGGCGGTTGGGGAAGTTGCGGGTGGAGGTGGACACCACGGTAGCGCCTTCGCGCACCTGAGCCTGGTTACCCATGCACAGCGAGCAGCCGGGCATTTCGGTACGGGCGCCGGCAGCACCAAAGTTGGCGTAATGGCCTTCTTTGATCAGCTCGCTCTCGTCCATCTTGGTGGGCGGTGCCACCCACAACTTGACGGGGATGTCACGGCTGCCGCCCAGCAGCTTGGCAGCTGCGCGGAAGTGGCCGATGTTGGTCATGCAAGAACCAATGAAGGCTTCATCGATCTTGGTGCCGGCCACTTCCGACAGGGTCTTGGCGTCGTCGGGGTCGTTGGGGCAGCACAGGATGGGTTCCTTGATCTCGGCCAGATCGATCTCGATGACGGCTGCGTATTCGGCATCCTTGTCGGCTTCGAGCAGGTTGGGGTTGGCCAGCCAGGCTTCCACCTTCTCGATGCGGCGTTGCAGCGTGCGGGCGTCGGCATAGCCGTCAGCGATCATGTTCTTCATCAGCACCACGTTGCTGGTCAGGTATTCCTTGACCGGCTCGGGGTTGAGCTTGATGGTGCAACCAGCGGCGGAACGCTCTGCCGAAGCGTCCGACAGTTCAAACGCTTGCTCGACCTTCAGGTTGGGCAGTCCTTCGATTTCGAGGATGCGGCCCGAGAAGATGTTCTTCTTGCCCGCCTTGGCCACCGTGAGCAGACCAGCCTTGATCGCGTACAGCGGAATCGCGTGCACCAGGTCGCGCAGCGTCACGCCCGGCTGCATTTCGCCCTTGAAGCGCACCAGCACCGACTCGGGCATGTCCAGAGGCATCACACCCGTCGCAGCGCCGAAAGCCACCAGGCCAGAGCCTGCCGGGAACGAAATACCGATGGGGAAACGCGTGTGCGAGTCGCCACCCGTACCCACGGTGTCAGGCAGCAGCAGGCGGTTGAGCCAGCTGTGGATCACGCCATCGCCAGGACGCAGGGCCACACCACCACGGTTGCTGATGAACGCCGGCAGTTCGCGGTGGGTCTTCACGTCCACGGGCTTGGGGTAGGCCGCCGTGTGGCAGAACGACTGCATGACCAGGTCGGCCGAGAAGCCTAGGCAGGCCAGATCCTTCAGCTCGTCGCGGGTCATGGGACCCGTGGTGTCTTGCGAGCCCACGGTGGTCATCTTGGGCTCGCAGTAGGTACCGGGGCGCACGCCCTGGCCTTCTGGCAGACCGACAGCACGTCCGACCATCTTCTGGGCCAGCGTGAAGCCTGCATTCGACGCAGCAGGCGCCTGGGGCAGACGGAACAGCGTGGATGCTGCCAGGCCCAGGAACTCGCGGGCCTTGGCCGTCAGCGAACGACCGATGATGAGGTTGATACGGCCACCGGCACGCACTTCGTCAAACAGCACATCGCTCTTGAGCTTGAACTCGGCCACGGTGGCGCCGTTCTTCACAATCTTGCCGTCGTAGGGCAGGATGTCGACCACGTCGCCCATTTCGAGCTTGGATACATCGACTTCGATCGGCAGCGAGCCCGAATCTTCTTGCGTGTTGAAGAAGATGGGAGCGATCTTGCCGCCCAGCGTGACACCACCAAAACGCTTGTTCGGCACAAACGGGATGTCCTGGCCCGTGGCCCAGATCACACTGTTGGTGGCTGACTTGCGGCTGGAACCGGTGCCCACCACGTCGCCCACGTAGGCCACGAGGTTGCCCTTCTTCTTGAGGTCTTCGATGAACTGCATCGGGCCACGCTTGCCGTCTTCTTCGGGCTTGAACGCCGCATCAGGGCGGGTGTTCTTCAGCATGGCCAGGTAGTGCAGCGGGATGTCTGGGCGGCTCCAGGCATCCGGTGCGGGCGACAGGTCGTCGGTGTTGGTCTCACCGGGCACCTTGAACACCGTGACGGTAATCTTCTTCTCGACCTCAGGACGGGTGGTGAACCACTCGGCATCGGCCCAGCTCTTGATGACTTCCTGCGCCTTGGCGTTGCCTGCCTTGGCTTTCACAGCGACGTCATTGAAGAAGTCGAACATCAGCAGCGTCTTCTTCAGACCCTCTGCGGCCACACCAGCCACTTCGGCGTCGTCCAGCAACTCGATCAGCGGGTGCACGTTGTAGCCACCCACCATGGTGCCCAGTAGTTCCGTGG
This sequence comes from Acidovorax sp. 99, assembly GCF_003096455.1. Taxonomy (NCBI): domain Bacteria; kingdom Pseudomonadati; phylum Pseudomonadota; class Betaproteobacteria; order Burkholderiales; family Comamonadaceae; genus Acidovorax; species Acidovorax sp. 99. Next base: position 567,846 of record NZ_QEKU01000001.1, read on the forward strand.
CCTTGGCCTTGGAGATCAGACCCACGGTGATGTCGCCGTGCGCCACGGCAGCCAGGAAGCTGGCCTTGACCTTGGCAGCGTCGTCCACGCCAGGCGGCACGCGATGGGTGAGCAGGTCCAGCAAAAAGGCCTCTTCACCAGCGGGTGGGTTCTTGATCAATTCGATCAGCTCAGCCACCTGCTTGGCGTCCAGGGGCAGAGGGGGGATACCCAGTGCGGCGCGTTCGGCAGCATGGTCTCGGTAGGCTTTCAACATTGTTTTCTCCAGTTGCGTTCTAAAGTGGGGCGTAGCGTGTAGCGGTGGGCTCGGCACACGCCAGTCGTTAATGGGTGCGCGCGGTTTTTATTTGGTGGCGGGCAGCGGGTCCAGCACGCTCACAGGCGGGTTCTTCTTGATGGCTTCTGCCACAACCACCTGCTCAGGGCTCATGCACTCGTCAGCCAGACGCTGACCAGCGCGCTGGTTCATCAGCATGGATTTGTTGGCGATCTGCAGCCACACGGCACCACCCTTGGCGTCCTCCAGGCGCACCGTGCCTGTGGTCGTCGCCACCGGCGACATGTAGTACTTGAAACCCTTGCCTTCCACATGGAAGTGGCCTGGGGTGGCGGGATCGGCTGTCACAGTGACAAAAGCACCGAGCTCGCAGGGCATGCGCCCCACGTGCACGCGCTCCGCAATCGCCAGTTCGGCGGGCGACAGGGCTGCTTCAGCGGCGATGATGCCGGCCGCCACCTGGTTGGTGGCGCTCTTGAGCTGGGTACGGCTGCTGGTGGGTTCGGCCTTGGCAGTGGCGTGGCTCTTGGCGGGAGCCTTGGCTGCGGTCTTGCCATCTGCTGGCTTGGCGGCCGTCTTGGCGGTTGGCTTGGCGGTTGGCTTGGCGGTTGGCTTGGCAGCGGGTTTGGCTGCAGCCTTGGTGTCGGACTTGGCCGCTGGCTGGGCTGTTGTTTGTGCCAAGGCAAAGGCCGGAGCCAGCAACATGAGAGCGGAGGCAATGACAAATTTCATGGGAAGTCCTGCGTGGAAATGTCCAGGGATGTTCACGATGGAACGAGAGTCGATGCGTCAAACCAGTGACGCACCGCCAAGGGTAGTGCGCGCCCAGTGCGGTGGGCGCGCTCCAGAATCTGCCAATAAAAGCGGTAGCTGGCCCGGTCGTGCAATACCCCATCCACACTGATGGGAGCCCAGTCAGCCAACGCTGCCGCCGCAATGATCCGGGACGCGCTGTCGATATCGTCCTGCTGGGGGGCAAAGGCCTGCAGGATGGTGCGGATCTGCGCCGGATGGATGCTCCACATCCGTGTGTAGCCCAGCTCGCGCGATGCGCGGCCGGCAGCACCTTGCAGGGCCGCCATGTCCGAAAACTCGGTGACCACGCAATGGGACGGCACCTTGCCATGCGCATGGCAGGCCGAGGCGATTTCGAGCTTGGCTCGCACCACCAGCGGGTGCGTGAACTGCCCGGCAGAGGTCATGGCCTGCGCGGGAATGGCGCCGCCATGGGCCGACACAAAATCCATGAGCCCGAAACTCAGGCTCTGCACGCGGGGGTGGGCCGCGATGTCAAACGCACGCTGCACGGCGGCGGGAGACTCGATCAAAACGTGCAAAGGCACATGGGCCGCCGACGCGCGCTCCAGCGCACGTTCAGCCAGCAGAACATCATCTACCGACTCGACCTTGGGAATCATGATGTGGCACAGCCTGTGCCCAGCCTCGCCCGCAATGGTGGCGACGTCGTTGGCAAATGCAGGGTGATCCACCGCATGAACACGAGCCGCTACCCGAGCCCCTGGAGCCGCAGCGGCTGCCATACGTGCCACCAGCGACGCATGCTGGAACTCCAGCCCGACAGGCGCGCCATCTTCACAATCGAGAGTGACATCAAAGACGCAGGTGCCAAATTCCTGCGTCATCTCTGCCTGCAATTGCAGGCTTTTGCGCATGCGCACTTCCACGCCGCTGTAGTGGTCGCAGACTGGCAGAAAACCAGTTTGGGCCTGGGCGCCGAGCAACACATCGCGCGGATGGACGGACGCAGCGCCCGGCCCCGGTACAGAGGCTTGGACGGCCCGAAGGCCCGATGCCAAAGGCGTCGGCTGCATCGCGTCGTTTACCAGCTTGATTACAGCAGGTGCTTGACGCCGTCTTGCTCGCCTTGCAGTTCGGCCAGCGTGATGTTGATACGCTCTTGCGAGAACGCGTCGATGTCCAGACCTTCAACGATCTTGTACTCGCCGTTTTCGCAGGTCACGGGGAAACCAAACATTGTGTCCTTGGGAATGCCGTATTCGCCGTTGGATGGAACACCCATGGTGACCCACTTGCCGTTGGTGCCCAGGGCCCAGTCGCGCATGTGGTCGATGGCTGCATTGGCTGCAGAGGCTGCCGACGACAGGCCACGGGCTTCAATGATGGCGGCGCCGCGCTTGCCAACGGTGGGCAGGAATGTGTTGGCGTTCCACTCCTGATCGTTGATCATCTTGGCCACGCTTTCGCCCTTGATGGTGGCAAAACGGTAGTCAGCGTACATCGTGGGCGAGTGGTTGCCCCACACGGTCAGCTTTTCGATGTCTGCCACAGCCTTGCCGGTCTTGGCAGCGATCTGGCTGGCAGCGCGGTTGTGGTCCAGGCGCAGCATGGCCGTGAAGTTCTTGCGTGGCAGGTCAGGGGCCGACTTCATGGCGATGTAGGCATTGGTGTTGGCAGGGTTGCCCACCACCAGCACCTTCACGTCACGCGAAGCCACGGCATTCAGGGCCTTGCCTTGTGCCGTGAAGATGGCGCCGTTGACGGCCAGCAGCTCGGCACGCTCCATGCCAGGGCCACGTGGGCGCGAGCCGACCAGCAGTGCGTAGTCGGCATCCTTGAAGGCGGTCATGGGATCGCTGTGGGCGGTCATTTCGACCAGCAGCGGGAAGGCGCAGTCGTCCAGCTCCATCATCACGCCCTTGAGCGCCTTTTGAGGGCCTTCGACAGGGACTTCGAGCAATTGCAGAATGACCGGCTGGTCCTTGCCCAGCATTTCGCCGGAGGCGATACGGAACAGCAGTGCGTAACCGATTTGACCGGCGGCGCCGGTGACAGCAACGCGAACGGGCTTCTTGCTCATGGTGAAAACTCCAGGAAGTGAGGAAAACAGGTGTGAGTGCAACGCAAGCACCAGCGCCTGTCACCAGTAGCCCGTGCCCCGCAAAACAGCATTGGAGTTTACCCCTGATTGGACACCCCGGTCAATTTGTCTTATGTCTTATATAAGATATGATTGCACCCCGTTTGTCGTTCGATTGTCATGTGGCAACCGCACTGCCGCACCACAACACACGCACAACTTACAGATCCCACACCATGTCATCGCTTCCGTTCGCAGCAGACAGCCCCGCGCCCCCGCAGAGCGCAGCGGGAGCCGCCACGCCAGCGTTCAGCCCGCTGTACCAACAGATCAAGGGGCTGATCCTGCAAAGCCTGCAGCAGGGCGAATGGAAGCCTGGCGAGGCCATTCCGAGCGAAATGGAGCTGGCTGCGCGTTTTCGCGTCAGCCAGGGCACCGTACGCAAGGCGATTGACGAACTGGCCGCAGAGAACCTGGTGATGCGCCGGCAGGGCAAAGGCACTTTTGTCGCCACCCACGCCGAGCAGCATGTGCAGTACCGATTTCTGAAGTTGCTGCCCGACACCGGAGACGCCCGCGTGGAAGGCCCTGCACAGCGCCGCGTGATCGATTGCCGCCGCGTGCGGGCCAACGCCGATGTGGCCCGCGCACTGGCGCTGCGCAGCGGCGATGCCGTCATGCAGGCCCGGCGCATCCTGTCGTTTGCAGGAGTGCCCACCATTCTGGAAGACATCTGGCTGCCCGGACAAGCCTTCAAAGGCCTCACGGCCGAGCAGCTCGCCAACTACCAGGGACCGACCTACGCCATGTTCGAACTCGACTTTGGCGTGCGCATGGTGCGGGCCGAAGAAAAAATCCGCGCCGTGCTGCCCGACGAGGAACAAGCCCAACTGCTGCAAATCACACCCGTGACACCGCTGCTGAGCGTCGAGCGCATTGCTTACACCTACAACGATGTTCCCATGGAGTTACGCCGCGGGCTGTATCGCACCGATACCCACCACTACCGTAATGAATTGAGCTGACAGCAGGCTGGCACCCGAGCATTAACGTCGAAAATTTCAAGCCCGGCTAAACCCTTGTGTTGCGTTGCAATAGAATTTTGCGTTCTTTGCATCTTCAAATTACAAAGCAGTTACATCCACGAAAGCACCAGAAATGACAGAACTAGCCAAAAAACGGCCTGAATTCCGCAACATCAATGCCTTCAAGGACTTGACGACCTACCGCATGACACCTGCCGCGTGGGTTTCGATCTTGCACCGCGCCAGCGGACTGATCATGTTCCTGCTGCTGCCTTTCATCATCTGGATGTTCGACACCTCGGTGTCTTCCGAAATCTCGTTCGCTAAATTCTCGGCGGCCTTCAATATCGGCATCGGTTTTGTGCCCGGCTGGTTCATCAAGCTGGTCGCTCTGGCCCTGATCTGGGCCTACCTGCACCACTTCACTGCCGGCCTGCGCCACCTGTGGATGGACGTGAGCCACAGCGCCGTGAACAAGCAATTTGGCAAGAGCTCTGCCCTGACCGTTCTGGTCATCAGCATTGGGCTGGCCCTGGTGCTGGGCGCCAAGCTTTTCGGCCTGTACTGATCAACCCACAAAAACGGCGGTCGCTGCCAGCCAGCGCCTGTTGAAGAACGAGAGGAAATTTCCATGTCCGTCAATTACGGTTCCAAGCGCGTCGTCGTCGGCGCCCACTATGGCCTGCGCGACTGGCTCAGCCAGCGTGTCACGGCAGTCCTGATGGCACTGTTCACCCTGGCCCTGCTGGCCCAGGTCATCTTCTCCAAAGGCCCCATCGGCTACGACAAATGGGCGGGCATTTTCTCGGCCCAATGGATGAAGGTGCTGACCTTCTCCGTGATCGTCGCGATTGCCTGGCATGCGTGGGTCGGCCTGCGCGAAGTCCTGATGGACTACATCAAGCCCGTGGGCCTGCGTCTGGCACTGCAAGTGTTCAGCATTGTCTGGCTGGTCAGCTGCGCCGGCTGGGGCATCCAGGTTCTGTGGCGTCTCTGATTCCCGCGATTGAAGGTACACAATGAGCTACACACAAGCCAACATCACCAAGCGCAAGTTCGACGTCATCATCATCGGAGCCGGCGGCTCCGGCATGCGGGCATCCCTGCAACTGGCCCGCGCGGGCCTGAACGTTGCAGTTCTCTCCAAGGTATTCCCCACCCGTTCGCACACCGTCGCTGCCCAGGGCGGCATCGGCGCCTCGCTGGGCAACATGTCCGAGGACAACTGGCACTACCACTTCTACGACACTATCAAGGGCTCCGACTGGCTCGGCGACCAGGATGCGATCGAGTTCATGTGCCGCGAAGCCCCCAAGGTCGTGTACGACCTGGAACACATGGGCATGCCCTTTGACCGCAACACCGACGGCACGATCTACCAGCGCCCCTTCGGCGGCCACACCGCCAACTATGGCGAAAAGCCCGTGCAACGCGCTTGCGCCGCGGCCGACCGCACCGGCCACGCCATGCTGCACACGCTGTACCAGCAAAACGTTAAGGCCCGCACCAACTTCTTCGTGGAGTGGATGGCCCTGGACCTGATCCGCGACGCCGACGGCGACGTGGTGGGCGTGACGGCGCTGGAAATGGAAACTGGCGACTTGCACATCCTTGAAGCCAAGACCACGCTGCTGGCCACCGGTGGTGCAGGCCGCATTTTTGCTGCCTCGACCAACGCCTTCATCAACACCGGTGACGGCCTGGGCATGGCTGCACGCGCCGGCATTCCGCTGGAAGACATGGAATTCTGGCAGTTCCACCCCACCGGCGTGGCCGGCGCGGGCGTGCTGCTGACCGAAGGCTGCCGCGGTGAAGGCGCAATTTTGCTCAACAGCAATGGTGAGCGCTTCATGGAGCGCTATGCGCCCACCTTGAAGGACCTGGCACCGCGCGACTTCGTGTCCCGCTCGATGGACCAGGAGATCAAGGAAGGCCGTGGCTGTGGTCCCAACAAGGACTACGTGCTGCTCAAGCTTGACCACCTGGGCGCAGAAACCATCCACAAGCGCCTGCCCTCGGTGTACGAAATCGGCGTCAACTTTGCCAACGTGGACATCACCAAGGAGCCGATCCCTGTGGTGCCCACCATCCACTACCAGATGGGTGGCATTCCCACCAACATCAACGGCCAGGTGGTGGTGCAGCAAGGCGGCAATGACAACCTCGTGGTCAACGGCCTGTACGCGGTGGGCGAATGCTCTTGCGTATCGGTGCACGGCGCCAACCGCCTGGGCACCAACTCGCTGCTGGACCTGCTGGTGTTCGGCCGCGCAGCCGGCAACCACATTGTCGAGTTCAACGACAAGAACAAGAACCACAAACCCCTGCCCAAGGATGCGGCCGACCGCACCCTGGAGCGCCTCAACCGCCTGCAAGGCGCCAGCAGCGGCGAATATGCCCAGGACGTGGCCAACGACATCCGCGCCAGCATGCAACTGCACGCCGGTGTGTTCCGCACGCAAGCGAGCATGGACGAAGGCGTCAAGAAGATCGCCGAGCTGCGCAACCGTGTGAACAGCGTGGGCCTGAAGGACCACTCCAAGGTGTTCAACACCGCGCGCATCGAAGCGCTGGAAGTCGAGAACCTGATCGAAGCTGCGCAAGCCACGATGGTGTCTGCTGCTGCCCGCAAGGAATGCCGTGGTGCCCACACCGTGAGCGACTACGAGCGCCCCGCCGACGACCCAGTGGCACCACTGGGCCGCGACGACGCCAACTGGATGAAGCACACCCTGTGGCACAGCGAGAGCAACAGCCTGACCTACAAGCCCGTCAAACTCAAACCCCTGACCGTGGACTCAGTTCCGCCCAAGGTTCGCACGTTCTAAACGGATACAGGAGCACCCACCATGGCAAAACGCACCTTCCAAATCTACCGCTACGATCCTGACAAGGACGCCAAGCCCTACATGCAGACCGTCGAAGTTGAACTCGACGGCAGCGAACGCATGCTGCTGGACGCCCTGATGAAGCTCAAGGCACAAGACCCCACCCTGTCGTTCCGTCGCTCGTGCCGTGAAGGTGTTTGCGGCTCGGACGCCATGAACATCAACGGCAAGAACGGCCTGGCCTGCCTGACGAACATGAACACGCTGCCCGGCACCGTGGTCCTGAAGCCCCTGCCCGGCCTGCCCGTCATCCGCGACCTGATCGTGGACATGACGCAGTTCTTCAAGCAGTACAACTCCATCAAGCCCTACCTCGTCAACGACAACGTGCCGCCCGAAACCGAGCGCCTGCAGTCGCCTGAAGAGCGCGAAGAGCTGAACGGCCTGTACGAGTGCATTCTGTGCGCCAGCTGCTCCACCAGCTGCCCCAGCTTCTGGTGGAACCCCGACAAGTTCGTGGGCCCTGCGGGTCTGCTGCAGGCCTACCGCTTCATCGCCGACAGCCGCGACGAAGCCACCACGGAGCGCCTGGACAACCTGGAAGACCCGTACCGCCTGTTCCGCTGCCACACCATCATGAACTGCGTGGACGTGTGCCCCAAGGGCCTGAACCCCACCCGGGCCATCGGCAAGATCAAGGAACTGATGGTGCGCCGCGCCATCTGAGCGCGGACAGTTCATCGTCCTACACACCGGTCCATGCAAACGCTATCCACCCCATCCATCGCGCCAGAGGCGGCTTCGCCGCTGCTGGACGAACGCGAGCTGAGCAAGCTGCACTGGCGCTGCCGGCGCGGCTTGCTGGAGAACGACTTGTTCATCGAGAAGTTCTTCCACCGCTTCGAATCGACGCTGACGCGGCGCCATGCCCAGGGCCTCAACGCGTTGATGGATCTGGCGGACAACGACCTGCTGGACCTGCTGCTGCGGCGGCGAGAGCCCTCGGGCGAACAAGACACACAAGAAGCGCGTGAAGTGCTCGGCATGCTGAGACAAAGCGGTGGCGCCACGGCAGTGCATGCCTGACACCCAGCCCTCGCACCAAGACCGGATTCGTATCGGCAACCTACCCAAGGAAAGTAACAATGAAGCTAGCTGACAACAAAGCCACCCTGTCGTTCAGTAACGGCAGCCCCAGCGTGGACCTGCCGGTCTATCAGGGCAGCATCGGCCCGGACGTCATCGACATCCGCAAGCTGTATGCGCAGACGGGCATGTTCACCTATGACCCGGGCTTCCTGTCCACAGCAGCCACCCAGTCGGCCATCACCTATATCGATGGCGACAAGGGCGAGTTGCTGTACCGCGGCTACCCCATTGAGCAGTTGGCTGAGAACTGCGACTTCCTGGAAACCTGCCACCTGCTGCTGTACGGCGATCTGCCCAACGCAGCACAAAAGACTGACTTCACCAGCCGCGTGACCAACCACACCATGGTCAACGAGCAGATGCAGTTCTTCCTGCGTGGCTTCCGCCGCGACGCGCACCCCATGGCTGTGCTGACCGGTCTGGTGGGTGCCCTGTCGGCCTTCTACCACGACAGCACGGACATCAACAATCCGCAGCACCGCGAGATCGCCGCGATCCGCCTGATCGCCAAGATGCCCACGCTGGTCGCAATGGCCTACAAGTACGGCATGGGCCAGCCCTACATGTACCCGCAGAACCACCTGAGCTACGCAGGCAACTTCCTGCGCATGATGTTCGGCACCCCCTGCGAAGAGTACAAGGTCAACCCCGTGCTGGAACGCGCGCTGGACCGCATCTTCATCCTGCACGCTGACCACGAGCAGAACGCCTCGACCTCCACCGTGCGCCTGTGCGGCTCGTCGGGCACCAACCCGTTCGCGGCCATCGCTGCGGGCGTGGCCTGCCTCTGGGGCCCTGCCCACGGCGGCGCCAACGAAGCTGCACTGAACATGCTGTACGACATCCAGGCCCAAGGCGGCGTGGAAAAGATCGGCGACTTCATCAAGCAGGTCAAGGACAAGAACTCCGGCGTCAAGCTGATGGGCTTTGGCCACCGCGTGTACAAGAACTACGACCCCCGCGCCAAGCTCATGCAAGAGACTTGCAATGAAGTGCTGGCCGAGCTGGGCCTGGAAAACGACCCGCTGTTCAAGCTGGCCAAGGAACTGGAAAAGATCGCCCTGGAAGACGACTACTTCGTGCAGCGCAAGCTCTACCCGAACGTGGACTTCTACTCCGGCATCGTGCAGCGCGCCATCGGCATCCCGGTGAACCTGTTCACCGGCATCTTCAGCCTGGCCCGCACCGTGGGCTGGATCGCCCAGCTGAACGAAATGATCGGCGACCCCGAGTACAAGATCGGCCGCCCCCGCCAGCTGTTCACCGGCTCCGTGCGCCGCGACGTGCCTCCCCTGGCCAGCCGCTGATCGGTTCGGCGCACTGCGCCGCTCCCGCACCCCACAAAGCCCGCAGGCAGTGCCTGCGGGCTTTTTTCATGGCTCATCAAGAGGTGTTCACTGCCAATTCCTGAATACTCCCCCTGAGTAATAGCCCTTTTAATGCCTGTAGCACAATCAGCATATGCGCTTGTCTTTTATACTGCCACCCAGTACACCCTAATGAACGACCAGCCAGCCGCCTGCCCATGCCCCACACTGCCGAAGACAAACAACGCGCCATCACCCGGCTGCGCCGCATCAAGGGCCAGGCCGAGGCGCTGGAGCGCGCGGTGGAGGCGGGCAGTGACTGCGCCCCCATCCTGCAGCAGCTGGCGGCCATGCGTGGCGCCGTGCACGGACTGATGGCCGACCTGCTCGACAGCCACGTGCGCGAGACGCTGGCGGAAAAACCGGCCCCGTCCCAGCAAGCCATTGACGAAACGCTGGCGCTGCTTCGCTCCTACCTCAAATAGACCGCCCACCCGCATTCCCTACCCGATTGACCGAAAGGACCACCCCATGAAATCCCGTGCCGCCGTAGCCTTCAAAGCTGGAGAACCCCTGCAGATCGTCGAGATCGACGTCGCCCCGCCCAAAAAGGGCGAAGTGCTCATCAAGATCACCGACACCGGCGTGTGCCACACCGACGCGTTCACCCTGAGCGGTGACGACCCCGAAGGCCTGTTCCCCGTGGTGCTGGGCCACGAAGGCGCGGGCATCGTGGTGGAAGTGGGCGAAGGCGTGACCAGCGTGAAGCCGGGCGACCACGTCATCCCGCTGTACACCGCCGAATGCGGCGAGTGCCTGTTCTGCAAGAGCGGCAAGACCAACCTGTGCGTGAGCGTGCGCGCCACTCAGGGCAAGGGCGTGATGCCCGACGGCACCACGCGCTTCAGCTACAACGGCCAGCCCATCTACCACTACATGGGCTGCAGCACCTTCAGCGAATACACCGTGGTGGCCGAGGTCTCGCTGGCCAAGGTCAACCCCAACGCCAACCCCGAGCAGGTCTGCCTGCTGGGCTGCGGCGTGACCACGGGCCTGGGCGCCGTGAAGAACACCGCCAAGGTGCAGGAAGGCGACACCGTGGCCGTGTTCGGCCTGGGCGGCATTGGCCTGGCCGTGATCCAGGGCGCCAAGCTGGCCAAGGCCGGGCGCATCATCGCCATCGATACCAATCCCTCCAAGTTCGACCTGGCCCGCACCTTTGGCGCCACCGACTGCGTGAATCCCAAGGACTTCGACAAGCCGATCCAGCAGGTCATCGTGGAGATGACGACCTGGGGCGTGGACCACAGCTTTGAGTGCATCGGCAACGTGAACGTGATGCGCGCGGCACTGGAATGCGCGCACCGGGGCTGGGGCCAGTCGGTCATCATCGGCGTGGCAGGCGCGGGGCAAGAGATCAGCACCCGCCCCTTCCAGCTCGTCACCGGCCGCAAGTGGCTGGGCACGGCGTTTGGCGGCGTCAAGGGCCGCAGCGAGCTGCCCGGCATGGTCGAAGACGCAATGGCTGGCAAGATCCAGCTCGCGCCCTTTGTGACCCACACCATGGGCCTCAAGGACATCAACGAGGCGTTTGACCTGATGCACGAAGGCAAGTCCATCCGCTCGGTCGTCAAATACGCCGCGTAACTCGGCTACTCGCCAGCGCCCACAGCCCCAGAGACAACCGGGCACTCCGGGTGCTGGCCCCGACGGGCCATGAAAAACGGCTTGGAGCCGTCTTTTAGGGTCCCTACAAGCGAAAACTGCCTCAAGCGCTACGAAATATTACCTGAGCAGCTATCAATTCAAGAGCAAACACCATGACCACTCCCCTGGACCTGCTCAGCCAGCACACCTGTTTTGGCGGCGAGCAGCGCTTTTACCAACACACCTCCACCACCATCGGCCTGCCGATGAAGTTCTCGGTGTACCTGCCGCCCCAGGCACAACAGGGCCCTGTGCCCGCCGTGTTGTACCTGGCCGGGCTGACCTGCACCGAGGAGACCTTTGCCATCAAGGCCGGAGCCCAGCGCCTGGCCGCCGAACTGGGCCTGGCCCTGATCGCGCCCGACACCAGCCCGCGCGGCGAGGCCGTGTTGGCCCTGCCCGGAGCCACGGCCAGCTGGGACTTTGGCGTGGGCGCGGGCTTCTACCTCGACGCTACGCAGAGCCCCTGGAACACGCACTGGCGCATGGAGAGCTACCTGCTGCAAGAGCTGTTGCCCTTGGTGGGCCAGCACCTGCCCATCGACGGGCAGCGCCTGGGCATCTTCGGCCACAGCATGGGCGGCCATGGCGCTCTCACGCTGGCCCTGCGCCACCCCGGCCGCTTCAAGACGGTGTCGGCCTTTGCGCCCATCTGCGCGCCCACCCAGTGCCCCTGGGGCGAAAAGGCCTTCACCGGCTACCTGGGCCCCGACCGCACCACCTGGCTGGAGCACGATGCCACGGTGCTGATGCAACACCAGCCCATCGCGCCCTACCCGGCAGGCATCCTCATCGACCAGGGGCTGGACGACAAATTCCTGGCCGACCAGCTGCACCCCCACTTGTTCGAGGCCGCGTGCCAGGCCATCGGCCAGCCGCTCACGCTGCGTCGGCATGCGGGTTACGACCACGGCTACTACTTTGTGCAGAGCTTTGTGGGCGACCATTTGGCCCACCATGCGCGGGGTCTTGGCGCCGGACATTAATGCGCGCTTAAGCAACTGGCAGCACACTAGCGGGCTATGCTTTTGTCCCTGCGGCGCCTGCTGCCCTTTGCCTCGGCTTCACGCTCGGAGCCCCCCACCGCATCCCCCGCCCCCCGCCCCATGCACCCCGCCTGGGTGGTGGTGCTGGTCAGCACCTGGCTGGCCACGGCCTGCAACGTTCCGCTGTGGCAAGAGGTGGCCCAGCTGCCCGGCCAGGGCAGCCTGCGTGGCTGGGGCTTTGCGCTGGCATTTGCGCTCATCGTCGCGGCGGGCAACGCCGCGCTGCTGAGCCTGCTGGCCTGGCGCTGGACGCTCAAGCCCGCCGTGCTGGTGCTGGTGCTGATGGCCGCGTTTGGCGCGTACTTCATGCTGGCCTACGGCATCGCGATCGACGCCAGCATGCTGGTCAACGTGATGCAGACCGACGTGAAGGAAGCAGGCGACCTGCTCAACCTGCGCATGCTGGGCACCGTGCTCATCCTGGCCGTGCCGCCCCTGTTGTGGCTGTACCGCCGCCCCGTGCAGCGCCTGACCGCGCTGCGCCATGTGGCGCACAACGGCCTGCTGCTGGCAGGCTCCATCGCCGTCATCGTGGTGTGCCTGCTGCTGGTGTTCCAGGACTTTGCATCGACCATGCGCAACCACACCAAGCTGCGCTACCTGATCAACCCGCTCAACAGCGTGTACGCGCTGGGCAACATTGCCACCAAGCCCATGCGCATGGACACCAGCAAGATCCTGCCCCTGGCCCGAGACGCCCAGCTGGGCGCCAGCTACGCCGGCCAGGCCAAGCCCCCGCTGCTGGTGCTGGTGCTGGGCGAGACGGGCCGCAGCGGCAACTTTGGTCTGAACGGCTATGAGCGCGACACCACCCCCCGCCTGTCGGCCCGCAAGGACCTGGTGAGCGCACGCAATGCCTGGTCCTGCGGCACCAGCACCGCCGCATCGGTGCCCTGCATGTATTCGCACCTGGGCCGCACGGGTTACGAGGGCCGCTCGGCCAACTACGAAAGCCTGATCGACGTGCTGCACCACGCCGGTCTGGCGGTGCTGTGGGTGGACAACCAGTCGGGCTGCAAGGGCGTGTGCGACCGCGTGGGCGAGACCAGCACCAGCACCCAGAAAGACCCGGCGCTGTGCGCTGGCGGCGAGTGCCTGGACCGCGTGATGCTCAAGGACCTGGACGCCCAGATCGCTGCCCTGCCTGCCGAGCAGCGCCAGCGTGGCACCGTGGTGGTGATGCACCAGATGGGCAGCCACGGCCCCGCGTACTACAAGCGCTCCGCGCCCGAGAACAAGAAGTTTGGCCCCGAGTGCACCTCCACCGCGCTGCAGGAATGCCAGCGTGAGCAGGTGGTCAACGCCTACGACAACAGCATCGTCGAGACCGACCATTTCCTCGATTCAGTGCTCCAGTGGCTGGGAGCACAGGAAAAACATGCCCAGACAGCTATGATTTACGTAGCAGACCATGGCGAGTCGCTGGGCGAGAACAACATCTACCTGCACGGCCTGCCCTACTCCATTGCGCCCGACGTGCAAAAACACGTGCCCTGGATCACCTGGCTGTCACCCGCCATGCAGGCCCGCACCCACCTCGCCACGGGCTGCCTGCAGCAAGACTTGGGCGAGCGTCGCATCACGCACGACCACTATTTCCACTCGGTGCTGGGCCTGATGGATGTGAAGACCGAGGCGTACAACACCGAGCTGGACATGTTTGCCGCGTGCCGCAAGCCGGCCGCAGCGGGCTGAGGCGGGCCTAAAGCTGGGCGTTGGGCGTTGGGCGTTGGGCTTTGGGCGTTGGGCGCTACGCCCTGCCCGCTCAGGGCGCCTCGGGCAGCAACAGGATCTTGCCGATGCTGGCGCCAGACTCCATGCGCCGATGGGCCTGTGCGGCGTCGGCCAGTGCAAACGTGCTGTCGATCACCGGCCGGATCACCCCGGCGGCCAGGGCTGGCAGCCACTGCTGCGCAAACCGCTGGACCATGGCCTGCTTGACCTCGGGCGGGCGGGACTTCATCACGGTGCCAAAGATCTGCAGGTGGCGGTACAGCACCACGTCCATGGGCAGCTCCGCACCCTGCGCGCCCCCCAGTAGCCCCACCGACACCAGGCGCCCGCCGTCGGCCAGCGACCGCACGTTGCGCTGCAGGTACGGAGCCCCGATGAAGTCGATCACCACATCCACGCCCCGGCCCTGCGTGGCCTGGTCCACCACCGCCTGAAAGTCTTCGCTGCGGTAGTCGATGAACACATCGGCCCCGCAACCCAGCACGGCGCCGCGCTTGTCGCCCCCCGCCGTGGCAAACACGCGCGCACCCGCCGCATGGGCCAGCTGCACGGCGGCTGATCCCACGCCGCCCGCCGCCGCATGGATCAGCACCGACTCGCCCGCGTGCAAGCGCGCCAGGTGGAACAGCGCCTCGTGCGCGGTCACGAACACCTCGGCCACGGCGCCTGCGGCCACCAGGTCGATGCCATCCGGCACCGGCATGGCCATGCGGTGGTCGATGCGCGACAGCTCGGCGTAGGCACCGCCGCCCACGATGCCCATCACGCGGTCGCCCACGGCAAAGCCTTGCACCTCGGGCCCCATGGCGACCACCGTGCCCGCAATCTCCAGCCCCATGGTGTCGGCATCGCCAAAGTAGGCGCGGCCATAGGCCCCTTTGCGGTGCAGCAGGTCGGCCCGGTTGACGCCGATGGCGGCGTTGCGCACCAGCAGGTCGTGCGGGCGCACCTCGGGGACAGGGATCTCGCGCGCCACCAGCACTTCCGGGCCGCCGAAGTCATCGAACACGATGGCTTGCATGGTGCGTTGGGGGTTTGCAGGTTGTTCGGCCGCTGGTGTGGACATGGGTGTTGCTCCTCAAGCAATGGTTTCAGTGCCTTCAAGGATAGGGCGCCACGCAGTGATTTAAACGCAGCAATTTCGCTCTACAGCGATGCAAATTTGCATCACACTCCCCCATCATCCGCAACCTCCATACGGCCATGAACTGGGACGACACCCGCATCTTTCTTGCCCTGACCCGCGCGCCCTCCTTGCGCGCTGCCGCGCGCAGCCTGGGCGTGGACCAGGCCACCGTCGGGCGGCGGCTGACCGCGCTGGAGGCCGAACTGGGCGCCAAGCTGTTTCTGCGTGCCAAGGACGGCTACCTGCTCACCGCTGCAGGCGAGACGGCGCTGGCGGCCGCCCGCCGCATGGAAAGCGCGGCGCTGGACCTGCGCACCCGCATCGAGGGCCAGGACACCAGCCCTGGCGGCCTGGTGCGTGTGACCAGCACCGACTCGATCGCCATCGACCTGCTGATGCCCGCCATTGAGCGCCTGCAGCAGCACTGGCCCCACATCCGCGTGGACCTGGAGGTGTCCACCCAGTTGCTCAGCCTCAGTCGCCGCCAGGTGGACATCGCTTTCCGCAACGTCCGGCCCGAGACGCCCGACCTCGTGGTGCGCCGTGTGGTGTCGTGGCCTGTGGGCCTGTTCGCCAGTGCGGGCTATGTCGAGCGTTTTGGCATGCCGGTGCCAGAGGACGAACTGCGCGGCCACCACCTGGTGGCCTACGCGCCTTACCTGGAGCAAAGCCCGTTTCTGACCATGGCGGGCGTGCCTGCGCGCCAGGCCCGGATTGCGCTGGCCGTGCGCTCCAGCCTGTTGGTGCGCAAGGGCGTGGCGGCGGGCATTGGCCTGGGTGAAATGCCGGTGTGGATGGGGGCGCGCGAAGGCCTGGTGCGCATCTGGCCCGAGCGCCGCCGGGCGACCGACTACGAGGTCTGGCAAGTCATGCACCCCGACCTGCAACGCACGGCCCGGGTGCGCGCCACCGCAGAGTTTCTGTCCGAGGCATTCCAAGTCCAGTAGGCGCCGCAAGCCGATGGAGCCCGCCCCGCCGGGCCGGGCCCCCACTGCAGCACAGGATGCACCATACTCTGACGCAGACCCATACCCCTTGCGCCCCAACATGCCACACACCATTCACCACCAGGAACAGGACGCCAAAGGTGCGTTCTACATCGAGCACAACGGCCAGCGCCTGGCCGAGATGACCTACAGCCGCACCAACGCCACGATGATCATCGTGGACCACACCGAGGTGGACCCATCGCTCAGCGGCCAGGGTGTGGGGCGCGCGCTGCTCGATGCACTGGTCCAATGGGCCAGGGCCACAGGCACCAAGGTGGTCCCGCTGTGCCCGTTCGCCAAGGCGCAGTTCGACAAGGACGCGTCTTTGCGGGACGTGCTGGTGTAAACAGGCCCGCTGACAGTGGTGCCCGCCCGAGGCGGTCCATTGCTGGTTACTGCGGGTCATGGCAAAGAACGCCCTTGCCCGTGGATGGGCGGCGCAACCCGCGCGCATCGGTGGTGGAGTGACTCCAGTCCTGTCGGCCCACAGCCGCTGAAGACGCCAGGCGCCTTCAGGTAGAAAATTCCGCCATGAATCAAAGCGTCATTTACGCCCTGGGCGCAGCGGTGCTCTTCGGCGCCAGCACCCCATTTGCCAAGCTGCTGACGGGCGACCTGCCACCGGTGCTGCTGGCAGGCCTTCTGTATCTGGGCAGCGGCCTGGGACTGGCCCTGGTGCGTGTGGCCCGCGATGGCGGGCTCAAGCCCTCTGGCATTCCCTTAAATGAATGGCCCTGGCTCCTGGGCTCCGTGTTGTTTGGAGGCGTGGTGGGGCCGGTGGCGCTGATGCTGGGACTGCACTCCACCAGCGGCGCCACGGCTTCGCTGCTGTTGAATCTGGAAGCGGTGCTGACCGCAGTCATTGCCTGGTGGGTGTTCAAAGAAAACGCCGACCGGCGCATCGTGGGGGGCATGCTTGCCATCGTGGCGGGAGGCATTGCCCTGGGCTGGCAGACCGGCTCTCCGTGGCAACCCGGCGGCACGGGCTCCTGGCTGGTGGGCCTGGCCTGCTTGTGCTGGGCCATCGACAACAACCTCACACGCAAGGTTTCTGCCTCCGACGCGCTCTTCGTTGCCAGCATCAAGGGCCTGATCGCGGGGTCGGTCAACACCACGATGGCCATCAGCATGGGCGCCGCCTGGCCTTCGTGGGCCACACTGTCTGCAACGATGGCTGTCGGCCTTTTAGGATACGGACTGAGCCTTGTGCTGTTTGTGCTGGCATTGCGTGGGCTCGGCACAGCCCGCACGGGAGCGTACTTCTCCACCGCGCCCTTCATGGGGGTGGTTGTGTCCTTGTTGGTGTTCTCGGAACCAACGTCATGGGTGTTCTGGATGGCCGCTGCGCTGATGGGCCTGGGGGTGTGGTTGCACCTCACGGAACACCACAGCCATGAGCACCAACACGAAGCGCTTGAACACGAGCACGAACACGAACACGACGAGCACCACCAGCACGCGCATGGCGTAGAGCATCGCGGCAACGGCAAACACAGCCACCGACACACGCACCTGCCACTGAAGCACACGCATCCGCACTACCCGGACATCCACCATCGGCATGTCCATTGAGACCGAACACCCGCTTGTGGCGGGGCCGTCCCTTTGCAGGCAGCACGGCATTCAGCGTTAAGCGCCCCCCAGTCATCACCAAGGGACGCGCCGTTGGCGAGCCCGCAGGGTGCGCAATTAGCGCAGTGCCATCCAGCCCTCCACCTCCCCCACCAAATGCGCGCGGAACACCTCGGCAATCGGTGACAGCTGCTTGCCCTTGGGCCAGACCAGGTGCCACTGCGACTGGATGGGAAAGCCCTGCACATTGAGCACGGCAAGCCCCTCGTGGTGCGGACCCAGGGAGTGGTGGGAGACGATGGAGACGCCCAGCTGGCCCTCCACCGACTCCTTGATGGCCTCATTGCTGCCCAGCTCCAGCAATGCGCTGGGCGCAAAACCCAGTTGGCGCAGGTGGGCGTCAGTGGCCATGCGGGTGCCGGAGCCTTTTTCGCGCAGGATGAAACGCTCCGTCTGCAGTTGCGCAAGCTTGATGCGCTTTTTGGCGGCCAGGGGGTGGCCTGCGGGGGCGATGACAACCAGCGGGTTGGGCATGAGGATCTGGTCCTCCAGCGGCAAATCCGCGGGCGGCATGGACATGACGTAGAGGTCGTCCAGATTGCTGCGCAGGCGGGTGATGACGTGGTCGCGGTTGAGTACCTCCAGCGAGATATCGATCTGCGGGTGCAGCTTGCAGAAGCTGCCCAGCAGGCGGGGCACAAAGTATTTGGCGGTGCTGACCACGGCGACCTTGAGGCGCCCGCTGGTGAGGCCCTTGGCGCCCGACACGCGCTGCTCGAACGCATCCCACTCGCCCGCAATGGCACGCGCAGTGCGGGCCAGGGCGTGTCCCGCCTCGGTCAGGTGTACACGGCGCGAGACCACCTCGTACAGCGGCAGGCCCACTGCCTGGGTCACCTCACGCAACTGCATGGAGGCCGTGGGCTGCGTGACATGCATGACCTTGGCGGCGGCGCTGACGCTGCCCGTCTCGGCCAGCGCCAGGAACAGCCGCAGCTGGCGAAAGGTGATGTTCATAGATTTTTATCTATAGATAACCGCGTTCGAATCGATTTTACTTTGCAGCCACACATCCCTAGCATCGGCCCCCAACAAGGAGTTGAATGATGCAAAGCTTGCTGGACCCCGCGATTTTGTTTTTTGCCCTGGGAGTGTTTGCGGGCCTGGTCCGATCCAACCTGGAGATGCCGGCGGCGATCTCGAAGTTCTTGTCCATCTACCTGCTGATGGCGCTGGGCCTCAAGGGCGGGTTTGCCTTGGCGGCTTCAGGCCTGACACCCAGTGTGGCCAGCAGTCTGGGGCTGGCGGTGCTGCTGGCCGTGGTGGTGCCGCTGGTGGGCTATGCGCTGCTGCGGCGGGTGCTGTCGGGCTTCAACGCGGCTGCGGTAGCAGCCACCTACGGATCGGTCAGCGCCGTGACCTTTGTGACGGCCACGCAGTACCTGGAGTCACAGCACATTGCCTACGGCGGCTACATGGCGGCAGCCATGGCGCTGATGGAGTCGCCCGCCATCATCCTGGCGGTGATGCTGGCCAATGCGATGCGGCAGCGGCAGTCGGTGGCAGTCACCGCCCCAAGCCCCCTCCTGCGCGTGCCACCGGTGGTCGCCATGGCGTCGGCAGGGGGCCCCGCACTGGGTGGCGCAAGCGCAGGCGGCGCGCCAGGTAAGCCGGGGCCTCACCTGTCGGTGGGCAAGATCCTGCACGAGTCGTTCACCGACGGCACCCAGTTGCTGCTGCTGGGCGCCATGGTGATCGGCATGGTGACTGGCGATGCCGGCAAGGCGGCCATGCAGCCGTTCTCGGGCGATCTGTTCAAGGGCATGCTGTGCCTGTTCTTGCTGGACATGGGCCTGTCCACGGCTCGCAACCTGCCTGCGGTGCGCAAGCAGTCGCCATGGCTGCTGGCCTACGCGGTGCTGGGGCCGCTGACGCACGCCAGTCTGGCCCTGGCGCTGGCCTGGCTGCTGCAGGTGCCCACGGGGGATGCCGTGCTGCTCATGGTGCTGGCCGCCAGCGCGTCCTACATCGCGGTGCCTGCCGTGGTGCGCTATGCCATCCCAGAAGCCAACCCGTCGCTGTACGTGAGCCTCTCGCTGGGGGTGACGTTTCCGCTGAACATCCTGGTGGGTATTCCGCTGTACACGCAGGTGGTGCAGCGGGTGTGGGGGGGCTGACGAGGCAACGCATTGCGGCCTGCGGCGCGCAATGCAAAGTGCACGGAGACGGGCACGGGATCTAGAAGAGGCTCCCCTGCCCTTTCAGTAGACCCGGCCTGAACTGCCCCAGGTCCAGCCCCTCGCGCTCCCGGTTGAGCCCCAGGCGGCGGCAGGTGTTGGCGAACCGCTGGCGCAGCAGGTCGGCCCAGAGCCCGCTGCCCTTCATGCGGGTAGCAAAGTCGCTGTCATAAGTCTTGCCAGCCGCGCGCTGGGCCCCGGTCAGGGGGTGCAGGTCTTGCACCCGGGCCATGACGCGCGCTGCACGCTGCGGGTAGTGCACCGTGAGCCACTCGCGAAACAACGCGTCCAGCTCCCACGGTAGCCGCAGCACCGTGTAGAACGCGGTGCGCGCACCGGCGTCGCGTGCGGCCTCCAGTACCTGCTCCATGTCTTCGGTGATGAACGGGATCTGGGGCGCCACACTCACGCCCACCGGCACACCCGCCTCGGCCAATGCACGGATGGTGCGCAGCCGCCGGTGGGGCGCGGCGGCGCGGGGTTCCATGCGGCGAGCCAGCGCAGCGTCGAGTGTGGTGATGGTGATGTAAACCGCCGCCAAGCGCTGCGCTGCCAGCGGGGCGAGCAGGTCCAGGTCGCGCTCCACGCCGCTGGATTTGGTGATCAGCGAAAACGGGTGGCGCGCCTCGCGCATCACTTCGATCACGCTGCGCGTGAGCTTCAGGTCGCGCTCCACGGGCTGGTAGCAGTCGGTGGCGGAGCCGATGTTGAGCAAACGCGGCACGTATCGCGGCTGTGCAAGCTCTTGACGCAACACCTGCGCCACGTTGTGCTTGGCCACGATCTGCGTCTCAAAGTCGAGCCCGGGCGAAAAATTGAGGTAGCTGTGCGTGGGCCGGGCGTAGCAGTAAATGCATCCGTGCTCGCAGCCCCGGTAGGGGTTCACCGAGAGTTCAAAAAAGATGTCTGGCGAGTCGTTGGCGCAGATGGCGCTGCGTGCCGTTTCGAAATGCACGCGGGTGGCGGGTGAGGGGCTGGCGCAGGCTCCCTCGTCGCCCCCGCCCCATGCATCACCCTCTTCAGCACCCCCGCCGTTCGGGTTGCCACCCTGAGCCGTACCCGTGCCACCCTGCTCCACGCCCTCGGCCCTGCCAAGGGCGCGCGGATGGTTCCACCCATCATCCGCACGTTCGCGCTGGTCTTTGGCAAAGCGGTGGGCCATGGCCGTGGCGGCACCGCGCCCGCGGATGGCATGCAGCGGAATGCGGATGTCCTGCGGCTGTGCAGGCAGGTCGTCGTCGGGAGGGTCAAGTGAACTCATGGCCATCGAGTGGTGGAGCAGCATGCACGATAAAACTGTTTATTTATACAGTATTTATCCACCACCTACAAACCTACCCCACTGGCAAAGCCCCAATTCGGTGCAAAGCCTTGCACCAACTCCTGGCGCACTTCTTGCTTCAACTTGGTGCAAATCTGTGGCGTCGGATGAAAACGCACCAGAGTCGATCAATCACTATCGCGAGGACGTTATGGAAGCACTCAAACAGGGCACAGATGCCTTGTTCATCTTGCTCGGGGCGATCATGGTGTTGGCCATGCACGCCGGGTTTGCGTTTCTGGAGCTGGGCACAGTCCGCAAAAAGAACCAGGTGAATGCACTGGTCAAGATCCTGGTGGACTTTTCTGTGTCCACGGTGGTCTATTTTGTGGTCGGCTACACAGTGGCCTACGGCACGCATTTCTTCATCGGTGCCGAATCGCTGGTGCAGCAAAGCGGCTATGCGCTGGTCAAGTTCTTCTTCTTGCTCACGTTTGCGGCTGCCATTCCGGCCATTGTGTCGGGCGGCATCGCGGAGCGCGCCAAGTTTTGGCCGCAACTGCTGGCAACAGCAGTCATCGTGGGCTTTGTGTACCCGTTTTTTGAGGGTATTGCCTGGAACCAGCATTTTGGTGTGCAGGGCTGGATCAAGGCGCTGACGGGCGAAGAGTTCCACGACTTTGCGGGCTCGGTGGTGGTGCACGCCATGGGCGGCTGGATTGCGTTGCCGGCGGTGATCCTGCTGGGCTCTCGCGCCAACCGCTACCGCAAGGACGGTGCGATCTCGGCCCACCCGCCGTCCAACATCCCGTTCCTGGCGCTGGGCGCCTGGGTGCTGGTGGTGGGCTGGTTCGGCTTCAATGTGATGAGCGCGCAGACCGTGGACAAGCTTTCGGGCCTCGTCGCTGTGAACTCGCTGATGGCCATGGTGGGCGGCACGCTGGCCGCCCTGGTGCTGGGCAAGAACGACCCCGGCTTTGTGCACAACGGCCCGCTGGCGGGTCTGGTGGCCGTGTGTGCGGGCTCGGACCTCATGCACCCGCTGGGTGCGCTGGTGGTCGGCGCGGTGGCCGGGGCCATTTTTGTGCTGATGTTCACCCTGACGCAAAACAAATGGAAGATTGACGACGTGCTGGGCGTATGGCCGCTGCACGGGCTGTGCGGCACCTGGGGCGGACTGGCTGCGGGTATCTTTGGCAGCAAGGCGTTGGGCGGGCTGGGCGGGGTCAGCCTGTCGGCCCAGCTCATCGGCACCGGCCTGGGCGTGCTCTGGGCCCTGGTTGGCGGCGTGGTGGTGTACGGCATCCTCAAGCAGACGGTGGGCATCCGCCTGACACAGGAAGAAGAGTTTGACGGTGCCGACCTGAGCATCCACAAGATCAGCGCCACGCCCGACCGCGAAGTGAGCTGGTAACCAGCCCAACCTACGGCGGCCCGGGCCAGGCTTCGCGCCTGATACAGGGCCCAGCCGTCGCCTTGGCGCCCCGTCTGACATCGCCTGGGCCGGCGCACGGCTATACCTGAGCCCTGCGCCCCAGCGGCTCCACGGTCACAATCGCGCCATGTTGTCTTTGCCCTCCTTGTCCTTGACCCTGCCCCTGCGGGCCCGCCCCGGCTGGCTGGGCATGGCGCTGGTGGTGGTTGCCATGGCCCTTGCCGGTTGTGCGGGCCTGCCCAAGGATGTGGACCGCCCGGTGTCGGTAGCCTGGTCGGCCCCTGGCGATACCCCCCTGGGCCAGCTGGTAGCAGCACGCAGGGTCGCCGAAGGGGCGCGGCACGCTTCGGGGTTTGCGCTGCTCAGCGGCCCGCAAGCCGCCTACAGCAGCCGCCTGGCACTGGTGGACGCCGCACAGAAAACCCTGGACCTGCAGTACTACGCGATCCACGCAGACGCCAGCAGCGAACGCCTGCTGCTCAGCGTGATGGCAGCAGCCCAGCGCGGCGTGCGGGTGCGCGTGCTGCTGGACGACTTCCACAGCACCGGGCGTGATGCGCAGGTGATGCGGCTGGCGTTTGTGCCCAACATCGAGATGCGCATGTTCAACCCCCTCACGGGCGCAAGGGGGTCTCCCATTGGTCGCATGCTGGGCCTGCTGGGCGACTTCTCGCGCGTGCAGCAGCGCATGCACAACAAGCTTTTCATTGCCGACAACGCCATGGCTGTGACCGGGGGCCGCAACCTGGGTGACGCCTATTTCGGCAATGCCGACTCGGGTAACTTTGTGGACCTGGACGTGCTGGCTGCCGGCCCGATCGTGCGGGACCTGTCGCGCAGCTTTGACAGCTACTGGAACAACGAGCGCGCCTACCCGGTGCAGTCGCTCATCACACAGGGCGAGCTTGACCACCTGCGCGACAGCATCCGTGTGGCCGACGAAGGGCGAAGACGCCGTGTCGCAGGCCAGGGTGGCACCACCGCCCCAGACCGCCTGCCGCCCGACATGGGGCCAGGCACCACCGCTGCGCAGCGGGCACGCATCTGGAACTACGAGCCCATGGACCTGGAGCGCACGCCCTTCGTCTGGGCTGCGGCGGCCGTGCTGGTGGACCAGCCTGCCAAGATCCCGGCCGACAGCGCAGGGATGGGCAATGGGGCTGCTCTGGCCTTGGCAGCACCGCCGCCGGGCCCAGGCGCCAGCGCCGCCGCAGGGGCGACCCACAGCCCCAAGGCCGCTGCTGCCGCCTTGGTCTCGGGCTCCCGCACGATACCGGCGGCCGACAGCGCATCAGCCTCACCACCCCGCACGCTGCCGGCGGCCGATAGCGCCACCGCATCTTCCAACGGCGCGCCACCCGACAGCCCCCGCGCAAGCCCCGAAGCCACCGAGGCCCAAACCGACACCGTGGTGGACGGGCTGTTGCAGCTCATGGGCCAAGCGCGGCGCGACCTGCTCATCATCTCGCCCTACTTTGTGCCGGGGCCGGACATGGAGGCCGCCTTTGCGGCGGCGAGGGCGCGCGGCGTGCGGGTGCGGGTGCTGACCAATTCGCTGGCCTCCAACGACGCGCCCATTGCGCATGCCGGCTATGCCCGCCACCGGCCGCAGCTGCTTGCCATGGGGGTGGAGCTGTACGAGATGCACAGCGAACTGCCAGGGGTGCTGCGGGGAGCGCTGGGCGTATCGGGCAGCATGGGCGGCGGCGCGGGTGCCGTGGGTTCGCAAGGCAGCTCGCGCGCCATGCTGCACTCCAAGCTGATGATCGTGGACGGCCGACTGCTGGCAGTGGGGTCGATGAACCTGGACATGCGCTCGCAGCGGCAGAACACCGAGGTGGCGCTGCTGATCCGCAGCACGGAGCTGTCTCGCCGCGCCCTCACTCAGATCGACACGGCGCTGAAAGAATCCGCGTGGCAGGTGCAGGCCACCGACCAGGGCCTGCGCTGGCGCGCCCCCGAGGGCAGCGGGCTGCCAGACGCCACGACCGAGCCCGACGCGAGTGCCCCGCTGCGGCTGATGCTGCAGCTGCTGGGCCCCCTGGCGCCCGACCACCTGCTGTAGCGGCGTCGTGAGAACCTGTCCTAAGCGCCGTGGGCGCTCTGGGCTTGCGCCTGCAAGTCCGCCACCCACACGGTGATCGCCCGCTGGTCCGTCATGGTGCGCACATGCTGGTACGCCACCTCAGCCTCGGCAAACCGGCGGCGCAGCAGGTTAAGCCATTGCTTCAGGCGCCCGGCGCGCTGGCGCGGCTCCAGGTCGTCGCACACCAGCTGCCAGAAGGCGGCAAGGTGTGGCACCAGATCGGCCCACACCACGGTGTCCGTGTCCGGCCGCCCAGCATCGGCAGCGCGAATGGCACGTGCAAGACCGGGGTCCGCCACGATGCCTCGGCCCAGCATCAGCGCGTCGCAGCCCGACACTTCACGGCAGCGCTGCGCGTCGGCCACCGTCCAGATCTCGCCATTGGCCACCACCGGGATGGAGACCGCCGCGCGGATGGTGGGGATGTGCTCCCAGTAGGCCGGTGGGCGGTAGCCGTCGGCCTTGGTGCGCGCGTGCACCACCAGCTCGGCAGCGCCCCCTGCCTGCATGGCCTGGGCACATTCACGCATCAGGTGGGTGTCGTTGAACCCCAGGCGCATCTTGGCCGACACCGGCAGGTGCGCCGGCACGGCGCGGCGTACCGCAGCCACTACGGCCGCAATGCGCTCAGGCTCCTGCAGCAGTGCTGCGCCACCGCCGTGGCGATTGACCACCTTGGCGGGGCAGCCGAAGTTCAGGTCGATCCCCTCGGGGGCCAGCGCCGCCAGGCGCGCCGCGTTCTCGGCCATGCTGACCGGGTCGGAGCCCAGCAACTGGGCCCGCACGGGCACGCCCGCCAAGGTACGGCTGCCGTTGCGCAACTCCGGCACGTAGCGCAGGAACACCTTGTCGGGCAGCAGGGTGCCGGTGATGCGGATGAACTCCGACACGCAACGGTCCACGCCGCCCACGCGGGTCAGCACATCGCGCAGCACAAAATCCAGAAGCCCCTCCATCGGGGCGAGCAGCAAGGTCATGTCACGGGCTCTGCTGGCTCGATGAGCCCTCTCCAAAAAAAGAGCATCCACAGGCACTCAGCAGCAAAATTCAAACAAAAATAGCACCAAGCGCTAGTGCAATATGCCCAAGCAGCTATCAAATAAGGAGCAATTGCGCAGGCATTCGGCGCTTGAGGCAGCGCCAGCCAGCCAACGATTGTGATGCAGGACATCCCAAGGGGTCATCACGGCGTCACGCCCGGCTGGTGGAATCCTCGCTCCAGAGACCGACCGCCACGGAGACACCCCATGCTGCTGCAAAAAACCGACAAAGCCCGCCTGGAACTCTCGCCTGGTGTGCGCACCCTGAGCCTGCGCGAACGCTCCCTGCTCCTGCTGGCCGACGGCAAACCGCTGTCAGACCTGCAAGCCATGTACAACGGCATTGGCGCGCAGATTGTCGAGAACCTGATGCGCCAGGGCTACCTGACCGGGCCGGCAGACCTGCCACCCACGCCGGAGCCCACCACCCCCTCCATCGAGCGCCCGGCACCAGGTGAGTCCCTGCGGTCGCTGGCCGGTGCACGCATGTACCTGTTTGACACCTGCGAGCGCCTGTTTGCGCGCCGCGACCCCGTGCTGGCACAGCATTTCCGCGAGGCGCTGCGCGCTGCCAAGGACCGCACCAGCATGCTGGACGTGGGCGAAGCCATGTTTGAAGAAGTGGCACTCGCTGCAGGCGCCGAGCGTGCCGCCAGCCTGCGTGAGCGGCTGGACCAGTTGCTGCCAGCCAGCCCGGTGGCTGAAAACTTTGCCACTACGCAGCCCGCGCTGCTGGATTGAGCCGGTCTGTGCGGGTTCAGGCCGCAGCAAGCCGCCACAGAGACGTGACCTCGGCCGCACGCGCAGCGTGCAGCGCATCCTGC
This sequence comes from Acidovorax sp. 99, assembly GCF_003096455.1. Taxonomy (NCBI): domain Bacteria; kingdom Pseudomonadati; phylum Pseudomonadota; class Betaproteobacteria; order Burkholderiales; family Comamonadaceae; genus Acidovorax; species Acidovorax sp. 99. The sequence continues at coordinate 594,328 of NZ_QEKU01000001.1, forward strand.
GCGTCGGCAGCCTTGGCATGCACCGGCTTGACGTCGTGGCGGCCACGCACCACCAGGCCCGCCTCGGCAATCCAGGCCAGCAGATGTTCGCGCGGGCGCAGGCCCAGGTGTTCGGCCAGGTCCGACAGGATCAGCCAGCCCTCGCCGCCGGGCTCCAGGTGTGCCGCCAAACCCGCCAGAAAGCCCTTGAGCATGCGGCTGCCTTCGTCGTACACGGCGTGTTCGATGGGCGAGTTGGCGCGCGCCGGCACCCAGGGGGGGTTGCACACCACCAGCGGCGCCCGGCCCGGTGGAAACAAGTCCGCTTGCTGCAACTCGACGCGGTCGAGCAGCTGCAGGCGCTGCAGGTTCTCGCGCGCACAGGCCAGTGCCCGGGGATCCTGGTCGGTGGCCACCACGCGCTGCACGCCACGGCGCGCCAGCACGGCCGACAACACCCCCGTGCCCACGCCAATATCAAACGCCAGGGCCTTGCTGGGCAAAGGTGCTGCTGCCACCAGCCCCACGTATTCGCCACGCACCGGCGAGAACACACCATAGTGCGGGTGAATGCGGTTGAGCGGCGGGGCACCCAGCGCAGGGATTTCGACCCCTTTCTTGCGCCACTCATGCGCGCCCACCAGCCCCAGCAGCTCGCGCAGCGTGGCCACAGAGCGCTCGCCGGTCGCAGGCCCCCAGGCCTCTGTGCAGGCCTGGCGCCAGTCGGGCGCGCGACGCAGCGCAATGCTGTAGTCACCCTCCAGCGGAATCAGCACCGACGCCAGCACCCGCGCGCGCTGCGCTTGTGCCTGGCGGTGCAGGTGAAACGCTTCGGCCGCCGTGGCCGCCGCCAGTTTCTGGGACGCCTTTGCAGCCGCCTTGCGGGGCTTCTTGTCGGCCCGGCGCATCAGCGCTTGCAGCAGGTGCCGCGCGTTCTGGAAATCACCCTGCCACAGCAACCCCGTCCCCTCACAGGCCATGCGGTAAGCCGTGTCGGCGGCCAGCGTGTCGTCAGCCCCCTCTACCCGGCGCGGCGTTGAGGCGCCACTCTCGGAGCGCCACAGGGCTTGCTGGGGCTGGCCCTGGTGGGTCCAGTGGATGGTGGAAGGATTTGTTGGCATCAGAGTCTGACAGTGCCGCGCACAGTCCGTAGTGTGGGAAACAGGCGCGCGGCAGGCCGGGGATGCCGAGCAAGGGCCGCCCCGCAGCGAGGGCATCGTCCCCCTGCCCGCGCAGCGCAGCGAAGCCAGAGCGGAGGGAACGAGCGCAGCGACGCAGGGGGGTGTCGTCGCACTTTATGCGTTGATCGGGCGCTTCAGGCGCACTTCTTCGATCTTCACGCCGCCGATCACGGCGGTCTTGGCGGTGGACAGCTCGCGCTTGAAGCCGGCCAGCTCATGAAAGCGCAGGGCGCGCTCATTGCGCAGCGGCACCCAGGCGGTGACGTTGGTGCAGCCTTCTTCTTGCAGGCCGTCACGGGCGGCGTCCCACAGGGCCAGGCCCACGCCCTGGTTCCAATGGGTGGGGGCCGCGTAGATGGCCCAGATTTCACCAGTGGTGGGGCGGGACTTTTCATCGCGCGAGCGGTCGTAGCCGACAAAGCCGACGATCTTCTCGCCATCGACCGCCACCTGGACCTGGGGCTCGCAATATTCAATGGCCTCGCGCCAGTAGGCCTGGCGCTTTTCGACCGACATGGATTTCAACTGCTCGTCTGGCACCAGCCCTTTGTAAGCCTCTTGGGCAGAGACAGTGTGGATCTGGGCGATGGCTTTGGCATCGCGAAGCGTAGCGGGACGAACCTGGATACTTGACATGAAAAAACCGAACGAAAACGGGGAATGAAAAAACAAAAGGACCGGCATTGTCGCCGCAAACGGTTTTTCCACCCTGACAGGCGGGTAGCGCAGCCCTGTCGGTCACGCCTCCCAGCCTGGCTTTTCGCCCCCCACGCCCCGCATGCGCAGGGGCCCGCAGCCGACCCTCAGGCCATGACCATGGCGCCCGACAAGGCGCTGCCCGCAGCCGCAGTGGCCGCTGCCGCTGCGCGCTGCACCATCGCGCGCTTGTTGCGGGGGCGGGGCACATGCACTGCCGGTGGGGCGCCGTTGATGGCCGCGAGGCTGAGCACCAGGGTGACGGTGCGCGAACCGCCATCGCGGTCTTCGCTGGCATACGCACGGTAGCTGCCGTTGCCCTGGCCATGGCTGCGCTGCACCGTATGGAACGCCACCCGCGCCCCCGTGACCCGGTGGCCGCCAAAGGGCAGCACCCGCAGGCGCGCGTCGCGGTCCAGCGCCAGGCCCAGGTTGCCCGGCCGGTTGATCAGGTCGGTGCGGATGCCGCGCCAGGTCTGCCCAGCGTCGGCCGAGAACTGCCAGGTGCCAGCCTGGGCGTCCAGGTGCTCGATCACCACGCCGGCTGCCGCCAGCATGTCGGGGCAGTGCTCCTGCACGATGAGCGCCACGCTGTTGCCCCCCAGGCCCGTGCCCGAATGGGCTGCGCCAGGGTTGGCCGCGGGTCGTCGTTCGCTGTGGTGCAGGCCTGCTTCGGAGGTGCTGGCGCCATGGGTGTGTGCATTGATCGTCATGGGAACCCTTTGAAAACGGAGTGTGGTTACGAAGGTTTGCGCATTGGTGCGCACCCAAAGTGCTTTTCAATGCTTGACGGAAAGTCTAGAAAGTGCACATCCGTGCGTCCATCGCACAAATGGACTAGCCTGCAACACCCGGTTGTGCGCAATACTTGCCTGTATGACTGCCCGTCTTTTGCTTGTGGATGACCACACCCTGTTCCGCACGGGGCTACGCCTGATCGTGCAGGACCACCCCAGCGTGGGCAGCATTGCCGAGGCCGGATCGATCGCCGATGCCTGCGCACTGCAGCAGGCGGAGATCGATCTGGTCCTGCTGGACATCCAGTTGCCCGGCATGAGCGGGCTGGACGGCCTGCGACTGCTGCGACAGGCGTGCCCCCGGGCGCGCATCGTTCTGGTGTCGGCCAGCGTGGCACCCGATGCCATCCACGAAGCGCGCGCGCGCGGGGCCGATGGCTTTTTGCCCAAGTCCGCCAGCGCCGAGGACATCCTGGAGGCCATCAGCTGCGCGCTGTCTGGCCAGCCGTGTTTTCCGATCAACAGCGGCAACAGCGCCACGGTGCGGGGGCCCGACACGCCATCCCTCACGGCACGGCAGCTGGATGTGCTGTCGCTGCTGTGCACGGGCAGGCCCAACAAGGTGATCGCCCGCGACCTGGGGCTGAGCGAGAACACGGTGCGTGTGCATGTGGCGGCCATCTTTGCGCAGCTGGGCGTCAACAGCCGCAGCGCTGCGCTGCTGGCGGCCCAGCGCTTGGGCCTGTCCACCCCGCAGCTCCATGACCCCCTCTGAAACCAGTCCGCTGCCCCTCGAACCGGTGATTCCACCCACGCGCTGGGGCTGGCCGGTGTGGGAGCGCGACGAGGTCCTGCGCGAACAGGTGGCCCTGCTGCGACAGAACTTTCCGATGACGCTGCTGGCATCGCTGGCCACGGCCCTGGGCACGCTCTGGGTCATGGCCCGCGTGGCAGACACGCAGGCCATCACCGTATGGCTGGTCTCGCACACGCTGGTGGTGGCCGGGGTGTACCTCGCGCTGCGCAGCATTGCACCGTTTGTGGACCCGGCGCCGCAGGCCGCGCGCAAGCTCATCGCCTGCATGGCGGCCATGGGCCTGAGCTGGGGCAGCCTGGGCTATGTGGTGCTGTACTGGGGCAACTCCGACAGCGTCATCTACGCCATCGGCATCATCAGCACCGTCTCGTCGGGGGCGCTCGGGCTCGGCGCGCCGCTGTACCGGGCGTACGTCACCTACCTCACTAGCGCCATCGGCGGCGTGATGCTGTCAGTGGCGTTGGCGGGTGGGCCCGTGATGTGGCCTGCGCTGTTCCTGACCGGGGTGTATTACGCGCTGACCTGCCTGCAGGCACGCACGGCCGACCGTGCCACAAGGCGCAGCATTGCGCTCAAGCTGGAAAACGAACGCTTGGTCAGCCAGCTGCGGGCCGAGTCGCAGCGGGCCCTGGCAGCGCAAGAAGCCGCCGAGCAGGCGGACCGCGACAAATCCCGCTTTCTCGCAGCTGCCAGCCATGACCTGCGCCAGCCCTTGCATGCCATGGGTCTGTTTCTGGAATCGCTGCACCGCAGCCCGCTCAATGACCACCAGCGCACCGTGCTGAAACATGCACATGCCGCATCAGGCGCTGCGGCCGAGATGCTCACCACCCTGCTCGACTACTCCCGGCTGGAGGCTGGCGTGGTCAAGGTGCGGCCAGCCGCGTTTGCGGTGCAGCCCCTGCTCACCTCGCTGGAGCAGGAGTTTGGCGTGCAGGCCGATACGGCCGGCCTGGTGTACCGCACCCGCGAGACCTCTGCCGCCGCGTTTGCTGACCGCTCCCTGGTCGGCCTGGTGATGCACAACTTCATCTCCAACGCCCTGCGCTACACCGCCCAGGGCGGTGTACTGATTGCCTGCCGCACGCGTGGAAAACGGCTGGCGCTGGAGGTGTGGGACACCGGGGCGGGTATCCCCGAGCACCAGTGGGAACACATCTTCAAGGAGTTCCACCAGCTCGGTAACCCGGAGCGCGACCGCCGCAAGGGCCTGGGCCTGGGACTGGCCATCGTGCAGCGCCTGGCGCGTGAAATGCGGACCTCCGTGGAGTTGCGCTCGCAGCCTGGCAAGGGGTCTGTCTTCAGGCTGTGGCTTGACCGCTGGCAGGGAGCGCTGGAGGACGATGCCACCACACCCCAGGACGGCCGCAGTCTGGTAGGCCTGAAGGTGCTGGCCATCGACGATGACGAGGCCGTGCGCCTGGGCATGCAGTCATTGCTGCAAAGCTGGGGCTGCCAGTGCATGACGGCAGAATCCAGTGCAGACGCCCTGGAAGTCCTGGAGGACGTGACGCCCGACATCATCATCACCGACTTCCGTCTGCGCCATGAAGAAACCGGCAAACAGGTACTGCAGGCGCTGCGAGCCTATCTGGGAACCAACGTGCCCGCGATCATCATGACGGGAGACACCTCGCCCCAGCGCCTGCGCGACGCGCAGTCCACCTCCGCGTTGCTGCTGCACAAGCCGGTGTCCACAGGCCAACTGCGCGATGCGATGGTGCAGCTCATCACCCAGCCGCCGCTGCCTGCTGCCAGGGTGGACGACGAACCGGAAGACGGTCAGACAGCACCCGGGCAACTCACACAAAGCACTACAACCAGCGGCGCAGCAGCCCCATGACCTGGTCGAACTTGGCCCCATAGGGCGGATAGAACAGCGAGCCCATGGCCCAGCGCGACTGCACCAGCACCGACTTCTGGTGACAGAAGCGCAGGAACCCCTGCTCGCCGTGGTAAGCGCCCCAGCCACTGTCGCCCACGCCGCCAAACGGCAGGTTGTCGTGCGCAATGTGCATCAGCGTGTCGTTCACCGTCACCCCGCCGCTCACGGTGCGGCGCAACACGTCGTCGCGCACGGCCTCGCTCTGGCCAAACCAATAAAGCGCCAGCGGGCGGGGCCCGCTGTTGATGTGGGCAATGGCATCGTCCAGGCGCTCATACGAGATCACGGGCAGGATGGGGCCAAAAATTTCCTCCTGCATGAGCTGCATTTGCGACGTGGCACCAAACACCAGCGTGGGCAGCATCTGGCGGCTTGCACCGTCGCCCAGCGTCCCCACGGTGGGCACCATAGGTTTGCCGTCGGTAGGGTCGATCGTGTGCACCTCTGCCCCTTGTGTTTGCGCCTGCTGCAGCATCGTGCGCAGGCGGGCATGGTGGCGGGGCGTGATGATGGAAGCGTAGTCGGCGTTGCCCTCGATGGTGGGGAACAGGCGCGCCACTGCTGCCCGGTAAGCCTGCGCAAATTCGCCCTCACGGCCGCGCGGCAGCAGCACGTAGTCGGGGGCAATACAGGTTTGCCCCGCATTGAGCAGTTTGCCGTGCGCAATCTTGACGGCCGCGTCCGCCATGTCGCAATGGCCGTCGATGATGCAGGGCGACTTGCCGCCCAGCTCCAGCGTGGTCGGTGTCAGGTTCTGCGCTGCCGCCTGCGCCACCTTGCGGCCCACCGCCGTGGAGCCGGTGAACACCAGATGATCGAAAGGCAACGAGGCAAACAATGCGGACAGGTTGGCGTCTCCCTGCACCACACAGAATTCGTCGGGGGCAAAGAACTGCGCCACCAGTAGCGCCAATTGGGCCGAGGTATGGGGCGTCAACTCGCTGGGCTTGAGCATCACGCGGTTGCCCGCAGCCAGCGCGGTGATGGCGGGTGCCAGGGCCAGTTGCACCGGGTAATTCCACGGTGCAATCACCCCCACTACCCCCATGGGCTGGCGCTGGATGAAGGCGTGGGCCGGCTGAAGGTAAATCGGCGTATGCACCTTTCGGGGCTTGACCCACTTTGCCAAGTGACGCAGCGTGTGCGACAGCAAGGTGCGCAGCACCAAGAAGTCTGCCACCTCCGTGAGGCGGGGTGACCGCATGCCAAAGTCGGCCTGCACGGCCGCCGCGAGCACAGGCCCATTCTCATCGAGCAACTTGCGCAAGCGCAGCAAGCGCTCTCGCCGCACGAGCAGCGGCACGTCCACGTGCGCACGGCTGGCCTGGAACTGAAGATCGAAATGTGCGCGGATATCGGCTGGTGTCATGGACGGATGATAGGAGACACCCCGATGGGCGCGTCACAAAAAGGCAGACGCCCTAGGGTTGATGCCCGTTGGCTCACGCTCGTACCACGGGACTCTCATGAGATGGGGTTGGTTGCAGCCAAAGTGCAGCGGCCGCCACTGCCACATCAACGCAGTTCGCGTGCTTCTACGTCAGTGACCTGTGCCGCCCCCGGCAGGATGCCGCCACGGCGCGATGCGGCGTCTTCACTGGCGCCTTCAGGCGCACTATTGCCGCGGCGGCCAGCAGACCAGCGTTGCGTAGACCGAAAGACCGTGCTGAAGCCTGTGCGTGGGTCCACACCCATCGCCCACGGCGTCACCGGTCGCCCCGTCAGGCGCGCCCAGCCTGCCCGCAGCACCCACACCAGCGCAAGCAACATGGCCGCGACCAAAAGGCTGGCAAACAGGACCAACCCCATGGCCATGACGACCAGACGCAACAGAAGGCTCACGACACCCGCAACAAAATCATTCAAACGACACCTCTCCTTCACAACTTGGGATGCAGATTGCGGTGCTGAATCACACCGCAACCGCCTCCCGAGCCCACATCACTCTTGCGGGGCGACTCCGAACTGGAACACGCCAGGCTCCAGAACAGGGTTGACGGTGACCGGAATCACACTCTTGGGTGGGAATCGCCCTTCCAGCAACAGCTTGGACAGCGGATTCTCTATGCGCTGCTGAATCGCCCGCTTGAGCGGCCGTGCGCCAAACACGGGGTCGAACCCCACCTTGGCCAATTCTGCCAAGGCAGCGTCGGACACCTGCAACTCCAAATCCATCTTCGCCAACCGGGATTGCAACAGCTGCAGCTGGATCTTGGCGATCGAGGCAATGTGCTGGGCATCCAGCGCATGGAACACCACGGTCTCGTCGATGCGGTTCAAAAACTCGGGCCGAAAGTGGTTCTTGAGCTCGCCCCACACCGCTTCCTTGATGTCGTCCGAGTCCTGTCCCACCATGGCCTGGATCAGGTGCGAGCCGATGTTGCTCGTCATCACGATCACCGTGTTCTTGAAGTCCACGGTGCGGCCCTGGCCGTCGGTCAGGCGGCCGTCGTCCAGCACCTGCAGCAACACGTTGAAGACGTCCGGGTGGGCCTTCTCCACCTCGTCGAGCAGCAGCACGCTGTAGGGCTTGCGGCGCACGGCCTCGGTCAGGTAGCCGCCCTCCTCGTAGCCCACGTAGCCGGGCGGCGCACCGATCAGACGGGCCACCGAGTGTTTCTCCATGAACTCGCTCATGTCGACGCGGATCAGGTGGTCTTCGCTGTCAAACAGGAAGCCCGCGAGCGCCTTGCACAGCTCGGTCTTGCCCACGCCCGTGGGGCCGAGGAACAGGAACGATCCAGTGGGCCGATTGGGGTCACTCAGCCCTGAGCGCGAACGGCGAATCGCATTGGCCACTGCGGCAATCGCCTCTTGCTGGCCCACCACACGCTCGTGCAGCTTGGACTCCATCTGCAGGAGCTTGTCTTTTTCGCCCTGCATCATCTTGGCCACGGGAATGCCCGTGGCGCGGCTCACCACTTCAGCGATTTCCTCGGCGCCCACCTGCGTGCGCAGCAGGCGGCGCGTGGCGGGCGCGCCGTCCTTGCCAGCCTCTTGCGCTTGGGCTTCCTTCAACTGCTTTTCCAGCTCAGGCAGCTTGCCGTATTGCAGCTCGGCCACCTTGTTGAAGTCGCCTTTGCGAGTGAACTCCTCGATCTGAAACTTGAGCTTGTCGATGGCCTCGCGCACATGAGCGCTGCCTTGCGCCTGGGCCTTTTCAGACTGCCAGATCTCGTCGTAGTCGGCGATTTCCTTTTGCAGCTTGGTGATCTCTTCCTCGATGAGCGCAAAGCGCTTTTGTGAGGACTCGTCCTTCTCGCGGCGCACCGCTTCGCGCTCGATCTGCAGCTGAATCAGGCGGCGGTCGAGCTTATCCATCACCTCAGGCTTGGAGTCCATCTCGATCTTGATCTTGGACGCGGCCTCATCGATCAAGTCGATCGCCTTGTCAGGCAGGAAGCGGTCCGTGATGTAGCGATTGCTCAGCTCGGCCGCAGCGACGATCGCCGGGTCGGTAATGTCCACGCCGTGGTGGACCTCATATTTCTCCTGCAAGCCGCGGAGGATGGCAATGGTCGCCTCCACGGTGGGCTCGCCGACCAGGATCTTCTGGAAGCGCCGCTCCAGTGCCGCATCCTTTTCGATGTACTTGCGGTATTCGTCGAGTGTGGTGGCCCCCACGCAGTGCAGCTCGCCACGCGCCAGCGCGGGCTTGAGCATGTTGCCCGCGTCCATCGCGCCCTCGCCCTTGCCCGCGCCCACCATGGTGTGCAGCTCGTCGATAAAGACGATGGTCTGACCTTCGTCCTTGGCCAGTTCGTTGAGCACGCTTTTCAGGCGCTCTTCAAACTCGCCCCGGAACTTGGCACCCGCAAGCAGCGCAGCCATGTCGAGGCTGAGCACGCGCTTGCCCTTGAGGCTCTCGGGTACTTCGCCCGCCACAATGCGCTGGGCCAGGCCTTCTACGATGGCGGTCTTGCCCACGCCGGGTTCGCCGATCAGCACGGGGTTGTTCTTGGTGCGGCGCTGCAGCACCTGGATGGCACGGCGGATTTCGTCGTCGCGGCCAATCACGGGGTCCAGCTTGCCAAGACGAGCGCGCTCGGTGAGATCCAGGCAGTACTTGGCCAGCGCACCACGCTGGCCTTCGGCCTCTGCGCTGTCCATCTTCTGACCGCCGCGCACGGCGTCGATGGCGGCCTCCAGGCTCTTGCGCGTGAGGCCGTTGTCCTTGGCGATTTTTGCGGCCTCTCCCTTGCTGTCGATCACGGCGAGCAAAAACAGCTCGCTGGCGATGAACTGGTCGCCGCGCTTGATGGCCTCTTTCTCGGTGGCCTGGAGCACACGCCCCAGCTCAGGGCCGCCTTGTACCTGGTCGTTGCCCTGCACCTGAGGCAGGCGCTTAACCGCCGCCTCGGCCCCCGCCAACAGGCCGGGTACGTTGGCGCCCGCACGCTGCAGCAGCGCCTTCGGGCCATCGTCCTGTTGCAGCATGGCCTGCAGCACATGTACCGGCTCGATGTAGGCGTGGTCATTGCCTAGTGCAATGCTCTGTGCATCGCTCAGGGCTTCCTGGAATTTGGTGGTGAATTTGTCGAGACGCATGGTCTATGTCCTCCGAGTTAGTCTCCAGTTGAGGTAGGGACTACCTCATTTCAAGGCAGCAGGCAAAGGAAGGGCTTGACCAAGATCAACGAGGCGGGACGATCGTAGACACACTACCGCTATCAAATTCATAGCTTGATTCATTCCGGCCCCACTAGACACCTTCGCGGCTCAAACCTGAACGGGCAAGGTACGCATCCACCCGGCATCACGAGCAAAAACAGAGCGTGCGGCATATGTAAAAGGCGATGGCGCTGCGCCGGGGCTGTTACCACGCATAAAAGAAAGCGCCGCCGAGCCTCCGGACCGAGAACGATAAAAAATTTCTGGGCTAACTCAAGAAGACAAGGCTGATAAGCAGTAGTGTCTGTAGTTACTGCAAACTCGCGCTAAAAGATATAGCGATTTGGGTGAGCGCCGAGGCAAGCAGCGCATGGCGCTTCCATTCGAGCTCGAAGATCTACGCTCGCACGCGGCTTATGACCGCAGACCTGGGAGTAGAAGTGGCAAGCCCGGCCTACCGCTGTGACTGTTCAAGGTGGCCGATCCCGATCTGTCCTGGGCCACCGACATGACTTACATCCAAACCTGCCAACGCGGATTACACCTGTTGATTCCGATCGATATGCTCTAAGTGCAGGTCCAGCACCGCTTCTACAAACAGCCGGCTCTCTGACGTTCAGATGTAGGTGAATTCGGCCACCCGCTTCTGAGTCGATGCATTCGCCTGGAACGGGCGGTCCAGCACATTGTCGGCCACCACGCAGCACTCGCTTCGATCCTTGGACGAGCCTTGGCGTGGGGCGAGCACGAAGCGCTCGCTAGCGAATGCACCTATCGACGCGGCGCCATTCACCCGGCTAAAGTACATCGTGCCGCATGCGCCAGGTGCCTTAGGTGCGATCGCTGCGCATGGAGCTCTGTTGTACATGCGCGCCCGGCGTCTCATCTTCAACGCTGCGCAGGCTGCTGAAGCGCATCAGCTAGGCATAGAAGCCGCCTCGCACGCCAGATTAACCAACGAGGCCTTTGGGCGCTTCGCTACTAAACCGAACTTCACACCGACTCCTTCGCAAAGTTGGCTGGGGCTACTTCAAGACGTTGCGCTCTATCTTGCCAGGGCCACGGTCACCGCACACTAACAACCAGCGTGACCGCCTCGAATAGAACTCGCGGCTGAATGTGCGTCTTCTCTCGACGGACCGCCTCCGGGTTTAACAAGGTGGCTTTGAAACCGGCTGCGGTACGGCCTCTGCTGTTGTCCCGGCTGTGAAGTGAGATACCTTTGCGGCTGAGCGAGACAAGAAGGGCAGAGGGCAACTCTAAATACTGGAGCACACCTGCCACAGGATGACGGCCATGCACGCCGGTCGTCGTGTCTCGCCTGCCACTCATCCCAGCGGATCGATCATCAGAGCCATGGCCTCGTAACATAGAAAGATGCATACGCTCCTTCTCCCCCCGCCATCTGACCGCGACCAAGGATTCACCGCGATAGAGCTGATGGTTACGCTAGCCATTTTGGCTGTACTAGCTGCTCTAGCAGCTCCTAGTTTTACACCTATTATCGAAAAATGGAGAGTGCGTGATGCCGCGGAAAATCTTGCGACTACGTTGTACTTCGCTCGATCAGAGGCGATAAAGCTCGGTGGAAATATTATTGTCGCTCGAAATCTAAGCGATAGTGGCTGCACATCATCGGGAAACACTGATTGGAGTTGTGGCTGGCGGGTTTTTTATGATTCCAATAATAACGGTAGCCAAGATACCTGCAATACAGCCAACACTCCCAATGAGTGCGATTTGAAAATTAGCTCTCCTTCACCAAAAGTAAATATCACATTGACTGGTAGCACTGGAATTATCGCCATCAATCGCTGGGGCATGTTGGCAAATGCCGTCAGCGCGACGAATCCCTCCTCAATGGATTTTTTACTGACACCACAAGGTCAGAGCTCCGCCGCAGTCAGCGCAATACGACTGTGCGCAGGCACGGGGGGGCGCATCACACAAAAAAAAGGTAGTGATGCATGCTGATTTTTCAACTATTTCCAATATCCAGAGGCTTCACATCCATTGAGTTGATGGTGGTAATAGCCATTATTGGTTTACTTACAGTACTCGCTGGACCACAATTTACGACACTCATTGATCGCTGGCGAGTTCGCAGCGTAACCGAATCAATGGTAAACAGCCTTCAAGTTGCACGGTCTGAAGCGATAAAGCGCGGGGGACACATTGGCATTCAAAAATTACCCAATACAACCAAAGGCTGCCAACTTGCGAGTACGAATGAAGAGTGGGGTTGCGGTTGGATCATTTTCGTGGACAGCGACAGCAATGGCAAGTACAAAGTTGGCGAGGAGATTCTCCAGACCGTCGTTACCTCCGCCAATACAGATGTAATCCACAAATCCGGCAGCTCCTCCATCAGCGTGGATCGCAATGGAAAGATGAGTGGGTTAAATGCTAAAGGATTTATTATCTCCCCTGCAACTATAGGCATCTCTTCACCTGCCACCCGAGGCATATGCATGGCGGCGGGCGGTCGAATTAAAATCATAGAGGACGTCCCATGCTCCAACTGAAAGCCGCCCAATTCTTAAAAACTCAGCGCGGTTTCAGCCTGTTAGAGGTTTTGGTCGCGATCGTTGTGATGACACTCGGCATTTTGGGAATACTGGGTGTGCAAATGCGGACCCTGACAGACACCCAAGCGGGTGTTCGGCGTGGTCAAGCCATTCGGTTTATTGAGGACCTTGGCGAACGGCTAGAAAGTAGCCCCGATGCATTGAACAACTTGGTAAATTACAAGGTAGCGTTGGCCGACGCTCTTCCCACAGACACCAGCGAATGCTGCACCAGCGCAGCATGCAATCCGACCGACTTGGCAGCATGCGACCTCCGGCAGTGGCGCCTGAGGGTCGACCGCACGTTGCCAGGTGCTAAGACAGCCATCTTCATTCCCCAAGGTGCCCCCCGCCAACTTGGGGTAATGATCGGCTGGAATGAGAACCGATATAACCAAAATGGACAGAGTTTCAGTTCTTCTGACCTGACAGCACTTACCGCACCGCTTGCAGTATCTGGAATTGATTCCGCTGGCACAGCTATCAGTTGCCCCAGCGGACTAATATGCCACATACAGTATTTACAACCAACACAGCGATGCACACCCGAAGGTGGCACTTTGTACTGCCCGAATTGACGAGCCCTCCATGAAATATCGCTTCAAAGTGTTTGTAATAACTCCCGACTCAACACGCCGGCAGCGTGGCGTGACGCTCATTGAGCTCATGGTTGGTATTGCCGTCGGCCTCATGGTCGTTGCTGTTGCTTTGGGCGCGCTCATGGCCTCTCGTGGAATTTCGGGAACGGTGTCCGAGGCCACGTCCTTGCAGCAACAAGCCTCTTACGCGTTTCGCGTGATCGGCCAACAAATTCGCCAGGCCGGCAGTCTCGAACTAAACCTTAAACCCAGTATCGCACCCGTGGCCTCAGACGCTGTTGCTGCCATGACGGCTGTTGCGTTTGATCCACCAGACCCTACAGGTGTTCGCCCCCCCTTCAGCCGCGCATCAAGTACCTTGGTTGCGGACACTACGCCCAGTTTTACTGTCGGTTATCAGAACTACATAGAAACTGTTACGCCCCCAGCACCTGCATCAACGCCAGTCTCTTCTTCCCTATTGCGAGACTGCTTGGGACAAAATCCGGCGCTTGCTGCCAGTGGAAGCCTAGGCGCCACACCTGTTCTCAGCAGTAAATTTCAGCGGAACACAACCACAAACGAGCTGGTGTGTGTTGGCACAGGAGGAACCAGTCAGCCTATTATCGGCAATCTGACAGATATGCAGTTGCGGTATATCCAGCAAGCACCGAATACGACGAACTTGCAGTATTTGGCAGCTTCCAGCGTGATTGCTAATGCAGCCAGTGCTACTGCAACATGGTCGAATGTCTATGCAGTAGAAGTGTGCCTTGAACTTACAGGTACAGAGCCCGCCCCCACAGCCGGTGCAACCTATACAAATTGCAGCGGCACTGCCACCTCCTACGGAGACCGTCTCAAAATGGTCTTTCGCAACATATACCAAATCCGTAGTCAAGGGCAGGTTTGACGAGGCTCGTCAGGCTACAAACTCATCACATTATGCAAGTCACTTTCACACATCTCCAGCCTCGTCGGCGTAGTAGCCAGCGTGGTATGGCGCTTTATGTAGTAATTGTTTTTGTACTTTTGTCGATGCTTCTTGCTTTGTGGGCTGCACGCAGTGCACTCTTCAATGAAATTCTGGTGGGCAACGACGCAGACTATCGCCGTACATTCGAAGCGGCGCAAGCAATGTTGCAGGATGCGGAATTCGACATAAGAGGCCTTCAACCTAATGGGAGCACGTGTGCACGTACTGCCGGGAACAGCGATCTTTGCCGCCCCCCTCCAGCCCCAGCGATTCCAGCTAGCGGAGCAACACCTGCAGTTCCCGCCACGATTGGCGCCGACGTGTATTTCGACTTTGAAACCAAAGATCTCGGAAACATGTTATCGACGGTACAAAGCCTGAGTCCAAATAGCACTTACTGCTACAAAGGTATTTGCCAAAAGCGTAACGACCCGCAAGACTTCTGGAACGACAGTACCGCAATGGCTGCAATGACTGCCACAAATGTTGGTGCGCGGTATGGTCAGTTTACGGGGGCTAGTGCTGCGGCAACCGCTAATACTATATTGGCAGAAACATCTACAGGAAAAGGGGCTTGGTACTGGGTGGAAATCATGCCCTATATAGACCCAGATGGTTTATCGCTGCTTTCGGGAATGCCACCAGGCTCCAATGTAGAGAGATTTGCCCCAATGCGCACGAAGTTATTCGTTTATCGAATCACGGCCATAGCACGTGGAAATAAACCTGGCAGTGAAGTTGTTCTGCAGTCAACACTGTCACTGCAGGACCCGAACAACTCCAAATAAATCACAATCCGCACGCTTTCCACAATTATTGGAGCTCCGCCATGCGTAAGACATATTATCCAAAACCAAAAACTCTCGCCATTCTGATTGCAGCAATTTGGGGACCATTGAATGCGTGGTCCGCGCAAATCCCTTTAGTTCAGTACCCTGCAGGAACCGCTTATAAAACGCCTATCCCCAATGTGGTCATGTCAATCGACACGTCTGGCAGTATGGGCACTAAAGACGACGGTGTGAAAACACGCATACAACGCGTGCAAGAAGGATTGCAGGCAGTTCTTGTTAACAGTACCAAGTACGATGATCAATTTAGGCTCGCATGGCAATCGTTTGCATGCAACGGTATTCCCTCCAATTCTGGAGGATGTGGAAATAATAACGCCATGGGAAAATTCTCAGGGGCGAAAAAGACTAGTTTTGCCACTTGGATCAATCAGCTCTCAGCAACAGGCACGACACCGTCCCATGTCTTAGCCTGGAATGCAGGCAAATACATGCAAACCACAGGAGCGAATAGCCCATGGAATGCTACTCCAGGCACAACGGACTCAGCCCCCTTAGCGTGTCGCCGTGCCTATCACATTTTCTTAACGGATGGCGGCTGGAACTTCACCTATACCGATTCGGGCCTAAATAGTACTTCTTTTAAGAGTGATATGGTTGTGCCCACGAGTACAACCACAAATACCACCATTCAAAATTTTGATGGCAAAGCCATTGCTGCACTTCCGACGCCTGCGCCGGCTTCTACCTCCCACCCTGCATCCCCTTATGGCGTGCAAGCATACTCCATAACCTCTGCCGAAACTCAAATATTCAGAGATGATTATGGTGATGAGGCACCGAAAAAAGTTACATCCGGAAGCACCAACACATATTACGCATATCCAACGCTGGCTGATATTGCATTTTACTATTGGGCAACCGATCTGCAGCCAGGAATTGACAATGCAGTTATCCCAAAAATAAGAAAAACGGGCACTGAAACCTTCAACAATGGAACCGGAGCCAGCGCCAAGTCTGTAACATTTAGCGAGTATTGGAATCCAAAAAATGATCCAGCCGAATGGCAACATTTGGTGCAATACACCATAGGATATGGACCTACAGCCAGTACGCTAACCAAAAATACTGCAACCTCTCCACAATGGAGCGGCGGTATATTTGGAATGTATGATACTGGTTTCGCCAGCCTTGCCGTTGGAAATACAAAATGGGATAATGTAACATTCGGCATAGCAGATGGGAGTTACGACGCTTATCGGCCACAAGAAATGTGGCACATGGCCATAAATAGTCGCGGCAAATACTACCCCGTTACCGGTGATTTAACTGCAGTTTTCGCAGATATTTTCGATGATATTGTAGTAGATACAACCGCCCCCGTTTCTGGATTTACCTCGGCTTCCGGATCCGTGAGCCGAGTGGGAACTCAATCTTTCCAAACTAGTTATGTCGCGGCAGACGACGGCAACTCCAATGACAATCGTTGGTATGGCTCCGTTACATCCAATTCAATTGACACCTCGGGTAACTTTACCCCCAACCCCGATTGGGGTTTAGTGAGCGGCAGCACAACCAAGGGACTTTCGACGGCAGACAAGTTAGACAGTGCGAACGTTAGTACTCGGCTTGTGTTGTCATACAAAATCCCTATCGCGGCATCAGATCCAGCAGCCACCGGAATTTCCTTCAAATGGGCTAATTTAAGTAGCTCGACCAGCAATGCGTCTCAGCAGATGTGGCTTAATAATGGTACGGTAGGAACCGCCAGCACGTTGACAGGAGACGGCAGGGGGCAGGATCGCGTCAATTTCATCCGAGGAGACCGAACCAAGGAAGCGACCAATTACTCCTTAGCAAATCCAACCGCAACATTCAGAAATCGAAAAAATCGCCAGGGCGATATTGTTAATTCTGGAATTTGGTATGTTGGTCCACCAGCCAGCGGATACTCTACAGGTTCATATAACACCTTTGCTGCGAACAATCGCGGGCGTCTACCGATGCTATACGTTGGAGGGAACGACGGCATGCTGCATGGTTTCTCCGCCAAGGACGGGACAGAGAAGATTGCATATGTGCCCCATGGTGTAGTGCAGAATCTCTCAGCATTAACGAATACCAATTATGATCATCGATATTACGTCGATGGGTCGCCACAATCTGGTGATATTGATATTGGAACAGGGGGAACAGCCGATTGGCGTACATATCTTGTGGGTACTTTGGGTGCAGGAGGCCGGGGCTTCTTTGTCCTTGATGTGACCAAGCCCGGTCCTCTTGATGCTTCCTCTCCAGTACCTGCACCAGCCACCAACTTTGCAGAAGCCAATGCGGCGTCTTTGGTCGTGATGGACAAAACAGCTGCACCTATCAGTGATGCCGTGCCCCCCTCGAAACCAACAGATAATAATGCCCACCCAGATATTGGGCATATCTTTGGCACTCCAGTCGTCTCTGAAAGCAACCAACAGCTATCTTTGCAAATTGCGCGTACAAACAATGGTCGTTGGGCTTACATTGTAGGCAATGGATATAACAGCGCGAATGAACGACCTGTACTGCTCATCCAGTATTTGGACGGAGACAAATCTCTTAAGGTAATTCCTGCGGCCACGACCGGAGCAGAAGCATCAGGCAATGGTCTATCTACACCTCAGCTGCTAGATGTAAATGGCGATGGCACACCCGATTTTGTTTACGCAGGAGATTTACGCGGAAACATGTGGAAATTTGACATTTCCAATGCTGATGCGACCCAATGGGGCGTCGCTTTCAGTGGCAATCCATTATTTACGGCAACGTACACCAGTGGAGGCTCCACCAATCGACAGCCGATAACCACTCCACCTGTCCTTCGTGCAAATAGAGCGGTTGGTGGCTTGATGGTGGCGTTTGGAACTGGGCAGAATCTGACCGAGGGAGATCGGACGGACACATCTGTGCAATCGGTCTACTCCATACTAGACAATACTCGATATCAAATCGAGAGCTCGGGTGCCAATGCTGGCAAGGTAACTGTAAAGACATCTAATCCAACGCCAGCAACCGTTAGTGGTCGCAGCGCATTGCAGTCCGAATCGGTAGACAACGGCTCGGATAACACAACAGCTGGTACAGGCTTGGGTACAGCAGGAAGTGGAGTAAGTACAGGACGCTCCTTCTGGACCCTTACAACGCAGGAGGTCACTTACTCCTGTAAACCAACCGATACATCATGCACTGTAAAGCAAGGTTGGTATATGGATCTGCCAGTATCAGGCGAACGCGTCACAACAAGCCCTACGTTCTACAATGGAGGCAACACCCTGGAAATAATCAGCGAAAAACCAGCCACCGGCAGCGCTACCGCCAGCGGCACTGAGGTGTGCGCACCTCAACCAAGTGCAGCCAAGACATATCGTACACTGGTAAATATTGCATCAGGGACTCCTGCGCCACTCACAATCATGGATGTAAATGGTGATGGTCTCTATAACGCGTCAGACATGAGCAGTGGCAAAAACTACGCGAGGATGTCGGCCTCCGGCAAGGAATTGCGCTTCGCTACAGGTACAAAACAGATCCGTAAAGGTAATGACGGTAAGAGCGATGCGCTCAAAATTTATCCATCTTTGCTGGTACGACCTAGCTGGCGGCAATTGAAATAGTCGTTGCTTGATTTATGAGAGATTTTATGAATATAAAAATACCGCCGAAATATGCTCAAGGCTTCACGCTGATTGAGTTGATGATTGTGGTAGCGATAGTGGCTATTCTCTCCGCCGTTGCTTACCCTAGCTATCAAGAATATGTGCGACGGGGGCATCGAGCGGAAGCTCGTGCTGGTTTGTTGCAAGCGCAGCAATGGCTTGAAAGAGCTGCTACAGCGACGGGAACATATCCTACAGCCTCACTGCCAACGACACTCACGTGGTCTTCTGACAACAGCAAACGATATACGATTGCGCTAGCTGCTAGCAACACAACCACCAGCTACACATTAACTGCAACGCCGAAGGCCACCAGTCCCCAGGCAAGTGACAAATGTGGCACCTACTCGCTTAGCAATAGTGGGCTCCGTGGCGCAGCAGGCAAAACATCGGATCAAGCGGGATACAATGTCGACTGTTGGGGTAAATAAGGCCGCCACGATTTATCTGGGTCAGAGCTCGATACCCTTGACGAATAAATAGTCAGCACAATCGTAGAGATAATGGCGCTGGTCGTGAACTTTCATCTGCCCTCCGAGCCGCCCCCGACCGACACATTTGACCCGGATTCCACCCTGGCATTCCAGCGCCGCATGGAGCGCGCGCCGGAGTGGTTTTGTTCTTTTCTCGCGGGCAACAGTCGGGAAAAGAGCCGCTTGCGCCGCGAGATGGCCACCATGAAGGGCTCGGTGGTCTGGCTGGTGCAGCAGCGCCGCCAGGGCAATTGGAGTGCCGAGGAACGAGCCCACCTGCGGGATGTGATGCGGTCCGCGTCTTCGGTCAGCCCTTATCTTTTTATCTGGGTGATCCCCGGCTCGATGCTGCTGCTGCCCTTCATGGCGTGGTTTCTGGACAAGCAACGCAAACGGCGGGAACGCAAGCTTTTGCGATAGCACTGCACTGGGCTGAAGGACATAGCGCGCTCAAAAAAACAGCCCAGTCGGCCTGCCCCTGCGGTCCCAGCCTAGGGGCTATGCCCAGTTGCTGGTAATGACCACCAGCATGCCAGCCCCCACCAGCCCCAGTTGCCAGCGCAGGGCCGTGGACCACGATGGCACATGACGCTCCACTCGCAGATACAACAGACGCCCAGCTGCCAGCGATAGCCCAAACGCCAGGAGCATGCCCACGGCATTCAGCGCTGGTGATGTAGGCCAGAGGTGGCTGACCACCGCGTTCACGAGCAAGCACACGGCAAAGTGCACCAGAAACACCGAGTACGACATCTGGCCGAGCTTTACGAGCGGCGACACACCGGAAAAGCTGCGCATGCGCGCAGAGCGCATGGCCACCACCAGGCACAAGGCCGTGACCGCAGCCACGGCAATGCGTGCCCGGAAATCCACCGCCAGCGCTGCCCCCACCAGCAGCGCCATGAGGCAGACCCATGCCTGCGCCTTCGGCGCCCGTACCGCCCAGTAAGCCAGCATGCCCAGGCCGTAGGCACCAAAAAAGTACAGCGCCCACATGTCCAACCCCGCGATGCGGTTGAAAACCCATAGCGAGGCAGCAGCCACCAACAGCACCAGCCCCTGCGACAAGGCCGCTGCATGGTGCTGTACCCAGCGCGCAGGCAGCGCACGTACACCGGCCAGCATCAGCACAGTCAGCGCAAAGAGTTGAAAGTCGATGGCCACGTACCACACGCCAGCCGACAAAGCACCTTCACCCACGATGTCCTGCAGCAGCAAAGCGTTCGCCAACAGTTGTGACAAGGTGGGTTGGTCGGGCACAGAGTGGTGCTCCATCCAAGGCCGCACGAGGGCGGCGACCACCACCGCCAGCATCAACGCCACGGCATAAGGCACCACCAGCCGCACGAAGCGTTTGGCAATGGCGGTGCCCGCATGGTCGAAACGCGCAATGCCCTGGGGCGCAAGGCTCGCAGCAGCCAGGTACCCACCCAACACCAGAAACACCTGCACCGCCATGCGCCCATAGTCATATAGCCACGCTATGAGTACTGGAGCCAAGGGATGGGCGATGTCGGACATCGGGCCATAGAAGGCCAAGTGGTGCCACACGATGGTGGCGCAAGCCATGCCCTTGATCATGTCGATCAAGGGTGTGCGGGATGTGGACGAAGACATAGGGTGAGGTGTTGAATCCCTGCGGACAGTGCGCCGCTGGATATCCGGATTCCCTCCGCGCTGATTCGCCTGCTGCGCAAAGCAGCAAGGCGAACTGGACCGAGGATGGAACAACAAAACCCGCTATTGTCCTCCGTTAGAGGATTTTTTGCACAGCTGCACTGTCTCCCGCTGGTCTGCCATCACCTGCAGCGGGCTCGATGAACAAGAGTCCGCGCACCGCGCGAAGCGTGGATACCCTCAGTAACGCAGACTGCCTTCCGCGTCCACGATAGCCAGCTCCACATAGGTCGACCCATTGTGGTTGCGCGGCGAATACTTCACGCTGAAACGACCAAAAGCAATTTCACCCGCGTCCTCCATCGTTTTGGAGAACGACTCGGTAGTCAGGTTGCGCCCCGTGCGGCGTAGCCCTTCCACCAGCAAGCGCGCGTGGACAAAACCTTCGAACTGCGAAGCCGAGGGTTGAGCGCCGGGCGACTTGGCACGCAGCAGGCTCAGATATTCGGCCACCACCGGGATAGTGGTGTTGCGCAGCGAAGGCATGATCTGCGCCAGGATGATGCCCCGCGCCTTGTCCCTGAGTTCGCGCTGGATCACGTCCATGCTGGCCACCGAGAACCCGTAGTAGGCAGGCCGCGCTGCCGTGGCCTGCACCGCCTTGATGTAGCTCGTGAAAGTGGTGCCGCCGGTCGCCACGATCACAGCCTGGGGTTGGGCTTTTTCGGTCGCCTGTGCGGCGGCAGCAAAGTCGGGCTGCTTGGGGTCCACCTTGATCTCGGCCACAAAGGGCAGCTTCTCCTCGTCCGACGCCTTCTTGAGCTCACCTGCCAGTGTCTTGCCCAGGCCGTCGTCCTGAAAGAACACCGCCACACGGGTGATGCCTTGCTGGCGCAGCTGCGACACGATCTTGCTGGCCTCGTTGGCATAACCCGCACGCACATGGAACACATACGGATTGAACGCCTCCCGGAACACCGAGGCACCCGTGACGGGGCCAAACAGCACAGTGCGCTGCTCCTTGATCAGCGGCAGGATGGCCGCCGTCTGCGCCGTACCGGTGCTATGGAAAATCATGAACACCTTGTCGTTCTCCAGCAGCTGGCGCGTGTTTTCCACGGCCTTTTGCGGGTCGAAAGCATCATCGAGCGTGGTGTACCGGATCATCCGGCCATGTACCCCGCCCTGCGCGTTCACCGCGTCGAACAGCAGTCGCGAGCCCTCGCCATACTGCGCCGTCTGCGGCCCGAGCGGCCCCGACAGCACGACCGAGGCACCCAGCCGGATTTCATCAGCGGTCACGCCTTCATTGCGGGCATGAACCAGGGTGGTGGCGCACACGGCCAGCAGGCACACAAAAGCACGGAACATCAGGCATCTCCCTCGCAACATGGTGACAAGGCCGGCGAACTTGGCACTGGCATTCATTGATTATTTTTCATCACCATTATCTGTAGGGGACTTCTCCTCCTCACGCGGGTTTCCCCTCGGGTGCGTCATCGCAAAGACACCGCTCGAACACCTCCCACAAAGACATTCGCCCACCATGTGTGGATACACATGGCGGGCGAAACAAAACGGCGGTGTGAGGGAAGAAAGATGGCCGAATGCCCCCCAGAGGCACAAAGCCACCGCCCCTTACAGAGCGCAGATTCAGAGCTTGAGACGGGCGCGGGCCGCCTCGTATTCACCGCGCAGCTTGGCGACCAGTTCGGCGGTGCTGGTCACGGCGCTGATGGAGCCAATGCCCTGGCCGCAGCCCCAGATATCTTTCCAGGCCTTCTTGGCGTCGCCGCCAAAGTTCATCTTGCTGGGGTCGGACTCTGGCAGGTTGTCCGGGTCCATGCCTGCCGCGCGGATCGAGGGCGCCAGGTAGTTGCCATGCACGCCCGTGAACAGGTTGCTGTAGACGATGTCGTCCGAGTTGCCGTCCACGATGGCTTGTTTGTAGGCCTCGCTGGCGCGGGCCTCATGGGTGGCGATGAAGGCCGAACCGATGTAGCCAAAGTCTGCCCCCATGGCCTGTGCAGCCAGCACCGCGCCGCCACTGGCGATAGAGCCGCTGAGCGCCAGCGGGCCGTCGAACCACTGGCGGATTTCCTGGATCAGCGCAAACGGGCTCTTGGTGCCAGCGTGGCCACCGGCACCGGCCGCCACGGCGATCAGGCCGTCAGCGCCCTTCTCAATCGCCTTGTGCGCGAACTTGTTGTTGATGATGTCGTGCAGCACCACGCCGCCCCAGGCATGCACGGCCTGGTTCACGTCCTCGCGCGCACCCAGGCTGGTGATGATGATCGGCACCTTGTACTTGGCGCACACGTGCATGTCGTGGTCCAGCCGGTCGTTGCTCTTGTGCACGATCTGGTTGATGGCAAACGGCGCAGCAGGCTTGTCGGGGTTCGCCTTGTTGTAGGCCGCCAAGGTCTCGGTGATCTCGGCCAGCCACTCGTCCAGCAGTTCGGCAGGGCGGGCATTGAGCGCGGGCATGGAGCCCACCACACCGGCCTTGCACTGCTCGATCACGAGCTTGGGGTTGCTGATGATGAACAGCGGCGAACCGATGACGGGCAGCGACAGGTTTTGCAACACGGGAGGCAGTTTGGACATGGCAACAACTTCCAGAACAAGAATAGGGATGGAATAGGCCGGATGCGCTAGTGAATCATGCGTCCGTAGCTATCATTTTTATATCAAGGCCCCTGCCCCGCAGGTGGCCTGTCTCCTCACAGCACGCCAGTCCTTCAGAAGGCTTCCAGCGCCAGCTCGGTCACGCTGGCCGCGCCTTCCACAATGCTGTCGCGCAGGCCGGGGGCCTTCACCAGAATGTGGTCGGCGTAGAACTGGGCTGTGGTTATTTTTGCGCGCATGAAGGCTTCGTCCTGTCCCTTTTGCAACAGGTCCTGCGCCACCAGCAGGCTGCGCGCCAGTTGCCAGCCCGCCACCACATTGCCCGCGAGCATCAGGTAGGGCACGCTGCCCGCAAACACGGCGTTGGGCTGGGCCTTGGTGCCACCGGCCACGAAGTCGATCACGTCGAGCAGCGCCTTGCGCGCCGCCGTCAGGCGTTTGGCCACAGCCAGTGCAGCGGGCGTGCCGCTGGCCAGCAGGTCGGCCTCGGTCTTCTCGATCTGCGCGGCGATGCCCTTGGCCACCTGGCCGCCGTCGCGCGCCGTCTTGCGGCCCACCAGGTCGTTGGCCTGGATGGCGGTGGTGCCTTCGTAGATGGTCAGGATCTTGGCGTCGCGGTAGTACTGGGCCGCGCCAGTTTCTTCGATGAAGCCCATGCCACCATGCACCTGCACACCCAGGCTGGTCACTTCCAGGCTGGTCTCGGTGCTGTAGCCCTTGACCAGCGGCACCATGAATTCATAGAACGCCTGGTTCTGCTTGCGCGCGTCGGCATCGGGGTGGTGGTGTGCGGCATCAAACGCCGCAGCCGCCACCGTGGCCATGGCGCGGCAACCCTCGACGGTGGCGCGCATGGTCATGAGCATGCGCTTGACGTCAGGGTGGTGAATGATGGCGGCGCTGGCGTTGATGCTGCCGTCCACGGGGCGGCTCTGCACGCGGTCTTTCGCGTACTGCACAGCCTTTTGGTAGGCGCGCTCGGAGATCGCGATGCCCTGCATGCCCACGGCGTAGCGGGCCGCATTCATCATGATGAACATGTACTCCAGGCCCCTGTTCTCCTGGCCCACCAGGTAGCCCACCGCGCCGCCGTGGTCGCCAAACTGCAGCACGGCCGTAGGCGATGCCTTGATGCCCAGCTTGTGCTCGATGCTCACGCAATGCGCGTCATTCCGCGCGCCCAGGCTTCCGTCCTTGTTGACCATGAACTTGGGCACCACGAACAGGCTGATGCCCTTGACGCCCTCCGGCGCGCCCTGCACGCGGGCCAGCACCAGGTGGATGATGTTCTCGGCCATGTCGTGCTCACCGTAGGTGATGAAGATCTTGGTGCCGAAAATCTTGTAGGTGCCGTCGGGCTGGGGTTCTGCACGCGTGCGCACCAGGGCCAGGTCCGAGCCCGCCTGGGGTTCGGTCAGGTTCATGGTGCCAGTCCACTCGCCGGTCACCAGCTTTTCGAGGTAGGTGGCCTTGAGTTCATCGCTGCCTGCTGTCAGCAGCGCCTCGATGGCGCCGTCGGTCAGCAGCGGGCACAGCGCAAAGCTCATGTTGGCGCTGTTGGTCATCTCGATGCAGGCCGCGCCGATGGTCTTGGGCAGGCCCTGGCCGCCAAAGTCGGCGGGGTGCTGCAGGCCTTGCCAGCCGCCTTCGCCATATTGGCGGAAGGCTTCCTTGAAGCCGGGGGTGGTGGTGACCACGCCGTCTTTCCAGCTCGACGGGTTCTTGTCGCCTTCCCAGTTGAGCGGCGACAGCACCCCTTCATTGAACTTGGCGCACTCTTCCAACACGGCGGCGGCCGTGTCCAGCCCGGCATCTTCAAAACCAGGGATTTGCGCGATCTGTTCAATGTTGGCCAGGTGCTCGATGGCGAACAGCATGTCCTTGACGGGGGCGGTGTAGCTCATGGGTGTCTCCGGGAAAGCGAAATTTCGTCAAAAAAAAGGCATCGCGAGCGATGCCTTTGTGTGCACAGGGGCGTTCTTACAGGGCCTTGACCAGTTCAGGCACAGCCGTGAACAGATCCGCTTCCAGCCCATAGTCGGCCACGCTGAAGATCGGGGCCTCAGGGTCCTTGTTGATCGCCACGATCACCTTGGAGTCCTTCATGCCCGCCAAGTGCTGGATGGCGCCCGAGATACCGGCGGCCACATACAGCTGCGGTGCCACGATCTTGCCCGTCTGGCCCACTTGCCAGTCGTTGGGCGCGTAGCCTGCGTCCACCGCCGCGCGGCTGGCACCGAGCGCCGCGCCCAGCTTGTCGGCCAGGGGCGTCATGACTTCGTCGAACTTTTCCTTGCTGCCCAGCGCACGACCACCGGAGACGATGATCTTGGCAGCGGTCAGCTCGGGGCGGTCGCTCTTGGCGATTTCGCTGCCCACGAAGCTGCTCTTGCCTGCGTCGGCCGTGGCGGCGGCGGTTTCAACTTGTGCGCTGCCACCGGTGGTGGCTGCGGCGTCAAAGCCGGTGGTGCGCACGGTGATGATCTTGACGGAATCTTGGCTTTGCACGGTGGCAATGGCGTTGCCGGCGTAGATGGGTCGCTCGAAGGTGTCGGCGGCAACCACCTTGGTGATGTCGCTGATCTGGGCCACATCGAGCTTGGCCGCCACGCGGGGGGCCACGTTCTTGCCGCTGGCAGTCGCGGGGAACAGGATGTGGCTGTAGTTGCTGGCCGCATTTCCCTGAAGTGCCAGGACTTGGGCGGCGACGTTTTCTGCCAGGCCGTGTTCCAGGCCAGGGGCGTCGGCGTGGATGACCTTGGCAACACCGGCTATTTTGGAGGCGGCTTGTGCGGCAGCGCCGGCGTTGTGGCCGGCCACCAGCACGTGCACGTCGCCGCCGCAGGCCACTGCGGCCGTGACGGTGTTCAGCGTTGCGCCCTTGATGGACGCGTTGTCGTGTTCAGCAATAACGAGTACCGACATTTAGATCACCTTCGCTTCGTTCTTGAGTTTTTCGACCAGGGCGGCCACGTCGGCCACCTTGATGCCTGCGCCGCGCTTGGCAGGTTCGGTCACCTTCAGGGTCTTCAGGCGCGGAGCCACGTCCACACCGAGGTCTTCGGGCTTGACGGTGTCCAGCTGCTTTTTCTTGGCCTTCATGATGTTGGGCAAGGTGACGTAGCGGGGTTCGTTCAGGCGCAGGTCGGTGGTGATGACGGCTGGGAGGGTCAGGGCCAGGGTTTCCAGGCCGCCGTCCACTTCGCGGGTCACGCTGACCTTGTCTGCAGCCAGTTCGACCTTGCTGGCGAACGTGGCCTGGGGCAGGTCTGCCAAAGCAGCCAGCATCTGGCCGGTCTGGTTGGCGTCGTCGTCGATGGCTTGTTTGCCCAGGATGATGAGCGAGGGTTGCTCTTTGTCCACCAGGGCCTTCAGGAGCTTGGCCACGGCCAGGGGCTGCAGTTCCACGTCGGTCTCGACCAGGATGGCGCGGTCGGCGCCAATCGCCATGGCTGTGCGCAGGGTTTCCTGGCACTGGGCCACGCCGCAGGAGACTGCGATGACTTCGGTCACCAGGCCTT
This sequence comes from Acidovorax sp. 99, assembly GCF_003096455.1. Classification (NCBI taxonomy): domain Bacteria; kingdom Pseudomonadati; phylum Pseudomonadota; class Betaproteobacteria; order Burkholderiales; family Comamonadaceae; genus Acidovorax; species Acidovorax sp. 99. Next base: position 621,077 of record NZ_QEKU01000001.1, read on the forward strand.
TTTCTTTCAGGCGCACGGCCTCTTCAACGGCGATTTCGTCAAAGGGGTTCATGCTCATCTTCACGTTGGCGATGTCCACACCCGTGTTGTCCGACTTCACGCGGACCTTCACGTTGTAGTCCACCACGCGCTTGACAGGGACCAAGACCTTCATTGCTGCGGCTCCTAGAGAGTTGGTTGAATTGACGTTTACGTAAACTAGAACATTCTATGTCGCACTGCAGCGAAAGCGCTACGGAGCCACCACACAGACTGCACAATCACAAAAAAGAACGATCGTGCTTTTTGTGAATTATAGGCGAGTGAACCCGGACAGTGTCTAGAGTTTGCTGTCGCCTGCGCTACCGGGCACCCGCCGGGGTATCACCCTGCACCGGATCAACTCGCCGAAGCCGGTGCTGGCGCGGGAGCCCCGCCCGGCGACATCGCTGCAGGGACTGCGCCATCGACCTGCACATGCATGACCCGCTGGGGGTAAGGGATTTCGATCTGGTGGGCCCGCAGCGCACTCAGGATGGCCCGGTTGATGTCCGAGCGCAGTCCCAGGGATCCGTTTTCAGGGTCTGCAATCCAGAAGCCCACGGTGAACTCCAGCCCATCGGCCCCGAAGGCCGACAGCGCGGCGCTGGGGGCCGGGTCGCGCAGCACGCGCGGGCTGACCAGGGCGGCATTGGTGAGCAACTGGGCCACCTGGTCCACATCGCTCTCGTAGGCCACGCTGACCACCGTGGACATCCACACCCGGGGGTCACTGAGCGACAGGTTCTCTACCCGCTGGGTAATGAGCATTTCGTTGGGCACGATGGACTCGCGGCCGGACGATGAGCGGATGACCGTGTAGCGGGCGTTGATCTGCGTGATGCGCCCCTCGAAGTTGTCGAGCTTGACGTTGTCACCAATGCGCATGCTGCGCTCAGCCAGGATCACAAAACCGCTGACATAGTTGGCCGCCAGCTTCTGCAGGCCAAAGCCAATGCCCACGCCGACCGCACCACCCAGCACCGACAACGCAGTCAGGTCGATGCCAACCGACGACAAGGCCACCAGCAAGCCCACAAACACCAGCAGCGCCCGCACCGCATTGCTCACGGCCTTGCGCAGCGACAGCTCGGCGCCCGTGGCCGAGCGCAGCAGGCGCGACTCGATGGCCGCCGAGATCCACAGGGCAATCAGCAGCACTGCCGCTGCGGTGACCGCCCCTTCGATGATGGTGCGCACCGACAGCGTCGCCCCGCCCACTTTCCAGTGGATCTGGTCCAGCTCGTCCAGCACCAGCGGCAGCAGCCCGGTGACCCACAGCACCATGCCCAGCCACGCCATCCAGGAGATGGAGCGCTCGATGGGCCGCACCCAGGCAGCGTCCGGGTAGGCCACCTGCAGCACCTTCACGCCAATGCGAATGACCACCAGCGCCACCAGCACCGGGATCGCAATCTTGAAAGCCGCCAGCGCCACCCAGTGGTGCAGCAGGGTGCGCGCGATGTAGGCCAGACTCAGTAGCACCAGCGGGAACAGCGCGCCGTCCACGATTCGCACCCCAAAGAGGATGGAGCGCGGGTCGCCCCGGCGCAGGCCGCGCTGCAGCAGCGCCACCAGCCCCCAGGCCAGGCCTACGCAGACGGCCAGGACGGCCAGCTCCACCAGCACCGTGGGGCTGAGAAAGGCCTGCACCCACAGGCCCACGTCGTCGAGCATCGGCTTGTCCATCGTGCCGTGCCTCAACGCTTCCAGGCGGGCTGGCGCTTCTCGGCAAACGCACGGGCGCCCTCCTGGGCGGCCTCGTCCATCATGTTGGTGGCCATGGTCTGGCCGGCCAGCTGGTAGGCGGCATCGATGCCCAGCTCGCGCTGCTGGTACACCAGCGCCTTGCCCATGGCCACGGCCACGCGCGGCTTTTGAAGGATGGATTGCACCAGTTGCTCGACCTCGGCATCCAGCGCATCGGCAGGCACCACGCGGTTCACCAGCCCTTGCGCCAGCGCGGTGGGCGCATCGATGAAATCACCGGTGAGCAGCATTTCCATCGCCCGCTTGGCGGGCACGTTGCGCACCAGCGGCACGCTGGGCGTGGCACAGAACAGGCCGTAGTGGATGCCGCTGGTGGCAAAGCTGGCCGTGTCTGCCGCCACAGCCAGGTCACACTGCGCCACCAGCTGGCACCCCGCAGCCGTCGCCATGCCCTGCACCCGCGCAATGACGGGCACGCTGAGCTTGTGGATCGTCAGCATCATCCGGCTGCACTGCGCAAACAACTTCTGGTAGTACGCCAGCTCTGGGTGGGCCGCCATGTCCTTGAGGTTGTGGCCCGCGCAAAACGCCTTGCCGGCGGCCGCCAGCACCACCACACGCACCGACTCGTCGCGGCCCGCGTCGTCCAGCGCCTGCTGCAGCGCCGTGAGCATCTCGCTGCCCAGCGCATTGAAGCGGGTGGGGTCGTTCAGGGTCAGGGTGACCACGCCGCGTGTGTCGCGGGCAATTTGCAGCAGATCATGGGAATTCGTCATCATTCTTCTCCAGTTTTTTGCACGACCGGCACCGCCGAGACTGGCGCGTCTCCGGGCCGTCACCACCAAGCAGACGGCCTGTCAAAGCGCAGGTGCTCCAGGCTGAGAGGGCTTACAAGTCGGCTAGAACCCGCAGATGCGCCTCTACGCTGCGCGCCAGCGGCCCCATCACGTAACCGCCCTCCAGGCAAGACACGATGCGCCCCTTGGAGTAGCGCCGGGCCACATCCTTCACGCGCTGGGTGATCCAGGTGTAGTCCTGCTCGGTCAGGCCCAGCTGGCCCATGTCGTCCTCGCGGTGGCCGTCAAAACCAGCACTCACAAAAATCATCTCGGGCTTGAAGGCCTCCAGCCGGGGCATCCACATCATCTCGATGATCTCGCGGATGTCCATGCCGCGTGTGTACGCGGGCACCGGCACATTGACCATGTTGGGGGCCGGGTCGTGGTCGCCGCTATAGGGGTAGAACGGGTGCTGGAAGATGCTGACCATCAGCGCGCGCGGGTCATTGGCCAGGATGTCTTCGGTGCCGTTGCCATGGTGCACGTCAAAGTCCACCACCGCCACGCGCTGCAGGTTGTAGCGCTGCAAGGCGTATTTGACGGCCACCGCCACGTTGTTGAAAAAGCAGAAACCCATGGCCTTGTCGCGGCAGGCATGGTGCCCTGGGGGGCGTACAGAACAGAACGCGTTTTCGACTTCGCCCGCCATGACCGCATCGGTGGCAGCCAGCGCGGCACCTGCGGCACGCAGGGACGCCTTCCAGGTATGGGCGTTGATGGAGGTGTCGGTGTCGATCTGCGCGTAGCTCGGGCCGCCGGCCATCAGCTCTTCATTCAGCCGGTCGGACAGGCCGCGCAGCGCCGCAATGTGCATACGGCCGTGGGCCAGTTCGATGTCGGCCAGTGAGGCTTCGGGCGCCTCGTAGCGCTCCAGCGCATCCCCCACGCCTGTGACCAGCAAACGGTCTTCAATCGCATCCAGCCGCTCGGGGCATTCGGGGTGGCCCGGGCCCATCTCGTGCTTCCAACAATCCCGATGGGTGAAATAGCCCGTCTTGCTCACAGTCTTGTCCCCGCGTCTCGCATTTTTTGCCGTTTTTCGGATAACGTCGTGCCATGAATGCACAGCACAAGATCAAATCGCTTCTGAATCAGCTTAACACGGTGATCGTGGGCAAAAAGGCCCAGGTTCAGGACTGCGTGGCCTGCCTGCTGGCGGGGGGGCATCTGCTCATTGAGGACGTGCCGGGTGTGGGCAAGACCACACTGGCGCACGCGTTGTCCCACACCTTTGGGCTGCAGTTTTCGCGCGTCCAGTTCACTGCCGACCTCATGCCCAGCGACCTGACCGGCGTGTCGGTGTACGAACGCGGCAAGGAAGCCTTTGTGTTCCACCCCGGCCCGGTGTTTGCTCAGGTGCTGCTGGCCGACGAAATCAACCGCGCCAGCCCCAAGACGCAAAGCGCCCTGCTGGAAGCCATGGAAGAAAAGCAGGTGTCGGTCGAGGGCGAAACCCGCGCCCTGCCCCACCCCTTCTTCGTGATCGCCACCCAGAACCCACACGACCAGCTGGGCACCTTTGCGCTGCCCGAGTCGCAGCTTGACCGCTTCTTGATGCGCATCTCCATCGGCTACCCCGACCGCGCCGCCGAGCGCCTGCTGCTGTCGGGCGACGACCGCCGCGACATGGTGAGCAGCCTGCTGCCGCTGCTGTCGGCCGAGGAGCTGACCGAGCTGCAGCGCCAGGTGCAGGCCGTGCACACCGCCGATCCGCTGCTCAACTATGTGCAGGACCTGATCGCCGCCACCCGCTCGGGCCGCTGGTTCTTGCAGGGCCTGTCGCCCCGCGCGGGCATTGCCCTGCTGCGTGCCGCCAAGGCCCAGGCCCTCATCAGCGGGCGCGACTACGTGGCGCCGGACGATGTGCAGGCCGTGCTGCCGCAAACCATCGCCCACCGCCTGGTGCCCGTGGGCGACGCCGGGCGCGGCGCGGTCGAGCAGGTGCGCGCCATGGTCGATGCCGTGCCGCTGCCCTGATCGATGGAATCCGCTGCCCACCCTTCCCTCGCAACGCCCACGGGCTGGCGCGGCTTGGCTGCGCGGCTCAGCCCCGTGGCGCGCCTTCGCAGGCGCTTCCAGCGCTGGTGGCAGGCACGCCTGCCGCTGTCCGACACGCTGCAGCTCACCCAGCGCAATGTCTACATACTGCCTACCAGCTCGGGCTGGATGCTGGCGCTCACGCTCGTGGTGCTGCTGGTGGCCTCCATCAACTACCAGCTCAACCTGGGCTACCTGCTGACCTTTTTGCTGGCCGGCAGCGCGGTGGTGGGTATGCACATTTGCCACGCCAACCTGCGCGGGCTGACGCTGCACCTGAAGGCCCCTGAGCCACATTTTCTGGGCACCAGCACGGCGTTTGAGATCCAGTTGTCCAGTGATCGCAAGTCGCCGCGTTATGGCATTGCCCTGGCCGTGCACGGCACCGGCAAGGCCGAGCACCACTGGGCCTGGACCGACGTGCCCGCTCAAGGCCAGGCCAGCGTGCAGGTGGCCTTCCAGCCCGGGCGCCGGGGGCTGCACCGCGTGCCCACCCTGACGGCCGAGACGCGGTTTCCGCTGGGCACCTTCCGCGTATGGACCTATTGGCGCCCCGCTGCCGAGGTGCTGGTGTACCCCGCGCCCGAGGTGCCGCCACAACCCCTGCCGCCGGGCGAGCCCCGCGCCGGGGGCACGGGTCATGCGCCGTCGCAGGGCATTGGCGAATTCGACGGGGTGCGGGCCTACCGGCGGGGCGACCCGCTCAAACTGGTGGTCTGGAAGAAGGCCGCCAAGTCGCTGGCCACCGGCACCGACGACCTGGTGAGCCGCGATGCGCAGCAGGCGCAGCGGAATGAGCTGTGGCTGGATCTGGCCCACGCCGCGCTGCCCAACCACGAGGCACGCGTGTCACGCCTGACGGCCTGGGTGCTGCAGGCCGACCGCCTGGGCCTGGACTATGGCCTACGCCTGCCCGGCACCGAGATCGCGCCCGACACCGGGGCAGCCCACCGTAGGCGCTGCCTGGAGGCCTTGGCTCTGTGTTGACCTGCCACTGCCCATTCCTGCCGAATTTGGCCTCTATCGGCTCCAAGCGCACGTTCATATTTTCCCAACAGCTATCAAATGCATAGCAACATGAAATCCATTACCCCCCTTTCCGCCGCGCAGCCATGACCCTGCGCCAGACGCTCCACGCACTGCCGCGCGATGCGCGCGACACGCTGTTTCTGCTCGTCGTGATTGCGTGGGTCATTGCCCCGCAGGTCAACGTGTTACCTGTGTGGGCAAGCCTGCTGGCGGCCGGATTGATGCTGTGGCGCGGCTGGCTGGCCTTCAAGGGCCGCCCACTGCCAACGCGCTGGGTGCTGGCCGTTCCGCTGGTGATCGCGGTGGCGGGCACGCTGTACACCCACCGCACCATCCTGGGCCGCGATGCCGGGGTGACGCTGATCGTGATGCTGCTGGCGCTCAAGATGCTGGAGCTGCGCGCACGGCGCGATGCGCTGGTGGTGTTCTTCCTGGGCTTCTTCACGATGCTCAGCAACTTCTTCTTCTCGCAGTCGCTGTTCACGGCCGCTGCCATGCTCGTGGCCCTGCTGGGGCTGCTCACGGCCCTGGTCAACGCCCACATGCCCGTGGGGCGCCCTCCGCTGTCGCAGGCACTGCGCACCGCAGGCACCATGGCACTGCTGGGCGCGCCCATCATGGCGGCGCTGTTCATGCTGTTCCCGCGCATGGCGCCCCTGTGGGGCATGCCCAGCGACACCATGAGTGGGCGCAGCGGCCTGTCGGGTGTGATGAAGGTGGGCAACATTGCCGAGCTGGCGCTGGACGACACGGTGGCCATGCGCGTGCGGTTTGACACCCCTGACGGCGCCGCGCCACCGCAGAGCGACCTGTACTTTCGCGGCCCGGTGTTCGGCACCTTCGATGGTGTCGAATGGCACCCGGTGTCGCCCCGCCCGGGCGATTATTCGCAGGCACGCGCCAACACTGTCGCCAATCTGCGCGTGCAAGGCCAGCCCGTGCGCTACGAGGTCACGCTGGAGCCCCACCAGCGCCCCTGGCTGCTGCTGCTGGATGCTGCGGTGGACAAGCCCGCCGTGGCCGGCATGGAAACCTTCATGACGCAGGACCTGCAGTGGCTGACCACCCGCGCCGTGACGGATGTGGTGCGCTACAAGGCCGAAAGCTACACGCAGTTTGCCCACGGCCCCAGCACCCCCAACGCCGCCCTGCGCATCTACACCGAGCTGCCCACCGGTTTCAACCCCCGCACGCTGGCGCTGGCCCAGCAAATGCGCAACGACCCCGCACTCAACCCCAACCCGGCGCAGGACAACACCGAGGCGCTGGTCAATGCCGCCCTGACCCGCCTGCGTACCGGCGGATATGTCTACACGCTGGAGCCCGGCGTGTACGGCCAGCACACGGCCGACGAGTTCTGGTTTGACCGCAAGGAAGGGTTTTGCGAGCACATTTCCTCGGCCTTTGTGGTGCTGATGCGTGCGCTCGACATCCCGGCCCGCATAGTCACCGGCTACCAGGGCGGCGACCGCAACCCCGTGGACAAGCTCTGGACCGTGCGCCAGAGCGACGCCCATGCCTGGGCCGAAGTCTGGCTCTCCGGCCGGGGCTGGGTGCGGGTGGACCCCACCGGCGCCGTGTCGCCCGGCCGCACCGGGGCCTTTCAGCGGCTGCGCGCCCCCCAGGGGGCCTTTGCCACCGCCATGGGCACGGTCATCAGCCCGGGGCTGGCGCAGAACCTGCGCGCCGTGTGGGAGGCCGTCAACAACAGCTGGAACCAGTGGGTGCTCAACTACACCCAAAGCCGCCAGCTGGACCTGCTCAAGTCCCTGGGCTTTGAGTCGCCCAGCTGGCAGGACCTGACCATGGTGCTGGGCATCCTGATCGTTGTGGCGGCCCTCGGCGGCATGGGCTGGAGCCTGTGGGAGCGCAGCCAGCACGACCCCTGGCTGCGTCTGCTGGCCCGCGCCCGCCAGCGCCTGGCCCGTGCAGGCATGGTGTTGCCCGACACCTTGCCGCCCAGGGCTATGGCCGAGCGGGTGCAGGCACAATTCGGCGCACCCGCTGCGGCGGTGGCCGACTGGCTGCTACGGCTGGAACGCGTGCGCTACGCCCCCCACCCCGAGGCCGCCCTGGGCGATTTGCGGCGGGAGTTTCGGAGCATCGCCTGGCCAAAGCAGTGAATCATCCCCCTGAGCGGCTGCGCCGCTTCCCCCTTCTCTCGCGCTTTGCGCGGGAAGGGGGACGATGCCCTCGCTGCGGGGCGGCCCTTGCTCGGCATCCCTGGTCACAGGGCGCGTCAGTTTCAAAGCACCGGGCCCTACAAAGCTACAACCATTGACATGAAGAAGACAGCACCATGGACCACGGCAGCTATATTTTTGATAGCTGCCTGTGCATTACCCGCTAGCGCAAAACCCGAAAATCAACCCAAACCGGCGGCCCAGAAGGCACATGCCAAAGCCGGCCAGGCCCACCAGGGGCGGGCCAGTGCCAAGGCCCCGGTGCTCTACGCATCGCGCCCTGAGGCCATGGACTTTGCCGACGACTTGGCCACACGGCGGGATCTGGACCGCGAGTGGGTGCGCCAGGCCATCGGGCAGGCGCATTTCCTGCCCCAGGTGCCCAAGCTCATGCTGCCGCCCGCCAAGGGCACGGCCAAGAACTGGCGCGTGTACCGCAGCCGCTTCATCGACCCCATCCGCATCCGTGCAGGCGTGCGGTTCTGGCAGGAGAACCAGGCCACGCTGGAGCGTGCCGAGCGCGAGTTTGGTGTGCCCGCCGAGATCATCGTGGGCATCATTGGCGTAGAGACCATCTACGGCCAGCAGATGGGCACCTTCCGTGTGATGGACGCGCTGGCCACGCTGGCGTTCGACTTCCCTGCAGCCCACCCGCGCGCCAAGGAGCGCACCGAATTCTTCCGCCGCGAGCTGGAGCAGTTCCTGAGCCTCACCAACCGCAGCAACACTGACCCGTTCGAGCCGCGCGGCAGCTATGCCGGCGCCATGGGCCTGGGCCAGTTCATGCCATCGAGCTGGGTGCGCTACGCGGTGGACTTTGATGGCGACGGCCGCGTGGACCTGTTCAAGAGCCCGGCCGACGCCATCGGTTCGGTGGCCAACTACTTCCGCGGCCACGGCTGGACGCCCGGCATGCCCACGCACTTTGGGGTGCAGTTCGACAATGCGCGCCTGAAGCTGGACGACCTGCTCGCCCCCGACATCCTGCCCACCTTCAGTGCCGCCAGCATGTTGGCCAAGGGCGCTGTGCTGGATGCCCACGGCGTGCAGCACACGGGCCCGCTGGCGCTGGTGGAACTGCAAAACGGCAACGATGCACCCAGCTACGTGGCAGGCACCGAAAACTTCTACGCTATTACGCGCTACAACTGGTCGAGCTACTACGCCATGGCGGTGATCGAGCTGGGGCGCGAGGTGGCGGCAGCGCGCTGATGGCGCCTACCGCGCTGCGAACCACGCACCAATCGGCTGAACCCGGAGGTTTCTGCGGGCACGGAGCCCCTGCCCTGCACGCTTGCGCAAGTCAGTCCACAATGCCCGGCTTCGACCGCTTGCACAGCGGCCCGGCCAAGGCGGCGCGCCCTGGTCCTCCAAGAGAACCTTCCCCATGCCTGCATCACCTTCTCCAGCACCCGACACGGACGCCATCGTCCGCGTACGCGGCCTGAGCAAAACCTACGCCGGCGGCTTTCAGGCACTCAAGAACATCGACCTGGACATCCGGCGCGGCGAGATCTTCGCCCTGCTGGGGCCCAATGGCGCGGGCAAGACCACGCTGATCAGCGTGATTTGCGGCATGAGCAATGCCACGGCGGGCACCGTCACGGCCGATGGGCACGACACGGTGCGCGACTACCGCGCAGCCCGTGCGGCGATTGGCCTGGTGCCCCAGGAGCTGCACACCGACTCGTTCGAGACGGTGTGGGCCACGGTGAACTTCAGCCGGGGCCTGTTTGGCAAGGCCCCCAACCCCGCATACATCGAGAAGATCCTCAAGGACCTGTCGCTGTGGGACAAGAAGGACAACAAGATCCTCGCGCTGTCGGGCGGCATGAAACGCCGCGTGCTGATCGCCAAGGCACTGTCGCACGAGCCCAAGATCCTGTTCCTGGACGAGCCCAGCGCCGGCGTGGACGTGGAGCTGCGCCACGACATGTGGCGCCTGGTGCGGGCGCTGCGCGACGCGGGCACCACCATCATCCTGACCACCCACTACCTGGAAGAAGCCGAGGACATGGCCGACCGCATCGGCGTGATCCGCAAGGGCGAGTTGATCGTGGTGGAAGACAAGGCCGTGCTGATGCGCAAGCTGGGCAAGAAAGCGCTGGCCATCACGCTGCAGCAGCCCATGGCGCAAGTGCCCGCATCGCTCGCCCGCTGGCCTCTGGCCCTGAGCCAGGGCGGCACCGTCCTGACGTACACCTTCGACACGCAGCAGGAAGACACCGGCATCGCCGCCCTGCTGCGCGCCCTGACCGAGCACGGCATCGACTTCAAGGACCTGCACTCCAGCGAAAGCTCGCTCGAAGACATCTTCGTCAGCCTGGTGCACCAGGACAAGGTCCCAACCCCTTCGCCCCAGAAAGCGATCCCAGCATGACCGGTGTGAACCTGCATGGCGTGCGCGCCATCTACCGCTTCGAAATGAACCGCGCCTTCCGCACCTGGATGCAGAGCCTCATTGCGCCCGTGCTCACCACGGCGCTGTACTTCATCGTCTTCGGCTCCGCCATCGGCTCGCGCATGGGCGACATCGGCGGGGTGAGCTATGGCGCCTACATCATCCCCGGCCTGCTCATGCTGTCGCTGCTTTCCGAGAGCATTTCCAACTCGGCCTTCGGCATCTACATGCCCAAGTGGTCGGGCACCATCTACGAGCTGCTGAGCGCACCCGTCAACTGGGTGGAGGTGCTGCTGGGCTACGTGGGGGCGGCGGCCAGCAAGTCGCTGCTGGTGTCGGTGCTCATCCTGTCCACCGCCCGGGTGTTCGTTCCGTACGAGGTGGCGCACCCGGTGTGGATGGTGGGCTTTCTGGTGCTCACGGCCGTCACGTTCTGCCTGTTCGGCTTCCTGATTGGCCTGTGGGCCGACAGCTTTCAAAAGCTGCAGGTGATCCCGCTGCTGGTGATCACGCCGCTCACCTTTTTGGGCGGAGCGTTTTACAGCATCAGCATGCTGCCACCGTTCTGGCAGACCGTCTCGTTGTTCAACCCGGTGGTGTACCTCATCAGCGGGCTGCGGTGGGCGTTCTACGGCCACGCCGATGTGCACATCGCGGTCAGCACCAGCATGACGCTGGTGTTCATGGCCCTGTGCCTCACCGTGGTGTGGTGGGTGTTCAAGACCGGCCACCGCATCCGGCGCTGAGCGCAATCACCTCGGTCGCCCCGACAGCCCGGGGCGGACCCAGGCATCAGTAGCGCAGTATCAATAACGCTGCATCTGGCAGCTGTGCGGCTGCTGCGCCTTGGCGGCTGCAATCTGCCGCACCACGCGGAAGCCGTAGCCCGAGCCTTCCACGTCGAACTTCACGCCGGGCGCACCTTTCTTGTCCATCACGCCCACCGCCAGCGCCTGCTGGAACTGGTGGTCAGCCGCACGCATGGTGCCGCCCTGGCCGGCCAGTTGCACATTGGCCGATTCCATCTGGCGCGCAACGGCCACCACATCGGTGCTGCCTGCACGCTCGATGGACTGGGCCAGCGCCTCCACCATCAGCTGCATGCGCATGTGCACATAGTCATCCTGCGGCTTGGGAAAGCGTGTGCGGAAGGATTGGTAGAACGCCTCGCTCTGCGCACCCGGCACGTTGGGCAGCCAGTCGGCCACGGCCACCACCTTGCCAATGCCCGCGTCGCCAATCGCGGCGGGAGCGCCCAGCGCGTTGCCGTAGAAGGTGTAGAAGCTGCCCTCGTAGCCCACGTCCCGCGCGGCCTTGACCAGCAGCGTGAGGTCGTTGCCCCAGTTGCCGGTGACCACGGCCTGCGCGCCGCTGGTCTTGATCTTGACGGCATAGGGCGCAAAGTCCTTCACGCGGCCGATGGGGTGCAGCTCTTCGCCCACCACGGCCACATCGGGGCGCTGGGCAGCCAGCTGCTTCTTGGCCTCGCGCAGCACGGCCTGGCCAAAACTGTAGTCCTGGCCGATGAGGTAGACGCTCTTCAAGGCCTTGTCCTCGCGCATCACCTCCATCAGCGCGGCCATGCGCATGTCGGCATGGGCATCAAAACGGAAGTGCCAGAAGCTGCACTTCTCGTTCGTGAGGATGGGGTCCACCGCCGAGTAGTTGAGGAACAGCACGCGCTTGTTCGGCTCGCGCTCGTTGTGCTTGTTGATGGCCTCGATCAGCACGGCGGCCGTGGACGACGAATTGCCCTGCAGGATGACCTGCGCACCATCGTCAATCGCGGCGCGCAGGGCAGACAGGGCTTCTTCGTTCTGGCCCTTGCTGTCGTAGCGCTCCAGCACCAGCGGGCGGGGGCCGCCGCTGCTGGCAGGCAGCTGCACGCCGCCGCGTGCGTTCACGCGCTCCATGGCCCAGTAGATATTGCGGTACACAGCCTCGCCCGTGTTGGCAAAAGGGCCCGACAGGCTTTCGATGAGCGCCAGCTTGACCGGCCTGGCCTGGGCCACGGCTGCCGAGGGCGGGGTCTGCGCTTGCGCGGCAGGCGCCAACGCCACGGCGCCTGCAAGGGCCACTGCGGCTGCCCAAACGGTGTGACGTAATGCCGCAGCGCCTGATTTCAAGCCCACAGATTGCAATTTATTCATGGCATTTTTCCCTTGAAATGCGGCGTGGCCGCACACACCTCTCTGCCATGCGGCGACCACGTCGAGAGCCGCGCAGTGTATAGGAGTTACCCATGATCTTCGCCCCCGTGATCCGCCGCGCCGCTTATGCCCAAGCCCCCCGTTCCGCCGACCTGGCGCTGCAACGTTTTCTGATGGGCGCGCTGGCACAGCCTGCTGCAGCACCCGCTGCGGGCTGCACCGTGACGCAGGACGAAAAGGCCACCACCTTGCAGCTGGACGTACCCGGCCTGGCCCGCGAACAGCTCTCTATCAGCATCGAAGGCCAGGTGGTGCAGGTGCAAAGCGTGGAAGGCGCACCGCGCAAGGTGCAGCGTGCGTGGGAGCTGCCCACCGAGATCGATGCCAGCGCCAGCACCGCCAAGCTGGAAAACGGCGTGCTGACCCTGACGCTGGTCCGCCTGGAGCCGGTGAGCAAGGCCACCACGCTGACCATTCACTGAAGCGGGCAGCTCCCCAAACGATGGCGCGTAACGGCCATCGCTATATTTTCAATAGCATTCAAGGCATGATGCACTAGCGCTTCATGCCTTTTTTGCTTGCATGTCTGCTCAGAACCCTCTGCAAACGCCCTCACTCATGCCGTAGCGCATCGATGGGGTCCATGCGCGCCGCGCGCCGCGCCGGGAAGTAGCCAAACACCACACCGATCCCGGCCGAAAACACAAACGACAGCAGGTTCACCCCGGGGTTGAACAGATAGGGCACCCCCATCAGCCCCGATAGCGCCAGGGACGCGCCCGTGGCCAGCACGATGCCGATGAGCCCACCCAGCGCGGCCAGCACCACGGCCTCGATCAGGAACTGCAGCAGCACCTCGCGCTCCAGCGCGCCGATGGCCAGGCGCAGGCCGATCTCGCGCGTGCGCTCGGTCACGCTCACCAGCATGATGTTCATGATGCCGATGCCGCCCACCAGCAGGCTCACGGCGGCCACGGCGCCCAGCAGCGTGGTCAACACCTTGGTGGTGCCCGAGAGCGTGTCGGCGAGCTGCTTGGTGTCGAGCACGTTGAAGTTGTCTTCGTCCGAGTCCGACAGCTTGCGCAGCTCGCGCAGCAGTTGCGTGAGGCTGGCCTTCACCCGCTCGGGGTCGCTGCCGTCCTTCATGGACACCAGCAGCGTGTTCACCCGCGTGTTGCCCGTCACGCGGCGCTGCAGCGTGCGCAGCGGCACCAACACGGTGTCGTCCTGGTCGTTGCCAAACGCCCCCTGCCCTTTGGACGCCAGCACGCCCACCACCTCGCACGAAAACGCCTTCACGCGCAGCTGGCCGCCCACGGCATCGGCCGTGCCAAACAGCTCGCGCCGCACGGTCTCGCCGATCAGGCAGACGGCGGCACCCGCGCGCAATTCGGCGTCGGTAAAGACGCGGCCAGTGCGCACCGTCCAATTGCCGGTCTCCAGCCAGGCGTTGGTGCTGCCGATCACGCTGGTCGTCCAGTTGCGCCCGCCCACCACCGCCGTGGCGGCGGCACGCGCCTCGGGCGCCACGGCCAGGATGCCGCCGATCTGCTGCGCGATCATGTCGGCATCGGTGTCCTTGAAGGCCGGGGCGCCGGTGCCACCGCCGGGCCCCATGCGCTGGCCGGGGCGTACCTGCAGCAGGTTGGTGCCCAGGCCCGATATCTGGTTCTGGATGGCCAGGGTGGCGCCGTTGCCCAGCGTGACCATGGTGATCACCGCGCTCACGCCGATCACGATGCCCAGGATGGTGAGGAAGGAGCGCATGAGATTGCGCCGGATGGAACGCAACGCCAGCAGCAGGGTGTTGAGCAACATCAGTGGCCTCCCGCATCCGAACCGGCCACCGCCGGCAGGGCCGATGCTGCATCAGCGTCCAGTCCCTTGGGGTGTGGGTTGGCCGCATCGCTGTCCACCACGCCATCCACAAACCGCACGATGCGCCGCGCGTACTGCGCCATGTCGGGCTCGTGCGTCACCATCAGCACGGTGATGCCGTGGTCAGCGTTCAGGCGCCACAGCAGCTCCATGATCTCGATACTGCGTTGCGTATCGAGATTGCCGGTGGGCTCATCGGCCAGCAGCACATCGGGCTCGGTGACGATGGCGCGCGCAATGGCCACGCGCTGCTGCTGCCCGCCCGACAGCTCGGCAGGCGTGTGGTGCTCCCAGCCCTTGAGGCCGACCGCATCCAGTGCCCGGGCCGCCGCCGCGTGGCGTGCCGCGGCGGATTCGCCCCGGTACAGCAGGGGCAGCTCCACATTCTCTTGCGCCGAGGTGCGCGCCAGCAGGTTGAAGCCCTGGAACACAAAGCCAAAGTAGCGTCGCCGCAGCCGCGCCCGCTCGTCGCGCGAGAGCGATTCCACGTGCACGCCCTTGAACAGGTATTCGCCCGTGGTGGGCCGGTCCAGGCAGCCCAGCGTGTTCATGGCGGTGGACTTGCCCGAGCCGCTGGGGCCCATGATGGCCACAAAGTCACCCTGCGCGATGTCCAAGTCCACGCCCTTGAGCGCCTGAAAAGCCAGCGCTCCTTCGCCATAGACCTTGGTCACGCCCCGCAGGCGGATGAGGGGAGTGTCGCCCGCCACGCTCATGGCTTGGCCCCTGCCGCGCGCTGGTCCGTGATCACGGCCATGCCGGGCGTGAGGCCCTCGCCCGTGACCTCGGTATGGCGGCCATCGCTGATGCCCACCTGCACATCGATGGGCTTGGCGGCACCGTCTTGCAGCACCCACACCTGGCGCGTCTTGCCCGCACCATCGCCTGCCTCTACACCTGCACCCGGCTTGCGTGGACCCGAGCCCGAGCGTGGCATGCGCGGCATGAGCTGCGACATGATGCCGCCACCACTGCCGCTGCCCGACGCGCCGGGCTTGGCGCCACCCGCTCCGGGCTTCGCATCGGCCCCTGCGGCCTGCGCAGGCGTGAAGCGCAGCGCCGTGTTGGGCACCAGCAGCACGTCCTTGCGTTCAGTGGAAGTGATGGTGGCAGCGGCCGTCATGCCGGGGCGCAGGCTCATGTCGCTGTTGTTCACCTCCAGCCAGGTGATGTAGGTGACCACGTTGTCCGTCTTGGTGGAGCCAAACGACACCCGCGTGACCTGGGCCGGGTAGCGGCGCGAGGGATAGGCACTGACCGTGAAGCTCGCGTCCTGCCCGACTTTGACCGAGCCCACATCGGCCTCGTCCACGCTCACATCCAGCCGCAGCCGCGTGAGGTCTTCGGCCACGGTGAACAGCGTCACCGCTTGCAGCGAAGCGGCCACGGCGTTGCCAGGCTCCACCGACCGGGTGAGCACCACGCCGTCGATGGGCGAGCGGATGGAGGCCTTGGACAGGTTGGTCTCGTCGGTGGACAGCGCGGCGCGTGCGTCCTCGACCGTGGCGCGGGCGCTGGTTTCGTCGGCGCGGGCGCGGTCCAGCGTGGCGCGGCCTGCGTCCAGCTCGGAGGCCGAGGGCACCTTGCCGCCGGACAAGCGGGCCACTTCTTCGAGCCGGCCAAAGTTGGCAATGGCCTCCTTGGTGGTGGCCACGGCCTGGGCCAGGCGGGCCTGCGCCGACGCCAGCGAGGCGCGCGAGCGCAGCACCTGCGATTCGAGCTTGGCGGTGTCCAGCTCCACCAGCAGCTGCCCCTTCTTGACCTTGTCGTTCACATCCACCAGCACCTTGCGCACGGTGCCCGACAGCTCGCTGCCAATGGTGACCGAGCGCGTGGGCTGCAGCGTGCCATTGGCCGACACGGTGAGCGTGAGATTGCCCCGGCGCAGCTCTTCGGTGACATAGGTGGGTGCAGTGCTGGCGCTCTGGCGCGATTGCCAGGCATACAAGCCACCGCCCACCACCACGAGCGCTGCCACCCCCAGCCACACGGTAGTGCGCTGCCACCAGCGGCGCGGACGGTCAGCCCCCAGCAAGGCGCTCAGGTCGGAAGGGGCGGCTTTGGCGGGTGCAGAAGAAGCGGAGGTGTCGGTATTTGGCATGGGACGTGAATCAGAAAATGGTGGCTGGCTGGCAATGGAGTGAGCGTGTGGAAAGGCTTGTCAGCTATTGGGCTACCGCCCATCCGCCGCCCAGCGCCTTGTAGAGGCGCACATGGTCCGCCGCGACGGCAGCAGTGGTGGTGGCCACGCTCTCTTGCGTGGACAGCAGCGTGCGCTGCGTCTCCAGCACGGACTGAAAGTCGATCAGCCCACTGCTATAGCGCTGCTGCGCCAGCAGCGCGGCGTTGCGGGCGGCGTCTGCGGCGGCCGTCAGTCGCTCCAGCTTTTCCCGGTCGCCACGCAAGGCCACCAGCGCGTTCTCCACATCCTGCAGGGCCGTGAGCACGGTGGCTTCGTAGGCCACGCGGGCCTGCTCCAGCGCGGCAGACTGCACACGCACCTGGGCACGGGCGGCGCCGCCATCCAGCAGCGGGATGGACACGCTGCCCAGCAAGGCACTGGTTACCGCACTGCCCCCCGACAACGCGCCCAGCGTGAGGGCACGCAGGCCCAGCGAGCCACCGAGGGAGAAGCTGGGGTAGCGCGCCGCATCGGCCTGCGACACGCGCGCCAGGGCGGCTGCAATGCGCTGCTCGGCCGCACGCACATCGGGGCGTTGGCGCAGCGTCTCGGCCGGGATTGCCAGCGCCAGTTCTGCGGTGGGCTGCGGCACGGGCGCGCTGGCGGCCAGCTTGGCATCCAGGGCACCTGGCACCTGGCCTGTCAGCACGGCCAGGCTGTAGCGCGACTGCGCCAGGCTGGCTTCCAGGCTGGGAATCTGCGCGGCAGTCTGCTCGGCCGCTGCACGGGCCTGCTCGGTGACGAGCGAGGTAGTGAGCCCGGTCTGCAGGCGCCACTGGGTGAGCTGCAGGGTCTCTTGCTGGCTGGCCAGGTTGCTGCGCGCAATGGCCAGGCGCTGCTGCAGCCCGCGCAGCTCGATGTAGTTGACGGCCACCTCGGCGGCCAGCGATACCTGAACGTCAGCCAGGCTGGCCTCGGCCGCGCGGGCGTCAGCCTCGCTGGCGCTCACGCCGCTACGCAGGCGGCCAAACACATCGGGCTCCCAGCTCGCATCAAAACCGGCCTGGAACGTGTTACCGGTGCTGTTGCTGGCCCGGCTGCGCTGCGCCGAAGCCGATGCACCCACGCTGGGCAGCAGGCCGGCCGATTGCACATCCACCTGCGCACGCGCCTGCTGCAGCGCGGCCTGGGCGGTGCGCACGCTGGTGTTGGCGCGCAAGGCTTGCTCGACCAGCGAGGTGAGCACAGCATCGTCAAACCGCTGCCACCACTGGGCCAGGGATGTAGCCGTAGCCCCTCGCGCTGTGCCGTTGCCCCCCGCAGACCAGGCCGGGGAAACGGCCACTGCGGGCAATGCGCCATCCGTGGGTGCCAGGCTGGCACACCCCGCGGTGGCCAGCACGCACAACAACAAGGCCGTTTGCCTCCACGGCACAGCACGCAAAGGTCGCGCTGCGCGGGCAGTGGGTGTGCCGGGAGAGGCCAGTGGGAGAAAACGCATGGGCAGTGGCTACGCAAGGGAAAACCCCATTGTGAGCAGCGATTGCGCCCACAAGGTACCCACTGGGTCAAGCCCGCGTAAAGAATTGATGCAAGGCAAAGGTCACGCCACTGCATGCCGACGCATACGCATGCGCAGAACGGGTGAGCGTGCTTTACCGCGCAGACGGCCCCACACGCAAGGGGCCGGGGTGCCGCTCAGTGCGCGAGCCGCGACTCGTCCCGCAATAGCACCACCGGCGCCAATGCGCGGGCCCTGTACTCGCTGGGGCTGCGCCCCACATGTGAGCGGAACGCGCGGCTGAAATGCGCGCTGTTGCTGAAGCCCCAGGACAGCGCAATGTCAGTGACCGAGCGCTGTGCATGCGCCGGGTGGCGCAGGTCGCGCAGACAGGCCTCCAGCCGCCGGCGCTGGATCATGGCGGCCAGGGTTTCCTCGTCATCGGCCACCGCGTTGTACAGGTGCCGCTTGCTGCAGTTGAGCGCCTGGGCCATGCGGTCGATGGTGAGGTCGGGGTCGCCCAGGTGCCGGTCGATGTATTGGCTGATGCGGTCACGCAGGGCCTCGCGCTGCGACAGCAGGCTCTGCTGCCCGTTGCGTTCCAGCAGCGAAAGCTGCACCAGGTGCGTGATCACGTCGGCCACGCCGTCGGCGGCGGCGTCGGACATGGTGGGCAGCTCGGCAAACGCGGCGCGCATGGTGTCCCATGCCAGCCGCGACACGCCGCTGGTGCCCGAGAACCGCTGCACCATCAGATCATCGAGCTTGAGCTTGCGCTCGGGCAGTTGTTCCTTCGGGATCATCAGCACCATCTGGCGCACGGCCTCGGGGTTGCTCACGGCATAGGCGCGCGTGGTGTCGTACACGCTCCACTCACCTGGCGACAACCACACCTGGCGGCCGTTCTGCTCGAAGCACGCGCGCCCTTCGAGCTGGGCCACCACCTTGATGTAGGCCCGGTCGCTGCCCCGGATGAGGCTGGGGGTGCGCACCACGCGGTGGCGGCTTACGTCCAGCTGGCACAGGTTCACATAGCCCGCCTGGCCCGAGGTGATGTGGCCTGCAAAGGCATCGTCACCAAACGCGTCGGACTCCAGCCCGCCAATCAGGCGCCACACCGCATCGCCCCACAGGTGCAGGCGGTCGCGCGCAGGCACGGCGTCGGTGGATACCTCGGTCAGGGGGTGGGCCATGGTGTCTCCAGTGCGGGTTGCGCAAGCCTGATGGTTATGCGGCTGAATTATCGGACGCCCCGTTCCCCCATGCCACCGAGGGAAATCCGGGTAAACCCGCTGCCGCCTGCACGCTGAGGCAAGCGTTTTGTGCACGCTCAGCGCAGCGCGCTGGGGCCCGTCTCCCTACGATTCTTGGCACGGCGTGCACCACGCAGGCCCCATCCGAGGAGACACACAATGACAGCACACCAACCCTCCAAGCGCCAGTGGATCAAAGGCGCCGCCGCCACGGTCGGCACCCTGGCCGTGGCCCCCCAGCTGTGGGCCCAAGGCAGCAGCGCAGCCCCCATCCGCATTGGCTATGCCATCGCCCGCACAGGCCCCTGGGCGGCAGGCGCGCAGGTGAGCCAGGAGCCCAACTACCTGCTGTGGGCCGAACAGGTGAATGCAGCGGGCGGCCTGAGCGTGAAGGGCACCAAGCGCCCTATTGAACTCATCGGCTACGACGACCGCAGCGAGACCGAGACCTGTGTGCGCACCTACGAAAAGCTGATGGGCAGCGACAAGGTGGACCTGATCCTGCCGCCCTGGGGTTCGGGCGCCAACTTCGCCATCGCGCCGCTGGCCAACCGCTTCGGTTACCCGCTGCTGGCACCCACGGCGCTGTCGCGCAAGCTGATCGACATGAACCTGCCCTACTTCTTCTCGCTGCTGCAGCAGCCCGACAAGATGATGGGTGCGCTGGTGGACATGCTGGTGGCCAACAACGTCAAGACCATTGCCATCGTCTACATGGACGACCTGTTTGGCCTGGAGAACTTTGCCGCGCTGAACAACGCGCTTAAGAAGACCAGCATCCAGGTGCTGGAGCGCAAGAGCTACCCGCTGGGCGTGAAGGACCTGGCACCCGTGCTGCGCGGCATCAAGGACCTGAACCCCGACGCCTTCATCGGCATCACCTACCCGCCCGACACCATCCTGGCCAGCCGCCAGGCGCGCGAGGTGGGACTGAACCCCAAGTTCTTCTACGCCTCGGTGGGCACAGCCTTCCAGCTCTACAAGAACGTGATGGCCGCCAACACCGAGGGCGTGATCGGCATGGGCTCGTGGAGCGTGAAGACCAGCCCCGAGGCCAAGGCGTACTTCGACGCCCACGTGAAGAAATTCAACAAGGAACCCGACCGCTGGGCCAGCGGCCACGCCTGGGCGGGCCTGCAGATCCTGCAACAGGCCGTGGAAAAGGCGGGCCTGGACCGCAAGGCGCTGCGCGAGCACATCGCCAAGAACGAGTTCCAGACCATCCTGGGCGGCATCCGCTTCCAGGGCAGCGAGAACGCGTCCATTCCTGGCACCGTGAGCCAGTGGCAAGGCAACGACTTTGAGGTGGTGTGGCCCAAGGACCGGGCCACGGCGCAGTTGAACACCAGTAAACCTGCGTGGAAATAACAAAGTGTCTCTGACTTCCTGGGCCGAACTGGTCGCCAGTGGCCTCATTACCGGTGGCATCTATGCGCTGGTGGCCATGGGCCTTAACCTGCAGTACGGGCTGATGCGCATCATGAACATCTCGCACGGCGAGTTCCTGATGCTGGGCGCCTTCCTCACCTGGTCGGCGCACACCCTGTGGGGCATCTCGCCATTGCTGCTGATGCCGCTGGCTTTCATCGCATTGTTTGTTTTGGGGGTGGTGGTGCACGCGCTGTGCTTCAAGCGCCTGGCAGCGCGCGCGCCCAATGTGGACGTGTTCGAGGCGCGCAGCCTGATGGTGGGCTTTGGCCTCATGTTCCTGGTGCAGAACACTGCCCTGCTGATCTGGGGCGGTGACCTGCGTGGCTATGAATACCTGGCCGACCCGGTGCAGATTGCAGGCATGCGCTTCACTGAAAACAAGCTGGTGCTGTTTGGCGTGGCACTGGCGCTGTCGGCCGCGCTGATCGCGCTGCTCAAGCTCACGCTGCTGGGCAAGGCGGTGAGGGCGCTGATGCAGTCGCCCACGGGCGCGCAGTTGGTGGGCATCAACACGCGGCGACTGCATCCCATGATGTTTGGCATCGGCCTGGGCCTGTCGGGCGTGGCGGGAGCGCTGCTGTCGATGACGTATGAGATTTCTCCGTCAATGGGTGAGCCCTACACCGTGACGGCGCTGATCGTGATCACGCTGGGCGGCTTTGGCAGCCTGGCGGGCAGTCTGGCCGGTGGCCTGCTGCTCGGCGTGGTCGAGGCGCTGGGCATGCACTTCAGCAGCCCGTCTCTCAAGATGCTGCTGAGCTACGCAGTGTTCATCGGCGTGCTGATCTGGCGCCCCAACGGACTGTTCTCCAAAAAATGACTTCCCTTCATTCCAACAAGCCTTGGCTGGCCTTGGCAGCGGGGGTGGCGGTGGTCGCCACCCTGCCCTGGCTGGTGTCCGAGTTCGCCACCTCGGTGCTGCTCAGCTGCCTGATGTACATCGCGCTGGCCACCAGCTGGTCGCTGTTCTGCGGCGCCACCCGCTACCTGTCGCTGGCCACGTCGGCCTTCTTCGGCATTGGTGCGTACACCAGTGCCACGCTGCTGACCGTACTGCCGTGGCCGCTGGTGATCGTGTCCGGTGCGTTGATTGCCTCCATCGTGGCGGTTGTGATGGGCGCCGCCGTGCTGCACCTGCGCGGCACCTACTTTGCAGTGCTCACCTTCGGCATGACGGAGTTGATCCGCCATGCCGTCACCTTTGTCGAAAAGCAGGTCTCTGGCACCGTGGGCCGCGTGCTCACGGTGGTGCCCAGCAACGAGACGGTTTACCTCACGGTGCTGCTGATCGCGGCGGCGGCCATTGCCACCGCCATTGCCATCCAGCGCAGCCGCTTTGGCCTGGCGCTGTCGGGCATCGGCGCCGACGAGCAGCGCGCCCAGACGCTGGGCGTGGACACGCGCCTGGCCAAGATCGCAGGCTTTGGCATCACCGCCGCCTTTGCAGGCGCCGTGGGCGCGGCCATGGCCGTGCGCTGGACCTACATCGAGCCCGCAGCCGTGTTCAGCCCCTTTATCGGCTTCCAGACGGTGCTGATCGCGTTGATTGGCGGCGCGACCAGCATTGGCGGCCCCATCCTGGCGGCCATCGTGTTCAGCCTGCTGGCCGAAACCCTGCGCCTGCAGCTGCCTTACGGCTACATGATGGTGTTGGGCCTGCTGCTGATTCTGTGCGTGATGTACTTGCCCAATGGCCTGGCCACGCTGTGGCAACGGCGCAAGCCTGCTGCGGAGGCGCACCATGGCTGAAGCACTTTTGACCATTGACACCGTGACCGTGCGCTTTGGCGGCCTGACTGCCGTGGATGGCGTGAGCGCCACGCTGCACACGGGCGAACTGATCGGCATCATCGGCCCCAACGGTGCGGGCAAGACCACATTCTTCAACGCCATCTCGGGCGTGCAGCCGCCCACATCAGGCACGCTGCACTGCGGTGCCGACAACCTCACCGGCAAGGGCCCGCACCACTATGCCGCCCACGGCATTGCCCGCACCTTCCAGACGCCGCGCGTGTTCCCCGACATGACGGTACGCGACAACGTGCGCTTTGGCATGCAGTTCGCGGGCCGCCACCGCCAAGGGCCCGAGGGCCTGCGCAGCGAGGAGGAAATCCTCGCCATGCTGGGCCTGGCGCACCTGGCCGACCGCCCCGCCGCCGACGTGACGCCGTCACAGCAACGCCTGCTGGAGATCGGCATGGCCCTGGGCACACGCCCACGCCTGTTGTTGCTTGACGAGGTGGCTGCGGGCCTGACCGAAGCCGAGGTCGATGCCATGGCCCAGCGCATCCGCCGCCTGCGCGATGACTGGGGCCTGACGGTGGTGTGGATCGAGCATGCGGTGACCACGCTGCTCAAGTACGTGGAGCGCGTGCTGGTGCTGCACCAGGGCCGCAAGATTGCCGACGGTACGCCCGCCGAGGTGGTGCGTGACCCGCACGTGATCGAGGCCTATTTGGGTGACGAAATGACCAGTGACACTGCACAAGGAGCCACGGCATGAGCGGCGCACACCTCTCCGTGCAAAACCTGACCACGGGCTACCACGGCTTTCAGGTGCTGCAAGACCTGTCGCTGCAGGCCACGCCCGGCATCACCGTCATCGTCGGCCCCAACGGCGCGGGCAAGACCACGCTGCTCAAGGCGCTGGCCGGGCTGCTGCCGCGCACGGGCACCGTGGCGCTGGACGGCAGCGACCTGCCCGCCATGAACGCCACCGCCTGTGTGCAGCGCGGGCTGGCCTTGGTGGCCGAGGGCCGCCAGCTCTTCCCGCAAATGACGGTGACCGAGAACCTGGAGCTGGGCGGCTGGCTGGTGCCCTCACGGGTGCGGGCCGAGCGGTTGCACCAGGCGTTCGAAGACTTCCCGCGCCTCAAGGAGCGCGCCACGCAGCTCGCCGGCACCATGAGCGGCGGCGAGCAGCAGATGGTGGCCGTGGCCCGCGCCATGATGAGCGGCCCGCGCCTGTTGATGCTGGACGAGCCCTCGCTGGGCCTGGCGCCGCGCATGGTCGATGAGCTGCTGGCCATCGTGCAGCGCATTGCCGCGCAGGGCGTGACGGTGCTGATGGTGGAGCAGAACGTGCGCAAGGCGCTGCAGATTGCACAGCGCGGCTACGTGCTGGAGCGCGGGCGCATCGTGGCGTCTGGCGCGGCCGCTGACCTGCTGCAGTCCGACGTGGTGCGCCAGGCCTACCTGGGCGTTGCCTGAAAACCTCTTCCTCCCCCATTTTTCATTTGTTCTTTTTCAGGAGCTTTCATCCATGACTGCCATTTCCATGCTGATCAACGGCGAGCGCGTGCAAGCCACCGGCGGCGCCACGTTTGAGCGCCGCAACCCGCTCGATGGATCGGTCGCCACCACTGCCCCCGCCGCCAGCGTGGCCGATGCCAAGGCCGCTGCCGAGGCAGCCGCCAAGGCCTTCCCGGCCTGGTCCGCCCTGGGCCCCAACGCCCGCCGCGCTTTGCTACTCAAGGCCGCACACGCGCTGGAGGCCCGCACGGCCGACTTTGCCGTGGCCATGGCGGCGGAGACCGGGGCCTCCGGCATGTGGGCGGGCTTTAACGTGCATCTGGCCGCCGGCCTGCTGCAAGAAGCCGCCGCGCTCACCACACAGATTGCAGGCGAGGTGATCCCATCCGACGTGCCCGGCAGCCTCGCCATGGGCGTGCGCCAGGCCGCAGGTGTGGTGCTGGGCATTGCGCCGTGGAACGCTCCGGTCATCCTCGGTGTGCGTGCCATCGCCACGCCACTGGCCTGCGGCAACACGGTGATCCTGAAAGGCTCGGAGCTGTGCCCGGCCACGCACGGCCTCATCATCGAGGCGCTGCAGGAGGCGGGCTTGCCCCCCGGTGTGGTGAACTTTGTGACCAACGCCCCGGCCGACGCCGGTGCCGTGGTCGAGGCCATCGTGGCCCACCCGGCCGTGCGCCGCATCAACTTCACAGGCTCCACCAAGGTGGGCCGCATCATTGCTCAGACCTGCGCCAAGTACCTCAAGCCCGTGGTGCTGGAGCTGGGCGGCAAGGCCCCGCTGCTGGTGCTGGACGATGCGGACATCGACGCCGCCGTGGCGGGCACCGTGTTTGGCGCGTTCGCAAACTCGGGCCAGATCTGCATGTCCACCGAACGCATCATCGTGGACAACGCCGTGGCCGACGAGTTTGTGACCAAGCTGGGCGAGCGTGCCAAGGCCCTGCCACTGGGCGACCCGCGCAAGGGCCCGGTGGTGCTGGGCTCGGTGGTAGACATGGCCACAGTGCACCGCTGCAACGCCCTCATCGACGACGCACTGGCCAAGGGCGCCAAGCTGGTCTGCGGCGGCAAGAGCGACAGCACACTCATGCAGGCCACCGTGCTGGACCACGTGACGGCCGAGATGGAAATCTACCGCGAAGAGTCGTTCGGCCCCGTCAAGCCCGTGGTGCGTGTGAACGGTGTGGAAGAAGCCATTGCCTGCGCCAACGACAACGAGTTCGGCCTGTCGTCCGCCGTGTTCAGCCGCGACGTCGCCAAGGCCTGGAACGTGGCCGCGCGCATCGAATCGGGCATCTGCCACGTCAACGGCCCCACGGTGCACGACGAAGGCCAGATGCCCTTTGGCGGCGTGAAGAGTTCGGGCTACGGCCGCTTTGGCGGCATGGCGGGGGTGCGCGAGTTCACCGAACTGCGCTGGATCACAGTGCAGACCACTCCCCGCCACTACCCTTTCTGAAGTTTAAAAAAGATAGCTGCTAGCGCTTTGTGGACAAGCGCTAGCGGTCATTTTCACTCAAATTTCAAACTGTGATCGCATCCAGCGGCCAGCGAGGCTTCACGTCAAACGCGTAGTCGGTATTGGCCTGCTGCTGCCCGGCCTGTAGGCGCATCGCAGCAGCCATGGCAATCATGGCGCCGTTGTCGGTGCACAGGTGCAGCTCGGGGTAGTGCACGCGCACCTTGGCTGCGGCGCAGGCGGCGTTGAGCTGGGCGCGCAGGTGCCGGTTGGCGCCCACGCCACCGGCGACCACCACACGCTTCAGGCCGGTCTGCTTGAGGGCGGCCAGGGTTTTCTTCACCAGCACTTCGACAATCGCGGCCTCGGTGCTCGCGGCCAGGTCGGCCTTGCGTGCCTCGAATTCATCGCCCAGCTTCTTGGCCTGTGTGAGCACGGCCGTCTTGAGCCCGGCAAACGAAAAATCCAGATCACCGCTGTGCAACAAAGGCCGTGGCAGCTTGAAGGCCGTGGCACTGCCTTGCTCCGCCAGCCGGGACAGCGCCGGACCACCCGGATAGCCCAACCCCATGAGCTTGGCGGATTTGTCAAACGCCTCGCCCGCCGCATCGTCAATGGTCTCGCCCAGGATCTCATAGCGGCCCACGCCGTCCACACGCATCAGCTGGGTGTGGCCGCCCGAAACGAGCAAAGCCACAAAAGGAAATTCCGGTGGGTCGGCACTGAGGAAGGGCGACAGCAAATGCCCCTCGAGATGGTGCACACCCAGCACCGGCTTGTTGAGCGCCGCACCCAGGGCGCAGGCTACGCCCGCCCCCACCAGCAGCGCGCCGGCCAGACCCGGGCCGCGTGTGTAGGCCACCACATCCACATCGGCCAGCGTCTGCCCGGACTCGGCCAGCACCTCTTTGGCCAGCGGCAGCACACGGCGAATGTGGTCGCGGCTGGCCAGCTCTGGCACCACGCCACCATAGGCCTGGTGCATCTCGATCTGGCTGTGCAGCGCGTGCGACAGCAGGGTGGGCACGGCATCGCCCGTGGAACGGACCAATGCCACGCCGGTTTCGTCGCACGAAGATTCAATACCCAGGATCAGCAAACTCATGCCCCGAGTGTAAAACCCGGGGCTGATCCGTTCTTGCAGGGCTGATTACCAGCGGTCCGACCGCATGCGCAGTTCCCAGTTGCCGCTGCGCAGTTCGTACACCCCCACGGCGCCGTAGCGCTGCTCACCCTTGTCGTCCCAGGTCATGGTGCCGATCACCGGTGCATAGCCGTTGATGCTATGAAGGGCCTTGGTGATTTCCTTGGGGTCGGCGGACTTGGCTTTCTGGATGGCGGCCGAGAGCACGTAGGTGCTGTCATAGCTGTAGTGGCCGCCATAGGCCGGGGGCTTCTTGAAAGCGGCGATGTACTTTTCGAGGAAAGGCTTGCCGGTGGTGAACTCCTTGGCTTCCAGCACCGGCGAGGTAGCGTAGAGCCCCTGCACGATGCCCGCGCCCTTGGTCATGTCGGTGGTCTTGATGGTGTCGCCACCCAGCAGGCTGACCTTGGTGTGGTCTACCTTCTTGAGCGATTCAAGCAGCGCCAGGGCCTGGAAGTCGTTGAGGGTCGAGACGATCACCTCCACGTTGGCGGCCTTGAGTTCACCGGCCAGTTCGTCAAAGGCCACGGTCTTGTCGTCGAACGACTTGCGCACCACCACTTCTTTTTTCTCGGCCTTGAGCTGCGCTGCAGCACCGTCGGCCAGGCCCTTGCCGTAGGGTGTGCCGTCGTCCAGCGCGGCGTAGCGGTTGGCGCCCAGCTGCGTGGCGGCAAACGAGCCGATGGCGCGCGCCTGCAGAGTGTCGTTGGCCACCATGCGGAACGTGGTCGGGAACCCGAGCTGCGTGAACTTGGGGTTGGTGGAGATGGCGATCTGTGGAATGTCTTTGGCGGCGTAGATGGGGGCCGTCTCGATGCTCACACCCGAGTTGAGGTGGC
Source organism: Acidovorax sp. 99 (assembly GCF_003096455.1). Taxonomy (NCBI): domain Bacteria; kingdom Pseudomonadati; phylum Pseudomonadota; class Betaproteobacteria; order Burkholderiales; family Comamonadaceae; genus Acidovorax; species Acidovorax sp. 99. The sequence continues at coordinate 648,326 of NZ_QEKU01000001.1, forward strand.
CCACCACCGCGACCACGCCCGCATCCACCAGCTGCAGCGCCACAGCCTTGCCGGTGGTGGCGTCTGCCTTGTCGTCCACGGACACGACCTCCAGCGTCACGCGTTTGCCGTCCACGGTGTAGCCGGACTTGTTGAGTTCATCCACCGCCAGCTTCACGCCGTTGAGCAGATCCTGCCCCAGGGCGCCCAGCGGGCCAGAGAGGGGCTGCGCTACACCAATTTTGATGGTGTCCGGCACCTTGCCGCATCCGGTCAGGAGTGCGGCAGTCGCCACTGCGGTCAGGGCCATGCTGGCCGAGAAGCGGCGCCGGTTGATGTGCTTGTTCATGCAAAAAACTCCATTTCAGTGTGACTGTGTGTGCAGATGTATATGCGACGCCCTGCTGGGCGGGCTACCGGGTATGCCCTCCCACGGTGTCAGTATTAGCAACTTTCAGGCCCTGCAACGGGGGCCAGTACCGCGAGGCGCAGCGGGCCTGGGGCCGGGATAACCCGGAGCGCAAGGAGGCTGCAAGGGCCCGCGGAGGGTGTGCACCACCCCGGCGCACCAATTTGTGGCGTAAAAATTGCTTATCCTCGCCGGTATGAATGAGGCTTTGCGCATCGTGGTGGTGGCCCCGGATCTGGCAGTCGCCGACCCTGACGACGAACACGCCGTGGAACAGGCGGAGCGGTCGCGGGCGCTGCGCATCGGGCTGCTGGAGAACAACTTCAACCTGGTGGCCACGCTGCCCGCCGATGTGTTCCTGAGCGAGCGCATCGCCCAGTTGCAGCCCGACCTGATCATCGTGGACGCCGAAAGCGAAGCCCGCGACGCGCTGGAGCATGTGGTGATGGCCACGCGCGACGAGCGCCGCCCCATCGTGATGTTTACCAACGACGAGGACACCTCGCACGTCAAGGATGCGGTGGCGGCGGGCGTGTCTGCCTACATCGTGGCAGGGCTGGCACCCCAGCGCATCCGGCCCATCCTGGACGTGGCCATGGCGCGCTTCCAGCACGAACAGGCCTTGCGCGCCGAACTGGCCGATGCCAGGACCGAACTTCGCGACCGCAAGACCATCGACCGCGCCAAGGGCCTGCTGATGCAGCGCCAAGGCCTGACCGAACAGGCCGCCTACGAAAAGCTGCGCAAGACGGCCATGGACAAGGGCCTGAAGCTGGTGGATGTGGCGCAGCGCATGCTGGATGTGATGGATCTGCTGGGGTAAAACCAGAGAACTACCCCCTGAGCGGCTGCGCCGCTTCCCCCTCCCCGTATGACTGCGTCATTCGGAAAGGGGGACGATGCCCTCGCTGCGGGCGCCCCTTGCCTGGCATCCCTCGCCGGGGCAGCGCCCCATTTCAGCGGCCCCTCCCAGCCCTCCCAAATGGTGCACCGCACAAAGGCAGTGCAACCACACTGATCGCAACAAAAACATCCCTGCTGTAAGCCCCGCAGGCGTGTAGCGCTTATTGATCAAGCGCAGATAGCTATTCATTCAATAGCAACCAACGCTCCAACATGGCGCAGCAGGCGCTGGCACGCGCTTTGCATTGCACAGTGCAAGACCAATGCAGGTCTAACCACTGACAGCACTGACCCAACGGCGGGCCGGTGCTGGCAAGGAGCCCCGGACCCGTTCCAGGCTCCACCACGGACAAAGGCGTCCCCACCCGCTCCCGGCGTTGCTTTGATGCAGCCAGCCAGGCGCGGTGTGAGGACGCCTTTTTTGTTTTTCACGCCACCAGGGATGCCCCATGACCGATCTGTTGAAAACCAGCCTCAATCGCCGCACCGTGCTGCAGGCCGCCACCGTGGGCGCTGTGGGTGTGAGCCCCGCGCTGCGCGCGCTTGTCCACGCAGCAGGCTCCGACGCCCCCGAGAAGAAGGAAGTCAAGATCGGCTTCATCCCGCTGACCGACTGCGCCAGCGTGGTCATGGCCTCGGTGCTGGGCTTTGACAAGAAATACGGTGTGACCATCGTTCCCAACAAGGAAGCCAGCTGGGCCGGCGTGCGCGACAAGCTGGTCAACGGCGAACTTGACTTTGCCCACGTGCTCTACGGCCTGGTCTATGGGGTGCACCTGGGCACCGCTGGCCCCAAGAAGGAAATGGCCGTGCTGATGAACTTGAACAACAACGGCCAGGCCATCACCCTCTCCAAAGCCCTGGCCGACAAGGGTGCGGTGGACGGCCCATCCCTGGCCAAGCTCATGGCCAGCGAGAAGCGCGAATACACGTTCGCGGGCACCTTCCCCACCGGCACCCACGCGATGTGGATGCACTACTGGCTGGCGGCTGCGGGCATCAACCCGCTGTCGGGCGCCAAGCTCATCACCGTGCCGCCGCCCCAAATGGTGGCCAACATGCGCGTGGGCAACATGGACGGCTTTTGCGTGGGCGAGCCCTGGAACCACCGCGCCATCATGGACGGCATCGGCATCACGGCCAACACCACGCAGGACATCTGGAAGGACCACCCCGAAAAGGTGCTGGGCACCACGGCCGAGTTCGTCAAAAAGTACCCCAACACCACGCGCGCCGTGATGATGGCCGTGCTCGAAGCCAGCCAGTGGATCGATGCCAGCCTGTCCAACAAGATGAAGATGGCCGAGACCGTGGCCGGCAAGGCGTATGTGAACACGGGCGTGGACGCCATCAACCAGCGCATCCTGGGCCGCTACCAGAACGGCCTGGGCAAGACCTGGGACGACCCCAACCACATGAAGTTCTTCAACGACGGCGCGGTGAACTTCCCCTACCTGTCGGACGGCATGTGGTTCCTCACCCAGCACAAGCGCTGGGGCCTGCTCAAGAGCCACCCCGACTACCTCGCCGTGGCCAAGGAAGTCAACCAGGTCGATCTGTACAAGTCGGTGGCCAGCGCCATGAAGATCAGCGTGCCCAAGGATGTGCTGCGCACCAGCAAGCTCATCGACGGCGTGGTGTGGGACGGCAAGGACCCCGCCAAGTACGCCGACGGCTTCAAGATCAAGGCCTGACGGCAAGCCTGCCCCAGCGCCCGCCCGACCACCCCGCCAGCCAGCCCTGCACAGGAGAACACCATGGTCAGTGCCGTCTTTCATTCCCCGTTGGATGCAGCCCCCGTGGCCGCACAGAATGCTATGAATACTGTAGCTGCAAGCGCAACATCCACTAGCGCAAGAAGCCAAAAGGCTGCGACATCTGCCCCCAAGTCACCCGCAGCGCCCACCAGCGTGGCCACTGGCCGCGACTGGTCCGCTCTCTCGCGCAGCTTCTGGCTGGCCGTGCTGCCGCCGCTGTGTGGCCTGGGCCTGCTCATCGGCCTGTGGGCGGTGGTCTCCACCACCACGGGCGGCAGCATCCCCAGCCCCAAGGACACCTGGCTACAGGCGCTGGAAGTGTTCAGCAACCCCTTCTACCGCAACGGCCCCAACGACCAGGGCGTGGGCTGGAATGTGCTGATGAGCCTGCAGCGCGTGGCCATCGGCTTCGGCATGGCGGCGCTGGTGGGCATTCCCGCGGGGTTTGTGATCGGACGCTTCAACTTCTTGTCGCGCATGTTCAATCCGCTCATCAGCCTGCTGCGCCCCGTGTCGCCCCTGGCGTGGCTGCCGATTGGTCTGCTGGTCTTCAAAGGCGCCAACCCGGCGGCCATCTGGACCATCTTCATCTGCTCCATCTGGCCCATGATCATCAACACCGCCGTGGGTGTGCAGCGCGTACCGCAGGACTACATGAACGTGGCCCGCGTGCTCAACCTGAGCGAATGGAAGATCGCCACCAAGATCCTGTTCCCCGCCGTGCTGCCCTACATGCTGACCGGCGTGCGCCTGGCCGTGGGCACCGCGTGGCTGGTGATCGTGGCGGCCGAGATGCTGACCGGCGGCGTGGGCATCGGCTTCTGGGTGTGGGACGAGTGGAACAACCTCAACGTCAAGAACATCATCATCGCAATCTTCGTGATCGGCATCGTCGGGCTGCTGCTGGAGTTTGCACTCATCAAGCTGGCCACCGCATTTACGTTTGAAGAGGTGAAAGCATGAACACGACAGCTCCATCCACCCACCCTTCCATGAGCACCAAGTTCATCGAGATCCACGGCGTCGAGCAGACCTTCAAGACGGCCAAGGGCCTGTTCCCGGCGCTGCGCGACATTCACCTGACGATTGCCAAGGGCGAGTTCGTCGCGCTCATCGGCCACTCGGGCTGCGGCAAGTCCACCCTGCTCAACCTGATCGCGGGCCTGACCACGCCCACCAATGGCGCGCTGCTGTGCGCCAACAAGGAAATCAAGGGCCCGGGGCCGGAGCGCGCGGTGGTGTTCCAGAACCACTCGCTGCTGCCCTGGCTCACCTGCTTTGACAACATCTACCTGGCCGTGGAGCGCGTGTTTGGCGCCAAGGAAACCAAAGCCCAGCTCAAGGCCCGCACCGACGCCGCACTGGCGCTGGTGGGCCTGACCCACGCGGGGCAAAAACGCCCCGGTGAAATCTCGGGCGGCATGAAGCAGCGCGTGGGCATCGCCCGGGCCCTGAGCATGGAGCCCCAGGTGCTGCTGATGGACGAGCCCTTCGGCGCGCTCGACGCCCTGACCCGCGCCAAGCTGCAGGACGAGTTGCTGGAGATCGTGGCGCGCACCCAAAGCACCGTGGTGATGGTGACCCACGACGTGGACGAAGCCGTGCTGCTGTCCGACAAGATCGTGATGATGACCAACGGCCCGGCCGCCACGATTGGCGAGGTGCTGACCGTGGACTTGCCCCGCCCCCGCAAGCGCGTGGAGCTGGCCGAGGACCCGCAGTATGTGCAATACCGCAAGGCGGTGATCGACTTTCTGTACACGCGCCAGGGGCACGTCGAAAAAGCCGCTTGAGCGGCCGGTCAGCAGCGCACCCGGCCGCCCAAAACAAAAGGGCTCTGACCAGATCGGTCAGAGCCTTTATTCGCTGTGTCCGCTTGGCAGAGCCGCCGCACGCGCGCAGCTCCAGACCTGCGCACCCGCGCAAGGGCTGCCCCGCCGCTCTGGGTGCGTCCCCCTTCCCGCATGGCGCAGACCTTCGAGAGAAGGGGGAAGGCGCGCAGCGCCTCAGGGGGTTGCTCCTAGTGACTCCCGGTGATGTAGTTCTCCAACTGCTCAATGATGAATTTCTGCTCGGAGATGATGTCCTTGACCAGGTCGCCAATGGAAATCATGCCCACCAGCTTGCCGCCATCCACCACGGGCAGGTGGCGCAGGCGGTTGTTGCTCATGAGCTGCATGCACTGCTCGCTGGTCTGATCCGGGCGCACAAACATCACGGCCGACGTCATCACATCCTTGACCTGGGTGACGGCTGAAGTGCGCCCCATGAGGGCGATTTTTCGGGCGTAGTCCCGCTCGGTGAAGATGCCGACGATGGACGCGCCCTCGGTCACGATGAGCGCGCCAATGCCCTTGTCAGCCATGAGCTGGAGGGCGTCCAGCACGGAAGCAGCAGGGCTGATGGTATGGACGGTGGCATCGGGTTTGGACTGAAGAATCTTGGCGACTGCGGTCATGGAAACCTCCCTCGTGAAAACGGAAACGGGCACAGGGAGATTTCAGCCCATAAGGCCCGTGCGCGCAACCCACGCAAGCCCCATGTGCAGCGCTTTTTGATCATCTGTTGCACGGCGAATGCAATGGATGTTTCTGCGCCGTTGCATACCGCCTTGCGCGAAACAAACTGAAAAGAAGCGAAACCGCGGCGAGACGACGCCCCCGGCCTGCCCCGGCACGATGGAGCCCATGTTCAACGCACCGACCACGTTCACCTCTGCGGCATCTGTTGCCTGCCAGCGCCCGGCGGATTCCATGGCAAACCGCCAGGGTTCCGAGGGCAGGCAGACACGGCAGACGGCCCGGGAGATTGTTTCCAATACTGGAACAGTTAGTTCGCGACTCAGTGGTTTTTCTCTGAACAGCACCGGCGTACAGTTCATCCCATCGATGAGCCGAACCCGCAAGGCGACTCACCGAACCCGGTGCGAAGCGAGTCGTTTCTGATCTTCACCCGGTTTTTTGAGACGCTTTTTTAACTTCAAGGATTTCCATCATGAACAACACCGCACGTTTCCTGTCTATCGCCGCTGTTGCTGCTTTCGCTTCTTTCGGTGCCCAAGCCGACGAAGCTGACGCTTCGCAGTTCGCCACCCAATTCGAAACCAGCCGCACCCGCGCCGAAGTGATCGCCGAAGCCGCTACGGCTGTGCAAATGCGCAGCCAAGAGCCCGCTGGCTCCCGCGTGGTGACCTACAAGTCCACGGCTGACCGCGCTGCCGTGCGTGCTGAAGCTGCTGCACAAGCCATGCGCACTGGCCGCGTGGGCCCTGCTGAAGGCGGTTGATTCAATTTTTTGAATCCACAGCTTCACCCACCGCGTATTCCAGATACCTCGTCCCCATTTTTTGAATTTCACAGGAGTTTCATCATGAACAAGACTGCCCGTTTCCTCTCTATTGCTGCTGTTGCTGCTTTCGCTTCTTTTGGTGCCCAGGCTGACGAAGCCGATGCTTCGCAGTTCGCCACCAAGTTCGAAACCAACCGCACCCGCGCTGAAGTGGCTGCCGAAGCTGCTACCGTGGCCCAGACCCGCTCCATCGAACCCGCTGGTTCGCGTGTGGTGACCTACAAGTCCACGGCTGACCGCGCTGCCGTGCGTGCCCAGGCTGCTGAAGCCCTGCGCACCGGCCAGATCTCGTCCGGCGAAATCGGCTCCATGTAATTCGCGGGCCTGCACCACGGTGCAGGTAGAAGGTTGCAAATGCCAAAAGGCCGAGGCCCCTGCAGGGGTCTCGGCCTTTTTTGATGGTACTTCGCTAGAAAGAGAAGCTCGAGGCCCGCCTTAGACAGCTTGGCGGCCGCCGAGGGTCTCAGCCAAGATTTACTTGCCCGCGCGCGCCTGGGCCACCGCTGCCTGTACGTCCTTCCACAGCGCTTCGCCCACGTTGGCGGCAATGCTGGCGTTCACGGCGCTGAGCTTGTCGCGCATGCGGTTGGCTTCAGCTGCGGGCAGATCATTGACCTGCATGCCTTTGCCCTTGAGGTCAGCCAGCGCCTTGTCGGCCTCGGCACGGGTGTCCTGGCGTTCAAAGTCGCGGCTCTTCTTGGCGGCGTCGAGCAGCACCTTCTGCTCGGCCTTCGACAGGCCATCCCAGTACTTCTTGCTCACCAGCACGATCCAGGGGCTGTAGACGTGGTTCGTCACCGTGAGGTACTTCTGCACCTCATAGAACTTGCTCGACAGGATGGTGTTGTAGGGGTTCTCCTGGCCGTCCACCGTCTTGGTTTCCAGCGCGGTGAAGAGTTCGGAGAACGGCAGCGGCACCGCATTGGCGCCCAGGGTCTTGAAGCTGTCGAGGAACACGTTGTTCTGCATCACGCGCAGCTTGATGCCGTCCATGTCTTCCAGCTTGTTCACCGGGCGCTTGCTGTTCGTGAGGTTGCGGAACCCGTTCTCCCAGTACACCAGGCCCACCAATCCCTTTTCCTGCAGCTTGTCCATCACCTTTTGGCCCACAGGGCCGTCCAGCACCACATCGGCTTCCTTGGCGTTGTTGAACAGGAACGGCGTGTCCCAGATCGCCATTTCCTTGGTAATGCCCACCAGGGTGGCGGTGGAGCCCACCATCATCTCCTGCGCACCGCCGATCAGGGCCTGCTGCATCTGTACGTCCGAACCCAGTGCGGCGGCACCGATGGCGCGAATCTTCATCTTTCCGCCCGAGGCCTTTTCCACTTCCTGGGCAAACAGCTTGGTGGCCCGGCCCTGGTTGGAGTCCTCGTTCAGGCCATAGCCAAAACGGATGATGCGCGGCTTGAAGTCTTGCGCTGCGGCCTGGAACGAGCAGGTGATGGCAGCGACCGACAGAGCGGCGAGCAGGGTGCGACGGAAAGTTTTCATGGTTGTCTCCATTGGCAAGAAAAACGGGAAAGAGGAACAGGCAAACGGCTAGCGCAGCCAGACGACAGGCGCAGTCACGATCTGCGGGAACACGACCAGCAGCGCCAGGATCAGCACGTAGGTGATGAGAAACGGGTTCACGCCCTTGATGACGCTGTGCATCGAGATGCGCCCCACCCCGGCCACCACGTTGAGCACCGTGCCCACCGGCGGGGTGATGAGGCCGATGGCGCCGTTGAGCACGAACATCAGGCCGAAGTACACCGGGTCGATCCCCGCCTTGACGGCGATGGGCAGCATCACGGGCGCAAAGATCAGGATGGTGGGCGTGAGGTCCAGCGCCGTGCCGATGAGCACCAGCACGATCATCATCACGGCCATCAAGAGGCGCGGGTTCTCCACCAGCGGGCCCAGCCAGTTCGTCAACACATTAGGCAGGTCGGCCAGCGTGATCATGTAGCTGGCCACCTGGGCGCCAGCACACAAAAACATCACGATGGAGGTCGTCTTGGCTGCGCGCACCAGCACGCCGTAGATGTCGGCCAGCTTCATCTCGCGGTGCACGAACAGCGCCACCACCAGGGCGTAGAACGCGGCCACCACGGCGGCTTCCGTGGGGGTGAACACGCCCGTCTTCATGCCGCCGATGATGATGAGCGGCATCAGCATGGCCCAGAAGGCGCGCACGGTGGCGCGCAGACGGCTCTTGATGGGCAGGGGCTCGCCTTGGGGCAGGTCCATGCCGCGCAGCACCCAGCGCCAGGCAAAGATGAGGCCCACGCCCATCATCAGCCCCGGCACGATGCCGGAGACAAACAGCGCCGAGATCGAGGTGTTGGTCGTCACACCGTAGATCACAAAGGGCATGGACGGCGGAATGATGGGTGCGATGATGCCGCCCGAGGCAATCAGCCCGGCGGATGTGTTCATGGGGTAGCCCTGCTGGCGCATCATGGGCAGCAGGATGGTGGCCAGCGCGGCGGTGTCGGCCAAGGCCGAGCCGCTCATGCTCGCCATCAGCACCGCTGCGCCGATGGCCACATAGCCCAGCCCGCCCCGGATGTGACCCACCCAGGCCTGCGCCATGTCGATGATGCGGCGGCTGATGCCGCCGGAGTTCATCAACTCACCCGCCAGGATGAAGAAGGGCACGGCCAGGAGCGGAAAGCTGTCCACCCCGGCCACCAGGTTCTGTGCGAGCAACTGCGCGTCCCAGAAGTCCAGCACCCAGGCCATGCCAGCGCCCGTGAGCACCAGGGCGAGGCCCATGTTCATGCCGGTGCCCATCAGCACCAGCATGCCCAGCGAAAAGACCACAAAGGCCAAGGCTTCAGGCGTCAGTCCGAACATCACTCCACCTCCGCGCCGTGGCCCAGGTCCAAGGGCTTGCGTTGAATCAATTCAATGGTCGCCATCGCTCCGATGGCCACCGCACACAAAAAGGCTGGCAGCGGCAGCAAGGCCGCCGGGTAGGCCATCACCACCGAGCGGCTGCCCATGCCCACCAACACCTGCTGCCAGGCGCCCCAGGCCAGCATGGCGCAAGCGGCGATCACCAGCAGCCGGATCACGGCCGTGAGCACACCAAAGGCCACCGGGCGTTGGGCCAGCAGGCCCGCCAGGCTGGTGAAGGCCATGTGCTCGCCTGCCGGGTAGGCCGCTGCGGCACCGATGAACACCATCCAGACGAACAGCAGGCGCGACAGCTCTTCGCTGGCCGCCACGCCACTGCCAAAGCCGTAGCGCAGCACCACGTTGATGAACACGGCCACGGCCATCACGCCCAGGCAGCTGGCCATGAGCACCTGGGAGATCCGCGCAAAGCGGCTCCGCGGCACGGCTTGTTGTGCGGGGGAACTCATGCGGTCTCCTTCGTGGCCAGCCAGGCGGAGGCTTGCTGTTGCAGCGTGGGCAGGTCCAGCAATGCATCCAGGCGCAGCACGCCCGCCTCGCCCACAGGGGATTCCAGCGTGGCGAACTGACTGTCCACCAAGGCACTGGAGAAAAAATGGGTGCCCGCACGGGCAGCCACGCGTTGGCCTGCGCTCGCGCGGTCGATCTCCAGAAAGACGAAACGCAGCCCGGGGCAGGCGTGGCGCAAGCGGTCCCGGTAGACCTTCTTGAGCGCCGAGCAGGTCAGCACCGCGCCCTGGGGCTGGGCTTGCAGCAGTTGCCCCAAGGTGGTCAGCCATCCTTCACGGTCGGCATCGGTCAGTGCAATGCCCTGGCGCATCTTTTCGCGGCTCGTGGGGCTGTGGTGGTCGTCCCCTTCGATCAGGGGCAGGCCCTCGGCCTGTGCCAGGGCAGAACCCAGGCTCGACTTGCCGCAGCCCGCCACGCCCATGACGACCACAAAAGCCGGTGACGCTTGAAAACTCATATTGGTAGCGCTATCCAAACAATCCATAAAAAAGGCACCCGGTCTGGATGCCGAACAAACTGTGGCAATCTGAGCAACTTGATCCAAAATGGCTGGCGTTGCCTTGCCCAAGAGTTTGGACAGCGCTATCCTAACCAGATCCACCCCCAGCCCCTTGAGGGTTAACCCTTGAACAAACCCGAGACAAAACCCGACGCCAAACGCCGTTCCAGCGGCCGCATCACGCTGAGCGACGTGGCCAAGGCCGCCGAGGTCAGCCCCATCACCGCGTCCCGCGCCTTGCGGGGTGAACGTGGCGTGGCGCAAGAACTGGTGCAGCGCGTGAAGGCCGCGGCAGAGCAACTGGGCTATGTGCCCGACCCCGCCGCCCGCGCACTGGCATCACAGCGCAGCGTGCAGGTGCCGGTGCTGGTGCCGCTGCTGTCCAACGCGCTGTTTGTGGACGTGCTGGAAGCCGTGCACCGCACCCTGTTCCCGCAGGGCTACCAGGCGCTGATCGGCGTGACGCACTACGACCCGCAAGAGGAAGAGCAACTGCTGCGCACCTACCTCGCGCACCGTCCGGCCGGGCTGCTGGTTACCGGCTTTGACCGCACCGAGGCCGCGCGCCACCTGATTGCCGCTAGCGGCGTGCCCTGCGTGCACCTGATGGAGATGACCTCGGCCCCCGGCGTGTTCTGCGTGGGGTTTTCGCAGCAGGATGCAGGCCACAGCATGACGGACCACCTGCTGGCGCGGGGCTACCGAAAGATCGCTTTTGTAGCCGCCCAACTGGACCCCCGCACCATGCAGCGCGCAGAGGGCTACCGCCGCTGTCTGCGCGAAGCGGGCCTGTACGACCCCAAGCTGGAGCTGCTGAGCCCGCAGCCCTCATCGATGCGGCTGGGTGGGGAACTGCTGGAAGAACTGCTGCGCACCCGCCCGGGTGTCGATGCCGTGTTCTTCTGCAACGACGACCTCGCCCAGGGCGGCCTGCTGGCCGCGCAGCGCCTGGGTCTTTCGGTGCCCGGCCAGGTGGCGATTGCGGGCTTCAACGACCTGGCAGGCAGCGACCAGATGCTGCCGCCGCTGACCACGGTGCGCACACCCCGCGCTGCAGTGGGCGAGGCCAGCGCGCGCATGCTGCTGGCGCTGATGCGCGGCGAGGTGCCCGAGCACAACTCGGTGAATCTGGGGTTCGAGCTAACGGTGCGCGAGAGCACCTGATGCCTCCTGGTGCCCTGCGCGCCCGCCCCCGGCAACACGCTGACCGAGGCTTGGCGACATCCGTTGCAGGGAGGCACTGAGGCACCGTGCGGCGCGGCTCCGCAGAAATTCAGGCCGCCGCCAGCGCCCGGCTGCTCGACGAGGCCTTCATCTCCTTGCGAAGCGCCACCGCATCGCGCGACTGGGTGGGTGCCGACGCGTCGATACGGAACACCTGCACCGTCTCGGTCATGGTCTGCGCCTGGCCATTGAGCTGCATGGCCGAGGCCGCGTTCTCCTCCACCAGCGCGGCGTTTTGCTGCGTGATGGTATCGAGCTGCGCCACGGCCGAGTTGACCTGCGAAATGCCGCTGAGCTGCTCATTCGAGGCGCTGTGGATCTCGCCAATCAGTGTGTTGACCCGGCGCACCAGCTCCAGCGACTCGGTCATGGTTTTCTGCGCAGCGTCGGTTTTTTCCTGGCCCTCGGTTACCTTGGTGGCCGAGTCGTCAATGAGCTGGCGGATCTCCTTGGCGGCCGAGAGCGTGCGGTGCGACAGGCTGCGCACCTCGGAGGCCACCACCGCAAAGCCCCGCCCCTGGTCCCCGGCGCGCGCAGCCTCCACTGCGGCGTTGAGGGCAAGGATGTTGGTCTGGAAGGCAATGGAGTCGATCAGCTGCGTGATCTCGCTGATGCGGCCGGATGCGGCCTGGATCTGCTTCATGGTGCTGGCCACACCATCCACAGCGGCACTGCTGCGCTCGGTGACCTGGGTGGCCTGGGTCGCCAACACCGTGGCCTGGCGCGCGGATTCGGCGGTTTGCTTGACGGTGCCAGTGATTTCTTCCATCGACGCGGCTGTCTGCTGCAGGTTGCTGGCCTGCGCCTCGGTGCGCGACGACAGGTCCTGGTTGCCCTGGGCAATCTCGCGGGTGGAGACCTGCATGTGCTCGCTCTCCTGCCGGGCGTCACGCACGATGGACAGCAGGTTCACGTTGAGCTGCGCCAGCGCCTTTTGCAGCTGGCCCACCGTGTCGCTGCGCGATGCCGATATCTTCTGGGTAAGGTCGCCCGCGGCCATGCGGTTGGCCCACAGCAGCATCTGCGACAACGGCGCCACCGTGACCTGGTGCAGGTAGACCGCCATGCCCAGCGCCAGCACCACCACCCCCAGCCACGCGGCCCCTGACGCCAGCGACAGCGTGTGCCCGCCCAGCAAGGCGGCGCACCACGAAGCCACCACCAGCAGCAAGGTACACACCATCATCTTGCCCATGGGCCCCAGCGCCAGAGCCCGGGCCACACGTCCCCACAGGGTGTCTTTGACCAGTTGCCCGGCCGACAGCCGGTGCACCAGCGTGCCCGCCTGCTTTTCGGCCTGCATCTGCTTGTACAGCGACTCGGCCGCCTGGATCTGTTCGCGCGTGGCTTCGGTGCGCACCGACATGTAACCCGTGGGCTGGTCGCCCTGCATGAGCGGGGTGACGTTGGCCATCACCCAGTAAAACGTGCCGTCCTTGCGCCGGTTCTTGACCGGGGCCGACCAGGGGATGCCTTTGGCGATGGTCTCCCACATGTCGCGGTAGGCCTCCTCGGGCATGTCGGGGTGTCGCACGATGTTGTGAGGCTGGCCCAGCAACTCTTCCTTTTCGTAGCCGCTGACCTCGATGAACATCGGGTTGCAGTACAGGATGCGGCCCTTGAGGTCCGTGGTGGACACCAGAGTCTGGCCCTTGGGAAACGCATATTCGTGCTGGCTGACCGGCAGATTGACGCGCATGGGAACCCCATTTCGTAGACGCCTTGTCGCTCCCTGACCGGGCAACACGGCAGTGGAAAAGCCGAACACATCCTAAGACGAATGCAATGGATTTGAAACAGATAAATAGCGCCTCTATCGCCAACTCACCAACTCAGTGCACAACACCAACACTGTGCGTCGCACTCCGCTGCAATGCACCAAAGTGAGCATCCGGCAGAAAATACGCTTCATTTTTGATAGCTGGCAGTGCTTAACTCACAAGCGCTTTCTGGCAATTTCCTCACAATCCCTCCCCCATACCGGCACTGGCATAGCCATTGCTTGCCACTAGGCGCGGCCAACGCTGGCCGCGTGTCAGCCCGGTGCAATGGCGGATTGGGCGAACAGGACGTTGGCGTCTTCATGGAGTGCGTTGGGGCTGGTCAGCCCGCGCGGTCCGTGTGGACGCTTTTTTGTTTTCTGGCCGGGCCAAGGGGCAAGCCCCCTGCCCTTTGCACTCACAGCCATGCATTACTTCAGAGAGTTCCTCAAATCCGGCCACGCCCCCACGCTGTGGGCGTCGTTTCTGTACTTCGGTTTTTCGTGCGCGGTGTGGGTCATCAACGGTGCGATGGCGCCGTTCATCCGCGAGAGCTTCCAGCTCTCCCCCACGCAGATGGGCATGATGCTGTCCATCCCCATTTTTGCGGGCGCGCTGATGCGGTTTCCGCTGGGCATCCTGGCGCAGTACATCGGGCGCAAGCGCGCCACGCTGGTCGAGATGGCGGGCATCTTTGTGGCCATGGGCTACGGCTACCTGTTCGTGCACACCTTCAACGACCTGCTGGCGCTGGGCATTCTGCTGGGCGTAGCGGGGGCCAGTTTTGGCGTGGCACTGTCGCTGGGCTCGGGCTCGTTCCCACCGCGCTTCAAGGGGCTGGCCATGGGCATCGTGGGCGCAGGCAATGTGGGCACGGCGGTAGCCGCACTGCTGGCGCCCGCTCTGGCCCAGAAGTTTGGCTGGCAGGCGGTGTATGGCTTTGCCGCCGTGAGCGTGGCTGTGCCCGCCGTGGTGATGGCGGTGTATGGCAAGGAGCCACCCGACCTCGCTCCCCACGCAACGTTCCGCGAGCACATTGCCTGCCTGTTCGAGAAAGACGGCTGGGCGTTCAGCCTGATCTACGCCGTGACGTTTGGCGGCTTCATCGGCCTGACGGCCTTTTTGCCCAGCTACTTCTACGACCAGTTCGGCGTGAGCAAGGTGCAGGCGGGGCAGCTGACGATGCTGGCGGCCTTTCTGGGTGCGGCACTGCGGGTGATGGGCGGCTGGCTGTCGGACCACTGGGGCGGCGTCAACACGCTCACGGGTGTGCTGGCCATTACCGCCGTGAGCATGGTGCTGTGTGGCCTGGCCGAGAACTCGCTGCCGGTGACGATGCTGCTGTTTTTGGTGTGTTTTGCCGCACTGGGCGCGGGCAACGGCGCGCTGTTCCAGCTGGTACCGCTGCGCTGGCCGCTGTCCACGGCGGTGGCGGGCTCGATGATTGGTGAGATCGGCGCGCTGGGCGGCGGCCTCATCCCCAACGGCATGGGCTTTTCACGCCAGTACACAGGCACCTATCTGTGGGGCTTTGTGGGCATTGCGGTGTGTGCCGCTGCCATGCTGGTGTTGTTGCGGGTGATGCAGATCCGCTGGACCCGCACGTGGGCGGAGAAAGGTGGACGCGCGCGCGGCGCGTGAACGGCGTAGCCGTTAGGGCGCGGCAGCACCTTGCCGCATTTCAAACCAAATAGGCGCCCAGCGCAATTTCCTCATACCTTGATAGCTATATTTTTAATAGCAAATCAATCACCTCACCTCGGCAAAAACAGCAGCCAGTACACCAGCAGCAGGTTCACCAGCACGCTCACTGCCAGCGCGATCTTCCACAGCGCCGTGGCATCGCGTTGCATCAGCGGCTGTGGGCCTGGGGCGGACAAGGGGCGTGACGCACCCCGTTCCAGCGCCAGCAGCAACTCCTCGGCGGTTTCAAAGCGCTGCGTGCGCTGGCGGGCCACGGCCTTCAATGCGATCTGGTCCAGCCAGATGGGCACGCTGGGGTGGTGGCGGCTGGGCGCCACCGGGTCGCGGTGGTAGCGACCCAGCTGGTACTGCACCACCTCGCCATAGGGCAGGCGCCCATGGCTCAGCAGCTGGTACAGCGTGACGCCCAGGGCAAACAGATCGCTGCCCGCATCGGGCAACTGGCCGGCAGGGTCCCCGTTCTTTTCATAGCCCGGCCACTGCTCGGGGTTCATGTAGCTGGGGGTGCCTGCGTGCAGGCGGCGCGTGGCCTCGGGCTCGCGGCCCGACAGGGCCACGCCCAGGTCCAGCACCCGCAGCACGCCGTCGTCGCCCAGGTGCAGGTTGTCGGGCTTGATGTCGCGGTGCACCACCCCTTGCCGATGCAGCCAGCCCAGCACCTGCGCCGCCTGCATCACCACCGACACGGCCTGCGGCACGCCCAGGTGCTGGCGGCCGCGCAGGCGCTGGCCCAGGGTCTGGCCCGCATGCCAGTCATAGAGCAGATAAAACGCACTGGCACCAGGGCTTGCACCGCCCTGCTCTGGCGGCCAGGTGTTCAGGCGCGCAAGGTGCACCGCCGCATGGCCGGACTGCATGCGCCGGGCCACCCAGGCCTCATGCGCCAAAGTGGCGCGCTCGTGCGCATCGTGCGCGCGGGCGGGCACCAGCGTCTTGAGCGCGTACAGCCGCTGTGTGGCCGGGTCGCGCACCTGGTAGATGCGGTGCACCCCGCTGTCGGCCACCAGCGCGGTCACCACCAGGCCATCCACCGGCTCGCCCACCTTGAGCAACGGCAACACTGGCAAGTGCTGCGCCCGGCGGGACTCATCCTGCAAGGTGGCTTCCAGCGCCCCCTGCACCCGCACCACCAGCGCGGTCACGTTGTCGGTGCTGCCCCGGCGCAGGGCTGCGCGTGTGATCTCCTCGCTCAGCGCCTGGGCGCTGACGGCACTGGCGGCGTTGGCATCCTGCGGCTGCAGCAGCAACTGGCGCAGTTCACGCTCGGGCAGGCTGCCGTGCACGCCGTCGGACAGCAGCACCAGCAGGTCGCCGCTGTGCAGTTCGCCCTGGCTGTAATCCACCACCACATGGTCGTCCAGGCCCATGGCGCGGGTGAGCTGGTGCGCCAGGTCACGCTGCGCCATCACATGGTCGGTCGTCAGCAGTTGCAGCCGGCCGCCCCGCAGCAGATAGGCACGCGTATCGCCCACATGGGCCAGCGTGTACGACTGGCCGCGCAGCACCACGGCGGTGAGCGTGGTCAGGCCCACGGCGGGCTGGCGGCGCCGGTTCATCGACGCGAGCCAGCCGTTGTGCGCGCTCAGGATGCGGTCCAGCGCCACGGTGGTGTCCCAGGTGTCGGGCGTGGCGAAGTAGTCGTTCACCAGGGTGTTCACCGTGGTCTGTGCGGCTTCGCGGCCCTTGCCTCCGGTGCTCACACCATCGGCAATGGCAGCGATGGCACCGCGTTCGCGGTCGCGCCCCTGCCCCTGCACCAGGGCGGCAAAGTCTTCATTGACTTCGTTGCGCCCGGCCTGCGAGGTGTGGCCGATGTCCAGTTCAAAACTCATGCACCACCTCCATGCAGGTTCCATGCCCAAGGTGGTGCATGCACGCACCGCGCCGCGCAGCCGAGCCACCCGTCAACACCCAAAACTCCGCCCTCGGCAGGGCGGACAACACCGGATCACCCCACATCAGTGCACAAACTCTGGCACGGGCATTGCTTACCCGAAGCAACGGCCCAGCTGGGCCACGCAATTCAGCGGTGCAACGGCGCACCAAGGGGTTGTATGGACGAAGGCGTCCCCACATGCGGTTTCGATGGAATGTCGGAGCTGCATCGTGTGGACGCCTTTTTTGTTTTTTGCATCGCCCAGGCGATGGAACCGACGGAGTCACGATGAAAAAGCTCAAACTGGTGATGGTGGGGAACGGCATGGCCGGTGTGCGCACGCTGGAAGAGCTGCTCAAGATTGCCCCTGATCTGTATGACATCACGGTCTTCGGGGCCGAGCCGCACCCCAACTACAACCGCATTCTGCTGTCGCCGGTGCTGGCTGGCGAGCAGACCATCGACGAGATCATCCTCAACGACTGGCAGTGGTACGCCGACAACCACATCACGCTGCACACCGGTTTCACCGTGACCGACGTGGACCGCGTGCGCCGCGTGGTGAGCGCAAGCAGCAAGGACGGCGATGTGATCACCGCCGAGTACGACCGCCTCATCATGGCCACGGGCTCCAACCCCTTCATCCTGCCCGTGCCCGGCAAGGACCTGAAAGGCGTGCTGGCCTACCGCGACATCGCCGACACACAGGCCATGATCGACGCAGCCGCCACGTACAAGCATGCGGTGGTCATCGGCGGCGGCCTGCTGGGCCTGGAAGCCGCCAATGGCCTCATGAAGCGCGGCATGACCGTGAGCGTGGTGCACGTGATGCCCTCGCTGATGGAGCGCCAGCTCGATGACGTGGCGGGCAAGATGCTGCAGAAGTCGCTGGAAGACCGTGGCATGCGCTTTTTGATGGGTGCGCAGACCCAGGAGCTGGTGGGCAATGCCGAAGGCCGGGTGGCCAGCGTCAAGTTCAAGGACGGCACCGAAGTGCCTGCCGACCTGGTGGTGATGGCCGTGGGTATCCGCCCCAACACGCAGCTCGCCGAAAAGATGCGCCTGCACGTGAACCGCGGCATTGTCGTGAGCGACACGCTGCAGACCACCACCGACGCCCGCATCTATGCCGTGGGCGAATGCGCGGCACACCGGGGCATTGCCTATGGCCTGGTGGCCCCGCTGTTCGAGCAGGGCAAAGTGCTGGCCAACCACTTGGCCGAGTTCGGCATCGGCCGCTACCAGGGCTCGCTCACCTCCACCAAGCTCAAGGTCACGGGCATCGACCTGTTCAGCGCGGGCGACTTCCAGGGCGGCGACAACACCGAAGAGATCGTGATGAGCGACCCCTTTGGCGGCGTGTACAAGAAGCTGGTCATCAAGGACGACAAGCTGGTGGGCGCCTGCCTCTATGGCGATACGGTGGACGGCAGCTGGTACTTCAAGCTGCTGCGCGATGGCCGCAGCGTGACCGACATTCGCGACAAGCTGATGTTTGGCGAATCGCACCTGGGCGACACCGGCCACCAGGGCCAGAGCAAGGCCGCCGCCATGCAGGACAGCGACGAGGTCTGCGGCTGCAACGGCGTGACCAAGGGCGCCATCTGCAAGGCCATCAAGGACAAGGGCCTGTTCACGCTGGATGAAGTGCGCAAGCACACCAAGGCCAGCGCATCGTGCGGATCGTGCACGGGCCTGGTCGAGCAGATCATCATGTTCACTGCCGGTGGCGACTACAGCGCCACGCCCAAGACCAAGGCCATGTGCGGCTGCACCGACCACGGCCACCAGGCGGTGCGCGACGCGATCCGCGCCAACAAGCTGCTGAGCATTGGCGATGTGTTCAAGTTCATGGAGTGGAAGACGCCCAACGGCTGCGCATCCTGCCGCCCCGCCGTCAACTACTACCTCATCAGCACCTGGCCCAAGGACGCGAAGGACGACCCGCAAAGCCGCGCCATCAACGAGCGCAGCCACGCCAACATCCAGAAAGACGGCACCTACAGCGTCATACCCCGCATGTGGGGCGGCGAAACCACGGCCGACGAGCTGCGCCGCATTGCCGACGCGGCCGACAAGTACAACATCCCCACCATCAAGGTCACGGGGGGCCAGCGCATCGATTTGCTGGGCGTGAAGAAAGAAGACCTGGTCAACGTCTGGAAGGACATCGGCATGCCCAGCGGCCATGCCTATGCCAAGGCACTGCGCACAGTGAAGACCTGCGTGGGCAGCGAGTGGTGCCGCATGGGCACCCAGGACAGCACCCAGATGGGCAAGGACCTGGAGCGCGCCATGTGGCGCATGTACGCCCCGCACAAGGTCAAGTTTGCGGTGTCGGGCTGCCCGCGCAACTGCGCAGAAGCCGGCATCAAGGACGTGGGCATCATCGGCGTGGACAGCGGCTGGGAGATGTACGTGGCCGGCAACGGCGGCATCAAGACCGAGGTGGCGCACTTCTTCACCAAGCTGAAAACCGCCGAGGAAGTGCTGGAGTACACCGGCGCGTTCTGCGAGCTGTACCGCCAGGAAGGCTGGTACCTGGAGCGCACCGTGCACTACGTGAGCCGCGTGGGCCTGGACTATGTGAAAAAGCGCATTCTGGAAGACCACGAAGGCCGCAAGGCGCTGTGGGAGCAGCTGCAGTTCGCGCTGGACGGCGAGCCTGACCCCTGGTTCGAGTTTGACAAGGCAGCCGTGGACACGCGCCAGTTTGCCGCGCTGACGGCTGCCTGAAGCGCCCGGAGCCCCACACCATGCAACGCCGCACCTTGCTGACCGCCGCCGGCTACACCACGGCCTGGAGCACCCTGGGCATCATGTCGCTGGGCACCGCCCAGGCCCAGGTCACTGACCTGAACGACGCCATCAACAAGGCAGGTCGCCAGCGCATGCTGAGCCAGCGCATGGGCAAGGCCTGGCTGGCGTTGGCGCACAAATCCGACACGCCTGCTGCACGCGCCGTGCTGGACCAGTCGCTGGCGCTGTTCGAGCGCCAGCTGGGCGAACTCAAGGCCTACGCGCCCTCGCCCACCATCCGCGACACCTACACCAAGCTGGAATCGGCCTGGACCGACCACAAGGCCACGCTGCTGGGCACCAGCCCGTCGCGCGACGGCGCTGCCGCCTTGCTGCAGGCCGACGCCAAGGTGCTGGCCCTGGCCCACCAGGGCACCGTGCAGTACGAAGCCGCCTCGGGCAAGCCCGTGGGCAAGCTGGTCAACGTGGCAGGCCGCCAGCGCATGCTGAGCCAGCGCATGGCCAAGTTCTGCCTGTCGGCCATGCTGGGGGTGGACACCTCCACCGCCACCACCGAGATCGCCAAGGCGCGTGACGAGTTCATCAGCGCCACCGAGCTGCTGCGCAATGCCCCACAGGCCACCGATCGCATCCGGCAAGAGCTGCTGCTGGCCGATGGCCAGTGGGTGTTTTTTGACGCCGCGTTGCAACGCCTGGGCACCAGCAACAACACCTTCCGCCAGGTGTCTGAAGTGTTTGTGAGCAGCGAAAACCTGCTCGCCAGCATGGACCGCGTGACCGGCCTGTATGCAGCGCTGGGCAGCAGCTGAAGGCCTGCCCTGCAACGGCCCCCTGCGCGCCCCTGACATCCCACCGAACAACACCAAGGACGATTCCCATGACCACCAACAACCCAACCCCTGAATGGAAGCTGATCTGCCGGGTGGACGACATCCCCGTGCTGGGCTCACGCCGCGTGGCGCGCCCCCAGGGCCTGGACGTGGCCATCTTCCGCAACGACGCCGGTGGCGTGTTCGCGCTGCTGGACCGCTGCCCGCACAAGGGCGGCCCGCTGAGCCAGGGCATCGTGTTTGGCACCCATGTGGCGTGCCCCCTGCACAACTGGACCATTGGCCTGTGCGACGGCCAGGCCTCGGCGCCCGATGAGGGCTGCACGCCGAAGTTTGCCGTGAAGGTGGAAGACGGCACGGTGTACCTGGACGCGAGCGAGCTGGCGACGGTGGCCACGGATTTGACGCGCCCCATCGCAGGGCCTGCGCGCAGAACGGTGGGCGTGTGAGCGGTGGAGAGTGTTGCGCCCCAGGCGCCGCATGCGTACCCGGCGAGGACACGACAACACTATCAAAATAATAGCTGACAGCGCAACATGCACTAGCGCCTGAGGCCAAAACAACCCCAACCACGCCATGCAAGAAACCAAATCCACCTGCCCCTACTGCGGCGTAGGCTGCGGCGTGATCATCGAAAGCACAGGCACCCTGATCACCGGTGTGCGCGGCGACCCCACACACCCCGCCAACTTTGGCCGCCTGTGCACCAAGGGCTCGACCCTGCACCTCACAGCCACCAGCCCGGTCACCCTGCAAACCCGCCTGCTGCACCCCCTGCAACGCGCACAGCGCAGCGAAGCCGCCCTGCCCGTGACCTGGGATGCCGCACTGACGTTGGCGGCCGACCGGTTCGCCCACACCATCGCCCAGCACGGCCCTGACGCCGTGGGCTTCTACGTCAGCGGCCAGTTGCTCACCGAGGACTACTACGTCTTCAACAAGCTCGCCAAGGGCCTGATCGGCACCAACAACATCGACACCAACTCGCGCCTGTGCATGAGCAGCGCTGTGGCCGGCTACAAGCAAACACTGGGTGCCGACGCGCCGCCCGCCTGCTACGACGACGTGAACCACGCGCAGTGCCTGTTCATCGTGGGCAGCAATGCGGCCTGGGCCCACCCCATCCTGTTCCGCCGCATCGAAGACGCACGCGCCGCCAACCCGGGCATGAAGGTCATCGTGGCCGACCCGCGCCGCACCGACACGGCGGGCATGGCCGACCTGTTCCTGCCCATCCAGCCCGGCAGCGACGTGATGCTGTTCAACGGCATGCTGCACATCATGCTGTGGGAGGGCTGGGTCGATACCGCCTACATCGCCGCACACACCACGGGCTTTGACGAACTGAAGGCCCTGGTGCGCGACGCCACGCCCGAGCGTGTGGCGCAGACCTGCGGCATCAGCGTGGCCGACCTGACCACCGCCGCCAAATGGTTCGCCACCTCCAAAGCGACCCTGAGCCTCTACTGCCAGGGCCTCAACCAAAGCAGCAGCGGCACGGCCAAGAACGCCACACTCATCAACCTGCACCTGGCCACCGCGCAGATCGGCAAACCCGGCGCGGGCCCCTTCAGCCTGACGGGCCAGCCCAACGCCATGGGCGGGCGCGAAGTGGGTGGCCTGGCCAACTTGCTCAGCGCCCACCGCGACCTGGCCAACCCGCAGCACCGCGCCGAAGTCGCCGCGCTCTGGGGCGTGGCCGATGTGCCCAGCAAGCCCGGCAAGACGGCCGTAGAGATGTTCCAGGCCGCCGCCGACGGCGAGATCAAGGCCCTGTGGATTGCCTGCACCAACCCCGCGCAAAGCATGCCCGACCAGGCCACCGTGCGCCGCGCCCTGCAGCGCGCCGAGTTTGTGGTGGTGCAAGAAGCCTTTGCCACTGCCGCCACCTGCGCCTTTGCCGACCTGCTGCTGCCCGCCACCACCTGGGGTGAAAAGACCGGCACGGTGACCAACAGCGAGCGCCGCATCTCGCGCGTGCGCACGGCCGTGCCCGCACCCGGCCTGGCGCGCCACGACTGGGCCATTGCGGTGCAGTTTGCGCACCAGCTGGAGGCACGCCTGCGGCCTGGCGCACCCACGCTGTTCCCCTACGCCACAGACGCGGCCGATATGGGCGCAGAAGCCGTGTGGAAGGAGCACCGCGAGAGCACACGCGGGCGTGACCTGGACATCACGGGGCTGTCCTGGGAGATGCTTGAAGCCCAAGGCCCGCAGCAGTGGCCACTGGAGGATGGCACCACCACCGGCAAGGCCCGCCTGTACGAAGATGGCGTGTTCCCCACCGCCGACGGCCGCGCGCGTTTTGCTGCGCATGCATGGCAACCCACTGCCGAGCCCCGCGAATCGCGCTACCCCTTCAGCCTGACCACGGGCCGGCTGCGCGACCAGTGGCACGGCATGACCCGCACCGGCACGCTGGGCCGCCTGTTTGGCCATGTGGCCGAACCCAGCCTGCAGATGCACCCGCAGGACATGGAGCGGCGCAAGCTGGCCAGCGGCGACCTGGTGCATGTGACCAGCAAGCGCGGCTCCATCGTGGTGCCCGTGCAGGCCGACACCACGCTGGGCCTGTCGCAGGTGTTCATGGCGATGCACTGGGGCAGCGAATTTTTGAGCGGCGTGTCCTCCACCGGCGAGCGGCTGGCGGGTGTGAATGCGCTCACCACCTCGGCGTTCTGCCCCACCTCCAAACAGCCCGAGCTGAAACACGCGGCCGTCAAGGTGCTCAAGGCCGAACTGCCGTGGACGCTGCTGGCCATGGCCTGGCTGCCTGCCGAAGGTGCACTGGCAGCGCGCGAAGCCTTGTCTGCGCTGATGGCGCAGTTTCCCTATTTTCAGTACACGAGTTGCGTCCCCTTCAGCAACAACACCCCGCTGGATGAGCCCGGCCGCGAGCGCACTGGCGTGCTGCTGCGCGCCGCCGCCCACGAGGCACCGCCCGATGCGTTGATCGCACAGATCGAAGCCCTGCTGGGCATGGCAGGCGCCGACACGCTGCGTTATGCCGACAAAAAACGCGGCCAGCGCCGCGCCGCACGGCTGGCCCGCCAGGGCGACAACACCACGCTCGAAGGCATCGTGCTCGCTGGCGACACCAGCGCCGAAGGCTGGCTCAAGACCCTGCTGCAGGAAGAGCTTCCTACACAGACCTACGGCCGCCTGCTGCTGGTGCCCGGCGCCAAGGCCCCCGTGGCCGTGCAGTCGCGCGGCAAACCGGTGTGCACCTGCTTCAACGTGACAGACGCCGCCATCACCGCCCAACTGGCGCACTGCCATGGCACCGACGACGACCGCCTGGCGCAACTGCAAGGCCAACTGCGCTGCGGCACCAACTGCGGCTCGTGCGTGCCCGAACTCAAGCGAATGGTGAGATCCACGGGACCGCTGGCATCCAAACCGCTCGCGCAGGCCGTCATATAACCAAAAGTTCTCTTGCTTGCAGGAAAATAGCCCTCGAACCAACAAACCCCACCAGGACTTGTGCAGCAGGGCTCCAGCTAGGCGCTTTCGGCGCAGACAGTACGCATGTACGGCAAGCCGAGATAACGACGCCAGTGTGGTGTTGCACGCTAAATGGCACATGAAAACCGATGGATTTTTGGTCAGGGCAAGGCGCAAACCACAGCGATACCCGGAGGTATCGCGAGGATTTGCAACGCAGCCCTGGCCGAAAAGACACGGTTTGAAGTGCCAGATAGCGTGCAACACCACACTAGAGCCCTGTTTCACAAGTCCCGCCAACAAAAGCCATGGGCATTAGCCAGTACATCAAGGAAATCGGCCGCGGCGCGCGCGGCGCCAAGCCGCTGACGCGCGAGCAGGCCACGGACCTGTTCGGCCAGGTGCTGGATGGCGCCGTGACCGACCTGGAGATTGGCGCCTTCTGCCTGGCCATGCGTATCAAGGGCGAGACGTCCGAGGAGATGTGCGGCTTTCTGGATGCCACGCACAGCCGCCTGACGCTGCTGCCCGCCACCGACCGCCCGCTGATCGTGCTGCCCAGCTACAACGGCGCGCGCAAGCTGCCGGTGCTGACGCCGCTGCTGGCGCTGCTGCTGGCCCGTCAAGGGTTGCCCGTGCTGCTGCACGGCATGCGCACCGAGGCGCGGCGCGTTTTGGCATCGGATGTGCTCAATGCGCTAGAAGTACCTGCCCTGACAGCTCCTGAAAAGATAGCAAATGGCACGGTCCGCCATATCCACACCCAGCACCTGCACGCAGGGCTGGCACGCCTGCTGGCCGTGCGCGAGGTGGTGGGCCTGCGCAACCCAGGGCACAGTGTGGTCAAGCTGATGAGCCCGTGCGCGGGGCCATCGGTGGTGGTCACGGCGTACACGCACCCCGAATATTTCGAGATGCTGCAGAGCACCTTCCGCACCCTGGGGATGAACGCGTTGCTCTCGCGCGGGCTGGAGGGCGAGGTCGCCACGGACCCACGCCGCACCCCCCGCTACGACGGCTTTGTGCACGGCGTGCATACGGTGCTGGAGGCACAACAACCGGGCACGGCCAGCGAGGTGCCCGGCCTGCCCGCCGAGATCGATGTGGCCACCACAGCCACCTACACGCGCCAGGTGCTGGCGGGCGATTTGCCCATTCCACACGCCATTGAACGGCAGGTGGAACATATCTTGCGACTGGTCGATCAAACCGTTTCGGAGACATCCCCATGAGCCGCCCCACGCCTTCCACCACATCGCCCACACCCCCACCCCACCTGGGCACCGGCGGCAGCTGCACGTTGGTGGGCGCAGGCCCGGGCGACCCGGAGTTGCTCACCCTCAAGGCGCTCAAGGCCATCCAGGCGGCCACCGTGCTGCTGGTGGATGACCTGGTGAGCGATGCCATCGTGGAGCACGCATCGCCCACGGCGCGCATCGTCTACGTGGGCAAGCGCGGCGGCTGCAAAAGCACGCCACAGGCCTTCATCGAAAAGCTGATGCTGATGGCCGTGAACGAAGGCGAGAACGTGGTGCGCCTCAAGGGCGGCGACCCCTTCATCTTCGGCCGGGGTGGCGAAGAGGTGGAGCACCTGCGTGCCGCAGGCGTGCAGGTCACCGTCATCAACGGCATCACCGCAGGACTGGCGGGCCTGACCTCGCTGGGCGCACCGCTCACCCACCGCGAGCACGCGCATGGCGTGGTGTTTGTCACCGGCCACGCCAAGCCCGGCGACGCGGGCACTGACTGGCGCCAACTGGCCGCCACGGCGCGCGACGCCAAGCTCACGCTGGTCATCTACATGGGCGTAAGCGGCGCCGCCACCATCGAGCAGGAACTGCTCACCGGCCTGCCCGCCGACACGCCTGTAGCCGTCATCCAGCACGCCAGCCTGCCACACCAGCGGCATGCCATCACCACACTGGGTTCACTGCACGCCACCATCACCCGCGAAGGGCTGGCCAGTCCTTCGGTGATTGTGGTGGGCGATGTGGTGCGCGGTGTCGCACTGGCCGTGCAGGACGCTGGCGCAGTGCCGCTGCAGGCCCGGCGCGCGGGCTGAGCACACACAACGACCCCCACAATTCCACAGTCCCGATTGCGCGCTGCGCAGGTCGGAGATGCACCGTGCGCGAGCGCAAACCAATGTGCTTCAGGGCACGCCCACGCGCTGCGCAGCCGCGTGTTTCATCAAGCCTGGCCTCCCGCTCCACAGCACCGCATTGGGTCACGCAGCTGTACGCACATTGGCCCGGGTATTGCTTGAAGACATGCATCTGAATGCAACACGCACAAGGAACACCATGGCAGCCTTCCCCCTCCCTGCACGCACTTCCAGCCTGCCCACGCTGTCGTCTTCCACTCAGGCTCCCTCGCGCGACGCGGGCATGTCACTCGTCAACCTGGCGGCGCGCCAGCGCATGCTGTCTCAGCGCATGGTGCTGCAGACCGTGCTGGCCGCACGCGGCAGCGACCTGCACCTGAAGGCCGCGCGCAGCTCGCTCACCCTGTTCACCGACAGCCAGGCACGGCTGGTGGACACGCCGCGCCACCTGGATGCCACCAGTGCCGAGATCATCCGCAAGGCCTACCACGGCCCCCAGGGCGTGGGCGCCACCATCGACGCGTTTGCGCAGCAGGTCGGCACAGCGCTGGACCTGGCCGAGCGCCAGAGCCCGCGCGTGGAAGACGCACTGGCCCGCCTCGTTGAAACCACCGACGGCGTGCTCGACGCCCTCAACACGGCCACTACGGCGTTCGACCAGGTGAGCAAGGCGCAGTCCGAAACCTTGATGAAAGAGCTGGCGGGCATCGTGGCCTCGATCCAGACCGTGGCGCGCGAGGCCAAGGTGGTCAGCTTCAACGCGCAGGTGATGGCGGCGCGTGCCGGGCAGCACGGGCGCGAGTTTGCAGTGGTGGCCAATGTGTTGTCGGGCATCACCAACGAGATCGATGGCCTGTCACTGCAGGCCGTATCACTGGCCGGTCGCAGCCGCAGCGCGGCCTGAGCGCCACAGCGTGAGAGACAGAGAAAAGGCCCGGGGCGATCTGCCCAGGGCCTTCAAAGGCGTCCATTCAAGGCGCCCACTCAACGGGTTACTGCCCGGCGGTTTCTCGCACTTGCTGAAACCGCTGTGCCAGTTCCTTGCGCAGCGTCTTGCGGATCACCGCAGCGTCCCAGCGGCGGCGTTCGTCGGGGGTCGAAGGCGACAGTGGCGGCACCTGCACGGGCTTGCGCGCCTCGTCCACGGCCACCATGGTGAAGAAGCAGCTGTTGACGTGCCGCACCACCTGCGAACGGATCTCTTCGGCCACCACCTTGATGCCGACTTCCATCGACGAGCTGCCCGTGTAGTTCACGCTGGCCAGAAAGGTCACCAGCTCGCCCACGTGGATGGGCTGCAAGAACATCACCTGGTCCACGCTCAGCGTCACGGTGTAGCAGCCCGAATAGCGGCTGGCGCACGAGTACGCCACCTGGTCCAGCAGCTTGAGGATGGCGCCGCCGTGCACGTTGCCCGAAAAGTTGGCCATGTCGGGCGACATGAGCACGGTCATGCTCAGTTGGTGTGAAGGGATGTTCATGCAGCGATTTTAGAAAGCCATGCGCGCTGCGTCGCGTGCAAGTTGAGCCCCTGGCACTGCGGGTGGCGGCTTCGCTACACTCGCGCAGCACCTGCTGACCGGGTGCGAGGAGGAACCGATGATCGAACTAGAAAAACTCAACGAATTCACCGAAAGCCATGGCGCATTGCGCACCGGCAAGGGACTGGTGTCGGGCGTGATTGCGCTCACGCTGGCCATCCTGTGCTTTCTGGGCGTGCTGGCCTTTCACTTTCCCGAGTACCTCACCACGCCACAGCTGCGCAAAAGCTACGACGTGACGGTGATCCGCAACATCATGCTGGTGGCCATGGCGATTGCGGGCGGCATCTCGCTGGTCAACATTGTGTTCAACCGCGCCCGCTGGCTAGCCACCTTTGCGTTTGCCATCGTGGCGATCACCGCGCTGCTGGGCGGCCACAAGGTGGAGGTGGACCCGAACTTCCCCGATAACACACCCTATATCGGCCTCGACTGGTTCATCCTGGACCTGCTGGGCAGCTCGCTGATCTTCATCTTCATCGAGAAGCTGTTTGCGCTGCGCAAGGACCAGCCCATCTTCCGCGCCGAGTGGCAGACGGACTTTCACCACTTCATCGTCAACCACATGGTGGTGGGCTTTGTGCTGCTGGCCACCAACCTCATCGTGCACAAGTTCTTTGGCTGGGCGGCGAGCGACGGCATTCGCGGCTGGGTGCAGGGGCTGAACTTCTGGGTGGCACTGTTCCTCATCATCCTGGTGGCCGACCTGGTGCAGTACTGGACGCACCGCGCCTACCACGAGGTGCCCCTGCTGTGGCGCCTGCACGCCGTGCACCACAGCGTCAAAAGCATGGACTGGATGGCGGGCTCGCGCCAGCACATCCTGGAGCTGCTGATCACCCGCACGCTGGTGCTGGCCCCCATCTATGTGCTGGGCTTCAGCAAGGAAGTGATCGACGCATACATCGTGGTGGTGGGCTTCCAGGCCGTGTTCAACCACGCCAATGTGAGCGTGCGACTTGGGCCGCTGCGCTACGTGCTGGTCACGCCCAACTTCCACCACTGGCACCACAGCCAGGACCAGGAGGCGCTGGACAAGAACTACGCCGCGCACTTCGCGTTTCTGGACTACCTGTTTGGCACCGCCGTCAAAAGCACCAAGCTCTGGCCCGAGCACTATGGCGTGCTGGGCGACTACGTGCCCAACGGCTTTGTGAAGCAGTTCAAGTTTCCGTTCACCTGGAAGGGGTGAAGAGTTCTCTTTGACAGGGCCGCTGTCTCAGGGCATCGCCGCCAGCTCTCGCTCCAGCACCCGCAGTTGCTCGCGCAGGGCCTCGGTCCGTTCTTCACACGCGGCTTTGGCATCGGCGGCCTTTTCCGCACCCTCCTGCACAAACTGGTTGCCCGACGGCAGGTTGCCGCGCCGCAGCGGCCCTGCCGTGGCCACGGCATTGGGCTGGGCCGTGCATTCACGTTGGTTGCGCTCGATAGCGGAGCGCGCCTGGGGGATGCCCTGGGTCTGCAGGTAATTCTTGCGCTGCCAGGTGGGGCCAAATGCGCCCTCGGCCAAAGGCGCTGCGGGCGGCTGCACCGGGGTGGCGCCACGGGTGGTGGGGCGCACGTCGATCTTCTCGCCCTCGCCCGCACAAGGCGCGTCCTGGAACGACACCTTGCCATTGGCGTCCGTGCACTTGTTGATGGCCCAGGCGGGGGCCAGGCAGCCCAGCGCCAGAGCACAGAGGGCGTAGCGGATCAAAGTCATGGTGTTGTCCTCGGCAGGTCCATGCCACATGCTACCGCGCCGCATGGGGCGGGGCGAATCGCACCGTCTTGCGCGGGTGCCGACAGAGCCGCGTGTGGATAGACACATGTCCCTAAGATGACGCGCCCCCGGTAGAAACCCGGTGCGTGCCGGGCACAGCGCCCTCCTACCATCGCCGCTCTTCGGGGCCTCGCAGCCCTTTGAATCGGTTTTTTTGCTGGAGATGCTGTGTGATGAAGACCCCGAATGCAAATGCGTGGCCCGCCGACCAGGGGCTGCCCGTGGCGCGCCGCCGCAGCCTGGTCCTTGCGCTGGCCGGTAGCGCGGCCCTGGCTGGCCTGCCCGCCCGCGCACAGCCCGCCGGCGGCGGCAAGGGAGACATCCTCATCGGCCGCTCGACTGCACTGTCAGGCGGCATGGCGCCGTTTTTGTCGCCCATCCACGAGGGACAGGAGGCCGCCGTGGAAGACGCCAACGCCAAGGGCGGCATCGGTGGCCGCAAGATCCGGCTGGTGTCGCTGGACGATGGTTTTGACGCCCGCCGTGCGCTGGACAACGCCAAGCAGCTGAGCGAAAAAGACGGCGTGCTGGCACTGTTTGGCGTGGCCGGCACCTCGCAGGTCATGACGCTGCTGCCCTACCTGGCGCAGGCCAAGCTGCCGCTAATCTCCGTGTACACCGGCAGCCCCGCCGTCCGCGCGCAGCAGCACCCCTACCTTTTCACCACCCGCGCCAGCTATGCCGACGAACTGGTGAAGATCGTGCGCAACCTGGTGGCCGTGCAGACCTCGCGCATTGCTGTGGCCTACGAAAACAATGACTTCGGCAAACTGCTGCTGCCCCTGGTCGAAAAGACGGTTGCCGCTGAAGGCGCGACGCTGGCGGGGTCGCATGCGCTGGCCTCGTCGGGTGAAGACGCGAACGAAGCCGCCAAGGCCCTGGCCACCCAAAAGCCGCAGGCCGTGCTGCTGGTGGCGGCAGGCCCGTCGGTAGTGGCCTATGTGCGGGCCAACCGCGCTCACCTGGGCGTGCCCATCTACACCCTGTCGCTGGGTGCAGGCACCGCTGTGCTCAAGGCGCTGGGCGACGATGCGCGTGGCCTGGCGGTGGCGCGTACGGGCCCCTCGCCCACCAAGCCCACCATTGCGCTCACGCGCGACTTTCAGGCCTCCATGAAGCGCTACGACAAGCCCGTGGACTACGACCGCTATACCGGCTACATGGACGCGCGCGTGCTCATTGAAGGCCTGCGCGCTGCGGGGCCTGGCGTCACGCGCGCCAGCCTGGTCACGGCCATGGAGGGCCTGGGCAATCTGGACCTGGGCGGCTTCAGCTACCAGTTCAGCGCGCAGAACCACCACGGGTCCAACTACGTGGACATCGCCGTGGTGGGCTCGGGCGGGGTGTATCGGCAGTAAGAGCCTGTTCAAAGTCTTTTTGGAGTCGCACAAGTACCTTGCCGCGATGGGATGCAAGGCGCGGTGCGCTGCCGATAGCCCGTGCTATCGGCAAGCGCTGCACCGCCATTCGCTGGCTGCTTTGGCGCCAGCGGGTCTACAGGGCATGGCACACCGCGTGGCCGTGCCGCAGTGACCACCACAGCGCCGCGCAAAGGCATCACTCTGGCTACCGGGTGCAGCGGGCTGCGTCCCACCCGGTGCGTTGTGCCGCCAGAACAACAAAAACCCGCACCTTGGATGCCACAGCGGATGCATTTTTGCGAATAATTCCCATTTGTATTTAAAATTTTACAAATCCCAGCCAGCCGTGCGTCCCGTCGGAGGAGCGTTGCCAGCCAGCCTGTCATCGCATTTCCCCCAGGAGCCCTTTCATGCACGCACCCCGCAGACACCTTGTCTGTGCCCTCCACCCTCTGGCGGTGGCCGCCTTCCTTGCAGCCAACCTAGCGGGCACCGCCAGTGCCCAGACCGCCGCCGAGTCACCAGCGCCCGCCGCCGAACCCTCCCTCTCGGGCACAGCCAACACCGACCAGGTCGTGGAGCCCAAGGCGCTGGACAGCGTCACCGTGTCGGGTGCGCGCGAGAGCGCATCCACCCGCCTTCAGCTCACGCCGCGTGAAACGCCGCAGTCCGTCAGCACGGTGACGCGCGCGCAGATCGAGCGCCAGTCGCTCACCAGCATCGACAGCGTGCTGCGCAACGTGAACGGCATTGCCGTGAGCTTCTACGACACGCAGCGCCCGCTGTACTACGCGCGGGGCTTCCAGATCACCGACTTCCAGACCGACGGACTGCCCAGCTACAGCAGCAGCACCAACCAGGAGTTCGACACCGCGCTGTACGAGCGCATCGACATCGTGCGCGGCGCCAACGGCATCCAGACCGGTGTGGGCG
This sequence comes from Acidovorax sp. 99, assembly GCF_003096455.1. Lineage (NCBI taxonomy): Bacteria > Pseudomonadati > Pseudomonadota > Betaproteobacteria > Burkholderiales > Comamonadaceae > Acidovorax > Acidovorax sp. 99. The sequence goes on from NZ_QEKU01000001.1 coordinate 679,937, forward strand.
TGCCTTCGGCCACCATCAATATGATCCGCAAGCGCCCACAGCGCGAGTTCGCCGCGTCTGTGGCACTCACGGCGGGTTCTTGGAACCTGTACCGGGGCGAGCTGGACATCAACGCACCGCTCAACAGCGACGGCAGCGTGCGCAGCCGCCTGGTCGTGGCCCCGCAGAAGAAAGAGAGCTTCCGCGACCGCTACTCCGAGGACAAGACCGCCCTGCTCGCCGCGGTGGAGGCCGACATCGGCACCGCCACCGTGGTGTCATTGGGCTACCAGCGCCAGTCCAACGACCCCAAGGCGCCGATCTGGGGCACCATCCCGCGCTTTGCGACCACGGGCGAGCCCATCGACCTGCCGATCTCCACCAGCTTCTCGCCATCGTGGACGCGCTGGGAGCGCACCTCGGGCACGCTCTACGCCACGCTGGACCACCAGATCAACGACGACTGGAGCTTGAAGGCCGCGCTGAACCACACCGAGGGCGACACCTTCCGCCTGAGCACCTACGGCTATGGCGCCACCACCAGCCAGGCCCCATTCATCAACCCGGCCACCGGCGCGGGCACCACGCTGTATGCCGCCGTGAGCGGCAGCAGCGAAAAGCAGGACACGGTAGACGCCTACCTGTCGGGCAAGTTCGAGCTGGGCGGCCGCAAGCACGACTTGGTGGTGGGCATGAGCTCCACCCGCACTGCCACGCGCACCGATGGCTACACGTCCGTGGCGGGCTGGAGCTATGTGATCCCCAACATCTACACCTGGGACGGCAACGCGCCTGCGCCCACGTACTCCAAGACTGGCGCATGGCGCACACAGATCACGCAGCAGACGGGCTTGTTCGCCTCGGCACGCTGGCGCGTGGCCGACCCGCTGTCGGTGCTCACCGGCCTGCGCCTGACCGACTGGCACCGCCACTCCGACACCTATGGCACCACCGGCAGCTATGCAGGCCGCTCGGCCATCCAGGACGAGAACCGCAAGGTCACGCCCTTCATCGGCGCGGTGTACGACATCACGCCCACCCTGTCGGCCTACGCCAGCTACGCGCGCATCTTCAACCCGCAGAATTACAAGGACCGTAACAACAATCCGCTGTCGCCAGTCGTCGGCAGCAATGCCGAGGCCGGCCTCAAGGCCGAGCTGTTCGAGCGCCGCATCCAGGCGCACTTTGCGGTGTTCCAGACCAAGCAGGACAACTTCGGCGTGCGCGACAGCGCCATCACCACACCGCTGCCCGACGGCAGCCTGCCCTACGTGGCCGTGAACGGCACGAAGTCCACCGGCTTCGAGCTGGAGTTTGCGGGCATGGCCACCCGGCAGTGGCGCGTGAGTGCTGGCCTGACCCGCGCCAAGGTCACGCGTGCCCCCACCGACCTGATCTACGCCAACATGCCCGACTACCTGCTGCAACTGGGCACGGACTACCAGCTCTCGGGCGCGCTGGCGCCGCTGGCGGTGGGCGGCAACCTGACCTGGCAAAGCACCATCGAGGGCTTCAACATCCCGCACCCCAGCGGCACGGTGACGGTGAAGCAGTCGCCCAAGGCCATCCTCAACCTGCGCGCATCCTGGCAGTTCAACCCCAAGGTGAGCGCGACGGTGGCGGTGAACAACGTGACCAACCAGAAGTACTGGGCCAACCTGGACTACGGCAACTATGCCGATCCCCGCAATCTGAGCGTGACGCTGCGCGCGGCTTTCTGACCGGTCTACCCGCAACACAAGAGGGAGCGAGGGGGCGACCGGGGCTTGCGCCGCAGCGGCATCCGCCGTGCGGCGCAGGCCCCGGACCAGCCGGGGGACAATCACACCTTTGTCCCTTTTGATGCCTTCCCGTGTCCCTCCCATTTTTTGACGCCATCATCATCGGCGCCGGCGCTGCCGGCCTGTTCTGCGCGGGCCAGGCGGGCCAGCGGGGCCTGAAGGTCTTGCTCATCGACCATACCGACAAGGTGGCCGAAAAGATCCGCATCTCGGGCGGCGGGCGCTGCAACTTCACCAACCGCGACCTGGACCCGGCCGCGCCGCACAAACACTTTGTGGGACAGAACCCGCAGTTCTGCCGCTCGGCGCTGTCGCGCTACACGCCCGCCGACTTCATCGCGCTGGTGCAAAAGCACGGCATCCCGTTTCATGAAAAGCACAAGGGCCAGCTGTTTGCCGACCGCTCGGCCGAGGACATCATTGCCATGCTGCTGGCCGAGTGTGAGGCGGGTGGCGTGACCCGCTGGCAGCCCTGTAGCGTCAAAAAAATAGACTTTTTGGCATCAAGCGCTAGTGAATCATGCCCGGGCAGCTATCAAATTGATACCGATCGTGGGCCGGTGTCGGCGGGTGCGCTGGTCATTGCCACCGGCGGCTTGTCCATCCCCAAGATCGGCGCCACCGACTTTGGCTACCGGCTCGCCCAGCAGTTCAACATCCCGCTCGTCGAGCGCAAGCCGGGCCTCGTGCCGCTGACCTTTGACGGCGCGGGCTGGGCGCCGTATGCGCAGCTGACGGGGCTGGCGCTGCCGGTGCAGATCAGCACAGGGGCCAAGAAAACCCGCATGGCGTTTGACGAAGACCTGCTGTTCACCCACCGGGGCCTGTCGGGCCCGGCGGTGCTGCAGATCTCCAGCTACTGGCAGGAGGGCACGCCGCTGGCCATCAATCTGGCGCCCACGGTGGACCTGCCCGCCGCGTTGGCGCAGGGCAAGGCCCGCTCGCGCAAGCTGGTTGCCAACGAGCTGGCCACGCTGGTGCCGAGCCGCCTGGCCGACGCGTGGGCCAGCCGCGAGGCCGACTGGCAGCGCCCCATCAACGAGGCCAGCGACAAGGCCCTGGCGCGCCTGGCGGAGCAGCTGGCACGCTGGGAGCTGACGCCCACAGGCACCGAGGGCTACAAAAAAGCCGAGGTAACGCTGGGCGGCGTGGACACGCGCGCGCTGTCGCAGCAAACCATGGAGTGCAAGACGCAGCCCGGCCTGTACTTCATTGGCGAGGTGGTGGACGTGACAGGCTGGCTGGGCGGCTACAACTTTCAGTGGGCCTGGGCCAGCGCGCATGCCTGTGCGCAGGCGTTGGCAGTGACACCCCCCTGAGGCCCTACGGGCCTTCCCCCTGCTCTCGCTACGCTGCGCGGGCAGGCGGACGACGCCCTCTCTGCGGGGCGGCCCTTGCCCGGCGTCCCGCGCGCGCGCAGCGCCCGTTTGACCGCTACGCTGCCGCTGCCTCTCGCGTCAACAATCCGCAATGCTGTCGGGCCCAGGCCTCCAGCTCCGGCACCGGCAGCGGGCGGCTGAAGTGGTAGCCCTGCAGCTCCTCGCAATCCAGCGCACTCAGCACCTGGGCCGTGGCCAGGTCTTCCACGCCCTCGGCCACGATGCGCAGCCCCAGCGTGTGGCCCAGCGCGATGATGGCGCGGGTGATGGCCATGTCGGCCGGGTTGGCCAGCATGTCGCGCACAAAGGATTTGTCCACCTTGAGGCGGTCGATGTCAAAGCGCTTCAGATAGGCCAGGCTGGAATACCCGGTGCCGAAATCGTCGATGGACAGCTGCACGTCCAGCGCCTTGAGCGCCGCCAGTTGCTGCTCGGCCGCATGGGCGTTGTCCATGAGCTGGGACTCGGTGATCTCCAGCTCCAGCCGGTGCGCGGGCATGCCAGTGCGCAGCAGCAGGGCCTCGATGTCGGTGACCAGCGCGGGGTCGGACATCTGCGCGGCCGAGAGGTTGACCGAGATCGACACCCGGGCCAGCGGGTGTGGCATCAAGGCATCGCCAGGGCCTGCCTCCAGCGCCAGCTGTTGCCAGCGCACCCACTGCTCGCAGGCTTGCTGCAACACCCAGCTGCCAATGGCGCGGATCATGCCGGTCTCCTCGGCGATGGGGATGAACTCGCTGGGCGGTATGGAGCCCAGCACCGGGCTGGTCCAGCGCAGCAGCGCCTCCACGCCCAGCAGCTGGGTGCCCTGGGCGCTCAGGCGGGGCTGGTAGTGCAGGCTCAGCTCGTGGCGCTCCAGCGCGCGGCGAAGTTGCTGCTCCATGGTCTGGCGGGCCACCGCACGCTGGTCGGTCTCCATGGAATAGAACAGCGCCATGTCGCGGCCGGTGGTCTTGGCCTCGTACATGGCGGCGTCGGCGCGGCGCATGAGTTCGTCAATGTCGCTGCCATCCTCGGGGTACACGGCGATGCCCACGCTGCAGGACACATTGAGTTCATGCCCCTCCACCGGGTGGCTCTGGCGGATGAGCGGGATCAGCCGCCGCTCCACCAGCTGCTGCACATCCTCGCGCCCGGCCACGTCGCGCATCACCACCACAAACTCGTCGCCGCCCAGGCGGCTCACGGTGTCGCGGCTGCGCACGGCCTGCGTGAGGCGCGCGGCCACCGAGCGCAGCAGGCCATCGCCAATGTGGTGGCCCAGCGTGTCGTTGATGGCCTTGAAGCGGTCCAGGTCGATGAACAGCACCGCGACCTTTTCACCCGTGATGGGCGCCTGCGCCAGCGCCATCTGCAGGCGCTGCACGCACAGTGATCGGTTGGGCAGCTCGGTGAGCACATCGTGGTGCGCCAGGAACTGGATGCGCTCCTCGTTGAGCTTGCGGTCGGTGATGTCGATGGCAATGCCGATGTGGTTGGCCACCGCACCGCCCTTGCCCTCGCGCACGGCCGACACCATGAGCCAGGCCGGGTAGGTCTCGCCCGAGCGGCGGCGAAACCGCACCTCGCCCTGCCACGACTCCTTGTCGAGCATGGTGCGCTGGATCTGCACCGACAGCGGCTCGGCGCCCGCCTCTTCCAGCAGAAAGCCAAGGTCTTCGCCAATGACCTCGTAGAAGTCGTAGTGCGTGCTGCGGCAGAACGCCTTGTTCACGCTGATGATCTGCTGCTCGGCGTTCATGATGATGATGCCCTCGGACGAGGCCTCGAACACCTTGGCCCAGAGCTCCAGGCGCTGCTCCATCACTTTGAGCACGTTGATGGGCGTGAAGGCCGTGAGCACCGAGTCGCGCCCCTGGAACTGCAGGCGCCGCGCCGACAGCACGGCCCACGAAGGCTCGGGGCTGCCCTTCCAGCGCACTTCAAATTCATCGACCGAGCCCTGGTCCGCCAGGCGCTGGAAGAAGCGCGCGCGCACGCCGGGCTCCAGCCCCACGGCCCAGGGGTCGGTCTTGCGGCCCCCCAGCCAGTGGGCTGCGGGTGCGTTGGAGTGCAGCACCTCGTGCTCGGGAATCGACGTGACCACCATGGGGATGGGGAAGGCCTCCACCAGCTCGCGCTGCGCCTCGGCCGCACGGGCGCTGGCGGCCAGCTCTTGCTGCAGCACGCGGTCGCGGTCGAGCTGGGACAGCATCTCATTGAACGCGGTAACCAGGCGGCCGATCTCGTCGCGGCTGGCCCAGTGCGCGCGCAGCGTGTGGTCGCCGCTCTTGCGCACCTCGTCGGCCACTCGCGCCAGCTGCTGCAGCGGCTTGGCGATCTGGCGCGCGACCAGGGTGACGAGCGAAAGGATGCAGCCCAGCAGCACCAGCGCCGTGCCCAGGTGCAACCACATGCGGGCAAACAGGCTGTCGGCGCGCTGGTTCAGCAAACGCTCCAGGTCCACAATGCCCACCGACCAGGCATCGCGCAGCGCGCCCAGCACCTGCGCCTCCTGCACACCCACTTGCGCCACCGTCAGGCGCGACTCGCCCGACGCAATGCCCTGCAGCAAGGCCTGAAAGCCCTCCTGCGCCGCCTTGAGCGCCTCGCGCTGGCGCACCAGCGCGGCCCGCATCTCAGGCGAGCCTGCAATGAAGGCCTGGTTGTAGTCCGACTCGATGCCCAGCATCACCGCATCCAGCCGCCCCACCAGCGTCAGCAGCTCGGACGACCACTGCGGCCCGCGCCGCGACGGCGCCGCGTTCAAAAAGCTGACGGTGTCATGCACCGCCTGCAGCAGCTCGGGAAACCGCAGCACCACCAGCGACATCACGTAGTAGCTGTCCAGGTCCGGGTCCAGGATCAGGTTGGACTGGTTGCCCACCGTGGTGAGCAGCTCACGCCCCTCGCGCAGCAGCTGGCTGCGCAGCCGGGTGAGCGTCTGCGGATCAGCAGCTGGAGCGCCCCCTTGGGGCTGGCCCGTCAGCTGCTGCAGCGCCACGCCAAACCGCTGCCCCACATCGGCCGTGTGCAGTTGTTCGTCGTGGGCTGCCCGCACGGCGTCCAGGCGGGTCAGCACATCGGCCACCAGCGGAGGCTGCTGCGAAGCATCCAGGAACTGCCCCATCAGCCCATCGCGCACCACGGCCGCATAGGTCGTGCCCACCACCTCCTTGCGCGTGAAATCAATCGCCAGGTACTTTTCGTGGATCAGGATGCTGGAGACGTAGATCACCGCCGTCAGGTCCAGCAGATAGATGAGCATGAGCTTGCGGCCCACACTGAGCCGGCCCAGCCAACCCGATACGCGGTGCATGAATGCCATGGTGTCTGCGGCGGGGCCGCCCGGGCGGATGGCCAGGGCTCTCCACCGGTGAATAGGAGTGTTACAACATGAAGCAACTTCCGCGCCATTGCGGTGCGGCCCGGCTGTGAGAAGCCCACTGGACGCCCTGTTCGGGGACAGACCGGCAATCCTTGCGCTCTGGGCGTGGATAAAGGCTATAATCTCCGGCTTTGCTGGCAATGCCCCGTCGGCCAAATACTAGTTACAGACGGGGAAACCGCTTTGTACGGACTTGAGGCCCGATCTCCCCAAGCCCCTCTGCAGGCACCATTTGGAAAACATTAGCTAATGACTACGATCCGCGTAAAAGAAAACGAACCCTTTGACGTTGCACTGCGCCGCTTCAAGCGCACCATTGAAAAGCTCGGCCTGCTGACCGACCTGCGTGCCCGTGAGTTCTACGAAAAGCCCACCGCCGAGCGCAAGCGCAAGAAGGCTGCTGCCGTGAAGCGTCACTACAAGCGCGTTCGCAGCATGCAACTGCCCAAGAAGCTGTACTAAGTACCGCTTTGGCCCCGTCCTGATACGGAGTGCCGACAAACCCGCGCTAGGGACGCCAAGCGCGGGTTTTTGTTTTTTCGGGTTTGCAAAAAGCCCCTCTGGCGTCGTTGTAGCGCCTTGCCGTAGCGAGACTACTGTCCGCGGCACTACGCCTAGCCAGAGGGGCTTTTTGCAAACCCTAAGTCCCTGCCTGACCAACACAAAGACAAAGGAAAAGCCTCATGAGCCTCAAGGACCAGATCACCGAAGACATGAAAACCGCCATGCGCGCCAAGGACAGTGAGCGCCTGGGCACCATCCGCCTGCTGCAGGCCGCGATGAAGCAAAAGGAAGTGGACGAGCGCATCGTGCTGGACGACGCGGCTGTGGTCGCCATCGTGGACAAGCTGATCAAGCAGCGCAAGGACTCGATCACCGCGTTTGAAGACGCAGGCCGCCAGGACCTGGCCGACAAGGAAAAGGCCGAGATGGCTGTGCTGCAGGCCTACCTGCCTGAGCGCATGTCGGCCGAGGAAACGCTGGCCGCTGTGAAGGCCATCGTGGCCGAAGTGGGTGCCTCGGGCCCCGGCGACATGGGCAAGGTGATGGGCGTGGTCAAGACCCGGCTGGCGGGCAAGGCTGACATGGGCCAGGTGTCGGCTGCGGTGAAGGCCGCGCTGGCGGGCTGATCGCCCCTGCGGTCGAGCCGGTGGCACGACCGGTATCTTTTTGATAGCTGCCAGCGCTTGCAAGATGGGCGCTAGCAGCTATTTTTGCTTCAAACCGGGGCGTTTACACCCGCTCCAGTCTCTGCGCCCCGCGCCGCCCACCCGGCGCGAAAATGCGCCTGCAGAAACTCCACGCACACCCGCACCTTGGCCGAGCGCTCCAGCCGCGTGGGGTAGACGGCCCACACATTGGCCTCCTGCTGCCACTGCGGCAGCACCTGCACCAGGCGCCCGGTCTGCAGGTGCGCGCCCACATCCCACAACGAGCGCAGCACCACGCCACGTCCGTCCACCGCCCACTGCACGGCCATCTCGCCGTTGTTGGCCGACAGCGGGCCGCGCACCTTCACCGACTCTTCCTGCGCACCGCTGCGCAGGCGCCACACACCAAATGGATGGTCACGCTCCTTGATCACCAGGCAGTCGTGCGCGGCCAGATCGGCCACCGTGCGCGGCGAGCCCTTGCGCTGCAGGTAGGCAGGCGCTGCACACAACACGCGGTGGTTGTCGGCCAGGCGGCGGGCGATCAGGTGCGGCGCAATTTCGTCGCCCACGCGCACGTCCAGGTCAAACCCTTCGCCCGCCACATCCACCAGCCGGTCGAACACTTCCAGACGCACCTGCAGCCCCGGGTGCTGCTCCACCAACCGCGACAGCGCAGGCGCCACGATCTGGCGGCCGAAGCCAAAGCTGCTGCTCACCCGCAACAGCCCGCGCGGCTCGCTGCGCGTCACCGCTACCTCCTGCATCAGCTGCTCCATGTCGTCCAGGATGCGCTGCGCCCAGTGGAAGACGCGCTCGCCCTCCTCCGTCACCGCCACGCGGCGGGTGGTGCGGTGCAGCAGCTTGACCTGCAGGTCCTGCTCCAGCAGGCGGATGCGCTTGCTCACGTAGGCGGGCGACGTGCCCAGCTCGGTGGCGGCGCCGCCAAAGCTGGCCTTGCGCACCACGGCCGTGAACACGCGCAGGTCTTCCGCTGCAGGATTTTTATGCACGATGTGTGAAGGATAAGGCCACAGTTGGCGGATTGTAGTTATCGGAAGCGCTGTGAACAATGCAGGCCATGCCGCTGGCTGCACCCTGCAGCCGCACCCTCGAAGCCATTGCAAGGACCGCTTGATGACCCCCTCCACTGCCCCCAAAACCTACCGCATCGCCCTCATCGCCGGAGACGGCATTGGCAAGGAAGTGCTGCCAGAAGGCCTGCGCGTGGTGCAAGCCGCCGCAGCGCGTTTTGGCATTGCGCTCGAAACCACTGCCATCAACTGGGCCAGCTGCGACTACTACGCCGCCCACGGAAAAATGATGCCCGACGACTGGAAGGCGCAGCTGTCGGGCATGGACGCGATCTACTTCGGTGCCGTGGGCTGGCCCGCCACCGTGCCGGACCACGTGTCGCTATGGGGTTCGCTGCTCAAGTTCCGCCGCGAGTTCGACCAGTACATCAACCTGCGCCCCGTGCGCCTGTTCGAAGGTGTACCCTGCCCCTTGGCGGGCCGCAAGCCCGGCGACATCGACTACTGCGTGGTGCGCGAGAACACTGAGGGGGAGTACACGTCACTGGGCGGCATCATGTACGAGGGCACCGACCGCGAGATCGTGATCCAGGAATCCGTCTACTCCCGCCACGGCGCCAACCGCCTTTTGAAGTTCTCCTTCGACCTGGCCCAAAGCCGCTCCAAAAAGCACGTCACCCTGGCCACCAAAAGCAACGGCATCGCCATCAGCATGCCCTGGTGGGACCAGCGCGCGGACGACGTGGCCAAGGGCTATCCCGAGGTCACGCTGGACAAGCAGCACGTCGACATCCTTACCGCCCGCTTTGTGCTGCAGCCCGGCCGATTCGACGTGGTGGCTGCCACCAACCTGTTTGGCGACATCCTGAGCGACCTGGGCCCCGCCACCACCGGCACCATTGGCCTGGCCCCCTCGGCCAACCTGAACCCCGAGCGCCACTTCCCCAGCCTGTTCGAGCCCGTGCACGGCTCAGCGCCCGACATCTACGGCAAAAACATCGCCAACCCGATAGCGATGATCTGGTCGGGTGCGCTGATGCTGGACTTCCTCACCCACGGCCAGGGCGCAGGTCGGCAGGCGCACGATGCGATCGTGAGTGCCGTCGAAGAGACGATCAAGAGCGGGCCACGCACGCCCGATCTGGGCGGCACGGCCAGCACGACGCAGGTGGGTGAGGCCATCGCGGCGAGAGTGAGTGCACAGACCGAATGACGCCTGGCGGCCAGTCGCTCCTGAATTGATAGCTTTCAGCGCATGAATTACCTGCGCCACACACACATTTCATTCAAAAATGGCTCTCACCCTCCCCCTGGAGGCACCTTGAACTGCTCGGTGACGCGCTGCTCGGCACGCGCCGCAGCAGCCGCCAAACGGTCTCTGGCGTTGCGCGCGCCCGCCATGGCTCCCTGCAGGGCGCGCAGAACAAAGACCACGGCAACCGATCGCGCGGGTCGCTGGCGGCCCACCAGGTGGGGATTGGAAACGGCTCTGGCAGCGGTGGTGGAGGAATGCGGGTGTTTCATGGCCCCGCAATGCTCTCGCCGGGCTTACCATCTGTAAAGTTGAATTCAATGACGATTCACTTCACAAATCCTGATGCGTAACCTGAACCTCGACCAGCTGCAGACCCTGATCGCCATCGCCGACCTGGGCACCTTTGCGGCCGCCGCGCAGGCGCTGCACTTGGCGCCGCCCACCGTGAGCATGCACATCAAGGAACTGGAGTCGCGCCTGGGCGCCGAGCTGGTGGTGCGCGGGCGGCGGCAGGCTGACCTCACCCCCGCAGGCGAGGTGCTGGTGCGCGAAGGCCGCCAGTTGCTGCTGGCCAGCGATGACCTGGTGGAGCGCGTTCGGCGCCATGCCTCTGGCCGCGAAGGCATGGTGCGAGTGGGCGTGTCGGCGGGCGTCAGCACCCGGCTGCTGCCGCGCATGCTGGAGGCGCTGGCAGCGCGCAGCCCCGGTGTGGAAATCCGCCTGGAGGCCGTGGGCTCGGCCGAGTCGATGCAGCGCCTCAAGGCGGGCACGCTGGACATTGCCATCGTCGCCAGCCCCCAGCCCCCGCTGGCCGAAGTCAAGCAAACACCCTGGCGCAACGACCCCATGGTGGCCCTGCTGCCCGCCGCGTGGGAGGCACCCGACCGTATCGGCCCCGACTGGCTGGCCAGCCGCCGCTGGGCATCCTTTGCGCCCGCCACGCAGATGCACGGGCTGATCGCCAACTGGTTTGGCCAAGCGGGGCATCACCCGCGCCCGTTTCTGGCGCTGAGCTACCCCGGCGCACTCAAAAGCCTGGCCGTAGCCAGCCAGTGCGCCGCCTTGCTGCCGATGGAAGAGGTGGAAGACCTGCAGGGCACGCCCGGCGTGCAGATCCGCCCCCTGCAGCCGCCGCTGATGCGCCCCATGGCCGTTGCGCACCGGCACCAGCCGCCGCCCTCCCCGGCGGTGGAGGGCGTGCTGGAGTTGCTGGCGGAATTTGCGGGCCTCGCAGAGTGATGGCGGGGCACAACACCCGACGTCACGCGGGCGGCAAGCCCTGGGCAGGCCGGGCAGAAGACCCGGCAGCAAGCCGCTGCAGGTAGGGCTGCACGAACAGGTACAGGCCCGTCAACAACAGCAGCGCCAGCGGCGGCAGGGGCGCATAGGTCACCCAGTCCGGCGGGTTGCCTGCCCCCTGAGCACGGACCACAAAATTGGCGATGACGGCCAGGGCGTGTCACCCTCCAATTCCCCCACGCGAAAGCCATCCAGGCCGTGCAGTGCTAGGCGCCCTGAGTGCCGTGTAGCCCCGCTACACAAGCGAAGGACAACGACGCAATGCGCGGCCTGGATGGCTTTCCCTTCGGGCTGGCTGCGCAATGCGGCGTCTGCTTTGTCAGGTGGCTTGCCAATAGCCAGCTATTGGCTGCGCCCCCCTTCGCGCATCCATCCGCATTGCGCGGCCAGCGCGCGGGGGAATTGAAGGGTGGCACGCCCTGGCGTGAACGCCATCGACACCCAGCGATGGAACCGCCGAATTCCCGCACCGGCGCTCATTGCACACCTCCAGCGGCGAGCTGGATCATCTTCCAGCCGTTGCCTGCCGGGTCCCGAAAGCCCGCGTCCACATTGCCGTACCGGTCCACGGGCTCCTGTGTGAACTCCACGCCCAGGTCGCGCAGCCGGGCATACGCGCCGCGGCAGTCCGCCACATGCAACACCAGCGGCGGCATGGCGCCCTTGGCCACCATGGCGCGCAGGGCTTGCGCCGTGGCCTCGTCGTGAATGGGTGGACCGGGCCTGAACAACCCCAACTGAAAGCCCGGCTGGTCGGGGTGCTGCACCGTCAGCCAGCGGTAGGGGCCATTGCGCACATCCGTGTGCACCTGAAACCCGAGCTTGCCCACATAGAACGCGAGCGCTTCGTCCTGGTCGTCCACATACACACCCACCACGCCAATGCCTAGGTTCTTCGTCATCAGATCTCCTTGGTTGTTGATGACGGGTTTGTACCTGCGGGCTAGCGGCGGCGCTTCTCCGAAACTGCGGTGGTGAGGTCAGGGCGTTGTGCGGCTTTCAATACGCAGGCCGGCACCTTGTCCAGTGGCTCCAAGCGGGCCTGGGCCTGAAGGCGCACCGCACTGGGGCTCTGCCCCGTGATGTCGCGAAAGGTGCGGCCGAAGGTGCCCAGGCTCTCCCAGCCGGTGGCAAACGCAATCTCGGTGATGGGCAAGTCCGTGTCGCGCAGCAGCGTGGTGGCCTGTTCGATGCGGCGGGTCAGCAGGTAGCGGTGGGGCGGGATGCCAAACGCCTGCCGGAAGGATCGTGCGAAATGCGCGTCGGAGACGCCGCTGACCTCGGCCAGCCGCTGCACCGGCCAGGCTTCGTGCGACGCAGCGTCCATGTGGTCCTTGGCGCGCAGCAGGCGGCGCAACAGGGCCGGGTCTTGCGGCGCAATGGGGTCAGCGGTATGGCCGTTGGCTGGGGGCTTCGGGGGCACGACAGGCATGGTGGGCACAGCATATCGCCTGTCCGTCGGCGTTCCTGCACCACCTGTACGGCGGCAGGCAAGACCCGGGAGAACCCGCAGGCAAAGACAAGCACTGTGAACAAAGTCACCGTCTTCGCGATGGGCCTCACCCGCCGTTAGCGCTGCTGAGACGATGGCATGGAATCATCGCGGCATCGCCCGTCGATGACTACCCGGCCATCGGCAGACCTTTCCTCAATCCTCTCGCGAATCATCATGAAGCGTCTTCTCATCCTGGGAGCCACGGGCTCCCTCGGCCGCCACGTACTGCAGCAAGCCATTGCGGCAGGCCACCAGGTGTCAGTGCTAGTGCGCAACCCTGCCCGGTTGCCCCAGGACCTGCGATCACGCATCACGGTGCACCAGGTGGACCTGGGGTCCGTGGCAATCAGCGCCTTGGCAGACATCATCCGGGGCCACGAGGCGTTGATCAACTGTGCGGGGCTCGTCACCGAAGGTCGCGCGTTTGTCGACCTCGTGGACCGCATTGTTTCCAGCGTGGAGTCCCTGGCCCCCGCAGAGCGGCCAACCTGCTGGTTTCTAGGGGGCGCTGCGGTGCTCGACATCGGCCAGACAGGCCGCCGGGGTGTTGAACTGCCCAAGGTGCGCGACACCTATTGGCCGCACAAGAAGAACTTTGAGCGCCTGAACACCTCGTCCCTCGATTGGCGCCTGCTGTGCCCGGGACCGATGGTCGACCAACCCGCGCTGGGGATCGCCCGGCTGCGCATCGCCGCGGACCAGCTGCCGGTCTCCGTGCCAGCCTTTGCGGGCAGGCTACCCAGCCCATTGATGCTGCTGCTGTTCGCGTCGAAGGTGCCGCAGATGATCGTTCCCTATGCCGACGCAGCTTCTCTGATGCTGGCCCATCTTGAGCCCCGGGATGCGATGTCCCGGCACCGCGTCGGGCTCGCGCTGCCCGTGGGCATGCGCGGGAAGAAAGACACCTGGGCGGCCAAACCCCGCAGTGCCACCTGACGAAACCCTCCATGAAAAAAGGCCCTCGCAGTCACGAAGGCCTGGGGCGGGAGAATTGCAGAAAACCCGCATCACAACAGCCACTGGCGGTATCCGCCTGCTGCGGGCACGAAGATCAGCTGCCCGCCACCTTCATGCGGTTGACCAGGATCGAACCCACCGTCTTGGCACCATAGTTGTAGGCATCGGCACCCACGGCCTCGATGCCCTTGAGCATGTCCTTGAGGTTGCCTGCAATGGTGATCTCGTGCACGGGGTAGGCGATCTTGCCGTTCTCGACCCAGAAGCCGCTCGCGCCGCGCGAATAGTCGCCGGTCACGTAGTTCACGCCCTGGCCCATCAGCTCCACCACAAACAGGCCCGTGCCCAGCTTTTGCAGCATGGCGTCCAGGTTGTCGCTGGCTTGCGTGAGGCGCGATGTCATCACCAGGTTGTGCGAGCCTCCGGCGTTGCCCGTGGTCTTCATGCCCAGCTTGCGGGCCGAGTAGCTCGACAGGAAGTAGCCCTGCACGCGACCACCCTGCACCACCTTGCGCGGCGCCACGCGCACGCCTTCTTCGTCAAACGGCGAGCTGCCCTTGCCCCCCAGGATGAAGGGGTCTTCCAGGATGTCGATGTGCTTGGGAAAGACCATCTTGCCCAGCGAGTCGAGCAGGAAGCTGCTCTTGCGGTACAGCGAGCCGCCACTGATGGCCTGCACAAAACCGCCCAGCAGGCCAGCGGCCAGGGTCGACTCAAAAAGCACGGGGCATTGCGTGGTAGGGATCTTGCGGCTGCCCAGGCGGCTCAGCGCACGCTGCGCGGCGTAGCGGCCCACGGCCTCGGGCGAGGCCAGGTCGGCTGCGTTGCGCATCGAGCTGTACCAGGCGTCGCGCTGCATTTCGGCGTTCTTGCCGGGCAACGAGGCGATGGGGGCCACCGAGAAACTGTGGCGCGAGCTGGCATAGCCACCGCGAAAGCCGCGTGTGTGAGCGCTGAAGAAATGGCTTTGCTGGGCCGACACGCCAGCACCTTCGCTGTTGGTGATGCGGCGATGCGTCTTGAAAGCCGCGGCCTCGCAGGCCTTGGCCATCTCTGCGGCTTCTTCGCTGGTGATGGCCCAGGGGTGGAAGAGTTGCAGGTCGCGGTGCGTCTCCTGGGGCGCGATATCGTCGGCGTCGGGCAGGCCAGCCACAGGGTCCTCGGCCGTGAAACGGGCGATGTCATAGGCCGCTTGCACGGTCTGCTCGATGGCCTTGGTAGAAAAGTCCGACGTGCTGGCGTTGCCTCGGCGGTGGCCGATGTAGACCGTCACGCCCAGAGACTTGTCACGGTTACGCTCCACGTTCTCCAGCTCACCCTTGCGCACGCTGACCGACAGGCCACAGCCCTCGGACGCCTCGGCGCCCGCGTCGGTCGCACCGAGCTTTTTGGCATGGGCCAGGGCGCGGTCCACCAGGTCTTCAAAAAACGGGCGGCTGTAGCTGAAGCCGCTGTCAGGGGTGCGGGAGGTGGCAGCTGCGGGCACAGCAGCCAGCGCGCCGGGGGTGCGCGGGGCGCGGTTGGAGGGTTTGTTCATAGCGGCAGCTATGATACTTGCCACTGCGGCGCACCCTGCGCCCGCCTCTCTTTGCCCCCACCCCATGTCACGCAAACCCAAAAAAGGCTACTTTGTGCGAGGCCAGTTTGTTGCCGAAGGCAGCGAACTGGACATTCAGCTCAAGGCCGAACTCAAAGGCACGCCCGATGCCAGCCGCACCGATCTCAAGCGCGAGAGCGACGAACTGCAGGACCTGGGCAAGGAGCTTTTGAACCTGCGCGCCGACCTGTTCGACGCCGTGGGCCTGCCCGACAAACTGGTGGAGGCGCTGGCCGAGGCCAAGCGCATCACCAACTTTGAAGGCAAGCGCCGCCAGATGCAGTATGTGGGCAAGCTCATGCGCAAGCTCGAACCAGAGCTGGTACAAGCCGCCCGCCAGGCGCTGGAAGAACAGCACAAAGGCTCTGCCACCGAAAAGCTGCAGCTGCATCTGGCCGAGCAATGGCGCGACCGCCTGATTGCCGACGACGACACGCTGGCCGCGTGGATGGCCGAGCACCCCGACACCGACACCCAGCAGCTGCGCGCGCTGATCCGCCAGGCCCGCAAAGATGCGCAGCCTGCGGGCAAGGAGGCCAACGTCCAGGTCTCGCAAGGCCTGGCGCCCCGCAAGGGCCGGGCATACCGCGAGCTGTTCCAACTGGTGCGCGAGCACTTGGGCGGCACCGGCACGGCAGATGCCAGCGACACCGACGAGGACAACGACGATGAGTGAAGCCGTCCACGACGCCGTCAAGATCGGCATCGTCTCCATCAGCGACCGCGCCAGCAGCGGCGTCTATGAAGACAAGGGCCTGCCTGCCTTGCAGGACTGGCTGACGCGCGCGCTGTATAACCCCATCACCTTCGAGTCGCGTCTGATCCCCGACGAGCAGGCCGGCATCAGCGCCACGCTGATCGAACTGGTGAACGCCGGTTGCGCGTTGGTGCTGACCACCGGCGGCACCGGCCCCGCGCTGCGCGACGTGACGCCCGAGGCCACGCTGGCCGTGGCGCACAAGGAGATGCCAGGCTTTGGCGAGCAGATGCGCCAGATCAGCCTGAAGTTTGTGCCTACCGCCATCCTCTCGCGCCAGGTCGCTGTGATCCGAGACCAGAGCCTGATCATTAATCTGCCTGGTCAGCCGAAGGCGATTGCCGAGACGCTGGAGGGGCTGAAGGACGCCAACGGCCAGCAGATCGTGCCGGGCATCTTTGCCGCCGTGCCTTACTGTGTGGACCTGATCGGCGGGCCGTACCTGGAAACGCGGGATGAGGTCTGCCAGGCGTTCCGGCCCAAAAACGCTGTCCGGCCCAAGACCGCCTGAACCGCCTGCGGGCCAGCGCTGGCCCACGGGCGAAAGCTCCCCCCATCGCCCATCACGCAGACGATGAAGTACCTTGCCTTCGCCCTCCCCCATCTGCTGATAGTCGCCCTGGCCTTGTGGATGTATGTGCGCATACGCGCCATGAAACAGCGCCAGGATGCTTTGGTGAAGGACCTCAAGGGCCGGCACTACTGGCGCATCAACCTGGCCCGCCCCGCATTTTTTGGACGCTGGATGCGGCTTATGGCTTTCGAAGCCAAGGGCGTGCTGATCGACGATGGAGAAGCATTCCGCATCCGGGGGCATTGGGCCAAGACGGGCAAGGCTTTCGAGTCGTTGGTGCCCAAATCGGGGCTGAAGGTCGAGTGGCTGGGCAACCAATCCATCAAGACGGGCAACATCCACTGGGCTCGGCTGGACACCCCCAAAGGCCAGGTGCTGTTCACCGCCGATACCGGCTGGAGCGCCGGACCGTCGCGCGAGGCCTTGTGCGACATCTTCCGCTCGGCGTTTCCCGACTATCCGCTGGACGAAGAGAACACACACGATTTCGCACTGGAGAAGAACCCTCGCAGCCTGGGCGCGACGGTCTTGTTCCTGGGCCTGATGCTGTTTGCGCTGCTCGACAGCTTTGTGTTCTCCGGCTACGAGCTGACGGATGCGCAGCTCTTCAGCATCCTGCGCTCGCCCCTGACCTGGCTGGTGGCGTCGGTGGGCATCGCAACGTTGGCGGCACTGTGCTACCGGTTCTTCGCTGCAGGGCGCATCCCCTCGCGCGAATCGATGGCGCTGGCCCTGATGCTGGGCGCCGTATCGGCCGGGGCCGCCCTGCCCGTGCTCAAGCGGGTAGACCAAATGCTGGCAGGCTCGGTGTCAGAAGACCACGCATACCGCCTGTCGGGCACTTATCGGCTGGAGCCCATCGACACCACGCAGGGCCTGCCGCCACTGAAGTTTCCGCGCATGCGGGACTATTGGGAGCAATGGCCCGATGGCAGCGAACACCGCATTCCGCTGATGCACGGACCGCTGGGGCTGTGGCAACTGGACCACGCAAAGTTTGATCCGCCCATCGTGGCTTTCTACGAAAAGAAGAGCAGCAAGCCTGGCAAGCACTGAGCCCGCAGTGCCCCCACGCAACGGCAGGAAGCCTACTTGCCCACCAGCTCGTTGAGCTTGCCCGCCTCAAACTGCTCCTTGATCGCCGCGTCACAGGGCACACAGTCCTTGGCCTGCAGGTTGGCGGCCGAGAGCTTTTCGATCGCCTGCCACAAGAGCGCGATCTGGTGCTCTTGCGACGAGGCGTTATCGATCAGCCCGCGCATGGCCTGCGAGAGCGGATCGTCCTCCTGCGTGATGCCGTAGGCGGTGAATTTGCGCGATGGCTGGGGTTCGGTCACGTCGGCGCTCTGGCCTTCCTTGGACGGGATGATGCGTGCCGGGATGCCCACGGCCGTGGCGCCAGCGGGCACGGGTTTGATGACCACGGCATTGGAGCCGATCTTGGCGCCGTCGCCCACTTCAAAGCCGCCCAGCACCTTGGCGCCGGCACTCACCACCACATCTTTGCCCAGCGTGGGGTGGCGCTTGGTGCCCTTGTAGAGCGAGGTACCGCCCAGGGTCACGCCCTGGTAGATGGTGCAGCCATCGCCGATCTCGGCGGTTTCGCCCACCACCACGCCCATGGCGTGGTCGAAGAACACACGCTCGCCGATCTTGGCGCCGGGATGGATCTCGATGCCGGTGAACCAGCGCGCAAAGTGCGAGATGAAGCGCCCCAGCCACTTCAGGCCGTGGTGCCAGCACCAGTGCGCGGGGCGGTGCAGCCAGATCGCGTGCAGGCCCGGATAACAGGTGATCACCTCCCACGTGCTGCGCGCGGCAGGATCGCGGTCGAGGATGCACTGGATATCGGAGCGCAAGCGGGCGAGCATTGGTTGTTATGGTTATTTGTAAATGGGCCGCACAGTCTATCGTTTTGCCTGCGCCGTCTCGATCATGGCTTTGGCGACACCTCTCAAGATGTGGATTTCCTCGGGGCTGAGCTGCGCGCGGTTGAAAAGCTGGTTAAGGCGGGGCATGAGCTTCTTGGGCGCGGCCGGGTCCAGAAAGCCGATGGATGTGAGCGCCTGCTCCCAGTGGCCCAGCATGCCCGCCACCTGGGCAGCGTCGGCCAACGCACGCGGCGGTGTGGCGTCCTGCACCGCAAAGCCGCCCAGCGCCTGGCGCCACTCGTAGGCGATCACCTGGATGGCCGCCCCCAGGTTGAGTGAGCCGAAGCCGGGGTTGGTGGGAATCGACAGCGCCACGTGGCAGCGGTACACATCCTCGTTGGTCATGCCAAACCGCTCCGAGCCAAAGAGAAAGGCCACACCGGCCTGCGGGGCCGCACTCGGGTCTGCAGCGGTGTCGTCGCCTGCGTTTTGAGGGTTTTTGGCCTCTAGCGCTAGTACTTCATGCCTGAGTAGCTCACTTTTTAATAGCGCTTCAAAGTGCGCACGCGGCGCTGCTGTGGGGGGCCCAAAATCGCGTGGCGTCATGGCCGTGGCGCACAAGTGGCTGATACCGTCGAGCGCCTCGTCCAGCGTGGCGACGATGCGTGCGTTGTTCAGTACATCGAGGGCGCCGCTGGCGCGCTGGATGGTTTCCTCGCGCCTGAGCACGTTAGCCCAGCGGGGAGCGACCAGCACCAGGTCGTCAAACCCCATGGTTTTCATGGCACGGGCGGCGGCGCCCACATTGCCGGCGTGGCTGGTGTTGATCAGGACAAAACGGGTCTTCATGGACAGGCGGAGCGAGAAGGGGAAAGCGGCCGGTTAGGCAAAAAAGGGCACTGCGGGTAAAATCCCGCCCTCTATTGTCGCCGCCCGCATCGCCGGGACGGGTCGGACCTCCCCGCTCATCCTGTACGCAGACGCCCGCGCCATCTTGGCCGCGCGCTGCCAACCACCACAATTTATGTCGTCCAATCTGCACCCCATGCTCAACGTGGCCATCAAGGCCGCACGCGCCGCCGGCGCCATCATCAACCGCGCGGCCCTGGACGTGGAATCGGTGCGGATCTCGCAAAAGCAGATCAACGACTTTGTGACTGAGGTGGATCACGCCTCCGAAAAGATCATCATCGAGACGCTGCTGACGGCCTACCCCGGCCACGGCATCCTGGCTGAAGAGTCGGGCAAGGAATACGGCGCCAAGGATTCAGAGTTTGTCTGGATCATCGACCCGCTGGACGGCACCACCAACTTCATCCACGGCTTCCCCGTGTATTGCGTGAGCATCGCGCTGGCCGTCAAGGGCAAGGTCGAGCAGGGCGTCGTGTACGACCCCACCCGCAACGACCTGTTCACCGCCACCAAGGGCCGCGGCGCCTACCTGAACGAGCGCCGCATCCGCGTCTCCAAGCGCACCCAGCTCAAGGACTGCCTGATCTCCACCGGCTTCCCTTTCCGCCCGGGCGACAACTTCAAGAGCTACCTGAACATGATGGCCGACGTGATGCAGCGCACCGCCGGCCTGCGCCGCCCCGGCGCCGCTGCGTTGGACCTGGCCTACGTGGCTGCGGGCTTCACCGACGGCTTCTTTGAAACGGGTCTGTCGATCTGGGACGTGGCAGCGGGTTCGCTGCTGGTGACCGAGGCCGGCGGCCTGGTGGGCAACTTCACGGGCGAGGCTGAATTTCTGGAGCAGCGGGAATGCCTGGCAGGCAACCCCCGCATCTACGGCCAGCTGGTGCCCATCCTGGGCAAGTACAGCAAGTTTGCGAGTGCTGGCGACAAGGCTGCAGTGCGCCAGGCGGCGACTCCCGACACGCCCGAAGCCAACAACATTCCGGAGACAGAAGGCGCTGCGGACGCAGCCGAATCGGCGGCGCCCCAGGCCGACTCAGCCAAGGGTGAAGACGCGCCGTTCTGAACATCTCAACTACCGCGCCTCACCGTCAAGCCAGCACACGATGACCGCTGAAAATATCTGGTAGCAGGACCGCGCAGTAGGCGCGCTCGTTACCAGCGCAGCCGTGCAAGGGCCGCCCCGCCGCACTGGCTGCGTCCCCCTTCCCGAATTGAGCAGCAATTCGAGAGAAGGGGGAAAGGCGCGAAGCGACTCAGGGGGATGCCTCCCTACACCGGGTCGGGATACTTCTGCGCGATGCTACGGAAGTCTTCTGCAATGTCCACAAACGCGTCCACCATGTCGGGGTCAAAGTGCGTGCCCTTGCCCCGCACGATGGTGTTACAGGCCTGGTCGTGCGAAAACGCAGGCTTGTACACGCGCTTGCTGATGAGCGCGTCGTACACATCGGCCACCGCCATGAGGCGCGCCGACACCGGGATGGCGTCGCCCGCCAGGCCCTGCGGGTAGCCAGAGCCGTCCCACTTCTCCTGGTGGCTGTAGGCGATCTCCTTGGACACGCTCAAAAAGGCCACGCGCATGCCCAGGCGCCGCTCGGCCTCGTCAATGGCATTGCGGCCCAGCGTGGTGTGGGTCTTCATCACCTCGAACTCCTCCACCGTGAGCTTGCCGGGCTTGAGCAGAATGCTGTCGGGGATGCCGATCTTGCCGATGTCGTGCAACGGGGCCGACTTGTATAGCAGCTCGATCATGCGGTCGTTCAGCACATGCTCAAAACGCGGGTGGTGGCGCAGGCGCTCGGCCAGGGTCTTCACATACAACTGGGTGCGGCGGATGTGGTTGCCGGTCTCGTTGTCGCGCGTTTCGGCCAGGGAGGTCATGGCCATGATGGTCACGTCCTGGATGGCCTGCACCTCCAGCGTGCGCATGGCGACCTCCCGTTCCAGGTAGGCGCTTTTGTCGCGCAGAAAATCGGCCGTGGCCTTGAGCGCCAAGTGCGTGTTGACGCGCGCGAGCAGGATCGGCGGACTGATGGGTTTGGTGATGTAGTCCACAGCACCCAGGGCCAGTCCCATGCGCTCGTCGTCGGTGTCGGAACGCGCTGTCAGGAAGATCACCGGGATGTCGCGGGTGGCAGGCGCCTCCTTGAGGCGACGACAGACCTCGTAGCCATCCACCTCGGGCATCATGATGTCCAGCAGGATCAGATCGGGCGGCGTGGCCGACTGGGCAATTTTGAGGGCCTTCTCTCCATGGTTGGCCACCTTCACCAGATAGTGCTCGCGCAGCAGGCTGCCCATGAGCGTGAGGTTCTCGGGCGTGTCGTCCACCACGAGCACGGTGGCAATCGGCTTGTCAACCAAGGTCGCCGGGCTGGAGGCAAAAGGCGCGTTGTCCATGCAAATGTCCTGCGTGAATGCCGTTCAGGGGGTTTCGAGGGCCGGGGATTCGGAGCCTGGCACCGCAGCCAGGGCTTCCAGCGCTTGCTCGAAATCGAAATTCAGGGTGTGCTTTTCAACGACCTGGAAGGCGCTGCCCAGCGCCGCCTTGAGCACCACACCATTGTGTTGGAAAAATTCAGTGGCTGCAGGATCGTCCTGCTCCAGCAGGTGGCGCAAGTGCTGCCCTGCCTCGGCGGGCGTCATGCCGGCCCCCGGCGCCCTCGCAGGGGGCGCCAAACCTGACTCAGGTATCGTGCCCGCCTGCACGGCCTGCAGCACCCAGTCCTGCAGCCCCTGCAGCAGCGGCTGTAGCGCAGCGCGCAGTTCGGCCAACAACGGCACGATGGCCTCGTTGCCATGGCGAAAGCGCAGCGCGTGCTCCAGCGCCTGCGCGCGGTCCGACACGGCCTGTGCGCCAATATTGGCTGCCACTGACCGCAGCGTGTGGGCCAGGCGTTCGGCCAGTGCGACATCGTGCACCGCCAGCGCACGCTGCAGCTCTGGCAACACCGGAGCCTGCCCTTGCACAAAGCGGCGCAGTATCTCGGCGTACAACCCTGTCTTGCCCAACGCGCGCTGCAGGCCCAGTTGGGTGTCCAGCCCCGGCAGATCAGGGACATCCACCGGCAGCCACCCTGCGGCCGCTGCACTGGTGGCCGCTACCGGCGCGGCCACTGGAGCCGCACTGCTGCGAGCGGGCACAACCGCCGCACCGAGACCCTGGCGGGGGCGGATCCAGCGTGCCAGCGCGGCCCACAGGGCCGCAGGTTCGATGGGCTTGGCAACATGGTCGTTCATGCCCGCCGCAAAGCAGCGCTGGCGGTCCGCCTCCATGGCGTTGGCCGTCATGGCGATGATGGGCAACTGCGCGTAGCGCGGGTTGCCGCGCAGCAGTCGTGTGGCCGTCTCGCCATCCATGATGGGCATCTGCATGTCCATCAGCACGGCGTCGTAGTGCTTGCGCTCGATATGGTCGATGGCGATCTGCCCGTTCTCGGCCACGTCGACGGCGAAGCCCGCGTCCAGCAGCAGCTCCATGGCCACCATCTGGTTGAGTTCGTTGTCCTCGACCAGCAGCACGCTGGCGCCCCGGATGTCCAGCGGCAGCTCGTCAGCAGCGGGAGCGGGAGTGGCCGCACGGCGCCCCTCCGTGCCCGATGCCTCCAGCGGCTGCATCAGGGTGTCGAACAGCAGCGAGGCATTCACGGGCTTGATGAGCACGGTTTCGATGCCCTGCGCACGCGCGGCCCGCATCACGTCTTCGCGCCCGTAGGCCGTGACCATCAGCATCTGCGGCACCTTGGGCATGCCCAGGCTGCGAATGTGGCCCGCCAGCTCCACGCCGTCCATGCCTGGCATGTGCCAGTCCAGCAGCAACAGGCCAAACGGCTGGTGCTGTGCCATGGACTCGCGCAGCCGGTCCAGCGCCTCCAGGCCCGAATGCGCCTGCTCCACCACAAAGCCCATCGCCTGCAGCATGTCGGACAGCACCGTGGCAGCGGTATGGTTGTCGTCCACCACCAGCACCCGGGTGCCCCGCAGGTCGGGCGGAGGTAGCAGCACACGCGCCGCTGCACCACGCTCCAGCGGCACCGACACCCAGAAGGTGGAGCCCTTGCCGAAACGACTCTCCACGCCCACCTCTCCGCCCATCAGCTCTGCCAGGCTCTTGCAGATCGCCAGCCCCAGGCCCGTGCCACCATAACGGCGCGTGGTCGAGGTGTCGGCTTGCTGGAAGCTCTGGAACAGGCGCCCCATCTGCTCGTCCGTGAGCCCGATGCCGGTGTCGCGCACCTCGAAACGCAGCCGGACCTGGTTGCCCATCTCCTCCAGCAAGCGCACGGCAATGCTGATCTCTCCGGATTCGGTGAACTTGATGGCGTTGTTGGCGTAGTTGATGAGGATCTGGCCCAGGCGCAGCGCATCGCCCACGAGGTTAGGCGGCACATCGCTGGCCACGTCGCAGACCAGCTCAAGCCCCTTGGCACCGGCCTTGTAGCCCACCACATCGGACACACTCTCCAGCATGCGGTCGAGCAGAAACGGCTGACGCTCCACCACCAGCTTGCCCGCCTCGATCTTGGAGAAGTCCAGTATGTCGTTGATGACCCCCAGCAGGTGCTGGCCTGCCTGTTGGATCTTGCTCACATAGTCATGCTGGCGTGGACTCAGGCCCGACTTGAGTGCCAGGTGCGACATGCCGATGATCGCGTTCATGGGCGTGCGGATCTCGTGGCTCATGTTGGCCAGGAAGTTGGACTTGAGCGCGGTGGACTCCTCGGCCAACTCCTTGGCACGGCGCAGCTCCTGTTCAGCACGCTGGCGGTCGGTGATGTCCACGAACGTACCAATGGTGCCGCCGGGTGTGCCATCGGGGCGCGCAAAGCCATGCAGCCAGAACAGCGTATGGTGCAGCTCGCCGTCGGCATAAGGCAAATCGACCTCGCGGTGCACCTTGCGCTCGCCCTCCATGGCCTGTATCGCGTCCTGCTCGAAGCGCGTGCGGGTTTCCTGCGGCAGATAGTCCAGATCCATCACTGTCTTGCCGATGAGCGCCTCGCGCGAAACGCCAAAGGCGTGCTCATAAGCGCGGTTCACGCCGATGTAGCGCCCGTCCGCGCCCTTGTAGAAAAGGGGCACCGGGATGGCGTCGATCAACGCCTGCTGGAAATCGAGCTGCCCGGCCACCTGCTCCTCCAGGAGCTTCTGGTCGTGGATGTCCACATTGACGCCCACCACCCGCACCGGCTGGCCCTGGGCGTTGCGGAAGATGCGCGCGGCCTCCAGAAACCAGCGCACCTCGCCATCGGGGCGCACGATGCGCCAGGAGTCGCGCAGGTAGTCCTCGGTGCCTGCAAGGCAGCTGTCGAAATAAGCGCTTGCCTGGTCGCGGTCTTCCGGGTGCAGGCAGTTGAGCCAGAAGTCGCGCCCATCAGGCTGGGTTCCGGGGGGCAGGCCCATCATCTGGGCCAGCTTGTCCGACCAGAGGATCTCGCCGGTGACCAGGTTCAGGTCGAACACCCCGATCTTGCCCGCTTCCTGCGCCAGCTCCAGGCGTTCCTGGGCCTGCTGGATCACGCGCTCGGCACGCCGCTGCTCGCTGACATCTTCAATGACCCAGATCGAGGCGGTGCCGAAGTCGTCCATCTTCACGCTGCGGCCCGCCAGGCGCGCCTCGAACTGGCTGCCATCCAGCCTGCACAGGGTAGCGGTCTCGCGCAAGGCCTGGCCCGAGGCCAGTGCCGGCGTGACGCGGGCAGTGAACAGGTCGGCATGGCCCGTCCCGCCAAACAGCACCGACACCCCCAGACCCAGCAGCTGTGATGCGGTGCCACCCATGAGATCCACAAACGCCGGGTTGAACTGGCGGAACTGTCCGTCGCACACCATCACGATGGGCGGTGCGTTGTCGAAGATGGCGGTTTGCTGCTCCAGCAGCTCGTTGAGCAGGCGTTCTCGACGCTCCAGCTCCTTTTGCGCCTGGATGCGTTCGGACACGTCCTCGTGAAGGCCCACGATGCCGATGCGCTTGCCCCGCCCATCAAACACGGGCGATAGCGTGGCCTCGTCGTGGTAGATGCTCCCGTCCTTGCGCCGGTTGACGAACTGGCCCTGCCAGGACTTGCCCGACAGCAGCGCGGACCACATCAGCTGGTAGGTCTGCGCGGGCGTTTGTCCGCTGGCCACCAGCGATGGCTTTTTGCCACGCACCTCGTCCAGCGAATAGCCCGTGTTGCGCTCGTACTGGGGGTTGACCCAGTCGATACGGCCGTCGCCATCGGTGATGACCACGGACACCGGGCTGCTCTCCAGCGCCGTACCCAGCACCCTGAATCGCTCCAGTGCACTGGCCACCCGGGCACGACTGCGCAGCAAGTCCAGCAGCAGCAGGCCCAGCAGGCACAGCAGCACAAAGGCCACCGCCCCAATGCGCGCCCGCTGCGTCGACGACATCAAGGCGCTGATATCGTCCAGCGCCACCAGCTGCCACTCGCCCCCTGGGTCGTGCCAGTCAATGGCCCGGCGTTCGACAGCGTAGGTCACGCCGTTGATCTGGACATCTCCGGTATCGGCCGCAAAGGGCAACGCCGAAGCCACGCCATTGTCGAAATGCCGGCCGAACTGGCGTGTGGCGCGGATGGCATCGATACGCGCCTGCGTGAGCGGCGGGGCTACCGCGAACTGCCATTCGGGGCGCGTGGCGGCAAACGCCACGCCCTGCGGCGACAGCAGCACCATGGGCAAGCCCGCGCGCTTGAGCAGCAGGTCCACCGGCTCAAAACCCACCTTGAACATCACCACGCCGATGATGCTGCTCGATGGCGTGTCGCTTTCATAGAGTGGCGCTGCGTAGTACAGCCCACGCTCCTGGGTATTGCTGCCAATGGCGGCATACACACTGTTGGCGCCCTGGATGGCCTGCTGGAAGTACGGGCGAAATGCAAGGTTCAGGCCCGTGGATCGTTCGCCAGGGGTCTCGTGCGCTACCACGGTGCCATCGGCAGACATTACGTACACGCCTTGCACCAGAAAGCGCCCGCGCGCCACGGCCAGGCGGGACAGTGCCTCGGGGTGGTCAGGGGGTAAACGGCCCAGCGCCATGTCCTTGAGCAAAGGCTCGCTCAGGCCCATCAGCGATACCGCCCCGAGCATGGAGCCGCCAGTCGTCTGGGCTTGCAGGGCATCTGCCGTCTGGTGCAACACGCGTGAACGCTCGGTCGCCCGCTCGCCCGCTCGCCAGTGCTGTGCACCCTGCACCACCAGCACTGCGCCGATCAATGCCAGGGCCACCACCACCAGCAGGCCACGGATGCCGGGGGCGTTACGGTCCACAAGCTTGTCAAACCACATGCCTACGCCCTTGCCACGCAGGCCAGCCACACCGCAGACGTACCGTCAACCAGCGGGATACAGCAATGCATCGATAGCCTCCGCCGGCCCAGGCCTTCCAAACAGATACCCCTGGAACCCCTCGCACCCGTGCAGCCTCAGGAACGACAGCTGCCCCGTCGTCTCCACCCCCTCCGCCACCACTTCCAAATCCAGGCTCTTGGCCAGCGCCAGGATCGTCCGCACGATCGCCGCGTCGTTCGGGTCCGTCAGCACGTCCCGCACGAAGCTCTGGTCGATCTTCACCTGGTCCAGCGGCAGACGCTTGAGGTAACTCAGGCTGGAATAGCCGGTGCCGAAGTCGTCCAGCGCAAAACCCACGCCTTCGCTCTTGAGCTGCACCATGCGCGCGATGGTGTCTTCGATGTCGCCCAGCAGCAGGCTTTCGGTGAGTTCGAGCTTGAGTTGCCGGGGGTCTGCGTTGTGGTTCTTCAAGGTTTGCAGCACTTCGGCCACGAAGCCGGGTTGCCGGAATTGGCGGGCACTGACGTTGACGGAGATGGACAGGTGGGCGGTGTCCGGGTGTTGGCTCCAGCGCTGCAGTTGTTCGCAGGCGGTCTGGAGCACGTATTGGCCCAGGGGGAGGATGAGGCCGGTCTGTTCTGCCAGGGGGATGAAGTCGCCGGGGCTGATCATGCCGCGCTGGGGGTGGCGCCAGCGCACCAGGGCTTCTGCGCCCAGCAGGCGGGCGTGGTGGTCGACCACGGGCTGGTAGTGCACGAGCAATTCGCCCCGGGCCAGGCCCTGGCGCAGGTCGGCTTCGAGGTTGGAGCGGGCGTTGACGGCCGCCTGCATGTCGGGGTCGAAGAAGCGCTGGGTGTTGCGTCCTGCGGCTTTGGCCTGGTACATGGCCAGGTCGGCGCGCTTCAAGAGTTCGTCCACGGTGAGGCGTTCGTCGCCAAAGAGGGTGATGCCGATGCTGGGGGTGCTGTAGTGCTGGGCGCCGTCCAGGTCAAAGGGCTGGTTCAGGCTGGCCAGGAGTTTTTCGGCGACGGTTTCTGCCTGGGTGGCGGCGTTTTGCAGGTCGGGGGCCAGGGCTTCGAGCATGACGACGAATTCGTCTCCGCCGAAGCGGGCCACGGTGTCGGCTTCGCGCACGCTGCCCACCAGGCGGGCGGCGACCTGGGCCAGGAGCTGGTCGCCCATGTCGTGGCCCAGGGTGTCGTTGAGGTCTTTGAAGTTATCGAGGTCGATGAACAGCAGGGCCCCGAGGTTCCTGGTGCGCTGGCAGGCGGCGATGGAGCGTTGCAGGCGGTCCAGCAGCAGGCGGCGGTTGGGCAGGCCCGTGAGCGCGTCGTAGAACGCCAGGCGTTCGATCTCTTGTTCTGCCAGCTTGCGATCGGTGATGTCCATGGTGAAGCCATGGGACACCACCGAGCCATCGGCCTCGCGGTGTGGAATGGCGTTGGTCATGTGCCAGCGCACGCTCCCGTCATTCATCCGCACACGGTATTCGCACTGCCAGGGCACCAGCTTGCGCACCGACATCATGGCCGAGCGCTGCACCAGCGGCAGGTCTTCGGGCACCACGCGGTGCATGAGCACGCCATGGTCGGCCGTGACCTCGTGCGGTTCCACGCCCATGAATTCGCGCACGGCATCGCTGATGTACTGCACGCTGGTGCCACCATCGGTATGCAGCCGGTATTCGTAGATGAAGCCGGGGATGCGGCTGGCAATGCGCTGAATGAACAAGAGTTGTTCGCGCAATTGCTCCGCAGCGCGGTGCTCGTCCGTTACATCCTGCACCACCCCCATGACGACCTGCACACCGTCGCGCGGCAGCGTGCGTTGAACCCGCGAGCGCATCCAGCGCACTTCGCCATCTGGTCGTCGCCAGCGGTACTCCACATCCAGGCCAGATCCCCGTTCTCGGATCTTGTCGAACACGTGCCGGTCTTCCGGCAAGATGCCACTCACCGCGCGCTCGGGGTCCACCCATTCCTGCTGCTCAAACCCGGCGATGTTGCACAGCCCTGGCGACCAGAGCAGCACCGTTTCGCCCGGGTCTTCAATGCGCCGCCAGTGGCCAGTGCGCGCCAGGCTCTCCATGGTGTTGAACACGTCGGTCTGCTCGCGCAACTCGCGCCGCACTTCTTCCAGCGCACGCTCGGATGCGGCCAGTGATACCCGCAGATTCTCGGCTTCAGAGGCATCGCGCACCGTGACAACGATGCAGTCATTGGTCACGCGGCGGGCCGACAAGTCCCAGGCCAGCAACAGCCGACCGGGCTCGCGCACCACCTGGCGGCACTCCAGCGGAGCCCCCACGCGCACCACGCCGAGCAACTGGTCCAGCAGCGGCGTGTTGGCCAGCAGGTCAAACACCTCGGACGCATCCACGCCCGGATGCCGTACCGCTCCCAACCCTGGCATGCGCCGTGCCGCAGCGTTGGCGGCCAGCAGCAGCAGGCGGCCGTCTTGCAGACGAAACTCCATGAGCGCCACCGGCACCGCGTCCACCAGCGCTTGAAGGCGCGCCTGCGCCATGGGCTCGATGAGGCCTTCCCCGGCAGGGGCGAGGAGGTCGGTCAACAGTTCGGACGAAATCACGGTCGCTCTGAAGCCTCTGAATCCTGGGGTTGAAACACCAACTCTCGACGGAGGGTGGCTCCGTTCAGGGTCAAGCTGCCAGCATACAGCCAAGAGTATGTCAAAACGTAACATCTTGGCAGAACGCAGTGGAATTGCCCAGGGGGAAACCCGATGATCGAACTGCTACAGTCCACGCCTCATTCCTGCTACCCCCTGCATGTCCGACACGCTCGAACACCACACACCCATGATGCAGCAGTACCTGGCCCTCAAGGCCGGGTACCCCGAGACGCTTCTGTTCTACCGCATGGGCGACTTCTACGAGGTCTTCTGGCAGGACGCCGAGAAGGCCGCGCGCCTGCTCGACATCACGCTCACACAGCGCGGCCAGTCGGGCGGCCAGCCGGTGGTGATGGCCGGTGTGCCCTTCCACGCTCTGGAGAACTATCTGGCGCGCCTGATCAAGATGGGCGAGTCGGTGGCGATTGCCGAGCAGGTGGGCGAAGTGGGCGCCAACAAGGGCCCGGTGGAGCGCAAGGTGGTGCGCGTGGTCACACCCGGCACGCTGACCGACACCGAACTGCTGTCCGACAAATCCGAATCGATGCTGATGGCCGTGCACCAGGCGCCCCGCGCGCGCTGTGGCTTGGCGTGGCTGAGCGTGACGCAGGGCCGCGTGTACCTGGCCGAATGTGCGCACGACGAACTGGGCGCCTGGCTGGCCCGCGTGGCGCCCAGCGAACTGATCTACAGCGCAGGCGTGACCGAGCGCTTTGAACAACAACTGCAGGTGCTGCGCCAAGGCGGCGCCTTCACCTGCCCCATGAGCCTGCGGCCCGACTGGCAGTTCGACAGTGCCCTGGGCGAGCGCAAGCTACTCGAAAACCTGGGCGCGGCCAGCCTCCAGGCCTGGGGTGCACACGAATTGGGCGAGGCCCACGCCGCCGCCGCCGGACTGCTGACCTACGCCGAGCACACGCAGGGCCGCACCCTCACCCACGTACACAGCGTGCAGGTGCAGCGCAACGACGACCTCATCGACTTGCCCGCCACCACGCGCCGCAACCTGGAGCTGGTCAAGACCCTGCGTGGTGACGATGCACCCACGCTGTTCTCGCTGCTCGACACCTGCATGACCGGCATGGGCAGCCGACTGCTCAAGACCTGGCTGCTGGAGCCGCGCCGCGACCGCGCCGAGGCACGCCAGCGCCTCTCGGCCACCACGGCCTTGCGGGGCGCGGGCGGTGCAGGCGGCGGTGCCGGCCCCTGGTCCACGCTGCGCGGCGAACTCAAGGGCGTGAGTGATGTGGAACGCATCACCGCCCGCATTGCGCTGCGCCAGGTGCGCCCGCGCGAGCTGGTCGCGCTGGGCAAAACGCTACAAAAATCAGAGCTGCTTGCGCTGAACGGAAAGGCACCAGAGCCCTTTTTGATGCAGATTTTCAGCCACCTGCAACCACCCGAGGGTTGCATGGCACTGCTGCAGACCGCGATTGCCGAAGAGCCCGCCGCCCTGGTGCGCGACGGCGGCGTGATCGCCAACGGCTTCGACACCGAGCTGGACGAGCTGCGCGCCATCCAGACCAACTGCGACGCCTTCCTGCTGGACCTGGAAACCCGTGAGAAAGCCCGCACCGGCATCCCCAACCTGCGCGTGCAGTTCAACAAGGTGCACGGCTTCTACATCGAGGTCACCAGCAGCCATGTCGAGAAGGTGCCTGATGACTACCGCCGCCGCCAGACGCTGAAGAACGCCGAGCGCTTCATCACACCCGAACTCAAGGCGTTTGAAGACAAGGCCCTGTCGGCCAACGAGCGCGCCCTGGCCCGCGAGAAATGGCTGTACGAGCAGATCCTGGACCAGCTGCAGCCCCACATCCCGCAGCTGACCCGCCTGGCCCAGGCGCTGGCCACGCTGGACGTGTTGTGCACGCTGGCCGAACGCTCGCTCACCCTCCACTGGTGCGCGCCGCAGTTCGTGCCCGAGCCCTGCATCGAGATCGAGGGCGGCCGCCACCCGGTGGTCGAAGCCCGGCTGGCCGAGACATCCAGCGGCAGCTTCATCGCCAACCACACGCGCCTGAACGCCAACACGCGCATGCAGGTCATCACCGGCCCCAACATGGGCGGTAAATCGACCTACATGCGCCAGGTCGCGCTCATCGTGCTGCTCGCCAGCATGGGCAGCCATGTGCCCGCCGCGAGCTGCCGCCTGGGGCCCATCGACGCCATCCACACCCGCATCGGCGCGGCCGACGATCTGGCCAATGCGCAGTCCACCTTCATGCTGGAGATGACCGAGGCCGCGCAAATATTGCACGCGGCCACGCCGCACAGCCTGGTGCTGATGGACGAGATCGGCCGGGGCACCAGCACGTTCGACGGCCTGGCACTGGCCAGCGGCATTGCCACCCACCTGCACGACAAGACCCGCGCCTTCACGCTGTTTGCCACGCACTATTTCGAGCTGACCGAGCTGCCAGCAAAAGCGCGCCACGCGATCAACATGCATGTGAGCGCCACCGAGTCCGGCACCGACATCGTGTTCCTGCACGAGATCCAGCCCGGCCCGGCCAGTCGCAGCTACGGGATTCAGGTGGCCAAGCTGGCGGGCATGCCATCGCCCGTGCTGCACCACGCCCGCCATGCGCTGGCCGCGCTCGAAGAGCGCGCGGGCGAGGATGAGTTGCAAGTGGACCTGTTCGCCGCGCCCGAGGTGCCCGAGAGCGCGGGCGCCAGCCCTCTCGAGGCAGCGCTTGCAGGCATCAACCCCGACGCCCTGAGCCCCCGCGAAGCGCTGGATGCGCTGTACCAGCTCAAGAAGATGGCAGGCTGAAGCGACGCCCACCCCGGCTACGCTGCAGGCTGCTGACCGGGCTCTGGGCACACCGCCAGCGCATTTTTGAGTCCCAGGGGCATCAGGCGCAAGTGCCATATGCCCTGGCCGCTATCATTTTTGAGTATCCACACCCCGCAGCAGCTGGGGGCCGCCTGCAGGGCACACAGGCCGCACATGCCACAGGCGACTAAACTCGCGGGTTACCTCCAAACAACAACCCCCATTGCTCCATGACGTACTGCGTCGCCATCAAACTCAACGCCGGGCTGGTTTTCCTGTCCGATTCCCGCACCAATGCCGGCCTGGACCAGATCAGCTCATTTCGCAAGATGATGGTCTACGAGAAGGCGGGTGACCGCTTCATGGTGCTGCTGTCGGCGGGCAACCTGTCCATCTCGCAATCGGTGCGAGAGATCTTGCAGACCGAACAGATCAAGGACGGCGAGTCGGGCGAAGCCATCACCATCTGGAATGCCAAAAGCATGTTCGATGCCGCCCGCGTGCTGGGCGCCGCTGTGCGCCACGTGCACGAGCGCGACGGCGCAGCCCTCAAGCGCTCGGGCGTGGACTTCAATGTGTCCATGGTGTTTGGCGGCCAGATCAAGGGCGAGGGCATGCGCCTGTTCCAGGTGTACTCGGCAGGCAACTTCATCGAGGCCACGTCCGAAACACCATACTTCCAGGTTGGCGAATCCAAATACGGCAAACCCGTGCTCGACCGCGTGCTCACGCCCGAGACCCCGCTGGACGAGGCTGCCAAGTGCGCACTGGTGTCGATGGACAGCACGCTCAAGTCCAACCTGTCGGTGGGCCTGCCGCTGGACCTGGTGGTGTACGAGGTGGACCGCTTTGCCACCGACAAGGTTATCTGCATCGACGAGAACAACCCGTACTTTCGGATGCTGCACGACAGCTGGGGACAAAAGCTGCGCCAGGTGTTCGACAGCATCGAAGACCCCGCCTGGACCGGCGGCGCTACCGAGGTGCCGATCATGGTCAGCCCGGCGCGCAGCAAGCCACTCAAGAAGATCACCAACCATACCGACCGGCTGATCTGACGCCCTGCAGGCCAGCGCACCCCACGGCACCCGGCCGCGTGCGCGCCTGCACCCCGGCCCTGCCACCCCGCCATGCCCTCCATGCTCCCCATCGTTTTCTCGCACGCCAACAGCTTTCCGGCCAGCACCTACCGCGTGCTGTTCAAGCACCTCAAGACCCGGGGTTTTGAAGTCAGCGCGGTCGAACGCTATGGCCACGACCCGCAGTACCCGGTGACCAGCAACTGGCCACACCTGGTGCAGCAACTGGCCGACTTTGCAACGGCGCAGGTGCAGCGCCTGGGCCAGCCGGTGTTTCTGGTGGGACATTCGCTGGGCGGCTTTTTGAGCGTGATGGCCGCCGCCCGCCACCCCGGACTGGTGCGCGGGGTACTGCTGATCGACTCGCCCCTCATTGGCGGCTGGAAGGCCAACGTGGTCAGCGTGGCCAAGCGCACCCAGGTGGTGGGTTCGATATCGCCGGGCCGGGTGAGCCGCCAGCGGCGGTTCAGCTGGGCCAGCAACGAAGAGGCGCTGGAGCACTTTCGCAAGAAGAAGGCTTTTGCACGCTGGCACCCCGATGTGTTGCACGATTACATCACCCACGGCCTGCAAGACCAGGACGGCAAGCGGGTGCTGGGCTTTGACCGCGCGGTGGAAACCGCCATCTACAACACCCTGCCGCACAACCTGGGCCGCCTGCTCAGCAAGCACCCGCTGCAGTGCCCGGCCGCCTTCATCGGCGGACGCGATTCCGAAGAGATGAAGCAGGTCGGCATGGCCATGACGCTGCGTGTCACCGAGGGCCGCACCATGATGCTGGACGGCAGCCACCTGTTTCCCATGGAGCAGCCCGTGGCCACTGCAGCAGCCATTGAAGCAGCGCTGCTCAACTTGGCCATGCTCACGCCCCGCCAGACTTAAGTCGTACTGGCAGATCCCCGCGCAGGGTCGCCTGCGTTCCGCGTTACCACCAAATTCGGACCGTAGGGCGCGGAAAAACGCCCCACACCGCCCCCGGATCAGGGCAAACAGGGGACACACACGCCGCGCCAATCCCCTACACTGGCGAAATTGTTACAGCGTGATACACCCGAAATGTCCGCACAGCCCTCGACGGCCGGGCGCCTACCCGCGCTCAGCTTTGCCTTGCTGGCAGCCTTTGTGATCGCAACGGCGGCACGCACTCACAACGACACGACCATCGCCATCGTCATCGCCTCGGTGCTGATGTTTGCCTGCTGCTGGACCAGTGCTGCGCATCTGCTGGGCACCCGCGCTGCCCTGCAGTTTGTGTTGATCGCGGTCAGCCTGGGCTGGTTTGCCGAACAGATGGGCTCCAGCAGGGGCTGGTTCTTCGGGCACTACACCTACACCGATGTGCTGGGCCCCCGTCTGCTGGACGTGCCACTGGTCATTCCGATGATGTGGTTTGCACTGACGTATGCGGGCTATGTGATCAGCAACCTCATCGTCTGGCAATCGGCGGTGGACGGGGCTCCCGGCCTGGGCAATGCCGCCATGCTGTCATTTCTGGCTGCCATGATCGTGACCGCGTTCGACCTGGGCGCAGACCCCTACTTTGTGTACACCCTCAAGGCGTGGATCATGGCCAAGACCGATGGGGCCTGGTTTGGCGAAACCGTGCAGGGCTTTTTCGGCTGGGTGTTCGTGGCCTTTGTGATCATCTTCAGCTTTCGCATGTCGGTGCGCCAGCTCACCTTGCAACCCGCCAGCCCCTTCTTGCGGCGCCACGCCATGGTGCCGCTGACCATCTACGCGGCTGGCATGGTGTTCCAGATGATTCTGGGCAGCCCGGTGGAAATCCGGACCATTGCAGCCTTTGCCATGGGGATCCCGCTGCTCTGCGCGCTGGCGGGCTTCCAACGCTGGCGCGCACCGGGTAAGGTCGCGGCATGACCGGCAAGCCCCACAACCCTCTGCTGCCGGCTGCCGATCTGGCCCCCATGCAGCACCACGCCGACCCTCTGGCCGACGCTACGATTGCCAGGATCCTTGGGCCCTGGCCCCCCGGCGACGTCGCCGCCGACGCTCCGCAATGGGCGCACATCAACACGGTGAACCTGCTGTTCAGCCAGTGGACCGACAACGCGACGCTGGCCACCTGGCAGGCAACCGAAGGCCCGGTGCAGGTAGGGGATGGTGACAAGGCCACCAAAGGCTATGTGACCGCCGAGATGGCCAAGGCGCTCAACGACTATGTGCAGGCGGCGCAGGTGCTGCCGTCCTGGGCCGATACCCGCAAGATCGAGCGCGCCGAAAAACTCTTCATGGACCACGGGGCGCTGTCTTGCATCCTGCTGTTCTGTGCCAGCCTGCCCGAGTGTTACGTGGTCCCGGACCTGTCGAGCGTGCTACACACGACCGGCCAGCTGGAACAGAACACCGAATACCGCATCCGTTCCACAGCGGCCATGATCTTCCCGGTGATGCTCCACGGCGGCCTCAGCACAACAGGCGCGGGGGTGGCGCAAGTGCTCAAGGTGCGGTTGATCCACGCCACGGTGCGCAACCTCATCCTGCACGGCAGCCCCCAACATGCCATGGCGCAATGGCAGGCGGGAGGAGACGGACTGTTGGTGCCGCGCGCCGCACCCGCTGGTGGCGGCCGGTCCGTGATGTACCAGACCCTGTACGCGCGCGGCTGGAACCTGGCCGCCAAAGGCCTGCCCTGCAATCAGGAGGAGCTGGCCTACACACTGCTGACCTTCGGCTACGTGTTCCTGCGCAGCATGCGCCGGCTCGGCCTCGGGTTGCCACCCGGCGACGAAGAAGCCTACCTGCACGCCTGGAACGTGGTGGGCCACGTTCTTGGCATCGACCGCTCCCTGATGGTGGAAACGATGGCGCAGGGCGATGCACTGATGGCACTGATGCAGGCCCGCGGCCGCGCAGAGCCGGTCACCCCCGACCCGCGCCCGGCCCTGGGGCAGGCCCTGATGCAGACCATGGCCAACGCGCTGCCCTGGCGCATCGTCAAGCCCTTCCCGCAGCTCATGACCCGTTACCTGTGCGGGCGAGAAACCGCCGAGGACCTGGGGTTGAACCAGCCCGTGCCTTGGCTGTCGGCCTTGCTGTTCTGGTGCGTTCTGCTGCTGGCCCGCGCCATCGATACGGTGGTGGGTTTGCTGCTGCCACGTTTTTCGATCGTGCGCATGCTCACGCGGGCGCTGGGCTACCACTTCATGAGCCGGGTGCTGATGAGCCAGACGCGCCCGCTGCAACTGCCCACCGAACTGCTCAACCAGGTGGACACCGTGGTGCACAGCTGGAGCGACGACCCCCATGCCCCCGGCTGGCTCAACCGCATCGAGGATCGGCTGACCACCTCTGGCAGCTGGAGCCGGGGCCTCGCCAGCAAGGCCCAGTCAACACAAGCCACCACGCCATAGCCCCATCGCCCATGCTTCCCGCGCTGCGCAACCTCCCGATACTGGCCCGCCTGTGGCGTGCGGGTTGCGGCGTGGCGAGCGTGGTGCTGTGCCTGCTGGTGCTCACCACATTGCCCGGGCAAGTGCAGGCAGGCGAGCCTTTGGTGCTCACACACGACAGGCCGGAGGTGGACGCCTGGGAAGCCATCACACTCCAGGCCGACCCCACCTACCAGCTCTCGGTCGAGAACATGTTGAACCGCCTGGGCGAATTCAAACCGCCGGTGCGCCCTGGCAACTCGCTGGGCGTGCACAAGGCGGCCATGTGGCTGCACATTCCCATCGTTGCGCGAGAGGCGCAGCGCACGTCCTGGGTTGTCAACCTCGGCTACAGCTCGCTGAGGGCCGACCTGTATCTGGCCCAGGGAGGCAAGGTGCTGCAGCAGGCCCGCGCACGCCAATCCGATCCAGCGCAACTGGCAGGCCGAACGCCCGCCATGGCCTTCGACGTGCAGCCCGGACAACAGTACGACCTGCTGGTACGCGTGCAGGCCACGGGCCCGCTGATTCTGCCCATCACGGTCAGCGAAATGCCCATTCACCTGCGCCAGGCCCTGCGTGAGCAGATGCTGCAGGGCCTGCTCAACGGGCTGGCCTTCTGCCTCTTCGCGTACAGCCTGATCCAGTGGGTCACGCAGCGTGATCGCATGTTCGGCTTTTATGCGTTGGTGGTGCTGGGCAGTGCGGGCTTTTCGCTGCAGTTCTTTGGCGTCGGCCCGCAGTATCTGTGGCCCGATAACCCGTGGATGGACCGGTATTCGGGTCCGGCAGCAGGGCTGATGGCGCTGGCGGGATCGTTTCTGTTCCTGGGCCACACGCTGGCCGGCGACACGCCTGGCAGCCGGTATGCGCGCACCATGCGAGTAGGCGCGGCAGTCACCGCAGCGGTCTGTATCGCGTTGGTGGTGGGCTGGTTGACCGTGCCCCTTGCCATTGCCTTCATGAGTCTGGCGGGGGCCCTTCCCTCGCTCATCAGCCTGCCTGCTGCCATGGCGCGAGTGCGGCACAAGGACCCCATTGGCGCCACCCTGCTGGTGGCGTGGATCGCCTTTGGCGTGGCCGCCGGAACGATGGTGTGCCTGGTGCAAGGCTGGATCCCTGCCAATTTCTGGACACTGCACTCGTTCCAGATTGGCGCCACGCTGGACATGCTGCTGTTCTTTCGCGTGATGGGCTTGCGCGCCCGCGCGGCCCAGGCACAGGCCCAGGAGGCCATGCGCGAGCGGGATCTGATGCAGTCACTGGCCAACACCGATCCACTCACCGGCCTGAGCAACCGGCGCGGCCTCCAGCACGCATTGCACGCCGCGCTGGCCCACTGTTCCCCGCAGCGGCTGGTCGCGGTCTATCTGATGGACCTGGATGGATTCAAGCCCGTCAATGACGCGCACGGCCACGATGTGGGCGACGACCTGCTGGTGGCCGTGGGCCACCGCCTCCTGGCCAATGTGCGGCATCAGACCGACCTGGTCGCTCGGCTCGGCGGTGACGAATTCATCATCATGGCCCGCGACCTGGCCACGCCCGAGCAGGCGGAGGACCTGGGCCGCTCGCTCTTGCGGGCCTTTGAGCACCCTTTTACGCTGAGCCATCTGCGCATCCAGGTGGGCCTGACCATCGGGTACGCGCTGGCCCCCCTCGACAGTGACGACCCGCAGGGCTTGCTGCGGCATGCAGACGCCGCGATGTACGCGGGCAAACAAGGCGGCAAGCACTCCGTGCGGCGCATCCCCGCCAGGGCAGCACTGGCATGACGACGATGCATCGCAACGCCCTGCTCCCCGGCCGGCCGACACCCTGGCGCCCCCTGCTGTGGCTGCTGGTACTGGCACTGTGGCAGGTGCTGGCTCTGCCCACTGCGCGGGCCGCTGACCCCAGCCCACTCGTGCTGCCAGCCGATGCCCGCCCGGTGAACGTGTGGTCGGTGGCCACGTTGCTGGCCGACCCATCTTTGCAATGGGGCGTGCAAGATGCACTGGAACGCTTGCATGACTTTGCAGAGCCCCCCAGCCGTGGCGGCAGCCTGGGTGTGCGCAAGGAGGCCATCTGGCTGCGCGTGCCGCTGATGTCCCGCGTGGCGTCGGGCAATGAATGGATCGTGAACATCGATTTTGCGGTGCTCAACGAAGTCGACATCTACCTGACCCAGCAAGGCCGGCTGACTCAACACGCTGCGCTGGGCAACCTGCGCCCCTATTCCGAGCGCCCGCTGCGGGGCCGTACTCCGGCGATGACGCTGGACCTGGCGGCCGACACTCCCTATGAACTGCTGATCCGCGTGCAGACCTCGGGCGCGATGATCGTGCCCATCACCCTGAGCAAGGCGCCCTACCTGGTGCACCGGTCGCTGCGTGAGCAGATGTTCCAGGGCGTGCTGGCCGGGCTGGCCCTGTGCCTGGTGGTCTACAGCTTCACCCAGTGGGTCAGCCAGCGCGAAAAGCTGTTTCTCTACTACTGCATGCTGGTGGTGGGCAGTGCTGGGTTCTCGCTGCAGTTCTTCGGCGTTGGCACCCAGTTCCTCTGGAGCGACCGGCTTTGGATCGAAGTCCACGCAGCAGGGGCGGCGGGGCTGCTGGCCATTGCGGGCTCGTTCTTGTTCATGGGCCATGCGCTGATGGGCCACATGCCACACAGCCGGTTCCTGAGGGTGATGCAGGCGGGAGCAGTGCTGAGCCTGGTGCTGCTCGCGGCCTTCCTGGTCGATCTGATCAACACCCGGACCACCACCGCCATCATCAGCGTCCTGGGCCCCCTACCCTCTCTCATCAGCCTGCCCATCGCCGTAGCGCGGGCACGCCGGGGGGACTCCGTCAGCACCACGTTGCTCGCAGCCTGGGTTGCGTACTTCACGGCGGCCGTGACCATGGTGTGCCTGGTGCAAGGCCTGCTGCCGGTCAACTTCTGGACGCTGCACTCCTTCCAGCTCGGCGCTGCGGCTGACATGCTGCTGTTCCTGCGGGTGCTGGGTCAACGCTCTGCCGCCTTGCGCCACGCGGCCTCTGAAGCGCTGCGCGAGCGCGACACCATGCGCTCGCTGGCCTACACCGACTCACTGACCGGACTGTGCAACCGCCGCGGCATGCAAATGGCGCTGCAATCGGCGCTGGCGCAGGCCAGCCCCCAACGCTTGGTAGCGCTCTACCTGATGGACCTGGACGGTTTCAAGCCAGTCAACGACACCTATGGCCACGATGTGGGCGACGACCTGCTGGTGGCGGTGGGCCACCGGCTGGAGGCCAATGTGCGACAGCACACCGACCTGGTGGCAAGGCTGGGCGGGGACGAATTCATTGTCATGGCGCGCGAGCTGGCCACCCCCGAACAAGCCCAGGAATTGGGGCGGGCCTTGCTGCATGCATTTGAAAAGCCGTTCCGGCTGAGCCACCTCTCCATCCAGGTGGGCCTGACCATCGGCTACGCGCTGGCACCGCTGGACAGTGACGATGCACAGCACCTGGTCCGGCTCGCGGATGCAGCCATGTATACAGGCAAGGAGAGTGGCAAACACTGCATCCGCCGCAACCCGGGCGAACTGGCGCTGGCCTCATGACGTACACGCGCTTGAGTGGGTTTGTGCATCGCCCGGTTCTTGCCAGCTGGTGGCGAGTGGCCTGCCTGCTGTCGGCACTGTGTCTTCTGCTGGCAGCCCTACCGACCAGTGCGCGGGCAGCCCCCCTTGAACTGCGGGATGACCTGCTTTCCATCGAGGCCTGGCCCGCCGTCACTGTGCTGCCAGACCCCTCCGGCACCCTGCTCGTGAATGATGTCCTTGCGGAGTTGTCACGCTTTCAGGCCCCACCCGGAACCAGCGGCACCCTGGGCGTGCGGGCCGAGCCGGTGTGGGTACGCATCCCGGTCACCGTGCCCGTGACATCCAACGGCCTGTGGGTGCTGGACATCGACTATCCCGTGCTGCAACGCATCGAGGTGTACCTGGCTGCAGACGGCCATGTGACCCAGCAGGCCACGCTGGGCAGCCTGCAGCCTTACACCCAGCGCCCGCTGCGCAGCCGCACCCATGCACTGCCCGTGGCCATGTTGCCCGGACACACCTACGACCTGCTGCTGCGCGTGGAGACCCGGGGCGCAATGGTGCTGCCCATCACAATGAACAAGCCCACCACCTGGCACAGCAAGGCTCTGAACGAGCAGATGCTGCAGGGCATCCTTACCGGGCTGGCGCTGTGCCTGCTGATCTACAGCCTGGCGCAGTGGCTCAATCTGCGCGACGTGCTGTTCATACAGTACGCACTGCTCATTGCGGGGAGCCTGCTGTTTTCGCTACACCTGTTCGGCCTGGGCACGCAGTACCTGTGGCGCGATATGCCATGGGTGGAGTTGCATGCAGCCAGTCTGGCTGCGCTCACGGCCACCTGTGGCTCCTTTCTCTTCATCAGCCAGGCCTTGGCGGGTGACAGGCCCCGCAGCTGGCTGCTGCGCAGCATGCGTGGCGGCGCAGTGCTGTGCGTGGTGCTGGCTGCTCTGTATGCCCTCGACCTGCTCAGCACCCGCGCAGTGACAGGCATCGTCAGCATCCTGGGGCTGGTGCCAGCGCTCATGGGCATTCCGGGGGCGGTGCGCCGCGCAAGGCTGGGCGACCCGGTGGGCTCCACCCTGCTGCTCGCCTGGCTGTTGT
The DNA here is from genome assembly GCF_003096455.1 of Acidovorax sp. 99. Classification (NCBI taxonomy): domain Bacteria; kingdom Pseudomonadati; phylum Pseudomonadota; class Betaproteobacteria; order Burkholderiales; family Comamonadaceae; genus Acidovorax; species Acidovorax sp. 99. The sequence goes on from NZ_QEKU01000001.1 coordinate 721,182, forward strand.
ATTTTTTGGCCACCGCCACGGTCATTGGCGTGATCCAGGGTTGGGTGCCGGTGAACTTCTGGACCTTGCACTCGTTCCAGTTTGGCGCCACGCTGGACATGCTGCTGTTCATGCGTGTGCTGGGCTTGCGCACCAAGGCGCTGCGGCTGGAGGCGCTGGACGCCAACCGCGAGCGCGACGTGATGCGCTCACTCGCCCACACCGATCCGCTCACCGGCCTGCCCAACCGGCGCGGGCTCAATATCTCGCTCGCATCGGCCCTGTCGCGCTGTAGCGCAGAAAAAATGCTGGCTGTGTACGTGATGGACCTCGACGGATTCAAGCCCGTCAACGATCAGCATGGCCACGACGTGGGCGACGAGCTGCTCGTGGCCGTGACCCGGCGCCTGCAAGGCCATGTGCGCCAAAGTGACCTGGTGGCTCGCCTGGGTGGCGACGAGTTCGTGGTGATGGCTGGACAGCTGCACAGCCTGCAGCAGGCGCAAGAGCTGGGCCACAAGCTGCTGGATGCATTCCGCTCACCGTTTTCGCTGAACAACGTGCAGGTGGAGATCGGTCTGACCATTGGGTATGCCATCGCGCCGCACGACAGCACCGACGCCATTGGCCTGCTCAAGCTGGCCGATGCCGCCATGTACAGCGGCAAACAGGGCGGCAAGTTCTGCCTGCGGCGCAACACGGGCGACCTCGCGCTGTCGTCGTCCTGAGATCGTTTTCACGATCCGGAGGTGGTTGCCCAGCAGCGGGCTGAAAGACACGCCTGCCATTTCCCTCTGGTCAAAGCGCTCCTGCTCCGGTACACCCGGGGCTTCGCAACTTCCTGAAGGATCGCTCGCCATGGCCCATCGCAAAAGTTCGGCCCGCCTTGCCAAAGACGCACGCGTCGCACACTTTTTATCTTTGGCGGCAAAACAGCCGGCGTTGAGCGCTGCGCAGGCCAGCACGCCGGTGCTCACATGGGAGGCGGTGGCCGCTCTGGAGGCGCGCATCGTAGGACGCATCGTGCTGCCCTCCAGCCCCGACTACAACGCAGCGCGGCAGGAGTCAAACCCCGCCTTCCAGTCGTATCCGGAGATCATCGTCTTCTGCGCCTGCGAGAACGATGTGCTGGAGTGCCTGGCCGTAGCCCGCACCTATGGCGTGTGGGTGGCCGTGCGTTGTGGTGGCCACAGCACCGCGGGCTACTCGGTCAACAGCGGCATGGTGGTGGACCTGAGCGACTTGCAGGGCGTGGTTCTGGACCCTGCGCGCGAACGCGTGCACGTGCTGCCGGGCACCGACTTTGACCACTTTAACGGTGCCATGAACCACACGGGCTGGCACGTGCCCACGGGCGCCTGTGGCAGCGTGTGCGTGGGGGGCTTTGTACAAGGTGGCGGCTACGGCTACACATCGCGCGCGTTCGGCATCCAGAGTGACCTGGTCGATTCCTTCCGTGTGGCGCTGGCCGACGGCACCATCGTCACCGCCAGCGCGCAGGAGCATTCCGACCTTTACTGGGCCCTGCGCGGCGGCACGGGCGGCAACTTTGGCGTGGTGCTGCAGGTGACCTACCGCATGCAGCGACTGGACCAGGTCTGGGCCTGGGCCATCAGCTGGGACGCCATGCACGCGGCCCAGGCGCTCACGCTGATGCAGGCCGCCTACATGAAGACCGGTGCGCCCGACGCATTGGGCTACATGATGAACCTGGGCTTCCAGAACGGTGTGCCGGTGTACATGGTGCAGGGCATGTTCTGCGGCAGCCGCGAGGACGGGCTGGCAGCCATTGCACCGCTGATGGCCATCCCCAGCGCGCAGCTGCTGGTGGACAAGACCGGCACCTACCCCGACATGAACGTGTGGCTGGAAGACCACCCCTACACGCTGCCCGACAACCTGCCGGACGGGATCGCCGAAACCAAGGCCAGCGGATACATCAACACCAAGCTCTCGCCCGCCGACTGGCAGCGCATCATCGACTACTTCAAGACCTCGCCCAACCCCTGGTCGCTGGCCTATCTGGAGCCCTACGGTGGCGCGATCAACCGCTACCCGGTGGCCGACAGCGCCTTTGTGCATCGCAATGTCGACGCCGACCTGGTGGTGGATGTGTTCTGGCGCAACCCGGCGGAGCGCGCCCAGATGGAAGCCTGGCTTGACGGCTTCATGCAGCTGGTGCAGCCCTTCCTGAACGGCCACGTGTACCAGAACTACCCGGATGCGCGGCTGGCCGACTTTGCCTCCGCCTACTGGGGCCCGGCCTACCCGCAGCTTCAGCGGATCAAGGCGGCCTACGACCCCGGCAACTTCTTCCACTTCCAGCAAAGCATCCGACTGCCGTGATACCGCGCCCCTGCTCTGCGGGGGCGCAGAGGGAGGAAAAGGGCTCAGGCCGTCAACGCGTAATGCAGACGGCCCTTACCCGCCCGTTTGGCTGCGTACATGGCCTGGTCGGCACGGTTCATCAGCGCGTCGATGTCTCCCTCCAGCGGGGGGTACACCGCCACACCAATGCTGGCGCCAATGCGCAGCTCGCGCCCGTCCACCGTCATGCCCTGCTGCAGGGCGTCGATGATGCGGTGGCCGATGGTGTCGGTCACTTCGCGGGTCACCTCGTGGTCCAGCATCACCAGAAACTCATCACCGCCCAGCCGCGCCATGGTGTCGCCCGCGCGCACCGTGCTGGCGATGCGCTGGGCCACGATGCGCAGCACCTCGTCACCCGCGCGGTGGCCTTCGGCGTCATTCACGTGCTTGAAACCGTCCAGGTCAATGAACAACAGCGCCACCGACCCCTCAGTGTGCCGCGCATGCAGCAGCGACTGCTCCAGCCGCCCCTGGAACGCGGCCCGGTTGAGCAGCCCGGTCAGTGAGTCGTGGTTGGCCAGGTAGTGCTGCTGCCGCGCGATCTGGATCTTGGCGGAAACATCCTGAACCAGCGCCATGATGGAGGTCACCTGGCCGTCGGCGTCGGTCAGGGCAGAGTTGAACCACTCGCAGTGCACCTCTGTGCCATCGCTGCGCACAAAACAGGTTTCGGCGCGGTTCTGGGACTCCTGGCCGGACTGCAGCCGCTGCAGCGCCTGCTGCAGGCTGTCGTCCATCGAGGCTGGGGCCAGCAGGTCCGTCAGCAGCCGCCCTTCCAGTCCCGCCACATGCAGCCATCCCAGCAGCTGCACCGCGCGCTGCGAGCAATGCAGCAGCTGCAGCTGGTGGTCCATCTCCACCACGGCCAGGGGGCTGTTCTCCATGTGGGACGACAGGCGCTGGTTGGCCGCGCGCAGCGCATTCATGGTGACCTGCAGCTCGTGCACGTCCAGCGCCGTGGTGATGAAACCGTCAATCGCGCCTTGCGGGTTGTGCCAGGGCGTCAGGCAGATGGTGCGCCACTCGTCAAAGCCGTAGGGCGTGCGCAGCATGCGCTGGTACTGCACCCGCTCGCCGCTGAGCACGCGGTTCACAAACGGCATGAACCGGGCGCAGTCCTGCTCGCCATAGACCTCCACCAGTGTCTTGCCGACCAGCTCCTCCGGCACGGTGCCGAACCAGCGCGCGTATTCGTCGTTCACATAGATCATCGACAGGCTGCGGTCGATCACAGCCATGGTGGCGCCTGCGCTGCGGGTGATCACATCAAGCAGGTCCGCCTTGGACCACACCTTTTGGCGGGCGGTCTCCGGGTGCTTGGACAACTCGGGCGCTTCTGGCGTCATGCGGCAATACCCCAGTGGGGGAGAGGATCAGCGAAGGGGCAGCTTCACACACCACGACAGGGTGATGGCACGGGGTGCGGCCGCCTGGGCGTAACTGTCTGTGGGCGGCAGCTTAGCACTTTCGCCAGGCACAACCGCTCCCGTTGAACCCTTGCTACAGCGGATGCGCCTAGCGGCAGCACCGGTAAGCCAGCCCCACGGAGACCGAATAGCCCACCGGCTGCACGGTCAACGGGCTGCGGCGCGCATCGCCCTGCAGCTGGGACACGCGGGCCGCGCCCAGCACCACCCAGTGCCGGTTGAGCGCCGTCATCACCTCCACCCCGGCATCCACGCTGTACAGCCCGCCGCGTGGCTCGAACGCAGGCAAGGGGCTGCTGCCACCAGCCGGCACCCCAAAATGCCCCCGCACGTAGGTGCGGTCCCCAAAGCTCGCGCCCGCCCCGAAGCTGACCTTGGTCTGCTCCGTCACGGGCCAGGTGTAGCCAATGCTGGTAGACCATTGCGCGCCGCCGTCGCGGCCCAGGATGTCTTGCGAAACCCCGGCCCCCACGGCCCAGCGGTCGGTGATGGCATAGCCCGCGCTGATCCGTGCCCGCAGGGTGGACCGCACTGACGGCAACCCCACCAGGATGGGGGCATCCGAGCCGTCACGGCCCTTGTCAATGCGCAAGGCTGCACTCAGGCTGAAGCGGTCGCTCTGCGCCAGCGTGGCGCTGGCGCCGGACTCGCGGGGCCCCAGGCCGTGGCCCATGAAGGCGCTGCCGCGCGAAGTGCTCAGGCGAAACCGGCCGTACTCGATGGCCCAGGCGGGCCGCAGGCTGTTCTTGCGGCCATCGCCCCCGGCGTAGTCGGGGCTGCTGCCCACGATGGCGCCGATCGCGTAGTTGAATTTGGGAGCCGCAGCCTGCTGGCTCTCTGCCTTGTCGGACACCGTGGTTTCGGTGCTGGCCGCCTCTGGCAAGCCTTGGGCACCCACCCAGGGGCTGACCGACAAGCCGGCGAGCGCCAGCGCCCGCAAGGAAATCAAGGGAAAGGAGACCCGACCGGTAATGAAACGCATGGCCCGATTATCAGTCGGCCCACTGCACCCAACCGGTCCACGCGGTCACCAGAACGATGACGCCGAATACGATGCGGTAGTAGGCAAACGGCACAAAACTGTGACTGCTGATGTAGCGCAACAACCAGCGCACACACAGCCACGCGCTGAGGAAGGAGAACACCAGCCCCGTGGCAAACAGCGGAATGTCGGCCGCCGACAGCAGCGCGCGCTCTTTGTACAGGCTGTATACCCCGGCGCCAATCAACGTGGGGATGGCCAGGAAGAACGAAAAGTCCGTCGCCGCCTGGCGCGACAGGCCCAGCAGCATGCCTCCGATGATGGTCGCGCCGCTGCGGCTGGTGCCAGGAATCATGGCCAGGCACTGCACGAGGCCGACCTTGATGGCATCGAGCGGCGTCATTGCGTCCACGCTGTGGATGCGGGTGGCCGAGGGCGGCCGCCGCTCGGCCCACAGGATGATGAAGCCACCAATGATGAAGGTGCTGGCCACGACCACCGGTGTGAACAGGTGTGCCTTGATGGCCTTGCCAAACAGCAGCCCCAGCACCACGGCGGGGACGAAGGCGATGAACACGTTGAGCGCAAACCGCTGCGCCTGGCGCTCGGTGGGCAGGGCCACCAGCGTGGAGCGGATCTTGGCCCAGTACACCAAGATCACCGCAAAAATGGCGCCCGTCTGGATGGCAATGTCAAACACCTTGGCCTTGGCATCGTCAAACCCCAGCAGTGACCCGGCCAGGATCAGGTGCCCGGTGGAAGAGATGGGCAAAAACTCCGTCAACCCCTCGACGACCCCCATGATGGCGGCCTTGACCAGCAATACAACGTCCACGCGCACTCCTTGCAAATAGGTGCGGGATTATCCGCCGTGGGCTCCAGCCCCCCTGGCAAAACGCCCGCCGCGTTGCTTCTGGCAGCCCAATCCGCCCACCACTCACTCCGCGTGGCGGCATTTCACGCCCGGTGGGCTGCATTTCGTCGCAGGGCTGTGGCGCCCCGGGAAGGGCATCGGCACAGTTCGTTCCATCGAACCCGCCAGGAGCCCCGCCATGCAAATCACCCCCGTCATCGCCATCCATCTTGCAGCCGCGCTGGCGGCCGTTGCCATCGGCCCCATTGCCCTGTGGGCCCGCCAAGGGGCCACGCAGCGCCCCCGCCTGCACCGCGCGGCCGGCTACGCCTGGGTCACGCTGATGGTTGCCACTGCCGTGTCGGCCCTCTTCATCACCGGCGGCCCCGGCCCGCGCTGGGGCAGCTTCGGTCTGATTCACCTGCTGATCCCCGTCACCCTGGGCATGCTGGCCATGGCCTTTGTGTTCCTCGCCCGCCGCAACATCGTCGGCCACCGCAAGATGATGCAACGCACCTACATCGGCGCCTGTGTGGTGGCTGGCGGCTTCACGCTGCTGCCCGACCGTTTTCTGGGCCACACGGTCTGGTCCGCACTCGGACTGATCTGACCTCCCCCCTCCATTCATTGTTTACAACAGGACGGCCACCATGCTGCTCAACCTCCTTGTCCAACAACCCCAGATGCTGGGTCGCATCATCGAAAACACGCCCTACTGGGTCTGGGCCCTGCTGGCCGGTCTGCTCTGGCTGGGCGGCAGCCAGCTGCTGGCCCGCAACGTGAGCCTGGTGCGGGCCATGGTCATGCCGGTGGCGATGACCGGCCTGTCGGTGTATGGCATCGCCTCGGCCTTTGGCGGCGCTGGCCAGGCCTTGCTGCCGGTGGCCGCCTGGCTGGTGGCCGCCGTGTTCATCGCCAGCGTGGCACTGTGGCTGCAACCTGCAGCGCCCCAGGGCACGCTGTACGAAAGCAAGTCACGCTGCTTCTACATTCCGGGCAGCGCCATGCCGCTGGCCCTGATCCTGGGCATCTTCCTCACCAAATACCTCGTGGGTGTGGAGCTGGCCCTGCAACCCGCCCTGGCACGCGACAGCGGCTTTGCACTGCAGATCGCTGCGCTGTATGGCGTGTTCAACGGTCTGTTTGCGGCCCGCGCGCTGCGGCTGTGGAAGCTGGTGCAACGCAGCGCCCCCTTGGCCACATCACCCGCCACCGCCTGATCCCCCCGTAACGATCCCTCAGCACAGGAGCCCCCAATGCGCAACCACACCTTCACTACCGACCCCCTCGAACGTCTGGCACGCCGCCGTGCCGGGGCCAAAATGGGCTGGTACATCCATACCAGCGTGTACCTGCTCGTCAATCTGCTGCTGGTCGCACTGTCGGTGGGCAGCGGGCGGCACTGGGCGGTGTTCCCGGCCCTGGGCTGGGGCATCGGCCTGGCCATCCATGGCGTGGTGGTGTTCGTTCTTGCGGGTGGCAGCGACCTGCACGAGCGCATGGTGCAGGCGGAACGCGACCGACTGGCTGCTGCGCAACCCCCCCGCTGATCGGCTGATGATGACTCCTCCCAACAAAAACACGGCCATGACAAAAACCTGGATGGCCTGGTGCCTGGCCTTGCTGGCCGCAGCCGTCATCACAGCCAGCCCCGCCCATGCAGGCGTGGGTCTCGCAGAGTTGCCCGGGCAACAGGGCGACGGCCCCGTCACGGTGTTCTATCCGGCACAAGAGGCCGACCAGCCCGTGCAGCGCGGCCCTTTTGCGCTGCAGCTGGCCTGGCAGGGCACACCCGTGGCGGGTAACGGCCGTCTGGTGGTGGTGTCGCACGGCTCGGGCGGCAGCCCCTGGGTGCACACCGACCTGGCCCGCGCACTGGTGCAGGCCGGGTTCGTGGTGGCCCTGCCCGAGCATGCCGGCGACAACTACAAAGACCACTCCACCCCCGGCCCGGAGAGCTGGAAGCGCCGCCCCGCCGAGGTCTCCCGCGCGGTGGATGCCGTCGCACAGGATGCGCGCCTGGCGCCGCTGCTGGCGCTGGACAAGGTGGGCGTGTTCGGTGGTTCGGCCGGGGGCCACACCGCCCTGGTGTTTGCCGGAGGGCAATGGTCTCCCGCCCGCTTCAAGCAGCACTGCGAGGCCCATCTGGCGGAGGATTTTTCGTCCTGCGTCGGCTTCACCACCCGCCTGCACGGCAACTGGCTGGACAGCATCAAGAAGGCCGTGGCCATCACCATCATCCGCCACCGCTTTGGCGACGAGACGCTGCATGCACACACCGACCCGCGCGTGGCGGCCACGGTGGCCGTGGTGCCGTTTGCGGCCGACTTCGACATGGACAGCCTGACTACCCCCCGCATCGCGCTGGGGCTCATCACTGCGGGCAAGGACGTCAACCAGATTCCACGCTTTCACAGCAGCGCCGTGCTGGCCGCGTGCCAGGACCGCTGCACGCACATTGCCGACCTTCAGGACGGCAGCCACGGCATCATGCTGTCGCCCATGCCGCCCCTGGACCGCATGAACGACCTGACCCGTGAGCTGCTGGGCGACCCGCCCGGCTTTGACCGCAGCGTGCTGCCGCAGGTGGATGCACGGATCGTTGCCTTTTTTATGCAGCACCTGCAACCGCAGCCAACACAGCATGCGCCGCAACTGGTGCCTGCAGCACCTTGAACCATGCCTTCGGGCAGGCATTCGCAAGCAGCTCATCTCCACCACTTCACCCAGACTGCCCGGCACAATGGTTCAGCCCGCTACCCTGCGACGTCGCCGCATCACACCCATGTTCCTGACCATCTTCCTGACCCTGCTCGTCGGCACTGCTGCTCTGGCCGCCGCCATTGCATGGGGCGGCCCACCGCACGTTTCACCGCTGGCCAGCATCAACGACCCTTTCAAGGGCGTGGACTCCCGCGACGTACCTCCCGCACAGCACTACACGGCGCGCGATGGCACTTCGCTGGCCTGGCACAGCTACCGCCCCGCCGGGACAGTGCTCGATGCCCCTCAGCGCCGGGTGGTGCTGGTGCATGGGTCGTCCGCGCGCGGGCAGTCGAACCATACGCTGGCGCAGGCTCTGGCCGCAGAAGGCTATGCCGTGGCCTCCCTGGACATGCGGGGGCACGGAGCCTCCGGCACCCGGGGCCAGGCCGCCTATATCGGGCAGATGGAAGACGACGTCGAGGACTTTTTGCGCGCTGTGCCCCACACGGGCCCGCAAACGCTGATGGGTTTCTCCGCAGGCGGCGGGTTTGCGCTGCGTTTCGCGGGCAGCGCGCGACAGAGCCTGTTTGACCGCTATGTACTGCTAGCGCCCTTCCTGCACCACAACGCCCCCACATCACGACCGGACAGCGGCCGCTGGGCTTCGGTGGGACTGCCCCGGATCATTGCACTCACCCTGCTCAACCAGTTCGGCATCACCCGCTGGAACCACCTGCCCGTGTTGCGCTTCGCGCTGAACGATGTGGCCCGTGAGATGCTCACGCCCCTCTACTCCTATACCGTGGCCACCAACTTCCGCCCTCACGACGACTACCAGGTCGACATCCGCAATGCCCGGGGCGCGGTCTGCATCGTGGCCGGGCAGGACGACGAGCTTTTCTATGCCGACCGCTTTGCCGACCTGTTTGCCAAGGCAGGCAAGCCCGTGCCTGTCACCCTGGTGCCGGGGGTGAACCACATCGGGCTGACGCTGGATGCGCAGGCCGTGGCCACCGTGGCCCGGCTGAACTGCCCGGCATGACAAGCATGTCAGCCGACTAACGCACCGCCCCTAGAATTCTGATGCTACCGCCCTTCCCCCGCACCAACCACCGCATCGCCCCATGTCCACCCCTTTGAGCCCCCAAGAACTGGATGCGCTGGCCCGCCGCCGCGCCAACGCCAAGCTGGGCTGGTACGTGCATGCACTGGCCTTCGTGCTGGTCAACGCCCTCATCTTTGCCATGTCGCGCTATGCGTTTGGCACCCGCCCGTGGTCGGTGTACCCGCTGCTGGGCTGGGGGCTGGGGCTGGTGCTGCATGGGGTGTCGGTGTTTTTGCTGGGCACTGGCAGCGGCCTGCGCGAGCGCATGGTGCAGCGCGAGCGCGAGGCCCTGCAGCGCCGCCAAGACCGGCCATGAAGCTGCGCCACGAGTTCAACGGGGTCAGCAAGCTGCGGCACTACCTGCAGGTGGTGGCCTTCACACTGGTCGTGGCCACCATCCAGTGCACGTTCATGCCCGACAAGCCCTATGGGCCGCCCGTGGTGTATTCGGTGCTGATCGGCACCTTCACCTGGGCCATCATCGACCTCGGGCGGGAGTTGATACCGTCCGCCGCCGAAACGGGCTGGCCACACGGCTGGCAGGGCATTGCGCTGGTCCTGGTGGGCATCGTCGTGGGTTACCTGGCGGGCACCTTGCTGGCCGACGCGCTATGCGTGCACTACTTTCACTTCTACCCGCCGGGGGCGTTGATCTCCGGTGCAGACCAGCGCACGTCCATCCTCATCACGGCCATTGCCGGGCTGGTGGGCACGTTCTACTTCTACGCCGTCAACAAGTCGGCCTACCTGGAAAGCAAGATGGCCGAGGCGCGCATGCACGCCAGCGAATCGCGCCTGAAGCTGCTGGAGACCCAGCTGGAACCCCACATGCTGTTCAACACCCTGGCCAACCTGCGCGTGCTCATCGGCACCGACCCGGCCCGGGCGCAGCACATGCTGGACCGCATGATTGCCTACCTGCGCGCCACGCTCAGCGCATCGCGCAGCACCCAGCACCCGCTGGCGCTAGAGTTTGAGCGCCTGCACGACTACCTGGAGCTGATGGCCGTGCGCATGGGGCAGCGCCTGGCCTACACCCTGGACCTGCCCGATGCCCTGCGCGATGTGCCGGTGCCACCCCTGCTGCTGCAGCCGCTGGTGGAGAACGCCATCCGCCACGGGCTGGAGCCCCAGGTGGAAGGCGGCCACATCACCGTGCGTGCAAGCACCCAGGAGAGCCCCCACGGCCCATTGCTGGTCATCGAGGTCCAAGACACCGGGGCGGGCCTACCCGCCACCCTGCCCACCCCAGGCCCCGGCCAGAGCTTTGGCCTGGCCCAGGTGCGCGAACGCCTGGCCACGCTGCACGGCCCCGCAGGCGCTCTTGAATTGATAGCTATTCAGCCAAACGGTACTAGCGCTACCGTCACTTTTCCCTTGAAATCTGCCGTCACACCATGACAGAGCCCGTCTCACGCGCCCTGATTGCCGAAGATGAACCGCTGCTGGCCGCCGCCCTGCAGCAGGACCTGACCCGCGCGTGGCCGGAGCTGCAAGTGGTGGCCGTGGTGGGCGACGGCCGCTCGGCCGTGCGGCAGGCGCTGGCCTTGCGGCCGGACGTGCTGTTCTTCGACATCCGCATGCCCGGCCAGAGCGGCATCGAGGCGGCCGCCGAGCTGGCCGATGCATGGCCGGATGACCAGCCCTTTCCGGCGCTGGTGTTTGCCACGGCCTACGACCAGTACGCTGTACAGGCGTTTGAAGCCCAAGCGGTGGACTACCTGCTCAAGCCCATCCAGGCCGACCGGCTGGCCCGCACCGTGGCCAAGGTGCAGGGCGTGCTGGCCCAGCGCGCATCAGCCGCTGCGGCAACCGGTGCACCACCCGCTGCACCTTCGACAGCGTTGCCCTCGCCCGAACTCGAAGCCACCATGGCCCAGCTGCGCGCGCTGCTGGGCGCGCCCGGCGTGGGCACTGCACCCGCCGCCGCGCCTGCCACTGCCGCAACGCGGCTGAGCGTGATCCAGGCCAGCCACGGCACGCAGATCCACATGGTGCCGGTGGCAGAGGTGGTGTATTTCGAGGCGGCCGACAAGTACGTGCGCGTGCTCACCGCCGAGCGTGAATACCTGATCCGCACCGCGCTCAAGGAGCTGATCGAGCAGCTCGACCCGCAGGAGTTCTGGCAGGTGCACCGCAGCACCCTGGTGCGCGCCACGGCCATTGCCACCGTCACGCGCGACGAGGCGGGCAAGCAGCACCTGAGCCTGCGCGGGCGGCCTGAGCGGCTGCCGGTGAGCCGCCTCTACGCGCACCTGTTCAAGGCGATGTAGCTGCGCCCGCAGTTCAAGCGGGCCTGACGTGGACTTGACGCGGGCGTCAAGCGGGCGGCAGCGCCTCCCAGCGCCCGGCCACGTTCTTCAGCAGCGCGTTCACGGCCGTCAGGCGGCGGCTTTTTACGTCGATCAGGCTCCGCTGCGATGACAGCACGGTGGTCTGGGCCGCCAGCACGTTCAGGTAGCCCACGGTGCCCGCACGGTACTGGTTCTCCACCACGTCCAGCGCACGCTGGGCGGCGGCGGTGGCCTCGCGCTGCAGCTGCTCCTCCTGCGCCAGCGCAGCGGCGGCCGTGAGGTTGTCCTCCACCTCCTGCAGCGCGGTCAGCACCGTCTGGCGGTAGGCGGCCGTGACCTGCGCGTGGTTGGCACGGGCCGTCTCTACCGCCGCACTGCGCGCGCCGCCGTCAAAGATCGACGCCGCCAGCGCCGGCCCCAGCGACCAGAACAGGTTGGGCGCGCTGAACAGATCCGCCAGCGGCGCCCCCCGGTATCCGCCCGCTGCCGACAGCGTGAGCGTGGGGAAATACGCCGCGCGCGCCACGCCAATCTGCGCGTTGGCCGCCGCCACGCGGCGTTCGGCAGCAGCGATATCCGGTCGCCGCTGCAGCAGGTCGGACGGCAGGGCTTGGGGCACATCGGCCGGTGCGGGCAACGTGGCGGTGGGCTCCAGCGCAAAGGCGGCAGGCGCCTGCCCCAGCAGCGCGGCCAGCGCGTGCTCCAGCTGGCTGCGCGTGGTTTGGGCCTCCAGCAGCTGCACCTGGGTGGACTTGTACTGCGCCTCGGCCTGCGCTACATCGGCGCTGGAGGCCACACCCGCCGCCTGGCGGTTGCGCGTCAGCTCCCAGCTGCGGTCGTAGGCCTTGAGCGTCTCGCCCAGCAGCGCAGCCTGGGCCTCGGCCGCACGCAGTGAAAAATACGTCTGCGCCACGGCCGCCTGCAGCGACAAGCGCGCAGCGGCCAGGTCGTCGGCGCTGGCCTGTGCGCTGGCCTGCGCGGCACTCACCCCGGCGGAGATGCGGCCCCACAGGTCCAGCTCCCAGCTGGCGGTGAGGCCCAGCGAATGGCTGGTGCTGATGCGCGCGGTGCTGCTGCCATCGCCCTGATTGCTCAGCTGCGTGCCGCTGCGGGCACGACTGCTGCTGGCATTGGCCCCCACGGTGGGCAAGGCCGCTGCGCCACTGCTGGTCACGGCCGCCTGGGCCGCGCGCAGGCGGGCGGCGCTTTGCGCCAGGGTGGGGCTGTTGGCATCGGCCTGCTGCTGCAGGCGGTCCAGCACGGCGTCGCCGTACACGGTCCACCAGGTCTCGGGCAAGGCGGTGGAGGCCTGCGGCTGCGCGGGCTTCCAGATGCCCTGGGCCTGGGCGGCGGCTTGCTCTTTGTAGGCAGCCGGAATGTCCATGGTGGGCCGCTCGTACGGCGGCGTCTGCGCGCAGCCCACCAGCCACAGGCCGCTGACCACCAGCGCAGGCCAGGCGACCCGACGTGAAAAAGTGAAAGAGGTCATCCGTCGTTTCCTTGCAATACCACCGGGGCCGCAGGCGCGGCGCCCGCTGGCTTGCGGCGCCGCCCCACCGCCCGCAGCACGCGCGCACGCAGCCGGTCAAGCGCCACATAGACCACCGGCGTGGTGTAAAGCGTGAGCCACTGGCTCACCAGCAGGCCGCCCACAATCGCAATGCCCAGCGGCTGGCGCAGCTCAGCACCATCACCCCGCCCCAGGGCCAGTGGCAGGGCTCCGAAGATGGCGGCCACGGTGGTCATCAAAATGGGGCGCAACCGCAGGTTGCAGGCGCGGTAGATGGCCTGCGCTGCGGTGACGGGCGCCCGGCCCGGCTCGCCCTGCTGGCGTTGCCGCGTGAGGGCAAAGTCGATCATCATGATCGCGTTCTTCTTCACGATGCCGATCAGCAGGATCACGCCAATGAGTGCGATGAGCGAGAACTCCGTCTTGAACAGCATGAGCGCCAGCAACGCGCCCACACCCGCAGACGGCAGCGTGGACAGGATGGTGATGGGGTGCACCAGGCTCTCGTACAACATGCCCAGCACCAGATAGATGGTGATGATGGCCGCCAGGATCAGCAGCGGCTGGCCCGCCAGTGCGTCCTGAAACGCCCCCGCCGTACCGCTGAACGAACCGCGCACCGACACCGGCACGCCCAGCTCAGCCACCGCGTTGTTCACCGCCTCGGTGGCCTGCGACAGCGACACCCCCGGCGCCAGGCTGAAGCTGATGCTGCTGGCGGGCGTGCCCCGGTCGTGGTTGACTGATAGCGGTGTGTTGGTGGTGGTGATGCGCGCAAACGCCGTGAGCGGAATCTGCTGCCCCTGGCTGTTGACGAAGAAGAAGCCCCGCAGCGTCTCGGGGTTCTGCAGGTAGCGCGGCGCGGCCTCCATCACCACGCGGTACTGGTTGAGCGGGTTGTAGATCACGCCCACCTGGCGCTGGCCGAAGGCGTTGTTCAGCGTGGCGTCGATCTGTGCCATGGTCAGGCCCAGACGCGTGACCGCATCACGGTCGATGACCAGCGAGGTCTGCAGGCCAAAGTCCTGCACGTCGCTGTTCACGTCCTCCAGCTCGGGCAGCTGGCTCAGCACCTGGCGGATGCGCGGCTCCCAGGTGCGCAGGTCGCCAATGTCGTCGGCCTGCAGGGTGTAGTCGAAGGATGCACCGCTCTGCCGCCCACCAATGCGGATGTCGCGCTGCGGCACCAGGAACAGGCGCGCGCCCGGCTCGTTCTTGAGCTGCTCGCGCAGCCGCGTTATCACGGTCTCCGAGCTCTCCTGCCCCGGCCCGCGCTTGAGGGTCATGAACATCTGCGCCGCATTGCGCTGCCAGCCGCCTGTGAAGCCGGTCACATGCTCCACGGCCGGGTCGGCCTGCACGATGGACAGGAAACGCTGCAGCCGCTGCTCCATGGCCTGGTAGGACGTGGCCTGGTCGGCGCGGATGAAGCCCGAGATGCGCCCGGTGTCCTGCTCGGGCATGAAGCCCTTGTCGATGGCGGTGTAGAGGGTCACGTTGAGCCCCACCACACACGCCAGCACCAGCAAGGCCACGGGCTGGTGGCGCAGGCACCAGGCCAGGCTGCGGCGGTATAGGCGCATGCCCCGCACCTGCATGCGGTCCACGCAGCGACCGATTCGGTGGCTGAAGGCTGCCGCCCAGCCCCTGCGCCGCGCCGGGGCCGGGCTGTGGGGCTTGAGCAGCGCGGCACACATCATGGGCGTGGTGGTGAGCGACACCACCATCGACACCAGGATGGCCGAGGACATGACGATGGCGAACTCGCGGAAAAACCGCCCCACAATGCCGCCCATGAACAAGATGGGCACGAACACCGCAATCAGCGAGATGCTCATCGACACCACCGTGAAGCCGATCTCGCGCGCACCGTCGAGCGACGCCCGCAGCGCGGTCTTACCCCGCTCCATGTGGCGCATGATGTTCTCCAGCACCACGATGGCGTCGTCCACCACAAAGCCCGTGGCCACCGTGAGCGCCATCAGCGAGAGATTGTCGAGCGTGTAGCCTGCCAGGTACATCACGCCAAACGTGCCTGCCAGCGACACCGGCACCGCCACGCTGGGGATGAGCGTGGCACGCCCGTTGCGCAAGAACAGGAACACCACCAGCACCACCAGCGCCACGGCAATCAGCAGCGCACGTTCCACCTCTTTGACCGAAGCGCGCAGCGTGGGCGTGCGGTCGGACACCACCTCAATGTCGATGGCCGCCGGGATGGAGGCCTGCAGCGCGGGCAGCAGCGAGCGCACGCGCTCCACGGCTTCGAGGATGTTGGCGCCGGGCTGCTTGTACACCTGCAGCAGTACCGCCGGCTTGCCATTGGCCACGCCGAAGTTGCGCACGTCCTGCACCGAGTCCACCACGTCGGCCACGTCTTGCAAACGCACGGCCTGCCCGTTCTTCCAGCGCAGCACCAGGGGCGCATAGTCGGCCGCCACGCGGGCCTGGTCGTTGGTGGCCACTTGCCAGTAGTGGTCTTCCCGCTCCACCGCGCCCAGCGGGCGGTTGGCGTTGGTGCTGGCGATGGCGCTGCGCACCTGTTCCAGCGAGATGCCGTTGGAGGCCAGCCGCACCGGGTCCAGCTCCACCCGCACGGCGGGCAGCGCGCCGCCGCTCACCGTGGCCTGGCCCACACCCTCGACCTGCGAGAGCTTTTGCGCCAGCACGGTGGAGGCCGCGTCGTACATCTGCCCGCGGGTGAGCAGGTCCGACGTGAGCGCCAGGATCATGATGGGCGAGTCGGCCGGGTTGACCTTGCGGTAGGTCGGGTTGCTGGGCATGCCCGTGGGCAGCAGCGTGCGCGCGGCGTTGATGGCGGCCTGCACATCGCGCGCGGCGCTGTCCACGTTGCGGTCCAGGTCGAACTGCAGCGTGATGGAGGTGCTGCCCAGGATGGAGCGCGAGGTGATCTCGGTGACGCCTGCGATGGCGCCCAGCGACCGCTCCAGCGGCGTGGCGACGGTGGCGGCCATGGTGTCGGGGCTGGCACCGGGCAGGCTAGCGCTGACCGAGATGGTGGGGTAGTCCACCTGCGGCAGCGGCGCCACGGGCAGCAGGAAGAACGACACCGCGCCCGCCAGGGCCAGGCCCAGGGTGAGGAGCATGGTGCCGATGGGGCGGTGGATGAAGGGGGTGGAGAGGCTCATGGGTGGGCTCTCCGGGTGGTTTTTGGGTGTTTTTGGCTGGGTGCGCTAGTGGGATATGCGCTGGTAGCTATTGATTTTGTAGCGTTTTGTTGCGTGCGCTGACTGAGCCGCGTGCCTTTGTTGAGGGCGGAGGCCGGGAGTCGCCCGGCGTGCGAGGTACTTTTCTTTGCTTCGCCAAAGAAAAGTACCCAAAAGAAAGGCGACCCCACTGTCTGCGTCCCCTGCGCTTCGCTCCGGGGCAACCTGCGGTGCTCGGGTTTGGCGGGGTCTCGCTCAACTCGCGCCGCTGCGCGTCGCTCAGACACACGCGAGCCCTGATCCGCCAGACCCTGCGCTCCTCGGCGCATCCACAGGGGCAAGGGGAGCAGAACATCCACACGGGCCTTTGCTTCGCTCGGCCCAGTTTGCGCAGCGCGTGGCGCTTGCGCCCGCAAGACGAGGCCGAGCGAAGCAAAGGCCCGAATGGATATTGGCTGTTCGGCTGTTCGGCTGTCCCACCCCTGCTGGCTGCGCCTGCGGCGGGGCGGTTGTGGGGTGGCATGCGCGTCGAAGCGCGCGTGCTTCGTGCTCTGACTCGCCGTGGCTGTCTGAGCGGCGCGCGCAGCGCAAAGCGAGTTCCACGGCGCACCCCGCAACCGCCCCACCGCAGGTTTGCCCCTTCGCAACGCGAAGGGGTCGCAGACTGGGGGTCGCCTTTTCTTTGGTGACTTTCTTTTGGCGAAGCAAAAGAAAGTTACTCGCACGCCGGGCGACTCCCGGCCTCCGCCCTGAACCCAAGCACGCTTGTCAAACCAGCGCGCCAAACCTTCAACAGGCTCAGCCCGGACGGCCAGCGACCAAGCGACGTTCACGAACGCCATCACGCCACCTCACCCTGCCGCCCACGCCACCGCTGCGCCCACCCCTCAAACGTCAGGTAAATCACCGGGGTCGTGAACAGCGTGAGCAACTGACTCAGGATCAGACCGCCCACCATCGTCACCCCCAGCGGATGCCGCAACTCGCTGCCCACCCCCGTCCCCAGCATCATCGGCAACGCCCCCAGCAAGGCCGCCAACGTCGTCATCAAGATGGGCCGGAACCGCAGCAGACACGCCTGATAAATCGCATCGCGCGCACTCAGGCCCTCGTCCCGCTGCGCCTCCAGCGCAAAGTCGATCATCATGATCGCGTTCTTCTTCACGATGCCGATCAGCAGCACGATGCCGATGATGGCAATGATGTCCAGGTCCAACCGCGCCGCCATCAGCGCCAGCAACGCCCCCACCCCAGCCGAGGGCAGCGTGGACAAGATCGTGACCGGGTGCACCGTGCTCTCGTACAGCACGCCCAGCACGATGTACATGGTGACCACCGCCGCCAGAATCAGCAGCAGCGTGTTCGACAGCGACGCCTGGAACGCCAGCGCCGCGCCCTGGAAGCTCGTCTCCACCGACAGCGGCAACTGCCCCTCGGCCTGCACGGCGGCCTTCTCGCGCTCGATGGCCGCCACAGCGTTGCCCAACGACACCCCCGGCGCGGTGTTGAACGAAATGGTGGCGGCGGGCAACTGGCCCACGTGGTTGACCACCAGGGGCATGTTGCGCTCCTCGATGCGCGCCACCGACGACAGCGGCACCGGCGCCCCCACGCTGGAGGGCACATAGATGCTCTGCAGCGCCTCGGGCCCCACCTTGAACTGCGGCGCCACCTCCAGCACCACGCGGTACTGGTTGGACTGGGTGAAGATGGTCGAGATCAGCCGCTGGCCAAAGGCGTTGTACAGCGCCGCGTCAATGCCAGCCACCGTCACACCCAGCCGGCTGGCCTGGGCGCGGTCGATCTGCACATAGGCCTGGCGGCCCTGGTCCTGCAGGTCGCTGGCCACATCCGTCAGCTCGGGCAAGGCGCGCAGGCGGCGCAGCAGCTCGGTGGTGCTGGTGGTCAGCTGCTGCATGTCGGGCGATGACAGCAGCCACTGGTACTGCGTGCGCGCCACCCGGTCTTCAATGGTCAGGTCCTGCACGGGCTGGATGAACAGGCGGATGCCCGGCAGGTTCTGCACGCGCTCGGCCAGGCGCTGCTGCACCACACTGGCCTTGTCACGCTGTGCATGCGGCTGCAGGTCGATCAGCAGGCGGCCGGTGTTGAGCGTGGTGTTGGCGCCGTCGACGCCGATGAACGACGATACGCTGCGCACGGCGGGGTCTTGCAGCAGCCGTTCGGCCACGGCCTGCTGGCGCTCGGCCATGCCGGCAAACGAGATCGACTGGTCGGCCTCGGTGGTGGCCTGCAGCGTGCCGGTGTCCTGCACCGGAAAGAAGCCCTTGGGGATGAACAGATACAGCACCACGGTGAGCGCCAGCGTGGCCGCAAACACCAGCCAGGTGGTTCCTCGGTGGTTCAGCACCCAGCCCAACATGCGGCCATAGCCTGCGATGGTGCGATCAAAAAAATGCCCCGTGGCGCGGTACAGGCGGCCGTGACTCTCCTCGGGCGTGTGGCGCAGCAGGCGCGCGCACAGCATGGGGGTGAGCGTGAGCGACACCACGGCCGAGATCAGGATGGACACGGCCAGCGTGATCGCGAACTCGTGGAAAAGCCGGCCCACCACATCGCCCATGAACAGCAGCGGGATCAGCACGGCGATCAGCGAGATGGTGAGCGAGATGATGGTGAAGCCGATCTGCTGCGAGCCCTTGAGCGCAGCCGCGAGGGGTGCCTCGCCCTCTTCCACATAGCGGGCAATGTTCTCGATCATCACGATGGCATCGTCCACCACAAAGCCGGTGGAGATGGTCAGCGCCATCAGCGTGAGGTTGTTGATGGAGAACCCCGCGAGGTACATCACCCCACAGGTGCCGATGAGCGACAGCGGCACGGCCACGCTCGGGATCAGCGTGGCCGACGGGCTGCGCAGGAAGACAAAGATCACCGCCACCACCAACAGCACGGCCAGGCCCAGCTCCACCTGCATGTCGCGCACCGAGGCGCGCACCGTCACCGTGCGGTCGGTCAGCACCTGCACATCCAGCGACGCAGGCAAGGTGCTTTGCAGCTGCGGCAGCAGGGCCTTGATGCGGTCCACCGTGTCGATCACGTTGGCGCCGGGCTGGCGGCGGATGTTGAGGATCACGCCGGGTTTGGCCCCGGTGTCTGCCGTGCCCGCCCAGGCGGCGAGGCGGGTGTTCTCGGCATCGTCCACCGTTTCGGCGACGTCCTTCAGGCGCACGGGGGCGCCATTCTTGAAGGCGATGATGAGGTCACGGTATTCGGCCGCCGACTGCAGCTGGTCGTTGGCATCGATGGTGGAGGCACGGGCCGGGCCGTCGAAGCCGCCCTTCGCCTGTTTGACGTTGGCGGCCGCAATGGAGGTGCGCACGTCCTCCAGCGTGAGGCCCAGTTGCGCCAATGCCGTGGGGTTGGCCTGGATGCGCACAGCCGGGCGGCGACCGCCCGCAATCGCCACCAGGCCCACGCCCTGCACCTGCGAGAGTTTGGGTGCCAGGCGGTTCTCCACCAGGTCGTTCACGCGGATCACGGGCAGCGAGGGCGAGGTGATGGCCAGCGTGAGGATGGGCGCATCGGCGGGGTTGACCTTGCTGTACAGGGGCGGCATGGGCAGGTCGCTGGGCAGCAGGTTGCTGCCCGCGTTGATGGCCGCCTGCACCTGCTGCTCGGCCACGTCCAGCGCCATGTCGAGCGCAAAACGCAGCGTGATCACCGAAGC
This sequence comes from Acidovorax sp. 99, assembly GCF_003096455.1. Lineage (NCBI taxonomy): Bacteria > Pseudomonadati > Pseudomonadota > Betaproteobacteria > Burkholderiales > Comamonadaceae > Acidovorax > Acidovorax sp. 99. Next base: position 741,266 of record NZ_QEKU01000001.1, read on the forward strand.
CCCGCCCGAGCTGGTGGACGACATTTGCGACAGCCCCGGCATCTGGCCGAACTGCCGCTCCAGCGGGGCCGTGACGTTGGAGGTCATCACGTCCGGGCTGGCGCCCGGGTACAGCGTGGTGACCTGGATAGTGGGGTAGTCCACCTCAGGCAGGGCCGAGGTGGGCAGCAGCCGGTAGGCCATCAGCCCCGCGATCAGGATCGCCACCATCAGCAGCGCGGTGGCGATGGGGCGCAGGATGAAAAGGCGCGACAGGTTCATGGCGGCGGGTGCGCTGGCAAGACAGGCAGGGGAGAAACCGGGGTGCCGCTGCGCTCAGCGCGCCGGGCTGGCTGCGCCACCCTGGGACGGCGGCTGCTGTTGCAGCCGCTCGCGGATGTAGGCGCGGCGCTCCTCCTGCGGCATTGCCATCACGCGGGCGCGCTCGTCGGCGGGCATCTGGTCCAGCAGTGCCTTCACCTGCGGAGGGATGCCCCGCGGAGGTTCAGAGCTACGGTCTGCAGGCGCTGCGGGGGCGGCGGGCGGTGCAGCTGCTCTGGGTGGTGCTTCGCTGCGCTGCTGTTGTGGCGCAGCAGAGGCCTGCGGGGTGGGCGCCGGGGCAGCGGCGGGAGCACCCACACCCGACGCCGAAGGGGCTGCAGCAGACGCCGCCGACGCTGGAGCCGCTGCGCCGCTCGCGCCCATCTGCGCTCGCCGCTCGCGCAAGAAGGCGCGACGCTCTTCGGGGCTCATCTTCTGCAGCTTTTCACGCACATCGGGGGGCAGGGATGCCATGAAGGCGCGGCGCTGCGCGGCCTGGTCCTGGGCCGCCTGGTCGGCGCGGGTGACGGCACCGGCATCGATGACGGCGACCTTGGCGCCTTCGCGCAGGCGGTCGATGCCGTCCGTGACCACCTGCTCGCCCTCGCGCAGCTCGCCTTCGACGCTCACACGGTCGCCATCGGTCACGCCCACGCGGATGCGGCGCTGGGTCACGGTGCTGTCTTCCTGCACCAGGTAGACATAGTTGTTCTGCACGGCCGTGGCCGGTACGGTCAGCACGCCCTGGAGCAGGTTGACCTGCAAGCGCACGTTGACAAACTGGTTGGGGTACAGGGCGCCGTCTTCATTGGCAAAAGCGGCCTTGACCTTGATGGTGCCGGTGGCGCTGTCGATGGCGTTGTCCAGCGCCACCACACGGCCCTTGGCCAGCTGGCGGCGGCTGTCGCGGTCCCACAGCTCCACGCTCAGCTCTTCGCCTGCGGCCATGCGGCGACGCATCTGGGGCAGGTGCGCCTCGGGCACGGAGAACGCTGCATCGATGGGCCGCACCTGGTTGATGGTGACGATGCCGTTCGCGTCGCTCGGCCCCACCACGTTGCCCCGGTCGGCCTGGCGCAAGCCCAGGCGGCCGGCAAATGGTGCGGTGACCTGGGTGTAGCTCAGTTGCAGGCGCGCGGCGTCCACCTGCGCCTGTTCCGAGGCCACGGTGCCTTCCAGCTGCCGCACCAGTGCGGCCTGGGTGTCTACCTGCTGGCTGGCGATGGAGTCGCGCGCCAGCAGGTCCTGATAACGCTTGAGGTCGAGCTGTGCATTCTTGAGCAGCGCCTGGTCACGCTGCAGCGTGCCCTGGGCCTGCGACAGCGCCGCCTGGTAGCTGCGCGCATCGATCTCGGCCAGCACCTGGCCTGCACGCACCTCGTCACCTTCCTTGAAGCGCACCGACGTCAGCTCGCCGCCGACCTTGGCGCGCACCACGGCGGTGGCGCGGGCGCTCATGGTGCCGATGGCGCTCACCACCACCCGCACATCGCCCCGCTGCACGGTGCCTACCGACACGGGCTGTACGTTGCCGCCGCCAAAGCGCCCGGGCCCACTGCCGGGCTTGCGCGCCGCGTTGGGCCCCGTGGCGGCACCGCCAGCGCTGGCCGCGGCCGCTGCATCCTGGCGCTGCTTCCACCACCAGACACCACCTCCCACCGCAGCCAGCGCCACGGAGGCCAGTAACAACGCGGAGATCCAGCGCAGCTTGCCGGACTGCAATCTTGCGGGCCTCTGTGGACGGGTCAACGAACGGTTCAGGGGCATGGTGGGGCGCAACGACGAATGAGCGAACGGGTATGGTAGCCAGCGCACCCCCCGGGGCTACCGCCCGGCGGGTACCCTTTACCGGGGATTTACGCGCGCTTTGGGCGGGGTTTACCGATGTATCGGCTCAGCCCCGCCAGGGGGCAGCAATCAGCGGTTGGTGGCCAGCAGAAGGCCGCCAGCACCCATGAAGAAACCGCCGGTGGCCTTGTTCAGGCGGGCCACACCGCGCGAGGTGCGGATGAAGCGGCGGATCTGGCGCCCGAAGCTGGCGTACACGGCCGTCGAGACGAATTCGCTGCCCAGATAGATGGAGCCCAGCACCAGAAACTGGCGCGCGGCAGGCTGCGCGGGGTCGATGAACTGCGGAAAGATCGCCGCGAACAGGATGATCGCCTTGGGGTTGGTGATGCCCAGCAAAAACTCCTGCGCAATGAGAGCACGCAGATGGAACTGGGCCTGTTGACCCGATGCCTGGCCACTGCCAGGTGCATCCTCCAGCGCCAGGCCGCTGAACTCGCGGCTGTGCCAGGCCTTCCAGCCCAGCCAGAACAGGTAGGCAGCACCCACCCACTTCACCGCCGTGAACGCCGCTTCGGACGCCAGCAGCATCGCCCCCAGCCCCACCGCAGACACCGTCAGAAAGATCGCGAACGCCGCTGCCCGGCCCACCGTGGCGATCATCGCGGGGCCCACGCCTGCGCGGATGCCGTTGTTGAGGCCACAGAAGTTGTTGGGCCCCGGGGTGAGCGAGATGGCGATGGCAACCGGAACAAATAGCAGCGCATCCATGGGACGGTCCTTGCAGGGTGAGGCGTGTGTGAGGGGAAACGGTCAGCACCGCAGTCTACGGCAGACCCTGCCTACACGGCCGACCCCAGGGCACATGCCCCCAAGGCGCCCTCTACCACCTCATAACGCCTTAGAACAGGTTCTTACAGATCCAGCACCGAGCCCCAGGGCACATCGGGCAGGGCTTCGTAATGTGCCACCACGGTCAGGCGGTCTGGTCTGGCCGCTTGGGATGCCAGGGCCTGCGCCAGATAGCGAATGGAGGGCTTGTCCAGCCCGCCCACAGGCTCGTCGATCAAGGTCAGCGGTGCATTCGAGGCCAAGGCCCCTGCCATGAGCACCTTGCGCTTGCTGCCGGTAGACAGGGCGTAAAAGGGCTTGTCCAGGTGCTCGTGCAGACTGAACCCGTTGATATGTTCCACCAGGGCTGCCGCATCCCACTGGGGGTAGCGCGCGGGCAGGCTGTCGAGCCAACCCCTGGCAGTGAGCCGGTCCCACTCGCTGGATCGCGGGTCCGCCCAGAAGACCCGTGGTGCCGAGGGCTTGGCGGCCAGGTTCAGGTCCACCCCTTGCAGCGTGATGCTGCCAGCCTGCGCCGTCAGCTCGCCAGCCAGCAGACGCAGCAACGTGGTCTTGCCGGTGCTTTCATCACCCCGCACCAGAGCCAGGCCCGGGGGCCAGGCCAGCGACAGGTTGTCCAGCACAGCACACTCCGGGTACGCAAACCGCAACCCCTTCACCCACAAAAACACGCTCTCAGCCACCCTGTCTCCTCGATGCGGAAAGCGAACATTCTAGGAAGCTGCCGCACGCCGGGCCCACCACAAGCCTCCCACCTGGTTCACCACCAGCCCGCAGAGCACTGCGGCTGCGCCCAACCACTGCAGAGGCGCCGGGGTTTCACCCAGAAAGGCATAAGCCGCCCACAGCCCCACCACCGGCACCAGCAGCGAGAACGGCGTGACCCGCCCCGCCGCATGGCGTTGCAGCAGCTGCGTCCACAGCGTGTAGGCCAGCAGCGTGGCCAAGAAGGCCAGGTAGGCCACGGCCAGCAACCCGGTGCCGTTCAAAGACTGCAGCTGTGCCCACACGGCGGTGGAGCCCTCGCTCCAGAACGCCAGCGCAAAGAACGGCCCAATGGGCACCACACTGCTCCACACGATGAAGGGAAACGGCGCATACGCCCCGGCCTGTGCCGCGCGGCGCGCCACCAGATTGGACACCGCCCACATGAATGCTGCGCCAAGGGTGAGCACAAACCCCGCCAGCGTCATCTGGCCCGGCCCCTCACCATGCGCGAGGCCGATGGTCATCAAGCCGCCGAACGCCAGCAACAAGCCCCCCCACTGCCAGGGCTTGGCACGCGCTCCCAGCAATGGCGCGGCCAGCAGCAAAGTGAAGAACGCCTGGGTCTGCATCACCACCGACGCCATGCCCGCCGTCATGCCCAGCTGCAGCCCCAGAAACAGAAAGCCGAACTGCCCCAGCCCCTGCGCCATCCCGTAGCCCACCACAAAGTGCCAGGGCAAGGCCGGACGCGGTACGAACAACAAAAAGGGCAGCGATGCCGCCGTAAAGCGCAGCGCTCCCAGCAACATGGGACTCAGGCCCTGCAGGCCGAGCTTCATCACCACAAAGTTCAGCCCCCAGATGACCACCACCGCCAGGGCACGCAACAGGTCGCCACGGCTCAAGGCCGCTGGCGTACTCATGCGGCCGCCACGGACACGCCCGCAGCTATGGGGCGGCCCTGCAGCGCCCGGGCAGCGACGAAGGCCTCAAACGCCTGCGCGCTGGTCTTGCCCGGCACATAGCCCAGCACCTCCTTGAGTGCAGTGTTCAGCAACACGGGCCGGTAGCGCAGAAAGTCGAGCTGCTCGCGGCCGTAGCGGCTCACGCCGAGCGCGGAGCCCACGGCCAGCGCGGTGCGCAGCAGCCCTGCAGGTAGCTCCAGCACGGGCTTGCCCAAGCGCTGGGCGATCTCGCGCAAGGGCAAGGCACCGTCGCCCGCCAGGTTGAAACAGCCCGCCCGCTGCGTGCGCAGCGCATGCAGGATGGCACCAGTCACGTCTTCGTCCCAGATGAACACGAACGGGCTCTCGCTGCCCCGGATGGCGAGCAGGCGCGGCTTTTCAAACAAGGCGGTGATCTGGTTGTCCACCCGCTCGCCCAGGATGGTGCCGATGCGCAGCACCGTCTGCGCCAGCGCCGGGTGCTGCGTGCGGTATTGCGCCAGAATCTCTTCCACTAGCCGCTTGTGGTGCGAATAGGCAAAGACCTCGTTGCCCCGCAGCGCATCCGTCTCACTTAGCCACGCGGGGTTGTCGGCGTGGTAGCCATAGGCCGCACCGCTGGAGCTGACGACCAACTGCGTCACGCCGGTGGCCACACAGGCATCCAGCACGTTCTGGCTGCCCAGCACGTCCACCGAATATTCAAACTCGCGGCTTGAACCCTTGCCAGGGGTGACGATGGACGCCAAGTGCACCACGCTGTCGATGGCGGTGTCTGCCAGCGTCTGCGCCAGACCGGGGTCGCGCACGTCTTGGACCCGGTAGGTCACACCGGGCAGGCGGCGCTCGACGGGCACATCTCGCACGTCGGTCGCCACAATGGTCCCGACCCCTTCACGCGCCAGTGCAGCCACCACGCTGCGGCCCAGAAAACCGTCGGCGCCCGTGACCAGAATGCGGCGGCTTATCCACCCCATGCTGGTCATGTGCGCTGCTCCTTGCGGGCATCGGCCGCCGGTAGTTCGGCGGGCCTGCGCCCCCACCAGCCTGCCAGCGCCAGCCCCGCGATGATGTCCCAGAACCCCCACACGCCCGCCACCACGGCCATACCGCCTAGCCCGCCAAAGAAGCTGAAGATCAGCACGAGGCCCAGGCCGGCATTGCGGATACCCACCTCGATGCTCACCGCGCGCCGGTCGTAGTCCGGCAAGCCGCTGAGCCTTGCGCAGGCGTAGCCGGTGCCGAAGGCGAGCGCATCGTGCAACGCTACGGCCAGCAGCACCAGGCCCACGTAGTCCAGAAAGTAACGCCAGTTGCCCGCCACCGCGCCCACGATGAAACCGATGAGACACAGAAAGCTGAGGACGCGCACGGGCTTGTTCACGCGCTGTGTGAAGCGCGGCAGCTTTTCTGCGCACAGGATGCCCAGCACAAAAGGCAGCCCGATGATCACCACGATGTGACCCGCCATCTCCAACGGGTCAAGCGCAATGCTGCGCAGCAGCGGCGCCGCCGTGGGGTGCATGCCGCCCCAGAACGCGAAGTTGAGCGGCATGAGCACGATGGCCAGCGCGTTGGAGATGGCCGTCATCGACACCGACAGCGCCACATTGCCTCCCGCGCGGTGCGTGAGGATGTTGCTCACATTGCCGGGCGGGCAGCAGGCGACCAGAATCATGCCCAGCGCGATGCTGGGCCCGGGCTTGAGCAGCAGCATGAGCACAAAGGTCACCGCAGGCAGCACGATGAATTGCGCGGCAATGCCCACCGCCATGGCACCGGGCATGCGCAGCACGCGCTTGAAGTCCGCCACGCGCGTGTCCAGCGCAATGCCGAACATGAGAAAACCCAGCACCACATTGAGCACCACCAGCGACGCGGGGTTGAAGTTGAGGCGTATTTCGTCCACAGGCAGCATGGCGTCAGTCCTTTCTGGCGAGGGCTGCTGCGGCAGCGCGCACCGCGTTGCGGTAGGTGTCCTTGTGCACGTAATACGCCATGCGTTCGAGCTGGAGGTACTTGAAGCCACCCGACAGATCGGGCGGCGGCCCGGCCTTGGCCTGTCGTAGCGCCTCGGCGCGCGGCGATCCCTCGGCCTGCGCCTTGAAAAAGCGCGCCACCAGCTCCGCTTGTTCATAGCGGCCCTGCCAGCCGATACCACTGGCCTCGATCATGCCCATCACGGCCAGGTTGTCGAAACGGGGGGACAGGATGTTGAGGTAAAGCTGCGGCGCCGTGCCCTGCCAGTTGAGCAGGCTGTGGTCGATGAAGGGGTAGTGCAGCTTGTAGCCCGTGGCACAGAGCACCAGGTCATAGTCCTGCGCGCTGCCGTCCTTGAAGTGCACCGTATGGCCTTCAAAACGCGCGATGTCGGGCTTGACGTGAATATCGCCATGGCCCAGGTGGTGCAGCACCAGCGAGTTGACCACCGGGTGCGACTCGTACATCTTGTAGTCGGGCTTGGGCAGGCCAAAGCGCGCAGGGTCGCCAGTGAACCATTGCAGCACCACGCTGTCCACCTTTTGCTTGAGCCAGGGCGGCATCTTGAACTTGCCGCCCAGCGTGTCTGCGGGCTTGCCGAACACATATTTGGGCACGAAGTAGTAGCCGCGCCGCACCGAGATGTCCACGCTGCGCGCGTAGTGCACCGCGTCCACCGCAATGTCGCAGCCCGAGTTGCCCGCGCCCACCACCAGCACGCGCTTGCCTTTGAACAGCTCGGCGCTCTTGTAGGCGCTGGTGTGCAGCAGCTCCCCGTTAAAGTGCCCCTCAAAGCGCGGCATGCTGGGTTCGGCCAGCGTGCCGTTGGCAATCACCACGCCCTTGAACTCTGCCGTTTGCGCTGGCCCACCGTGCTGCGTCCACGTCACGCGCCACAGCGGCGCAGCGCCCTCCCCCACCGGTTCGACCCGGAGCACGCGAGTGCCAAACCAGAAGTGCTGGCGCAGGCCAAAGTGCTCTGCAAAGTCGAAGAAATACTGGCGCATGTCCCGGTGGCTCGGATAGTCGGCCACTTCGGGGCGCATGGGGAACTCGGTGAACTCGGTGGTGTGCTTGCTGGAGATCAGGTGCGCCGATTCGTAGACCGTGCTGCGCGGGTTGTCGATGTTCCACAAACCACCCACATCGGTATGTGCTTCAAAGCCCTGAAAAGGCACGCCCAGCTTCTGCAGATTGCGCGCCGCAGCTAGCCCGCTGGGGCCGGCGCCGATGAGGGCGATGTGGCCGCGCATGTCCTGTGCGAGCGGCGTCGAAGGGCTTGTCTCCGTCATCGTTGTTGTTGTCGTCATTCGCTTTTTTCTCTCTCAGGTGTCGATGTTCTTGTCTGCGCGCACGGGCAGCCCCGGAATGGCGGTGGCCCCCGCCTCGCCCACGCGCGGCTTGCGCGGCTGGCCCAGCAGCAGCCGGTCGTGCAGGGCATCAGGCAACAGGTTCAACAGGCGCGCCAGCCAACCGATGCGCGCGGGCAGCACGATGTGGGCGCGCCCCCGGGCCACAGCGGCCAGCAGGGCACGCGCGGCGTCCTCGGGCTCCATCAGGCCGGGCATGGCAAAACGGTTGCCTGCCGTGAGCGCGGTGCGCAGGTAGCCAGGGCTGACCGTGCTCACAACGATGGAATCGCCGCGCAGCTCGGCACGCAGACTCTCCAGGTAACGGATGAGCCCGCCCTTGCTGGCGCAGTACGCGCCATTGCCCGGCATGCCCCGCCAGCCCGCAATGCTGGCCACCCCCACCAGCGCGCCGCGCCGCTGCGCGCGCAGGGCCGACACAAAGGGCTGGAAGGTGGTGGCGGCGCCCAGCAGGTTGATCTCCAGCATGCGCCGCATCACGGCCAGGTCGTCGGCCTGGGCGGAGTCAAAACCCCCGGCCACCCCGGCATTGGCGATGACGAGGTCAGGCGTTCCCCAGCGGCCCATCCAGTCGGCGGCCATGGCCTGCATGGCGGTGGTGTCGGCCACATCGGGCGTGTAGACGGCGCAGCGCTCTGGCGCCAGCGCGGCCAGGGTCTCCAGCACGGGCCGGCTCAGGCCCACCAGCGCCACGGCGGCGCCCTGGCCGATCAGCTCGCGCGCCAGCGCCTGGCCCAGCCCGCCACAGGCGCCGGTGAGCACTACGTTCTGGAAAAAGGCGGTCATGAAGCTCCCGGTGAATTGGGTTTGCAGCTTAGCCACAATGCTGAATAATCCCGAAATGTTTTATGAATTCGTCTCGAATTCCGAGATTTATGACCAACACACCGCCCAGCCTGCGCCTGTTTGAACTGCTGGAAACGATGTGTGCCCAGGGCCAGCCCTTCAGCCTGGGCGATGCCATCGAGGCCACCGGCTGGCCCAAGCCCAGCGTGCACCGCATGCTGGGCCAGCTGGAGGCCGGTGGCCTGCTGGCGCGCGAGCCAGACGGGCGGCGCTACACCCCCCGCACCACGTCTGCTGCGCCTGGCCGAAAGCACGCTGAGCGCGGGCACCCAGCATGGAGTGCGCCACGCTGTGCTGCGGCAACTGGTGGCGGACATTGGAGAAAGCTGCAACCTCACGGCGTTGAGCGGCGCTGAAGTGATCTACCTGGACCGGGTGGAGTCAGCCTTTCCGCTGCGCATGGAGCTACGGCCCGGCACCCGCGTGCCCATCCACTGCTCGGCCAGCGGCAAGCTGTTTCTGGCCCACCTGTCGTCCGCACGCCGGGCGGCCATCCTGGACGGCCTGCCCCTCACCCGCCACACGGCCACCACCCTGACCGACCGCGCCGCCCTGGAAGCCGAGCTGGAGCAGATCCTGCGGCAAGGCTATGCCACGGACGCCGAGGAGTTTGTGGACGGCCTCGTCTGTGTGGCCGTGCCCGTGTTGGCCGGTGGGCGGCGCCAGGTGCGCAGCGCCGTGGCACTGCAGGCACCCTCTGCCCGCATGCCGCTGGGGCGGGCGCTGCAACTGGTGCCCCGGCTGGGAGAAGCCGCGCAGGCCCTGGGCCGGACCTGGGCTTGAGCCATCGCGCAGCAACTCCCGACACATTCATAACCTGCTCTCACCATGCAACTGAACTACCTCGACTTTGACTACAGCGAAGACGCTGACGGCAACGGCACCCTGGATGCCATGGCCAGCGTCTTGCCCGCGCAACTGCCTGCCTTGCAGAACGAGATCGCTGCCGTGCTGGCCTGGGCGCATGCACACTGGCCCGGCGCCTGCGCACCGCAGGAAGACGGCGGCGCGTGGCACTATGACCTGCACGGCGTGCAAGAGGTGCAGAGCCCCTTGACCTTGTCCTTTGACGATGCGACGGGGCAACTGCACATGACCACAGGCAGTGCCGCGCCGCCGCGCACCACGCTGACCCTCACCCTCAGTGGCAGCAGCGACTTCTGTACCGCTTTGCGCGAAGCCTTCGATATGGAATGAGCCTCCTCTTCATGGCCTCTTACCCAGCCAATTCAAAGGGTTAACCCCAATTAGCGACCAAAAGCCCCACGTTGCAAACAGGTTAGTGCGCCAGCCCACGCTTTCCTGAGGTCCAGCGCTACAGTTGCGACTCATTAGTTCAACCCGAGACTGGAGAGTTTCATGCTGTCACGCCGTCACTTCCTGGGCGCAAGCCTGGCCACCACCGTTTACGCTGCGGGCTCGTTCGTGCCCGTGTGGGCGCAGAACGCACCCAATTTCGGCACGCCCACCTTGCCCAGCCCTGGTTTCCGTCGCATGAAGGTGGGGGACGTGGAGGTGATCGCACTGAACGATGGCATCACTCGCCGCCCTTTGGGGGAAGAATTTGTGAAGAACGCACCGCTGGCCGAAGTGCGTGCGCTGCTCGCATCGCAAGGCCTGCCCACCGACTACATCGATGTGCCATACACCCCCTTCCTGGTGGTGGCGGGCGTGCGGAAGATCCTGATCGATACCGGCCTGGGCGAGTTTGGTGGTGCCACCACCGGCAAACTGCTGGACAGTCTGCGCGCTGCGGGCATGCAGGCCTCCGACATCGATACCGTGCTCGTCAGCCACTACCACGGCGACCATATCAATGGAATCCGCAACAAGGCGGGTGAGCTGGTGTTCCCGAAGGCCAAGGTGATGGTGCCTGCAGCCGAACATGCCTTCTGGATGGACGACGCGCGCATGGCCGCCGCCCCCGCCGGCATGAAGGGTGCGTTTGACAATGTGCGCCGCACCTTTGCCACCATGCCAGCCGATACGCTGGTGCGGTTTGAAGCGGGCACCGAGGTTGCGCCAGGCATCCAGTCGGTGGCCGCCTACGGCCATACGCCGGGCCACACGCTGTTCGAATTGAAGTCGGCAGGCCAGAACTTCTTCTATGTGGCGGACCTGACCAACGTGCCCGCATTGTTCGCGCGCAACCCCGACTGGGCCGTGACCTTTGACATGGACGCAGAGGCTGCGCGCAAGGTCCGCCGCGAGGTGTTCCAGCGCATCACCACCAGCAATGCCATGCTGGGCGGCTTCCATTTCCCCTTCCCTGCGTTTGGCCGCGTAGCAGCAGCGGGCAATGGCTATGCCTTCCAGCCAGCTGCCTGATGCCGAAGTAGCCGGGGATCAGGCTGCGACGGAAGGTACGCGCGTCACACGGCGCACCTTGCTGGGCAGGGGCGCGGCGGACGCATTAGGTAGCGGACTGGCCCTCACAGCCCTGCAGACCTGGGCGGCCCAGGAAGCGGGTGCCGAGGCCTTGCTGGGCCAGGGCGGAGTGGTGGCGTTGTTTCGCCACGCGCTGGCCCCCGGCACCTTCGATCCCCCGGGTTTCCGCCTGGGCGACTGCGGCACCCAGCGCAACCTGAACGATGAAGGCCGGACCCAGGCCCGGCGCATTGGCGAGTGGTTCCAGGCGCGGCAACTGCGTCCGGAGAAGGTGCTGTCAAGCCCCTGGTGCCGCTGCATCGACAGTGCCACCCTGGCTTTCGGTGCACCACAGGTGTGGACGGCTCTGGGTTCGCCCAGGGGCTACTCCGAGACCACGGGGGAGAGCCACCTGCGCGAACTGCGCCAGGCGCTGGCCGCAGCGTCTGCGCGCAATGGCCGGTTTGAGGTGTGGTTCAGCCACATGTTTGTGCAGTCCGATCTGGCACGCGACAGCACCAGCTCGGGCGATGCGCTGATCTTGCGAGCCCCCCGAGGTGGCGACGTGCAGGTGCTGGCGAGGCTCTCGGTCACCGGATCAACCTGACCAGCGTCTGCTGACGCTGGCGGGAGATCGCGCTCCCGCGCACCGTGGTGCACGGGCCATCGGACTACACGCTGGCGATGCCCTGGGGCGTATCCTGAAGATTCCCAGCCCTGCCAGATACCCCGGCGCGGCGCACACCCAGGAGCCGCCGATGACACCGTCCCACACACAGGGTGAACCCGCAGCCTGCAGGCCCCGTCGCTGAGAGCTGCTATGGCCTTCCTCTCCAGCGCCCCCCGCCTTACCACCGCGTCCAACGAGCCTGCGCGATGGCCCGCGAATGCCGGCGCGCCCCTGGCGCAGGCAATCCCAGGCAGCCAGCGTGGTGTTCGCATGGACCTGCAGATTGACCTGCGATATGAGATCGACAGCTACGGCGCCGATTTCGTGTTCAACATCCACGCCGCGCAAACACCCCACCAGATCGTCCACAACGAGCGCCTGGTGCTCAGCCAGGACATTCCCCACCAAATCCACGCAGACCCTGCGACGGGTAACCGCTATCTCCGGCTGCATGGCGAGCCCGGCATGCTGGAGCTGACCTACAGCGCTACGGTGGACATACGCCACTACCGTGCCGACCCCACCCAACTGGCCGAGGTGCCTGTGCGGCACCTGCCGCCGCATGTGATGGGCTACATCTACCCCAGCCGATATTGCCAGTCTGACCGCCTGCTGCGGCTGGCCCTGAACGAGTTCGGCGCCTTGTGGCAGGGCCACAGCCGCGTGCAGGCTATCCGTGACTGGGTGAACCGGCATGTGGCGTTCACGTCCAACACCTCCAACTCCAACACTTCGGCCGTCGACACGCTGGTGGAACAGGTCGGAGTGTGCCGGGATTTCGCCCACCTGATGATTGCACTGTGCCGCGCCGTGAACATTCCGGCCCGCTTCACCACGGGCACCGACTACGGCGCCGACCCAGCGCTGGGCCCGCCGGACTTTCATGCCTACGTGGAGGTGTATCTGGGCGACCGCTGGTATCTGTTCGACCCTTCGGGCACGGCCATCCCCATGGGGCTGCTGCGGTTTGGCACCGGCCGAGATGCCGCCGACGTGGCGTTTGCCACCATCTTTGGCGGAGTGCGGGCACAGCCCCCCACCATCCACACCCGCGCGGTGGAGGACCCTGCCCAGGGGTGGGTGCTACCGCACCACTGCGCCGAGGCGCTGTCCACCGACCAGGGGACGTCGTACGGGGCGCGTTTCGTCGCGCAATCGGGAGTTTGACCTTCCGCCTGTCGCCTCTGGCGGGGGCGGCAGAAAGGCCTGTTGGCCACCCCTGATTGCGGCTGTGGCCTAATATGCCCCTTTTCTCCACTTTCTCAGAGACCTACCATGGGCAACAAGATCGTCACCGAAGCAGACCGCAAGCGCACCCCCCAACCCAAGCCAATGCCCGGCGTGACGCTGAACACCCCTGGCCGTGGCCAGCGCGTGAGCCTGGAGCGTGGTGTCGCCACGCGCAGCAAGAAGAACCCTGGCAAGCGCTCGCGCAAGGGCGGCTGATCAGCCCTCCGGGGGCGCCGCGGCGCCCCGCCAGCACCCAAAAAAAGCCCTCGTCAGAGGGCTTTTTTTGTGGGCGATACAGCCGTTTATTGCAACGGGGCCGGCACGGTTTCCACATGGCCTCTGGCGGGCAGGATGATGTGAAACGCTGCACCGCTGGCCGGAACGTTCTCGGCAAAGATACGCCCGCCCATGGCCTCGACGATCTTGCGGCAGATGGCAAGGCCCAGGCCCGTGCCCCCAGATCCATCCTTGGTTTTGCTGGACTGCACAAAGGCCTCAAAAATGCTTTGCAGCTCTGAAGGAGGGATGCCCGGGCCCTCATCCCGTACCACCAGATGCGTCTGGCCTTGCGGGTCCGCATAGCCCTCCAGGGTGATCGTGCTGCCAGGCGGCGAAAACTTGATGGCGTTGGCCACCACGTTGCGGATCACCTGCTGAAACCGCAACGGGTCGGCCTTGGCCACCAGCGGAAGGTCAGGCATGCGCAAATCCATCATCAGGTGGCTGCGTTCCAGCAAAGGCTCCAGCTCGCGGATCACCGGACGCACTACGCCGCGCAGGTCGATGCGCTCCATGTGGAACGTTCCCACCGTGCTTTCCAGCTTGGACACTTCCAGCAGGTCGTTCACCAGCGTGAGCATGCGCTGGCCAGCGGAATGGATGTCTTCAAACATGCCCGCCAGCTTGGGCTGCGCGCGACCACGCAGCATGCCCAGTTCGGCAAAGCCCAGAATGGACTGCAGCGGCGTGCGCAGCTCGTGGCTCATGTTGGCCACAAACTCCGACTTGGTGCGGGATGCCTCTTCGGCCGCGTCACGCGCCTCCCGGGTGGCGCGCTCGGCCTCTCGGAACTCGCTCACATCCATCAGGATGGTGAGCACACCACTGACCTGTCCATGCTCATCGGCAATGGCTGCCTTGGCCAGGCGCGTGTCGCGGCGCGATCCGTCGCCATGGCGTACCTGGGTCTCGACCAGGGCGCGCCCACCCCAGCGCAACAGCTGCCTGTTCGCCGACTCATGCACCTTGACCTCGTCCGGTGGCAGGCACTCGGCAACGGCCTTGCCCAGCACGGTGGAACGCGTACGGCCCTTGTATTCCTCCCAGGCCTTGTTGACGCGCACGAAACGGTCCTGTGCGTCGGTCACAGAGATGGGCAGCGGATTGGTCTCTAGCAGCAGGTCCTGGAAAGCGATCTGCGCCTGCAGCTGCTGCTGGGCCATCCAGCGCTCGGTTTCATCCACCGCACTGCCTGCAAAACCGATCACACGTCCAGAAGCCACCAGAGGCACCACCGCCACCTGGAACATCATTTCCTTACCCTCGGCAGAGCGGGACACCACCTGGCATGCCCGCACTCCATCCGGCGACCGGGGGTCGATGGCCCGGACCACATCATTGCGGCTTTGTGGCTCGACCAGGTCGTGCAGGCGTTTGCCGATGGCACGGTCAGGCGCCGTGCCCGTCATCACAGTCCAATGGGCATTCACATAGGTGATCACGCCCTGCGCATCGGTGCGGAAAATCAGCTCTTGCACGCTGCGCATCAGCACCGACAGATCCCGCTCGTTGCGGGCAATGCGGGCCTGTGCAGCATCAATCGCCAGCCGCGCCCGCTCGCGGGTGCGCAGGCCACGCCACACTGCAAAGGTCAGGCCCAGCACCAGGGCCACCAGGGCCAGGCCAATACCGATCAGCGCGCGGGCATCCGCCAGCCAGCTTTGCACGGCTGCCCGGTACGAGGTCTCGACCACCACCACCAGCGGCATCGCGGCCGAGGCCCGAAAACTGACGATCTGCCGCTCACCCAGCACACCCACGCCCAGGTAGGTGGCGTGCTCTTGCCGGGGCAGGAACTGGCTGAAGACGGGGATGTTGTTCACCCGCGCACCAGCCAGAGCAGCTGCGGCCCCCGAAGTGGCCAACACCTGGCCGTTGTACGAGGTCACCACCGAGTCAAAAACCTCGGACTCCAGCGTCAGGTGCTGAAAGTTGGACAGCGAATCGGGATTGACCAAAGCCACCAGCACCAGCGCCTGCCCGGCTTCGTTCTTGTAGCCGTGCATCACAGGGATAAAAGCGACACCCGCAGGAGCCGCCGCCGCGGCGCCTCCCAGCCGCACACTTTGCAGGCTGCGGCCCGGTGTGAGGCCGCCCTGAACCGTCCGCCCCATGGCCACCAGGGGGCCGAGCTTGGCCAGGTCCACAAAACTCTCGGCATCGCCGGGCTGGGTGCTGGCGACCACTCGCCCACCGGCATCCACCACGGCCAACCCCCGAAGAAATGACAGCGCCGCCAGCGCCTGGCCCAGGGCATCTTGCATACGCCGGGGTTCCGAGGCCACCGTCGTGAGGGCTGGCGATGTGGCCAGCGACTCCAGCGCCAGTTCGGCCGTCTGCATGGTGCGCGTGGCCTGATCCTCCAGCACCCGCGCCAGCATGGCGGCATGGTTCTGGTGGCTGGTACGCACCGTGCGAAAGTCGTTCACGGCCAACGCTCCGACGGCCACCAGTGCCGCCAATGCCGACAGCCCTCCGGTGATGAGGACCAGATGGCTGGTCTGCAACACCCACGCGCGCAGCCTGGTCCAGACCGAGGGAAGCGCCTGGAGGTCGGCCATATCAGCGCACCACGATGGCGTTCAGGCCATTTTGAGAGGCCGCGCGCTGCAGGCGGCCGTCGGCCTTGATGCGCGCCACAAAGGCATCCACCGTGGCCAGCCAGGCGGCATCGCCGCGCTTGACTGCATAGCCATAGGGCAGCACCGAAAATGGTTCGGGAGACTCGATGAGCCGGGCCCAGTCGGCGTTGTCCATCAGGCGCCGGCTGTAGGGGTAGTCGGTCATGAACACGTCAATGCGCCCGGCCGTCAGTTCGCGCTCGCGGGTAGCGGGCAGCTGGATGCGCACCAGCGTGGCCTGCTTGAGGCGCTGGGCCATGATGGGTTCCATGAAAGTGCCTGCCTGCACTCCCACCAACACACCCGGCTTGTCAATGTCGCCCCACTGCTTGATGACCGTGTTGGATTTTGTGGTGATGCCGTAAATGTCGCTGCGCATGTAGGGCTGGGTAAAAGCCAGCTTTTCCATCCGCTGGGGCAGCATGCCAATGGCAAACATGGCCACATCGCAACGGTCCTGGTTCAGGTCGTCAATGAGGGTGGGAAAAGAAGAGTCCACATATTCGACCCTGGCCTTGAGGTCGCGCGCCAGCTCGGCAGACAGGTCGATGTCGATACCCCCGAGTTGCTGCGTGCGCGGGTGTCTGTAGGTCACGCCGTAGTAGTCCGGCCAGACACACACACGCAACACCGACTGGCTCTGGACCCGCTCGGCCACAGGCCCCGCCAGCGCGCTGGTCGCACACACGGCCAGCGCCACGCGGGTGACGGTCAAAGCCCACGGTTTCAGCCACTGCATCATCGTCATCATCATTGAGAATCCTTGGATCAATAACACCACCGTGCCCGCAGTGGCCTGCCGCTGAGCGGTCAGAAAAAAGGGGATCAGGGCGCGTCGATCAGTGCATCAAAAGACGGACATTCCTGCGTGATCTTGCACCGCAGCGCATCGATGGCTTCAGCATGCGCCAAAAATGTGTCCACGATCATCGGGTCGAAAGCACGGCCGCGCTCGGCCGCCAGCATCTCGAGCGCCACCGGCACCGCAAAGGCGGGGCGGTACACCCGGTCCATGGTCAGCGCGTCAAAAAAATCCACCACGGCGGTGATGCGGCCCGACAAAGGAATCGCCTCGCCCGACAGGCCCGCCGGGTAGCCCTGGCCGTCGTAGCGCTCGTGGTGCGTGAGCGCCACCTCGGCCGCCATGCGAAACACCGGAATGTTTGAACGCCCCAGGATCTCGGCACCCATCGCAGCGTGGCAGTTCATGGTCTGACGCTCCTCTGGGATGAGCTTGCCACGCTTCTTGAGTACGCTATCAGGGGTGCCGATCTTGCCGATATCGTGCATGGGCGCGGCCTTGCGCAGCATGCGTGCGTAGCCCACCGTCTGCCCCAGAGCCAGGGCCAGGGCCTCGGCCAGGTAGCCGATGCGCACGATGTGCACGCCGGTGTCGTCGTCCTTGAGGTCGGCCGCAGCCGACAGGTGCAACAGTGCGGCATGGTGCGCGCGGGTGACCTCGCGCAGGGCTTCGTTGCGCTCTCGGTACATGCGTCCGAAATCGCGCACAAACCGCTCCATCTGCGCCGCCGCGGCCTCGTCAAAGCAGCGCGTGTCTGGCGGCACCTGAGACGCAGGCTCCAGCAATGGCAGCGAGGTCAATGCGCTGCCTCCATGCGGTAGATGGTTTCCAGCACCTGCAGGGTGCTGAAGGGCTTCATCAGGTAGTCGTCGGCCCCCGCCGCGAAGCCTGCTGCCCTGTCGTCCGACTGCACCCGGGCCGTCAACATGATCACCTTGGTGTGGCGCATGCCCGGGTCGGATTTGATGCGGCGGCAGACGTCCAGGCCGTTCAGGGTGCCCGGCATCATCACATCCAGCAGCACGATGTCGGGCTGCAACTCGCACGCCAGCACCCAGCCCGCATCGCCCGTAGCGGCTTCGTGGATCTCAAAGTCATCAAACTCCAGCGTCATCTTGAGCAGTTTGCGGATATCGATGTGGTCTTCGACGATCAGGATCTTTTTCATGGCGGTAGCCTTTGTGGGGCGGGGAATCGGCTTGGAATACAAAAAAACACGTTTTAACGTGATTTCTTGCCATTGATTGAATCATATCAATCATTTTTATCAAATGCAAGTCGAGTAAAAATAAAAATTAGGAGAAAATGCGCGATCTATGCAATCTGACAATTCCCTCGCGGAGCACGCCATGGCCGACCACTACACCACGCTGGAAGTCGCCAAGATGCTGGGCATGGCCGTGCGGTCGGTCCAGCTGATGGTGGACCGCAACGAACTTGAGGCCTGGAAGACCCCTGGCGGGCACCGCCGCATCTCGCGTGCATCGGTGGAACGCTGGATGACCGCCCATGGCGCCGGTGGCGCTGCCCAGGCATCCGCCGTCGGCACTCCGGTCGCCGCCCGCCCGCCCCTGGCCGCACCCGTGGGACCAGCCAAAGGGCGTGCACCACAAATTCTGCTGATCGAGGACTCCATCCATTTCCAGAACCTCGTGGGCCTCATCGTGCAGCAGCACCTGCCAGGAGTGCAGCTGCAGGTGGCAAACGATGGCATCACCGGCCTTGCGCTGTATGGGCAGATACAGCCCGAGGTGCTGATCGTGGACATCCTGCTGCCGGGCATCGACGGCGCCACCCTGATCACCACGCTGCGCTCGCACCCTCAATTTGCGCGCAGCCACCTCATCGTGGTCACCTCGCTCGACGAGCAACAGCGCGAGCCTTATGCATTTGCCTTGCAGGGTGTGAAGGTGATCCACAAGCCCCGGCTGGTGGCCGAGTTACCCAGCGCTCTGGCCGCGTGCATTCCACAGGCCCAGGTACCCGCATGAGCGCGCCCAAGGTCCTGCTCGTGGAAGACGACAGCTCCATCGCACGCTTTGTGCAGATGGCGCTGGAGGAACTTCCCATTGAGCTGGTGACCTGCGCCAACGTGCCTGACGCCATGCAGGCGCTGCATGCAGGGGGTGTGGAACTCATCATCACGGACCTCATGCTGCCGGGAGAGTCCGGCATTGACCTGGTACAGCGGCTGCTGCAGGAGCCTGTGCACGAACGCCGAATTCCGGTGGCGGTATTCAGCGCGGGCCTGACGCCGCCAGTGCGCGAGCAACTCCAGGCCATGAAGGTGTGGCGCATGCTGTCCAAACCTGCATCGGTGGCAGAACTGGAGGCCTGTGTAACCGATGCGCTGGCGCTGGTGGCGGATACCCCTGCCAATGCGCCAGCCACAACAGCCACGCCTGCCGATGAAGCCGCCGACGATGAGGCTAAGGCCATTGCCACCCACTTTGCGGGCGACGAGTTTCTGTTCAAGGCCTACCGCGCCAGTTGCCTGCAGCAGTTCCCTACCGACGTGCGACAAGGTGACGCGGCCTGCGCAGCGCAAGACTGGCCGGCGCTGCGGCGCCTGGCACACAGCCTGGCCACCGTGCTGCTCACCCTGGGCCACCCGACCCAGAGCGTGCGCGCCCGCCAGCTGGAAAACGCAGCCGCCCAGTCTGCCGCAGAGGCATGCCAGGAACATTGGCGCATGCTGCGCGCTTTCCTGCTGCAGCTCTGACCCAACGCCAGCAGCGCGGCTGGCTGAACACCCTTGCCTTGAGAACCCCGATGGCGGGCGATTGACCCACCCCATCGCCTTCTCCGGAAGGCGAATGTGAAGACCCATGAACAAGCCGGGGTGGGCTCTTATTTCTGAAACATAACCATTCAGAGCAAAAAATAACCAATTGGTCTAATATAGAAACAATTGGTTTCAATCGCCTCGAATGCGGTGTGAAACTCTCCTCCACCCCCATCTCAGGCTGCTCTCCATGGACTCCGTCGTCGTTTCTGAATACCGCCCCCACCTTGTCGCCATCTCGTTTGCCCTGGCATTCATTGGTTCACTGATCGCGCTGATGGTCACGCGCCGCATCCGCCACAAGGACGGCTCGCTCAACCGCGCAGCCACGTTGACGGCCGGTGTGGCGCTGGGCGGCATCGGGGTGTGGTCCATGCACTTTGTGGGCATGGTGGCGCTGCGGCTGGATGTGGCCAGCAGCTACGGCATCGTTGAAAGCGCGGTGTCTCTGCTGGCGGCCGTGGTCTGCACCTCGGCTGCACTCATTGTGGTGTCCAAGGCCCCCCGGGAGCTGGCACGGATTCTGGGCGCAGGGCTGCTGCTGGGCCTGGGTGTGGCGGGCATGCACTACCTTGGCATGTACGGCATGAAGATTGGCGGCTACATCCACTGGGACCTGCGCACCGTGGCGCTGTCGGTGCTGATTGCGGTGGCAGCAGGCACGGCCGCCCTGTGGCTGGCCTTCAACACCCGTCGCATGGGCAGCCGCGTGGGGGCCGCCCTGCTCATGGCCACCGCCGTGTGCGCCATGCACTACACCGGCATGGGCGCGGCCGAGTTCGTCTGCACCACCCCCAACCGTTTTGCCACCGTGCAGGGCGTCGGGCTGGTCAGCTCGCTGGGCCTCGGCCCCATCGTGGCCGCCTGCGCATTTGCCATGGCCGTGCTGATTTCGGTGGATCTGTATGTGCAATGGATGCAACGCTCCATCGGCCAGCAGCGCCGCCGTGCGGCCTGAACCAGACAGCAACCGCAAAACAAGGGCTGCACCAGGGTGCATTCGGCTCACTCTTCAATAAGATGGCGACCATGATCACCCTGCACCACCTCGAAACCTCGCGCTCGCAACGCATTCTCTGGCTGCTGGAAGAGCTGGGTGTGCCCTACGAGCTCAAGATCTACCCACGCGACAAGGCCACCAAGCTGGCCCCGCCTGCGCTCAAGGCCATTCACCCCCTGGGCAAGTCGCCAGTCATCACCGATGGCGACGAAGTGATTGCCGAGTCGGGCGCCATCATCGAATACCTGGTGGACACCTATGGCGAGCAGACCCGGGGCGACCTGGCCCACCTGCAGCCAGCACCCCGCACCGCCGAACACCGCCAGTGCCGCTTCTGGATGCACTATGCCGAGGGCTCGCTGATGAACTGGCTGGTGATGAAGCTGGTGTTCAAGACCATCCCCACGCAGCCCATGCCGTTCTTCGTGAAGCCCATTGCACGCGCCCTTTGCGGCACGGTGCAGCAAAAGCTCATCGATCCCAACGTGGACACGGCGCTGGCGTTCATTGAAGCGCACCTGGGCACCCACCGCTGGTTTGCGGGGGAGCACCTGACCATGGCGGACTTTCAGATGAGCTTTGCGGTGGAGGCGCTGATGTCCCGCGCCAACGACGCAAGCCGCTGCCCGCACCTGCAGGCCTACCTGGAACGCATGCACGCACGCCCGGCCTACCAACGGGGCATCGCCAAGGGCGGCCCGGTGGTGATCGAGGCCTGAACGCACGTCACCACCATGTCTCGCTACGCGATTCTCTTCGTGTGCATGGGCAACATCTGCCGTAGCCCCACAGCCCACGGCGTGTTCCGCCACAAGATCATCCACAGCGGCCTGGCGCACAGTGTGGTGGTGGACTCGGCCGGCACGCACAACTACCACCCCGGCGAGCCGCCCGACACCCGCACCCAGCGCCACGCGGCGCAGCGCGGTTATGACCTGTCGGACCTGCGGGCCCGGCAAATCATTGATGCAGACTTTGCCCGCTACGACCTGATCCTGGCCATGGACTGGGACAACCTGGCCCTGGCGCAGGACCTGTGCCCGCCCGCACACGCGCACAAGCTGCGGCGCATGACGGAGTTCTGCCTGCAGTTCGACAGCCCGGTGGTGCCTGACCCGTACTACGGCGGCAGCCAGGGGTTTGAGGAGGTGCTGGACCTGGTGGAAGACGCGTGCGAAGGGCTGCTCAGGCACGTGCAGCGGCAACTGCAGGCGCAGGCGCAGGAACCCAAAGCCCGGCACTGACCTGCCTGCGTGGCTATCGCACTCCGCATACCAGGGCGCCGGGGTCGTTGTGCGCCTGCTCGCGGTCGTTCTTGGCCTGGGCCACTTCCATGTCGCGCGGCAGGGTCACGCCGTTCTTGACGGCCAGGATCTCGGCCATCACGCTCACCGCGATTTCGGGCGGCGTCTTGCTGCCGATGTAGATGCCAATGGGCCCACGCAGGCGTTGCAGGCTGGCTTCGGTCTGGTCAAAGTGCTCGATCATGCGGGCACGCCGCGCCTCGTTGTTGCGGCGCGAGCCGATGCCGCCCACGTAGAACGCCTCGGTGCTCAAAGCCTCCAGCAGCGCCAGGTCGTCCAGCTTGGGGTCGTGCGTGAGGGCCACCACGCAGGTGCGGCGGTCGGGCTTGAAGGCCAGCACCACATCGTCGGGCATGTCGCTCACCACGGTGGCACCCGGAACGCTCCAGCTGCCCCGATACTCCTCGCGCGGGTCGCACACCGTCACGGCAAAGCCGTTGAACAAGGCCATGGTGGCCAGGTACTCGGTAAGCTGCCCCGCCCCGATCAGCAGCATGCGGTACTCGGGCCCGAAGGTGTTGGTGAGCTGCTGTGCATCCACCTTCAGATCCTCGGGTGCCTGCGCAGGCGCCAGGGTCACGGCGCCATCGGACAGGCGCACGGTGCGCTGCACCAGGCGCCCAGCGGCCAGCTGGGCAATCAAATCGGCCAGCAGCGCGGGATCAGGGTCGTATTCCAGCAGCAGCTCCAGCGTGCCGCCACAGGGCAGGCCAAAGCGGTGGGCCTCGTCGGCGCTGATGCCGTATTTGACAAACGATGGCGGCCCGCTGGGGATGCGGTGCTCGGCACCGTCTGCCGCAGCGCCCGCCTGGGCATAGGCGCGGGTGTGGCGGTCGATCAGGTCGTCCTCAATGCATCCGCCCGACACCGACCCGACCACAGCACCGTCTTCGCACAGCGCCATGATCGAGCCCACCGGCCGGGGCGACGAACCCCAGGTGCGCACCACCGTGGCCAGCAGCGCACGGCGCCCTGCGGCACGCCAGCCCTGCAGCGTGCGCAGCACGACGACGTCCAAATTTTCCATGACTCACTTCCTTCCGGTACCCATAGCACTCAGCCCCGATTGAACCACCAGGCCAGAAGTACGAGGGCCGCCACGCCAACACCCCACACCCACGCAGGGATACCCGCACCGTGGGTGGCACTGCCCCCATCCACTGTGCCAGGCTGGGTGATGGCATCGGCACTGGCTGCTGCATCTGCCGGGGGGGCTTCTGCGCGCGGAAAGCGGCGCTGCATCTCGTCGTCAAACCGCTTGAAGAAGTCTTCGGCCATGCTCTTGGCGGCGCCGTCGATGAGGCGCTGGCCCAGCTGCGCGATCTTGCCGCCCACCGAGGCATGCACGGTGTAATGCAGCTCGCAGCTGGCCTGCCCCGACGCATCGGCGGGCAACGGCACCAACTTGACCTGGGCATTGCCCTTGCCAAAGCCCGCCACACCGCCGGAGCCGTCAAAGGCGATGTTGTAGCTTTCGGGCGGCACGATGTCGGACAGCGTGATCTTGCCGGCGAACTTGGCCGACACGGGCCCGATCTTGAGCGCCATGGCCACCGAATACTGGTTCTCGGCCGTGGGCTCGACCTTGTCGCAGCCGGGAATGCACAGCTTGAGCACCTCAGGGTCGTTGAGCGCCTCCCAGGCCTGTTGCTGACTGACGGCAAGGGTTCGGCTGGCTTGCATTTCCATGGTGGGTCCTCTCGGTCTTCAATGGGTGTGGATGTTGTGGGAATTCAATCGGTCCGCTGCATGGCTGGGCTCGATGCGGTACGGGGCCGCGCCCTCATTGCCGCAGCACGCTTGCCAGGCTGGCGGCCAGGTCCTTCAGGTGGCTCAGGTTGTGCACGGCCACCATGCCGTGGGCCTGGCGGTGCAGGGCCGACGCACCGCGCGCCGTGGGGGCATATCCCTCGTAGCGCAGCAAGGGGTTGAGCCACAGCAGGCGGCCACAGTGGCGGCGCAGCCAGGCCAGCTCGCGTTCCAGCACCTCGGGGGCGCCCGTGTCCAGCCCATCGCTGATCAACAGCACCAGCGTGCGGCGCCCCACCAGGCGCCGCGCATGCTGCAGGCGCAACTGGCCCAGGCTGTCGCCCATGCGGGTGCCGCCCGCAAAGTCGGTGATGGCATGGCTGGCCGTCTCCAGCATGGCGTCGGTGTCGGCGAGGCGGAAGGCGGGCGTGAGGTCGGTCAAGCCAGTGCCAAACGCAAACATGTCCCGGCGCACGGCAGCGCCGGTGTGGCGCGGCGCGGTGGCGGCATGCAAGAAGGCCAGCAGCAAACGCGCGTAGCGCTCCATCGAGCCCGACACGTCCACCAGCACCAGCAGCGGCAGCGGTTGCTGGCGGCGCTGCAGCAAGGGGATGTGCAGCACCTCGCCCCCACTGCGCGCCGCATGGTGCATGGCGCCGGGCCAGTGCGGGCGGCTGCCGCGCACACCCGGCCGGGTGCGGCGGGCCGCAAAGCGCGGCAAAGGCAAGGGCACGTCGCGTGCCAGGCGCTCCACCAGGATGTATTCGCTGGCCGAGAGCTGGTTGAAGTCCGCCTGCCGCAGGCGCTGCAAGTCACTGGCCGTCATGGCGGCATCGAATTCGATCTTGTCTTCTTCGCGTGCGGGCGGTGCGTTGCGCGCGGCACGCACGGGCGCCAGTGCCTCGCTCACGCGCGGGCGGCGTTTGACGGGCTCGGCCTTGGATTCTGCGCTGGGCAGCATCTGCGCCAGCAGCTTTTGTGCGACGTTGGGATTGCGAAAGTAGGCATCGAACAGCTCGCGGAACACCATGCGGTCTTGCTCGCGGCTGACCAGCACGGCCTCCAGCGCAGCACCGAAGTCCTCGCGCTGCAGACCCACCAGCATCACCGCCTGTTGGGCCAGCGCCATGCGGGCCGCATCCACCCGCACGCCAGCGCGGCGCAGCGTGCGGCCAAAGCCGCTCAGGTTGTCGGCCAGCTTGCCGGTGCGGGCATCGCCGAGTTGGGAGAACATCGCGCCCTCGGCCATCGGCCGGTTCTCATGCATCGGCATCGGCGGGTTGCAGCAACTGCACCGCCATGTCGCGGGTAAGCGCAGCCACATCCTCGCGCTGCTTGAACAGGATGCCTGCGGTATCGGACACCACCTCGGGGTCCACCACGATGGTGTCGAGCGCCACCAGCGCCTTGGCCCATTCCACGCTCTCGGCAATGCCCGGCGCGCGCTGGAAGGCGTTGGCAAACGGCTGGCTGCGCAGCCGCCCCACGAACTCTGCCACCTGCACGGCCAGCGCCTCGCTGGCACCGGGCACCTGCGCGCGGACGATGGCCAGCTCGCGCGCGCGCTCGGGGTAGTCCAGCCAGTGGTACAGGCAGCGGCGCTTGACGGCGTCGTGCAGATCGCGCGTGCGGTTGCTGGTGAGCAGCGTGACCGGCGTGGCCGTGGCGCGCACTGTGCCGATCTCCGGGATGCTGACCTGGTATTCGCCCAGGTATTCGAGCAGGAAGGCCTCAAAGGGCTCGTCTGCGCGATCCACCTCGTCGATCAGCAGCACGGCGCCTGGCGCTGGTGCCTGCAGCGCCTGCAGCAAGGGGCGGCGGATGAGGTAGCGGTCTTGGTAGACCTCTGCTTCGATATCGCGCGCGGCAGTGGCCATGGGCGCTACCGAGCCGCCGCCGGGCCGCTCCAAGGCGGCGAGCGCCCCCTCGGGGGGCAGCGACGACACGTCAGTGCGGAGCGTGGGGGTCAACATTTCAGCTGCCCGCATGTGCAGGAGCTGGGCCGCATAGTTCCATTCGTACAGTGCCTCGCGCTGCTCCAGGCCGTCGTAACACTGCAGGCGAATGAGGCTGCGCGACAGCACTTCCGAGAGGGCTTTGGCCAGCGCCGTCTTGCCCACGCCAGGCTCGCCCTCCAGCAGCAAAGGCCGCTGCAGCTTGAGCGCCAGAAACACCGCCGTGGCCAGGCGACGGTCGGCAAAATAGCCCACGCTTTGCAGGGCCTGCACCAGGGCGTCGATGGAAGCCGGAACCGGCGCGGCGTTCAACGAGTTCATTGCTATCCAATTCATAGCTTCCAGCGCATCTTTTTCGAGCGCTTGCAGCCAATTTCACTCAAAAAACCGCCACCGGGTGCCGTACCACGGTGGCGGGGTTACCTTCACGTCATCCCAGCATCTGCTGCACAGCGCGCTGCGTTTGCACGCTGATGAGGTTGGCGCGGTAGGCAGCGCTGGCGTGGATGTCGGCGTTCAGATCGCTCGCGTCGATCTTCACGCTGGCAGCCGACTGCGGCGTGAAGCTCTGGTTGAGCGCCGCCTCCAGCCCCGCATGGCGGAAGACGCTGCTGGCCGCACCGGTCACGGCCACGCGCACGCCGCTGTCGGTCTGCGCCACAAACACCCCCACCAGCGAGAAGCGCGAAGCCGCCTGCTTGAACTTCATGTACGCAGCGCGTTTCGGGATCGGGAAGCGGATGGCGGTGATGATCTCGCCCTCATCCAGCGCCGTGGTGTACATGCCCACAAAGAAATCGTCGGCCTTGATCTCGCGGCGGTTGGTGATGACCGTGGCGCCCAGGCCCAGCACCGCACTGGGGTAGCAGGCGGCAGGGTCGTTGTTGGCCACCGAGCCGCCCAGCGTGCCGCGTGCACGCACCTGGCGGTCGCCAATGTGGGCGGCCAGGTCGGCCAGCGCAGGGATGGCGGATTTCACATCCGCACTGGCTGCCACGTCGGCATGGCGCGTCATGGCGCCGATGACCAGCGCGTTGCCCTCGCGGCGGATGCCCGCCAGTTCGGCAATGCTGTTCAGGTCCACGATCTTTTCAGGGTTGGCCAGGCGCAGCCGCATGGACGGCAGCAGGCTTTGCCCGCCCGCGAGCAGTTTGCCGCCCTGGTCGATGAGCTGCGCGGCAGCGGCGGTGGAGGAAGGCGCTTCAAAAGTGAATGCGTACATGGTGGATCTCCTTATGCCTTGGCGTGTTGAATCGCTTCCCAGACGCGGTGCGGCGACGCGGGCATGTCGAAGTCCTTCACACCCAGGTGTCGCAGCGCATCCAGCACGGCGTTGATCACCGCCGGTGGCGAGCCAATGGCCCCGGCCTCGCCGCAGCCCTTGGTGCCCAGCGGGTTGTGGGTGCAGGGCGTGCACACATGGCCCAGTTTGAACTCGGGGAAGTCATCGGCACGTGGCATGGCGTAGTCCATGAAACTGCCGGTGAGCAGCTGGCCCGTTTCGCGGTCGTACACGCAGTTCTCCAGCAGCGCCTGGCCAATGCCCTGCACCAGTCCGCCATGCACCTGCCCTTCCACGATCATGGGGTTGATGATGGTGCCGAAGTCGTCCACCGCCGTGAACTTGTCCACCCGTGTGTGGCCGGTGGCGGGGTCCACCTCGACCTCGCAGATGTAAGTGCCTGCCGGGAAGGTGAAGTTGGTCGGGTCGTAGAACGCGGTTTCGTTCAGGCCCGGCTCCAGCACGTCCAGCGGGTAGTTGTGCGGCACATAAGCGGCCAGCGACACCTGGCCGAACGGGATCTTCTTGTCGGTGCCACGCACCGTGAATTCGCCATTCGCAAAGTCGATGTCGGCATCGCTCGCTTCCATCAGGTGCGCAGCAATCTTTTTGGCCTTGGCCTCGATCTTGTCCAGCGCCTTCATGATGGCCGCGCCGCCCACGCTGATGGAGCGTGAGCCATACGTGCCCATGCCGAACGGCACGCGGCCCGTATCGCCGTGCACGATGTCCACGTTCTCCACCGGGATGCCCAGGCGCGCGGCCACCACCTGCGCAAAGGTGGTCTCATGCCCCTGACCGTGGCTGTGCGAGCCGGTGAACACCGTCACGCTGCCGGTGGGGTGCACACGGACCTCGCCGCATTCGAACAGTCCTGCGCGTGCGCCCAGGGCGCCGGCGATGTTGGACGGCGCGATGCCGCAGGCCTCGATGTACGACGAATACCCAATGCCCCGCAGCAGCCCCTTGGCCGCGCTGGCGGCCTTGCGCTGCTCAAACCCGGCCACGTCGGCCAGCTTGTTCGCCCCATCCATGCAGGCCTGGAAGTCGCCGGTGTCGTACTGCAGCGCCACCGGCGTCTGGTACGGGAAGGCCTTGATGAAGTTGCGGCGGCGGATCTCGTCCTGCGGCAGTCCCATCTCCCACGCGCAGCGGGTGACCAGGCGCTCCAGCAGGTAGGTGGCCTCAGGGCGGCCTGCGCCCCGGTAGGCGTCCACCGGTGCGGTGTTGGTGAACCACGAGTCCACCTCCACATACACCTGCGGCGTGCTGTACTGACCGGCCAGCAACGTGGCGTACAGGATGGTGGGCACCGCGCTGGCAAAGGTGCTGAGGTAGGCGCCCAGGTTGGCGTGGGTGTGCACACGCAGCGCCAGGAACTTGCCGTCCTTGTCCAACGCCATCTCGGCGTGGCTCACGTGGTCGCGGCCGTGGGCGTCGCTCAAGAACGCCTCACTGCGGTCGGCCACCCACTTGATGTTGCGGTTGAGCTTTTTGGACGCCCAGGTCAGGCACACGTCTTCGGCGTACAGATAGATCTTGGAGCCAAAGCCGCCACCCACATCGGGCGCAATCACGCGCACCTTGTGCTCGGGCAGGCCCATCACAAAGGCCGTCATCAGCAGGCGCTCGACGTGCGGGTTCTGGTTGCTGACGTACAGCGTGTATTCGTCGCTCGCCCGGTTGTAGCTACCGATGGCCGCACGGGGCTCCATGGCGTTGGGGATCAGGCGGTTGTTGATCAGGTCGAGCTGGGTGACATGCGCAGCGTTGGCAAATGCGGCGTCCACGGCGCCCTTGTCGCCGATGGCCCACTTGAAGCAGTGGTTGTCAGGCGCGATGTCGTGCAGCGCCGCACCGGTCACGGCGCCCGACGCGGCGTCGGCCACATTCACCACGGCTGGCAGCACGTCGTAGTCCACCTCCACCAGCTCGGCCGCATCGCGTGCCTGCTGCTGGGTCAGCGCCACCACCATGGCCACGTGGTCGCCCACATAGCGCACCTTGCCCTGCGCCAGGATGGGGTGTGGCGGCTCCTTCATGGGCTGGCCGTCAGTGCTGGTGATGAGCCAGCCGCAGGGCAGGCCGTTGATGTTGTCGGCGGCCACATCGGCGCCGGTGAACACGCCCAGCACACCGGGCGCGGCTTTGGCGGCGTCGATGTTGATGCTGTTGATCTTGGCGTGGGCGTGCGGCGAGCGCACGAACACCGCGTGACTCTGCGCAGCCAGCACCACGTCGTCGGTGTACTGGCCTGCACCGGTCAGGAAGCGGTAGTCTTCCTTGCGCTTGAGCGATTCGCCGATGTGCGGCAGCTTGGAAAAGTCGGATGCACCCATGGTCTTGTCTCCTTGGATTGTTCTGGCGTGGGGACGGCCGGCGCGCTCAGGCGCCGGCCATGGCCTTCTGGCCGACCTGCACTGCGCGCACGATGTTCTGGTAGCCGGTGCAGCGGCAGATGTTGCCTTCGAGCAGTTCGCGGATCTCGCCTTCGCTGGCGTTGGGATGGTTCTTGCACAGATCCACCGCACTCATCACCATGCCGGGCGTGCAGAAGCCGCACTGCAGGCCATGGCACTCCTTGAACGCCGCCTGCATGGGATGCATGGTGCCGTCAGCAGCCGCCATGCCTTCGATGGTAGTCACCTCCGCTCCCTGCGCCTGCACCGCCAGCATGGCGCAGGATTTGACGGCCCTGCCGTTCACATGCACCGTGCACGCCCCGCACTGGCTGGTGTCGCAACCCACATGGGTGCCGGTGAGCATCAGGTGCTCTCGCAGCGCATGGACAAGCAGGGTATTGGGAGGGACGTCAACACTGGCAGCGCGCCCGTTGACCGTGAACTGGACTTGCATCTGGCTGTCTCCTGGAGTGGTTCTGGCTGGATAGGAGCGCGCTCACGACCTCGCGGAGGGGATCAGAGTCACGCTCATCGCTCGCGCATCTTCTGCCGCGCCCCACGCCCCATCCCTAGGGACAACCCTAGATTTCCGGGGCCCCTGGCTGGATATTCTCAAAATGAAACATGCTGCAATGCACACTAGTCCACTGAATCCGGGAAATCGGGGGTGCGCCAGGGCTGCGGCGGGATGCACGGCAAGGCGCCTGGCGCTGCCAAGGCTGGCTGCCTTGGCAAGTCAGGCAACGCCGCCGGGTACCCGCCGCAGCCCTGGCCCGCAGGGTGAGGGTCTGACAAGGCCGCACTCGTTGTTGCCGTGCTCGCCGGGTGTACAACACGGCTGCGCCCGGCGCCTAGATTGCGGCCTTGCCAGACCCTCACGCACCCCCGATTTCCCGGATTCAGTGGACTACCGCATCATGCGGACCTCCAGGAGCCTGTTCACCATGCTGATCTCCGCGCCCCACCCCGCTGCTGACCGCCACGCGCTGATTGCGCAGGCGCGCCAGAGCCTGCTGTCCGACGGTGCAGCGCCCGTGCGCGCCGAGGTGGAGCCGTGGATTGCACGGTCCTGGCAGCGCTGCCTGGCGCGGGGTCTGGAGCCCACGCGGCGCGTGGCGTTTGACGCCGTCAGCGCCACGGCGCTGCGCCACAGCCAGGAGCAGAACCACCACCTGCTGCGCGCGGCCCGGCCGGTGTTGGAGCAGCTGACCCAGGCCATTGCGGGCATGCGGTACTTCGCCATGCTGACCGATGCACGCGGCATCGTGGTCGATGTGCAGGGCCATTGCGACCGGAGCGACCCGCGCGCCAGCGCCATTGGCCGCGTGGGCATTGACCTGTCGGAAGCCGCCGTGGGCACCACTGCCATCGGCGCCGCGCTGGAAGAGCTGCAGCCCGTGTGGCTGCACCGGGGCGAGCATTTCTTTGACGACAACGCCAGCTACAGCTGCGCCGGGGCCCCGCTGTTCGACCCCCAGGGCCGCTGCATGGGCATGCTGGACCTGACGGGTGTGGATGTGCCCGAGCGGCCCGAGCTGCGCCACTTGGTGGCCCGGTCGGCCCGCGCCATGGAAGACGCACTGCTGCTGCAGCTGCCCCACGCCCTGCTGCTGCGCCTGAACTGGCCGGGCTGCCCGCTGGGCGGCGAAGGCGACGGCTTGCTGACACTGGACGCCGACGGCTGCGTGGTGGGCGCCAACAGCATGGCCCGCCAGCTGGTGCCCCAACCCCTGCGCGCGCCCGGCCTGCCCGGCACCCGCACCCACTGCAGCGACCTGCTGGCCATGCCCTGGACCATGCTGTTCGACGCGGCCCGCCAGCAGCGCAGGGAGCCGCTGGATTTGCCGCTGTGGTCGGGCCTGCGGCTGCACGCGCTGGCGCAGTTGCCTGCACACGCCCGCACCGTGGGCGACACCCACACGGCAGCGGTGCCAGGCATTGCATCCGCGCCCGCCCCGCTGCGCGAGGCCGAGGTGGCAATGATCCGCCGCGCGGTGCAGGAAGCGCGCGGCAACGTGGCCGAGGCCGCGCGTGCGCTGGGCATCAGCCGCGCCACGGTGTACCGCAAGCTGGGCGCCCCCAAAGGCGGGTGAAGGGCCCGCGCCGCTGTGCAAGCTTCCGGCGGCTCCACTTCAAGCCTTTTTGACCGATAGCGCTAGTGCAATATGCCTGAGCAGCTATCAAATAGATAGCTATTCAATCACCCCATCAACCGAGGCGCCTCGGGCCGCTCAGGCACGCGGCCGGCGCAGGCCCACCACGGGCTGCGCGCTGCGCCGCTGCTGACGTTCCAGAGCTCCGTCAGCGGCGGCTTTCAGCAGCCGCTGGAAGGACGGGCACTGCGCATGGCTCTCGGCCGGGCAGGCGGCCGCGTGCCGCAGGCCGTTGCTCATGGCCTTGAGGCGCTTGACCATGGTGTCAAGCTCGTCGGCCTTGGCTGATAGCAGCTGCCGGTCAATGTTGGGCTCGCCGCCGGGCAAAAACATCGACCGAATGTCGTCCAGCGAGAACCCGGCCGACTGCCCCAGCGCAATCAGCGCCAGCTGGTCCATCACGCCGGGCGCAAACCGGCGGCGCTCGCCGGGTTGCCCTACCGACTGGATCAGCCCCTTCTCCTCGTAATACCGCAGCGTGGACGCCCGCAGACCGGAGCGTTTGGCGACTTCGGCAATGTCCATGAAAAAACCTCTTGACCTCAAGTTGACTTGAACTTCTATATTCCGTTCAAAACCTTCTTCCGTCAACTTTTCGAGGTGTTTTCATGACTCTCTCACTGCAAGACATTCCCCTCGCCATGCTCCTGGGCATCGGCGCCACCGCCGTCATGGATGTGTGGCTGTTGCTGCTCAAAAGGCTGGGCGTGCCCACGCTCAACTTCGCTTTTATCGGCCGCTGGGTGGGCCACCTGTTGCGCGGGCAAGTCGCCCACACGGCCATCGCCAAGGCGGCTCCGGTGCGCGGCGAGCTGGCCTGGGGCTGGCTCACGCACTACGCCGTGGGCGTGGCCTTTGCGGGGGTGCTGCTGTCTCTGCAGGGCGCCGCCTGGGTCCACAGCCCCACCCTGCTGCCCGCGCTGGCCGTGGGCATAGGCACCGTGGCGGCGCCCCTCTTGGTCATGCAGCCCGCCATGGGCTCGGGCTTTGCGGCATCGCGCACGCCCACCCCGCTCAAGAACTGCCTGCGCAGCCTCGCCAACCACACCGTGTTTGGCCTGGGCCTGTATCTCTCCGCGCTGGTCATCGCATTGATTTCACGCTGACCTGTACCGCGCCTTCTCCCCCCCCCCCCGAAATCACACTCAAGGAAACCACACCATGCAACACATTGCCATCGTTTATCACAGCGCTCACGGCCACACCGCGCACATTGCCCACCACGTGCTGGACGGCGCCCGCGCCGTACCGGGCGTCCTCGCTGAACTGGTCCGGGCCGAAGACCTGGCGCAGGCGCCCGACCGCCTGCTGCGCTACGACGGCGTCATCCTCGGCTCGCCCACCTACCTGGGCGGGGTCTCCTGGCCGTTCAAGACCTTCATGGATGCCACGGGCCGCCTGTGGAAGACGCAGCAGCTCAAGAACAAGCTGGCGGCGGGCTTTACCGTGTCGTCACTGCCAGCGGGCGACAAGCAGTCCACGCTGATGTCGATGTGGGTGTTCGCCATGCAGCACGGCATGGTGTGGGTGGGCAACCCCATCCTGCCCGAGCAGCATGCCGGGGTGCCGTATGACGAAGCGGCCAACCGCCTCGGCTCCTGGTCGGGTCTGATGGCTCAGGCGGGCCATGGGGCGGCCGCCGATGCGTTTGTGCCCGGCGACACCAAGACCGCCCGCATGTTCGGCCAGCACTTTGCCGAGACGCTGCAACGCCTGGGCGGTGTGGGAGGTGCAGCCGCACGCCAGACTGGCGAAGAGGTGGCGGCATGATTCCCGCCCGCTATGGCCCGGTGCTGTTCAGCCTGATCTTGTCGGGCGTGATGTCGCTGCTGGTGTCGGGCATCTCCACCTTTCGCGCACTGCAGCCGCAGCAGGACTTTGTGAGCCTGTGGGCGGGCGCATGGCTGACCGGGTGGCTGTTCGCCTTCCCGGCGGTGATGCTGGCAGCGCCAATGGCACGCAAGGCGGTGGCGCTGCTCACGGCCAGGGGCTGAGCGCGCGGGCGGGCTGCGCCGCGCCGCTCACGCCCGCTCGTACCAGCCCTTGCTGCGGTTGACGAGGTGCACCACCAGCAGCATCACCGGCACCTCGATCAGCACGCCCACCACGGTGGCCAGCGCGGCGCCGGAGTGAAAGCCGAACAGGCTGATGGCGGCGGCCACCGCCAGCTCGAAGAAGTTGGAGGCACCGATCAGTGCCGACGGGCAGGCCACGCTGTGCTTCTCGCCCACCGCGCGGTTGAGCCAGTAGGCCAGCCCCGCGTTGAAGAACACCTGGATCAGGATGGGCACGGCCAGCAGCGCAATCACCAGCGGCTGCTGCAGGATGGCCTGGCCCTGAAACGCAAACAGCAGCACCAGCGTGGCCAGCAATGCGGCGATGGACCAGGGCCCCATGCGCGCCATGACGGCGTCGAACACCGCCTGCCCCTTGGCCAGCAGCGACCGGCGCAGCCACTGGGCCAGCACCACCGGGATCACGATGTAGAGCACCACCGAGGTCAGCAAGGTGTCCCATGGCACGGTGATGGCCGAGATGCCCAGCAAGAACGCCACCAGCGGTGCAAACGCGACCACCATGATGCTGTCGTTCAGCGCCACCTGCGACAGCGTGAAGAGCGGGTCGCCGCCGGTGAGGCGGCTCCACACGAACACCATGGCCGTGCAGGGCGCGGCCGCCAGCAGGATGAGGCCTGCGATGTAGCTGTCCAGCTGGTCCGCAGGCAGGTAGGGCGCAAACCAGTGGCGGATGAACAGCCAGCCCAGCAACGCCATCGAAAACGGCTTGACCAGCCAGTTCACCACCAGCGTTACGCCGATGCCCCGGGCGTGCTTGCGCACCTCGCCCAGCGCACCGAAGTCCACCTTCACCAGCATGGGGATGACCATCACCCAGATCAACAGGCCCACGGGCAAGTTGACCTTGGCGATCTCCATGCGGCCCACCGCCTGAAACACTGACGGCAAGAACTGCC
The DNA here is from genome assembly GCF_003096455.1 of Acidovorax sp. 99. Classification (NCBI taxonomy): domain Bacteria; kingdom Pseudomonadati; phylum Pseudomonadota; class Betaproteobacteria; order Burkholderiales; family Comamonadaceae; genus Acidovorax; species Acidovorax sp. 99. Next base: position 775,627 of record NZ_QEKU01000001.1, read on the forward strand.
CCAGCGCAATGCCCACCACGATGCACAACAGCACCCACACGGAGAGGTAGCGCTCGAACACGCTCATGGGGGCCGGGACGGCGGCTCCGGCCGGGTTGCACTGCACCGTCATGGCGTGGCGGCGGCACGCGACAGTTCGCGCGCGGTGTGCTGCAGCAGGGTCTTTTCAAGCTTGTCGGCAGGCAGGTTGATGAGCAGCTCCAGCCGCTGGTGGATGGCATGCAAGGTCTTGCGGAAAGCCTCGCGCTTTTCATCGTCCGTGCCGTCCCCTGCGGACGGGTCGGCGTAGCCCCAGTGCGCAGTGGCGGGGTGGCCGGGCCAGATGGGGCAGACCTCGCCGGCCGCGTTGTCGCAGACGGTGATGATGAGGTCCATCACGGGTGCGCCCGGGGCGGCAAACTCGTCCCAGCTTTTGCTGCGCAGGCCTTCGGTCGAGATACCCGCGGCACGCAGCACCTCCAGGCCCAGCGGGTTGGGTTGCTGGTGGTCGCGCGGGCTGCTGCCCGCCGAGTACGCGTGGAACCGGCCCGGTGCCATGTCGTTGAGCAAGGCCTCGGACAGGATGCTGCGGGCCGAGTTGTGGGTGCAAAGAAAAAGAACGTTCAAGGCGGTCATGCGGCGCTCTCAGCAGCAGCTGGTTTTGGCGGTTGTGGCCGTGGCCGGGCCGCAGCACGCCGCCCGAGGGGCCGCAGGTGCAGGGGCTGCCACCGGCGCTGGCGCGCAGCAGGCGCCCGCTGATGAAGACGGTGTGGCTTCGTTGAAGACGGGGATGTCGCCCAGGGTGTGAAAGTGCTCCCAGGCAATGCCCTGCGGGTCGGTCACCCAGTGCTTTTCGCTGCGGGCGTAGCAGCAGGTGGTGTTGCCCTTGTCGAGCAAGGCCATGTCGGCAGCCTCGGCGCGCGCCTTCAGTTCGGCCAGCTCCTGAGCGTCGTCGGTCTGCATGCCAAAGTGGTCCAGGCCTGGCTTGTCGCCGCGCGTGGAGATGGCGAAATTGACGCGCGGGTCCTCCAGCATCCACTTGGCGTAGTCAGCCTCCACCCGCGCGGGGGCGGCAGCAAACAGCTTGGAATAGAAGGCGATGCTCTGGGCCAGGTCATCGACATGCACATGGGCGTGGAAGCGTTTCATGGGGTTCTCCTCGGGGGTAGTGGACAGAGACGGTCAGCAATGGCAGGACGCGGCCGCGTCGGCAGGCGCGCAGCCCTGGCCTTCGCAGCAGTTTTCAGTGAGGTAGGCCAGCAGCGCATTCATGGTGTCGAACGCGGCGCGGTAGATCAGGTTGCGGCCCTGTCGCTCCTGACTGATGAGCCCGGCATGCGACAGCTCCTTGAGGTGAAAGGACAGGGTGTTGGGCGCCACCTCCAGCTGGGCGGCCAAGTCGCTGGGGGTCAGCCCCGCAGGGCCCGCCACCACCAGCGCACGGAAGACCCGCAGGCGGACCTCCTGGGCCAAGGCGGCGAGGGCTCGGACAACATCGGTTTCTTGCATGGATCAATAATACAACGATTGTTGAATTATTGAAATAGCATCCCAAAAATCACGAAAAACCCACACTCGCTCCAGGTGACCTCCAACCACCCGGAAGCGCACACCCGCCACAGGCTGTTACGCGTTGGCCCCGCCGCACGGTCGTATGATGACCCGCATACAAAAAAGGGCGGGAGCACGTGGACGATATGGTTTCAATCTGGCAGGGCGCCATGCAGGTGTTTGTGGTGGGGTTTCCGCCACTGCTGCAAAGCCTGCTGTTCTGGGTGTTTGCGGCACTCGTCGTGCACGTGTGCCAGCAGTTGGTGGAGCACACCGCGTATTCGGTGGACCCGTCCAGCCGCCGCATCAGCGCATCCCACGCATCGCTGTGCATTGGCTCCATCGTGTGGGCGCTGGATGTGGTGGGCCTGTTCCTGTACAACGAGCTTTCGCACCATGTGCTAGAGCTGGTGCCCGCGCTCAGCGGCCTGGTCATCATGGTGGTGAGTGCGCGGCTCACCATCCCGACCCTCAGCACCGGCGCCAGCAAGCGCCGCATTGCGCTGGCCAGCTTGTGGCTGGCGATGGGCACGCTGGCAGGGCACTTCACCATCACCAGCAGCCATGTGCAGAGTTTCGGGCAGATCAACCTGCTTGCCACTGTGCTGTCGCTGGGCATCGCCACCGGCATTTCGTGCTACTGCGCCATCCGCCATCGCGCCGCCAAGCTCAGTGTGCTCACCCCCCGCTACCGGGCCCAGAACTGGGCGGACAAGCTGCTGTGCGGCGGCGCGATCCTGGTGCTGCACTGGCTGTTGGTCAACACCTTTGCCATGCACCTGGGCGACCTCGAGGGTGCGTCCGATGGCGCCGCGCTGCTCTTCGTGATGCTGGTGTTTGCGATGGCGGTGGCCATGGAGCATCTGAGCAACCTGCGCTCGGACGCGGGGCGCCAGCAGCTGCTGCGGCGCGGGTTGTCGATGATGCGCACCTCGGCACTGGCCCACAACGCCCACACCGACATTCAGCAGTCGCTGATTGCCGACCACCTGGACCGTCTGCTGCATCCCGACAACCTGGCCCTGCATTTCCAGCCCATCATCCACACCCAGCGCAGCGGGGTGCAGCTGGAGGCGCTGCTGCGCCTGACCGACACCACCCTGGGCCGCATCAACCCCGAAACCTTCTTGCTGGTGTGCGAGCTGCAGGGCAAGACGGCGGAGGTGGACCGCATGATTGTGTGCAACGCACTCGACCATCTGTGCCACTGGCGGGCGCAGGGAATGGACGCAGTGTCCATCAGCGTCAATGTGGCGCCAGTCACGCTGATGCACGAAAGCTTCGCGCCTTGGCTGGGCCTGCAGCTGGCCCAGCGCGCCCTGCCCCCGCGCACCCTGAAGCTCGAAATGACCGAGCATGCCGTGATTGCGCTGGGCCCCCAGATGGTGGCGGCCATCAGCGCGCTGAGCGCCCTGGGTGTGGCCGTTTTGATGGACGACTTTGGCGCCGGGTATTCGTCCCTGGGCATGCTGGCCGAGCTACCGATTGCGGGCATCAAATGCGACCGCCTGTTCGTACGCCAGCTGCCGCAGGACCGCCGCCGCCAGAAGCTGCTGCGGCACATCAGCTCCCTGGCGCGAGACCTGGGTCTTTCAGTGGTGGTTGAAGGCGTGGAGACGCCCGAAGAGCTGCGGGCCCTCGCGGCCGCCGGGCTGCACCACATCCAGGGCTACCTGTTCAGCCGCCCCATTGCAGCGCCTGACGTGCCCAACTGGCACCGAACGCAACTGCAGTCGCAGCGTGCCGCATTGCAAGCACTGCTGCACACGCCGGGCAGTGGCCGGGACAGCGATACCTCTTTTGTGCCCACGCAGCCCAGCACGCCTTGGGCCTCGGGGGCATGACCCCCATGGCTGCACTGAAAACCCTGGTCCTGGGCGGCTACGGCAATTTTGGGGCGCGCATCTGCCGCGCCCTGGTGGGCGATGAGGCTACACGCCACCACATTGCCCTGCTGGTGGCGGGCCGGGACGCCTCGCAAGCGAAGGCCCTGGCCGCCACGCTGGGCCACGGTGCACAGGGCGTGGCGCTGGACCACCAGGCGCCGGGCCTGGCCGCCACCTTGCGCGAGTGGGGTGTGGGTCTGGTGATCCACACGGCGGGCCCTTTTCAGGCGCAAGCCTACAACGTAGCCCAGGCGGCGGCCGAGGCGGGGGCGCACTACATCGACCTGGCCGACGGCCGCCGGTTTGTGTGCGACTTTCCGGCCGCGGTGCAGGCTGCATTCACTGCCGCCGGGCGCACGGCCATCGCGGGCGCCAGCACGGTGCCCGCGCTGTCCTCGGCCGTCATCGACCACCTGTGTGCAGGCTGGCAGCGCATTGACAGCATCGACATCTGCATTGCCCCTGCGCAACGGGCGCCCCGGGGCCAGGCCACGCTGGCGGCCGTGCTGAGCTACTGCGGCCTACCCATCGACGTGTGGGACGGTGGCCGGTGGCAGCCGTACCGGGGCTGGGCGCGGCCCAGCCCCGTCCAGTTCCAGCGGCTGCGCCCTCGCCTCGGGGCGGTCTGCGACATCCCGGACCTGGAGATCTTTCCCGCCCATTACCAGGCCCGCGACCGTGTCACCTTTCGCGCGGCCCTGGAGGTCGGCCTGGCGCAAAGAGCCTTCGCCACCCTGGCAACGTTGCGCCGTTGGGGCGTGCTGCCCCACCCCGAAAAGCTGGCCTGGCTGATGCACCACGCGGGCGGCGCGCTGGACTTTCTGGGCACGCCGCTGGGCGGCATGGTGGTGCGTGTGGCGGGCGCGGATGCGCAAGGCCAGCCCCGGCGCCGCGCATGGCACATTGCGGCCGACCACGACCATGGCCCCGAGATTCCCTGCATGGCCGCCATCCTGCTGGCCCGCCAGCTCGCAGCCGGGCAACCGCTGCCCTGCGGGGCGCACACCAGCACCAGCCTGCTGCTCCTGGAGGCCTTTGCCCCCGAGTTTGCGAAGTGGGGCATGGTGACCGATATGGTGGAGGAATGAGGCCATGGCCCACCGGAAATTGACCTTCCCCATGCCAGCGCGTGCCGACATTGTTTTTGATGCCTTCCACTACCACGAGTGGCGGTGCCAGTGGGATTCGCTGGTGCGCCGTACCAGCGTGGAAAGCGGTGCGCCCTGCCCCAGTGTGGGCGCCACCACCGAGAACCTGGGCGCCGGCGCGTTGCGGGCGCTGTCCATGCGCACGCAGTTCGTCAGCTATGACCGCCCCGTGCTCGCGGCTGCGGCCATGGTTGGCCGTTCGTTCCCTTTCTCCCAGTGGGCAGCCTCCATGCGCCACCAAGAGCAAGGTCCCCACCAGTCCCTGCTGATCTACACCTATACCTTTCAAGTAGGCCCCGCAGCCTTGCGGGCGGTCATGGAGCCTTTGGTGGACTGGGTCTTTGTCCGCAAGACGCGCCAGCGGTTCCAGCGCCTGGCGCAGTTCCTGGCGGTCCGCGCTGCCGACATTGCAGACTGGCAGCAGGCGCGGGGCCCAGCGCCCTCTGCCGCGCACAAGGCCCGCCCATGAACCACGCGTCAGCCCGCCTGCTGCGCGCCAGCCTCGTGATCGTCTGGCTGGCCACCGCCGTGGTCAGCGTGTGGGAACTGCACGGCCAAAGCCGCGAGCTGCTGGCGGGCCTGCCCGCCGCGTGGACCGAGGGCAACACATCGTGGCTGCCCACCGCCATCATCCTGGCCGGGGCGGCTGCCGATGCGGTGCTGGGGCTGTGGCTGGCGCTCCGCCCCGGCCGCAAGGCGTATGGAGCGGCCCTGATGGTGATGCTGGCCATGACACTGCTGGCCACGGCCATACACCCTGCATGGTGGCTGCACCCCTTCGGACCTCTGACCAAAAACCTGCCGATTGCCGCCATCCTGTGGGTGCTGCTGCAAGACGAGGCCACTTCATTGCAAAAGCCATGAGCCTGTACCTCACCCTCAAATGGCTGCACATCATCTCCAGCGTGCTGCTGGTGGGCACCGGGCTGGGCTCGGCGTTCTACATGTTCTTTACCAACCGCAGCGGCAATGTGCAGGCGCAGGCGGTGGTCACGCGCCTGGTGGTGCGGGCGGACTGGTGGTTCACCACGCCCACGGTGTTCCTCCAGCCCGCCACGGGGCTCGCCATGGCTGCGATGGCAGGCCTGCCCTGGAGCACGCCGTGGCTCGCGGTGTCGATTGCGCTGTACCTGGTGGCCGGTGCCTGCTGGCTGCCCGTGGTGTGGCTGCAGTTGCGCATGCGCGACATGGCGATAAAGGCGGCAGAGGCGACGCAGTCCGCGCACGGTGATGGCGTGCTGCCGCCCTTGTACTGGCGCTACGCCCGCTGGTGGGAGGCGCTGGGCTACCCGGCCTTTGTGGCCATGGCCGTGGTGTTCTACCTGATGGTGAACAAACCCGCCCTGAACTTCTGAACCTATCATCGCCCCATGCTGATCGAGACGCTGGACACCGCCCGCGACCTGGGGCGCCTGAAGGAAATCCTGGGCGTGATGGTGCGCCACGGGTTTGGCGACACCGTGCGCCGCCTGGGCCTGGCCGACCGGCTGGAGCGCGCGGGCCAGGCGCTGAACTGGACCCACGCCGCCGATCTGGCCCGCGTGGAGCCCCCCGTGCAGGTACGGCTGGCACTCGAAGAGCTGGGCCCCGCGTTCGTCAAGTTTGGTCAGATCCTTGCGGGCCGGGCTGACCTGTTTGGCCCGGAGTGGATTGCGGAATTCGAGAAGCTGCACAGCCAGGTGCCTGCCGTGCCCATCGATGCCCTGCGCCCGCAACTGCGCGAAGACCTGGGCGCCGATCCCGAAGCCGTCTTTGCCTGGTTTGACACGACACCGCTGGCCGCCGCATCGATTGCGCAAGTGCACCGCGCGCGCCTGCAGGACGGCAGCAAAGTCATCGTCAAGATCCGCCGCCCCGGCATTGCGGACACCATCCAGGCCGACCTGCGCCTGCTGCAGCGCCTGGCCGCGCTGGCCGAGGCCGAGCTGCCAGCGCTCAAGCCCTACCGGCCCCAGCAACTGGTGCGCGAGTTCGCGCGCTCGTTGCGCCGCGAGCTGGACCTGGCCGGCGAATGCCGCCAGGCCGAACGCATTGCCACCAACATGGCCGCACTGCCTCACATCGTGATCCCGCGCGTGCACTGGGCCTACACGCGCGAGCGCATCAACGTGCAGGACTTCATCGACGGCACACCCGGCGGCGCTCTCGCGGCGCTGACGCGCGAGGCAGGCTTTGACCGCACGGTGCTGGCGCAACGCGGCGCGCAGGCGGTGCTGCAGATGATCGTCAAGGACGGCGTTTTCCACGCCGACCCGCACCCGGGCAACGTGTTCTACCTGCCGGGCAACCGCATTGCCTTCATCGACTTTGGCATGGTAGGCCGCCTGTCGCAGCGCCGGCGCGACGAGTTGCTGCAGCTGCTGCTGGGCCTGGTGGAGCACCAGCCCCAGGCCGTGGCCGATGTGCTGCTGGACTGGACGGGCGACGCGCAGGGCCTGAACCTGGGCCAGCTCGAAACCGAGATCGAGGCCTTTGTGGACCAGTACCACGGCGTGCCCCTGGCGCAGCTGAGCCTGGGACAGATGCTGGCCGACGTGACGGCCATCCTGCGTGAACACCACCTGGGCCTGCCGTCCGATCTGGCACTGCTGATCAAGGCCTTTATCTCGCTCGAAGGCATGGGCCGCAACCTCGACCCGGACTTCCACATGGCGACCGAAGCCTTGCCGCTGCTCAAGCAGGTGGTGCGCGCACGCTACGAGCCCAAGGTGCTGGCCGGGCGGGCCTGGAGCACCTTGCGGCGCGCGCTGGCCACGGTGGAGCAGCTACCGGACGACATTGGGCGGCTGCTGCGCAACGCGCGGCGTGGGCACCTGCAGGTGGGCATCGAGCTGGCGCACCTCAAGCGTGTGGGCGACCAGATCGACCGGTCGGCCAACCGGCTGGCGATGGCGCTGGTGATTGCCGCGCTCATCATTGGCTCGTCCATCGTGATGACCGTGAAAGGCGGGCCCACGCTGTTCGGCCTGCCAGCGTTTGGCTTCCTGGGGTTCTTCGGCGCGGTGGTGTGTGGCCTGTGGCTGGTGCGGGCCATCTGGCGCAGCAGCCACCACCGCGATGATGACTGAACGGAACTAAAAAAACACGCCGCGCCGCCCCACCAGGCAAGCAGACGCGGCGTGTGCACACCCGCAGCACATCAACTGACTGCAACTCGGTCAAGGCTGCCCAAAACCCATACGCTGCAATACCGCCTGCGCGGCCGGTTGGCGCAGCGCACTGGCAAACGCCTGCGCCGCAGCGGGCGCATCGGCCCGCACGGTCACGCCATACCTAGCGCCCACCTGCAGCGCGGCCGGCAGCTGCACCACACGCAGGCGCGGCACCTCGGCCTGGGCGGCCACTGCGTTGGTGCAGTAGGTCAAAAACACATCGGCCTGGCGCTGGTCCATCACCCAGGCATAGGTGCCCCGGCCCGCAGGCGGCTTGGGCGAATCCGCGCCGCCGGTGAGCTTCAGGGCCTTGGCGTCCAGCTGGGCATACGCACCCGGCTGAATCTTGTCGGCCTGGCGGAACAGCGCCCACGCGTAGTCGCCCGACGGGTCGGCCTTGGGCGTGGAGGTGCCCACGCGCACGTCACTGCGCAGCAAGGTGGCCAGCAAGGTGTCGGGGGTGGCGCTGATCTGTTCGCTGGTCAGCGCACACAGCGCGTTGCGCGTGAACACCACGGGCGCCTGCCAGCCGCCCCGGGCCGCCAGGTGCTGCGGGTGGTCAGTGTCGGCCGAGGCAAAGACCTGCGCGGGCTCGCCCTTCTCGATACGCTCGCGCAGCAGGCCCGAGGCGCCAAAGGTCAGCGCCACCTTCTGGCCGGTGCGGGCCTCTTGGTCGCGCGCGATCTCGGTGAACGCTTCGCGCAGGCTGCCAGCGGCATACACCTGCACGGGGGCAGCGTCAGCCATGGGCGCCTGGGCGGGCGCGGCCACACAACCGGCCACGGCCCAGGCCAGCCCGGCGGCGGCAGCGGCTACCGCCGCGGGTGAACGGTTTGCCATGGAGACCGCTCACTGCGCTGCGTTCGGGAAGAACAGCTGCTCGCCACCGATCTTGTAGCCCGCAATGGCCTGCTGGCCAGTGGGCGACACCACCCAGTCCACAAACTTCTGCGCGTCCTGCGACTTCACATGCGGGTGCTTGGCGGGGTTCACGACCATCACGCCGTACTGGTTGAAAAGCTGGGTGTCGCCCTCGACCAGAACGGCCAGGTCCGCGCGGTTCTTGAAGTTGAGCCAGGTGCCACGGTCGGCCAGCACATAGGCGCCGCTTGACGCCGCGATGTTGAGCGCTGGCCCCATGCCGCAGCCACATTCCTTGTAGCCGCTGCCTTTTGAGGTATTTGCAGCCTCGGCACCGGCCAGCTTCCAGTAGCGCAGCTCGGCCGCGTGGGTGCCGCTCTTGTCGCCGCGCGAGATGAAGTTGCCATTGGCGGCAGAGAGCTTCTGCAGCGCTTGCACGATGTCTTTGCCTTTGGTGCCCACCGGGTCGTTCTTGGGGCCGATGAGGATGAAGTCGTTGTACATCACGGGGTAGCGCTTCACGCCCCAGCCATCGGCCACAAACTTTTCTTCTGCCACCTGGTCGTGCACGAACAGCACGTCCGCGTCGCCCCGGCGTGCCATATCGAGCGCCTGCCCCGTGCCCAGCGCCACCACCTTGATGTCCAGGCCGCTGGCCTTCTTGAACTCGGGCAGCAGGTAGCCAAACAGGCCCGACTGCTCGGTGGAGGTGGTGGAGGCCATGGTGATGCTCTGCGCGAATGCAGAACCAGACGCTACCAAAACGATAGCTGCCACCGCTTTGGACACTAGCGCTACCGCGCGAAAAGGCTTGAATTTTTTCATCGCCGGGCCGCCCCAAGATGAAAAGGCCCCCTTGGGGGGCAGCGACCACACGAAGTGGGAAGCGTGGGGGTCAATTCGCGTCATACCAGCTCTCCTTTGACAAACAATCGGGCGGCCTCCGGCAGGGGGCCATTGAAAAAGTCGTGCACCGGCAAGTCCGCCACCAGACGGCCGTGCTCCATGTAGATCACGCGGCTGGCCAGGCGCTTGACCTGGCCCAGGTTGTGGCTGCTGAACACCATGGTCACGGGGTGTGCCGGGCCGGCCGCGCCGTGGCTGGCCGCAAAGTCGGCCATCAGGGCCTCGACCTCGCGCTTGGCGTGGGGGTCGAGGCTGGCGGTGGGCTCATCGAGCAGCAGCACATCGGGCCGCAGCGCCCATGCACGGGCCAGCGCCACACGCTGCTGCTGGCCGCCCGACAGGGTGCGCGCGTTCTGCGCTGCAATGCCCTGCAGGCCCACCCGCTGCAAGGCCGTCAGGGCCAGCGGGCGCGCATCGCGCCAGCCGGTGCCGCGCAGCCACAGGGCCAGGGCCACGTTGTTCTGGGCACTGGTGCGCAGCATGTGCGGGCGCTGGAACAGCATGGCCTGGCGCAGCGATGCATCGCACTGCAGGCCGCCCCCATGCGTGTCGGCCAGGCCGTGCAGCACGCGCAGCAAGGTGCTCTTGCCACTGCCGTTGGCGCCCACCAGCGCCACGCGCTCGCCGGGCGTGATGCGCAGCGTGACCTGGTCCAGCGCCTGCACGCGGCCATAGCACACGGTCACCTGGCGCAGGTCCACCCAGGGGGTTGGCAAAGGCCCGCTCATGCAGCCACTCCCACCGGCGTGCTGGAGGCCGAGCCATCCACCCGCTCGCGCCAGCGCCTCAGCAATGCAATCAGCACATTGAGCGCCAGCACCACGGCCAGCAGGATCATGCCCAGTGCCAGTGCCAGCGGCAGGTCGCCCTTGCTGGTCTCCAGAGCGATGGCGGTAGTCATCACGCGCGTAAAGCCGTCGATGTTGCCGCCCACGATCATCACGGCGCCCACCTCGGAGATCGCGCGGCCAAACGATGCCAGCAGCACGGTGAGCAGCGCATAGCGCTCGTCCCAGGCCAGCAGCAGGCTGCGCAACAGCGGGCCGGCGCCCATGGAGCACAGCTGCTCGCCATGCGCGCGCTCGGCATCTTCCACCGTCTGGCGCGTGAGCGCAGTGACCACCGGCAGCACCAAGATGGCCTGTGCCAGCACCATGGCCTTGAAGCTGAACAGCCAGCCCAGCGAGCCCAGCGGCCCACTGCGCGACAGCACCAGGTACACCACCAGCCCGACCACCACCGACGGCACGGCCAGCAAGGTGTTGAGCACGGCCAGCACGGCGCCACGGCCCGCGAAGCGCGCGACGCCCAACCACGCGCCCAGCACCAGACCCACCCCGCAGGCCATCAGACAGGCGGTGGCGCTGACGGACAAGGAGCGGCCCACGATGGTCCAGAGGACGGGGTCGGACGAGAGGGCGAGTTCAAGCGCTGTGGTCGCGCTTTCGGTGAGGGTGGACATGGGCCAGGGGATCGGTTTGGGCTATCGTAGGCACCCATCCAATATCCAGCGATATGAACTCCCGTGCATAGGGTCCAACTTCATTACACACTCAGCCGGGACGCGGGCACTGCGCTCATCCGCAATCCGCTGCCCGAGCTGTTGCAGGCCGTGGCCGAGCGTGGCTCCATCTCGGGCGCTGCGCGCGCGCTGGACCTGTCCTACCGCCATGTCTGGGGCGCCCTCAAACGCTGGGAAGACCAGCTGGGCGGCGAATTGATCATCTGGGGCAAGGGCCAGTCGGCACAGCTCAGCGAGTTTGGCAGCAAGCTGCTATGGGCCGAACGCCAAGCCCAGGCCCGCCTGGCGCCCCAGATTGCCGCGCTGCACGCCGACCTGGAGCGCGCGTTTGCCGTGGCCTTCGACCCCAACGCCCATGTGCTCACCCTCTACGCCAGCCATGACGATGCATTGGCGGCGCTGCGTGCCCATGCCGCAACGCAAACCGATGCAGGCGCGCTGCACCTCGACATCCGGTTCACCGGCAGCGTGGACGCCATCCGTGCGCTGAACGAGGGGCGTTGCACCCTGGCGGGCTTTCACACCGTGGCTGACGCAGCCGCACAGTCGCTCACCGCGCGCACCTACCAGCCACTGCTACAGCCCGGGCTGCACAAGATCATTGGATTCGCACAGCGCACCCAAGGGCTCATCGTGGCCCCCGGCAATCCGCTGGGTCTGCACAGCCTGGCCGATGTGGCCCGCACCGGCGCCCGCTTCATCAACCGGCCGCTGGGCTCGGGCACGCGGGTGCTGCTGGACGACCTGCTGGCCCAGGCCAGCATGGACCCAGAGAGCATCGTGGGCTACGCGCTCAACGAACCCTCCCACACCGCCATCGCCCAGGCCGTGGCTGCAGGGGCTGCCGATGTGGGCATGGGCATCGAGCTGGCGGCCCGCGCGCGCGGCCTGGACTTTGTCCCCCTGGTGCACGAGCGCTACCACCTGGCATGCCTGAAAGCCAGCCTGGACCAGCCCGCCACGCTGGCACTGCGGACCCTCTTGCAAACACCTGAATGGCTGGTACACATGACCACGCTGCCGGGCTACACCGCCTGGCACTGCGGCGAGGTGCAGGCCATGAGCACGGTGCTGCCGTGGTGGCAATTTGCGCGGAAAAAGCGTGCTTCCACGCCTAGGAAGAAACCCTAATTGCTGCAGTTTTGATAGCTGAAGAATGAGCAGCTGCTGCGGGATAACACCGTCACGCTGCTGTCAGACTCCGCCTACAGTGCTCCGTAGAATCGCGCCGTCGTCAAAGTGTGCCCTGCCTCAGCGCCTACCCGCGCGGGGCCCGGGCATCTCGCACACACAGCCTTTTTATTGGAGACACCATGCAGGCTCTATTGAAGTTATCAAGAGGGATCGACTGGATTAACACCCAGGTCGGCAAGTACGTGGTCTGGCTGATCCTGGCCTCCACGGTCATCAGCGGCGTGAACGCCGTGGTGCGCAAGGCGTTCAACATCAGCTCCAATGCCTTCCTGGAAGTGCAGTGGTACCTGTTCGCTGCGTCGTTCCTGCTGGCAGCTGGCTACACGCTGCTGCAAGGCGAGCATGTGAAGGTCGATGTGATCTCGAGCCGCTTTTCCAAGCGCACGCAGATCTGGATCGACGTATTCGGCTACATCGTCTTTCTCACCCCCATGTGCCTGGCCGTGCTCTGGTACGGGGTTCCGTTCTTCACGCGCGCACTGGCATCGGGCGAAATGTCGAACAACGCAGGTGGCCTGATCCGCTGGCCCGTGTACCTGATGATGCCCCTGGGCTTCACGCTGCTGTGGCTGCAAGGAATTTCTGAACTCATCAAGCGCCTGGGCTTCCTGCAAGGCCTGATCGAAGATCCGACGGTCAAGAAGGTCGAAAAGACGGCCGAGGAAGAACTGGCTGAATCCATCCGCAACCTGGCCGAAGCCGCCAAGGGCAACGGCAAGAACAAGGCCGAGGCTCACTGAGCGGCCCTACCAAGCGGAGCACACACCATGGAATTTTTGACCCATAACCTCGCCCCCATCATGTTCGCGGGGCTCATCTGCTTCTTGCTGGTGGGCTTCCCGGTCGCGTTCAGCCTGGGCGCCTGCGGACTGTTCTTCGCCTTCATCGGCATCGAACTCAACGTGCTGCCCGAAGCCCTGCTGCAAGCCGTGCCGCTGCGCATCTTCGGCATCATGCAAAACGACACCCTGCTGGCCATTCCATTCTTCACGCTCATGGGGCTCATATTGGAGCGAAGCGGGATGGCGGAAGACCTGCTGGACACCATTGGCCAGCTGTTTGGTCCCATCCGCGGTGGCCTGGCACTGGCCGTGATCTTCGTGGGCGCGCTGCTGGCAGCCACCACGGGCGTGGTGGCCGCATCGGTGATCTCGATGGGTCTGATCTCGCTGCCCATCATGCTGCGCTATGGCTATGACCGTCGGCTGGCTGCGGGCGTGATTGCTGCGTCCGGAACGCTCGCACAGATCATTCCGCCGTCGCTGGTGCTGATCATCATTGCCGACCAGATGGGCCGCAGCGTGGGCGACATGTACAAGGGCGCCTTCCTGCCCGGCCTGATGCTCACCGGCTTCTATGCGCTGTACGTCATCCTGCTGGCGATCTTCAAGCCCCAATGGGTGCCTGCCATCCCGCCCGAAGCCCGTACGCTGCGTGACGAAAACGGCAAAAGCGGTGTGACCTCCCTGCTGGTGCTGACCGGCATCTGTGTGGCCGCCTCGATGTATGTGGCCAAGAACATGGCCGCCCTGCACACCTGGTGGTCGGGCGAGACGGTGGAACGGGTGGCGCTGGACGAGACCATCGTCGTGGCCATGTGCTTTGGCGTGGCCCTGGCCTTCGTGGTCGCCAGCGTCAACAAGATCACCCGCCTGGGCCTGCTGTCCAAGGCGGCAGAACGCGTGACGTTCGTGCTGATCCCCCCACTGCTGCTGATTTTCCTGGTGCTGGGCACCATCTTCCTGGGCGTTGCAACCCCCACCGAAGGCGGCGCCATGGGCGCGCTGGGCGCAGGCATCATGGCCATCATCCGTGGTCGCCTGAGCTTCTCGCTGCTCAAGCAGGCAGTCACCACCACCACCAAGCTGTCGTGTTTTGTGGTGTTCATTCTGGTGGGCGCGACCATGTTCGGCCTGACCTTCCAGGGCGTGGACGGCCCGCTGTGGGTGGAACACCTGCTGACCGGCCTGCCCGGTGGCCAGCTGGGCTTCCTGATCGTCGTGAACATCATGGTGTTCTTCCTGGCGTTCTTCCTGGACTTCTTTGAGCTGTCCTTCATCGTGGTGCCCCTGCTGGCCCCGGTGGCCAACAAGCTGGGCATCGACCTGATCTGGTTCGGTGTGCTGCTGGCCGTGAACATGCAGACCTCGTTCATGCACCCACCGTTCGGCTTCGCGCTGTTCTACCTGCGCAGCGTAGCCCCGGCGAAGGAGTACCTCGACAAGGTCACCAAGAAGATGATTGCGCCGGTGACGACACCGCAGATCTACTGGGGTGCGATTCCGTTCCTGGTCATCCAGCTGATGATGGTGGGCCTGATCATCGCCTTCCCTGGCATCGTCTCCAGCGGCCTGGACAAGGCCGAGGTCTACGACCTGGACAAGGTCCGCATGGAAATGGAAGCCACCATGCCCGACGCGGCCGGAGCCCCCGAGGCCACCGACCCCACCGCAGGCATGGAAGGTGCCAGCGCGGCCCCTGGCGACGCTGCAGCCCCTGCTGCAGACGACCCGCTCAAGGCCCTGCAAGACTCGATGGCCAACGAGAAGAAGTGATCGGATGAACCCTTCAGGGCTGTTGACCAGCCCTGGAGATAAAAGAAGCCCCGGCAGATAGCGTCTGCCGGGGCTTTTTTCATGGGCTTGTCTCGCGCAACGCGTGGCCTAAGACAGGGCCGCTGAAGGACGGCTCGATACCCTACCCAAGGAGGCCATCCGCACTGATCCACCCAGTCTCACACCACATAGGCCGCCGCGCCTCGAAGTGTTTCCTTCTGCGGACCATTGAACCCGCTGGCAAGCGTCTACCGAGGGATCGCGCAGACGTGCAGATCACAGCAACAGGGGCGACACCTTGAGCCCCAGTCGGCCGAGTTCGCCGTGCGACCCAGCAGCGTCTTCTGCCCCGCAGCATCTTGAGACCGAGTGCCCAACCCCATGCCACCAGACGCAAAAAAACCCGCCAGGCGAACCGGGCGGGTTTTCTGATCGAGATGCCCTGCAGCTTACGCCGCAGCCGGGCCATCAGATCTTCTGTGCGGACATGAAGGTGTCGTAGCGGGCTTCAGCAAAACGGAACCAGAGGATCTGGTCGCGCTGGAAGGCACGCATGTCGGCGTAGATCTTCTTCCACTCGGGGCTCTTGGCGTCGTTCTCGGCGAACACTTCCATCGATGCCTTGAACGAAGCGTCCATCACGGCTTGCGAGAAAGGCAGCACCTTGGTCTTAGCGGCCACGAGCTGCTTCAGGGCCGTGGGGTTCAGCGCGTCGTACTTGGCCAGCATGTCCACGTGGGCCACATTGGTAGCGGCTTCGATGATGGCCTTGTTCTCAGCCGACAGGCCGTCAAACGCCTTCTGGTTGACGAAGAAGTCCACTTCAGGACCACCTTCCCACCAGCCGGGGTAGTAGTAGAACGGAGCAACCTTGTTGAAGCCCAGCTTCTGGTCGTCGTAAGGACCCACCCACTCGGCAGCATCCAGCGTGCCCTTTTCGAGGGCTTGGTAGATTTCGCCGCCAGGGATGCTCTGGGGCACAGCACCCAGCTTCTGCATCACTTCACCGATCAGGCCGCCGCCCAGGCGCATCTTCATACCCTTGAAGTCGGCAGGCGACTTGATTTCCTTGCGGAACCAGCCACCCATCTGCGTGCCGGTGTTGCCACCTGCAAAGCTGATCATGTTGAAGCCGCCGTAGAACTCGTTCATGAGCTTGCGGCCATTGCCATGCAGCATCCAGGCGTTCATCTGGCGTGCATTGAAGCCGAAAGGCACTGCCGAGCCCAGCGCGAAGGCGGGGTTCTTGCCGTAGAAGTAGTAAGGCACGGTGTGGGCCATTTCCACGGTGCCTTGTTGCACGCCGTCCACCACGCCGAAGGGAGGCATCAGCTCGCCACCAGCGTGCACGGAGATTTCAAACTTGCCGCCCGACATGGCCTTGACGGCCTTGGAGAACACATCAGCGCCGCCATAGATGGTGTCCAGCGACTTGGGGAAGCTGGAGGCCAGACGCCAGCGAATAGCAGCCTGGGCGTGGACGGCGGGCGCAGCGCCTGCAGCCAGCACACCGGCGATGCCAGCGTGCTTGATGATTGAACGACGATCCATGAGGTTCTCTCCGATATATTGATTGCAAAACTTGGTGCGCACGCGTTGTGCACGGCCCACCAAGGACATGTTTCAGCCGGGACCATTGTAGGAACATGACCCCCAGGACTTTTGCGGGTTTTCCCGCGAAATTCCGGCCTCAACACACACCTTCAGGGTTCTGCAAGCATCTGCGCGACAGCAGTGCGAAAGCCCTCACGGAACCCACGGCCAGCGCGACGCGCTGCCCGCAGCCCGACTCCGTTCAGCCCGCGTTGCCAGGCAAAAACCGGGCGGTAATCGATGCACGGATGCCCGCCGCATCCAGCCCTTGCAGCGCCAGCAACTTGGCCGGGTCGCCATGTTCGATGAAGACATCGGGCAACCCCAGCTGCAGCACGGGGCGCACGATGCCTATGGCGTTGAGCGCCTCGGTCACTGCACTGCCCGCACCACCCATGATGGCGCCCTCTTCCACCGTCACAAGCGCATCGTGGCGCTCCGCCACCTCGCGCAGCAAGGCTTCGTCGATGGGCTTGGCCCAGCGCATGTTGACCACGGTGGCATCGATCGCCTCGCCCACTTCGAGCGCGGGATACAGCAAGGTGCCAAATGCCAGGATGGCAATGCGGGGCGCCTTGCTGTCGGCCTCGCCCTTGCGCTCGCGGCGGATCTCGCCCTTGCCGAACGGCAGGCCGTCGAGCGCTGCAAGAGGCGCCACACCTGCACCGCTGCCGCGCGGGTAACGCACGGCCACGGGGTGGTCCTGCTCAAACGCACTGCTGAGCAACTGACGGCACTCGCGCTCGTCGGCGGGACAGGCCATGCTCATGTTCGGAATGCAGCGCACGAACGGGATGTCGTAAGCGCCTGCGTGCGTGGCACCGTCAGCGCCCACCAGGCCCGCGCGGTCCAGAGCAAACACCACGGGCAGGTTCTGCAGGGCCACGTCGTGGATCAACTGGTCGTAACCCCGTTGCAAGAAGGTGGAGTAGATGGCCACCACGGGTTTCACGCCTTCGCAGGCCATGCCTGCGGCGAACGTGACGGCATGCTGCTCGGCAATGCCCACGTCGTAGTAGCGGTCCGGAAAGCGCTTTTCAAACTCGACCATGCCCGAGCCCTCGCGCATGGCCGGGGTGATGCCCACCAGGCGCTGGTCTTGCGCCGCCATGTCGCACAACCACTGGCCGAACACCTGGGTGAACGTCTGCTTGGGCGGCGTGGCAGGCTTGGTCAGGCCCACGCTGGGGTCGAACTTGCCGGGGCCGTGGTAGGCCACGGGGTCGGCCTCGGCCAGCTTGTAGCCCTGCCCCTTCTTGGTGACCACGTGCAGGAACTGCGGACCCTTCAGGCTCTTGATGTTCTCCAGCGTAGGGATCAGCGAATCGAGGTCGTGCCCGTCGATGGGGCCGATGTAGTTAAAGCCGAATTTCTCAAACAGCGTGGCGGGCACCACCATGCCCTTGGCCTGCTGCTCGAAGCGCTTGGCAAATTCGAGCAGGGGCGGCACGGGGCGCAAAACGGTCTTGCCCACATTCTTGGCGGCGGCGTAGAACTGCCCGCTCATCAGTTGCGCGAGATAGCGGTTGAGCGCGCCCACGGGCGGGCTGATGCTCATGTCGTTGTCGTTCAGCACCACCAGCAGGTTGCAGTCGGCCACACCCGCGTTGTTGAGCGCCTCGAACGCCATGCCGGCACTCATCGCGCCATCACCAATGATGGCCACCGCATGGCGGTTGTCGCCCTTGCGCTTGGCGGCCAGTGCCATGCCCAAGGCTGCCGAGATGCTGGTGCTGGAATGCGCCGTGCCAAAGGTGTCGTAGACGCTCTCGGCGCGCTGCGGAAAGCCCGAGATGCCGCCCAGCTGGCGCAGCGTGTGCATGCGGTCGCGGCGGCCGGTCAGGATCTTGTGCGGGTAGGTCTGGTGGCCCACGTCCCACACCAGGCGGTCTTCCGGGGTGTTGAAGACATGGTGCAAGGCCACGGTCAGCTCCACCGTGCCCAGGTTGGAGCTGAGGTGGCCACCGGTCTGCGACACGCTCTGCAGCACGAACTCGCGCAACTCGGTCGCCAGCACCTTGAGGTCTGCGCGCGAGAGCCGACGCAGGTCTGCCGGGTCATTGATGGTCTGCAGCAAGGGGAAGGGTGTCGTGGACATTAACTATTCTTTTGATAGCTACCAGCGCAAGAGATTCAAGCACTAGCAGGCATTTGGACATTCATGGAGTCGCCAAGGACCAGGGCTGGGTTCAATGCGAGCGGCGCACGACCATGTCCGCCAGGGCTGCCAGGGCACGGGTGTCGGGCAGGCCACTGCGCCCCAGCGCTGCATGGGCCTCGGCCAGCAGCTCCTGCGCGTAAGCCTGCGCACGTTCCAGACCGAGCAACGAGACGTAGGTGGGTTTGTCTGCGGCCGCGTCCTTGCCAGCCGTCTTCCCCAGGGTGGCCGAGTCCGCCACCACATCCAGGATGTCGTCTACCACCTGGAACGCCAGCCCCATGGCAGCTCCATAGTCTGACAGGGCCTGGTAGGCGGTGGGCGCCGCGTGGCCACACAGGGCCCCCATGAGCACGCTGCCCTGGAGCAAGGCGCCTGTCTTGAGGCGGTGCATCTGGCGCAGTTGCGCCTCGGTCAGCGCCACGCCCACGCTGGCCAGGTCAATCGCCTGTCCGCCCGCCATGCCGGCCGAGCCCGCAGCCCGCGCCAGCAGCCGGCACAAAGCCGCCTGCGTGGCAGCGGGGATCAGGGTGTTGTCGGGGGTCAGCAGTTCAAACGCAAAGGCCTGCAGCGCGTCACCCGCCAGCAGGGCCTGGGCTTCGCCAAACTGCACATGCACCGTGGGTTTGCCACGGCGCAGCACGTCGTTGTCCATGCAGGGCATGTCGTCGTGGACCAGCGAATACGCGTGGATCAGCTCCACCGCGCACGCGGCCCGCAGGGCAGCTTCGTCCAGAGCTGCCTGAACCGCCGCGCCCTCGGGTGCCACGGAGTCCGAGGTGCCGCTGCGCGCCGCCTCGTAGGCAGCCAACACCAGCAAGGGCCGCAGGCGCTTTCCGCCGTCCAGGACGGCGTAACGCATGGCGTCGCCCAGCCCTGCCGGAGCGCCGTCTCCCACCCACAAGGACAGCGCCTGCTCCACACGGGCGAGGTGATTCTGGCTCCAGAGATTCGTATCCAGGGGCGGGTTCAACACCGTCGAGGAAGTCATCGGCAATGCGCTCATTCCTGGTTCCATGGTTGCAGCTGGCCGTCGTCCAGCACCTTGATCTGGTCCTGCACGGCATCGAGCCGGTGGCGGCAAAAAGCCAGCAAGGCGGCGCCGCGCTGGTAGCCAGCCAACATCTGGTCCAGCGGCAACTGGCCCGATTCAATGCGGGCCACGAGTTGCTCCAGCTCCTCCAGGGCCGCCTCGTAGCTGGCAGGTTCGGCGGGAGGAGCAGGGGTTGCGGGGGCCTTGGGCATGGAGGGGGCGGCAGTGCGCGGGTGAAAAACCGGTGATTTTAGGCGCAGCGCTGTGGCGCCCGTGTCAGACAGTGACCGATCCGTGGGAGGTCTCTATTTTTCGGGAACCGGTGTTTTCTATTCACGTAGCGGGGGTGCGGGAATAACCCCACCGCCTATAATCCCATTCCCGTCGAGCCGGCTACCCACCCTAGCCGGTTTTCTTTTTCCAGATGCGCCTTCACGGGCGCACCTCCCGCACTCTCTCTGTGGGGAGTCTTTAGGTCAGGTCACCCATGTCTGATTTAAGTCTTCAACTGCAGCAGGCCGCAAGCCAACTACCAGTTTCGAGCTACTTTGATGATGCGCTGTTCCAGCGCGAGCTGGAGACCATCTTCCAGCGCGGGCCCCGCTATGTGGGGCATCAATTGGCTGTGCCCAACGCGGGCGACTACTACGCACTGCCCCAGGAGGGCGAGGGCCGCGCGCTGGTGCGCAACGCCCAGGGCGGTATCGAGCTGGTCTCCAACGTCTGCCGCCACCGGCAGGCGGTCATGCTCAAGGGCAAAGGGTCGCTGAACACCCAGCAAAAGGGCAGCGCGGGCGGCAACATCGTGTGCCCACTGCACCGCTGGACGTACAACCCCAAGGGCGAGCTGCTGGGAGCGCCACACTTCGCGCACGACCCGTGCCTGAACCTCAACAACTACAAGCTGCGCGAGTGGAACGGCCTCATCTTTGAAGACAACGGCTATGACGTAGCCGCCGACCTGGCCCAGATGGGACCACGCGCCGACCTGGACTTTGACGGCTACGTGCTCGACCACGTGGAGCTGCACGAGTGCAACTACAACTGGAAGACCTTCATCGAGGTCTATCTGGAGGACTACCACGTGGGCCCCTTCCACCCGGGCCTTGGCAGTTTTGTCACCTGCGACGATCTGCGCTGGGAGTTCGGCAAGAACTATTCGGTGCAGACCGTGGGTGTAGCCAACCGCCTGGGCAAGGCCGGCAGCCCCGTGTACGAACGCTGGCACGAAGCCTTGCTCGCCTACCGCGAGGGCAAGCCGCCCAAGCATGGCGCCATCTGGCTCACGCTGTACCCGCACATCATGGTGGAGTGGTATCCGCATGTGCTCACCGTGTCCACGCTGCACCCCATCAGCCCGACCAAGACGCTGAACATGGTGGAGTTCTACTACCCCGAAGAAATCGCTGCGTTCGAGCGCGAGTTCGTCGAGGCGCAGAAGGCCGCCTACATGGAGACCTGCATCGAGGACGACGAAATCGGCGAGCGCATGGACGCGGGCCGCAAGGCCCTGATGGCACGCGGCGACAACGAGGTGGGCCCCTACCAAAGCCCCATGGAGGATGGCATGCAGCACTTCCACGAGTGGTACCGTGAGGCGATGGGCTCGGACACCATCGACCCGGCCACGCCAAACCGCTGAATACGGCGGCAAAACCCTGCCAATCTGCAGGCCCGCCGTGGTCTGCTCTCATTACAATAGCTGCCAGTGCTTAAAAAATAAGCGCTGGCAGCTATTTTCATTTTTGCGCCCCACGGCGCGCTTCAAGAGATCACAACCCGATGCAAGCCCTCTGGATGGTGTTGGCCGCGTTCCTGTTTGCCAGCATGGGCGTGTGCGTCAAGATCGCCTCGGACTTCTTCAATTCCGCCGAGCTGGTGTGTTACCGGGGCCTCATCGGCATGTTGATTCTCTGGCTGCTGTCACGCTCGCAAAAAGTGACGCTGTCCACCCAGTACCCCGGCATGCACGCCTGGCGCAGCCTCGTGGGGGTGGCGTCGCTGGGCGCCTGGTTCTACGCCATTGCGCACCTGCCGCTGGCGACCGCCATGACGCTCAACTACATGAGCAGCGTGTGGATCGCGGCCTTCCTGGTCGGCGGCACGCTGCTGGCCTGGCGACCCTCCGCCGCCACCCCCCGGCCCGCCCTGCAAGGCCCGCTGGTGCTGACGGTGCTCACCGGGTTCGTGGGCGTGGTGCTGATGCTGCGCCCCAGCCTGGACCAGAACCAGGCGTTCGCCGGGATGATTGGCCTCATGTCCGGCCTGTCGGCCGCCTTTGCCTACATGCAGGTGGTGGCGCTGTCGCGCCTGGGCGAGCCTGAGTCGCGCACCGTCTTCTACTTTGCGGTGGGCTCTGCGGTCGCGGGCGGCGTGGCCATGTTGTTCACCGGCATGTCGGACTGGCCGGGCTGGCAAGCGCTGTGGCTGCTGCCCATCGGCGTGCTGGCGGCGGGCGGCCAGCTGTGCATGACGCGCGCCTACGCCAGCGCCAAGACCCAGCGCGGCACGCTGGTGGTGGCCAATCTGCAGTATTCGGGCATCGTGTTTGCCGCCGTCTACAGCGTGCTGTTGTTTGGCGACAAGATCCCACCCATCGGCTGGATCGGCATGGTCCTCATCGTGGGCAGCGGCATTGTGGCCACCATCTTGCGGGCCCGGGCCGCACCCGGCGCACCGGCCGAAGAACACTGACCGATACAACAACCCATGCGCGCTGGCGAGGACACAGCCCATCGGGATGGCCACAATGGAGGCCTCCCCGTCCTACCGGTTGCTTTGCACCTGATCTGCCGATGACCACTTACACCACGCTCATCTCCGCCCCCGATCTGCAAGCCCTCATCGCCAGCGGTGCGCCGCTGATGGTGTTTGACTGCAGCTTCGAACTCATGCAACCGACCGCCGGCGCGCAGCAATATGCGCAAGCCCATATCCCCGGCGCCGTGTATGCCAACCTGGACAACGACCTGAGCGCCAAGCACGGCGCGCCCGGCGCCACCGGCACTGTGACGGCGCAGGAGGCCGACCAGCCCGCATCGGGCGGCCGCCACCCGCTGCCCAGCCGCGAACGTTTTGCCATGTGGCTGTCCAGCGTGGGTTTTGCCAACAACATGCAGGCCGTGGTCTATGACCGCCAGGGCGCCAACTACTGCGGTCGCCTGTGGTGGATGCTCAAGTGGGCGGGCCATGACGCCGTGGCCGTGCTCGACGGTGGGCTGCAGGCCTGGCAGGCCGCAGGGGGCGCAGTAAACAGCGGCGAAGAGCCCTCGCACTTCCAGTCCCACTTTGCACTGAACGAGCCCTTGCGCCAGCTGGCCACGGCCAGCGATGTCCTGGCCCGCCTGCAGCGCCCCGCAGACCAGACCGTGATCGATGCCCGCGCCGGCGCCCGCTACCGGGGCGAGGTGGAGCCGCTGGACCCGGTGGCCGGCCACATTCCGGGCGCGCTCAACCGACCCTTTGCCGAAAACATCGGTGCCGACGGCCGCTTCAAACCCGCAGCCACGCTGCGCGCAGAGTTCGACGCCCTGCTGGCGGGCCGTGACCCGGCGACCGTGGTGCACCAGTGTGGCAGCGGTGTGAGCGCCGTCCCCAATCTGCTGGCCATGGAGATTGCCGGCCTGGGGCACACCGCGCTGTTCGCGGGCAGCTGGAGCGAATGGTGTTCAGACCCCACGCGCCCGGTCGAAAAGGGTTGAACCACCCCACTTGCGGCGTCTAACGAACGCCGCCGGTTGCAAAAGCGCAAAAAAGATGGTTTTGCAGGCGCTATCAAAACCATGAGCAGAATTCCGGGGTGGGTGTCTGTCAGTGCAGCAGACACTGCCCCCTGAAAAGCCAGCCGGCGCCTGATCTGCGTGTAGGGCAAATTCCTACACAGCCCACCGCGAAACCAGACACGCGGCACAGCCAAACCCCGACTTAATTTCTGATTGGGGCGGTTTCACAATCCATTTCAACGGATCACGCAAAACCTGCAGTCAGCAGACCACGCAAGACCCGGTACTGGAAAAAAGGAAGCCGCCATGACCAACGAACAAATCCTCGCTGAAATCCGCGAAGCCAACCTCACCTACCTGATGCTGGCCCAAACCCTGATCCGTCAGGACAAGGCCGAAGCAGTTTTCCGTCTGGGCATGAACGAAGAGTCTGCCGATATTCTCGCTTCGCTGTCGGCTGCGCAAGTGATGAAACTGGCCTCCCGCAACACGCTACTTTGCAGCTTCCGCGTGGACGACAACCTGGTGTGGAGCTTGCTAACCAACCACTCGGCCAAGAAGGTGGGCAACGACGCCACCAACACCCTGCACGCCAACATCCTGATGGCCAGCCGCGTGTCGGAAGTGCTCTGAAGCACTAGCCCGCAGCGTTGTCCCGTTCTCACCGAAAGCCCGCCATGTCCTCCACCACCACCGCCGCCAAAGCCCCTGTCAAAAGCGTTCTGAACGAATCCAAGCAGATCGAACGCGCAGCCATGCTGATCCAGATGGGCGCCCGCATGCAGGTGCTGGAGTCCGAGACCACGCTGTCGTATGAGCGCCTGATCCGCCTGTACAAGGAGATCGCGGGCAAGTCGCCCTCCAAAGGCCAGCTGCCCTTCTCCACCGACTGGTTCCTGACCTGGCAAGAGAACATCCACAGCTCGCTGTTTTTGAACATCTACGAGTACCTGTCCAAGGGCGTGGACCTGGATTCGGTGGAGCTGCTGACCAAGGCCTACCGCCTGTACAACGAACAAGTCGCCACGGCCGAGATCGAGCCCCTGCTGTCCTTCACCCGCGCCTGGCGCCTGGTGAAATTTGTGGACGCCGGCATGTTGACCCGCACCAAGTGCAGCCAGTGCAGCGGCCAGTTCGTGACCGAGCTGTACGAGAACCGCCATTTCACCTGCGGCCTGTGCAACCCACCTGCCCGTGCAGGCAAGAGCAAGACCGCCGGCGCGCTGATGTTGCATTGACACCTTGGCTTGTTTTTTGAGCCAAAAGCGCCCGATGCGCCAGTGCATATTGCCGCTATAGCTATTGATTAGATAGCAAACAAAAAAGGCCCTATTCGGGGCCTTTTTGCTGTCTGCTGTCTGCCGATGGAATGTGGTGCGAGGGAGAACGCCGAGCCACCCATCAACGCCCCGCAAGCAAGGTGCGCACGTTCTCGTCCACGGGCACCGCATAGTTGTGCGCCGCAATCACATGGTTGCCCACCGGGTTCACCAGCTTAAGGCTGATGTACACCACCGAGGCCGACACCGCGTACGTGCCCACGACCACGGCCTGCGCGTTCTGCGCCTGGCTGACCTCCCGCACCTCGCGCGACAGCAGCAACTCGCCCTGTTCCCGGTGCAGCACCAGGTTGTCGCGCAGCTTCACCTCCGTCACGCGCAGCCCGCGCTGCACCATGCGCCCCGCGATCTGCTCCGAAAAGATGCGCCCCAGCCGCGACGACTCGTTGAGCCGGTCCACATTGACCAGGGTGGCCACCAACAGCGGCTGGCTCGCGTCCAGCGGCGCGTTGAGCAGCAAGGCATCCGTTGCCCGGTCGTTCACCTCGATCAGGTCGGTGCGCGACACGCCACCCGCACTGTTGCCGTAGTAATAGCTGTGGACCGGGTTGGTCGAGCAGCCCTGCAGCGCCAGGGCCGACACCACCACCATGCCCAAGCACCACGCGGACCTGAGCTTGCCGGGATGGAAACGGCGCATCATGGTGCAACCACCCGCCAGGTTTTTACGGGGGTGGGCGGGGGAGGCGGTGGTGGTGGAGGCGGTGGCAACTGCGTCTTGTACAGCGGCGAATCATCGGGTTCGACGTAGTACACATCTGCCGTGCTCGCGAGGTAGCGGTCGCCACTTTCGAGGGATGTCGTGATGAGCACCTCTGTGCGCGTCGGCCCGCCTGCGGCAGATCCGTCGATGGCGTATTGCGTGAGGTCCGTCACCGCGCCAAGGGCGGCAACACCCGCCAGCATGGAGCCAGCGCCCTGGCGGAACAGATACCAGTCTCGCGCCACACCGACGCCCAGCGCCAGACGCGTCCAGGGCATGGGCCCCCAGGTTTGCACGCGAGCATTGTGCTGGACCACCTGGGTCTCAAACGTGAGGGTGACCGCCGTGGGTTGTGTGGACAAAACGACCCCACGATCCAGCAGACGCGTGATCAGCAGCTTGCGAAAGCCGTTGTTGAAACTGGTGTCGCCAGGGCTCGGAGCCAGATAGATGGGGTACTCGCCGGCTGGCCAGGCGCTGATCTTGCCCGCGATGCGGCCCGCCACGTCGTCGGCCAGCACATCCCAGTGGTGCACGGCGCGCGCTTTCTTCTGGTCGGTGGCCGGATAGTTGTCGGCACGCGGAACATCCAGCGACGAGCATCCGCCCAGCAACACCGCCAGTGCTGCCGTCGCGAACACGCGCCCACGGAGGGAGTGTTGAGGATTCATGCGCACACGCCCCTTGTCATGTTGTGATGCCGTCCAATTGCATCGCATCATCCTAATGGCCTCAGCAAAGCACCATCGCGGGAACAAAGCCCGTTTTCCGTCGCACTTTGCCAACGCCGCCGGCGTTGGGATGGCCACCTACAAAGTCCGTACCCGGCCTGCCGCACAATCCGCGCATGACCGCGCCCTCTGCCGCCCCTTCCACGCCCACCGCCCCGTCGACCGCAGCCGTTGACGATGGCAGCCCCGACCAAGCGGTGACCAGCCAGGTCGCAGCAGATGCTAGCCACACTCCAGCCGCCGATGCGCACGCAGCCCCACCCACAGTGCCTGCGCCTCCGGTCTCAGCGCCAGTGCCTCACGCGCCCCTCATGCTCCACATGCCCGTGGACGTGCGCAACCTCTCCCTCGCGTTGCTGGCACTGTTCGCCAGCGTGGCGCTGCTGCACTGGGCCAGTGCGGTGTTCATCCCGATCATGCTGAGCTTGTTGCTGACCATTGCACTGCGGCCAGCGGTGGAGATGATGGCCCGGTGGCATGTGCCGCGGGCGCTGGGGGCGGGCTTGTTGCTGGTGGCCATCGTCGCCGGGCTGGCCAGCACGGCCTGGTCGCTCAGCGACGGGGCGGCCCAACTGGTGGACTCGGTTCCTGTCGCCGCCAAGAAGGTCCGCGACAACCTCAAGGCACGCGCGGGTGGCAGCAGTCCGCTGGACACTGTGCAGAAGGCGGCCACCCAGATCGAGCAGGCCGCCAACGAAAACAGCGCCGCCAGCGCAGCGCCCCGCCGGGGCGTGCAGCGGGTGATCGTGGAGCGTCCGCCCTTCAACATCCGCGACTACCTGTGGAGCGGCACCATGGGCCTGATGTCGGCGCTGGGGCAGCTGATGGTGGTGGTGTTCCTGACCTACTTCGCTCTCGCCTCGGGCAACCTGTTCCGGGACAAGCTGCTGCGCATTGCGGGCACCAGCCTGGAGCGGCGCAAGGTCACCATCCATGTGCTGCAGGACATCACCCAGCAGATACAGCGTTACCTGCTGCTGCAGGTGTTCACCAGCGTGCTGGTCGGCCTGGCCACCGGTGCGGCCTATTGGGCATTGGGGCTGGAAAACGCCGCCGTATGGGGGGTGGTGGCCGCCGTGCTCAACCTCGCGCCGTACATCGGCTCGGCGCTGGTCACGGGGGCCTCGGCCCTGGTGGCTTTCTTGCAGTTTGGCACGCTCGACATGGCCATGGCCATTGGCGGTGCCTCGCTGGTCATCCACACGCTGATCGGCAACCTGCTGACCCCCTGGCTCACCAGCCGCACCAGCAGCATGAGCCCCGTGGCCGTGTTCATCAGCGTGCTGGCCTGGGGCTGGCTGTGGGGCCTGTGGGGACTGCTGCTGGGCATCCCGGTGATGATGGCCGTGAAGGCCGTGTGCGACCGGGTGGAAGACCTGAAGGCCGTGGGCGAGTTGCTGGGCGACTGAGCGACTTGGTCACCGAGGGACGCGGCGTCTGCCACTGACGCCGTCACTGCGGCTCGGGCGGTCCGGATCTCTGCGCCTGTTCCACACGTGGACTCTGGCCTCGCACCAGAGATGCAGCTCCCCGAACTACCGAACACCAGGGCGAAACTGCGCCACCCAACTGTCGTTGACGATTGTTTCCAATACTGGAACAGTTAGTTCACGACTGGGTGGTTTTTCTCTGAACACCATCGGCGTACAGTTCATCTCATCGATGAGCCGAACCCGCAAGGCGACTCACCGAACCCGGTTCAGGAATGGTTTTTGACCCGGCTTTTTTGAGACGCTTTTTTAGCTTTTAAGGATTTTCATCATGAACAAGACCGCCCGTTTCCTCTCCGTTGCTGCTGTTGCAGCTTTCGCCGCTTTTGGCGCCCATGCCGACGAAGCCGATGGCTCGCAATTTGCCCTGAAGTTCGACACCAACCGCACCCGCGCTGAAGTGGCTACCGAAGCTGCCACGGTGGCTCAAACACGCAGCATCGAGCCAGCAGGTTCGCGTGTGGTGACCTACAAGTCCACCGCTGACCGCGCTGCCGTGCGTGCACAGGCTGCCGAAGCCGTGCGCACCGGCCAGATCCCTTCGGGCGAATTCAGCGCCATGTAATCCATGGATTGATTGACACAGTTGCGGGACTTCCCATGGTGGTGGCACTTCGCGCGGTGCGGATGCTGCTGCCATGGGAGGTGTTTTAGACACACAGTTCCACACTGGCCAAACAAACTGGGCTCCCATTGGGAGCCCTTTTTGTTGTGGGTGCCCGCGATAGCAGCACGCTGGAAAGTGCGGGTTCGGACCGCTGTGCCCGCAGATCAGCCCGTATTGCGCAGCCCCGCTGCAATCCCGTTGATGGAGATGTGAATCCCGGTCTGCACCCGCTCGTCGCCCTGCCCTGCGCGCCAGCGGCGCACCAGCTCGACCTGCAAGTGGTGCAGCGGATCGATGTACGGGAAGCGGTGCTTGATGGACCGCGCCAGCGCAGTGTTGTGCGTCAGGCGCTGCTTGTCGCCCGTGATGCGGGTGAGTGCATCGGCCGTGCGGTGCCACTCGGCCTCGATGCTGGTGAACACCTTTTTGCGCAGACGCGCGTCGGTCACGAGTTCGCTGTAGCGTGACGCCAGGGCCAGATCACTCTTGGCCAGCACCATGTCCATGTTGGACAGCAGGGTGCGGAAGAACGGCCACTGGCGGTACATCTTTTGCAGCAGCGCCAGCTGGGCCTTGGGGTCCTTGCCTTCGGTGTTGATGAAGGCTTCCACAGCCGAGCCAAAACCGAACCAGCCGGGCAGCGTGAGGCGGCACTGGCCCCAGCTGAAGCCCCAGGGGATGGCGCGCAGGTCTTCGATCTTCTGGCTGGCCTTGCGGCTGGCAGGGCGCGAGCCGATGTTGAGCTCTGCGATCTCGCGGATGGGCGTGGAGTTGAAGAAGTAGTCGGTAAAGCCCGGGGTCTCGTACACCAGCGCACGGTAGCTGCCCATGCTGCCCAGCGAGAGCTGCGCGGCGGCGTCCAGGAAGGCCTTGGTCGCGGGCTTGGTGGGTTGCAGCAGCGTGGCTTCGAGCGTGGCGGCGACCAGAGTTTCCAGGTTGCGTCGGCCGATCTCGGGGTTGGCGTATTTCGAGGCAATGACCTCGCCCTGCTCCGTCAGACGGATCTGGCCGCGCACGGTGCCAGGGGGCTGCGCCAGGATGGCCTGGTAGCTCGGGCCACCGCCCCGGCCCACGGTGCCGCCCCGGCCATGGAACATGCGCAGCTGAATGCCGTGAGTGGTGGCAAGTTCATCGAAGAGTTCGACGAGGGCGATCTCGGCGCGGTACAGCTCCCAGTTGCTGGTGAAGATGCCGCCGTCTTTGTTGCTGTCGCTGTAGCCCAGCATGATGTCCTGCTCGCCGCCGCTGCGCTGCACCAGCGCGGCCACGCCGGGCAGGCTGTAGAACTCGCGCATGATGGGCGCGGCATTGCGCAGGTCTTCGATGGTTTCGAACAGGGGCACCACGATAAGGTGGTTCTTCGACTCGGCATCCAGCGTGCCGTTCATCAGCCCCACTTCCTTTTGCAGCAGCAGCACTTCGAGCAGGTCGCTCACCGTTTCGGTGTGGCTGATGATGTAGTGGCGGATGGCCTCGTGGCCAAAGCGCTCGCGCATCACACGGGCGGTTTCAAAAATGGCCAGCTCGCCTTGGGCGTGGGCTGAATATTCCGCGCCCACCACGCGCAGCGGACGCGCGTCGTTCAGCAGCTTGATCAGCAGTGCGCGCTTGGCGGCCTCTTGCAGGTTGGCATAGTTGGGCTCGATACGGGCCTTGGCCAGCAGCTCGGCCACCACCTCTTCGTGTTTGTCGGAGCTTTGGCGCAGGTCCACCGTGGCCAGGTGAAAGCCAAACACTTGCACGGCGCGGATCAGCGGGTGCAGTCGCTCGGCAGCCAAGGCCTGGCCATGGTGGGACTGCAATGAGGCCTCGATCACCCGCAGGTCGGCCAGGAACTCCTCGGCACTGGCATAGGCGTTTTGTGGCGCCACGGCATGGCGCGCGGCTTCGCCACCGGTCAGATCCTTGAGCGATGCGGCAAGGCGCGCATAGATGCCAGTCAGCGCACGGCGGTAGGGCTCGTCCACGCGGTGTTCGTTCGTGTCGGGCGAGCGCTGGGCCAGGGCCTCCATCTCGGCCGACACCTGCACCAGGCGGGCCGACAGCGACAGCTCGCCGCCCAGGTAGTGCACCTCGGTCAGGTAGTGGCGCAGGGCCACTTCGGCTTGGCGGCTCAGGGCATATTGCAAGGTCTGCGCGGTGACGTTGGGATTGCCGTCACGGTCGCCACCAATCCACTGGCCCATGCGCAAGAAGCTGTGCACAGGGTACTGGCCCAGCTCGTTTTCCAGGTCCGCATAGATCTTGGGGATCTCCCGCAGAAAGGTGGCTTCGTAATAAGAAAGCGCGTTTTCGATCTCGTCAGCCACCGTGAGCTTGCTGTAGCGCAGCAGGCGCGTCTGCCACAACTGCGCCACGCGGGCCCGCAGCAGGGCTTCGTTGGCAGCCAGCTCGCGCGGGGTGAGCGCGTCCTTGGCACTGTTGTAGAGCTGGGCGCGCACCTGGATGTCGTCGCGCGTGGCCAGCAACTGGGCGATGTCGCGCTCGGCGTCCAGAATGCTCTTGCGCTGCACCTCGGTGGGGTGGGCCGTGAGCACGGGGGCCACGTAGCTGCCCGCCAGCGTCTGCGAAATCGTCTTGGGCGCAATGCCTGCCCAGCGCAGGCGCGAGAGGGCGACCTCGATGCTGCCCTCTTGCGTGTCGCCTGCGCGCTCGTGCACAGCGCGGCGGCGGATGTGGTGGCGGTCTTCGGCCAGGTTGGCCAGGTGGCTGAAATAGGTGAAGGCGCGGATCACGCTCACCGTCTGGTCGCCCGACAGGGACTTGAGCAGCTTCTTGAGCGCGCGGTCGGCCTCCTGGTCGGCGTCGCGGCGGAAGGCCACGGAGAGCTTGCGGACCTGCTCGACCAGCTCATAAGCCTCCACCCCCTCCTGCTCCCGGATCACATCGCCCAGAATACGGCCCAGCAGGCGGATGTCATCAATCAGGGGCTGGTCCTTGTCGGATCGTTTCATGCAGGAGTCTCCGGGATGGGTGGGATGGCCTGGCGCGTTGAGCCCGCATGGCCGCAGGCCGCACCAGCCCCAGTGCGGGCGCATGCTAGCATCATGCGCCGCTGAATAATTACAAACAGGTTACGAACTTGAGCCCCTCGCCAACGCCCCCCATCGTCATCGCCACCCGCGAAAGTCGCCTTGCGCTGTGGCAGGCCGAGCATGTCAAAGCGCTGCTCGAGGCCCGTGGCCACAGCGTGCAACTGCTGGGCATGACCACCAAGGGCGACCAGATTCTGGACAAGTCCCTCAGCAAGGTGGGCGGCAAGGGCCTGTTTGTGAAAGAGCTGGAAGTGGCGCTGGAAGAAGGCCGCGCCCACATTGCCGTGCATTCGCTCAAGGACGTGCCCATGGAGCTGCCCGAGGGCTTTGCCCTGGCCTGCGTGATGGAGCGCGAAGACCCGCGCGATGCCTTTGTCTCCCCCCGCTACGAGAACCTGGACGCCCTGCCGCAGGGTGCCGTGGTGGGTACGTCGAGCCTGCGCCGCCAGGTGCTGCTGCAGGCTCTGCGGCCTGACCTGAAGATCGAGCCCCTGCGCGGCAACCTCGACACCCGCCTGCGCAAGCTGGACGAAGGCCAGTACGACGCCATCGTGCTGGCCGCCGCAGGCCTCAAGCGCCTGGGGCTGGAAGCCCGCATCCGCACCATGTTCGAGCCCAGCGCCATGCTGCCTGCTGCAGGCCAGGGCGCGCTGGGCATCGAGGTGCGCAGCGACCGGCAAGACCTGATCGACGCGCTGGCACCGCTGGCCCACCAGACCACCTGGCTGACCGTGGCCGCCGAGCGCGCCGTGAGCCGCGCCATGGGGGGCAGTTGCTCGATGCCCTTGGCAGCGCACGGCACCTTCACCCAGGGCGTGCTGCAGCTGGACGCCGCCTGGGGCGACCCCCAGGACAAAGCCCCGCTGGTGCGCGCACAGGCCTCTGCCCCGGTCACCACACTGGCGCAAGCGGAAGCACTGGGCGACGCGATCGCGCAGCGCCTGCGTGCTGGGGGTGCGCGCGGCGTCACCCCGGCCTAAGAGCCTGAGATGGGCACCTCAGCGCCCCGGGTCATCGTCACACGCCCTGCCCGCGAAGCGGCGCATTGGGTGGCGCAACTGGGCGCACACGGCATTGGGGCCGTGGCACTGCCCCTGATTGCGATTGGCCCCTGCACGGACGCTGCCCTGAGACAGGCGCTGGACGCGGCCCGCGCCAACGTCGGCACCTACCGAGCTCTGATGTTTGTCAGCGGCAACGCCGTGGCGCACTTCTTTGAGTCAAATCACCCTGTAGCGCTGGATATTCATACCCTGGTAGCTACAAAAACAAGAGCATGGGCACCTGGCCCAGGTACCGCCCGCGCGCTGGAGCAGGCGGGCGTGCCGCGCAGCGCCATCGACGGGCCCGCGCCCGACGCGCCGCAGTTCGACTCGGAAGCGCTGTGGCGCCAGGTGGCCCCCCAGGTGCGGCCTGGCGACCGCGTGCTGATCGTTCGCGGTCGCTCCGCCACGCCGCAGGGCGCACACGAATCGCCCCAGGGCAATGGCCGCGAGTGGCTGGCCCAGCAGATCGAGGCGCAGGGCGGTCAGGTGGAGTTTGTGGTGGCCTACCAACGCGGCGCGCCCCGCTTCACGGCCCAGGAGGTGGCGCTGGCGCAACAGGCGGCGCACGACGGCGCTGTCTGGCTGCTGAGCAGCTCCGAGGCGGTGGCCCACCTGGCCGAGGCCTTGCCCGGCCAATACTGGGGCGCTGCACAGGCGCTGGCCACCCACCCGCGCATCGCCGAAGCGGCCCGCGCAGCGGGCTTTGGCACCGTGCGGGAATGCCGTCCGGCGCTGGAAGATGTGGTGGCCTCGATAGAATCGGCCGCATGAGTTCTGCGCCCCCCGACGATCTGCCCTCCACGCCCCCTGCAGCCCCTGTGGCCGCCGCTGTGGGCGCGCCAGCAGTGAGCCCGGCCCC
Organism: Acidovorax sp. 99; assembly: GCF_003096455.1. Taxonomy (NCBI): domain Bacteria; kingdom Pseudomonadati; phylum Pseudomonadota; class Betaproteobacteria; order Burkholderiales; family Comamonadaceae; genus Acidovorax; species Acidovorax sp. 99. The sequence continues at coordinate 808,698 of NZ_QEKU01000001.1, forward strand.
CTCGGCCGCTGCGCCAGCCGCTGCCACCGGCCGCAGTGGCGCCATGACCTTGCTGTTGGGCACCGTGGCGGTGGCCGCATTGGTCAGCAGCGGCCTGCTGTGGCAAAAGCTCAGCGCTATCCAGGAACAACTGGCCCGGCAGTCCGCCGACTCGGGCGCCCTGGCCATCGAGGCCCGCACCATGGCCCGCCAGGCCGAAGAGCTGGTGCGCGACACGGCCGCACGCCTGTCGGTGGCGGAGGCCCGCGTGAGCGAAGTCGCCCTGCAGCGCAGCCAGCTCGAAGAACTCATGCAAAGCCTGTCGCGCTCGCGCGATGAAAACCTGGTGGTGGACATTGAGTCGGCCATCCGCCTGGCGCAGCAACAGGCCCAGCTCACCGGCAGCCTGGAGCCGCTGGTGGCAGCGCTCAAAAGCGCCAACCAACGCATCGAGCGCTCTGCCCAGCCCCGCCTGGCCCCCGTGCAGCGCGCCATCGGCCGCGACCTGGACCGCCTGACCCGCGCCACCGTGACCGACACCGCCGGCCTCCTGGCCCGCCTGGACGACCTGGTGCGCCAGGTGGACGACCTGCCCGTGCTCAATGCCGTGGCCCAGGCCGCCTCGACCAAGCGCCTGTCCGCCGGCCCCGCAGCCCCTGGCAGTGCCCCCGCCCCCACCGAGGGCCTGGCCTGGTGGCAAGCGGCCCTGCAGCGCAGCTGGGAGGTGGTGCGCGACGAGGCCCGCAGCCTGGTGCGCGTGAGCCGCATCGACCAGCCCGAAGCCATCTTGCTGGCCCCTGAGCAGACCTTCTTTTTGCGCGAGAACCTCAAGTTCAAGCTGCTCAATGCACGCCTGGGCATCCTGGCACGCCAGTTCGAGTCGGCCCGTGCCGACCTGACCACAGCCACCGCAGCGCTCAACAAGTATTTCGACCCCGCATCGCGCCGCACCCAGAACGTGGCCTCGACCCTGCAGCAGGCCCAGGCCAGCATGAAGGCGGCCGAGCTGCCCCGCCTGGACGAAACCCTGTCGGCGCTGGCCACCGCCGCTGCGGGACGTTGACGATATGCGTGCTGCACTCTGGCTTTTGGCGTTGTTTGGCGTGGCAGTGGCGGCCGCGCTGTTTGCGGGCAACAACCAGGGCACCGTCACCCTGTACTGGCCGCCTTACCGCATCGACCTGTCGCTCAACATGGTGGTGTTGCTGCTGGTGGGCGGTTTTGTCACCGTGTATGCAGCGCTGCGGGCCCTGGCGGCGCTGCTGGCGCTGCCACACCAGGCACGCCGCTGGCGCGTGCAGCAAAAAGAGCGTGCCATGCACAACGCGCTGCTCGACGCCTTGACCCACATGCTAGGCGGCCGGTTCATCCGCTCGCGCAAGGCCGCTGTGGCCGCGCTGTCGCAAGAACACACGTTGGAAGCCAGCGGCGAGGCGGTGCCCCACGGCAAGCAGCTGCGCGCGCTAGCCCACATGATCGCCGCCGAGGCGTCACACGCACTGCAAGACCGCGCCACCCGCGAAAGCCACCTGCAGGACGCACTGCAGGAAGCCCCCATGCGCGGCTCCATCAACGAGCAGGAAATGCACGAAGGCGCCCAGATGCGCGCCGCCCGCTGGTCGCTGGACGACCGCGATGCCCCTGCAGCGCTCGACCGCCTGGCAGCCCTGCCCCAGGGGGCTGCCCGCCGCACCCTGGCCTTGCGCATCAAGCTCAAGGCGACGCGGCTGGCACGCCAGACCCAAGAGGCGCTGGACACCGCACGCCTGCTGGGCAAACACCGCGCGTTCTCGCCCAATGCGGCGCAGAGCATCGTGCGCGGCCTGGCCACCGAACTCATCAACAGCGCCCACGACACCGCCCAGCTGCAGCAGATCTGGCTGTCGCTGGAAACCAGCGAGCGCAACATGCCCGAACTGGCCATCCACGCCGCCCAGCGGCTGGCGGCCCTGGGCGGTGATGCCACGCAGGTGCGGGCCTGGCTGCTGCCCGTGTGGGACCGCATGGTCGAGCTGCCCGATGCCCTGGCCGAGCAACACGCCCTCAAGTTGGTGCGCGCACTGGAGGCGGGGCTGGATGCGCTTGATGCCCCCTGGCTGGCCCGCATCGAATCGGCCCAGCAGGCCAACCCGCGCGACGCGCGCCTGCAGTACTTGGCAGGCATGGCGTGCCTCAAGCGCCAGCTGTGGGGCAAGGCCCAGCAGTTGCTGACGCAGGCATCGCAGCAGCTCAGCGACCCCCAGTTGCGTGCCAGCGCCTGGCGCCACCTGGCCGAGCTGGCCGAGCAACGCGGCGACGACACCGCCGCTGCCAGCGCCTGGAAGCAGGCTGCGCTGGCCCGATAAGCCGACAAGCCCCTTACCGAGGCATCACCTGGGCATTACCTAGGCATTACCCAGGCAGGTACTCAGGGGTGCTGTAGCGCCTTCCGCACCTGCACAGCGGCCTTCACCGCTGTGCTTTTTCAACCGCAGCCCCTTGCATTCACCGGCTGCGCGCATGCACCAGCGCGTGCGCTGCAGGCTCCACGCCGGTGCAGTGCAGGCGCACTCCTTGGCTGCGCCGCAAAATTTGCACAGCGTTGGGGAACTTTGAGCGCTGAAGGCCTATCGATTCAATAAATTTGAACTAAAGCATCAATCTGCTTGAAGCCGATCGCCGCCGGCGCTTCCTACACTGCCCCATCGCCGCAATGTGGCGGTACCCCACGGGATGGTCTTCGCAGCCCGCGCTCCCTCTCTTTTTCACACGCCCTTTTTTGATTCGCTGATGACAGCCACTGCCACCACGACCTTCGACACCCCCCGCCGCTACACGCGCACGGCCATGCTGTTGCACTGGGTGCTGGGCCTGGCGCTGATCGCGCTGTTTGGCGTCGGCGTCTACATGGCCGACCTGCCTTTTTCGCCCCAGCGGCTCAAGCTCTACAACTGGCACAAATGGGCCGGCGTGACGATCCTGGTGCTGTCGGCCCTGCGCCTGCTGTGGCGCGTCACGCACCGCCCCCCGGCGCTGCCCAAGGCGGTCGAGAAGACCATGCCCGGCTGGCAGAAGCTGGCACACCACGGCACCCACCACTTGCTGTACGTGCTCTTCTTTGCCGTGCCCCTGATTGGCTGGGCCTACAGCTCAGCGGCGGGGTTCCCCATCGTGTTCCTGGGCTTGTGGCAGCTGCCCGACTTTGTGCCGGTGAGCAAGGACCTGGCCGAGGCCATCAAGCCCTGGCACCAGTACACCGCGTTTGCATTGGCCGCGCTGGCGCTGCTGCACATTGCCGCAGCGCTCAAGCACCAGCTGGTCGACCGTGATGGCCTGCTGAACCGCATGCTGCCCGGGAAATAACCAGCCTCCACCTTCAGGGCGCCATGGCAACCCCTGGTGGGTGCCTTGCCCACCTCAAAGGTCGCTCGCCCCCTGCGACCACCGCTTCCACCTTTTGTGAATTGAACGGAGTTTCTGCATGCATCTGTCTTCTACCTTGTCCCGCATCGTGATCGGCGCTGCCCTCGTTGCGGGCGCGCAAGCCGCCCTGGCCCAGCAGCAGCTGGTGCCCGCGCAAAGCGAGGTGCAGTTCACCGCCCGCCAGATGGGCGTGCCACTGGAAGGCCAGTTCAAGAAGTTCAGCGCCCAGGTGGCGTTTGACCCGGCCAAACTGGCCACCAGCAAGATCGCCTTCACGGTGGACACTGGCAGCGCCACGCTGGGTTCGCGCGAGACCGATGCAGAGCTGCCCAAGCCCGCGTGGTTCAACGTGCCCAAGTTCCCGCAGGCCCAATTCGTGTCGTCCAGCATCAAGGCGCTGGGCGGCGGCAAGTTTGAAGTGGCGGGCGCGCTCACCATCAAGGGCAACAGCCAGAACGTGGTGGTGCCCGTGACGCTGACCCAAAGCGGCCCCACCACCACGGCTACAGGCGCGCTGCCTATCAAGCGGCTGGCCTTCAAGATCGGCGAAAACGAGTGGGCCGACACCTCCATGGTGGCCGACGACGTGCAGGTCAAGTTCAAGCTCGCGCTGACCGGCGTCGGCAAGCTCTGAGCGCCACCCCTCGGCCCGGGCCCCACCGGCCTACGCCTGCCGTCCGGGCACGGTCCCCGCGGGTGGTGCCTTCCCCTTTTCCCTTGTCCTTTCCTTTTTGATCTATCAGGAGTTTCCATGCGCAAGTCCCTCTTCGCCCTGGCTGCCACCACCACCCTGTTCGCCGGTGCTGCCCAGGCCCAATCGGCCAACTACGCCATCGACCCGACGCACACCTTCGCCTCGTTCGAGATCAGCCACTTTGGCGCCGCCGTGAACCGCGGCCGCTTCGACAAGAAGGAAGGCACCGTCCAGCTCGACAAGGCTGGCAAGTCGGGCAAGGCCGAGATCACGTTCGACGTGACCTCGGTGAACACGGGCACCCCCGCGTTTGACAAGCACCTGCAAAGCGCCGACCTGTTCGACGCTGCCAAGCACCCCACGATGAAGTTTGTCTCCAGCAAGTTCGTTTTCAACGGCGACAAGGTCGCCAGCGTCGAAGGCCAGCTCACACTGCTGGGTAAGACCGCCCCCTTGACCCTCAAGGCCAATCAGTTCAACTGCTACGACAGCCCCATGCTCAAGCGCGAAGTGTGCGGCGGCGACTTTGAAGCCACCATCGACCGCACCCAGTGGGGCATGAACTACGGCGTGGAATGGGGCTTCCCCAAGAACGTGCGCCTGGTGGTGCAGATTGAAGCCGTGAAGCAGTAACCCAGGCCGAGCAGACCTGGGGTGCAGCGGGCTGACTTGCTCCGCCCTGCCTCCGGCTGCTTGCGACCAGCCACCCGTGCGCCTTGCGCCGGGTGGCTTTTTTTTGGGGCCAGCCCGTCCTCATCTGCCAGCCTTCTGGGCATAAAAAATTAACTTAACGTAAATCAATTACGAATAGTAGAATTGCGTTCACCGATTTGAGGAGACTCTGCATGAACGCCGTTCTGAACCCGACCGCCCTGGCCAGCCTGCCGGCACCCGCCGCCATCCAGCAGTTGCACCACTACGCCTACAAGGCCCGTGACGCCGAGGAAACGCGCCAGTTCTATGAAGACATCCTGGGCTTGCCGCTGTACCACATCATCCAGAGCGACTATGTGCCCAGCACCGGCGAGTACTGCCCCTACACCCACTTCTTCTTCCGCCTGCAGGACGGCTCGTTCATCGCCTTTTTCGACCTGGGCGACGACGTGAAGGCCGAGCCCTCGCCCAACACGCCCCTGTGGGTCAACCACATCGCGTTCCGCGTGAACACCGTGCAGGAGCTGGAGAACACCAAGCAGCGCCTGGAGGCGCATGGTGTGGAAGTGCTGGGCGTGACGGACCACCACATCTTCAAGAGCATCTATTTCTTCGATCCCAACGGCATTCGCCTGGAGCTGTCGGCCCAGCTGGCCAATGACGAGCAGATGGAAAAAGACAGCACCGTGGCCCACGCCCGCCTGCGCGAGTGGACAGCCCGCAAGGAGCAATGGCGCAAGGAACGCGCCGAAGGCAAGGTGGATGCGCCGCTCAAGCCCCAGCAAAACGACCGGCCGGAGTTTGTGCGCAAATAAGCCGACCTGCCCACCCCCACGCATCGCCCCACGGGCCAGGGATCTTGGGGGCCTATGGGCGGGCCTGGGGTGCATGCCAAGCCTGTGGCGGTGCCGCACCCCAGGGTCCACGGGGCTGGCTGCTTTGGATGGGGTGCGCGACCCCGTCAAACGGCCATGCCACCGCCTTGCATGGAATTTTTTTGACCCTACAGCGCTGAAGCGCTGCATCCTATTGCCTCAGTAGCTATATAAAATATAGCAGTCATCCCGCTGCCTGTTGCTGCGCACGCATGATCTGGTGGCGCTGCCAGTAGTGGCTGACCACGGCGTTGAACTGGTCCTTGTCCTTCTTGAGACCTGGCAGCTTGATCTTGCTGGTCTTGGCGCCCAGGCCCAGGGCGTTCTTTTCGGGGTGGGTCACGATCAGCGCGTTGCCAAAGCTGCTTTCCTTGAATTCCAGCCCCTTGATGGCGTCCCAGCACACCGTGGTCTCATCGGCCGAGGTACGGATACCGTCAATGCTCACCTCCACTGTCGCGTCGCCCTTGAGGGCAAACACCACGGGCGGGAAGTACTGCAGCACCAGGGCCCGCTCCTCGTCGTTCGCGGGCTCGTAGCGGTAGGCCAGGCTGCGCTCGTGGTCTTGCGCAAACTGCTGCTCGTAGGCGCTCCACAGCCGCTGCTCGATGGCGTCGGCAGTCAGGATCTCCTGCACCCAGGTGGTGGCGGGCACGCGCACGGCGATGGCGCCGTAGTCGCGCTCTTTCAGGGCCATACCCACGTTGCGCAGGCGCTCGGGCATGGCAGGGTGCGAGTCGAACGGGTGCGGCACATTGGCCGTCTTCATCGCATCCACAAAGTCGGGCGATGCCGCGTAGGGCGCAAGCCCCTGGGCCACAAAACTGGCAATGCCCAGCGTGCTGTTGTCGTGCCGCTCGTTGCGGCCAAACAGTTCGTCCTCGATGCGGTAGCGGTACTGGGCGTAGGCGGCAATCTTGACCAGCGACTGTGCAATCGCCGCCGGGCTCACCAGCTTGGCCGCCAGGCGGTCGGCCTTGAACTCGCGCTCGCGGCTGTCGCTGGCCAGGGCGATTTCGAAAATGGTGCGGTACAGGTCCAGCAGCGGCGACGCCATGGCCGACAGCCCGCCGGTGCGGATGGCATGGCGGTAGTGGTCAAACTGCACCAGCTTGGGCCCCAGCTGTGCGCTGCGCCGCGTGTCGCCCCCACGCAGGTGGGCCAGTTCATGGCCCAGCACGGCGTCGGCCTCGGTCTGGTCCAGGATGCGCAGCAGTGGCAGGCTCACAAACAGCGTGCGGCCCGTGAGGGTTTGCTGGCCCACGGTGATCGGGGCCTCGGTCACGAAAAAGTTGGCATCAATGCCAGCCACGATGTGCCGGGGCGGCTCTGTCTTCAGGCGCTGCGCCAGTTGGCGGATGCGCTGCCACAGCAGCGGCGCATCCGCCTCGGCCACCAGCTCGCCCACCACCTGGTTGCTGGAGTGCACCCGCTTGAAGATGCCCGCCACCGCCACCAGCACCCCCGCCGCCACGGCAAACCCCACAAACAGCACCAGCTTGGGCGAGTACTTGTGGAAGAAAAACGCCGTCACCCAGAACGACAGCCACACTGCCATTGCCCCTTGCACCACCAGCGCCGTGGCGCTGGCCCAGGAGGTCAGGCGCCAGCCCGCCACAAAGCTCGCGTACTGCAGCGTGCGGTCGGCAAACGCCAGCGCCCCCAGCCCCAGCACCGCCAGCAGCAGCGCCGCACTGGCCACCAGCGTCCACAGCGACAGCTTGCGCGCCATGTGGAACTGCCAGACATCGGAGAAGGTGTCGCACAGCGCCTCGCGGTATTCGCGGGCCTCGGGGTCTGCATTGCTGCAGATGGTGGACGGCGGGTTGCTGCGGTAGTAGTCCTTGCGCGCCTGCTTCTCGTCGGCGGGCAGGCCCTTTTCGGCATCGATGCGCTGGCTGATGCCGGCCACAAAACGGGCGTCCTGGTCGGTCTGGGCATGGCGGGTGAACACATAGGTCACCGCAGGCACCAGGAACAGCGCCAGCAGCGCATAGGCAAAGACCTTGACCAGGCCCAGGCGCCAGGCAGATTGAAACGTCATAGGTTCGGATGGTTGTGACGGCCCGGCACCGTGGCGTCGAAGGGCTGAACATCCCCCGCAAGCCACTGCACCAGTCCTTGTTGTAAATCGTGATCCTTAGAGCGGCTAACAAAACTCAGCGAAGCGGCCCTGGCTAGGCGTTTCGCCGCAGGCAGTACAAGCAGTACGACAAGGCGAGACAACGACGCCAGGGGAGTTTTGTTAGCCGCTCTCAGAGCCTGGTCCGCGTTGCCGCGCCCTCCTCGCTCTGTGGGGCGGGATTATCAGGACGCATTCACCCGCGCACCCAGGCTCAAGGTAACCATTGGAAAGAATCGGCCGACAGACGGCGCGCAATTGCCAAACGGCCCAAGCCCCCGCGGGGCCAGCGCCGGGGTGGCGGTCCCTTAAAATGTGCGGTTCACCCTCTTGTTCGTCGGAGCGCTCCCTGCGGCCGCTCCGCCCCACTGCCCCCACTGCGACACCCCATGAGCACGCCCCAACCACAACCCGGCCTCGAAAGCCTGTCCAAGTCGTTTGAACCTGCCGCGCTGGAAGCCCATTGGGGCCCCGAATGGGAAAAGCGCGGGTATGGCACCGCAGGCCACCGTGGCACGGGCCAGCCCCAGGCGGGCGAGCCCGCCTTTTCCATCCAGCTGCCCCCGCCTAATGTGACGGGCACGCTGCACATGGGCCATGCGTTCAACCAGACGATCATGGACAGCCTCACGCGCTACCACCGCATGCGCGGCTTCAACACGGTGTGGGTGCCGGGCACCGACCACGCGGGCATCGCCACGCAGATCGTGGTGGAGCGCCAGCTGCAGGAGCAAGGCATCAGCCGCTACGACATGGGCCCCACCCCGCCCGAGGCGCGCAAGAACTTTGTGAGCAAGGTGTGGGAGTGGAAGGAACAGTCCGGCAACACCATCACCACGCAGATGCGCCGCATGGGCGACAGCGTGGACTGGAGCCGTGAATACTTCACCATGGACGACAAGCTCTCCAAGGTGGTCACCGACACCTTCGTGAAGCTCTACGAGCAGGGCCTGATCTACCGCGGCAAGCGCCTGGTGAACTGGGACCCGAAGCTGCAGTCCGCCGTGTCCGACCTGGAAGTCGAGAGCGAAGAAAAAGACGGATCGCTGTGGCACATCGCCTACCCCCTGGCCGATGGATCGGGCAGCCTGACGGTGGCCACCACCCGGCCTGAAACCATGCTGGGCGACGTGGCGCTGATGGTGCACCCCGAGGATGCACGCTACACCCACCTCATCGGCAAGATGGTCAACCTGCCGCTGTGCGACCGCCAGATCCCGGTGATCGCCGACGAGTACGTGGACAAGGAATTCGGAACCGGGGTGGTTAAGGTCACCCCCGCGCACGACCAGAACGACTACGCCGTGGGCCAGCGCCACAAGCTGCCCATGATCGTGGTGCTGACGCTGCAGGCCACCATCAACGAGAACGCCCCCGCCAAGTACCAGGGCATGGACCGCTTCGTGGCCCGCAAGGCCGTGGTGGCCGACCTGGAAGCCATCGGCGCGCTGGTCGAGGTGAAGAAGCACAAGCTCATGGTGCCCATTTGCACCCGCACCGGCCAGGTGATCGAGCCCATGCTGACCGACCAGTGGTTCGTGGCCATGAGCAAGGTGAGCGACCAGGACCCCACGGGCAAGAGCATTGCGCAAAAGGCCATCGACGCGGTGGCCAGCGGCGAAGTGACCTTTGTGCCCGAGAACTGGGTGAACACCTACAACCAGTGGATGAACAACATCCAGGACTGGTGCATCAGCCGCCAGCTGTGGTGGGGCCACCAGATCCCGGCCTGGTACGACGAGGACGGTAACGTGATCGTGGCGCGCAGCGAAGCCGAAGCCCAGGCCCAGGCGCCCGGCAAAAAGCTGCGTCGCGACGAGGACGTGCTGGACACCTGGTATTCGTCCGCCCTCGTGCCCTTCAGCACCATGGGCTGGCCCAACCAGGGCGACAGCGCCACCGACGACTTCAACCTGTACCTGCCCAGCACCGTGCTGGTCACGGGCTACGACATCATCTTCTTCTGGGTCGCCCGGATGATCATGATGACCACGCACTTCACGGGCCGCGTGCCATTCAAGCATGTGTACATCCACGGCCTGGTGCGCGACGCGCAGGGCAAGAAGATGAGCAAGTCCGAAGGCAACGTGCTCGACCCGGTGGACCTGATCGACGGCATTGCGCTGGAGCCCCTGCTCGACAAGCGCACCACCGGCCTGCGCAAGCCCGAGACCGCACCCACCGTGCGCAAGAACACGCAAAAGGAATTCCCCGAGGGCATTCCGGCCTACGGCGCCGATGCGCTGCGCTTTACCTTCGCGGCGCTGGCATCGCTGGGCCGCAGCATCAACTTCGACAGCAAGCGCTGCGAGGGCTACCGCAACTTCTGCAACAAGCTCTGGAACGCCAGCCGCTTTGTGCTGATGAACTGCGAAGGCCAGGACTGTGGCCTGAAGGAGCACACCAAGGAAGAGTGCCAGCCCGGCGGCCCGGCCCACGGCTACATGCAGTTCAGCCAGGCCGACCGCTGGATCAGCTCGCTGCTGCAAAAGACCGAGGCCGAAGTCGCCAAGGGCTTTGAGGAATACCGCCTGGACAACGTGGCCAACACGATCTATGACTTTGTCTGGAACGAGTACTGCGACTGGTACCTGGAGATCGCCAAGGTGCAGATCCAGAACGGCACCGAAGCGCAGCAACGCGCCACGCGCCGCACGCTGATCCGCACGCTCGAAGCCATCCTGCGCCTGGCCCACCCCATCATCCCGTTCATCACCGAGGCCCTGTGGCAGGTGGTGGCACCTGTGGCCGGCATCCCGGGCGAATCGGTCAGCATCGCGCGCTACCCCCAGGCCCAGCCGGAGAAGATCGACGAGGCCGCGATTGCCCACATGGGCCGCGTGAAGGGCCTGGTGGACGCATGCCGCGCGCTGCGGGGCGAGATGAACGTGTCTCCCTCCACCCGCCTGCCCCTGTACGTGGTGGGCGACACCGAGTTCATGCGTGGCGTGGGCCCGGTGCTGCAGGCCCTGGCCAAGCTCAGCGAGGTGAAGGTGTTTGACGACGAGTCCGCCTGGGCCGCCGCCGCGCAGGCCGCGCCCGTGGCCGTGGTGGGTGACGCCCGCATGTGCCTGTACATGGAGATCGACGTGGCGGCCGAGAAGGCGCGCCTGTCCAAGGAAATCGCCCGCATCGACGGCGAGATCACCAAGGCGAACAACAAGCTGTCCAACGAAGCCTTTGTGGCCAAAGCCCCTGCGGCGGTGATCGAGCAGGAGAACAAGCGCATTGCCGACTTCGGCGCCACGCTGGGCAGATTGCGCGATCAGCTGACACGGCTGGGCTAAAACCCGGGCCATACTGCGCCATGGCAGCCCGTCCCGTAAGGGCTGCCCGCCCCGTTTTCATGTTTTGCCGGTGTGGGTTGCGGGCTGCAGTGCAGCCCGGGCACACCGCCACCCATCCGTCCAGAGGAGCCCCATGACTGTTGCCACGACCGTTCGCAAAGCCGTTTTCCCCGTTGCCGGACTGGGCACGCGTTTTCTGCCCGCCACCAAGGCCAGCCCCAAGGAGATGCTGCCCGTGGTGGACAAGCCACTGATCCAGTACGCAGTGGAAGAGGCCTACGCCGCCGGCATCCGCCACATGATTTTTGTGACCGGCCGCAGCAAGCGCGCCATTGAAGACCACTTCGACACCGCCTACGAGCTCGAGGCCGAGCTGGAAGCGGCCGGCAAGAAGGAGCTGCTGGAGCTGGTGCGCTCCATCCAGCCCAGCGACATGGACTGCGCCTTTGTGCGCCAGCCGCGCTCGCTGGGCCTGGGCCACGCAGTGTTGTGCGCGGAGCCCCTGGTAGGCAAGGAGCCCTTTGCAGTGCTGCTGGCTGACGATTTGATGGTGGGCCCCCAGGGCGGTCAGCCCGTGCTGGCGCAGATGGCGACCGCGTTCCGCCAGCAAGGCCGCTCGGTGATCGCCGTGCAAGAGGTGCCCGAGGACCAGGTGCACAAATACGGCATCGTGGCGGGCGAGCCTGCCGGTGGCCCGTTGATCCGCATCCAGCGCATTGTGGAAAAGCCCAAGGCGGCCGATGCCCCCTCGCGCATGGGCGTGGCGGGCCGCTACATCCTCACGCCCGGCGTGTTTGACGAGATCCGCAACCAGCCGCGCGGCGTGGGCGGCGAGATCCAGCTCACCGACGGCATTGCGCGCCTGATGAACAATGAAGCCGTGTACGCCTTCCAGTACGAAGGCAAACGCTACGACTGCGGCAGCAAGGAAGGGTTTCTGGAAGCGACGGTGGAACTGGCCTTGCAACACCCGCAGGTGGGGACGCACTTCCGGGACTACCTGAAGAACCTGGCGCTGTAAACGCAGCCGGCCAAGCCCTCTAAAACTTCATAATCGATAGCTGCCCGTGCTTATTGGATAAGCGCTGGCAGCTATTTTCACGTTCAACGGCGGCGCAGGATGTGGATGAACTCCTCGCCCACGGTCTGTTGCTCCACCAGTTCGTTGCCAGTCTGCTTGGCAAACGCCTGAAAGTCGCGCAGCGATCCGTTGTCGGTGGCCACCACCTTGAGCAACTGGCCGCTAGCCATGTCCGACAGCGCCTTCTTGGCCTTGAGGATGGGCAGGGGGCAGTTCAGGCCCCGGGTGTCGATTTCTTTGTGAATGTCCATGGTCATCAATCCTTTGGCGGCGTCGCGGCCGGGGCTTGTTCGTCCAGCCCACGGCGGCGTTCTGCATTTTCTTCGGCCGTGAAAAACACGGGCTCGTGGCCCCGTGTGCGCAGCCAGTCGGCCAGCGCGTAGCCCGTGCCCGCAGGCCAGCATTTGAGGTCAGGCAGATCGTACAACCGGTAGTCCACCAGCTCCGGCGACAGTTGCACCTGCCCGGTGGCCACCACGTGGTAGGCAATGATGACCTGGTTCATGCGCAAAAACTCGTAGGCCCCCACCAGGGTGGTGGACTGCACATCGAGGTTGGTCTCTTCCTTGACCTCGCGCGCAATGCCCTCCTGGGGCGACTCGCCCGCCTCCATGAAGCCGGTGATCAGCGCAAACATCTTGCCCGGCCACGCCGCATTGCGCGCCAGCAGCACCTTGCCGTCGATCTCCACAATGGCAGCCAGCACGGGCGTGGGATTGTTCCAGTGCGTCCAGCCGCAGGCGGGGCAGCGCAGCCGCTCCTTGTCGCCGCCATCCTCGGCCAGCGTGATGGGCTGCAACTCGGTGGCACAGTGGGGGCAAAAACGAACTTCGTAGGGCATATGCTATCTTTTATGTAGCTGCTGAGGCATGTTCAACTAGCACAAGCAGCCATTCTGATTCAAAAACCTGCGAGGAGGCACCCGGCAATGCCCTGGAGCCCACCGCGCAGGCCATTCCACAGGTCACGCAGGAAACACTCCGGTCGACAAATACCGGTCGCCCCGATCGCACACGATGAAGACGATGGTGGCATTGCTATCGCGCGCAGCGATCTGCTGCGCCACCCAGCACGCGCCTGCAGCCGAGATGCCGGCAAAAATGCCCTCTTCGCGCGCGAGGCGGCGGCACATGTCTTCGGCGCTGTCCTGGCTCACATACACCAGCTCATCGACCGTGCTGGCGTCATAAATCTTGGGCAGGTACTCCTGCGGCCACTTGCGGATGCCCGGGATGCGCGAGCCTTCTTCAGGCTGTGCGCCGATGATCTGAATGCCGGGGTTCTTCTCCTTGAGGAACCGCGACACGCCCGTGATGGTGCCCGTGGTGCCCATGGCGCTCACAAAATGGGTGATGCGCCCGCCGGTCTGCTCCCAGATCTCGGGGCCTGTGGTTTCGTAGTGAATGCGGGGGTTGTCGGGGTTGCCAAACTGGTCCAGCACCTTGCCCTCACCACGCTTTTGCATGGCCTCGGCCAGGTCGCGGGCGTGCTCCATGCCGCCGCTCTTGGGCGTGAGCACCAGTTCTGCGCCAAAGGCCTTCATGGTCTGGGCGCGTTCGATGGACAAGTCCTCAGGCATCACCAGCACCATGCGGTAGCCCTTGATGGCCGCGGCCATCGCCAAAGCGATGCCGGTATTGCCCGACGTGGCCTCGATCAGCGTGTCGCCAGGGCGGATGTCGCCACGCTCTTCGGCGCGGCGGATCATCGACAGTGCAGGCCGGTCCTTGACGGACCCCGCCGGGTTGTTGCCTTCCAGCTTGCCGAGTACCACATTGCCCCGCGCGGCGTTGTCCTGGGCTCCAATGCGCTGCAGCGCCACCAGCGGCGTGTTGCCTACCGCGTCTTCAATCGTCGGATATTTCATACGCCCTACTGTGCCATAATTCAGGGCTTCACATATTCCGCCCGGGTGGTGAAATTGGTAGACGCAGGGGACTCAAAATCCCCCGCCGCAAGGCGTGCCGGTTCGATTCCGGCCCCGGGCACCACAGTCAACAAGGCCGGTAGCTTCCACGAGCTATCGGCCTTTTTGCTGGGCCAGCCGCTGTGGCGGCGGCATGTGATTTCTGCACACCACCACACCCAGCCACCGCCATGACCGCCCAGGATCTGATCGCGCACGCCACCGTGCTGGCCTACCGGCTGGCGGGTTACGCCCTGCAGAACATGGCCGAGGATGCGGCCCTGCTGGCGATGATGTTCTGCTGACCTTCGCGTCGCGGCAGCGGCCTCTGCGCTTCGCCCCACCCTCGCGCTGCACCTCAGCGCGCAGCCAGCAACAGGAAGTCCTGCTCATAACCCTTGAGCGATTGCGCCGCGCGCAGCCGATGCGCAGGCGTCATGGCGTTGTGCAGGCGCGCAAACCCCTCGCAGCCCTCGGCCACCAGCGCTTGTGCGTAGCGCTGGTAGGCGACGTCCGGTGACGTCACCACGCGGTCCAGAAAGCCGAGCATCAGCGTGCGGGCCTGGGCGGTGTTGCCACGGTCGGCCTGGATGCTGCGCAGCACCTGCACCAGGTCCTTTTGCCGGCGCACGCGCTCGGCGTAGGTGCGCTGCGGGTCAAAGGCCGACTGGGCGACAAAGGCGCGCAGCACGGCCTTCTGGGGCTCGTCCAGCGCGCCATAAAAGGTTTCGAGCCGCGACGAAAGGTCCTTGAAGCGGCGCTCGCGCATCTTGTCGGGCGATGGGTCCAGCCATTCGGATTTCCAGTCAGCGTTGCTGTCGGCCTGCTTGCGCTCCAGATTGCGGATCTGCGCCTCGGACAGCTGCGAGGCCAGCCACACCACCTTGGGCTCGGCCTGGGCCAGCACCTTGTCCAACTGTGTACGTGCCTCGTCATAGATGCGGCAGGCCTGCTCGGGGGTGATGGTCGCAGGCAACTGCTGCTGCACCCTTTGCAACAGCTCGGCATGCTGGGGCAGCATGGTGTCGCGGTGCCAGCGGTGCAGGTCGCCCAAGTCGCCACGCACGCGCTCCGTCTGCGCGTCCGACAGGTCAAGGTAACGGTTCAGTTGCCAGTACGCCAGGTGGGGCACCTGGTTGTACGCCAGCCGCACTGTGCTGCAACCCGCCAGCAGCACACCGGCAACGGCCAGCGCGGCGATGCACAGGGTGGTGCGCAAACGGGACACAGCGGGCACGGCGGCTCCAGATAAAGGGAATGGCACAGGATAGGCCCAACGCTGCACACGGCGGGCACAGGGCCCGGATACCCCAGCCCGCGCACCAGGATTTAGCCAAAGGCACCCACCCGCACGGAGGTCTGACGCGCGGGGTCAGTTGTCCTGTCGCCGGATCAGCTGGCGGCCACTGGCGGTGATGGCCAGCTCACCCCCCGTCCCCTTGGTGATGAAGCCCCATTCGAGCAGTCGCCCCGACACATGGTCCTTGAGCGCGTGGGGCAGCGTGATGACTTCGCCCATCTCCAGTTGCTTGAGGGTCTCGATCTCGTCCACGGTGGGGTCGAAATGCGGAGCGTGGTAAGTGGTCATGGTGGTCGCTCTCCAACAAGGTTGCTGAATGAAAGACAGACTTCCGCGCGGCCAGATTAGTTCACAGCCCCCGTGGGCGCAAGCGCGTCATCCCGCAACCGGCGGGCTACCCACCTCGGCCATGTGCTGGAGCCAGCGCGCAAACGTGGCCAGCACCGGGGGCTGGGCCTGTGCGGGGCTGATGAGGTAGTACGCCCGCTCGCCGCGCAGCGGGCGGTTGCAGGCCACCACCAGCTCGCCGCTGGCGAGTTCGGCCTCGATGAGCAGCGGCGGGATCAGCGCCACGCCCATGCCATGCGTGGCGGCCACGGCCAGCATGGAGAACAGCTCGTAGCGCGGGCCATCCAGCGCGTGCGGTGCCTCCACCCCCATCGCATCGAACCACTGGCGCCAGCCGTACGGGCGTGTGCTTTGCTGCAGCAGCGGCAGCTCGGCCAGCGCCTCGGCGGCCACGGGCTGGTGGGCGCGGCCCCGGCCCCGGGGCGCGGCCGATTCGAGCAGGCGCGGGCTGCACACGGGCACCACGTCTTCGTGCATCAGCAGTTGCGCCTGTACGCCGGGCCAGTTGGCGACCTGCTCGGGCGTGCCGGCATACAAGGCGGCATCGAAGGTGGTGTCGGCAAACAAGAAGGGCCGCGTCTGTGTGTCGATGTGCACCACGATATCGGGATGCGCCTGCGCCAGGTGCGGCAGGCGGGGGATGAGCCACCGCGTGGCAAAGGTGGGCACTGCCGCCAGCGTGAGGGTGCCGCCCTCGCCCTGGTGGGCCATCACGTCCAGCGTATCGCGCTCCAGCCCCTGCAGCCAGCGAGCCACCTGGCGGCCATAGTGCGCGCCCGCAGGCGTCAGCACCACGCCGTGGCGCGTGCGGCGAAACAGTGCCACGCCCAAAAACTCTTCCAGCGCCTGGATCTGGCGCGAGACGGCGCTTTGGGTGAGCGACAGCTCCTGCGCGGCGCGGGTGTAGCTCTCGTGGCGGGCGGCCACTTCAAAACAGGCCAGGGCCTGGGTCGATGGAATGTTGCGGCGCATGATGAAGAGGAATTTTTAAGTGACCAGCCACGCCTTGGCTTAGTTGGCCGCCAGTATTCCATACATTCCATAAACGCATGTCTGGATGAAAAGAACTCGCTTGCGGGCCACCACCCCAAGGCCTACGATGCGTTCCAGATTCGTTTTTTCTTCCCCTACTTTCCGACCTGGAGACACACATGGCCCACGCCGCTTTTCAATGGGATGACCCTTTCCTCCTGAGCCAGCAACTGACCGACGACGAGCGCGCCATCCGCGACGCCGCCGCCGCGTATTGCCAGGACAAGCTGGCACCCCGCGTGCTGGACGCCTTCCGCCACGAAAAGATGGACGTGAGCATCTTCCGCGAGATGGGCGAAGTGGGCCTCTTGGGCCCCACCATCCCCGAGCAATACGGTGGCCCCGGCCTGTCGTACGTGGCCTACGGCCTGATCGCCCGCGAGGTGGAGCGTGTGGACTCGGGCTACCGCTCGATGGCCAGCGTGCAGTCGTCGCTGGTGATGGTGCCCATTTATGAATTCGGCAGCGAAGCCCAGCGCCAGAAGTACCTGCCCAAGCTCGCGAGCGGCGAGTGGATCGGCTGCTTTGGCCTGACCGAGCCCGACCACGGCTCTGACCCTGGCAGCATGGCCACGCGCGCCTACAAGGTCGATGGCGGCTACAAGCTCAAGGGCAGCAAGATGTGGATCACCAACAGCCCCGTGGCCGACGTGTTCGTGGTCTGGGCCAAGGAAGTGTCCGAAGGCGGCGCCGTGGGCCCCATCCGCGGCTTCGTGCTCGAAAAGGGCATGAAGGGCCTGACAGCCCCCGCCATCCACGGCAAGGTCGGCCTGCGCGCCTCCATCACCGGCGAGATCGTGATGGACGATGTGTTCGTGCCCGAAGAAAACGCCTTCCCTGAAGTGCAAGGCCTCAAGGGCCCATTCACCTGCCTGAACAGCGCGCGCTACGGCATCGCCTGGGGCGCCCTGGGCGCGGCCGAGTTCTGCTGGCACACCGCGCGCCAGTACACGCTGGACCGCAAGCAGTTTGGCCGCCCCCTGGCCGCCAACCAGCTCATCCAGAAGAAGCTGGCCGACATGCAGACCGAAATCGCCATCGGCCTGCAGGCTTGCCTGCAGTTTGGCCGCATGAAGGACGCGGGCACGGCCAGCGTGGAAGGCACCTCCATCATCAAGCGCAACAGCTGCGGCAAGGCGCTGGACATTGCCCGCCTGGCGCGCGACATGATGGGCGGCAATGGCATCAGCGATGAGTTTGGCGTGGCGCGCCACCTGGTGAACCTGGAAGTCGTGAACACGTACGAAGGCACGCACGATGTGCACGCGCTGATCCTGGGCCGCGCCCAGACGGGCATCGCCGCGTTCGCCAACTGATCGGCCTGCGCTCCGAAAACCGGCAAAAACACCGCCTTTGCGGTGTTTTTGCCTTGTAGCGCTAGTCAATCATGCGCTGACAGCTATCAATTTCATAGTACACCACACCATGACCACCCCCTCTACCTCTCCCGGCGCCCTCGCAGGCATCAAGGTGCTCGACCTCTCCCGCGTGCTGGCCGGGCCGTGGTGCACGCAGGTTCTGGCCGACCTGGGCGCGGACGTGGTCAAGGTGGAGCGCCCCGGCGTGGGCGACGACACGCGCCAGTGGGGCCCGCCCTTCTTGAAAGACGCCGAAGGCAACGACACCAACCAGGCCAGCTACTACACCGCCTGCAACCGCAACAAGCGCTCCGTCACCATCGACATGGCCTCGCCCGAGGGCCAGGCGCTCATCAAGCAGATGGCACAAGAGGCGGACATCGTGGTGGAGAACTTCAAGGTCGGCGGCCTCAAGCAGTACGGCCTAGACCATGAGAGCCTGCGCGCACTCAACCCGCGCCTCATCTACTGCTCGGTCACCGGCTTCGGGCAAGACGGCCCGTATGCCGAGCGCGCGGGCTACGACCTGATGGTGCAGGCCATGACGGGCCTGATGAGCATCACCGGCCAGGCCGACAGCCAGCCCGGCGGCGGCCCGATGCGCGTGGGCGTGGCCGTCATTGACCTTTTCACCGGCCTGTATGCCAGCAACGCCATCCTGGCCGCGCTGCACGTGCGCGATAACGCCACCAATGGCACCGGCCAGGGCCAGCACATCGACATGGCGCTGCTGGACGTGGGCATGGCCGTGCTGGCCAACCAGGCGTCGGGGTTCCTCGCCACCGGCAAGGCGCCTGGCCGCATGGGCAACAGCCACCCCAGCCTCGCGCCCTACCAGGACTTCCCCACGCAGGACGGCAACATGCTGCTGGCCATTGGCAACGACGGCCAGTTCCAGCGCTTTTGCGCCGCCGCCGAGCAGCCCCAGTGGGCCAGCGACCCGCGCTTTGCCACCAACACGCTGCGCGTACAAAACCGCACCGCGCTGATCCCCGCCATGGAGGCCGTGACCCGCACGCGCACCACGGCCGACTGGATCACGCTGCTGGAAGACAAGGCCGTGCCTTGCGGCCCCATCAACACCATCGCCCAGGCGTTTGACGACGCGCAGGTGCAGGCCCGTGGCCTGGCGGTGACGCTGCCGCGCTGGAAGGACGGCGAGGCCGCCACCGACAAGGTGCAGCAGATCACCGGCGTGGCCAGCCCGCTGCGCCTGTCGGCCACGCCGCCGGTGCTGCGCAATGCGCCACCGGCACTGGGGCAGCACACCGATGAAGTGCTCGCCGAGATGGGGCTGGATGCGGCGCGCATTGCAGCGCTGCGGGCCAGCGGGGTCGTGTAGTCAATCCCTCGCGGCATCGGCTTGCGCGATGCCCTGACCACTCCACAGCCTTGCCCTCACCGGCAAGGCCGTTTTGTTGGGGCTGCGTGCATTCCATCAGCCACGGGCTGGATCCCGCACCTGCCTGCCCCACGGCAAAAAAGACATGTACAAAAATTTACATCCGTCTCCATAATCCTGAAGACACCCTGCCTGCGGCCCTGCCCACCACGCGCCGCTGAACCAGGATGGAGGGCCACTGGCCCCACTGCGACGTTTCTGGACCCTCAAGGAGTTCCTCATGAAGCTCAGCCTCAAGCTCCCCCTGGCCTTCACCGTGTCGCTGCTTTTGCTGTTTGCAGCGGCCCTGTTTGGCATCAGCCGTCTGAATCAGGCGCTCGACACCTACCAGACCACCGTGGCCCAGAGCTTTGAGCACGAGCGCATGGCAGCGGGCATGCTCAACAACTTCAAGGTGCAGGTGCAGGAGTGGAAAAACGTGCTGCTGCGCGGCAAGGACCCGGCCCAGCTCACGCGCTACTGGGCCGCGTTTGAAAAGCAGGAACAGGCCATCAAGGACGATGCGCAAAAGCTCGTCGCCGCCCTGCCCCCGGGGGAGGGCCGCGAACGCGTGTTGCAGTTTGCCCAGGCCCACGAACGCATGGGCACCGCCTACCGCAAGGGGTTGGAAGCCTTCACGGCCGCCGACCACGACCCACAGGCGGGCGACAAGGCCGTGGCGGGCATGGACCGCGAGCCCTCACAACTGCTGGACCAGGCGGGCGACCTGATCGCCAAGGCCAGCAGCGCCGTGGCCGAACGTGCCGCCGCCACTGCGCAGCGGGCCACCACCATCAGCCTGGTGGTGATGCTGGTGGTGTGCGCGCTGGGCATAGCAGGCGCCATTGCCTTCAGCCGCACCGTGGTGAACCCGCTGGACAACGCGGTGCGCGTGTCGCAGGCCGTGGCCAGCGGCGACCTGACGGTGGCGCGGCACGTGCAGGGCAAGGACGAGATCGCGCTGCTGCTCAACGCGTTGCACGACATGCAGATCAGCCTGTCGCACGTGGTGAGCAATGTGCGCAACAACGCCGACAGCGTGGCCGCCGCCAGCACCGAGATCGCGCAGGGCAACAACGACCTGAGCGCCCGCACCGAACAGCAGGCCAGCGCGCTGGAGCAAACATCGGCATCGATGGAAGAACTCAGCTCCACCGTGCAGGCCAATGCGGAAAACGCGCGCACCGCCAACCAGCTGGCCGTGAGCGCCAGCACCGTGGCCGTGCAGGGCGGTGATGTGGTGGCCGAGGTGGTGACGACCATGAAGGGCATCAACGACAGCAGCAAGAAGATCGCCGACATCATCTCGGTCATCGATGGCATCGCGTTCCAGACCAACATCCTCGCGCTGAACGCGGCCGTCGAGGCAGCCCGTGCAGGCGAACAGGGACGCGGCTTTGCCGTGGTGGCCAGCGAGGTGCGCAGCCTCGCCCAGCGCAGCGCCGACGCCGCCAAGGAGATCAAGACCCTGATCCACGCCAGCGTGGAGCGTGTGGAGCTGGGCACCACGCTGGTGGACAAGGCCGGCACCACGATGAATGAGGTGGTGAGCGCCATCCGCCGCGTGACCGACATCGTGGGCGAGATCAGCGCCGCGAGCAGCGAGCAAAGCGCAGGTGTGGCCCAGGTAGGGGACGCCATCACCGAAATGGACCAGGCCACGCAGCAGAACGCAGCGCTGGTCGAACAGAGCGCCGCCGCCGCTGACAGCCTCAAGGTGCAGGCGCAGCAGCTGGTGCAGGCAGTGGCGGTGTTCCGGCTGGCAGACACCGACGCCAACACCCCCAGGCAGGCCAGCATGCCCGCACCGGGCCACCACCAGCCCCGGTTGGCCGCAGGCTGAAGCGGCGCAGCCATTTCAAGCCTAATCGGCTTGAAGCGCTAGTGCATCATGTGTCAACAGCTACATAAATAGTAGCAACTGGCGCCTTCTCAGGCTTCAGCCAGCGCAGGGGGTTGCCTGCTGCACGGTGGCCAGCGTGGGCGAGGCCAGCTTGCGCAGGTAGGCCATGGTCTGCAGGCAGGCCTGGGCCACCTCGGTACCCTTCTTCACGAAATGCTCGCGGAAGAAGCGCACATGGTCCTCGTGGTCGTGGAAATCGCGCGGCGTGAGCACGGCCGACATCACAGGCACTTCGGTGTCGAGCTGCACGCGCATCAGGCCGTCGATGACGGCGGTGGTGACGAACTCGTGGCGGTAGATGCCGCCGTTGACCACCAGCGCACAGGCCACGATGGCGTCGTAGCGCCCGCTGCGCGCGAGCTTGCGTGCCAGCAGCGGAATCTCAAACGCACCGGGCACATCGAACAGCGCCACCTGCGCGGGGGGCAGGCCGTGGCGGTCAAACTCGGCCAGGGCCGCGTCGCGGGCCTGGTGCACGATGTCCTGGTGCCAGCTGGCACTGATGATGGCCACGCGGGCGCCACGGTGGGCGGCGACGGGAGCCAGGGGGGAAACGGAAGGTGAAGAAGACTGATTCATGGGTTCCTCAGAACAGGGTTGGCCAGAATCAGGGCGCGCGCGAACACGGCGCCTGCACAGGGCGGCGCAGGCCCTGCGCCATGCCAGCGCACAACAAAGCACGCAGGCAAACGCCGAGGGCCCAGCCACCCATGGCGGGAGCTGTGGGTTTCGCGATCTCTTTCATCCGGACTGTGACCGTCGGCTCTGGTTTCGCACCAGATCTGCTGACCCTGCAGGCCGATCCGAAGAACGGCACCGCAGGCGCTCGCGGGCTGTTGCCGACTTTTCAGCCAACAAATACCGCCGGTGGGGAATTCCGCCCCGCCCTGAGAACGCTGTCGGCCCCGAAGGTCATCCGGGGCCGACGGGTGGGATTTTAGGCGGCAGGCACGCGGCACGCCGTCGCGCAGGCGATTGCCTGCACTGGCAGTGCCGGTTTCTGCGGATGGGGCTGTGTTGAACGCCGCAGTCTGCTCAGCGCACGCGCTGAAACCCGCCTTCGGCCCAGGCCGCTGCGCTGGCGGGCGTGAGCTTGAAGGTGGGCGGCGCGGACGCACGCGCCAGTTCCTCACCCAGCTCGTCCTCTGCGCTCAGCGTGGCCGTGGCGCCTTCCTCATCGGGCACGATGGCCAGCGCCACGCGCAGGCGCTGGCCGTCTGCGGAGGTGATGTGCACGCTCTTGTTCAGCTGCGCGTGCAGTTGCTGCTCATGGCGGCGCACCACCTCGCTGGCGGTCTTGACCAGGGTGTGGAAGGCCGACACATCCAGCGGTTTGGGGTTCTTCTTGTCGCGGCCCATGGTCCAGGGGCCCACCAGCGCGGGTTCGGCCTCGCCCTTCAGCGTCATGGACACGGCCCAGCCATCGTCGTCTTCGTTCTTGATGACCTGCGCCGTCCAGCGCCCATCGCTCCAGCAGCGGGGTTCCTGGATGGTGTCGGGCGTATCGGGTGCGTCGGTCATGGAGAAAAAGGCCTGGATTGCGGGAAAGGGCGCAGAGCATAACGGCAGGGCATGGCGGCCCCAATTTCCAATAACCATTGGTTATCGAAAAAGGCCAGGCATAACGCAGGCCTGATCACTCCCCCACAACGTCCGGCGCCACACCCGCCGTGTCGCGCAGCACGTCGATGAAGGCCTGTGCCGAGGGTGTGGGCGGCTCCCCCAGGCGGGTGATGAGCCCATAGCTGGGCATGCGGTTGGGCAGCTCGACGGGGATGCGCGAGAGCAGCCCCCGGTCCACATATTTCTGGATCAGCGCGGCGGGCTGCAGCGACATCATGTGGGTGGTGTTCATCAGCTCCAGCGCAAACAGGAAGGACGGCGTCTCCACCACCCCCGCCGTGAGCGCCAGGCCCGCGCCACCAAACAGGTCGTCCGACACCTTGCGAACGGCCGTGGAGGCAGGGTACAGAATCCACGGCCAGTGCGCCAGCTCGGTCAGCGACAGGTCGGTGGCGCCGCGCAGCGGGTGGTGCTGTCCGCCCACCACATGCAGCGGCTCGGCGGACAGGTGCTCGTAGTGGAACTGGCTGCGCTGGTCCTCGGTGGTGAAGCGGCCGATCATCAGATCGATCTTGCGCTCGGCCAGCCAGGCGATCAGCTGGTCGCTGCTCTGCTCCAGGATCTTGATGACCAGCAGGGGCCGCAGGCGCTGGATCTCCACCACCGAGGCCACCAGCACATGCGCGGCCGAGCCGGTGATGGCGCCCACCGTCACATGGCCGTGGCCGCCCTGCTTGAGCGCGTTGAACTCATCCACAAACTTGCGCTGCCCATCGAGCGCCGCGCTGGCGTAGCGCAGCGTAAACAACCCCAGCTCGTTGGGCCGCATGCCGCGCGAGAGGCGGTCGAACAATCGCGCCTCCAGGATCTCCTCGATGTCCATCAGGATCTTGGTGGCCGCAGGCTGCGTGACGTGCATTTGCTCGGCCGTCAGGCGCAGGTTGCGGGTGCGGCCGAGGATGTCCAGAAACTGCAAATGCCGAAAGCGCAGCCGCGCGCAGGCCTGCGCCAAAGACAAGGGTTTACCCGGAAATTCGTCTGGACTCATAAGCGTTTGGAATGGATTGTCGCAAAACATTCAGTGGACCCGCCGGGGCGTGAAACCTAACCTTCGCCTTGCGTTCATGACGGCTGGCCCCAAAAAAGCCGCAGGCGCCAAAGGCCTCGCCAACGGGGTCAGCCATTCCAACGGAGACAAGACACCATGCAATTCACTTCCCTCGCCAAATCCTTGGCACTCGGCGCCACGCTGCTGGCCGCCCTCGCCGCCCCCGTCGCCGCGCAAGTCAAGGAACACACCTTCAAGGTCGGCATCGGCCTGAGCGACGACCACCCGCAGGCCCAGGCCGTGCGGCACTTTGCCGAGCGCCTGCAGGCCAAAAGCGGCGGCAAGATGAATGCCAAGCTGTTTGCCAGCGGCGCTTTGGGCAATGACGTGAGCATGACCTCGGCCCTGCGCGGCGGCACGCTGGAGATGACGATCCCGGATTCGTCCACGCTGATGTCGCTGATCAAGCCCTTTGGCGTGCTGAACCTGCCGCTCACCTTCAACAACGAGGCAGAAGCCGACGCAGTGCTGGACGGCCCCTTCGGCCAGAAACTGCTGGCCATGCTGCCCGACAAGGGCCTGATCGGCCTGGGCTTTTGGGAGAACGGCTTCCGCCACGTGACCAACTCGCGCCGGGCCATCAACACGGCCGACGACCTGGCGGGCCTGAAACTGCGCGTGATCCAGAGCCCCTTGTTCCTCGACACCTTCAATGCCCTGGGCACCAACGCCACGCCCATGCCGTTCACCGAGCTGTACACCGCCATGGAACAAAAGGCCGTGGACGGCCAGGAGAACCCGCCCGCCACCATCCTGGCCAGCAAGTTCTATGAGGTGCAAAAGCACCTGGTGCTGTCGCGCCACATGTACAGCGCCTGGGTGCTGCTCATCTCCAAGAAAACCTGGGACGGCCTCTCGGCCGACGAGAAGAAGATCGTGCAGGAGGCCGCGCGCGAGGCCACGGTGTTCGAGCGCAAGACCATCCGCGCCTTCAGCGAAACCGCACTGGGTGAGCTGAAGAAGGCCGGCATGCAGATCACCGAGCTGCCCGCCGCCGAACAGGCCAAGCTGCGCACCAAGCTGCAGCCCGTGCTGGCCAAGTACGGCAAGGAGTTTGGCGAAGAGACCACCAATGAAATGATGGGCGAACTGGCCAAGGCACGGGGCAGCAAGTAAGCGCTTGGTTCGTTCCCCAGGGCGCAGCTTCCGGCTGCGTCCAGCCCCTTTTTTGCGACGCCCCG
This sequence comes from Acidovorax sp. 99, assembly GCF_003096455.1. Lineage (NCBI taxonomy): Bacteria > Pseudomonadati > Pseudomonadota > Betaproteobacteria > Burkholderiales > Comamonadaceae > Acidovorax > Acidovorax sp. 99. The sequence goes on from NZ_QEKU01000001.1 coordinate 833,872, forward strand.
ACCCCATGACCCAAACACCCCGCCGCCCCTTCCGCTCCCGCGAATGGTTTGCCGCACCCGAGCGCTCGGACATGACCGCGCTGTACCTGGAGCGGTTCATGAACTACGGGCTCACGCCCGAAGAGCTGCGCTCGGGCCGGCCCATCATCGGCATTGCGCAGACGGGCAGTGACCTGTCGCCCTGCAACCGCATCCACCTGGACCTGGCGCGCCGCGTGCGCGACGGCATCCGCGATGCAGGTGGCATACCGATGGAGTTTCCCGTCCACCCCATCTTTGAAAACTGCCGCCGCCCCACCGCCGCGCTCGACCGCAACCTGGCCTATCTGGGGCTGGTGGAGATCCTGTACGGCTACCCCATTGATGCCGTGGTGCTGACCACGGGCTGCGACAAGACCACACCGGCGGGCATCATGGCCGCGTCCACGGTGGACATCCCGGCCATCGTGCTCTCGGGCGGGCCGATGCTGGACGGCTGGCACGAAGGGCAGCTGGTGGGCTCGGGCACCGTGATCTGGCGCAGCCGCCGCCAGCTGGCAGCGGGCGAGATTGATGAGGAAGAATTCTTGCAGCGCGCCTGCAACAGCGCGCCCTCGGCCGGGCACTGCAACACCATGGGCACGGCATCAACCATGAACGCCGTGGCCGAGGCGCTGGGCCTGTCGCTGCCGGGCTGCTCGGCCATTCCGGCACCGTACCGTGAGCGCGGCCAGATGGCCTACGAGACCGGGCGGCGCATCGTGGAGATGGCGTACGAAGACCTGCGCCCCTCGCGCATCCTGACGCGCGAGAGCTTTCTGAACGCGCTGTCAGTGGTGAGCGTGGCGGGCGGCAGCAGCAACGCGCAGGTGCACATCATGGCGATGGCGCGCCACGCGGGCGTGCAGCTGGACGCGCAAGACTGGACCGACCACGCCTACGACCTGCCCCTGCTGCTGAACATGCAGCCTGCGGGCCAGTTTCTGGGTGAGCGCTTCTTCCGCGCAGGCGGCGTGCCCGCGCTGATGTGGGAGCTGCAGCAGGCCGAAAAGCTGCACGCCGATTGCGCCAGCGTGACCGGCAAGACGGTGGGCGAGAACCTGCAAGGCCGCGAGACCCGCGACCGCGAGGTGATCCGTCCCTTCAGCAACCCGCTCATGCACAAGGCGGGCTTCATGGTGCTCAGCGGCAACCTGTTCGACTTCGGGATCATGAAGACCTCGGTGATCTCCGAAGCCTTCCGCCAGCGCTACCTGAGCCGCCCGGGGCAGGAGGGCATCTTCGAAGCCCGTGCCGTGGTGTTTGAAGGCGCGGACGACTACCACGCGCGCATCAACGACCCTGTGCTGAACATCGACGAAGGCTGCATTCTGGTGATGCGCGGCGCGGGGCCCATCGGCTGGCCGGGCTCGGCTGAAGTGGTGAACATGCAGCCGCCCGATGCGCTGATCCGGCGCGGCATCAGCACCCTGCCCACGCTGGGCGACGGGCGCCAGTCGGGCACAGCAGACAGCCCGTCCATCCTCAACGCATCGCCCGAGAGCGCTGTGGGCGGGGGCCTGTCCTGGCTGCAAAGCGGCGACACCATCCGCATCGACCTGAACACCGGTCGCTGCGATGCGCTGGTCGCCCCCGAGGAAATCGCGCGCCGACAACGCGACCTGCCCGCCCCACCCGTGCCCGCGAGCCAGTCGCCCTGGGAGGCGCTGTACCGCGAGAAAACAGGGCAATTGGCCGATGGCGCCACGCTGGACTTTGCGCTGGAATTTCAGCGCATCTCCGAAAAGACGCCACGCCACAACCACTGACAACGAACGGGTGGGCCACTGGCGCCTTCCCGGACTTTTTCGAAGGACTCTCCATGAACAACATGACGGCAGCGGCAGTTGCCGAACGGGCCCGTGCGCCCCAGGCCGCATTGCAAGTGCTTCCCGACGACGGCCTGCAAGGCACGCTGGTGGGCCGGGTGTGGGTGCCCAATGGTGCCGTTCCCGGCCCGGCCGTGGTGGCACTGCGGCCCGAAGGTGTGTTTGACCTCAGCGCGCACTACCCCACCATGAGCACGCTGCTCGACACCCTGGCACCGGCAGAGGCTGCGCGCAGCGCCACCGGCCAATACCTGTGCAGCGTGGAAGACTTGCTGGCCAACAGCCTGCCCGGCACGCGTGACGCCAGCCGCCCCTGGCTGCTGGCCCCGTGCGACCTGCAAGTGGTGAAGGCGGCGGGCGTGACGTTTGCCGCCAGCCTTATCGAGCGCGTGATCGAAGAACAGGCACGCGGCGACGCCACCCGCGCGCAGGGCCTGCGCAGCCAGGTCATCGGCCTCATCGGCCAGAACCTGGCGGACATCCGCCCGGGCTCGCCCGAGGCCATGCGCCTGAAAGCGCTGCTGCAAGACAAAGGCCTGTGGTCGCAATACCTGGAGGTGGGCATTGGCCCCGATGCCGAGGTGTTCACCAAGGCGCCGGTGCTGGCGTCCGTCGGCTGCGGGAACGACATCGGCATCCGCTCCGACTCGGCCTGGAACAACCCCGAGCCCGAGGTGGTGCTGGCCGTGAACAGCCGGGGCCAGATCGTGGGCGCCACGCTGGGCAACGATGTGAACCTGCGCGATATCGAGGGCCGCAGCGCCCTGCTGCTGGGTAAGGCCAAGGACAACAACGCTTCATGCGCTTTAGGACCCTTCATCCGCCTGTTCGACGCCAGCTTCGGGCTGGAACAGGTGCGCAATGAGACGGTGCACCTGCGTGTGGCTGGCGCGGACGGCTTTGAGCTGCGCGGCATCAACACCATGGCCAGCATCAGCCGCGACCCCACCGACCTGGTGGCGCAGACCCTGGCCGCGCACCAGTACCCGGACGGGTTCATGCTGTTCATGGGCACGCTGTTCGCCCCCATCGAAGACCGCGATCAACCGGGCGGCGGCTTCACCCACCACCTGGGCGACCTGGTCTCCATCCAGAGTGCCTGGCTGGGTGGGCTGCACAACCGCGTGGCACACAGCGAGGCTGCGCCGCCGTGGCGCTTTGGCCTGCGCGCCTTCATGGCCAACCTGGCGCAGCGCGGGCTGCTGCAGGGCACAGCGCTTTGAGTCAAAAGAAAACAGGAGACAACACCATGCTCAATGCCTTCATCGACCGCTGCTGCCGCTGGATCAACCTGCTCATTGCCCTGGCGCTGGCCGTGATGGTGGTGATGGTGTTTGGCAACGTGGTGCTGCGCTACGCGTTCAACTCCGGCATCGCCATCAGCGAGGAGGTCTCGCGCTGGCTTTTTGTGTGGATCACCTTCCTGGGCGCCATCGTGGCGGTGCGCGAGCGGGGCCACCTGGGCACAGACTTTCTGCTGGCGCGCCTGCCGCCGCTGGGCCAGCGCATCTGCCTCGCCATCAGCTACGCGCTGATGATCTGGTGCACCTGGCTGCTGTTCAGCGGCGCGCTGGCGCAGGCGCGTATCAACTGGGATGTGGATGCACCGGTCACCGGTGCATCCATGGCCATCTTCTATGCGTCGGGTGTGGTGTTTGCCGTGGCGGCGGGCCTGCTGCTGGCGCTGGACCTGTGGCGGATTGTGTCGGGGCAGATGCCGGACAGCGAGCTGGTGCACATCGCCGAATCCGAAGAACTGGCCGCCGTGGGCAGCCAGTTGCCGCACACAGCCCCTGCGCCCATGGCCTCACGCCAGTGAGCCCCACACCGCAATGACCTGGAGCGCTCTTCCATGACCGTTTTTATCTTCCTCGGCTCCCTGCTGGCCGCCATGGCCATCGGCGTGCCGATCGCCTATGCGCTGCTGGTCTCCGGCGTCGCCCTCATGTGGCACCTGGACCTGTTTGACGCACAGATCCTGGCGCAGAACGTGATCAACGGGGCCGACAGCTTTCCGCTGCTGGCCGTGCCCTTTTTCATGCTGGCGGGCGAGATCATGAACGTGGGTGGGCTGTCGCAGCGCATCGTCAAGCTCGCGCTCACGCTGGTGGGGCACAAGCGGGGCGGGCTGGGGTTCGTTGCCATCCTGGCGGCCTGCATGCTGGCGGCGCTGTCGGGCTCCGCCGTGGCCGACACGGCGGCACTGGCGGCCCTGCTGCTGCCCATGATGGTGAAGGCCGGGCACGACAAGGCACGAGCGGGCGGACTCATCGCATCGGCGGGCATCATCGCGCCGGTCATTCCGCCCTCCATCGGCTTCGTGGTGTTTGGCGTGGCGGCCAACGTATCGATCAGCAAGCTGTTCCTGGCCGGCATCGTGCCGGGGCTGCTGATGGGCGTGGCGATTGCCATCACCTGGTACTGGGTCTCCCAGCGCGAAAACGTCACGCCACCAACCAAGGCATCCACCGCCGAAAAGCTGCAGGCGCTCAGGGAATCGACCTGGGCACTGTTCCTGCCGGTGATCGTGATCGTGGGCCTGAAGATGGGTGTCTTCACCCCCACCGAGGCGGCGGCCGTCGCTGCCGTGTACGCCCTGCTGGTGGCCACGCTGGTCTACCGCGAGCTGCACTGGCGCCAGCTGACCGATGTATTCATCAGTGCCGCCAAGACCACCGCCGTGATCATGTTCCTGGTGGCGGCCGCCATGGTCAGCGCCTGGCTCATCACCGTGGCGGATATCCCGCGCCAGCTGGTGAGCCTGCTCAAGCCCTTGATGGAACACCCCACGCTGCTGCTCATCGCCATCATGGTGCTGGTGATGGCCGTGGGCACGGCCATGGACATGACGCCCACCATCCTCATCCTCACGCCCGTGCTGATGCCGGTGGTGAAGGCCGCAGGCATCGACCCGGTCTACTTCGGCGTGCTGTTCATCATCAACAACGCCATCGGGCTCATCACCCCGCCAGTCGGTACCGTGCTGAATGTGGTGGCGGGCGTGGGCAAGATGCGCATGGATGACGTGACGCGGGGCGTCATTCCGTTCATGGTGGCGCAGTTTGCGGTGATGTTCCTGATGGTGCTGTTTCCATCGCTCGTGCTGGTTCCGATGCGGTGGTTTGCAGGCTGAATCTGAGGATTTGAAGCAAAAGATGCTGCAAGCGCTAGTGGATATTGCGTTGGCAGCTATCAAATCAGGAGTCATTCACTCCCGAGCACTGTTCAGTTCGCCACCGTGAACCGCTTTTGCACATGGCGTGGCGTCTCCAATTCGTCGGCCATCGCCACCGCCAGGTCGGCCACGCTGATGCTGCCAGGCTGGTCGCCGTTCATCAGCGGGGCCTCGTCGCCCAGGCGGTACTGGCCGGTGCGCTCGCCGGGCTGCAGCAGGATGGGGGGCGAGAGGAAGGTCCAGTCCAGCGTGTTTTCGGTGCGGATCCAGTTCAGCGCCTCGCGCGCGGCCAGGGCGCCCTGCTTCCATTCGGCGGGGAACTGGGGCGTGTCCACCAGTTGCACACCGGGCGCCACAAACAGGCTGCCCGCGCCGCCCACCACCAGCAGGCGGCGCACACCAGCCGCCTTGGTGCCGTCGATGATGGCGCGCGTGCCCTTGAGGAACTGGTCGTGGATGTCTGGCACCGTCCAGCCGGGGTTGTAGGCGCTCACCACCGCGTCGTGGCCTGCAACGGCCTTGGCCACCTGGGTGGCGTCCTGCGCGTCTGCGGCGACCACGGTCAGACCTTCGCGGGCCGTGAGCTTTGCGGGATTGCGGGCCAGCACGGTCACGCGGTGGCCGCGTTGCAGCAGTTCGTTCAGCACGGCCGAGCCGACAAAGCCGGTGGCGCCAATCAGGGCGATGTTCATATCGATGTCCTTGGGGTCAAAGTTGTGATGTAGCGAGAATAGGAGCTTGTCAAAACAGGCGGTAGATGGCTAAAACCGCCTTATCTTTGAAGCTGTACTTCACAATCGAACGCATGGAAGATCTCAAACGCATGGCTGTTTTTGCCTCGGTGGTGCAGCACGGCTCGATGAGCGGCGCCGCGCGCGCCCTGGGCATGAGCACTTCGGCGGTGAGCCAGCAGGTGCGCAAGCTCGAAAGCGACGGCGGCGTGACGCTGCTGCACCGCTCCACGCGCAAGTTAGCGCTCACCGAGGCGGGCCAGCGTTACCACGCGCGCTGCGCTGCCATGTGGGCGGCGGCGGAGCAAGCGCGCGCCGAGCTGGCCGCCTCCCGCGATGCGCCCAGTGGCGAATTGCGGATGTCGGCCACCGTGGGTTTTGCGCGGCACATCGCACCCGCCCTGGGTGAACTGCTGGCCGCGCACCCGGCGCTGCGCCTGCGGCTGCTGGTGGACGACTCCACCATCGACCTCATCAACGCCCGCATCGACCTGGCCGTGCGCTACGGGCGCCTGGCGGATTCGACCTGGGCGGCCCGGCGCCTGGGGGGCATGAGTTGGTACCTGTGCGCATCACCCGAATGGGTGGCCGCACACGGCGTGCCCCAGCACCCGGATGCGCTGCTGTCTCATAGCTGGCTGGGCTTTGCGCGGGAGGGGGGTGGGTTGCTCGTCGACCTGCGCAGTCCCAGCGGCGAGCCGCGCGCACTGCGGGTGGAGCCGCGCATTGCCAGCAACAACCAGCTCTCGATCCAGCAGATGTGCGAGGCCGGGCTGGGCCTGGCGTTGGTGGGCAGCATGGATTCGCACGAAGCACTGCAGGCCGGGCGGCTGGTGCGCCTGCTGCCCGACTGGTCGTTTGGCACGCTGGACATCTGGGCCGTCACGCCCCAACGCGATGCCCAGCCCGCCAAGGTGCGCCAGTCGATTGCGGCACTGCATGCCTACCTGCGGCAGGTGCCCGGGATTTCGGACTGAGAGCGGCCAACAAAACGCTTCTGGCGTCGTTGCCGCGTCTTGTCGTACTGCTCGCACTGCCTGCGACGCAGCGCCTGGCCAGAACCGCTACGCTGGGTTTTGTGAGCCGCTCCGAGCCTTGCTCGTCGGCACCCATCGATTTTTTATCGCACGGACCCACAAATTCCATCGTTGTGTGGGCGCCGTGCTCTGCCTACAGTTGCGGCTCCCTGGCCAGGGTTTGTTTGATGGATTGACCCCACCACCCACCGGAGACCCGACATGACGACCAACCCGCCACTGATCTTCCCCATCGACCGCGTGCTGACCGCCTTCGAGCAGCAGGACGTGCCCACACTGCTGGCCACCATTGCCGACGATGTGGACTTCCGCATCGACCACTACCGCGATGACGCCGATACCCGTTGGCAAATCGCCCGCAACAAGGCCGAGGCGATGGCCGTGGTGCAGCGCCTGGGGGTGGAGGTGTTCCCGCGCGGCACGGAGATCCTGCACACCCACAGCCAGCCGCTGGGCAATGACTGGGTGCTCACACACTTTCACCAGCGCTTCTTTTATGCGGTACAACAGCGCGAGGTGGAATCCGTGACCTGGATCACCAGCCATTCGCAGAACGGCCAGGTGGACTATTTCCGCGAGACCGTTACCACCATCACCCCGGTCTGACAACCCGATCCAAGAAAGGCTCCGCCACCATGCTGTTTGACCTGCGCGCCCTGGGCTACTTTGTAGCGGCCTATGAAGAGCGCTCGGTCACTGCCGCATCGCGCCGCTGTTTTGTGGCGCAGCCGTCCATCAGCATGGCCATCAAGGGGCTGGAGGATGCGCTCGAAACCACCCTTTTCGAGCGCAGCCGCCAGGGCCTGGCGCCTACGCCCGCCGCGCACCGGCTGTACCCCCGCGCCTGCAGCCTGCTGGCCCAGTCCAGCGCCATGGTGCGCGACTTTCGCGATGCACCACGTGAAACGCTGGGCATCTTCCTGCAGGACGACCTGATGGTGCAGCAGGCCGCGCCCCTGTTCGCACACATCGCGCAGGAGCTGCCCCACACCATGGTGCGGCTCACCGCCAGCGCGCAAGAAGCGCGGCTGCGCATGGTGGCCGAGCACTGCAAGCCGCCGGGCGACACCTTTGTGCCGCTGTGGCACGAGCCCTATGTGATGCTGGTGCCCGAGCAGCACCCGCTGCGCTTCAAGAAGCGCTTTGGCCTAGCAGACATTGAAAACCTGCCCCTCATCGAGTGGCCCTATTGCCCGCTGCACCAGTCCTTCATCCGTCTGCTGGCCGAGCGGGGGATTGCGCTGCAGGTGCAGGCCAGTGCTGCGCGCGAGGAGCTGCTGCTGCACATGGTGGACGCGGGCATGGGCTTGGCCGTGGTGCCGCAGTCGCATGCAGCCCAGGCGCGCCGCGCGCTCACCCGCCCGCTGGACGGGCCCCTGGCCTTCTCGCGCCACATCGGCCTGGCCTGCGACGCGTCGGACGCGCCCCTGCTCGGTCTGCTGCACCGCCTGGCGGACGGCATGAAGGCCACCGCAGCCCAGCCCGAGCCCACGCAGCGCAGCAATGTGGTCTGATCCCCTGCCCCATCCACCCCTCAGGCCACCCCCATGATTCTGGAAATTGCCCACCTCACCATCCGCCCCGGCCAGAACAGCGCGTTTGAACAGGCGTTTGCCCAGGCGCAGCGCATCATTGCCTCCATGCCCGGCTACCTGTCCCATGAGCTGGGGCATTGCATGGAGCGGCCACAGGACTATGTACTGCTGGTGCGCTGGGCCACCCTGGCCGACCACGAGGTGGGTTTCCGCCAGTCCGCCCAGTACCAGGAGTGGAAAGGGCTGCTGCACCATTTTTACGATCCGTTCCCCACCGTTGTGCACTTTGAGCCGGTCACGCCGGACAGGGTGTGACGGCGCCGCCACGCACGGATGCTGCAGCGCACTATTCGGGTATTGCCTGAAGATTTAGCGCACTGCGCGTGCCGTTTGGGTCCTAGAATTTGTAAAAGCGCGTATCTTCGTATCTTCATTACCGCGCGAAGGATCCAACATGAAAGCCATCCAGCAGGACATCGACGAGCGGACCAACCTCACCAGCACCAACAAGTTCGAGCTGCTGCTGTTTCGCCTGGGCATCGACAGCGCCTTGGGCAAGTCCGAGCTGTTCGGTATCAATGTCTTCAAGATCCGCGAGATCGTGGCCATGCCCAGCATCACGCCGATTGCGGGCACCACGGCCCATTCGCTTGGGGTGGTGAACCTGCGCGGACAGGTGATTCCGGTGCTGGACCTGCCCTCCATCGTGGGTTGCAAGCCACAGACGGGCCTGAACATCATGCTGGTGACAGAGTACGCACGCACCACCCAGGCGTTTGCGGTCGAGTCGGTGGAAGACATCGTGCGCCTGGACTGGAAACAGGTGCTGTCGGCGGAAACCAGCGGCGCTGCTGGCAAGCTGGTGACCAGCATTGCCCGTCTGGACGGCAACACCGACGAGTCCCGCCTCGCGCAGGTGCTGGACGTGGAAGCCATCCTGCAGATGATCTCGCCCTCTGACGGTCACGAGGTCACAGAGGAAAAGGTGGGCGCCAAGCTCAAGCTCAAGCCTGGTTGCATCATCCTGGCGGCGGACGACTCGTTCGTGGCCCGCTCGCTCATCGAGCAAGAACTCAAGGTGCTCAACGCGCCATATGAAATGGTGAAATCCGGCAAGGAGGCCTGGGACCGGCTCAATGCCATCGCCAAAAGTGCCGAGGCCGAGGGCAAGACGGTGCTTGACCGCGTGGCCATGGTGTTGACCGACCTGGAAATGCCGGAGATGGACGGCTTCACGCTGACGCGCAACATCAAGCAGGACGCCCGCTTTCATGGGCTGCCGGTGGTCATCCACTCCTCGCTGTCGGGCTCGGCCAACGAAGACCATGTGCGCAGCGTCGGGGCCGATGGCTATGTAGCCAAGTTTGTGGCGGAAGACCTGGCGGAGACCATCCGCCGCGTACTGCCCAAGTAAACCGGCACCCTATCCGCTGGAGTACAACGGCCTTGCGGGGCCGTTTGTTTTTTGCGGGTCCGATTTTTTGCTTGAATCAGTTGATTGCGTCCATAAAACGTACTCTGATAGCTATCATTTTTGACGATATCAAGCAGCGGGCGCGCCCCATATTCACGGGTTGTTACAGCCTACATCGGCACCTGTGCATGCGCCGAGTCAACCAAAAGCCATCCCCACGCGCTAAAGTGATTGGCCCCCTGTGCCAGACCCCTGAAATTTGTAACGCTCCACCGGAGCGCTTTTCATGGGCTTTACGGACAAGGCGGAACGCGCCCACCCGGCCGGAGTCTGATCACCATGACCTACACCATCACCCGCATTCTTTCCGCCACGGTCCTGGGGGCCCTGGTGACGGGGTGTGCCACCGTGCCGGGCGACCCTTATTACGACTCTCCGCGCTACCCGGTGTACGAACAGCCAGGCTACATCTACAGTGCCCCGCCGCCGGTGTACCAGGCGCCGCCTGTGTACCGTGCGCCTGGCGTGATCTATTCGGCCCCGCCGCCACCGCCCGCCGTCTACTACGGCGGACGTGACCGCGACGACAACCGGTGGGACAACGACCGCAACCGCAATGACTGGCGCGAAAGAGAGCGTGACCGTGACCGCGCTGAGCGCGACCGGGCAGCCCGCGAACGCGAACGCCGCGACCAGCAGGCCCGTGAACTGGATCGCCGAGCCCGAGAACAGGACCAGGCCCGCCGGGAGCAGGCCGAACGGGATCGCCGCGCTGCCGAAGACCGCCGCAACCGCGAAAACCGCCCCGGCCGCCTGGCACCCGACAGCTACACCCCGAGTCCGTACGACTGGCGCTCCCGTCAGCAGTCCAACAGCCCGGACAAGCCGTGATGGCCTGGCGCTGACCCCGCTACCCCCCACAACTCTCCAGCCACCATGAAACCACGTACCCATACCCTTATCGCTGGCCTGTGCGTGGTCTTTCTGGGCGCACTACCTCCATTGGGTGCCCAGGCGCAGGTGGTGCGCTGCACCGACGCTGCCACGGGCAAGGTCACCTACACCGACGGCAAATGCGCCAGCGGCACCACCGTGCGTGAGGTGGAGGCCCGCAAAACTCCGCAGGAGATCCAGCAGGAGCGCGAAGAAGCCGCCGAGGCGCTGGCGCGCAAACAGCAGCGCCTGCAGGCCGAGGCGACCGCCGCAGAGAACGAATCACGGCGCAATACGCAACGCGACCAGACCGCTCCTGCCAAAACCACAGACTACGCACGCTCCCCGGAGTGCGCCCGTTCACGGCGCAACCTGGATGTGGTGTTGAGCAGCGTCACCGGCGGCGGCTACGAACAAAACCTGCGGGTGGAGGCAGCGCAGCGGCAGGTCGACCTGGACTGCCTGGGCCCTCAGGGCTATGCGGAGGTGGAGAAGTCCCGCCCACGGTCAACTAGCACCACGACGCCCGTAGTCGTCGTGCCCCCACCGCATTACCCGGTGCGGCCTACGCCGGTGCAACCGCCTGCGCCCACCCCCAAAAAATTCACGCAGTGCAACGTGTTCCGCTGCTACGACGCCCAGGGCAATAGCTACCCCCGCTGATCGGGCGCCCATGTGGGCAAGGTGAGGAGAGCGCGGATTTCTCCAGCCTCTCAGGCTCGCAACCCCTCGGCCACACTGGGGTAGCGCAACCGCAGACCCAGCTCGCGCAGCATGCGCTGGTTGTCCAGCCGGCGCGATTCGCTCATGAAACTCAGCAGCATCAGCGACAGCTGCTCTTGCGCCGTGCTGCGAGGCACGCGCGGCGGGCGAGGCAGGCCATACAGATCAGCCGCCAGATCAAAGTAGTCGCCCATCTTCATGTGGGTGGAGTCGCTCACGTTGTAGGCGCGCTGCGGACGCCCCTTCCACACAGCCGCCATGCAGGCGCGCGCCAGGTCTTCGGCATGGATGTGGTTGGTGAACACATCGTCCTCGGCCACCAGCACAGGCGTGCCCCGGCGCAAGCGGGCCTCAGGCGTACCGCCCTCGCGGTCGGGGGCGTAGATGCCCGGAATGCGCAACACGGTGGCCCGCACGCCGGCACGGCCCAAGTGGCGCACGGCGCGCTCGGCATTCACACGGCGCTGGGCGCGAGGTGTGCCGGGGGCCACGGCCCGGGTCTCTGGCACCAGGGCCCCCTGGCAGTCGCCATACACACCGCTGGTGGACGCGTAGGCCAACGACATTGGCAAGGTGCGCAGCCGCAGCGCGCGAGTCAGCGCCACGGTACGGGGGTCACGCCACCAGGCATCGCCCCCTGCGCCCTCCCCCGGCGGGGGCGCCAGATGCAGTACCCGCGTCGCCAGGCCGGACAGCCTGCGCAAGGTGCCTGCATCGTCCAGATTGCCCACCAGAGGCCGGGCCCCTTGTGCCCGCAGCTCCGCCACCCGCCCAGCGCTGGAGGTCAGTGCCAGCACCTGCATGCGCCCGGCCCCGGGGCCCGTCTGCAGATGGCGCAGCACCCGTTGACCTACATCACCACAGCCCACGATGAGCAGGCGTTCGCGACGAAAGCGCGCTGGCAGCGCGCCGAGGGGGTTCTGGTTTGAGGGCAAAATCGGGTCCGTTTGCTTAGCTAGAGACGACTCCAAGGATACCCACACATGACCAGCGCCGAGGCTGCCACCACCGCAGCGTTTCAGATCACCGTGCAGCCCAGTGGCCGCGCTTTCAGTGCCAATGCGGGCGAAGCCATCCTGGCCGCCGCCATCCGCAGTGGCGTGGGCCTGCCCTACGGCTGCAAGGACGGCGCCTGTGGCTCGTGCAAGTGCAAAAAACTCAGCGGCACCGTGCAGCACGGCGCCCACCAATCCAAGGCCCTCACGGCCGACGAAGAGGCCGCAGGCCTGGTGCTGACCTGCTGCGCACAGCCACTGTCCGACGTGGTGCTCGAATCGCGCCAGGTCACCGACGAAAGCGCCTACCCCGTCAAGAAGATGCCAGTGCGCGTGGCCTCGCTCGAAAAGAAATCAGACGACGTGATGAAGGTGCGCCTGCAGCTGCCTGCCGCAGACACCTTCCGATACCACGCGGGCCAGTACATTGAGTTCATCCTGCGCGACGGCGCCCGACGCGCTTACTCGATGGCCAACGCGCCGCACACCCAGGCAGAGGCACCGGGCGTGGAGCTGCACATTCGACACATGGCCGGCGGCAAGTTCACCGACCATGTGTTTGGAGCGATGAAAGAGAAGGAAATCCTGCGTGTCGAAGGTCCGTTTGGCAGTTTTTTCCTGCGCGAAGACTCCGACAAGCCCATCGTGTTGCTGGCATCCGGCACCGGCTTTGCCCCCATCAAGGCGCTGATCGAGCACCTGCAGTTCAAGGGCATCAGCCGCCCCACCGTGTTGTACTGGGGCGGCCGTCGCCCTGGCGATCTGTACCTGGCCGACTGGGTGCAGGCCCGCGTGGCCGAATTGCCGTGGTTGCGCTACGTTCCGGTCATTTCCAACGCGCTGCCCGAGGACGGCTGGACCGGCCGCACAGGCTTTGTGCATCAGGCGGTGCTGGACGACTTTGCGGATCTCTCAGGTCACCAGGTCTATGCCTGCGGCGCGCCCATCGTGGTCGAGTCCGCCCGTGACGCCTACAGCGCCCAGCGCGGCCTGCCGCCGGAAGAGTTTTTTGCCGACGCATTCACGTCGGAAGCCGACAAACACGGCGGCTGACACGCCCCCGCAAGGCCGATAAAGACACCTGGACCACGACCCATGGTGCGTGCAGCGCCCGCCCCGCCAGCCCCGCAGGGCGCGCCCCGCCGCTGGCATCAAGTCCGGCGCGGAGGCTTCATTGCCACGCTGCTGTGCCTGGCGGCCCTGCTGGTTTGGGGCGCGGGCGAATGGGCAGAACAGAGCGAACGCGACGCCCAGTGGGACAACCTGCGCCGCCTGGGCGAGGTGCAAGCCCTGGCGCTGCGTGGCGTGGCCACGCGCTACAACTACCTGCCCTTCACCACCGCGCAGCACCCGCTGGTACGCCAGTTATTGCAGGAACCTTCATCGCAGGCCGTACGCGACGCAGCCAACGCTTACCTGCAGGCGGTGAACCAGCATGTGGGCTCCGACATGCTGTACGTGATGGACCCGCAGGGCCTCACCCTCGCATCCAGCAACTGGGACACCCCCAACAGCTTTGTGCACCAGAACTACGGCAACAGGCCGTACTTTCGCGATGCCCTGGCGGGCCAGACGGGCCGTTTTTATGGCGTGGGCAAGACCACGGGCGAACCCGGCCTGTTTGTCTCAGCCCCCGTGGTCGATGCGGGCCGCGTGATCGGCGTGGTGGCGGTCAAGGTGCGCATGGAACCCATCTCGGACCCATGGGCCCAGCTGCGCGATCCAGTGTTCGTGACGGACGAGCGGGGCATCGTCTTTCTCGGCTCCGTGCCCGGCTGGCTCTACCGCACCAGCCAGCCCTTGCCCACCCCACTCGTGCAGCAGCTGCAGCACAACGAACAGTACGGCACAGGATGGACCCCGCGCGCCGTGCCCTGGACCCTGCACCCCCAAGACGACCCGCCCGGTACTGAACTGCGCCTTGACGGCGCTGGCGGCAAGAGCTACCTGGCGTTCGAAGAGAAGCTGCCCGACCTGGGCTGGACCCTCACCGTTACTGCCGACAGCCGCGTGGTGGCCCTGGCGCGGCAACAGGCCTGGGCACTGGCCACGCTGGCTTCGGGCCTGCTGGTGCTGGGTGCGCTGTACTGGCAGTTGCGCGAGAGGCGCCTCGCCGAAAACCGGTTGGCCCGCATCGAACTGGAGCAGCGCGTGCAGGAGCGTACCCACGCGCTGCAGCAGGCCCAGGCGTTCCGCCAGTCCATGGAGGACTCGCTGCTGGTGGGCATGCGCGCCCGCGACCTCGAAGGGCGCATCGTCTATGTCAACGCGGCCATGTGCGATATGGTGGGCTACCGGGCCGACGAACTCATCGGCCAGCTGCCGCCCTACCCCTACTGGCACCCCGATGACCTCGACCGGCACTGGAACGACAGCGACACCGTGCTGGCCGGCAACGCGTTTCCCCAAGGGCGGGAGAACCGCCTGCGGCACCGCGACGGGTCGGACGTTTACACCATGTTCTACACCACGCGCCTCATCGACGGCAGCGGCCAGCACATCGGCTGGATGAGTTCGGTGGTCAACATCACCGCGCAAAAGCGGGCCGAAGAGCAGCAGCAGCAGCGCGAGACCCAGCTGCAGCGGGTGCAGCGCGTGATCACCGTCGGCGAGATGGCATCCACCCTGGCCCACGAGCTGAACCAGCCGCTGGCCGCCCTGGTCAACTATGCGGCTGCCGCACGGGCGCTGGCCGCCCAGGGCAAGACCGGCCCCCTCCACGACAGCCTGGAGGCCCTGTCGGCCCAGGCGCTGCGGGCCGCCGACATCGTGGGTCGTATCCGCCGCTGGGTGCGCCAGCACCCTGAAAGCCGCGAGCCTTGCGATCTATCTGCCATCGTGGAGCAGTCGCTGGAGCTGCTCTTGCGCGCCGAGGCTCGCCGCCAGGGGATCCCTGTGCGTGTGGAACAGGCCGGCGCCCCTTTGCCGGTGAACGCAGACCGTGTGCTGCTGGAGCAGGTGGTGATCAACCTGGGCCTGAACGCCCTGCAGGCCATGCAGACCCACCAGCCCCCGCCCGGCGGGCACGAATTGCGGCTGCGCATGGCCGCAGACGATGGCCAAGCGCTGGTGCAAGTGCTGGACCGGGGCCCAGGCCTGCCGCCCGGCATCGCCGAGCGCCTGTTCGAGCCTTTCTTCACCACACGTTCCGACGGTCTCGGCCTGGGTCTCAACATCTGCCGCTCCATCATTGAAAGCATGGGGGGCCAATTACAGGCCCGCAATCGCGAAGGCGGCGGCGCGGTCTTCGAGATCCGCCTGCCATGCCCCCCCGCCAACGAGAATGCCACCGCGCCATGACCTACGACACTGCCCCCATCGCCGCTGACTCGCTGGACCCCACTGTGGTCTACATCGTGGACGACGACGAAGGCGTGCGCCAATCGCTGGCCGCACTGCTGCTGGCACGCGGGTACTCGGTGCGGGCCTTCGACAGCGGCGAGGCCTTTCTGGCGCAGGCTGCACTGGACCACCCCGGCTGCGTGCTGCTGGACCTGCGCATGGAAGGCTTGAGCGGGCTGCAGGTATTCCACGAACTCGGCCAGCGCCACAGCGCGCTCAAGACCGTGTTCCTGTCGGCCCATGGCGAGCTGTCCTCCGCCGTCGCAGCCGTCAAGCAAGGGGCGGTGGACTGGCTCGAAAAGCCCTGCAACGAAGCCACCTTGCTGGCCGCTGTGGAGAAAGCCTCCGCGCTGTCGCAAGCGCAGGCACGGCAGACGCAACGGCAGCAGCAACTGCGCGAGCGCTGGAACGCCCTGAGCCCACGCCAGCAAGAGGTGGCCCAACTGCTGGGCACCGGCCTCAGCAGCAAGGAAGTGGCCCGCGCACTGGCGCAGCGTGACCCGGAGCGCCCTATCGACCCACGCACCGTGGACACGCACCGGTCCGCCATCTTCCTGAAGCTGGACATCCGCTCATCGCACGAACTGGGCATGCTGGTGGAAGACCTGGGCGTGGCCCTCAGCGCGCCTCGTACGGCATAAACGTCCTCGCCTGACCATCACCCCCTCAGGGCTTCATAAGCTTTCTTACGAATTTTTTGCACAATGGCACCCATGTACCGCAGAAACATCCTCCTCGCCAGCGCCGTTGCCGCCGCAACGGTTCTTTCTCCCGTTATCGCTTCGGCGCAGGACACGGGCCAGCCCATCCGCCTGATCGTGCCCTACGCCCCCGGCGGCCCCATCGACGTGACGGCCCGTGCACTGGCCGAACGCGTGCGCGATTCGCTGGGCACAGTGATCATCGACAACAAGGGCGGTGCGGGCGGCAACATCGGCGCCGACGCCATTGCCAAGGCCGCACCCGATGGCCTGACCATCGGCATAGCCGCCACCGCCACCCATGCAGTCAACCCCTGGCTGTATGCGCGCATGCCGTATGACGCGGGCAAGGACTTTGCGGGCATCACGCAGATGGTGCGTGTGCCCAACGTGCTGGTCATGAACGCCGCCAAGGCCGAGCAACTCAAGATCCACACCGTGGCCGACCTGATCGCCTACGCCAAGGCCAACCCCGCCAAGCTCAACTACGGCAGCGGCGGTAACGGCAGCGCGGGCCACCTGGCGGGCGAAATGTTCAAGCAGCGCGCTGGCATTTATGCCCTGCACATCCCCTACCGGGGCGCTAACCCGGCCCAGCTGGCGCTGCTGGCGGGCGAGGTGGACTTCAACATCGACAACCTGGCCGCCGCCGCGCCCAATATCCGCGCGGGCAAGCTCAAGGCGCTGGCCGTGACCTCGCTCGACGCCTCGGCCTCGCTGCCGGGCGTGCCGCCCCTGTCCGCGACTTTCAAGGGTTTCTCCATCGACACCTGGTGGGGCCTGGTGGCGCCTGCGGCCACCCCCAAGCCCATCATCGACAAGCTGAACAAGGCTTTTGTGGCGGCACTGAACGCGCCCGAAACGAAGACCCGCTTTGCCGCATTGCTGGCGGAGCCCGTGGCCACCACGCCGCAGCAGTTCGACAGCTTCATGGCCAGCGAGCGTGCCAAGTACCAGCAGGTGGTGAAGGCGTCCGGGGCAAAAGTCGATTGACGCCCTGAGACGCAATCCGCTCGGTGCTGCCGCCTGAGGCGGCACCCCTTCGATGCCGTCCTCGCCTGCGCGGGCAGGCTTGCGGCTGCGGCCTCCCAGCCCCCGAGAGAGACGCCACCCGAGGCCCGGCGGAGCCGGTTCCACGGTGGCACTGGCGTTGGACCGCGTCAGTTTCATCTGTCGCACACAAAGCCAATGCAGAGGGAAATATTTTTAAGCCTTTTCAGGCCCTGGCGCTTATCTAAAAAGCGCAAAAAGCTCCCAATTTAGGAGCAAATTATTCACCCGATAAAGCGCCCACCCAAGCCGGGCCTTCCAGCTGGTGGATGTCCTGAGTCGCTACGGCCTGCAACGCCGACGCATCCACCCGCCCAGGCACCAGATCGGCCAGGGGGCGCAGCACGAACGCGCGCTCCGCCATGCGGGGGTGGGGCACGGTGAGTGTGGGGGTGTCGATCACCTGGTCGCCAAACCACAGAATGTCGAGGTCCAGCGTGCGCGGCGCGTTGCGGTAGGGGCGCTCGCGGCCGGCAGATAGCTCGATGGCTTGCAGGGCACCCAGCAGGGCCTCAGGTGCCAGGGTCGTTGTCAGCTCGGCCACGGCGTTGAGGTAATCCGGGCCACCGGCATCGACCGGTGCGCTGCCATAGAGCGGCGACACGCGCAGGACCCGCGTGCCGGGCAATTGACCCATGGCCGCCAAAGCCTTGCGCAAGGCGGCTTGCCGCTCTCCAAGATTGGCCCCCAGGCCCACATAGACCCGAGAGGGCCGCTCAGCCTGCTCCCCCACGTCCGGCAAACTCACTCGCCAGCCGCAGCAGGTGCTGCACCTTCGCCACCACCACCACCGGGCTTGCGGCGACGACGGCGGCGCTTCTTGGGCGCGCCGCTTTCGGCGGCCCATTCGGTCTCGCCGCCCGCATGGTCAGTGTCTTGGGCGGTACCAGGGGCACGTGGTGCCGCAGCAGGTGCACTGCGAGGCACACGCTTGACCACAGGCTGCGCTTTCTGGCGGACCTTCTGCTCTTCCTTGGCCTGGTCCATCAGGTCGTCGCGGCGCTCATCGTCCGCCGCCTGGAAGTCTTGCCACCACTCGGCCAGGGCTTCCTCGACTTCGCCCACATCGGCGCGCAGGCGCATGAAGTCGAACCCGGCGCGAAAGCGCGGCTGCATGACCATGCCGAACGGCGTGTTGCCCACGCGCTTTTCAAACCGCGGCTGCATCACCCAGATCTCACGCATGTCGGCGGCCAGCTTGCCGCGGCCCGACACGTCGCCAATACGTTTGTCGAACACCTCGTCGATGGCCTCTTGCAGCGCGGGCAGCGGGTGTTGGCGCTGGTTCAGGCGCTCCTGCCAGCCATTGCGCACGTCTTCCCACAGCACGCAGGCCAGCAAGAAGCTGGGGGCCACGGGCTTGCCTTCGTTCACGCGGCGGTCGGTGTCCACCAGGGCCGCTTTGACAAACGGTGTGTCGGCGCGCTCCACGGCCACGTCCAGCAACGGGTAGATGCCCTTGGACATGCCCAGCTTGCGCAGCTGCTCGATGGTGGCGATGGCGTGCCCGGTCTGCAGCAGCTTGAGCATTTCGTCAAACATGCGGCTTTGGGGGACCTCGGCCAGCAGGGCCTGCGACTGCACCAGCGGCGCTGCCGACTTGGCATCGATGCTGAAGCCCAGCGGGCTGAGCTTGGCCGCAAAACGCACGGCGCGGATGATGCGCACCGGGTCTTCGCGGTAGCGCGTGGCGGGGTCGCCAATCATGCGCAGCGTCTTCTTCTTCGCGTCCTGCAAACCCTTGTGGTAGTCCACCACGATCTGGCTGACCGGGTCGTAGTACATGGCGTTCACGGTGAAGTCGCGGCGCGTCGCGTCTTCGTCCTGCGGGCCCCAAACGTTGTCGCGCAGCACGCGGCCGCTGGCGTCCACGGCATGCTGCATGCCCGACAGCTGCGCCTTGCTGGTCTTTTCGTTGCCAGCCACCTGACCCGCTGCGGCATTGTCGAGGTAGGCGCGGAAGGTGGAGACCTCGATCACCTCGTGCTCGCGGCCCCGGCCGTGCACCACATGCACGATGCGAAAGCGCTTGCCGATGATGAAGGCGCGGCGAAACAGGCCCTTGACCTGCTCAGGCGTGGCGTTGGTGGCCACGTCGAAGTCCTTGGGGCGCAGGCCCAGCAGCAGGTCGCGCACAGCGCCACCCACGATGTAGGCCTCGAAGCCGGCGTCTTTGAGCGTCTGCACCACCTCGGCGGCGCGGCGGTCCACCAGCTCGGGGTTGATGCCGTGCACGCTGGCGGGCACCTCTTCGCGCTTGCCAAAATGGGGCTTGCCACCGGAGGTCCCGGGCGTCGATTTGCCCAGCAGTTTGTCGATGAACTTCTTGATCATGGGTAGGGAGATATCAGGGGACTGCGAGCGCAGGGGGTCAGGAGGCCGTCTGGCTGGCAGGCTCGGCAAACAGGTCCAGTATGCGCCAGCCGCGCTCCTGGGCCAGGGCGCGCAGGCGCGGGTCGGGGTTGGTGGCGACCGGGTGGTTCACCTTCTCCAGCAGGGGCACGTCGTTCATGGAGTCGCTGTAGAAGGTGCTCTCCACGTCGGCCCAGCTGAGCTGCCGCTCGGCCAGCCATTGTTCCATGCGGCGCACCTTGCCTTCGCGCATGGTCGGGATACCGTCAATCTCGCCGGTGTACCAGCCGCTGGCGTCGCGCACCAGCTGCACGGCCAGCAGTTGCGGCACCCCCAGCGCCTGGGCGATGGGGGTGGTCACGAACTCGTTGGTGGCAGTGACGATCACCACCTCGTCGCCCGCTGCCTGGTGCTGGCGGATCAGGTCGAGCGCCTGAGGCTTTATGGCGGGGGTGATGACCTCGCGCATGAACTGTTGGTGCGCCGCCGCTGCGGCCTCGGGCCCGCGCAGGCGCACGGCCTCGGTCGCAAAACGCACGTAGTCGTGTACATCGAGCGTTCCTGCCTGGTAGTGGGCATAGAACTCGTCGTTGCGGCGCGCGAACTCCACCGGGTCGTTCCAGCCGATGCGGATGGTGAACTCGCCCCACTCGTAGTCAGAGTCGAGCGGCAGCAGCGTGTGGTCCAGATCAAACAGCGCAAGCCGCAGGCGGCGGGGTTCAGAGGTCATTCGGATTCACAAAAAGGCAAAAGTGGGTTCCAGCATCATTCCGATTCGAGCATTGTCTTGAGCAGCGGAATCGTGATGGCACGCTGGGTGCGCAAGGCAAAGGCGTCGAGCTGGTCCAGCAGCTGCATCAGGCTGCCCAGGTCGCGCGAAAAGCGGTTGAGCATGTAGTCCATGACTTCGTCGCCCAGGAACACGCCTCGGGCGTCGGCTTCCTGGCGCAGCACGGCGCGGCGCTCGGCCTCGCCCAGCAGTTGCAGCTGGAACACATGGCCCCAGCCCAGGCGGCTGCGCAGGTCGTCGCGCAGCGGCAGGTCGGCGGGGGGCAGATCGCCAGCCGCCAGCACCCAGCGCTGGCTACCGCTGGCGGGGCTGATGGCATTGACGAACCAGTTGAAGGCCGTGGCCTGCTGGGCGGTGCTGTACAGGTGCACGTCGTCCATGACCACGGCGGCCCAGCGTTCATCAAAATCGGGCGGCTCGCCCACCGAGGGGTCGAGCCAGCCCACGCTGGAGCCCTGCTCGCGCAGGGCCTGGCGCACGGCCTGGAGCAAATGGGTCTTGCCGCTGCCCGGCTCGCCCCAGAGGTAGGTGGGCACCGGAGAGCGGGTGGCTTCACTGCTGCCCGCCCCGGCGGCCAGGCGCAGGTGCTGCAGCGCGGCCTCGTTGGGCCCGGCAAAAAAACGGTCCAGGGTGGGCCCGGTGGCCAGGCCGATGTCCAGCGCCAGTTGCTTCATCGTCATGCGCGGCGCCCGCACAGTACAGGCTGAACCGTGGCGGAAGGTGCGGAAGCGGCGGTCAGGAAGAGGGTCAGCAGCGGCATCACAAGTGGGTGGGAAGGCACCGGGCCGTCGATGACTGCGGCCAGGCGCGGCGACAAAGTGGCATACGGCGCGTGGTCACCGACCGGCTCCCTCGCAGGGGCTGGGCGACAATGGCCGCGATTTTAGTCTGCTGCCAGCCCCCTGGGCCGCCGCCCGGCACCACCGTCCCCTGCCTTGCACCATGACACCTCCCGCCGCCCCCGCCAAGCGCCTGCCTGCCAGCATCTGGGCGCTGGGCTTCGTCAGCCTGCTGATGGACGTGTCGTCCGAGATGATCCACAGCCTGCTGCCGGTGTTTCTGGTCACCACGCTGGGCGTGAGCATGCTCGCCGTGGGCCTGATCGAGGGCGCGGCCGAGGCCACGGCGCTGGTACTCAAGGTGTTTTCGGGGGTGTTGAGCGACTGGTGGGGGCGGCGCAAGCCACTGGCGGTGCTGGGCTATGGGCTCGGTGCACTGTCCAAACCCCTGTTTGCCATCGCGCCCACCGTGGGCCTGGTGGTCGCGGCGCGCCTGCTCGACCGGGTGGGCAAGGGCATACGCGGCGCGCCGCGCGACGCGCTGGTGGCCGACCTTGCGCCGCCCGGCATGCGGGGCGCGGCATTCGGGCTGCGGCAGTCCCTGGACACCGTGGGCGCCTTTTTGGGCCCACTGCTGGCCATGGGGCTGATGCTGCTGTGGGCCAATGACTTCCGCGCCGTGTTCTGGGTGGCCGTGATTCCGGCCGCCCTGTGCGTGGCACTGCTCCTGGTGGGCGTGCGCGAGCCCGAGCGCGCCGCCAGCGCCGTGCGCACCAACCCCATCCGCCGCGAGAACCTGCGTCGCCTGGGCGGCGCCTACTGGTGGGTGGTGGCGCTGGGCGCCGTGTTCACGCTGGCACGCTTCAGCGAGGCATTTTTGGTGCTGCGCGTACAACAGGGAGGCCTGCCGCTGGCCTGGACGCCCCTGGTGCTGGTGCTGATGAACGTGGTGTTTGCACTGGGCGCCTACCCGCTGGGCAAACTGGCAGACAGCACCCGCCACACTACGCTGCTGGCCTGGGGGCTGGTGGCGCTGATCGCTGCCGATGCGCTGCTGGCCTTCAGCGACCGGGGCGCTGCCGCCTGGCTGGGGATTGCGCTGTGGGGCCTGCACATGGCCATGACGCAGGGGCTGCTGGCCACCATGGTGGCTGACACCGCACCGGCCGACCTGCGGGGCACGGCGTTTGGCATGTTCAACCTGGTCAGCGGCGTGGCACTGCTGGTGGCCAGCGGGCTGGCAGGCCTGCTGTGGGACCGGCTGGGCGCCAGTGCCACGTTTGGTGCCGGAATCCTGTTTGCCACGCTGGCTCTGGCCGGTGTACTGGTGCAATCTGTCCGGCATGGTTCTACCCCAAAGCCCCCTTCCCCACAGGGCTGAGAAAGTGCGTCGGGGCGTGCCCCTTAAAATCCCCGGATTCCAGCCCGCCCGGCGGGCCTACCAGCACCACACCACCCATGAGCTCTTCTGCCCCCTCCACCCCCATCTCCTACAAAGACGCCGGCGTTGACATCGACGCGGGCGACGCCCTGGTCGAGCGCATCAAGCCGCTGGCCAAGAAGACCATGCGCGAAGGCGTGCTGGCGGGCATCGGCGGCTTTGGCGCGCTGTTTGAAGTGCCCAAGCGCTACAAGGAGCCCGTGCTGGTCTCTGGCACCGATGGCGTGGGCACCAAGCTCAAGCTGGCGTTTGAATGGAACATGCACGACACCGTGGGCATCGACCTGGTGGCCATGAGCGTTAACGACGTGCTGGTGCAGGGCGCCGAGCCCCTGTTCTTCCTGGACTACTTTGCCTGCGGCAAGCTCGACGTGGACACGGCTGCGGCCGTGGTCGGCGGCATCGCCAAGGGCTGCGAACTCTCCGGTTGTGCGCTGATCGGCGGCGAAACGGCCGAAATGCCCGGCATGTACCCGGCGGGCGAATACGACCTGGCCGGCTTTGCCGTGGGCGCGGTCGAAAAATCCAAGATCCTGACCGGCAAGGACGTGGCCCCTGGCGACGTGGTGCTGGGCCTGGCCAGCCACGGCGTGCACTCCAATGGCTTCTCGCTGGTGCGCAAGTGCATTGACCGCGCTGAAAGCCAGGGCACCGTGCCCGCCACGCTGGACGGCAAGCCCTTCAAGCAGGCCATCATGGAGCCCACCCGCCTGTACGTGAAGAACGTGCTGGCCGCGCTGGCCGCTCACCCCATCAAGGCCCTGGCCCACATCACCGGCGGTGGTTTGCTGGAGAACATCCCCCGCGTGCTGCCCGACGGCACCGCCGCGCACCTGAAGAAGGGCAGCTGGCCCCAGACCGAGCTGTTCGCCTGGCTGCAGAAGACGGCGGGCATCGACGACATCGAGATGAACCGCACCTTCAACAACGGCATCGGCATGGTGGTGGTGGTGGATGCGGCCAACGCCGAAGCCACGGCCGCCACGCTGCGAGCTGCCGGTGAACAGGTCTACGCGATTGGCACGATCGCAGCGCGGGGCGAAGGCGCCGCCGTGGTGGTGGCCTGATACCCGGCCAGCAACACCGCCCCCTCACCGCGCATGGCGCAGCGCCCCGCTCCACCCCCCTCAGCGCAACCTGAGCCCACGCCCACCACCCTGCCGCCGCGCGCCCTGAACCAGGGCATCGTGGTGGCCAGCTATCTGCTGGTGGCCGCTGCGCTGCTGCTGGTGATGTGGCGTGGCCTGCTGCCCGGCCTGCTGTGTGTGTGCCTGGGCTTTTTGCTCACCCGGGCGCTCACAGGCTGGTTTGCAGCGGGGCTGGGCCGGATCCAGCGCCAAGCCGCCCCATCCCCCACCAGCCTGCGCGTGGCCCAGGTCACGGCCGCTGGTCTGGTGATGCTGCTGCCCCTGGCGCTGCTGGCGCTGGGCCTGACCCATTCGCGTGGCTACCTGGTCAGCGCACCGCAGCAGTACCAGGAACTGCTCACCTACATGGCCCGCACGGTGCTGGAGCTGCGCCTGAAGCTGCCCGCCGACATGGCCTCCCACCTGCCCGAGGGCGTGGCCGACATCCAGCGCATCATTGCCAGCTACCTGGGCGCCAAGGCCGGTGCGCTGGCCATGGCGGGCCGGGCCTGGCTCGCCGGGGTGCTGTTTGCCTATGTGGGCCTGCTCATCGGCGCGCTCGCCGCCGTGCGCCCGCCAGTGCTGGCGCGCGGCCCGCTGGCCCAGCAGCTCAAGCTGCGCATCACGCTGTTTGGCGAGGCGTTCCGCCAGATCGTGGCGGCGCAGTTCTGGATCGCGGCGTTCAACACCCTGCTCACCGCCCTGTTCCTGCTGTTCGTGCTGCCGGTGTGGGGGCTGCAGCTGCCTTACACGCCGGTGCTGATCACCTTCACCTTCGTGGCCGGGCTGGTGCCCATCGTGGGCAACCTGGTGTGCAACGTGGTGATCACCATCGTGGGGCTGTCGGTGTCGCCGCTGGCGGCCGCCGCCTGCCTGGGGTTTTTGATCCTGATCCACAAGGCCGAATATGTGATCAACGCCAAGGTGGTGGGCCGCCGCACCCAGATGGGCGTGTGGGAGCTTCTGAGCGTGATGTTCGTTGCCGAGGCCGTGTTTGGCCCTGCGGGGCTGGTGGCGGCGCCGCTGTTCTACGCCTACCTCAAGAAGGAACTGGTGGCCGCTCGGCTGGTGTGACCGCAGCCGGGCAGTGGCCTGCGGCCCCCCCGGAGCCACCCGCACGGATAGTCACTTTTTGATAGCAGCAAGCACAATCAGCACTAGCGCTTGCGGCCATTTTCTCGATCATTTTGCGAATTGACGGGCCACAAAGGCCCAGATGAGCGCCGACGCATCGGGCCCGGCCGGGTCGCTGTAGGGCAACTGCGCGGCGCCGCCGCTCCAGGCATGGGCCAGCCCGACCACCTCACGCAGCGCCACCACGGTACGGCCCCGGGCCTTGAATTCGGTCACCCGCATGGGGTATCGCTGGCCCCTCTGCAAGGTGCGGATGGCACCCGCCCGCGCCCCCAACGCACCGGCCCACAACAAGGCGGTCGCCGCCGCGTTGCGCACCGACACCACACCATCGGCATCGCCATGCACGATCAGCAGCGGGGGCAAGGCCGCAGCGGCGCTGACGGGCAGCACGGTAGCGTCTGTCGGTGTGACCGCAGCGGCAACCGCAGGAGGGTCCGGCAGATGGGCCTCGCGACGGCCATGCATGGCAGCCAGGGCCGTGGCGGCGGATTCGGCCGTGCCGGGCGCCACACCGGAATGCATGGCCACCGCGCAGAACCGGTGGGGGTAAAGCGCCGCCATCAGCACCGCCATGCTGGCGCCTGCCGACAACCCGGCCACCGCCACCCGCGCCAGGTCCACCGGCAGGCGGCGCGCCACCTTGTCCACGGCAGCCAGCAGCGTGGCGGCTTCGGCCTCGGCCATTGCGGCGTTCAAACCAGTTCCAGCAGCCGTGGGCGTTGGCCATGCGCTCCTGCTCGGGGTACAGCACCACAAACCGATGACGCGCCGCCAGCCGGTTCATGCGCGACACGGCGGCAATGTCCCGCCCCGTCTGGCCGCAGCCGTGCAGCATGACCAGCAGCGGCAGCTTTTCGCCCGGGCGCAGGGCCAGCCCGGCAGGCACATAGGCATGAAACCGCCGCGCCCCCGCCGGGCCGGGGGCCACGCCAGACATCCACTCGCCCCGCGACGGCACCGGCTTGCCTGCGGGGCGCGGTGTGCGGGCCGTGGAAGGCATCTTGGCAACCGCCGCCTTGCGCGGCGCTGTCCGCAGTTTGGACGCTGCCTTGGCCCGCACCGGCCGGGTGCTGGCCCGCGCAGCCCGCGCGAAGGCCTTGAGATTGCGCTGGTAGGCCCGCGTCAGGGACGACAGCGAGAACAGGCGGGAGCGGCGGGGCATAGGCGGGCAGGTGGTCTGGCGGTCGATGTTCAAAGATCAGGGAAAACCCTAGCCACCTTAACAGCTTCCCGCATAGCTCGTATAGCGCTATGTCTTTGATAGCTTGAAAGGCAATATGTACCTGCGCATAACGCTGATATGGCTCCAAAACCCGCTTCACAGGGCCAGCGCGGCACCTGAAATGGGCTGGGGCGCCAGCCAGGCCCGTCATTCGCCACAGAATGATGGCTGAAATTGATCGAATCCTGTCTCTGTCAGTTCGGACCGTCGGCCGCTGGACAGCGAAGATAAGCACATCCAAACCACTGCCTCTGTGAGCACACCATGAAAACCTGTCTGATAGTGATTGATGTCCAGGAATCCTTCCGCCACCGCCCCTTCTTCACCGAACGCGACCTGCCTGCCTACCTGCAAGCGCAGAACGCGCTGATCGACGGGTGTGTCGCCCAGGGTATCCCGGTGGTGCGCGTGCTCCACAGCGACGGCCCCGAAGTCGCCGAGAACCCGTTTTCGCAGGCCTCGGGCCAGGTGCGGCCGCTGCAAGGCTTGACCACCTTTGAAGCAGCAGCCACCTTCACCAAGTCGCGCCACAGCGCGTTGGTGGGCACGGGCCTCGATGTGTGGCTGACAGGCCATGGCATCCAGCGCCTCATTGTGAGCGGCATCCGCACCGAACAATGCTGCGAAACCACCACCCGCCACGCGTCCGACCTGGGCTGGGACGTGGACTACGTGACCGATGCCACGCTGACCTGGGACATGGTGCAGCCCGACGGCGAGGTGCTGGCGGCGGCCGACATCAAGACCCGCACCGCCACGGTGCTGCAAGGCCGATTTGCGACCCTGTGCACCGTGCAACAGGCGCTGGACCGGGCGGCCGCATGAGCAGAGCCCAGCCATTGCAGGTCGCCATCCTGGTGTTCGACGACGTGGAGGCCCTGGACCTGGGCGGGCCCTATGAGGTCTTCACCACCGCCAGCCGCATGCACCAGCGGCAACATCCCGGCGCGCCTGCACCGTTTGTGGTGCAGTGCGTGGCCCGCAGCCTGGACCCGGTGCGCGCGCGGGCGGGTTTGCGCGTGTTGCCCGATGCGGACTTTGCCTGCGCCACCGCGCCCGATGTGCTGATCGTACCCGGCGGCGTGGTCGATGCCGCTGCCGCCTGCCCTGCCACCCGCGCCTGGATCGCCCAGGCGGCAGGCCGTGCGCAGATCACGGCCTCGGTGTGCACAGGGGCCTTCATCCTGGCCGCAGCCGGTGTGCTGACCGAAGGCCCGGCCACCACCCACTGGGAGGACACCGCCGACCTGCGCACGCAGTACCCCGCGCTCGACGTGCAGGAGAATGTGCGCTGGGTGGACCGGGGCGCGTTGGTGACCTCGGCCGGCATCAGCGCCGGCATCGACATGAGCCTGCACCTGGTCACCCGGCTGCTGGGCGCGGCACTGTCCGAGCGCACGGCCCGCCAGATGGACACGCCCTGGAACCCTCATCCATGACACGCTTTTAGCCACTCAACGCCATCGATGCAGAACCCGGTCCCTTCCCCCATCCACGTCTATTTCGCCCTGCTGCCGGGCAGCCTGGTGCTGGACTGGGCCGGCCCGGCCGAGGCGCTCCGCATCGCCAACCAGACACTGGCCAAGCAAGGCCAGCCCGATCGGTTTGTGCAGCACTTTGTGAGCCCCACGCCCGAGTCTGTTTCCTCCGTAGGTGCCGTGCTGACCCAGCTGGAGCCACTGCCCGCCACCCTGCCCAGCCCCGCCTGGGTGGTGCTGGTGGGCCTGGCCGGTCCACACATCGCGGTGGATGGTGACGAAGCCCGCGCGCTGCTGCACTGGCTGCGCGGGCTGCGGCCCGTGGCGGGGCAGCTGGAGCTGATCACCGTGTGCGCGGGCTCGGTGCTGGCCGCCCATGCCGGCCTGCTCACGGGGCGCCGCGCCACCACCCACCACCAGCATCTGGACGAGCTGGCCGCCGTGGACCCGCGCTGCGACGTGGTGGCCAACCGCGTGTTTGTGGCCGACGGCGCCGTGTACAGCAGCGCGGGCGTGACCACGGGCATCGACCTGCTGCTGCACCGCATCTCCGACACCTGCGGCCCCGCGCTGGCCGCGCAGGTGGCGCAGGCCATGGTGGTGGCCCTGCGCCGGGGGCCCAACGACCCCGAGTTCTCGCCCTTTCTGCACCACCGCAACCACCTGCACCCGGCCCTGCACCGCGTGCAGGACGCCGTGGGCCAGCAGCCCCAGGCCGACTGGAGCGTGCCACAGATGGCCGAGGTGGCCCACACGTCGCCCCGGCACCTCACGCGGCTGTTTCTGGAACATGCGGGCATCGCGCCGCTGCAATACCTGCGCCGCATCCGCCTGGCCACGGCCGAGGCCGCGCTGCGGTCCGGCCAGAACGTGACGCAGGCGGCGCTGATGGCGGGGTTCAGCTCCGACACGCAGCTGCGCCGGGCCTGGCACCAGTTCGGGCGTGGCGGCACGCCATCACAGGGCGGTGCGCGCAGCCACTGAGGGGCCCGTCCTGCGTGATGCCGCGCGATGCACGCGACCCAGCACCCGCCGATAATCAAGCCCTTTGCCGCACCACCCGCCGGGTCGCCACCATGCAAGAACCACCCCGCCCCGCCAACGAGCCCGACCGCCTGCAGGCGCTGCGCCAGCTGCTGATTCTGGACACGCCGCCCGAAGAGCGGTTTGACCGCCTGACGGCCTTTGCCGCGCAGGAGTTCGATGTGCCCACGGCGCTGCTCTCGCTGATCGATGACGACCGCCAGTGGTTCAAGTCGCGGGTGGGTATGGACCAGTGCGAGACCTCGCGAGGCATCTCGTTCTGCGGCCACGCCATCCTGCAGGACGACATCATGGTCGTGCCTGATGTGAACCAGGACGAGCGCTTCATCGGCAACCCGCTGGTCACGGGGGAGCCCTACATCCAGTTTTATGCGGGCGCGCCGCTCAAGCTGCCCAATGGGCACAACGTGGGCACCCTGTGCCTGCTGGACAGCAAACCCCGCACACTGGACGCCATCGACCTGGCCATCCTCGGTTCCCTGCGCGACCTGGCAGTGGAAGAACTGGTGCGCCGCGAGCAGGGAGCCTCCGCCCCATGAGCGATCACAGCCCCCAGGACATCCTGCTGATCGAACCCAGCTCGCTGACGGGCAGCATCATCGTCTCCACGGCCCGCCAGCTGAACCTGCCCGCCGTGCGGCAGGTGAACAGCGTGCGCATGGCCCAGCAGCGGCTGACACACCAGGACTTTGCGGGTGTGATCGTCTCGATCGATGAGCACCAGCAGGAGGCCGTCGCCCTGCTGGAGCAAGTGCGCAACGATACGCTGGCCGTCAGTGCCAGCGTGCCGGTGGCGGTGACGACCACGCAGGTCGATGCCTCCACCGCCGTGAAGATGAAGGCCCTGCAGGTGCGGCGGGTGCTGATCAAGCCCTTCAAGGTGCGGGATGTGATCGCCACCATTGCACTGCTGAAGGACTCGTAGCCTCCCTCGGCCCCGCAGGGGGCGCGTCAGATGTCTCAGTAGATCTCTGGCACGTACATGCTGGCAGGCACGGGCTGGCGCAAATACTCGGGGTTGCGCACGCGGTCGGGCAGCACCACGGGCGGGTGTGGGACCTCCTGGTAGGGCAGCTGAGACAGCAGGTGTGCAATGCAGTTCAGGCGCGCCTTTTTCTTGTCCACCGCCTGCACCACCCACCAGGGTGCTTCGGGGATGTGGGTGCGCTCCAGCATCGTTTCCTTGGCCTTGGTGTAGGCCTCCCAGCGCACGCGGCTTTCCAGATCCATCGGGCTGAGCTTCCACTGCTTGAGCGGGTCGTGAATACGGCCCAGAAAGCGCAGGTGCTGCTCTTCATCGGTGATGGAGAACCAGTATTTGACGAGCGTGATGCCCGAACGCACCAGCATCTTTTCAAACTCGGGCACGGTGCGGAAGAACTCTTCGTATTCGTCGTCGGTGCAAAAGCCCATCACCCGCTCGACGCCCGCGCGGTTGTACCAGCTGCGGTCAAACAGCACCATCTCTCCCGCCGCAGGCAGATGCGCTACATAGCGCTGAAAGTACCACTGCGTGCGCTCTCGGTCGTTGGGTGCGGGCAGTGCCGCCACCCGGGCCACACGGGGGTTCAGGCGCTGCGTGATGCGCTTGATGACGCCCCCTTTGCCCGCCGCATCGCGCCCCTCGAACAGGATCACCACCTTCTGGCGGCTGTGCTGCACCCAGTCCTGCAGCTTGACCAACTCGCCCTGCAGGCGGAAAAGGTCCTTGAAGTACTGCTGGCGCGCCAGCTTGTCGCCAGGGCTGGGGGCGCCGATGTCATCGACCTCGCGGTCTTCGATCTCCAGTTCCAGCTCTTCGTCGTAGCTGTCGATGAGGTCGTTGGCGATTCGTTGCATCAGCTCCTGCGTGTCAAGGGCGTTGTTGTAGAACATGGGCAAGCATCCGGCGGTAGTGCAAATCAGATGCGCGATAGTGGACCGCTGCAGTGACAGCGCCATGACACTGGTGTGATCTGTCACAACGCTGTCATGCCCAGAGGCCAGCATGCGAGGCCGTGCCGACAGCAGACCACTCCGCCGCTTTGTCAAATCCCCTCGCCCCCAACGCCAGCCTGAACTACGGCGGAGATGCCGCCGGGCTGATCTACGGCTACCTGCTGGGTACCGACACCCCGCCGCAGGAGGTCGATTCGGCCCAGGCCGCGCAGTGGCTGGCCGACCTCCAGGCAGGCGCCGCGCCGTCAGGGCAGTTTCTGTGGCTGCACTTCAACCTGAGCCACGCGCAGGCGGTGCGCTGGATGGAGCGGCACGCCTATTTGCCGGAAGCTTTTTTTGATGCGCTCAAGGACCGCTCGGTGTCCACGCGCATCGAACGCGACGATGACACGCTGATCGCGGTGCTCAACGATGCCCACTTTGATTTTGCGTTCGAGCCCTCGGACATTGCCACGCTGTGGACCAGCGTGGCGCCCCACCTGATGGTGACGGGGCGCACACGTCCGCTGCGGTCGGTGGATGCCCTGCGCACCACGGTGCGCAGCGGCAACGCCCCGTGCTCCAGCGTCGCGCTGCTGGCCGAACTGATGCGCACGCAGGCATCAGGCCTCGTGGACATCGTGCGGGGTGTGACCCAGCGCATCGACGATGTGGAAGACGCGCTGCTGGCCGGCCGCCTGGACCACAAGCGCGCACGGCTGGGCGTGCTGCGGCGCCTGCTGGTGCGGCTGCAGCGGCTGCTGGCCCCCGAGCCTGCGGCGCTGTTCCGCCTGCTGCAGCACCCACCGGCCTGGATGGGCGCCGACGATGCGCAGGAGCTGCGCGATTCGACCGAAGAGTTCTCTGTGGTGCTGCGCGACATGCAGGGCCTGCAGGAGCGCATCAAGCTGCTGCAGGAAGAAATTGCCGCCAGCGTGCAGGAGGCCAACAGCCGCAGCCTGTTTGTGCTGACGGTGGTGACTGTGCTGGCCCTGCCCATCAACATCCTGGCCGGCCTGTTTGGCATGAATGTGGGCGGTGTGCCGCTGGCGGATAACAGCCACGGCTTCTGGATCATCGTGGCCGTGGTGGCGGCCTTCACGGCGGTGGCGGGCTGGCTGGCCCTGCGGGGCACGCGCGATCAGTAAGTAGGTGGGACTGTTCGGCAGTCGGCAGGTTTGATCGCCCGACAAGCAAGACAGGCCCGGTGGCTAGCCCCACTACAATGCCGCCCCTTGCCCAGCTCCCCGGACCGCCTGCCACCATGAACATCGTCGTCAACGAAGAACTCAAAGCCTACATCGAACCCCTGACGCCCGACGAACACGACGCGCTGGAGCGCAGCATCCTCACCGAAGGCTGCCGCGACGCACTGGTGCTGTGGGGCGATGTGCTGGTGGACGGGCACAACCGCTACGGCATCTGCCAGAAGCATGGCCTGCCTTTCCAGACCGTGCAGAACCCGCGCTTTCAGTCGATGGAAGACGTGCACCTGTGGATGATCGACCAGCACCTGGGCCGCCGCAGCGTGTCCGACTTCCAGCGCGGCGTGCTGGCCCTGCGCAAGCGCGAGATCATGGCCGAGCGCAAGGCGCGCGCAGCCACTGCCACAGACACTGCAGAGGCCACCCCCACGGCGGATGTGCCCGAGGCCGCAGCCGCCCTGCCCGCCCCCGACCCTTTGAGCAGCCGCGAGGCCATTGCCAAGGCTGCGCGGCTGAGCAGCAGCCAGGTGGTAATGATCGAAAAAATCCAGAAACAGGCGGCCCCCGAGCTGGTGGCCGCCGTCAAGTCCGGCACCATCTCCATCAACGCCGCAGCCGCTGTGGCTACTCTGCCCGCCGAGGAACAGGTGGCAGCCGCAGTGGCCGGCAAGGACGAACTCAAGCAGGCAGCGAAGCGGGTGCGCGAACTCAACAAGCGCAAGCCACGCGAGGAGGCGCCATCAGACGACAAAGCCCATGCTGAGACAGCCGCCGGTGCCGAAGGGAACACCGACGAGTTGCACGCCCTTCGCCAGCGTGTGGCAGAGCTGACGGCGGAGAACACCGAGCTGCGCCGCCAGGTAGCGCAACTGCAGGCGGCGCTGCCTGCAGACAGCACGCCGTTCTAAAACTGTCTGGGGAGTCGGCCGCCGGGGTTCACCCGTTGGCGTTGCGCAGCGCGCTCAGCCGGTCGGCGATAAGGTCCAGGTCAAGCCCGTCTTCACTGTGGGCCAGATAGGCCTCCAGGTCAGCCACGGCCTCGGCCGTGTTGCCGCGCTCGGCATGCGCGAGGCCCCGGTCGCGCCGCTCGCCCCAGGCCTCGGGCAACAACACGATCAGCCGGTCCAGCACGGCAATCAGCCGCTGCCAGTCCTGCTGGGTGCGGTGCACTTCCTTGAGGTTGCGCAGCATGCGCGCAATGATGTCGCGCGGCGTGGCGGCTTGCAGGTACAGGCCCAGCGGCACATCGTAGTCGTCCACCAGGCCGTTGCGGCGCTTGTAGGGCTCCAGCCGCTCGGCCAGTTCCTCGCGGCTCAGGGACTGACCCGAGATCGGGTCCAACACCACTTGGCCCTTGGGCAGCAGCACCTTGACCATGAAGTGCCCCGGGAACGCAATGCCCCGCGCGTGCAGGCCCAGCCCCTGCGCCAGCTCCATCCACAGCACGGCCAGGCTGATGGGAATGCCCCGGCGCGTGCGCAGCACGGCGTTCAGGTAGCTGTTTTCGGGGTCGTAGTAGTTGTTGATGTTGCCGCCAAAACCCAGGTCGGCAAAAAAGAATTGGTTAAGCGTGCGCAGCCTTTGCAGTGCGGGGGCATCGGCAGGCAGGCGGCGCTTGATGCGGGCCTGCAGCTGATCCACATCGCCCAGCAGTTGCTGCACGTCGAACTCGGGGTACTCATCCTGCGCAAGGCTGGCGGCCGCTTCGAGCAAGGGAAAGTGGTCGTCGCTTTGCACCAGCGATGCAAAGTACTCCAGCGAGGTGGGCACGGAAAGGCTCAGGGACATGGCAGCTTTGTAAGGGGCCGCTGCCATGGCGTCAAGCTACAGAAGCACGGGCTTTGCAGGGTATTTCGGGCGCCGGGCGGGCCGCTGCCGCTCAGCGGCGCAGCAACTGGCGCAGCTTCAGGCCGGCGGCCCACAGGGCGCCAAAGTACAGCACCGCAGCGGCCACCATCATCGCGGCCAGCAGGCCGATGCGCTGAAGGCGCTGCGCTTTCATTTCCACCCAGTCGAAATGCTGCGCACCCCAAGCCAGCAGCACGGCCAGCAAGGCGCTGGCCGCCACCACCTGCAGGGCAAACCGCCCCCAGCCCGGCAGCGGCCGGTAGCTGCCACGCCGCAGCAGCCCCACCAGCAGCCAGGTGGCATTGATGACCGCCCCCACGCCGATGGACAGCGTCAGCGCGGCATGCTGCAAATAGGGCACCAGCACCAGGTTCATCATCTGCGTGAACACCAGCACCGCCACCGCAATCAGCATGGGGGTGCGCATGTCGTGCTTGGCAAAGTAGCCCGGCGCCAGCACCTTGATGGCCACGATGCCCACAATGCCCACCCCGTAGCCCGCCAGGGCCAGCGTGGTCTGTTGCACATCCCGGTCGGCAAAGGCGCCGTAGTGGTACAGCACAGCCACCAGCGGCTTGGCAAACACCAGCAGCGCCACCATGCAGGGCACCGACAGCACCACCACCAGCCGCAGCCCCCAGTCGAGCATGGCCGAATAGCGTTCGTCGTCGTGCTTGGCACGGGCACTGGCCAGCTGCGGCATCAGCACCACACCCAGCGCCACACCCAGCAACGCGGTGGGCAGCTCCATCAGGCGGTCGGCATAGGTGATCCAGCTCACGCTGCCGGTGGCCAGGTGCGAGGCAATCTGCGTGTTGATGAGCAGCGAGACCTGCGCCACGCTCACCCCCAGCAAGGCGGGCAGCATCAGGCGCACCACCTTGCGGGTGGTGGGGTCGGCCCAGGCCGCGCGGATGGCCGACCAGCGCACGCCAATGCGCGGCAGCAGTCCCAGGCGCAGCAGCGCAGGCACCTGGATGCCCAGTTGCAGCAGGCCGCCCAGCATCACGCCCGCTGCCTGGGCATAGATGGGCTCGATGCCATGGCGCGCAAACAAGGGCGCGCCCAGCGTGATGGACAGGATGAGCGCAATGTTGAGCAACACCGGCGAGGCGGCGGGCACCGCAAACTTTTTCCAGGTGTTGAGAATGCCCCCCGCCAGCGCCACCAGCGACATGAAGCCGATGTAGGGGAACATCCAGCGCGTCATCGTGACGGCGGCATCAAACCCCTGGGGCTGGAGCCCACTGGCCATGGCCCACACCATCCAGGGCGCACCCAGCACGCCCGCGATGCACAGCAGCACCAGCGTCCAGGCCAGCAAGGTGCCCACGTGGTCGATCAGCGCCTTGGCGCCCTCGTCGCCGTCCTCGGCCCGGGTGGCAGCCAGCACCGGCACAAAAGCCTGGCTGAAAGCGCCCTCGCCCAGCACCCGGCGGAACAGGTTGGGAATGCGGAACGCCACATTGAAGGCGTCGGTCATGGCACTGACCCCAAACACGGAGGCCATGAGCAACTCGCGCACCAGCCCGGTGATGCGGGAGACGAGGGTCAAGAGGGAGACGGTGGAGGCGGCTTTGAACAGTGACACCGCGGGGAGTGTATTCCCCCTGCGCCGCTTCGCGCCTGGGTACAGCTGCCACAGGCCGCAGCTTTTTCAGACCGTCCAAGCCTGCACAGGCAGGCACGAAGCCGTGCCCCTCCGCCTTCAAGGGCGATGCACATGTTGCGCTGACAGCGCCAGGCGCCACTGGCGCGCTGGCGATGGCATTCCGCCGGTTCGGGCACAGGGGTGGATACAGGCGCTGCTCTGGGCTATAATCGCTGGCTTTGCTGGCATCATCCACAGACCCAAGGAACTAAACAATGGCATCCGCAAAACCCAAGAAGAAGAACCCGCGCCTGGCGTCGGGCCGCAAGCGCGTCCGTCAGGACGTCAAGATCAACGCTGCAAACACCTCGCTGCGTTCCAAATACCGTACCGCTGTCAAGAACGTCGAAAAGGCTGTTCTGGCTGGCGACAAGACCAAGGCGACCGAACTGTTCGCCAAGATGCAGGCCGTGGTGGACACCGTGGCTGACAAGGGCATCTTCCACAAGAACAAGGCTGCTCGCGACAAGAGCCGTCTGTCTGCCAAGGTGAAAGCCCTGGCAACGGCCGCCTGACCCACCTCAGGCAAACAGCCCGAACGGCACCTGCCGTTCGCCGTTTGTAACGGGTGCGCTGCCAGCAAAGAACGAACAAACCGCCTTCGGGCGGTTTTTTCGTTGGGGGTTCAGAACTGCACCAGGCAGCCTGAAGCGCATCAAAGGGTGGATGGGGAGTGCCCGCTGGCTGCCGGGCGGGCACGCCCCTGCGCAGCGACGCCTCGGGCCCGACGCGGCAGGCAGCGCCGGAAGCCAGGCCGTGGCCGGTCAGGGCTTGGCGGGAGGAGGCGGGTCGGGCAGCAGGCAGGCCTCGGCCACCTGCAGGTTGTTGTCGCGGGCGAAATTGATCACAAAGTCCCAGGCCATGGGCTCGTGCCCCTGCAGGTCGCGGTGTACGACTACACATTTGACGCCGTTGAGCGTGGTGGGAATGCACCAGGGCGAATAGCTCAGATGGCTGCCTGGCCGGGCTCCACCGGGTCGAAAGCTGCTCATCACCCCGGCCAGCCGCTCGGCCCAGTCGCTGGGACGAAAGGTTTTCCCGTCATGGGTGATGCCCTGGATGAAGACTTCTTTGGAGGAGGGGGAAACCATCGGGGATTGGAGTGGTAGTGAGGGCACAGACGCAGGATCACTGCATGTTGCACCGCAACGCGACATTCTAACTCTTATATAAGAGCTAGCTCCCTAATCCCTCCGGCGCGCTACACATAGGCACCCCGAAGAGGGTAAGGGCCCGGCATTGCAGTGATGCGCAATCGTCAACAGACCGTCGCCCTGCTCCCCCTAGAATCGTGACTCGTTTTTTCGCCACTGCACCGTCTGGAGATTTCCGCATGACCGCTTTCATTGAGGCAGCTTCGCCCCACGTGATGAACACCTATGGCCGCGTACCGATCGCGCTGGCCCGTGGACAAGGCAGCCGCGTGTGGGATGTGAATGGCAAGGAATACCTGGACGGGCTGGGCGGCATTGCCGTGAACACGCTGGGCCACAACCACGCCAAGCTGGTGCCAGCGCTGCAGGACCAGATCACCAAGCTGATCCACACCTCCAACTACTACCACTCGCCCCTTCAGGAGCAGCTGGCCACCAAGCTGGTGGAGCTGTCGGGCATGCAGAACGTCTTCTTCTGCAACTCGGGCCTGGAGGCCAATGAGGCGGCCCTGAAGATTGCCCGCAAGTTCGGCGTGGACAAGGGCATCGCCAAGCCCGAGATCGTGGTGTACGAAAAGGCCTTCCACGGCCGCTCCATTGCCACCATGTCGGCCACCGGCAACCCCAAGATCTACAGCGGCTTCGGCCCGCTGGTCGAGGGCTTCATCCGCGTGCCGCTCAACGACATCGAAGCCATCAAGAAGGCCACCGAAGGCAACCCCAACGTGGTGGCCGTGTTCTTTGAGACCATTCAGGGCGAAGGCGGCATCAACCCTATGCGCGTGGAATACCTGCAGCAGCTGCGCAAGCTGTGCGACGAGCGCGGCTGGCTGATGATGATCGACGAAGTGCAGTGCGGCATGGGCCGCACCGGCAAGTGGTTTGCCCACCAGTGGGCTGGCATCGTGCCCGACGTGATGCCACTGGCCAAGGGCCTGGGCTCGGGTGTGCCGATTGGCGCGGTGGTGGCGGGCCCCAAGGCCGCCAACGTGCTGCAGCCCGGCAACCACGGCACCACCTTTGGCGGCAACCCGCTGGCCATGCGCGCCGGGGTCGAAACCATTCGCATCATGGAAGAAGACGGCCTGCTGCAAAATGCCACCACGGTGGGTGAGCACCTCAAGGCGGCACTGCAGCGCGAGCTGGGCAGCCTGCCCGGTGTGAAGGAGATCCGGGGACAGGGCCTGATGCTGGGCATTGAGCTGAACAAGCCCTGCGGCGCCCTGATCGGCCGCGCGGCCGAGGCAGGCCTGCTGCTGTCGGTCACGGCCGACAGCGTGATCCGCCTGGTGCCCCCGCTGATCCTCACCACCGCCGAAGCCGACGAAATCGTCGCCAAGCTGACCCCGCTGGTCAAAGCCATCCTGGCTGAATGAAGAATAGTCCCACTGCCATGACGACGCTGAAACATTACCTGCAGTTCACCGACCTCACCGCCGACGAGTACGCCTACCTGTTCGAGCGCGCCGCGCTCATCAAGAAGAAGTTCAAGGCCTACGAAAAGCACCACCCGCTGGTGGACCGCACACTGGCCATGATCTTCGAGAAGGCCAGCACCCGCACGCGCGTGAGCTTTGAGGCGGGCATGTACCAGCTCGGCGGCAGTGTGGTGCACCTGACCACGGGCGACAGCCAGTTGGGCCGCGCCGAGCCCATCGAGGACAGCGCCAAGGTCATCAGCCGCATGACCGACCTGGTGATGATCCGCACCTACGAGCAAAGCAAGATCGAGCGTTTTGCCGCCAACTCGCGCGTGCCCGTGATCAACGGCCTGACCAACGAATACCACCCCTGCCAGATCCTGGCGGACATCTTCACCTACATCGAGCACCGTGGTTCCATCCAGGGCAAGACGGTGGCCTGGGTGGGCGATGGCAACAACATGGCCAACACCTGGCTGCAGGCGGCGTCGCTGCTGGGCTTCAAGGTGCATGTGAGCACGCCACGCGGCTACGAAGTGGACGAGAAATTGGCCGCTGGCGCCCATGGAATCAGCGCTGACAGCTATCAATTCTTTAGCAACCCCATGGAGGCCTGCCGGGGTGCCGATCTGGTCACCACCGATGTGTGGACCAGCATGGGCTACGAAGCCGAGAACGAAGCGCGCAAGAAGGCCTTTGCCGACTGGTGCGTGGACACCGAAATGATGGCTGCGGCCCAACCCGACGCCCTCTTCATGCACTGCCTGCCCGCACACCGGGGCGAAGAGGTCGAGGCCGACGTGATCGACGGGCCGCAGTCGGTGGTATGGGATGAGGCGGAAAACAGGATGCACGTGCAGAAGGCACTCATGGAGTACCTTCTGCTCGGCCGTATTGCATGAAATGCAATGCGGTGGCGCGCCAGCGCCAGCAACCTGTTTCGGCGCAGGCTCACGTCCGCGCAGCGGACGTGAAGCAGCCGCAGGCTGCGGGCCATAGCCAGAACACCATTTACCTGCAGAAGGCCCTGATGGAGTACCTGCTGCTGGGCAAACTGGCCTGACAGCCCCATGCCCTGGCGCCGCCAGCCCGCCCACAGCGCCGAATTGCTGGCGCACTGGCAGGCCCTGGGCCAAGCGCTGGGGCGCGACACGCCCGCTTGGCGTGCTGAAGGCCGGCGCCTGCTGCGCAGCTGGGCCCGCTGGCCCCGCGCCTACCACGACACCACCCACCTGCGGGCCTGCCTGCGGCACCTGCAGGCGGTGCAGGACCACCAACCTGGCGCGCTCCACAACCCCCACGCCGTGGCGCTGGCCCTGTGGTACCACGACGCCGTCTACTGGCCGTGGAGCGGCCACAACGAAGAGCGCAGCGCCGACTGGGCGCGCCAGTTTCTGCTGAGCCAAGGGCTGCCCACCACGCTGGCCGAGACCGTGCACCAGCATGTGATGGACACCCGCCACACCCCGGACCCACTCACCGGAGATGCGTTGTGGGTGGTGAACATCGACTTGGCCATACTGGGCCAGAACGACGCGGTGTACCGCCAGTTCGAACGCAACGTGCGGCGTGAATACTTCTTTGTGCGCTGGCCGCGCTATGTGGCAGGGCGCAGCGCCGTGCTGCAGGGGTTTCTGGACCGTCCGCACATCTACGGCACGGACTACTTTGCGCAGCGCTACGAGGCCCAGGCGCGCGTCAACCTGCAACAGGCGCTGAGCGCGCTGGGCCAAGGCCAGCTGTACCAGTAATCAATTAGAGCCAAAACGGCCTGTAGCGCTAGTGAATCATGCGCTAGAAGCTATACAAAAGATAGCACTCACTGAGAAGCAGGCCCGCGACGAACAGGCATAGCCACGGGTTTTGCAGCTGCTGCGTCAAATGGCGCCGCGCAACTGCCGCAGCTGCTGCACCCACCATCGCTCGCGCCACAGCCCGGCGACTGGACCAACCCCGGGTGGACCTTGCCCAACCCCTGGCGCCAGCGCCCGGGCAGATACCGCCAGAGCACATAGAGCGCCGCGGCAAGGACGATCAGACCAACGATGAATTGCTGGGCCATCACAACGTTCCTCCTCAGCCCCCGCCCAGCGCCAGCGCCACGCGGTAGGTCACAAAGCTGGCGGCATACGCCATGGCAAACAGGTACCCCACCATGAGCAGCGGGTAGCGCCATCCGTTGGTCTCACGCCGCACGGCGGCGATGGTGGAGATGCACTGGGGCGCAAACACATACCAGGCCATCAGCGACAGCGCAGTGGCCAGCGACCACGAGCCCGCGATCAGCGACCCCAGCTGGCTGGCCACCTCGTCGCCCGTGGCAGACAGCGCGTACACCGTGCCCAGTGCGCTCACCGCCACCTCGCGCGCCGCCATGCCGGGCACCAGCGCAATGGCAATCTGCCAGTTGAAGCCGATCGGCGCGACGATGACCTCCAGCAGGCGGCCCAGCTGCCCGGCCAGGCTGTAGGTGATGGCGGGCTGGGTGGCGCCTTCCGGCGCACCGGGGTAGGTGGACAGGAACCACAACAACACCGTGACGGCCAGGATGATGCCGCCCACCCGCTTGATGAAAATCACCGCCCGCTCGTACAGGCCGTAGGCCAGGCCCCGCACGCTGGGCCAGCGGTACGCGGGCAGCTCCATCATCAGCGGCGTAGCCCGCGTATCGCTGCGGGCCAGCTTGGCCACCGCCGCCACGGCCATGGCGCTGACGATGCCCGCCACATACAGGGCGAACAGCACCACACCCTGCAGGTTGAACACCCCCGCCACCGTGCGCTCGGGGATGAAGGCTGCAATCAGCAGCGCATACACCGGCAGGCGCGCCGAGCAAGTCATGAGCGGCGCGATCATGATGGTCACCAGCCGGTCGCGCCAGTGGGTGATGGAGCGAGTGGCCATCACGCCGGGCACGGCGCAGGCAAAACTCGACAGCAGGGGAATGAACGAGCGGCCCGACAGGCCCACCGTGCCCATCACGCGGTCCAGCAAGAACGCCGCACGCGGCAGATAGCCCGAGTCCTCCAGCGCCAGGATGAACAGGAACAGAAACAGGATTTGTGGCAAAAACACCAGTACCCCGCCCGCACCCGCCAGCACCCCGTCGGTCAGCAGACTGCGCAAGGGGCCGTCGGCCATATGGCTGTTGACCAGGGCTGCCAGCCAGCCCACGCCATCTTCGATCCACGACTTGGGCAGCTCGGCCCAGCTGAACACCGCCTGGAACATCAGGAACAGCGTGGCCGCCAGGATCAACAGGCCCCACACCGGGTGCAGCACCACCGCGTCGATGCGGTCGTCCGTTCGCAGGCTGACCACCGGCACACGCACGGCCTGGTCCAGAATGCGCCGCACCTCCTGGTGGGTGCGGATGACATCGTTCTGCGCCTCCAGGTCGCTCGCGTCCAGGCGCGCCGCCGCATCCGGCGCCACCACGGGGCGCTGC
Organism: Acidovorax sp. 99; assembly: GCF_003096455.1. Taxonomy (NCBI): domain Bacteria; kingdom Pseudomonadati; phylum Pseudomonadota; class Betaproteobacteria; order Burkholderiales; family Comamonadaceae; genus Acidovorax; species Acidovorax sp. 99. The sequence continues at coordinate 875,369 of NZ_QEKU01000001.1, forward strand.
AGCTGCTGCAGGTTGGCACTGTCCAGCCACTGCACCAGCTCCTGGGCGCCGTTGCCGCGCACGCCCACGGTGGCCAGCACGGGCATGCCCAGCTCGCGCGACAGCGCCTCGCGGTCGATGGCAATGCCCTGGCGCTCGGCCACATCCATCATGTTGAGCACCAGCACCATGGGCAGGCCCAGGGCGCGCGCCTCCAGCACCAGACGCAGGTTCAGGCGCAGGTGGGTGGCATCCGTCACGCACACCAGCACATCCGGCACCGGCTCGCCCGGGCGGCGCCCGCGCACGATGTCGCGGGTGATGGCCTCGTCCACGCTGTGTGCATGCAGGCTGTAGGCGCCCGGCAGGTCCAGCACGCGCACGCGGCGGCCGGCGGCGGTCTGCAGCAGGCCTTCCTTGCGCTCCACCGTCACGCCCGCATAGTTGGCCACCTTCTGGCGCGCGCCGGTGAGCAGGTTGAACAGCGCGGTCTTGCCGCAATTGGGGTTGCCCAGCAGCGCGATGCGCAGGGGCGCATCGGTTGCGGTGGGCTGCACAGTGGCCTGAGCGTTCATGCCAACCCCTTGGCAGGCAGGGTGGCTTCATCCAGCGGCTGCACCTGCACCATGGAGGCCTCCTGGCGGCGCAGCGCAAAAGTGGCCTGCCCGACGCGCACCGCGATGGGGTCGCCGCCCCAGCCGCCGCGCGCGACCACCTGCACGGTTTCTCCAGGCAGAAAGCCGATCTCCAGCAAGCGCAGCAGCATGCTGTGCTCTTGCGCGTCCTGCGCGGGCAACAAGCCCGTGACCCGGCCCAAGGCGCGGCGCGGCAACTGGTCCAGCCGCGAGGACAGGTTCTGCTGCGTAGGAAGATGCAACCGCGCCGCAGCGCCATCGTCCATGGTTTTCATGGTGACTGGCCTCGATACAAATAATAGTGATTCTCATTCTACCAATATCTGTATCGCAGTGGTCGCCGTCTCAATCTCTCCTTGATGCAGCGCAAGCTGCAGTGGCCCTTGCCCTGCCGGGCAGTCAGTCAGTCACATGGCTCCAACCTCTTGCACTCCGCCGTAACGCGGATGGACGTGAGCGTGTTTTCGCCGTCGATGTGCCGGGCAGTGAACTGCACCCAGGACCCCTGCGAAATGCCGTGCAGCAACGCGGGGTTGGCCACCCGGAAGGTCTGTGTGGTGAATGGCAACTTGGCGCGGGGCAGCAGCTTGAGCCGCACAAGCGTGGCGTTGCCGCCCGCATCCATCTCCACAGACACCAGCCGCGCACGGGTGTAGACCGGAGCCGCAGGGGCTGCACCCTCTGCAGCAGCCGAGGCCGCGCCCGCCGGTGCAACGGGCTGGGCGCCTGCCGCACCCCACACGGCGGGCAAGGCCAGTGCGGTGGCAAGCGCGCAGCCGTGCCGCCCCCAGCGGGCAAGCAACCAAGTGACTGCCTGCCCCATCAGAACGCCCACGCGCCCAGCTGGTAGTAGTCAAAACCGCTGGTCCGCCCACCCAGGCATCGGGCGAGGAAGTCCTCGGTCTTGCGGTACATGGTGAGATTGTTGGGCCAGCGCTGGTTGCCGTGGCCGTCCCCTTTGAAGGTGACGTAGTCCACCTCTTTGCCCGCCTTGCGCAGGGCCGCCACCATCCATTCGGACTGCTCCAGCTTCACGCGCGGGTCGTTCACGCCGTGCATGATGAGGATGGGCTTTTGCGCATGCTCCGCCCGGTACAGGGGCGACTTCGCATCCATGCGCGCACGGTCTTCCGGCACGGCCGGGTTGCCAACATAGCGGTGCCACCAGGGCAGGCCCAGCTCCCAATACGGCGGGGCAGCCTCCAGCAGGCGCGCGATGTCCGTCACGCCCACCACATCCACGGCACACGCAAAGACTTCGGGCGTGAAGGTGGCACCCACCAGGGCTGAATAGCCGCCGTAGCTCGCGCCATAGATCGCCACGCGCTGCGGGTCGGCCACGCCACGCTCCACCGCCCAGCGCACGCCGTCCACCAGATCGTCGTGCATGCGGCCCGCGAACTCGCCCCGGGCCTTTTCCATGTGGTTGCGGCCATAGCCGCTGGAGCCCCGGTAGTTGACCTGCAGCACCGCATAGCCCCGGTTGGCCAGAAACTGCTGCATGGCGCGGCTGGTGGCGCCATCGCCCCAGCGGTCACGCGCCCAGGGGCCGCCATGCACCAGCAGCACGGTGGGCAGCCGCTGCGGCGCCGCCCCCACGGGCAGCGTGAGGTAGCCGTGAATGGCGAGACCATCGCGCGCGGTGTAGGTGATGGGCGCGGTGGGGGCCAGGTCCTTGGCAATCAGGCTCAGCCGGTTCTCGCCCAGAAAGCGGGGTTCGTGCCCATCGCGCAGCAGGTAGTTGCGGGTGCCACGGTCGGTGGCCACCGCCACCGTGAGCACCTTGTCGGTCTGGTCCAGGCTCGTCACCAGCACCTCTGCAGGCTTGTCACCGGCCAGCGCAGACAGCCGGGCATCGAGCGCCGGGTCAAACACCTTGCGCGCCGGGTATCCCGGCATGAAGTGCGCCAGCAGCGGCTCGCGGGTGCGGCGGCTCAGCGTCACGCTGTCCAGGTCCACGTCGGGCGAGGCAAACCACTCTTCCTCGGAGCCCGTGGTCAGGTCCAGCCGCACCAGCGCTAGCTTGTCGCGCCCCCGGTTCGACAAGGCCCAGGCCTTGCGCCCCTCATCGTGCAGGCCAAAGATGTTCAGCGTGTCCCACCGGCTGCGCTCTGCCACCGTCACCCAGCTGCCCGGCTCGGCGCCAGGTCGCTCCAGCAGCACCTGGTCGCCCTTGATCTGTGCCCGGGCGCGCAGTTGGCCTGCGGTGTCCACGCCCCACCAGCCCACGTTGCCGGGGTTGCTGGCCATCAGCACCGGTGGCCCGCCCGCAGGGTTCACGCGGTACAGGTCAAACACCTTTTTGTCGCGCTGGTTGGAGGTGACGATGAAGTCGGACGAGGCATCGACCGCCTCCGCAAAATGCGCCACCGAACGCGGTGCAGGCATCAGCTCGCGCAAGTCGGTCCCGAGGCCCTCGACCGGGCCCGCATAGATGCGGGTGTTTTCATCGCCCGTGGGGTCGGCCGTGATGCCGAGCCAGCGGCTGTCGGCACTGAAGCGGATGGCGCGCGCACGGATGCGAAACGCCTTGGCGTCGCCCCCATCGATGGACTGCACCCAGATTGCGGGCACCACGCCGTCGGTGCCAAACCAGGCGATGCGCTTTCCATCCGGCGACACGCGATAACCCCCGGTGGACTGCCGGCTGGCCACAAAGTCGCGCACGGGCACCAGGTCGGGCAATTGCGCCCCAGCCAGCGAAGGGTGCGTAGGCCCGGAAGCACAGCCCACCAAGGCCAGTGCAGCAGCAAGCGCTGCGCTGCTCCACCATCGCCGCACCATCGCCTGTTTGGTTGTCGATGCCATCGCTTTCCCCCCAATATGTTGAGCCATTGAATGCGCCCATTGTGCAAAGCCCCGCCTTAAGGCCAGCCAAAGGTGGCGGCTGCGGCACTGCGCGACGGCCACCACTCCCGCCACAATCGCCCCATGCACATCCTGCTCATCGAAGACGACCTGGATCTGGGCCGCGCGCTGCAGTCCGCGCTGAAGGTGGAGGGGCTGACCAGCGAGTGGCTGCGCCGCGCGGTGGATGCGCCCGCCACGGTGGACGCCACGACGGTGGACTGTGTGCTGCTGGACCTGACACTGCCCGACGGCAGTGGCTTTGACCTGCTGGCGCGCTGGCGCAACCAGAGCGGGCACAGCGGGCAGGTGCCCGTCATCGTGATCACGGCGCGCTCGGCCGTGGAGGACCGGCTGGCGGGCCTGGACGGTGGGGCGGACGACTTTGTGATCAAGCCCTTTGCCACGGCCGAACTGATGTCGCGCATCCGCGCCGTGCTGCGCCGCAGCGCGCGCCAGGCCAGCGAGCGCTGGGTGCTGGGCGAGCTGGTGATCGAGCCGCGGCGTCATGCCGTGCAGCGCGCCGGGCTTCCGCTGGAGCTGTCGCCGCGCGAGTTCCAGTTGCTGCTGGAGCTGGCGCGCGAGCCCGGCGTGGTGGTGTCCAAAAGCGTGCTGTCGCAGCGGCTGGACCCGCTGGGCGAGCCCATGGACTTTGCCGCCATCGAAGTGCATGTGTCCAACCTGCGGCGCAAGATCGGGGCGGAGCTGATCCGAACCGTGCGCGGCGTGGGCTACCTGTTGCAAGCATGACCACGATGAAGCACGCGTTGCGCAGCGCATGGGCCTGGCTGGCCGAACCCACGCTGATGCGCCGCAGCGTGGCCTCGGTGCTGGTGGCGTTTGTGGTGGTGTGGGCGGTGCTGCTGGGCTACAACTTCGTCAACTACAAACACACCATCACCCGCGACCCGGGCCTGATGAAGTACGGCGACGCGGTGTTGGACTCGCTGGCCCAGGTTACCGATCCTGCACACGCCGCCACGGCTGTGGCGGCCACCGACCACTGGACCAACGTCCGCCGCCGCCAGATCGGGCTGCTGCCCGGGGTGCAGATGCACGAGCTGCTCGATGCGGCATCGGGCCAGCGCGTGTTCGCATCGCCGGGGCTGCAGAACGTGGCCTTGCCACCCGCCACACCGCGCGCTGAGCCTTTTATTGAAGAAGCCGCCCTGCAAGGCCGGTCATTCCGCATCTACACCGGCCGCAATGCGCGCTGGGTGCTGCGGGTGTTCGAGACCAAGCGCACCGACTCCAACTTTCTGCAGTACAACGGCCGCGCGCTGCTGCCCTACCTGTTGCTGGCGTCACCCTTTGTGCTGCTGGCGGTGTGGCTGTCGGTACGCCATGGCCTGCGGCCGCTGCAGCAACTGGCCAGCCGCATTGCGCAGCGCGGGCAGGACGACCTCCAATCGGTGGGCTTCAACGCCCGCCACGGCGAACTCAAGCCCCTGGAGCAGTCGCTGGACCACCTCTTCGCCCAGCTGCGGAACAAGGTGGAGCGCGAGCGCGCCTTTGTGCAGGACGCCGCGCACGAGATCCGCACGCCGCTGGCCGTCATCACTGCACAGGCCCACGTGATGGCCCGCTCGCCCAGCGAGGAGGAACGCACGCAGGCCCAGGCCCACCTGGAGCAGGCCATCGCCCGCACCTCGCACTTGGCGCAGCAACTGCTGGACCTGGCCGCGCTGGACGACGCACAGCGCCCCGCACCGCGCGACCTGGACGTGGCGCAATGGCTGCGCGGCGCGCTAGCGCAGGCTGCGCCGCAGGCCATCGCGCGTCAGATCGAGCTGTCGCTGGACGCGCCCGACACCTTGCCCGCGCGGCTCGACCAGCCTGCGTTCGAATCCATCGCCCACAACCTCATCGACAACGCGCTGCGCTACACGCCCGATGGCGGCAACGTGGCGGTGACGCTGCGGCGCGGGGGGGCGGCGCTGCAACTGTCGGTGCAGGACGACGGACCCGGCATCCCGGCCACCGAACACCAGCGGGTGTTCGAGCGCTTTTACCGAGGCGCGGGCCATGCCGCCAGCGGCTCGGGCCTGGGCCTGGCCATCGTGCGGCAGGCGGTGCTGCGCATGAGCGGGCAGGTGCAGATCGGCGTGGGTGTAAATGGCAAAGGCGTGGGCTTTTTCGTTAGCATTCCCCTCCCCCACGCCTGACGGCCCCGCCGCAGGCCGAACGCACGCACTGCATGTCCGACGACGCGACCACCATGACCACCGCCGATTCCGCCCACCCGTGCCTCAGCTGCGGCGCCTGCTGCGCCAGCTTTCGCGTGGACTTTGCCGTGTACGAGATGCAGGCCATGGGCGGCACGGTGCCCGACGGTCTGGCGCTGGATGTGAACGGCAGCACCTGCCGCATGCGGGGCACGGAGCAGGTGCCCATCCGCTGCGCTGCGCTGACCGGCCAGGTGGGCCAGCAGGTGGCCTGCAGCATCTACGAACTGCGCCCCGCGCCCTGCCGCGAGTTCTCGGCGGGCGACTACGCCTGCCACAAGGCGCGTGCGCGGCACGGGCTGGCACCGCTGGAGGAAGGCCTGATTCTGTGAAGGTGGCCCCCTTCCAGCAGCCGGGCTACTGCCGCATCAAAATAGTTTAGGCCTCAACAAAAAATCGACACGGTGTTGGAAATAACCGACACCACGGGTTTTTCGGGACATGCAAACTTTGTCCCATGTCAACGCCCCCTACCCCCACCGCCCGCCAGCTTTGGGACATCTCGCCGCCCGTGTTTGCGGGCAGCCCCGTGTTCCCCGGCGACACGGCCTACAGCCAGCAGTGGTGCGCCACCATCGGCCCGGGCTGCCCGGTCAACGTGAGCGCAATCACGATGTCGCCCCATGTGGGCGCCCACGCCGATGCACCGCTGCACTATGACGCGCAGGGCGCCACCATCGGTGACGTGTCGCTCGACGCGTTTCTGGGCCCCTGCCGCGTGATCCATGCCATCGGCTGCGGCCCACTGATCACCTGGGAACACATTGCCCACGCGGTGAACAGCCCCCTGCCCCAGCGCGTGCTGGTGCGCACCTACGAACACATGCCCGTGGACCGCTGGGACGGCCAGCTGGCTGCCTATGCGCCCGGCACCATCGAGCGCCTGGCCGACCTGGGCGTGCTGCTGGTGGGCATCGACACCGCCAGCATCGACCCGGCCGACAGCAAGACACTGGAGAGCCACCAGGTCATCCGCCGCCGGGGCCTGCGCGTGCTCGAAAACCTGGTGCTCGACGCCGTGCCCGAGGGCGACTACGAACTCATCGCCCTGCCGCTCAAGCTGACCACGGCCGATGCATCCCCAGTGCGGGCCGTGTTGCGGGCACTGGAATAGCGCAACACGCAGAATTTCAAGCATTTTTGGCTGGAAGCGCCAGTAGAACATGCGCCAGCAGCTATCAATAACATAGCAACCATCTCCCCAACTCCCATGTCCATCACCCTTCAAGACTGCCGCACCCGCGACGCCCAAGACCCGCTGCGCGCCCTGCGCGACCACTTCGCCCTGCCCGCAGGCGTGATCTACCTCGACGGCAATTCGCTGGGCGTGGCCCCCAAGGCCGCTGCAGCACGCGTGGCCGATGTGGTCACCCGCGAATGGGGCACAGACCTCATCAAATCGTGGAACACCGCCAGCTGGTTTGACCTGCCCCAGCGCCTGGGCAACCAGCTCGCCCCACTGATCGGCGCGGGCAAAGATGAAGTGGTGTGCACCGACAGCACCTCCATCAACCTCTACAAGGTGCTGAGCGCAGCGCTCAACATTGCGCGGGAAGACAGCCCCGCGCGCAAGCGCATCGTGAGCGAGCGCAGCAACTTCCCCACCGACCTCTACATTGCCGAAGGCCTGTGCAAGGAGCGCGGCCTGGAGCTGGTGCTGGTAGAGCCCGAAGAGATCACCGCAGCACTCACCAGCGACGTGGCTGTGCTGATGCTCACGCACGTGAACTACCGCACCGGCGCCATGCACGACATGGCCACCATCACCGCCGCCGCGCACGCCCAGGGCATTCTGTGCGTCTGGGACCTGGCGCACAGCGCGGGCGCGGTGCCGGTCGATCTGAACGGCGCAGGCGCAGATTTCTCGATTGGCTGCGGCTACAAGTATTTGAACGGCGGCCCCGGCGCACCGGCCTTTGCCTGGGTGCACCCGCGCCATGCCAGCCGCTTCTGGCAACCGCTGTCCGGCTGGTGGGGCCACGCCGCACCGTTTGCCTTCACACCCGACTACCAACCCGCCCCAGGCATCACGCGCTACCTGTGTGGCACGCAGCCCATCATCAGCCTGTCGGCCCTGCAATGCGGGCTGGATGTGTTCACCGCCGCACAAAGCCTGGGCGGCATGGCCGCGCTGCGCGCCAAGTCGCTGGCGCTCACTGATCTGTTCATCCAGCTGGTGGAGGAGCGCTGCGCAGGCCACGGCCTGGGCCTGGCCACGCCGCGTGACCATGCACAGCGCGGCTCGCAGGTGTGCCTGACCCGCGATGAAGGCGCGGGCGTGAACGGCCAGGGCAGCGGTGCCTACGCCATCGTGCAGGCGCTGATTGCGCGCGGCGTGATCGGCGACTTCCGCAAGGGCGATGGCGGCACGGGCCGCCACAAGGACATCCTGCGGTTTGGCTTCACGCCGCTGTACCTGGGCTTTGAGGATGTGTGGAATGCCGTGGAGCACCTGCGCCAGGTGCTGGAGAGCGGCGAGTGGCAGAAGGCCGAGTTCAACCAGACGCACGCCGTCACCTGATCGGAAAGGCAAACCACCATGTGCCCTTTCTCGCAAACCCCTGCCGATGGCAACAACCCGGCGTCTGCCGCCCTGCCCGAATCCATCGTGCACGAAGAGCGCGCCCAGCTCGACTTCAGCAAGTCCATGAGCTACGGCGACTACCTGCAGCTCGACGCCATCCTCACCGCGCAAAAGCCGCTGTCGCCCGCGCACGACGAGATGCTGTTCATCGTGCAGCACCAAACCAGCGAGCTGTGGATGAAACTCATGCTGCACGAGCTGCGCGCGGCCATCGGCCACATTGCGCGCGACGAGCTGCCGCCCGCGTTCAAGATGCTGGCGCGCGTGAGCAAGATCATGGAGCAGCTGGTGCACGCCTGGGACGTGCTGGCCACCATGACACCGCCCGAGTACAGCGCCATGCGGCCGTACCTGGGCCAGTCCAGCGGCTTCCAGAGTTACCAGTACCGCTGCATCGAGTTCTCGATGGGCAACAAGAACCGCGCCATGCTCAAGCCCCACGAGCACCGCGCCGACCTGCTGGCACTGGTGCAGGCCGCCTACGAAGCCCCGTCGCTGTACGACGAAGCCCTGCGCCTGATGGCCCGGCGCGGCCTGGCTGTGCCCGCCAGCCACACCGAACGCGACTGGACGCAGCCCTATGTGGAGAACGATGCGGTGGAGCAGGCCTGGCTCACCGTGTACCGCAACCCCGACAAGTACTGGGACCTGTACCAGCTGGGTGAGGAGCTGACCGACCTGGAAGACGCCTTCCGCCTCTGGCGCTTCCGCCACGTGACCACGGTGGAGCGCGTGATCGGATTCAAGCGCGGCACGGGCGGCACGGGCGGAGTGAGCTACCTGCGCAAAATGCTGGACGTGGTGCTGTTCCCGGAGATCTGGAAGCTGCGCACCGATCTGTGAGCAATTCAAGCTGCCCCAAAAAAAACAGGCCTGTTCACCACCCTGGTGAACAGGCCTTCTAACTGCTGCCAGCGCCCAACGATAAAGCGCTGGCAGCTATCGTTTTTATAGTTCTCTCCCTGATTCGCAACCGGCAGCGTTTCAGTCTCCGGCCCTGGCGAACACCTGGCCGCCCGAGAGCTGGTAGGCCACGTTGTCCACCTGCAAGCTGCGCTCGTTGGCAATGTCAAAGCGGCTGTACAGCCCGGGCGTGTCGCCGTTAAGGATGGCGGTAGACACCACCATGGAGCGCTGGGCCAGCGCGCCGGTGGTGGTGTTCACCTCCAGCCGCAAGGCGCCCTGGTAGCCCCGCACGGGCGGGGGCGTGCCTACGCCCGTGGGCGCTTGGTAAACGCGTGCAGGGAACGCTATGCGCACCTTGCCATCCACCGCCTGCAGGTTGAGCACGGGGCGGGTGCTGTCGAGCGTGGTGATACTGCCCCGGCCGCCCGCCGTCTGCGCGGCCAGCCGCTTGCCCTGCGCGGCATTGCGCACATCGAACACCGCAAGCTGAATGCCATCGGCAACGCCGCCCAGGGCGCTGTCCTTGCCCACGCCCAGCAGCAGTCCGTTCGGAAGCGGAACCAGGTGGTCGGCATGGCCGCCCGCAGCCAGCTCGCCTGCCACCGTAGGGTTCGCAGGGTTGGCAAGGTCCAGCACCCACACGGGTTCGGTGTTGGTAAAGGGTGTGGCATAGGCCCGGGCGCCTGCAAAGAACAGGTTGTCGATCTGCTGGTCGCCCCGCGCCGTGCGCAGCCGAATGGGCAGCTTGGCCTGCGGGCCCAGATAGCTGTCCCGACCGCTGTCGCGCAGCACGGTCAGCAGCGCGGGGGAGGCCTGCTGGGCCTGGATGGTCACCGGCGGCATGCCGCTCTGGCCCGTATTGCCGGTGAAGGTCAGTACGCGCAGATCGTTCTGGTACTCGTTCAGGCGCGATGGCAGGCGGCGCAGGTCCCAGCCCAGGTGGCCGTCCACGCCGCCCGATGCGTCGTAGTCCACCTGCGCGCCCCGGAAGCTGAACTTGTGGATGTCGGTGCGGCTGTCGGCGGGGAACACAGCGTTGGCAACGTCACCGCCATAGCGGTACTGCCGCGAGCTGGCGACATACACGCTGCGCGCGCCCAGGTGCACCGCTTCGCTGCCGCCCGCAAAGCAGCGGCTGGTGCGCGCCAGACTGGACGAGGTGAGGTCGATGGCCGTGATGGACGTGAGCTGCAGCGACAGCGAGGCATTGCCCGTCTGCACCAGGCAGTCTGCCTCGTTGACCAGCGGCTGCGGCTGGCCGCCATCCACGCGCAGGGTGGGGATCAGCGCGGCGGTGTTCAGGTCCTTGAGTGCCGCGTCCACCGCCGATGCCGTGGCCCCCGCCGGCACGGTGAAGCGCGTGAGGTCAGGCGACCAGGTGGTGACCAGGTACAGCATGTTGCCGATCAGGCGGCTGCCCACCAGCAGGCCATCGATGCGCATCTGCTTGAGCTGCGCTGGCGCCATGTCCTTGTGGATGGCGAACAGGTCCAGCGACAGCGTGCGGCTGTACTCCGGCAACACGGTGATGCTGGCGTCGGCCGCAGCCACCACGGGCTGGCGGTCGGCATACGGGTCTTGCTGCGACAGCACGGCAGCGCGCGTACCGCCGCCCGCCACATAAAAGCCCTGGGGGATGAACTTGGCGTCCAGCGTGGCGCGGCCCACGCTGGCCAGGCTCCCATCGGCGGCGCGCGTCTGGGCAGTCAGGCGCGGCGGCTCGCGGCCGGTGTCGGTGGCGTAGGCGCGGTGCAGGCCATACAGCATGTTGCCCTCGGCCTTGATGAGGGCGTCTTCCTCCACCACCGCGCCCGCCAGCGGCGCGCCGGTGTGGGTGACCACGCTGCCCGCGCTGCTCAAGCCCCCCACGGTGGGCACGGTGATGGCCGTGCCCGGATAGCCCAACGCCACCCGCTGCGCAATCTTGGCCTTGAAGTAGGCCACCAGATCGCCGGAGCGCGCCACCTGCAGCCGCGCCTCGTTGGGGGTTTGCGGGTTGCCGCCCTCCCCGCCACCGCAACCCGCCACGAATGCAGCGGTGGCTACGGCCAGCCATGCGGGCGACGCATGGGATATGCCCGCCAATGTGTTCATCAACCCTCGGTTCTTCATGTGATTGTTCTCCCTGTGAATGCGGATACCCACGGCGCGGCGTCGGCTTCGGCCCACACCCCATCGCAAACAAGTGGGATAATATCCCACATAATTTCAAACCGTCAACCAGATGACAATCACAGCCTGACCCTGACACCCGCCGCGCCTCGGCCTTCTTTCATGCCCTCCCGCTCCGCCATCGTTCTGGCCTCTGCCCTGCACGTGCTGCGCCCTCTGGCGCGCCTGCTGCTGCGCAATGGCGTGGCCTACCCCGCGTTTGCCGCGGCCATGAAGAAAGTGTTTCTGGACGCCGCGCATGACGAACTGCAGCGCACAGGCAAGAAGACCACCGACAGCGCGGTGAGCCTGATGTCGGGCGTGCACCGGCGCGATGTGCGCAACCTCGGCCGTCTGGCCGAGCCCGCTGCTGAGGAAGAAGCGGGCGAAAACCCGTTGAACATGGCCAGCCAGGTGGCCGCGCGCTGGCTGAGCCAGACGGATTGCCTGGACGATGAGGGCCAGCCCCGCCCCCTACCCCGCAGCGGCGAGCCCCCGCACTTCGATGGCCTGGTGGCCAGCATCAGCAGCGATGTGCGGCCCCGCGCGGTGCTCGACGAACTGGTGCGTCTGGGCATGGCCGAGGAAGGTGAGGATGGACTCATCCGCCTGCTGGCCGCCGGCTTTGTGCCGCGCCAGGGCTTTGCCGAGATGGCACAGCTGATGCAGGACAACCTGCACGACCATTTGGCGGCTGCCAGCCTCAATCTGGAGGGCGAGCACAACTACCTGGAGCAGGCCGTGTTTGTGGACCAGCTCAGCGAAGAATCAGCCCACCGCCTGCACGTCGTGGCCGCCAAGGCCTGGCGCCAAGCCTTCAAGACCGTGATGACCGAGGCCCAGGCCCGCTACGACCACGACCAGCAAAACACCCCGCCCGGCGAGCGCAACCGGCGCGCCCGCTTTGGCAGCTACTTCTATGCCGCAGACCAAGATGAACGTCCTTCCTGAACTCTGGGCCCGGGTGGGCCGGATGGCCCTGCTCGCGGCCCGACGGCTGGTGGCTGTCACCACCCTGCTGGTGCTGGCCGCCTGCGGTCCCGGCACCGGTGGTACGGGCACCGGCCCGATCAACGGAGCGGTTTATTTTTCGGGCGCGGGCTTCACGGTAGGAGCCCCCTGCGCTCTGCATTGTGGTGGCACGGACCTGCTGTTGGAAAACGAGCGGGTGGAACTCAACATCACCTGCCAGCGCTTTGTGTTCACCGGCCCGTGGGAGATCGATGCACAGGGCCTGGCACTCCTGAAGGGCACCCTGGAAACCACGGAATTTCCCAACGGGGGCGAAGCCCAAACCCGCACTGTGGCTGCCGAGATGCAACTGCAGTTCAGCGACACCCGCGCCGACAGCAGCCGCGAGGTGGTCGTTACCGTGCGGGACGCACAGGGCAACCTGCTGGTCGCCCCCCGCACGCTGGAGCAGCGCCCTGCTTCTGCAGCAGCCGCCCCCGGGTCCTGCACGCCCGAGGCGCGCTGAAACGACACAGGGCCTGTGCAGACAGGCTGCACAGGCCCTGGAAAAACAGAAACCCGAACCAGCCCCGAACAGGCCGGTGACAAAGAGGGGTGAGGTTACTGGACGCCCGCCACCATCATGCCGCGGTTGCTGCGGCACCAGATCGGTGCCAGGTGTCCAATCTGGATCGTCAGCTCATTGCCCTTGCCCAGCACCGTGGTGGGGCCGTTGCTGTAGGCGTAGCCGCTGTCGGCAGCCTGCTTGGGCAGCTCCACCGTCCAGCCGCTGCGGCGCATCACGCTGCGGCCTTGCTCGGGGTAGAACTGCATCTCCACTTTTTCGCCGTTGCCGCAGGCGTATTGCATGCTGCTGCCATCGGTCGGTGCGCTGAACGCCTGCATCGCGGGGGGCTGGCTCGCGCAGCCCGACAACAAGAGGGTAGCCAACGCACCCGAACCCAGCAAAACCATCGTCTTCATCGGTCACTCCTGACATCGCGGCGCCATCTGACGGCGCCCGACAACTTCCATCCAACGGCTTGTGGCCACCGGCCACCGGGACCCATTCAAAGCCCCGTGGTGATCACCCAAGCACAAACCTTGCCACTCACCACTGCCTGCACCATCCTGATTGCGAGAGACCGAAACTTGCGATTCCAGAGCCGTGACCAACACCCGGTGCAGCGCATGGACACAAGAGTGCCCCAGGCCCCCGGCACCGTCATTGGGGTGATCCCCACATCGAGAGCCTCCTCTAAAGTCTGCCCGCGCCCTGTGGCGCCCTCATGACGGCCCCAGCCCCCTGCAGACGGGGCAGGATTGGAAGCACCGAAGGACCCAATCAGCGATAGAAACATCTGATTACAAGCACCCACACACCAAAATCCGCAGCATCCGACGCGTTTGGTCGGTTATGGACGGGAGGGACTGGGACATACCCTATGAGCCTGCCTGTACGGCTGCTCCGCCCACCGGGCCGGCTCCCCGCCGTCCATGGGTGACAGCAGCGCCCGTGCTCAGCGGATAACCTCGCGGGGCCCGGTCGCCGGCAGAGAACCCCTCTCGACCGCCACGGGCATCCGCTCTGGAGACCTGCCCCCGTGCCCACCCCCTTGCCCGCCACCCCTCTCCTCGCCCCCCGCACTGCCTGGGCCATGCTGCTGGCGCTGGTGGCGGGCTTTGCGCTGAGCCAGGCGTTTCGCACCATCACGGCCATCATGGCGACGGGCTTGCGGGCCGAGTTCGGGCTGTCGGCACAAGCGCTGGGGGTGTTTGCCGGGGCGTTTGCGTTTGCCTTTGGCACCATGCAGCTGTTCATGGGCATCGGCATCGACCTGTACGGCGTGCGGCGCACCCTGCTGGTGGCGTTTCCGCTCACCATTGCGGGCGCGGTGTTGTCGGCACTGGCGCCGGGCTATGGCACGGTGCTGCTGGGGCAGGTGCTGATCGGTGTGGGCTGCGCGCCCGCATTTTTGGTGTGCACCGTGTTCATCGCGCGCTACTTTCCCGCGTCGCGGTTTGCCATGGTGTCGGGCGTGGCCATGGGGGTGGGTGGGCTGGGCATGCTGTTTACCGGCACGCCCCTGGCCTGGCTGGTGCAGCAGTCGTCCTGGCGCATGGGGTTTGGCGTGCTGGCGGGCCTAGCGGCGCTGGCCTGGCTGCTGATCTTCTGGAAGGTGCATGAACCCGCACAACCCATCGACGAGGCCGCTCCGCGCGAATCGGTGCTGGAGGCAGTGCGTGGCTTTGGCGCGCTGTTCCTGCTGCCGCACACCGCCGGCATCATGCTGCTGGCGCTGATGACGTACGCCTCTTTCCTCACGCTGCGCGGGCTGTGGCTGGGGCCGCTGCTGATCGAGCGGCACGGCTATTCACTGGTAGCCAGCGGCAATGTGGCCATGCTGTCGTCGCTGGTGTCGCTGTTCAGCCCGGCCTTTTTTGGTCGGCTGGACCCCGGACCCACACGGCGCAGGCGCTGGCTGCAGGGCTTTACGGCCCTGCTGGCGGCGCTGTTTGCAGCCATGGGCTTTTTGCATGCCGAATGGCTGGACGTGAGCGGCTCCGTGGCCGTGGGCCTGCTGTCCGGCTACATGGTGCTGCAGTACTCGGATGTGCGCTCGGCTTACGCCCCCGCCGTCACGGGGCGTGCCATGGCGGTGTTCACCATGGCGCTGTTCTTGGGCGTAGCGCTGATGCAGTGGGTGACGGGCGTGGCGGCCTCCATCGCCGCCGCACAGGGCGCAGACCCGTATGTGGCGGTGATGTTGACCATTGCCACCATGCTGGGGGTGGGCGCACTGGCCTTCAGGCTGCTGCCCGCGCCCGCCCATTGACCCGATCATTCCCCTGTGCGGGGCCGGGCGGGCACAGTGCCGTGCTGCTGCCCGCCACGCGCCACCACTGCAGCACGCCAAACAGCAGCTCGAACGCGGTAAAACCCAGCACGATGGCATTGGCGCCGTGTGCCACCGCGTAGATCTGCCAGGCCGCAAACAGAAACCGCGCCACGCCGTCCAGCCGCCCGAGCAACACCGTGGGCGCCACGATGCGCGCCACCGACCACACCACCACCACCGAGCCCAACAGGTTGGCCAGCAGCATGTGCGTGGTGTCCAAGGGGTGCAAGGTGCCGGGCAATGCGAGCGCCTGGGCCAGCAGGTTCAGCTGGGCGTAGAGCCAGGCGAAGGTCCAGGGCAAGGCAAAAGGCCAGGTGACGAGCAGGTCGTACCAGCCGCTGGCGCGCACGATGCGCAGATAACGGCCGGAATCGAAAACGGGGATGTGCATGACAGGAAACCTCTGTGAATGGATCAATGAGGCCCCGAGCTTCCACCTTGAAGTACGCTTTAGGGTCAAGCACTTTGTGAAGGGAGCGGGATCATGCTGATCGGTGAACTGGCCACGGCCTCGGGCCTGAGCCGCGAGGCGCTGCGCTTTTATGAACAGCAGGGCCTGATTCGCGCGCGCCGCCTGGACAACGGTTACCGGGACTACCCGCCCGAGGTGGTGACGCTGGTGCAGTACATCCGCACTGCGCAGCAGCTGGGCTTTACCCTGGCGGAGATCGGCGACCGGCTGCCCGCCATCTGGGACGCCGCCGAGCCCGGCCCCGCATTGGCGCAGGTGCTGGCCGCCAAGCTGCAGGAGATTGACGACCGCATTGCCGCGCTGCAGGCCCTGCGCCAGACGTTGGCCGAGCGTGTGGCCACCGACTGCCCGCTGCAGGCCCGGGTGCCACGGGCCAAGGCCTCTTCGCCTGTTTTTTGAGCCGAATCGGGCGGTAGCGCTAGTGCATCATGCGCCAGCAGCTATCAAAAACAGAGCAATTTTCCTTCACCCGCTGAGAAGGTACTAACGCAGCCCTGTCAGGCGGCTGAGGCGGGCACCTGGTGCAGCAGCACCGGGTGGTTGCCATCGGCGTCCGCACTCTCGATCTGCACCCCAAAGCCCCACAGCCGCGCCACGTGCTTGAGCACCTCGTGCGTGTCGTCGGCCAGCGGACGGCCCTGGTACTGGGTGTGGCGCAGGGTCAGGCTGCGGTCGCCGCGCAGGTTCACGTTCCACACCTGGATGTTGGGCTCGCGCGTGCCCAGGTCGTACTGCTGCGACAGCAACTGGCGCAGGCTGCGGTAGCCGTTCTCGTCATGGATCTCGCTGACCACCAGGTCGCGCTCGCCAGCGTCGTCGTGCAGCGCAAACAGGCGCATCTCGCGCATCAGGTGCGGGCTGAGGTACTGGCCGATGAAGCTTTCGTCCTTGAAGTTGCGCATGGCATGGTCCAGCGCGGGCAGCCAGGGGGTGCCTGCGATGTCGGGGAACCAGTGCCGGTCTTCCGCTGTGGGGTTCTGGCAGATGCGCTGGATGTCGCGGTACATGGCAAAGCCCAGCGCATAGGGGTTGATGCCGCTGTAGGCGCGGTGCCCCACGGGCGGCTGGTAGACCACGTTGGTGTGCGAGCCCAGCCATTCGATCATCACGCCATCACTCAGATACCCCTCTTCGTACAGCGTGTTGAGCAGCGTGTAGTGCCAGAAGGTGGCCCAGCCTTCGTTCATCACCTGGGTCTGGCGCTGCGGGTAAAAGTACTGCGCGATCTTGCGCACGATGCGCACGATCTCGCGCTGCCAGGGCTCCAACAGGGGTGCGTTCTTTTCGATGAAGTACAGGATGTTCTCCTGCGGCTCCTGCGGAAAGCGGTTGTGCTCTTGCGCGGCATCCTCTTTGCCGGGGCGGGTGGGTAGCGTGCGCCACAGCTCGTTGACCTGCTGCTGGGCGTAAGCTTCGCGCTGTGCACGCTCCAGGCGTTCGCGCGCCAGGTTCTTCTTGGAGGGGCGGCGGTAGCGGTCCACGCCAAAGTTGGCCAGGGCATGGCACGAGTCCAGCAGCCGCTCCACTTCGCCCGTGCCGTAGCGCTCCTCGCACTGGGCCACATAGTCCTTGGCATACACCAGGTAGTCGATGATGCTGGACGCATCGGTCCACATGCGAAACAGGTAGTTGCCCTTGAAGAAGCTGTTGTGGCCATAGGCGGCGTGGGCAATCACCAGCGCCTGCATGGCGGTGGTGTTCTCCTCCATCAGGTAGCTGATGCAGGGGTTGGAGTTGATGACGATCTCGTACGCCAGCCCCATGTGCCCGCGCCGGTAGCGCCGCTCGGTGGCCAGAAACTCCTTGCCGTAGCTCCAGTGCCGGTAGTTCACCGGCATGCCCACGCTGGAGTAGGCGTCCATCATCTGTTCGGCGGTGATGATCTCCAGCTGGTTGGGGTAGGTGTCCAGGCCAAAGCGCTCGGCCGTGGCGGCAATGGCCGCGTGGTAGCGCTCGATCAGCTCGAACGTCCAGTCGCTCGGGTCGGGCAACGGCTCGGCCGGCCGCGCGCCTGCAGGCAGGGGCTGGCCGGGCACGGCACGGTGGCGGCGCTCGCCCACGGCAGCGGCCTTCCAGGGGTTGTCGCTGAGGCGGCGCTCCAGCACGGGGTACTGCACCACGTTGTTCATGCGGCCACCCCCTCTTTCTTGAAGAGATCGCGGAATACCGGGTAGATGTCACCGGGTGCGGAGACCTTGCGCATCGCAAAGTGGGAGTACAGCGGCGCGAGCTGGCTGTACTCGTCCCACAGGTTCTGTTCTTCCTCGGCCACCTGCACATAGGCAAAGTAGCGCACCAGCGGCAGGATCTTGTCCACCAGCAGGTTGCGGCAGACGCCGCTGTCGTTGGTGAAGTTGTCACCATCGCTGGCCTGGGCCACGTAAATGTTCCAGTCGCCCTGCGGGTAGCGTGCACGGATGATCTGGTCCAGCAGCACCAGCGCGCTGCTCACCACCGTGCCGCCGCTTTCGGTGGAATGAAAGAACTGCTCCTCGCTCACCTCGGCCGCCTGGGTGTGGTGGCGGATGAACACGATCTCGATGGTCTCGTAGTGCCGCGTGAGGAACAGGTACAGCAGGATGAAGAACCGCTTGGCCAGCTCCTTGCGCGTCTCGTCCATGGAGCCCGACACATCCATCACGCAGAACATCACCGCCTGGCTGCTGGGCACGGGCACCGGCGTGCGCGCACGAAAGCGCAGGTCGATGGGGTCGAGGTACGGAATCTTGCCGATGCGCGCCGTGAGCGCATCGATGCGGCGCTGCAACTCAGCCACCGCCTCGCTGGTGCCGTCGTCCTGCGCCAGCAGGGCGTCCAGTTCGGCCTGCAGCGCCAGCAGCTCGCGGTGCGCCGACTTGCCCAGTGCAATGCGCCGGCCCAAAGCGCCGCGCATGGTGCGCAGCACGGCCAGGTTGTTGGGGATGCCGTCCTGGCTGTAGCCTGCGCGGCGCGACTTCCACTGCGGGTTCTCGCCAATGTGGGTGCGCAGCAGGTGCGGCAGCGCGAGGTCTTCAAAAAAGAGCTGCATGAACTCTTCCTTGGTCAGCGTGAAGGTGAAGTCGTCTTCGCCCTCACCGCTGTCGCTGGCCTGCGATCCGCGCCCGCCCGCACCGCCCTGGGGCCGCTCGATGCGGTCGCCACGCACATGCTCTGCATTGCCGGGGTGCACGGTGTCGCGGATGCCGCCCTGGCCGTGGTGGAAGACGGGCTCGCTGATGTCCTTGCGCGGGATGGTGATGTTCTCGGCCTGCTCCATGTCGCGGATGCCGCGCTGCGAGACGGCACGGCGCACCGCATCCGCGATCTGTTCCTTGTAGCGGCGAACAAATCGCTCGCGGTTGCCCACCGACTTGTTCTTGCCAGCGAGCCTGCGGTCGATGATTTGCAATGCCATCCGTTGCTCCCGTTCCCCATGCAGGGCCTGTGGCCCAGGCACCGACCCTAGCTACTCTTGCGCACGCGCAGGTACCACTCGCACAGCAGCCGCACCTGCTTGGGCGTGTAGCCCTTGTTCACCATGCGGGTGACGAAGTCCTCGTGCTTGCGGGCCTCTTCGGCGCTGGCCTTGGCGTTGAAGCTGATCACCGGCAGCAGCTCTTCGGTGTTGGAGAACATCTTCTTCTCGATCACCAGCCGCAGTTTTTCGTAGCTGGTCCAGCTGGGGTTCTTGCCCTGGTTGTTGGCGCGCGCGCGCAGCACAAAGTTGACGATCTCGTTGCGGAAGTCCTTGGGGTTGGCGATGCCGGCGGGCTTCTCGATCTTCTCCAGCTCGGCGTTGAGCGCACTGCGGTCGAACACCTCGCCGGTGTCGGTGTCGCGGTACTCGTTGTCCTGGATCCAGTAGTCGGCGTAGGTGACGTAGCGGTCAAAGATGTTCTGGCCGTACTCGCTGTAGCTTTCCAGGTACGCCGTCTGTATCTCCTTGCCGATGAACTCGGCGTAGCGCGGCGACAGGAACTCCTTGATGTAGCCGGTGTACTTGGTCTCCAGCTCGGCAGGGAACTGCTCGCGCTCGATCTGCTGCTCCAGCACATACATCAGGTGCACCGGGTTGGCGGCCACCTCGGCACTGTCAAAGTTGAACACCTTCGACAGGATCTTGAACGCAAAACGCGTGGAGATGCCCGTCATGCCCTCGTCCACGCCCGCGTAGTCACGGTACTCCTGGTAGCTCTTGGCGCGCGGGTCGGTGTCCTTCAGGCTCTCACCGTCGTACACCTGCATCTTGCTGAAGATGCTGGAGTTCTCAGGCTCCTTCAGCCGTGTGAGGATGGCGAACTGCGCCATCATCTTGAGCGTACCGGGCGCGCACACGGCGTTGCCCAGCGACGATTCGCGGATGAGCTTTTCATAGATGCGGATCTCCTCGCTCACGCGCAGGCAGTACGGCACCTTGACGATGTAGATGCGGTCGAGGAACGCCTCGTTGTTCTTGTTATTGCGAAACGCCTTCCATTCGCTTTCGTTGCTGTGCGCCAGTACCACGCCGTCAAACGGGATGGCGCCAAAGCCTTCGGTGCCCTTGTAGTTGCCCTCCTGCGTGGCCGTGAGCAGCGGGTGAAGCACCTTGATGGGCGCCTTGAACATTTCCACAAACTCCAGCAGCCCTTGATTGGCCAGGCACAGGCCGCCGCTGTAGCTGTAGGCGTCGGTATCGTCCTGCGCAAAGGTTTCGAGCTTGCGGATGTCCACCTTGCCCACCAGGCTGGAGATGTCCTGGTTGTTCTCGTCGCCCGGCTCGGTCTTGGCAATGCCCACCTGCTTGAGCACGCTGGGGTAGCGCTTGACCACCCGGAACTGGCGGATGTCGCCACCGTACTCTTCCAACCGTTTGACCGCCCAGGGCGACAGCACGCGCTGCAGGTAGCGGCGCGGAATGCCGAACTGCTCCTCCAGCACGGGGCCGTCTTCTGCGGCATCGAACAGGCCCAGCGGCGATTCATTGACCGGCGATCCCTTGAGGGCATAGAACGGCACCTTCTGCATCAGCGCCTTGAGGCGCTCGGCAATGGAGCTTTTGCCGCCACCCACAGGGCCCAGCAGGTAAAGGATCTGCTTGCGCTCTTCCAGCCCCTGCGCGGCATGGCGGAAGAAGCTCACCACCTGTTCGATGGACTCCTCCATGCCGTAGAACTCGGTGAAGGCCGGATAGCGCTTGATGACCTTGTTGGCAAAGAGCCGCGACAGGCGCGGGTCGTTGCGCGTGTCCACCATCTCGGGCTCGCCAATGGCGGCCAGCATGCGCTGGGCCGATGTGGCGTAGGCCATGGGATCACGCTTGCACTCGGCGAGGTACTCGTCGATCGACATTTCCTCTTCGCGGCTACGGGCGTAGCGCGCGGCGAAGTTGCTGATGGCATCCATACGACCTCCTGTGGCGGCACCCCTGGCGGGCTCAGGTGGTACCACGGTGTTGCATTGGCAATCGCTACCGGCTTGGTACTTTGTAGCACCACGAACTGCGCTTGAACAGCCAATTCGCGGGCATGTGACTGGCCTTTTTGTGGCGTTGCACATACAGGGATAGAGCGTGGCACACTGCACGAAGTTCACCCTGCAAAACACTGGCAGGGGTTGCCCCGGATAGGGAATATCCTGACAACCGGGAGGTCCTTCCGAAGCCCCGTACGCGACCCCTGCGCCTGAGGCTCATTCGCAGGGCCTGCCCACACTCCCCGTCACAAGGAGCTGGCGCTGGAGCCATCGCCCCGGTAGAGCCACGGCACATCCAGCACGCGTTCACCCAGCAGGCGCAACGACAGGTCGCGCCCCCAGCGCACGGGCCCCGTGGCGTGGAAGATGCGACCATTGCGCGTGGACCTGGCCTGCACCCGCGCGTTGCGCTGCCAGCGGTTCAACGCATAGCGGCGCAGGCGCAGCGGTACATCGAGGTCATGCATGGCCAACGCCCGCTGCAGCTCGGCCGCGTCTTCAATGGCCATGCCAGCCCCCTGCGCCAGGTACGGCCGCATGGGGTGCGCGGCATCGCCCAGCAGGGCCACCAGGCCTTGTGCCATCTCGTCGGCGCTGCGCACCGGCGGGCGGTCGCACAAGGGCCACAGGCGCCAGCCAGCACCACCCACGGCGCTCACGCTGCGCACCACGTCCTGCAGCGCAGTGCAGGTGCCTTGCAGCGCATGATCCAGGCCAGCGGCGTTGGCGGCGTGGTCCCAGTTCTCCAGGTCTTGCGGCGCAGGCCCTTGCACGATGACCACCAGGTTCTGCAGCTCGCCCCGGCGCACGGGGTATTGCACCGCATGCAGGCGCGGGCCCAGCCACGCGGTAACCTGCGCCGTGCGCAAGGCGTCGGGCAGCGCATGCTGCGGCACCAGCGCGCGATAGGCCAGATGCCCCGTCACGCGCGGCGGCACAGCGCCCAGAAGCTGGGTGCGTGTGCGGCTCCAGAGGCCATCGGCACCGATCAGGGCATCGCCCTCGACCTCCTTGCCCCGGCTGGTGCGCACGGTCACCACGCCGTCGGCATCTGCAAAGCTGTCGATGGCATGCTCTAGATGCAGTTGCGCGTCGGTGTATTGGGTCACTGCAGACAGCAGCAGGCCATGCAGGTCCGCACGGTGGATGGTGGCGTAGGCCGCGCCGTAGCGCTCCACCGCTGTGGGCCCCAGGGGCAACACGGCCAGGTCCTTGCCGCTGACGGCGTTGCGCACCTGCAGCCGGCTGGGGAAGGCCGCCACTGCTTGCAGCGGCTGCTGCAGGCCCCAGGCCTGCAAGCGGCGCACCACGTTGGGCCCAATCTGCACGCCCGCACCCACTTCGCTGAAGGCAGCAGCACGCTCGTACAGCCGCACCTCCCATCCCGCCCGCGATGCGCCTAACGCAGCGGCCAAGCCGCCAATGCCGCCACCGGCGACCAACACCTGTTTTTTCATGGCGCGATTGTGAACTGCGCGCGCTGGCGGGCCTTTGTCTTAACGCAGGTCATAGCGCAGGCCGCAGCGCACGCTCCAGCACCTCGGCGGGCATGGGCCGACCAAACAGATAACCCTGGAAGGCCTTGCAGCCGTAGCGCTGCAAAAATTCGAGCTGGCCTGTGGTCTCTACGCCCTCGGCCACCACCGCCAGGTCCAGGCTGTCGGCCAAGGCCAGGATGGTGCGCACGATGGCGGCGTCGTTGGGGTCGGTCTGCAGGTCACGCACAAAACCCTGGTCGATCTTGAGCTGGTCGAGCGGCAGCCGCTTGAGGTAACTCAGGCTGGAATAGCCCGTGCCAAAGTCATCCAGCGAGAAGCCCACGCCATAGCGGCGCAAGTGTTCCATGCGCGCAATCACGTCCTCGACATCGGCCATCAACAGGCTCTCGGTGAGTTCGAGCTTCAGGCGTTCCGGGTTGGCGCCCGTGGCGTCCAGCACGCCCAGCACCTGCTCCACAAAGTCGGGCTGGCGGAACTGCCGCACGCTTACGTTCACCGACAGGAAGAACTGCCGGGTGAGTGAGCTGCGCGACCAGGCCACCAGCTGTGCGCACGCCGCTTCCAGCACCCACTGGCCCAAGGGCAGGATGAGCCCGGTCTGCTCGGCCAGCGGAATGAATTCGGCGGGGGACACCATGCCCCGGCGCGGGTGGCGCCAGCGCACCAGGGCCTCGGCACCCTGCAAGCGGCCTTTGCCATCCACCACCGGCTGGTAGTACAGCACCAGCTCCTTTTCTTGCAGGCCCCGGCGCAGGTCGGCCTCCAGGGCCGAGCGGTTGCTCACGGCCGCTTGCATGTCGGGGTCGAAGAAGCGCTGGGTGTTACGCCCCGCCGCCTTGGCCTGGTACATGGCCAGATCCGCATGTTTGAGCAGCTCGTCCACGCTCACGGTCTGCTGGCCGAACAGCGCAATGCCGATGCTGGGTGTGCTGTGGTGGCTGGCATCGCCCAGAGTGTAGGGCTTGCCCAGCGTGGTGGTGATGTGGCTGGCCACCAGCGCGGCCTCGGCGCTGGCGTGAGCGGGATCAGCGCTGAGGCCCTCCACCAGCACCACGAACTCGTCGCCCCCAAAACGGGCCACGGTGTCGGACTCCCGCACGCAACCCTTGAGCCGCTGCGCCACCTGCAGCAGCAGCTGGTCGCCGGTGTCATGGCCCAGCGTGTCGTTGAGGTCCTTGAAATTGTCGAGGTCGATGAACAGCAGTGCACCCTGGGTGCCAGAGCGTGCCACAGCCGCCGTGGCATGTTGCAGCCGGTCCACCAGCAGGCGGCGGTTGGGCAGGCCCGTCAGCGAGTCATAAAACGCCAGACGTTCGATCTGGCTTTCGACCTGCTTGCGCTCCGTGATGTCGCGGCCCACGCCCCGGTAGCCACGCAGGGCGCCATTGGCATCGAACACGGGGACCCCGCTGACCGAGATCCAGTGCATGCTGCCATCCGCACGCCGGCGTTGCAGCTCCAGGTCGCGGAACGGCTGGTTTGCCGCCAGCACCGCACGGTGCGCAGCCCAGTCGGCATCGGTCATGTTCAGGGCACCGATCTCCCAGCGCGTGCGCCCCATCACGTCCGACAGCGGGATGCCGTTCACGCTCAGGTCCCCGGCCAGCTGCACAAAGCGGCCC
Organism: Acidovorax sp. 99; assembly: GCF_003096455.1. NCBI lineage: Bacteria > Pseudomonadati > Pseudomonadota > Betaproteobacteria > Burkholderiales > Comamonadaceae > Acidovorax > Acidovorax sp. 99. Next base: position 899,573 of record NZ_QEKU01000001.1, read on the forward strand.
TCGGCGTCGTGCTCCCAATACCAGTCGGACGACAGGTCGCTCAGCGACCGGAAGCGGGCCTCGCTCTCGCGCAGCTCGTTTTCCACACGCACGTAGTCGCTCACGTCGGCAAAGGTGCGCACCAGGCTGCCATCGGCCAGCGAGGTGGTGCGCACCTCGAACGTGCGGCCATCGCGCGTGGTGCGCCAGTACAAGGCCGGGGCCGGGGCCACTGCGCCCTGGGCCACGTAGTCGTGCCCGCGCCGGTCCACCAGGCTGTAGCCCTCGCCAAAGTCTCCGCGCTCGGCCTGCACACGGGTGAGGTCGGCCAGTGTGGGTCGAGTGGCCATCAGCGACTCGGGCAAGTTCAGCAGCTCCAGCACGCGCTCGTTGTAGACGGTGATGCGGCCATCGGGCCCGGTCTTGAAGATGCCCTGGCTCATGCTGGCCAGCGTGGCCTGCAGGGCCGAGCGCTGTTCCTGCAGCATGGTCAACGCCTCTTGCCAGATGCGGGCATCCACCATGCGCACGGGCTGGCCCTGCCCCTTGGCGCCTTGCACCAGCGCCACCAGGCGGTTGAGCAGCTCGCTAAGGTGCGCTACGCCATCGGCCTCGCGCAGCACATAGTCGCCCAGCCCGCAGCGAAAGGCGCGCGCAGCCAGGGCCTCTTGCGCTGCATCGATGCACATCAGCACCGGGCGGCCAGCGCACAGCTCCAGCAGGCCGGGCAGTTCCTGGTCGGTGGGTTTGAGGCACAGCACCACGGCGTCCCAGGCCTGGCTGGCGAGGGGGGCCTTGGCGGTTTCGGGCGTAGGGCTGTTGACCACCCGCCAGTCCGGGTAGCGCGCCGCGATCAACCGCCGCGCGGCCGCTGCGTGCTGGGTATCTATGTCCACCCACAGGATGCCCACGCCGTTCATGGCCGTTGCTCCTGCTGTGCGGGCTGCGAGGTAGTGAGCGAGGGCGCCGAATGGCCCGGCAAGTGCTCACGCTCGAACAACTCGACAGGCCCGGGCCTTCCAAACAGATACCCCTGGAACCCCTCGCACCCATGCAGCCTCAGAAAACTCAACTGCCCCGTCGTCTCCACCCCTTCCGCCACCACCTCCAGGTCCAGGCTCTTGGCCAGCGCCAGGATGGTCCGCACGATCGCCGCGTCGTTCGGGTCCGTCAGCACGTCCCGCACGAAGCTCTGGTCGATCTTCACCTGGTCCAGCGGCAGACGCTTGAGGTAACTCAGGCTGGAATAGCCGGTGCCGAAGTCGTCCAGCGCAAAACCCACGCCTTCGCTCTTGAGCTGCACCATGCGCGCGATGGTGTCTTCGATGTCGCCCAGCAGCAGGCTTTCGGTGAGTTCGAGCTTGAGTTGCCGGGGGTCTGCGTTGTGGTTCTTCAAGGTTTGCAGCACTTCGGCCACGAAGCCGGGTTGCCGGAATTGGCGGGCACTGACGTTGACGGAGATGGACAGGTGGGCGGTGTCCGGGTGTTGGCTCCAGCGCTGCAGTTGTTCGCAGGCGGTCTGGAGCACGTATTGGCCCAGGGGGAGGATGAGGCCGGTCTGTTCTGCCAGGGGGATGAAGTCGCCGGGGCTGATCATGCCGCGCTGGGGGTGGCGCCAGCGCACCAGGGCTTCTGCGCCCAGCAGGCGGGCGTGGTGGTCGACCACGGGCTGGTAGTGCACGAGCAATTCGCCCCGGGCCAGGCCCTGGCGCAGGTCGGCTTCGAGGTTGGAGCGGGCGTTGACGGCCGCCTGCATGTCGGGGTCGAAGAAGCGCTGGGTGTTGCGTCCTGCGGCTTTGGCCTGGTACATGGCCAGGTCGGCGCGCTTCAAGAGTTCGTCCACGGTGAGGCGTTCGTCGCCAAAGAGGGTGATGCCGATGCTGGGGGTGCTGTAGTGCTGGGCGCCGTCCAGGTCAAAGGGCTGGTTCAGGCTGGCCAGGAGTTTTTCGGCGACGGTTTCTGCCTGGGTGGCGGCGTTTTGCAGGTCGGGGGCCAGGGCTTCGAGCATGACGACGAATTCGTCTCCGCCGAAGCGGGCCACGGTGTCGGCTTCGCGCACGCTGCCCACCAGGCGGGCGGCGACCTGGGCCAGGAGCTGGTCGCCCATGTCGTGGCCCAGGGTGTCGTTGAGGTCTTTGAAGTTATCGAGGTCGATGAACAGCAGGGCCCCGAGGTTCCTGGTGCGCTGGCAGGCGGCGATGGAGCGTTGCAGGCGGTCCAGCAGCAGGCGGCGGTTGGGCAGACCCGTGAGCGCGTCGTAGAACGCCAGGCGTTCGATCTCTTGTTCAGCGCGTTTGCGGTCTGTGATGTCGCGGCACACGCCCAGGATGCCTGTCACGCGCCCATGCAGGTCACGGATGGGCGTCTTGATGGTCTCGAACTGACCCTGGTAGCCGTCTTCGGCGAAGGTGAGCGTCTCCTCATATACCAGCGGCTGCCAGGCCTGCATGGCGCGCTGGTCGTACTTGCGAAAGCGCTCTGCGTCGGCAGGCGCGACCAGGTCAAAGTCGCTGCAGCCCACGATCTGGTTCTCCGGACGGCCGGCAAAACGCTCGAATACCGGGTTGACTGACAGGTACACCCCGTTGGTGTCCTTCATGAACACCATGTCCGGCATGGCATTGACCACGCTGGCCAGATGCGCCTTCTGCTGGGCCAATTCTTGTTCGATGCGCTTGAGCGCCGTCAAGTCGTAGGCAAACAGCACCACGGCTGCCACCCCTTGCGCCGTCACGCTCTCGGGGGCAATGGTGGTGTGGCGAAACTGTGTGCCGTCAGGGCCGTCAATGCGGTTTTCAAACACCGCGGTCTCGCCCGCAAAGGCTTTTTCAAGATGCGGGTGGATGCGTGCGAACACTTCGGGCGGGATCACATCCTGCAGCAGCTGCCCTTCCAGCTCCTGGGGCGTGGTGTACAGCCAGCGTGCCTGCTGTTCATTGACGTACAGCACGCGCAAGTCCCGATCAATCCGCGAGACACCACCCGGCACATGGCGCAGCGTGTTGGCCATCCGAGCCTGCTGGGCGTGGGCGGCCTCTTCGGCCTGGTGGTGGGCGGTGATGTCGGTCTGCACGCCGTCCCACAACACCCGGCCATCCTGCAGTCGGCGTGGCGACGAACTCAGGTGCATCCAGCGCACCTGGCCGTCGGTGCGTCGCAGCCGAAACACCGCCTCCAGACTGGTCATGGACAGGTAGGACTGGCGCTCTGCCTGCCGCAGGCGATCAATGTCTTCCGGGAGGATCTGGCGGTACAGCACGCGTGGGTCCTGCAACACGTCTTCGACGCGTACCCCATTCAGCCGTTCGATGGCGTCGCCCATGTGAACAAAATGCACCCGGCCATCCAGCTCGCGCACGATCTGGAACAACACGCTGTGCGGCAGGTTGCGCCCCAGCAATGACAGACGCCCCTCGCTCTCGCGCAACCGGCTCTCGGCCTCCTGGATGCGCGCGAACGGGCGGCGGATGCCTGCATCAAACACCGCCTGGTACAGCAGCGCATACGCCACCACCCGAAAGCCATGGGACAGCACTCCACCCAGCATCGAATGCCCGCCCAGCGCGCCCACCGTGACCTCGCCGCACACGAACGCTCCTGCCGCCCAGGCAAACAGGCGTTCACGCGGTGCATCTTCGCTGCGGCTGCGGCGATGCAGCACCACCGCGCTGGCGGCCATGGCCAGGGCGAGCCCCACGGCCACCACCTGGCGCAAGGCACCGTCTGCAGCATGGGCAAACCACTGGGGCAGCGGCCCCAGCGACGACCCTGCCAGCACCAGCGTGACACCCCCCGCAGCTGCCAGCCAGGCGCGGGCCGGCCCGGGGGCCGACAAGCGCGTGGCGGTGAGCCCCAAGGTCAGGGCCTCGGCCACACGCGCCCAACTGCTCAGCCACAACGACACGTCGGCACTGCCAGGCGGCATGTGCACAGGGCCGGAGTGCACCAGCACCCCGTGCAGAAAATTGCAGGCCGCCGCTACGCCAAAACCCACCACCAGGACATTGGCGCGCGCCTGCTCCTGCGCCTCCAGGGCGTGCAGGGACACCGACACCACCAGCAGTCCCAGCAGCACCGCCACCAGTTCCAGCAACGGTTCCAGCCCGTGCTGGGCGCCCGCCCCATCCCCCAGCATCTGCGCCAGAGGCACCACGACCAGCGCCAGCACTGCCACCACCAGCACCACGGTGATGGCAGGCGCATCCGACCAGGGCATGCGCGCTGTCGGAGAGCTGTTGGGAGGTGGCATGGACGAAGGGGTGAATGGCAGTGCCAGCGAAATGGCCGCACAACGTCACAAGTGTATCTACGCGTAAGGAAATGACCAGAGCGCTCGCACCATGAAAAACGGGGCCGAAGCCCCGTCCAAGACAACCCGGGACGGCGCTGCGCCCAGGCGTTGCGTGCACGCATCAGCGCAGGGCGCGATGCGGCAAGGAAGAAGGATGCAGCGGGCCTTCAACCCTCCAGCAGCTGGCGCAGCACAAACGGCAAGATGCCACCGGCCTGGTAATAGTCCACCTCGATGGGGGTGTCGATGCGCAGGGTCACCGTCACTTCCTGGCGCGTGCCATCGGCACGGTGAATGACCAGCCTCGCATCGCTCTGTGGCGTGAGTGCTGCATCAGGCACCACATCAATCACCTCATTGCCCGTCAGGCCCAGCGTTTCCCAAGAATCGCCCGCCTTGAACTGCAGCGGCAACACACCCATGCCCACGAGGTTGGAGCGGTGAATGCGCTCAAAGCTGCGCGCCACCACCGCCTTGATGCCGAGCAGTTGCGTGCCCTTGGCGGCCCAGTCGCGGCTGGAGCCGGTGCCGTACTCTTCGCCCGCAAAAATCACGGTGGGCGTGCCCTGCGCCATGTACTGCATGGCGGCATCGAAGATGAACATCTTTTCGCCCTGCAGCGGACCATCGTTCTGGAACAACGTGACGCCGCCCTCTTCACGCGAGCCATCGGCGGTGGGCGAAATCATCAGGTTCTTGATGCGCACATTGGCAAAGGTGCCGCGCATCATCACGTCATGGTTGCCCCGGCGGGCGCCGTAGCTGTTGAAGTCTGCCTTTTGCACGCCGTGCTGCAACAGCCACTGGCCTGCGGGTGAGCTTTCCTTGATGGAGCCTGCGGGCGAGATGTGGTCGGTGGTGATGGAGTCGCCGAACAGCGCCATGATGCGCGCGCCGTGCACCGCCGACGCGGCCGCAGCGCCTTTGTCGAGCGCAAACTGGGCAAAAAACGGCGGCTCTGCAATGTATGTGCTGGCGGGCCAGGTGTAGGCCGTGCCGCTAACGCCCTTGATCTTCTCCCACAGCTTGCCGGGGTCGGAGGCCACCTTGGAATAGTTCTCGCGGAAGGCCTTGCCGTTCATGGCGAACTTGAGCAGGGCGTGGACTTCATCGCTGGTGGGCCAGATGTCGCCCAGGTAGATGTCCTTGCCACCCTTGCCCTTGCCCACGGGTTCGGTCATCAAGTCTTTGAGCACCGTGCCCGCGATGGCATACGCCACCACCAGTGGCGGGCTGGCCAGAAAGTTGGCCTTGAGGTTGGGATGGATGCGCGCCTCGAAGTTGCGGTTGCCCGACAGCACGGCTGCGCAGACCAGATCGTTGCTGGTGATGACCTCGTTCAATTCGGGGGTGAGGTCGCCCGCGTTGCCGATGCAGGTGGTGCAGCCATAGCCCGCCAGCGCAAAGCCCAGCTTTTCCAGGTACGGCAGCAGCCCGGTCTGCGTGAGGTATTCGGTGACGATGCGCGAGCCGGGGGCCAGCGAGGTCTTGATGTGCGGCTGCACCTTGAGGCCTGCCTCCACCGCCTTCTTGGCCAGCAGGCCGGCAGCCAGCAGCACGCTGGGGTTGCTGGTGTTGGTGCAGCTGGTGATGGCGGCAATCAGCACGTCGCCATTGCCCACTGTGGGGTCAGCCCCCTTGGCGGGCAGCGTGGCTGCGCGGGCCTCGCCGTGCGCAGTGGCCAGTGCGGGTTTGTTGGCCTCCATCTCGACCACCGAGCGCGGTGCGCCGGCCGGCGTGGGCTTGCCGTCTGGCGTAGCCTCTTCGCCGACAGCTTCGCCATGGCGGTGGATGTGATGGCGCGTGTGCAGCAGCTCTGCCGGGCGGTTGAAGCCGTTTTGCGCGTTGGGCTTGCTGAACAGCTCAGCGAACTGGCTGCTGACCTTGCCCAGCTCGATGCGGTCTTGCGGGCGCTTGGGGCCCGCCAGGCTGGGGGTGACGCTGCCAAGGTCGAGCTTGACGACCTGCGAATAGTCGACCTCGCCGGCCAGCGGCACACCAAACAGCCCCTGGGCCTTGAAGTAGGCCTCGAAGGCTTCGATCTCGCCCTTGGTACGGCCCGTGCCCTTGAAGTAGTCGATGGTCTTTTCGTCCACCGGGAAGAAGCCCATGGTGGCGCCGTACTCCGGCGCCATGTTGCCGATGGTGGCGCGGTCGGGCAGCGCCAGGGTGCGCGTGCCTTCGCCAAAGAACTCCACGAACTTGCCCACCACCTTGTGCTGGCGCAGCAGCTCGGTCACGGTGAGCACCAGGTCGGTGGCGGTCACGCCCTCGCGCAGCTGGCCGGTCATCTCAAAGCCCACCACATCGGGCGTGAGGAAGTACACCGGCTGGCCCAGCATGGCGGCCTCGGCCTCGATGCCGCCCACGCCCCAGCCCACCACGCCGATGCCGTTGATCATGGTGGTGTGGCTGTCGGTGCCCACCAGGGTGTCGGGGTAGCAGACGCCATCCTTGCGCTTGTGCACGCCGCGCGCCAGGTATTCGAGGTTGACCTGGTGCACGATGCCAAAGCCCGGGGGCACCACACCAAAGGTGTCAAAGGCCTGCATGCCCCACTTCATGAACTCGTAGCGCTCTTTGTTGCGCTGGAATTCGAGCTTCATGTTCAGATCGAGCGAATTCTTCTTGCCGTAGTGGTCGACCATGATCGAGTGGTCCACCACCAGGTCCACCGGCACCAGGGGCTCGATCTTCTTGGGGTTCTTGCCCAGCTTGGCGGCCACGCTGCGCATGGCGGCCAGGTCGGCCAGCAAAGGCACGCCGGTGAAGTCCTGCAGCACCACGCGCGAGACGACAAAAGGGATCTCGTCGGTGCGCGCGGCATTGGGCGCCCAGTGCGCAAGCTGTTGCACATGCTCGGCCGTCACCTTGCGGCCGTCACAATTGCGCAGCACCGATTCGAGCACGATGCGGATCGACACCGGCAGACGCTGGATCTGCGGAAACTGCTTGGCCAGCGCGGGCAGAGAGTAGAACTTGCCCTCCTTGCCCGACGCCGTTTTGAAGCCCTTGAGCGTGTTGGCAAAGGCGTGGCGTGCGGGTCGGGACGACGGTTTGGCTAGCGGCTTGGACGATGAGGCCATGGCGAACTCCTTGATAAGGCAACAGCGTCTATTCTGGCAGTCCCCCATGACGGCGCAATCGTTGGGGGTATGCCGCTGTGCCCCGCCGCCCTGACGCAGAGGCCCATACGACGCTCTTTTCACCCTTTTTGCGAAAAAACCGCCCAAGCGCTACATCCTTATGCCTCAATAGCTATCAAATATATAGCACAAAAGAACTAAGCAGCAGCCCATGCAGGCAAGCGGCGCACACCCATCCACTGCAGCTCCGCAATGAGCGCCACCGAGAACACGTGCACCACCAGGTACGCCTGACCCAGCAACGTGGGTGCCACGGCGTTACCGAGCAGCAGCACCAGGCTGGCCAACGCCCATCCAAAGTTGGCAGCAATCAGCGCCCACAGCCCTCCGCGCGGCATGGTGCGCGCGCGGACAATGCGGGTGGCGAGTGCTGCGTAGCCCAGCAGCAAAACGCCGGACACCACCAGCAGTCCGTGCGGCAGCCCCAGCCATTCGGCCAGCGACGCCGTCAGCAGCAGATGCAAGGCGCCCAGCAGCAGCCCGGTGGACGCATCGAACCAGACCACGGCACGCAAAAGGGAGGGGGAAGACAACAGGTTCAACATGGCAAGCTCCTTGGGGGTTGAAGAAGGCTGCATCGTTGCCGCTGCGGCGCATGGCGTCGATGACATGGCAGGTAATGGCCTGCGGCCTGGTTGGGCCTAGGATGCGAGGCATGACGTCCGCACCCTCCACCCCCTCTCGCCGCACCCCGCGCCATCCGCTGCCACACCGCAGCACAGCGACGGGGCCTGCCAGTTTTGGCGACCACCTGCGCACCTGGCGCCAGCAACGGCACCTGAGTCAGCTGGAGCTGGCCGACGAGGCAGACATCTCCACGCGGCACGTGAGCTTCATGGAAACCGGCCGCACCAATCCCAGCCGCGACATGGTGCTGCGCCTGTGCGAGCGCCTGGCCATCCCGCTACGCGAACGCAACGCACTGCTGGTGGCAGCCGGCTACGCCCCCATGTACCGAGAACGCGCGCTGGACGACCCGGCACTGACCGCAGCGCGCCAGGCCGTCGAGCTGGTGCTCAAAGGCCATGAGCCCTGCCCCGCCATCGCACTCGACCGCTGCTGGAACGTGGTGGGAGCCAACCGCGCAGCGCAGGCCTTGTTGGCCGCGCATGTGAGCCCTGAACTGCTCGTGCCCCCCATCAACGTGTTCCGCCTGAGCCTGCACCCCGACGGCCTGGCGTCACGCATCGCCAATCTGGCGCAATGGCGCCACCACCTCTTCGAGCGCCTGCGCCAGCAGATTCATGCCACGGGGGACCCGGCATTGCTGGCCCTGCAGGCCGAACTGCTGGAATACCCCGCGCCCGATGAATCCACACCACTCGTCATGGCGGGAGAAATGCTGGGTGTGGTGATGCCGTTTTGTTTCAATAGCGTGCACGGCATGCTGTCGCTCATCAGCACCACGACGATATTCGGCACTCCAGTGGATGTGACGCTGCAGGAGCTGGCGGTGGAATCGTTTTTCCCGGCCGACGCATTTACTGCCCAGGTACTGCGGGAGATGGCGCAGCAATATGCTGCGGACTGACCGCCCGGGGTGGGTTGAACAACAACACGCAGACCGATTTTTTGGGTTCCGTGCGCAATGGCTGGTCGGGATAGCGGTTTTTGCGGTATCCACCCGGTGAATGCAGGACGCAGATTTTGTGTCCCCAGCGAGGTATGAAGGCTCCAGATGCTGGGCCAGGCTCGGTAGTTCGACGCCCCATGCCAGGCCACCCAAAAAAATAGCCCGCAGTTGCGGGCTATTTTTTTGAGTGCAGCGAATGCCGGTTCTCAGATGGCGAACTTTTCGCGGTTTTCGTTCTGAATCCACTTGGGCGCCTTGCCACGGCCGGTCCATGTCTGGCCAGTCGCCGGGTCGCGGTATTTGGGGGCCACTTTGGTACCTGCGGTAGAGCTGCGGCCGGTTTTCCCTGCGGCCTTGCCTGCGGGGAACACATCCTGGGCGGTCAGACCATATTCGGCCACCAAGGCGCGCACTTGGGAAACAGCGTCCGACAATTCTCGGCGACGGGCTTCGCTGATTTGTTGCTCAAGCGCTTCACGCTGCTTCAAAAGTTCTTTGTAGCTGGTCATGGTGTCTGAATAAGAAAATGGGGTTGGTGACAACGCGATTATATGGATAACCGCTGCGAGCACACGCCGGGGTAAAGATTTTGCATTAAGAAACCACAAAAATACTGCCTGGCATATTCAGTACCTGGACAGCCGGTGGTCCAAGAAGCCACAAAGGCTTCAAAGTGCGCTGTCAGGGTGTGCCAATACGCGGTCAATGCGTTTGCCCTCCAGGGCCAGCACCTCGAATATCCAGCCCACGCACACAATCTGTTCGCCTACGGCAGGTAAATGCCCTGTTTCTGCCATCAAAAACCCCGCCAGGGTGTTATAGCGCCCACGGTCTTCCTGCGGCAGATCTCGAATATCCAGGCGGGCCTTGAGTTCGGACACAGGCATCAGCCCATCCAGCAGCCATGCGCCATCACCACGCGGGGTGGCCCAGGCATCGGCGGCAGCGCCGGGCTGCAATTCACCGGTAATGGCTTCGAGCAGATCGTGCGGGGTCATGATGCCCTGCACCACGCCATATTCGTCCACCACAAACACCATGCGCCCCGAGCGCGCCCGAAACTGCTCCAGCAGCTCCATGCCGCTCAAGGTCTCGGGCAAAAAGGCGGCGGGCTTCACATACTGTTCCAGCGTGCCGGGCGCATCAGGCCCCAGCTCCAGCAACCGGGCCACGCTCACAATACCCACCACCTCGTCCAGAGAGTTGCGACACACGGGGTACCACGAATGCGCGGCATGCTCGCCGCCACGGCCCGCCTGCTGCAAGCCCTGCAACACCGACCACCCTGCATCGAGCCAGCCCACATCACTGCGCGGCACCATCAGCGAGGTCAATGGCCGATCATCCAGGCGAAAGACGTTTTGCACCATCTGGTGCTCATGGTGCTCGATCACACCGGCCTCGCGCCCTTCTTCCAGGCTGGCAACGATTTCTTCTTCCGTGACCGAACGCCCTGCTGTGTTGTCCACCTGCATCAGGCGCAGCACCCCTTGGGTTGAGAGCGACAACAGGCGCACAAAAGGCTTGGCCACCCGGGCCACCCAGGCCATGGGTCGCGCCACCAGGCGGGACACCGCCTCGGGATAGAGCTGTCCGATGCGTTTGGGCACCAGTTCGCCAAACACGATGGTGACGAAGGTGATGACGGTTACCACCAGCGCGGTGGCGGTGATGCTGGCGGCCCGCACAGGCATCCCCAGCTGCTGCAGCCACAGCCCCAGGTCATCGCTGAAAGCAGCCTCTCCGAGGATCCCGTTGAGCATGCCAATGGAGGTGATGCCCACTTGCACCGAGGACAAAAACTGCGTGGGGTTCTCAAGCAGCGCCAGAGCGGCCTGTGCGCCCTTGTCACCCGCCTCGGCCATGGCGGTCAGCCGCGACCTGCGACTTGACGCCAGCGCCAGCTCGGACATCGCGAACACGCCGTTGAGCAGGGTCAGCAGCGCGATCAGCAGAAAATCCATGCTTCACTCAATCAGGTTTGCAACCGACGACCATCATGGCACTTTACTGTATCGGCGACATTCAGGGCTGCGACGACGCCCTGGGGCGCCTGCTGGACACCATCGGCTTTTCTGCCAGCCGTGACACGGTGTACCTGCTGGGGGACCTCGTCAACCGCGGCCCCGACTCCGCCGCCGTGCTGCGCCGCTGCATGCAGCAGGGCGACGCCATCCGCTGCCTGCTGGGCAACCACGACCTGCACTTGCTCGCTGCCGCACGGGGCGCGCGCAAGCCCTCGCGCCGCGACACCCTGGCCTCGGTGCTCGACGCCCCGGACCGCAGCGCTTTGCTCGAGTGGCTGTGCCACCAGCCATTGGCGCGGGCCCACGAGCATGCCGGCCAGACCCTGCTGATGGTGCATGCGGGCGTGGTCCCCGCCTGGACCCCCACAGATACCCTGGAACGCGCGCAGGAGGTCCATGCCGTGCTGGGTAGCCCGGACCTGCCCGTCTTCTTGCACAGCATGTATGGCAACACGCCGGACCACTGGAGCGATACCCTCACAGGCACCGACCGGCTGCGTGTGATCGTGAACGCGCTGACGCGCATGCGCTTTTGCTCATCCGACGGTGTGATGGATTTTGAAAGCACCGAAAGCGCCAGCGCTGCCCCAGAGGGCCTGATGCCCTGGTTTGATGTGCCGGGCCGGCGCACCACTGGCACGCTGATGGCCTTTGGCCACTGGTCCACCTTGGGGTGGCTCAACCGCAGCGACCTGCTGGGCCTGGACACTGGCTGTGTATGGGGGGGGTGCCTGAGCGCCGTGCGTTTTGGCGCGACGCTGGGACAGCGGGAGCTGCTGCAGGTGCACTGCGAGCAGGCCCAGGCCCCGGGCTGAGTGTCTGGAGACCATCTCGCCAAGACCCGCCAGCTCGCTCAGAGCCGCAACCGACTCAAGACGGCATAGGCTCGAGCAAGGCCGACATGGCGGCAGACTGCCAGACACCACCATCCTGCCCGGCGATCAACACAGCCAGTCCCGGCATACGCTGCGCCAGCGCCCTGCCCGCCTGCGGGCCCTTCACCATGAGCGCGGCGCCCAGTCCGTTGACGGCTGCCACATCCCGCGCCACCAGACTCACGCCATGCACCCCGGATGCCGGGCGCCCCGTACGCGGGTTGAGTACATGGTGCTGGCGCTGGCCTTCGTGAAAGAAGAAGCGTTCATAGTCCCCTGAAGAGGCCACCACACCGGTGCCTGCCACCGCCACGACGCCCAGCAAGCGCTCGGGAGACCGTGGGTCGCGCAAGCCCACACGCCAGGGTCGGCCTTGCCACAACCCCTGGGTCAGCACGTCACCGCCGCCATTGATCATGGCGTTATCGACCCCTTCGGAGCGCAGCATGTCCATGCCGGCTTTCAGAATCGGGAGTTTGGCGATGCCACCCAAATCCAGCGCCATGCCCTGGCGAGCCAGGTAGGCAGATCCTGCGGCCACATCCAGCACCGGACCGCGTGCATCCACCAGCGGCAGTTGCCGCGCGATCTCGCTGGCGCCTGGCACCACCTTTTCGCCAGGGCCAAAGTTCCAGGACCTGAAAGCTCCCACGGTGGCATCGAAGGCACCACGGCTCGCTGCCGACACACGCTGTGCGCTTTGCAGTACCGCCATGACCTCGGCCGGAACCTGCACCGGCGTCACGCCCGCAGCCAGGTTGATGCGGCTGACCACGCTGCGTGGCTGGTAGCGGCTCATGAGCGCCTCCAGCCTCTGCATCTCGGCATAGGCCCGGTCCATGGCGCGGCGCAGCAGCAGGGCGTCAACACCCTCCACAGCCATATCCACCTGCGTGCCCATCAGTGGCCGCGAGCTGCGTTCAGACACCACCCTCGCGTGGGCTGCCGCGCCGGCGCCCCAGGTCGCACCACCTAGCAAAGGCAGCGCCATCACCATGCGACGGCGCAACAGACCGTGGGAATGCAGAGAAGCTTGCTGCATGGCGTCTGCGCTCAGAGCGATTTGTCGGCCATGAAGTCCACGGCGGCCTTGACCTCGTCATCGGTCAGTTTGGCGGAGCCTCCCTTGGCAGGCATCATGCCTTTGGCCCCGGTAAAGCCCTCGATCGCGTGCTTGTACAGCGTGTCCTTGCCCTGGGCAATGCGCGGGCCCCAATCGGCCTTGTCGCCTGGCTTGGGGGCACCGGCCACGCCCGCGGCATGGCACATGGCGCAGGTCTTGCCGAACACGCCCTTGCCCACTTCGTTTTCTGCGACAGCCGGGGCGGCAGGGGCCGCCGCGGGCGCCGGGGTCGTCGCTGCAGCGGGTGCGGCAGCAGGCGCGGGTTCCGACTTCTTGTCGCCACAACCGGCCAGCAGCGCGGCCAAGATCGCTACGGCGACCAACACGGTTTTCTTTTGCATCGCATACATCCTGTTCTTGATGGTTAAAAACATCTGAGGGGGCCTGTGACTGCGCACGAAATGCATGCAGCGCCACTTCAGACCGGTGCATGAACTTTAGAGGCAACAGGCCCTTTTGGGCAGTTACGGGCCTCGCCAGAACATGATCCAGATCAAATTGATTCATATTACATGAATCTATTATCCGCCCCATGCAAAGCCATCCAACCGTACGAACCCTGCGCCTTTGGTTGCTGGCGTGGTTTGTCATGGCGCTGGCTGCAGCAGCGGCTTCGCCGCTGATAGCGCCCCGTGCCCTGGAGCTGGTCTGCTCCGGCACAGGTGGCACCCGCCTGGTGGTGAAGACCGCAGAGGGCCTGGTGGCGGCAGATAGCGCCGGCCTTGATTGCCCCTTGTGCCTGGCCGCCGACGCTCCACCCGCTACCCCGATCACAGCAAACACCACCGCGGCAGCGCCCCCATTGGCGCCCCTCTTTCACACATCACTTTCCGCTCGCACAGGGATGGCGCTCAGCCCCCCTGCACGCGCACCACCCCTTTTCAACTGAGCGATCCCAAAGAGGAAAACCATGACCGAGAGAAAAGACAGTTCCCTTCCCGCTGCTGGCCTGGGCCGACGCAGTTTCATCAACACGGCAGCCCTGGTGGGCCTGACCGCAGGCGTTGCCGCCTGCAACGAAAAGCCCAGCGCCGCCACACCTGCGGCACCGGCATCGGCAGCCCCTGCCGCCAGCCACGCGGCCGGCGGTGCCAACCCCCACCTCAAGCCCGGCGAACTGGACACCTACTACGGTCTGTGGAGCGGCGGCCACACGGGCGACATGCGCGTGCTGGGCCTGCCCTCGGGCCGCGAAATCACCCGCATCCCCTGCTTCGTGCCTGACGCGCTCGTGGGCTGGGGCATCACCAACGAGTCCAAGGCCGTGATGGGCACCAAGGCCGATGGTCACCTCGAATACACGGTGGCCGACACCCACCACACGCACGCCTCGTACAAGGACGGCAACTACGACGGCCGCTACGCCTGGATCAACGACAAGATCAACAGCCGCATCGCGCGCATCCGCCTCGATTACTTCGTGTGCGACAAGATCACCAAGCTGCCCAACGTGCAGGGCTTTCACGGCATCTTCCCGGACAAGGCCGACCCGGTGGACCCCGCCATCAACTACACCACGCGCGTGTTCTGCGGCGGTGAGTTCGCCATTCCCATGCCCAACACGGGCACCGAAGACTCCAGCAAATACCGCTCCATGTTCAGCTGCGTGGATGCAGAAACGATGGAAGTGCGCTGGCAAGTGCTGATCGACGGCAACTGCGACCTGGTGGCCACGTCGTACGACGGCAAGCTGGCCGCCACCAACCAGTACAACACCGAGATGGGCGCAAAGTACGAAGACATGATGTCCGCCGAGCGCGACGCCTGCCTGTTCTTCAACGTGGGCCGCATTGAAGCCGCCGTGAAGGCTGGCAAGTTCAAGACCATCGGCACCAGCAAGGTGCCCGTGGTGGACGGCACGCACGAAGCCAACAAGGACCCCAAGACCGCCCTCACCGCCTATGTGTCGGTGCCCAAGAACCCGCACGGCGTGAACGCCAGCCCCGATGGCAAGTACTTCATCTGCGCCGGCAAGCTCTCGCCCACTGGCACCGTGATCGAGCTGGCCAAGGTGCTGGACTACTTTGACGGCAAGCTCGAAAAGCTGGACTCCGCCATCGTGGCCGAAGTGGAGCTGGGCCTGGGCCCACTGCACACCGCGTTCGACGGCCGTGGCAATGCCTACACCACCTTGTTCCTGGACAGCCAGGTCGTGAAGTGGAACGTGGAGGCTGCCATCAAGTTCCACGCAGGCGACAAGACCGCCAAGTACGTGGTGGACCGCCTCGATGTGCAATACCAGCCCGGCCACTTGAACGCCTCGCAGTCCGAAACCCGGGCCGCCGACGGCAAGATCCTGGCCGTGGGTTGCAAGTTCTCCAAGGACCGCTTCCTGCCCGTGGGCCCGCTGCACCCCGAGAACGAACAGCTCATCGACATCTCGGGCGAGAAGATGGTGCTGCTGGCCGACCACCCTGTGCGTGGCGAGCCCCATGACTTCATCATCTTCAAGCGCGACCTGGTGCGCCCCAAGCAGGTCTACACGCTCGACGAGTTCCCGCTGGCCGTGAAGGACCCCAAGGAGTCCGGCGTGTTCCGTAATGGCAAGAAGGTCACCGTGAAGATGACCTCGCAAGCCCCGGCGTTCAGCCTGCGCGAGTTCAAGCTCAAGAAGGGTGACGAGGTCACGCTGATCCTGACCAACCTGGACAAGATCGAAGACCTGACCCACGGCTTTGCGATCCCGAACTACAACGTGAACTTCATCGTGAACCCGCTGGAGACCAAGTCGGTGAGCTTCGTGGCCGACAAGCCCGGTGTGTTCTGGTGCTATTGCACGCACTTCTGCCATGCGCTCCATCTGGAAATGCGCACTCGGATGATCGTGGAGGGTTAACCAGGGCGATCCCCCTGAGGCGCTGCGCGCCTTCCCCCTTCTCTCTGCGCGCTTCGCGCTCCGGGAAGGGGGACGCCACCAGCGCAGCGGGGCGGCCCTTGCGCGGTGGCCCTCGCCTGGAGCGCGCCAGTTGCGCAGGCCGCGCTTCTTGTAGAGCTGGAGTGTTTTGACCTCCCCCAGCCCGTTCAGGCTGAGCTTGTCGAAGCCCCGCACAACTCTCAGCAATGGCAACTCCGCAAAGCCGATCAGATAGATATTTGAATTCAATTGGCCGCTAGCGCTTGATGAATAAGCGCTAGCAGCTATCAAAAAGATAGTACCATGATTTCCCTTCGTCGGCAGTTCGCCACGCTTCTTCTGGTCTTGTTGGCAGCCCTTTGGCTGGCGCCGCGCGCGCATGCTGCAGCAGGCGCCTACGAGGCCGAGCTGCCTGCGGAACTCTCTACCGCGCGCGACATGTGCGCACTGGTGCCTTGCGCCGAAGTGTTTCCCGGCGCCCGCCATTTCTCTGAACGCAAGGGTCAGCCGCCCTATGTGGAGGCCTACGACAACAACGGTACCCAGAAGAAGCTGCTGGGCTACGTCATGTTGTCCACAGACATCACCGACACCCCCGCCTACT
Source organism: Acidovorax sp. 99 (assembly GCF_003096455.1). NCBI lineage: Bacteria > Pseudomonadati > Pseudomonadota > Betaproteobacteria > Burkholderiales > Comamonadaceae > Acidovorax > Acidovorax sp. 99. The sequence continues at coordinate 916,045 of NZ_QEKU01000001.1, forward strand.
CGGGCAAGCCCGTCGTCACGCTGATCGGCATGGACACACAGGGCCGCTTCGTGGGCGTGAAGGTGCTCAAGCATTCCGAGCCCATCCTGCTGCTGGGCATCCCTGAATCCGCGCTGCTCAAGTTCAACGCCCAGTACCTGGGCAAGTCGGTGGCCGACAAGATCGAGGTGGGCCAGTCGCGCCCCGATGAGAACGTGCTGGGCCTGGACGCCATCTCGGGCGCCACGGTCACCGTCATCGCACAGAACCAGGTCATGATGGCCTCGGGCTCGGCCGTGGCGCGGCAGGTGGGCATCCTCGCGCCCACGGTGCGCGAACCGGCACGCTATGCCGAAACCGGCAAACGCCTGAGCTGGGCCGAACTGGTGCAACAAGGCACCGTGCAGCGCCTGCGGGTGCTGCCCGAACAGGTGGGCCTGGACAAAGGCCCCGCCCCGTTCATCGAGCTGTGGTTTGGCGACCTGAACCACCCCGACATTGGCAAGAGCCTGCTGGGCGACAACGGCTGGAACAACCTGCGCCTGCAGCTCAAGGAGGGCGAACACGCCTTCTTCATCGTCCGCACCGGCGGCAAGGAATCGTTCAAGGGCTCGGGCTTTGTGCGCGGCGGCATTTACGACCGCGTGCAGGTGCGCCAAGGCGCAGATTCGTTCACTTTCCGCGACCTGGACGCGCTCAACCTGTATGGCATCGAGGCCGCAGGCGCGCCCAGCTACAACGAATCGGTCATCTTTATCATCCGCTCTGCCGCGTTCTCGGCCGCCTACCCCTGGAAGCTGAGCTTTCTGGGCAACCGCGTGGACCGGGCCACGGGCACACGCAGCTTCACCAGCTTCGACACGCCCTACTGGCTGCCCGCCGCCATGCTGCAGGGCGGGCGCCCCACCATTGAGGAGCCTGATGCCCCCTGGGTGCGCGTGTGGAAGTCGCGTGCGCTGGAGATTGCACTGTTTGCCGTGCTGCTGGTCGCCGTGAGCGTGGTCTACGCACTGCGCGAAAAGCTCACCCGCCTGTCCACCCACAAGAACAAGTGGCCCGTCAACGCCTTCAAGTACAGCTTCTGGGCCCTCAGCATTGGCTGGATCGGCTTTGGCGCCATGGCGCAGCCCTCCATCACGCAGGTGCTGACCTGGTTCCATTCGCTGCTGTTCCAGTGGACTTGGTCGCTGTTCCTGTCCGACCCGTTCATCTTCCTGTTCTGGATCTTCATCATCGTCACCGTGTTCCTGTTCGGGCGCGGTCTGTTCTGCGGCTGGATGTGCCCGTTTGGCTCGCTGCAGGAGGGCATCTACAAGATCGCGCGCGCGGTGGGCCTCAAGCGGTTCCAGACCCAGCTGCCGCAAAAGTGGCACGACCGGCTCAAGTGGATCAAGTACGCGGTGTTCTTCGGGTTGCTCGCGGTGTCGATGTTCTCGATGGGACTGGCCGAAAAGCTGGCCGAGGTGGAGCCGTTCAAGACCACCTTCCTGGTCGGTGTGATGAACCGCGCCTGGCCCTACAGCCTGTTTGTGGCCGCCATACTGGGCGTGTCGATCGTCATCGAGCGGCCCTATTGCAAATACATCTGCCCGCTGGGCGCCTCGCTGGCCATGCCCAGCACGTTCCGCTGGTTTGGCCTCAAGCGCAAGCAGGACTGCAACAGCTGCAAGGCCTGCGCCGTGGGCTGCGGCGCCCAGGCGATTGACGCCGATGGCCGCATCGACCACCGCGAATGCCTGCATTGCCTGGACTGCATGGTGCTCTACACCGACACCAAGGGCTGCCCGCCCCTGGCAAAAGAGCGCAAGCGCCGCGAAAAGGACGGCCTGGAGATCACGCCCATCGGCGCCAACGGCTACTTCATCCCAATCCACCCCGCCACGGTGCAAGACCAGATTTCGGCCAAGGCCGCCCAGGGGCCGGACCCACGCATGCCCACCACGCCAGCACTGCCCGCCCACAAGGCTGGAAGCCAAGGCCTGCGCTGGATCTGGCTGGAGCTGGTGGACCACCTGTGGCCCTGGAGCCGCGAAGGCTGGGCCTCGCGGCGCGCGCTGCAGATCGCGGGCTTCTCGCTGGCCGTCGCCGCCAGCGTGGCCTGGGTGATGACCGCACTGGGCACGTTGTCGTCGGGCGCCATCATCGGCTGGTGGTTTGGCTGGAGCGTGTACGAGGTGCTGATCCGCCTGTCGGGCAAGCGCTATGTGAAGGACGGCCCGTGGTGGCGCGACCAGTACCGCCGGGCGGGCGTGATGGACATGCTGAGCTATGTGGGCTTCAAGAACCTGCTGATCGGTGCAGCACTCTTCCTGGCCATCAAGGCCGTGGTGGGATTGGCGTGATGAAGCCTCCCCTTGCCGCCACCACATTCACCGCACTCGTGGCGCTGGCTGCGTGCCTGCTGGCCCTGCCCGCCCACGCTGCCACCGTGCAGGTGCGCCCCGGGCAGGACCTGCAGGCTGCCATCCAGGCCGCCAAACCGGGTGACACGGTGGAGGTGCTGCGCGGCGCCTACCGCGTGAACCTGCGCATCGACAAAGCCCTGACGCTGCGCGGCATCGACCGCCCCACGCTCAGCGGCGGCCAGACGGGCAACACCATCCGCGTCATCGCGCCCGACGTGGTGATCGAGGGCCTGATCGTGCGCGACTCGGGCACCAGCCTCAAGGACCAGAACGCGGGCATCTACATCTACCCCGGTGCCCACCGTGCCGTGGTGCGCCACAACGACCTCACCTACAACCTGTTCGGCTTGTGGATCGAGAAGGCCAACGACGTGCAGGTGCTGCACAACACCATCACCGGCCTGCGCGATGTGGGCTCGTCCCAGCGCGGCAACGGGGTGCAGCTGTACAACACCACGGGCGCGCGCATCGAGGGCAATCACATCAGCTTTGTGCGCGACGCGCTGTATGTGGATGTATCGCACCACGCGGTCTTTCGCGGCAACAAGCTGCACCACAGCCGCTACGGCACGCACTACATGAACTCCTACTACAACCTGTGGGAGGACAACGACACCTACTACAACCGGGGCGGCCTGGCACTGATGGAAGTGCGCGACCAGGTGGTGCGCAACAACCGCGCCTGGGGCAACACCGACCACGGCATCATGCTGCGCACCATGCAGGACTCGGTGATCGAGAACAACGTGGTGGCCGAGAACAACCGGGGCTTTTTCATCTACGACGTGGAGTACGTCACCTTGCGCGGCAACCTGGTGGCGCGCAACACGGTGGGCGTGCACCTGTCGGCCGGCTCCACCCGCAACAAGGTGGACAACAACGACTTCATCGGCAACCGCGAACAGGTGCGCTACGTGGGCGCACGCGACGAGCGCTGGGGCGCCGACAGCGGCAACTACTGGAGCAACTACCTCGGCTGGGATCGTGACGGCAACGGCGTGGGCGATGTGCCCTACGAAGCCAACGACATGGTGGACCGCCTGACCTGGCGCCACCCCACCATCAAGCTGCTGCTGGCCAGCCCTGCGGTGCAGGCACTGCGCCTGGTTGGCCAGCAGTTCCCTGTGCTGCGCGTGCCCACCGTGGTGGACCCCAAGCCCCGCATGCAACCGAATCAACCCCAACGGAATTTTCAGCGTGACACGCAAACCTCCCCCCACTGACCCGAGCGCAACCGCCGCCATTGAGGTGCGAGGCGTGCACAAGCACTACGGTGCCCTGCACGCCGTGGACGGCATCGACCTGCGCGTGGAGCGCGGCGAGATCTTCGGCCTCATCGGCCACAACGGCGCGGGCAAGAGCACGCTGTTCAAGATGATCCTGGGCCTGGTGCCCGCCACCTCGGGCGACATCCGGGTCAGCGGCGCCACGGTGCAGGGCCGCGACTTTCGCGCTGCGCGCCGGCACCTGGGCTACCTGCCTGAAAACGTGGTGCTGTACGACAACCTGAACGGGCTGGAAACCCTGCACTTCTTCGCCCGCCTCAAGGGCGCGCCGCTGTCGCAGTGCCAGGCGCTGCTGGACCGCGTGGGCCTGGCCCATGCAGGCAAGCGATCAGTGCGCGAATATTCCAAGGGCATGCGCCAGCGCCTGGGCTTTGCGCAGGCGCTGCTCGGCAACCCGCAGGTGCTGCTGCTGGACGAGCCCACCAACGGCCTGGACCCGCAGGCCATCCGCGACTTCTATGCCACGCTGCGCGAGCTGCAGGCCGGTGGCGTCACCATCGTCATCACCTCGCACATCCTGGCTGAGCTGCAAGAACGTGTAGACCGGCTGGCCATCCTGGCCGCAGGCAAGCTGCAGGCCCTGGGCAGCGTGCAGGCACTGCGCGAACAGGCCCAGATGCCGCTGACCATTGAGCTGGCGCTGAACGAAGCAGACATCCCCGCTGCGGTGCTGGCCCTGGCGCCCCTGGCAGGCATCACCACCACCGCAAACACCAATGCCAGCGGGCTCAGCATCAGCTGCCCGCGCGGCGCCAAGATGGCCGTGCTGGGCGCCCTGGGGCCACTGGGCGCCAAGGTGCTGGACGTCAACATCATCGAGCCCTCGCTCGAAGACGTGTACTTCGGCCTGCGGGAGAACTGAGCCATGGAATTCACACAGATCCTCACCATCGCGGGCAAGGAATTCCGCGACCGCATGCGCAACCGCTGGGTGCTGGCCGTGGCGCTGGTGTTCACGGTGTTCTCGCTGGCCATTGCCTACTTTGGCGGCGCGCAGCAGGGCACCGTGGGTTTTCGCTCCATCGAATTCACCATCGCCAGCCTGGTCAGCCTGGTCATTTACCTGATCCCGCTGATCGCGCTGCTGCTGGGCTTTGACGCCATCGTGGGCGAGCGTGAGCGCGGCTCGCTCGACCTGCTGCTGTCCCTGCCCATCACGCGGATTGAGCTGCTGCTGGGCAAGTACCTGGGGCTGGCGGCGGCACTCACGCTGTCCACCCTGGCGGGCTTTGGTCTGGTGGCTGTGCTGCTGTACCGGCAGTTCAACTGGGCAGGCCTGTTCCACTACGGCGGCTTCATGGTCAGTTCGGTGCTGCTGGGTCTGGCCTTCTTGAGCCTGGCCGTGCTGCTGTCCGTCCTGACCCATGAGCGCACGCGCGCCTCGGGGCTGGCCATTGCCACCTGGTTCTTCTTTGTGCTGGTGTTTGATTTGCTGCTGCTCGGTGCCCTGGTGGCCACGGGCGGCAGCCACGGCGGTGCGGCCATGGCCTACCTGCTGCTGCTCAACCCCGCAGACGTTTTCCGCATCCTCAACGTGTTCTCGCTGGAAGACGTGCGCACTCTGTACGGGCTCACCAGCATCGTGCCCCCTGCCCTGGCCAAGCCATGGTTGATGGGCTCGGTGATGGCGGCCTGGATTGTTGTGCCACTCGGCCTGGCGAGCTGGAGATTCAAACCATGACAAACCCATCCGATCACCACTACCAATGCGCCTGTGCCATCCGGCGCCAACTGCTGGGCTGGGCGGCCCTCACATCGCTGGGCACGCTCACCGGCCTCACGGGCCTGACCGGCTGCAGCCAGGCGGACAACAGCGCGCAGTCCCTGAAACCCGTGGAGATCGACCGCACCACCAGTTGCGAACTCGACGGCATGCTGCTGGCCGACTACCCCGGCCCCAAGGCGCAGGTGCGCTTTGCGGGGCAGGACAAGCCCTCGTTCTTCTGCGACACCGTAGAGCTGTTCAGCACCCTGCTGGCCGGCGAACAAGTGCGCGCCGTGCAGGCCGTGTACGTGCAGGACATGGGCAAAGCCGACTGGAATGCCCCGCAAGGCCACTGGATCGATGGCAAGACCGCCATCTACGTGGTGGGCGGCAAGCGCCACGGCTCCATGGGCCCCACCATCGGCAGCTTTGCGCAAGAGGCCGACGCGCAGAAATTCGCCGCCGAATACGGAGGCAAGGTGCTGCGTTTTGCCGAGATCAAGCCCGCCATGGTGGACCTGAGCGGCGGGGCCCAGCAAGACACACGCATGTGAGCCACCCGTGTCGGCATTGATACCGCCCCCACCCCGCCCCGCCGCTCGGCGCGCCGTGCTCGCAGCCCTGCTGCTGGGCTCGACAGGCCTTGTGGCGTGGCAATGGCCCCAGCGCACCCCGCCCCCGCCATCCGGCAACGCCGCCCTGGAGGGAGTTGGCGACGATGTGTGCGTGGTGGCGCCTCCCACGCCCTACGACCCTGCGCTGGGCCAGCCCCTGGCCGCTGCGCGCGAGGTGCCCGCCGAAGCGCGCTGCCCGGTGTGTGGCATGTACCCGGCACGCGCACGGGCGTGGGCGGCGCAGGTCATTTTTGCGGACGGGGACGCCTACTTTTTCGACTCGCCGCTCAGTCTCATGCTGTACCTGGGCAACGTGGACCACTACACGCGGGGCCGCACGCACGACGCCATCGTGGCCCGCTACGTGACCGATACCGACACGGGGCTGTGGCTGAACGCGCAGGAAGCGGTGTACGTGACAGGTTCGTCGGCCCTGGGGCCCGTGCTGGCCGGCAACCTGCCCGCCTTTGGCAGCGCGGGGGCGGCACAGCAGTTTGTGCAGCAGCGTGGTGGGCAGGCCGTTCTGTTCGGCGGCATCGACACGCGCTTGCTGCGCGGCCTGGCCCCCAACCTCAGGGCCGACCACCGCCTTCACGCAAGTTGAAGGGAGCTTGACCGCTATTGAAAATATAGCTGCCAGCGCTTATTCTTCTGGTGCCACAGGCCCAAAAGGCCTGTTTTTTATCACTGCACCGAAGTTTCTGGCTGAGTGGCCTTGAAGAGGGCTGCCACCTTGCGCTTGGGCTTGATGTTGGCCGAAATGCTGCTGCGCGCAGGCGATTTGGCGGCGGCCTCCCAGGCGGGGGCGGTATCCGCACTGCTGGGTTCGTAAGGCTTTTCGAAGAAGGGATCGCGCGAGGCCACGGCAGGGCGGAAACCCCGGTGGTGTTCACGCGACTCGCGGGGTTCGCGGCGCTCGCTGCGTTCACGCACTGCCCCTGGAATCGCATCGCGCGGATCACCGGTCTCGCCTGCTTCACGCCATGCGCGGCGGCCGTCGTTGATGCGGCCGCGGGGGCGGTCTTCTTCGTATTCGATGGCTTCGAGATCGATCTTCTTCTTGATCAGCTTCTCAATGTCGGCCACCAGGCGGGCATCGCTGCCCGACACCAGCGTGACGGCCAGGCCGGACGCGCCCGCACGGCCCGTGCGGCCAATGCGGTGCACATAGTCTTCCGCATTGAAAGGCACGTCGAAGTTGAACACCGCAGGCACGTCCTTGATGTCCAGGCCGCGCGCAGCCACATCGGTACACACCAGCAGATCAACCTCGCCGCTCTTGAAGGCTTCCAGCGCCTTCAGTCGCTCGTCCTGGCTCTTGTCGCCGTGCAAGGCTGCGGTCTTGAGGCCCTCACGCTCCAGGCTGCGCGCCAAACGGGCGCATCCGAGCTTGCTGTTCACGAAGATGAAAGCCTGCTTGATGCCGCGCGTCTTGAGCACCTGGTGGATGGCTCGGCGCTTGTCGTCATCATTGGCGCTGTAAAAGCGCTGCTCCACCGTGGAGGCCGTTTCGTTCGGGCGGGCCACCTCAATGGTGACGGGGTTTTGCAGGTAGCTGCTGGCCAGGCGCTTGATCTCGGGCGAGAAGGTGGCGCTGAACAGAAGCGTGGTGCGCTGCTTGGGCAGGTAGCTCAGGATGCGCTGCAGGTCGGGCAGAAAACCGATGTCCAGCATGCGGTCGGCCTCGTCGAGCACCACGTACTCCACCTGGTTGAGCACCGCATTCTTGGCCTCGATATGGTCGAGCAGGCGGCCCGGCGTAGCCACCAGCACTTCGACGCCTTTTTTCAGCTCGATGGTCTGGGGCTTCATGTCCATGCCGCCAAACACCACGGTGCTGCGCAGTTTGGTGTACTTGGCGTACAGCGCAATCTGCTGGGCCACCTGGTCGGCCAGCTCACGGGTGGGCAACAGCACCAGAGCGCGCACAGGGTGGCGAGCGGGGGATGTGGAACTGCTCTCGTGCTTGAGCAGGCGCTGCAGCAAAGGCAGCGAGAACGCGGCGGTTTTGCCGGTGCCGGTCTGGGCTGCGCCCATCACGTCCTGGCCGGTGAGCACCACCGGGATGGCCTGCGCCTGGATGGGCGTCATGGACTCGTAGCCCATTTCGGCTACGGCGCGCGCCAGCGGCTCAGCCAGCGATAGATTGGAAAAGGAACTTGTCATTTAGCCCTCTATTGTCGCACCGGTGGCCCAAAAAGCGATTTTTCGGGCCCGGAGCAGCAAAAATGCAGTAGGCGCAGCCAGCGCATTGGCGAGTATTCGCTATCTATTTGATAGCTATCAGCGCATATGAATTCGGCGCTATCGTCTGTTTTTATTCAAACTCTGGGCCGGCGAGGCCAATGGCCGCAACACCTTGCGCCGCGTGCGGTCGTTGCATCGCGGGGCGAGCAATGTCCCGCAGCTGCCACGACAAACACCCTCGGAAAGCGCTTGGCACCGGCCAAAGGCAGAGGGCGCTCGTGCGGACTCTCACCCTTTCCGGACGCAGTGCAGTGCGTCTGCTGCTGTCCAGTTACTCGGCAGACCGCCTGAGCGTGTCCACCACCGGGCGCAGCAGCACCTCGCGCAAACCCCACCAGCCTGCGGCCAGCGCCAGCACCGCGCCCGCGAGCGCACCGGCCAGCGGCACCCAGGGGGCGGCGGTCCAGGTGAAGTCAAACACATAACGCGCCAATGCCCAGCCCACGCCCACCGCCACCGCGCTGGCCAGAAAGCCCGCCAGCAGGCCCACACCCACCAGCTCGGCCCGCTGCACCTGGCGCAGCAGGCTGGCACGGGCCCCCACGGCACGCATGATGGCGTACTCGCGTGCGCGCTCTTCGCGGGTGGCCGTGACGGCGGCAAACAGCACCACCAGCCCAGCTGCGAGCGTGAAGGCAAACAAGAACTCCACCGCCCGGATCACCTGCTCCAGCACCCGCTGCACCTGGGCAATGGTGGCGCCCATGTCCACGTTGGTGATGTTGGGAAACTGGCGCACCAGCGCGTTGTCGAAACCGTGGGTTTCTGGAGCGCGGTAGGCGGCCAGGTAGGTGACCGGGACATCCTTGACCTCGGCCACCGGGTACATCACAAAGAAGTTGGCGCGCATGGAGCCCCAGTCCACCTTGCGCAGGCTGGTGATGCGGGCCTCGTCCTGCACGCCGCCCATATCGAACTGCAAACGGTCACCCAGCTGCAGGCCCAGCGTCTGGGCGATACCTTCTTCCACGCTGATGGCGCCCTCCTCGCCGGGCGTCCAGCGCCCAGCCACCACCTGGTTGTGGGGCGGTGCCTCCACAGCGTTGGACAGGTTGAATTCCCGGTCCACCAGGCGCTTGGCGCGGTCGTCGGTGTAATTGTCGGGGCCCACTGGCTTGCCGTTCACAGCCACCAGCCGGCCGCGGATCATGGGGTACCAGTCGTAGCGACCCACTCCGCTGTCCTTGAGCGTCTGCTGAAAGGCCTCCGACTGGTCAGGCATCACGTTGATGACAAAGCGATTGGGGGCATCTGGCGGGGTCGCCTTGCGCCAGCTGCTGATGAGGTCGGTGCGCAGCAGCACCAGCAGCACCAGGGCCAGCAGACCCACCGCCAGGCTGCTGACCTGCACTACGGCATAGGCCGGGCGCGCAGAAATCTGCCGCGTGGCCAGCACGAGCCAGCGCGGGGCCGTGCTTTCGTTCACGCTCTTGCGCAGAAGCTTGACCGCCACCCATGACAGGCCTGCAAACAGCGCCACGGCGCCGGCAAAACCACCCACGGCAATCAGACCCAGCTTGATGTCGCTGCTGACAGCCAGCAACAGCGCAGCGAAGCCCGCAATGCCGATACCCAGCACTGCCAGCGATGCGGGCTTGAGCCCCCCCACATCACGCCGTATCACCCGCAATGGTGGCACCTGCGCCAGCTGCAGCACCGGCGGCAAGCCAAACGCAAACAGCAGCGTGAGCCCCATGCCCAGGCCAAACACCACCGGCCACAGACTGGGCGAAGGCAAGGCCGATTCCACCAATCCCGCCAGCAGCAGCACAAACGCGTAGTGCACCACATAGCCCAGCGCCACACCCAAGGAGCTGGCAAACAGGCCGATCAGCGCGAACTCAGTGGTATAGGCCCCAGCAATGGTGCGCTGGCTCTGCCCCAGCACACGCAGCATGGCCGAAGCGTCGAGGTGCTCCGCCGCAAACCCGCGCGCGGCCAGCGCCACGGCCACGGCAGACAACAGTGCAGCCAGCAGCGCTACCAGGCTCAGGAATTTCTGCGCGCGATCCAGCGTCTGGCGCATCTCGGGGCGGCCGCTTTCCAGCGACTCCACGCGCACGCCATGCACTTCGGGCTTCTTGGCCTCGACCACCGCCCAATCGTTGAACGCCTTGATGGCCGACGCCGGGCCGACCACGGCAAAGCGGTAGGTCAGGCGGCTGGCAGGCTGCACGAGCCCCGTGGCGGGCAGGTCGCGTTCGTTCACCATCACACGTGGCGCAAAGCTCATGAAGCCCGCCCCCCGGTCAGGCTCGATGACAATGATGCGCGCGATGCGCAGTTGCGCATCGCCCAGCAACAGCTTGTCGCCCATGGCGAGGTTGAGCGATTCGAGCAGTGGCGCGTCCACCCACACCTCGCCGGGCGCCGGGATGTCACGCGTCGGCTGCTCCAGCGCGCCGGGGGCATCTGCCACCGTGAGGCTGCCGCGCAGCGGGTAACCCTGCTGCACGCTCTTGAGTGCCACCAGCTTGCTGGCACCGCCCTGCGCATCGCTCGCGCGGCCCATGGTCGGAAAGCCCAGCGTGGTCACCGATTGCAACCCAAGCGCCTTGGCGCGCTCCACGAATGCAGCGGGCGTTGGGTTGTCGCTGGCCACGACTGCATCCCCCCCCAGCAGCTGCAGGGCATCGCGCTGCAGTCCGCCTTGCAGGCGATCGGCAAAAAAACCCACAGATGTGAGCGCGGCCACTGCCAGGGTGACCGCCACAATCAACAGGCGCAACTCGCCCGCGCGCAGGTCCCGGGCCAGGGTGCGCCAGCCAAGGCGCAGGAAAGACAGGTTCATGGACAGACCTTAGCGCAAAGCGAACGGGCTGGCGGGCCGTGGGGTGTTAGAACGCGTTCAACGCATCAGTGCCGCGGGGATGGCGCTGTGGCGGCGTCGATCGCCGCAGCTGTCGCTGGCACCGGGCCCGGCGCTTCGGCCGCCGGCGCAGGGGCTGCGCTGGAGGCATTTGGTGCCTCCGTCTGCAGCCGCTGCTCCAGCGCCTGCAACACCGGGGCGATCTGTTGGCCCACGCGGATCTGCGGGTTCCAAAATCCGTCGGCCTTGCCGGCCTCGACCTCACGCTGCTGAATCAGCGGCACAGCCTTGGCAAAGGCCTCGGTGAAGGAATGGGTCTGGCGCAGTTGTTCATGAAACACCGCGCGGCCAAAGAAGGTCAGCTCAGACAGCCTGCCGCAGCCATACGAGGTGTGGGTGGCGTCGGCCGCCGTCATGATCAGGGTGCTGTCGGTGGCCAGCGGTTCGATCCAGCCTCCCGAAAAGCAGGCAGACACTGCGATCACGCGGTTGCGGATGCCCGATTCGTCCAGCGCTGCGCGCAGCATCTCGGGCGTCACCGGGGGCACCTGCAGCGGCCAGTGTGCGGCGGCCAGTTCATGGTTGCGTGCGCCATGCGAGGTCATGTAAATCACCAGCACATCATGCTCGCGATCCATGCGCGCGGCCAGCGCGGCAATGGCGCGTTGCAGATTCTCGGGCGTCGCCCAGGGGTGGGTCTCGGCAGTTTCAGCATGGTTGAGCAGGTGCAGAACCCGGCCCTGGGCGTCAAACCGATCCTGCAGCAGCGTGTTGACCATCGTGCTTTCGCGGCGGAACACGTTTTCATCCGCATAGGGCGCGAACACCAACCCATAGACATCCACAACGCCGGGACGCTGAGGCAACAAAGCATCCACCTGCTGTTGCCACAGCAGCTGCTGGTTCTCAAAAAGGCCTTGCGATAGCGCCAGTTGCGCAGGCTCTGGAGGCTGTGCTCCGTCGGCCGACGCATCGGCCACCGCCAGGGCGTCTTCCTCCCAGGGCTGGTCCTGAAACTGCCACATGCCCACCCCGACCACCACAGCCATCGCCACGCCAAAGACCGCAGTGCGCACCCGCGATCGGATGAAGCGGGCACTCACCACCACCAACGTGGCCAGCACCCATACCGTGAGCACGCCGTAGGCCACCCAGAAAAGAATGCTTGCCACCGTCCCATTCCACAGTGCAGGCTGGTGAACCGCCAATCCCATCAGGACATAGAGCACCAGCAAGGGGGCCAAGGGCGCCCACGCCGACAGCACATACCACGCGGCCAGCCCGCCCGAAGGGCCGGGCACACCCAGCTCGGGCGCAGGGGTAGGAGCACGCTGTGCTGGCGCCATGGCCCACCAAGCCAGCCACAGCAGCACCAGGCTGCTCCACATGGGGGTGAGCCAGCCACGCATGCTGAACTGGGCCGGGCCCACGACCTGTAACCGTGCAGCGCCCAACAGCAACGCGCCGCTGATCAACGACAACACCAGCAACTGCCAGGGCGTGGGTGCCGCAGCCCCTGTACGCGGTGCCAGAAACAGTGCAGCGCGCAGTCCTTCGCGCATCCAGCCCCACAGGGAAAGGCGCTCCGTGGCGGAAACCGCCCTGATGGCAGACGATGTGGGCAGGTCTTGTGGCGACCGGCTCAAAGGAACTTCAATTTCCGTGTGGGCCAGTTCTGGTCCCCACTGGCTGGGCAACGTGTCGGCCCAGGTGCTACTGCTGGCGTTCAGGTCTTTCATGCGCGCATCATGCCATCGCGGGGTGACGCCTTCTGTGGCCGTGGAATCCGTCGAAGGCAGGACGCAAGAGGCTGCGGGAACGGGCCAAAAGACGATGGAGAGCGATGGACGAGCTCGCTATTGCGCCAGCGCCCCCCCGGCCTTCGTAGGAGCAATCGAAGGACTGGCACCGTCTTTTAAAACAGAAAATAATATTAAATAAAAATTAAATAACTAATCGCATATACTCTGCTTTGTCGTGGTCACGGCTTTTGACGCCAGCAGTCACCGCAACGCCTGCCTCCCAGCGGTCTACCGCGCCACGGCAGGCTGCCTTTTGCGACCTTGTCGCCCAGTGGGTCTGAAGAGCTGCAGCCCACCGAGTCCCTCGATGCTCACGCAGGTCGATGCTGGCCTGCGCTCCCGAATGCACCAGATTTCAAATAACGCCATTTCCATGGGCCAATACGTCGTTTCGCCCGCGACACACCCGACCGACTGCGGCCGCTTCCGCGCCTCCTTCTCGGTCCATCGTTCAAGTGGCAACGGCAGCTACTGCCGAGTGTTCCGTTTTGACAAAGCCTTTGCCTCGCGCGAAGCAGCCAGGCTCTTTGCCGTCACCCAGGGCTGGCTGCAAGCGTGCATGTCCCATCCCCCTGTGTGCTGAAGTTCTGCTGACCGCAGGCTCCATTTCCTCATCCCAGTTGCCGTGGGCTTCCGCTCACAGTGCTGTACCCCAACGGTGCGCCCTTCGTTGCGTGCCATCCTTCAGAAAGGCTCTTCCATGAGCACCAAGATCTACGTGGGCAACCTGCCCTATTCCGTGACCGATTCCAGCCTGCAAAGCAACTTTGCCGAGTTCGGCAGTGTGTCCTCCGCCAAGGTCATGATGGACCGCGAAACCGGTCGCTCCAAGGGCTTCGGCTTTGTGGAAATGGCGTCGGCCGAAGTGGCCCAAGCCGCCATCAGCGCGCTGCACGGCATGTCCGTCGATGGGCGCTCGATTGTGGTGAATCTGGCCCGCCCCCGTGAAGAAGGTGGCGGAGCAGGAGGCTACAGCGCCAATGGCTACAGTGCGAGCAAACGCTCGGACGTTGGCTATGGCACGGGCGGCTACGGCGGCGGCCGCTATTGAGCCCTGTGGCTCATGAAAAAAGCCGGCTCCCTGTAGCCGGCTTTTTTTCGTCTCGCCCCATGCCTTTGCATGGGCCGCAGGCCAAAGGCGGGCCGAAGGTGCTCGACGCCGCTGCGGTGGCCGACTCAAAGACTATTGAGCGGCAACGGCCCCAGCACCACCCCGTCTGCGCGGGCGCTAACCATTGAGCGCTGCCGCCTCACACTTCACCAGCAGCCCGGGCGGGGGGCACCACCGGTGCCTGGGCCAGTTCTGGCTGCAGTACCAGGCGGTGCGTAGCGCTGTAGCACACAAACCGGCGGTTGGTGGCGCGCCCGATGGCGCACAGGCCCAGCTGCTGGGCCACGGCATGGCCCATTTGGGTCATGCCGCTGCGAGACACCACAATGGGCACCCCCATCTGCGCGGACTTGATGACCATCTCGCTGGTGAGGCGGCCGGTGGTGTAGAACACTTTGTCTGCCCCCGACATGGGAGAGGTTGCGGGGTCTCCTGCACAGTCGCTGGATGAGCACGTCTCAGGATTCATCCACATCCAGCCGGCGATGGTGTCGATCGCATTGTGGCGGCCGACGTCTTCCACAAAAATCAGCAAGTCCTCCCCCTTGAACAGGGCACAGCCGTGCACCGAACCGGACGACTTGTAGGTGGTCTCCTTGAGGCGAATCGCGTTGACAATGCCGTACAGCTGGCCCTGGGTCAGGCGGGCGTCGGGCAACTGGATGCGGTCCACCTCGTCCATGAGCCCGCCAAACACGCTGCCCTGTCCGCAGCCCGTGGTGACAACCTTGCTGGCCGTGCGCTCTTCGATCCGTGCAATGCCATGGCGCGTGCGCACAGCGGCGGCGTGGACCTCCCAATCGACCGTGATCGATTCGATGTCGAGCACCGATTCGACCAGCCGCTGGTTGCGCAGATAACCCAGCACCAGCAGCTCTGGTTGCGCGCCCAGTGTCATCAGCGTCACGAGCTCGCGCTTGTCCACGTAGATCGTGAGCGGACGCTCGGCGGGGATCTGTACCTGTTCCCGTGCGCCCAGTTCGTTGACGACCTCCACTGCATGGGTCAGCGGGGCGTGGGCCTGCGTCAGGCGCGGCAGAGAGGGCGAAGACAAAACTGAAGGAGTGGACAAAGAACTGGAACTCATGGGGCAAATATACGCAGTGTGGTGCTACCGCGGTTAGCGCACGGGAATGAACCGCTGCGTGGCCCGGTCCACTGCACCAAGGGGGCGGGCTGGTGCCGTATCGCTCTGCGATTGCTGGCTCGGCGGTGCACCTGGCACATCGCGCCCAGAAAAAAAGCCGCGCCCCACCAGGGAACGCGGCTTCGAGCCCAGCGCGGCAGGGCGCGTGTCAGGACTTGGAGGCCGGTGCAGCTGCAGCGGCAGGTACCTGCGTGCTGGGAGGGCTGCTGGCGGTGCCAGGTGGCGAGTGTGCACCAGCAGCCTCTGCAGGCTTGGCCGCTGGCGGTGTGTAGGCGAAGGGACCAGGGTCCGTGCAAGCAGCACCAGTAGCAGCCGCGGGCTTGGCCGAAGGCGTGGTCTTGCGGTAGTGCGCGGCCACCTTGTCTTGCGACAGGCACAACTTGTAGTTGTCCACCTTGCCAGCCCATGCAGCCTTGGCTGCCGCTTCGGCGGCCTTGGCGGCCGCCTCGGGGGACGGGGCCGGCAGCTTGGCGGATGCCACAGTGCATACGGCTGCCGCGCACAGCGCCAGCAAAGAGGTGCGGATGCTTGATCTCGTCATGGAGTGGATCCTCATACCTGGGCGGGCTGCTGGCCCGCAGATGCTGTTACGTCGGTCGCTGACAGGCTAGCGCTGCGCTGGCGCGGGATCTTGCCGGCCTGCACATCGTCGTACCACAGCTCATGGTGTTCCTTGGCCCAGCCCTCGCTCACATAGCCGGTGCGCATGGCCTTGTAGGCACCCTTCATGCCCACTGTGCCCATGTAGATATGACCACAGATCAGCGCCATCATCCAGATGGCCAGAGTGGCGTGGATCATGTGGGCGATCTGCATGTCGCCACGCACGTCGCCAAAGCCGGGGATGAGTTTGTCGAGCACCAGGCCAGTGGCCACCACAAAGATGCCGGGGATGGTGATGCCCCACCAGAACAAGCCCTTCTCGCCCGCATTGAAGCGGTGTGAGGGCACCTCATGATTACCCTTGCCCAGCATGCCGCCGCCCTTGGCCAACCAGACAAAGTCAGCGCGGTTGGCGATGTTGTCCTTGATGAACGTAAGAATGATCACCAGCAGCGACACGGCAAACAACGGACCCACAAAGTTGTGAACGTTCTTGAGCGCATAGGTCAACCAGCCAAAAAGCGTGGTCCCCAGGATGGGCAACAGGAAGAACTTGCCAAACGCCATCACGATGCCTGAGATGGCCAGCGCGACGAATGCAAACGCATTGGCCCAGTGGGCCGCACGCTCGAACGGGGTGAAACGCTCGATGCGGCGGGGGCCGGTGCCGTCGGGATGCTCATGCCCCAGCGGGCCTTTCACAAAGTAGAAGATGCCCAAAGCCAGCAACACGATGGCAAACAGCGCCGCACCGTAGGGGATGATCCAGTGGTTGCGCACTTGCCGCCACGCCTCGCCCGCATTGGTGTAGCGCGAGCCGGGGTACTGCACAAAGCGCTGGATCAGGTTGCCCGCCTCGGGCGCCTGGGTCACAGGCAAGCTGCTGTAGCCTGTCACGCCCTGCCCCACCTGGCGCCACATGGGCGCGTTGTTGCCGGGCTGCACCTTCATGCGCTCGCCATTGGTCTGTTCCGCGTATTTGGGATCAGCGCTGGCGTCGGGTTTGACCTGAAAGATATTCTGGCTTTGTACACCCCCCACCGCAGCCGGTGCAGCCGTGGCTGCAGGAGCTGCCGCAGATGCGTCGGGCGCAGCAGGCGGCGTCTGGGCGCCAGCCAGCCCACAGGCCAGGCTGGCCGCCAAGGCCATGGACCACACGATGTATTTCATGGTGGACCTCACTTCGCCTGGGTGCGGGTGTATTCGTTCTGGCCGTACTGCTGGCGCGCTTTCAACTGCGCTTCCCAGCTGGTTTTGTCGCCGGCTTTCCAGCCAGGCTGCGTGAAGTTGCTGCCGGTGCCGGCGTAAGACGGAGCATCGCTGCGAATGCCCGCGCCGGTCTGCGGTTTCTCGCCGCAGCCCGTCAATGCCAGGGCGGCCACCGCAGCGGCCAAGGTCATGTGTATGGTGCGCTGCATCATGACTTGCCTCCTGCAGGCTGACCTGCCTGTTGTGAGCCGTAGGCCGTGCCCCAGCCCCACACTTCGGAGCCCTTGCCACGCTGCACCACGCGGTTGCGGAAGATATCCGCCACCACATCGCCGTCACCGGCCAGCAGGGCTTTGGTAGAACACATTTCTGCGCAGGCGGGCAGCTTGCCTTCGGCCAGGCGATTGCGGCCGTATTTTTCAAACTCGGCCTGGCTGCCATGGGTTTCAGGACCACCGGCGCAGAAGGTGCACTTGTCCATCTTGCCGCGCACACCAAAGGTGCCGGACGATGGGAACTGCGGCGCGCCAAACGGGCAGGCATAACTGCAGTAGCCGCAGCCAATGCACACGTCCTTGTCGTGCAACACCACACCCTCTTCGGTGCGGTAGAAGCAGTTGACGGGGCAGACCGCCATGCAAGGTGCGTCGCTGCAGTGCATGCAGGCCACCGAGATGGACTTTTCACCCGGCACACCGTCGTTCAGGGTGACCACGCGGCGGCGGTTCACGCCCCACGGTACTTCGTGTTCGTTCTTGCAGGCGGTCACGCAGCCGTTGCATTCGATGCAGCGCTCTGCGTCACAGATGAATTTCATTCGTGCCATGTGTGTCTCCTTGCGTGGCGCGATCAGGCGCGTTCCACGTTGCAGATCGTGGTCTTGGTTTCTTGCATCATGGTCACGCTGTCGTAGCCATAGGTGGTGGCCGTGTTGACGGCTTCACCGCGCACCACAGGTGCCGCACCCTTGGGGTAGTACGCCAGCATGTCCGCCCCTTGCCAGCGGCCCGAGAAGTGGAACGGCATCCACACGGTATCGGGTGCCACGCGCTCGGTGACGAGTGCTTGCACGTTGATGCGGGCACCGGTGGGAGAACTGAGCCATACGCGCTCGCCGTTGCGGATGCCCCGGTCGGCGGCCGTCTTGGGGTTGATCTCGACGAACGACTCCTGCTGCAGCTCCGCCAGCCAGGGGTTGGAGCGGGTTTCCTCGCCGCCGCCTTCGTACTCCACGAGACGACCCGAGCTCATGATGAGCGGGAATTTCTCGTGCACCTTGTCGGCCACGTTTTTCTCCTGCACGCTCTTGTACAGGGTAGGCAGGCGCCAGAAGGCCTTCTTGTCGTCGTGGGTCGGATACTTGGCCATGAGGTCAGGACGCGTGCCATACAGAGGCTCACGGTGCTGCGGAATGGCGTCCGGGAAGTTCCACACCACAGCGCGCGCCTTGGCATTGCCGAATGGATGGCAACCGTGCTTGAGGGCCACCCGAATGATCGCGCCCGTGGGGTCGGTCTTCCAGTTCTTACCCTCGGCCTTGGCCTTTTCGGCATCGCTCAGATCGTCCCACCAGCCCAGCTTCTTGAGCAGCACGTGGTCGAACTCGGGGTAGCCCGTGGTGATCTCGCTGCCCACCGAATGGGAGCCGTCCTCTGCGAGCAGGTTGACGCCGTCCTTTTCCACGCCGAAGTTGGCGCGGAAGTTGCCGCCGCCTTCCATCACATGCTTGGAGGTGTCGTACAGATTGGGCGAGCCTGGGTGCTTGAGCTCCGGCGTGCCATAGCAGGGCCATGGCAGGCCAAAATAGTCACCGCCAAAGTCGTAACCAGTCTCCTTGTCCTTGCCGCCCTTGGCCTTCAGGGTCTTCACATCGAACAGGTGCATGTTCTTCATGTGGGCCTTCAGGCGCTCAGGGCTCTGGCCGGTGTAGCCAATGGTCCAGACCGACTTGTTGATCTCGCGCAGGATGTCCTCGGGCACGGGCTCGTCCATGCCCTTGACCTTCTGCATCTTGTAGTTCTTGGAGAGCTCGGCGGCAAAGCCCAGCTTTTCGGCGAACTGGTGCATGATCATGTGGTCGGAGCGGCTCTCCCACAGCGGCTCGATCACTTTTTCGCGCCACTGCAGCGACCGGTTGGATGCCGTGCACGAACCACTGGTCTCGAACTGCGTGGCTGCGGGCAGCAGATACACCGCACGGTTCGGGTTCAAATCTTCGGCCTTGCCTGGCATGGCAGCCATCGCGGCGGTGGCCGATGGATAAGGGTCTACCACCACCAGCAGGTCCAGCTTGTCCATGGCGCGCTTCATCTCCAGACCACGGGTCTGCGAGTTGGGCGCATGGCCCCAGAAGAACACGCCGCGCAGATTGGAGTCCTGGTCGATCAGCTCGTTGTTCTCCAGCACACCGTCGATCCAGCGCGACACGGTGATGCCGTTCTTGGTCATCATCGCGGGCGACGCATACTGCTTCTTGATCCACTCGAAGTCCACTCCCCACACAGCGGCGAAGTGCTTCCACGAGCCTTCGGCCAGGCCGTAGTAGCCAGGCAGCGAGTCTGGGTTGGGCCCCACGTCGGTGGCGCCCTGCACGTTGTCGTGGCCGCGGAAGATGTTGGTGCCGCCACCGCTCTTGCCCACGTTGCCCAAAGCCAGCTGCAAGATGCACGATGCACGCACGATGGCATTGCCGATGGTGTGCTGCGTCTGGCCCATGCACCACACGATGGTGCCAGGGTTGTTCTCGTGCAGCATCTTGGCGACCTTGAAAACCTGGTCTTCCTTGACGCCACAAGCCTCTTCCACCTTGTCAGGCGTCCACTTGGCCAGCACTTCGTCGCGCACCTTGTCCATGCCATAGACACGGTCGTTGATGTACTTCTTGTCTTCCCAGCCGTTCTTGAAGATGTGGTACAGCACACCAAACAGGAAGGGAATGTCGGTACCGGAGCGGATGCGCACGTACTCGTCCGCCTTGGCGGCCGTGCGGGTGAAGCGCGGGTCCACCACGATCATCTTGCAGCCGGTTTCCTTGGCGTGCAGCATGTGCAACATGGACACCGGATGCGCTTCGGCCGCGTTGGAACCGATGTACAGAGCGACCTTGCTGTTTTGCATGTCGTTGTACGAATTGGTCATGGCGCCGTAGCCCCATGTATTGGCCACACCCGCCACCGTGGTGGAGTGGCAGATACGCGCCTGGTGGTCGCAGTTGTTGGTACCCCAGAAGCTCACGAACTTGCGCAGCAGATAGGCCTGCTCGTTGTTGTGCTTGGACGAACCCACAAAGTACACGCTGTCAGGACCGCTGGCCTTGCGCAGCTCCTGCATCTTGGCCGTGATTTCGTTCAGGGCCGTGTCCCAGCTGATGCGCTCGTATTTGCCGTTGACCAGCTTCATGGGATAACGCAGGCGGTACTCGCCATGGCCGTGCTCGCGCAGGGCTGCGCCCTTGGCGCAGTGGGCACCCAGGTTGATGGGCGAGTCGAACACCGCCTCCTGTCGCACCCACACGCCGTTCTCGACCACGGCATCGACCGCGCAGCCCACCGAGCAGTGGGTGCACACCGTACGGCGCACTTCGATCTTGCTGTCGCCGATGCCGACCTTGGCACCTTCGGCAGCGTTGGATTTCTTGACCAGCGTGAGCTGCGAGGCCGCGATGCCCACGCCCACTCCCAGGCCAGAGCGGCGCAGGAACGAGCGACGGTCCATGGTGGGCAGGGCCTGCGACAGGCCACGGCGCAGGCTGTGCACAAAAGGCGATGCAGAGCCGTTGCCCTGCACAGAATGGGAAGACTTCTTGGTTAGCAACATGGCGTGCCCCGATGTCAAAGTTGGGTGGTCTTGTAGTACTGCTTCACGCGGGCAGACAGGTGGTAGCCACCGCCCTTTTCGGGTGCGACGCGCGCGGGCTCGGACACCACGGCATCGGACGGCGCGACATGGGGGAGTGCCACCACGGCTGCTGCGGCAGCCCCTACGGTGGCGGCGCCGGAAAAGAAGCTCCGGCGGGAGGAATTTGGCTGGCTGTTCTGCATGCTTGTCTCCAGAAAGGCTGGCAGCTATGAAACGGAATTCATACAGTCTATGTCAGTGTGTAAAAACCCGCCATCGGGCTTTACAACTCCCAGTAACACACTCATCTTTTGTAGCGGCATATCGAGGGTTTACGAGCATCTGGAGGGATCAATCCAACATGTCGAAGCCCTGGGTCTCCACCGACACAAAGGCCCGCGTGAAGTGCGCCACAGCCGCATAAAACCGTGCTTGCGGCTGTGCGGCCAAGGCATCGCAGAGCTGAAGAACCCAGGGCTGCAGATGCGTTGAAAAAAATTCACGCTGCGATGTCAGGTTGCAGACAGCTACATCGTCTCCAGCGATCAGATAGCGCATGACCTCCAGCAGGTAGGCCACATGGTCCTCGGTCTCGGGCATGGTCTCGTCCCGCGCCAGGCCCAGCTGCTGCAAATCGGTACGCAGACGCGCCAGCGGCTTCTCGTTGAGAAACCCGCTGAGGTAGTGCGAGCCATACAAAAACACCTCGGGCTTGCCCACACCACCAAAGAGCCGGTCAAACTCCTGTGCAATGGCAGCATCGCTGAGCGCACGCGACGCCGCCACCAGTTGCTGCCAGGGCTCCTGCAGAAAGCCGCCATCGGCAGGCGCCTCCGTCACTGCCACCCGCAAGGCCGACAGCAGCTCCGGGCCGGGCGCCACGTAATACAGCTGCGACAACAAGCCGTACAGCTCGGCGCGGGCAGTTTCCTCATCGAGCGCAGAGCTGCCGCCCAGGGGAGTCAAGGTGGATGAGGCGCTCACAGGTCGGTCACTTTCGTCTCGTTTTGTGCGGAATACAGGTCAATCACGCGGCAGTCGCTGCACATCTTCAGGCGCTCCAGCGCCTCGCCCTGGAACATGGGGTGGCCCGACAGTTTGCCCAGCATGGCCTCGATGGCCTTCACCGTGCCAAAGGGCTTGCTGCAGCGCACACAGGCCCAGGGCTTGGCTTCGTTAAGCACCCGCAGTTGCGCACGCTCGGGCGTGAGCAGCAGGCGCGGCTGCAGGGTGATGGCGTCTTCGGGGCAGGTAGTGGCGCACAGGCCACACTGCACGCAGTTCTTTTCGATGAAGCGCAGCTGCGGCATCTGCGGGTTGTCCTGCAGCGCACTGGCGGGGCAGGCGCTCACGCAGCTCAGGCACAGGGTGCAGCGGTCTTTGTTGACTTCAATCGTGCCCAGCGGCGACCCCACGGCAGGCAGAGCAATGGCCGCAGGCCGCTCGTCTACGGGCATCGGGGCCTGCTCGATCAGATGGTCGAGTGCCATCTCCAGCGTGCTGCGCTTCTCTTGGGCCACCGCAAAGCGTGCAGCCACGGCCGGGGTCTTCTGGCGCGTCTGGCCCAGAGTCTGCAGTGCAGCATCCAGCGCGGTGGGGTGGTTGGCACGCAGCAACTGCACATGGGTGCCGGTGTAGCCCAGGCCGCGCAGGATGGCCTGCGCCACGTCCATTTGCGCCTGCAGGCCTTCGAGGTACTGCGGCGCTTCTTCATCGGTGCTCAACACCACCACCTGCGACGCACCATAGGCCATGGCGCTGAGCCACAGGTCTACCCCCGTGCTGGCCGTGTGCCACAGCGCCACCGGGATCACATTGGCAGGCACGCCGTGCGCCAACTTCAGCTGAGCAGCACGGCCCAGTTCTTCCACCAGCGCCTGGCCGCGCTCCTGGCTGTGCAGCAGCAATGCCGCATCCTTGCCGCCGGCGGCGGTGTAGGTGGACAGCAGCGTCTTGAGCTTGGTGCCCTGCTCCGTCGCACTGGGGTAGGCATAGGTCAGTGCGCCCGTGGGGCACACGGTGGTGCAAGCGCCACAGCCCACACAAAGGTTGGGGTTCACCTTGATTTGCTGGCGGCCCTTGTCGCTGCTGATGGCCTCGGCCGAGCAGATATCCACGCAGGCATTGCAGCCCACGGTTTCGTTGCGGCTGTGGGCGCAGAGCTTTTGTTTGTAGACAAAAAACTTGGGTTTCTCGAACTCGCCCACCAGCTCGCGCAGCTTGAGCAGCGTGCCCAGGTCCCGCCCGTCCCAGCGCAGGTAGCCCTGCGGCAGCGCGTGCTGCAGGAAGGTGGGCGTGGCAGTGGATGAACGCAGGTCCAGCACCAGGTCAAAACGCTCGGTCTGCGCCGTGGCATCGCGGGTGAAGTCGATGGCGCCCGCCACCTGGCACACCTTCACGCAGGCGCGGTGCGACTGGCAGGCGGCCAGATCGATCTGGTAATCCAGGCCAATCGCGTTTTCAGGACAGGCCGCCACGCAAGCGTTGCAGCGCGTGCACAGGTCCAGGTCGATGGGGTTGTCGGCCGCCCATTGCAGCTCAAACGCACCCAGCCAGCCGGTGAGACCCGTGATGCGGCCACCCAGCACCGGATAGCGCCGCGCCTGCGCGCCACCGGCATTGCCAGGGCCTTGGGTGAACAGCGTCACATCCAGCACATCCGACACCAGGGCAGCCGCCTGCTCGGCCTGGTCGAGCGGTCCGATGATCAGCAAGCGGCCCGTGCTTTTGTAGGTGACCGTGGGTACGGGCGGAGGGTCGGGCAGCCGGGCGGCCGCCAGCAGCGCGGCGATCTTGGGGCTGGCCTTGGCAGCATCGCGGCTCCAGCCCCCGGTTTCGCGGATGTTCACAAACCGGATGGGCGACACCGCACCCTCGGTCTGCTGGCCCAGGTCGCCAAACAGGCGCTGCTCCTGGGTGCAGGCCACCACCACGTCCTGCCCGGACTGGATGGCCTTTTGGAACGCCCCCGCGTCGCGCCGGCACAGGGTAGAGTGAAGGGTCAGGTCTTCATGCAGCGCCTCGCCCAACGCCTTGGCGTTGAGGGGCATCGTCTGGTTGCAGTCGCAGATGAGCGTCGTGGTCATTGTGGGTATGGCTGGCTGGCGTGACCACCGCATCCTGGGCAGAGCGTGGGGCCACCTCAGGCTCGCTAGAGGGAACGCTAGGAACAGCGTTGCATACCTGGGACTGTGCCACGTCTGCGGGGCTTTGCGCCTCCGCATCATCCCGAGGCTGACTGCCCGGCGGGGATATTGCGGCCGCAGGGGCCGCGTCCGGCGCAGCATCACCTGGCAAACCCTGCGCAGGGGTCGCGGCCTTTTTCTCGTGGTCAAAAAAGCCCAGTGCATGCGCACTGGCCATCTTGCGCAGCATGCCTGCAGGCAGCGGGTCGGGCTGGGTGTAGTCGCCGATGTAGATGTCCAGGCCGTCCATCACATTGAAGTGCGGGTCGGCAAACAGCTTTTTCATGGCCAGATTGCGCACCTCAGGCGACACGGCACGGGCCACAAACGGTTTGAAGTCGGACGCGGGCGTGAGCGCCTCAGCATCCGCCAACGTGGGCGGCGGTGGCACCTCCGGGGCAGGGGCAGCAGGGGCTGCAGGTGCGACGGGCGCTGCCACAGCGGCCACCGGCGCGGGGGTTGCCACCTGGGGGGTGGGCGGCGGCGGGTCCTGCACGGGCTTGCCCGCCAGCACATCCTGCTTGCGCCGCGACCAGCGGCCGAGGAATCCGTCAGCCATGGTCGCCACCTCCTCGCGCGCCTCCCGCATGGCCACCGCCACCGCCACCACCGCCGCCACGCGGCTTGTCGGTGGACACGGACGCGGGGTTGCCAAAGCGGTCCTGCAGCGTGCGAAAGCTCTCGGGGCGCTTGCGGCGCTTGGGCTCGGGCTGGTAATGCTCGGCCACAAAGGCGCGCAGTGCCTCCACCACCTCGGCATCGGCGGGCACTTGCTCCACGGTTTCCTGTGCGTCCAGCCAGCGGCCGGCGTCGTGGTAGCTCAGGCTCACCGCCACCGGGCGGGCCATGGGGACCTCGCCCGCGCCGGTGTCTTCATCCTGGCGCCACATCACAAACCAGCAGGGCGCG
Organism: Acidovorax sp. 99; assembly: GCF_003096455.1. Lineage (NCBI taxonomy): Bacteria > Pseudomonadati > Pseudomonadota > Betaproteobacteria > Burkholderiales > Comamonadaceae > Acidovorax > Acidovorax sp. 99. The sequence goes on from NZ_QEKU01000001.1 coordinate 940,893, forward strand.
GGCGAAGTGAGGTTCAGGTGATAACCCTCGGCGTCGTCGCGGAACAGCTCCACGCGAAAGCCCGGGAACAGCCAGCGCTGCTCGCGCTCGTCCTGGATCAGCGGGCGGGGTTCGGTCCCAAAGGCGGGCTCGTGGATCACCACCTCGGCCAGGGACCACCGCCAGGGCTGCCAGCGGTTGTCGATGTGCTCGCGCCGCATGATCACGGCAACGTCGGTGTAGGGGCGCTCTGTCATGGGCTGCGACTGTACCCCGGAGTAACCCCTTGCCCGCAGCGCGCGGTGCAAAGCCCCACAGCCAGCGTACGGATCGCGCGGTGTCAGCCCGGCACGCCAGTGGCCTGCATGACATCCACCGCCACGGCGCAATATTTGAATTCGGGGATCTTGCCAAACGGGTCCAGCGCCGCGTTGGTGAGCAGATTGGCCGCCGCCTCCACATAGGCAAATGGCATGAACACCGTGCCGTGCGGTGTGCCGTCGTCGCGGCGCACGCGCACCTGCACCATGCCGCGCCGCGAGCGGATGCCCACCAGCGCGCCGGGCGCCACGCCCAGCCGAACCAGTTCGTCACCGTGCAGCGACGCGGTGGCCATGGGCTCGATCGCGTCCAGCACGGTACTGCGCCGCGTCATGCTGCCGGTGTGCCAGTGCTCCAGCTGGCGGCCGGTGATGAGTACCAGGGGGTAGTCGGCATCGGGCTTCTCTGCCGCCGGGATCACGCTGGCGGGCACCAACTGCAGGCGGCCCGTGGGCGTGGGGAATTTTTCGGTGAAGACGATGGGCTGGCCCGGGTCGTCAGGCGTGAGGCAGGGGTAGGTCACGCTGGAGTCGCGTGCGAGGCGGTCCCAGGTGATGCCCTCGATGCTGGCGTGCATGGCCTGGCGCATTTCGTCGTAGACAGCGGCCACGCCAGACTCCTCGCCTTCGTAGTTCCAGCCAAGCCCCATGCGCGCGGCGATCTGCTGGATGATCCACAGGTCCGGCTGCGCATCGCCCGGCGGATTGAGCGCGCGGCGGCCCATCTGCACCATGCGGTCGGTGTTGCTGGCCGTGCCCGTCTTTTCAGGCCAGGCGCTGGCGGGCAGCACCACGTCGGCCAGCCAGGCGGTCTCGGTCAGGAAGATGTCCTGCACCACCAGGTGCGACAGGCTGGCCAGCGCGTGGCGCGCGTGGTTCAGGTCGGGGTCGCTCATGGCGGGGTTCTCGCCCATGATGTACATGCCGCGCACCTTGTGCGGGTCGCTGTCAGGCGCCAGGGCCTTGTGCATGATCTCGACCACGGTGTAGCCTGGTGACTCGTCGAGCCGGGTACCCCAGAAGTCCTCGAACCAGGCATGCGCCCCCGCATTGTCCACGCGCTGGTAGTTGGGGAACATCATGGGGATCAGCCCCGCGTCGCTCGCGCCCTGCACGTTGTTCTGGCCGCGCAGCGGGTGCAGGCCGGAGCCGGGCTTGCCGATCTGGCCGGTGACGGCGCACAGCGCGATCAGGCAGCGTGCGTTGTCGGTGCCGTGCACGTGCTGGCTCACGCCCATACCCCACAAAATCATCGAGGCTTTGCTTTTTGCGAACGCCCGCGCTACCTGGCGCAGCGTCTCTGCCGGGATGCCGCACACCGGCGCCATGGCCTCGGGGCTGCAGCCCATCACGTTGGCCTTGAGGGCCTCGAAGTTGTTGGCGCGGTCGCGGATGAAGGCGTCATCCACCAGGCCTTCGTCCATCACCGTGTGGATCAGCGCGTTGAGCATGGCCACGTCGGTGTCGGCCTTGAACTGCAGCGTGCGCCAGGCATGGCGGCCGATGTCCGTGATGCGCGGGTCGGCCAGCACGATCTTCGCGCCGCGCTGTGCGGCATTCTTCATCCACGTGGCGGCCACGGGGTGGTTGGCCGTGGGGTTGGAGCCGATCACAAAGATCAGCTCCGCATGCTCCACGTCGTTCACCGGGTTGCTCACCGCGCCGGACCCCACGCCTTCGAGCAGCGCGGCCACGCTGGACGCATGGCACAGCCGCGTGCAATGGTCCACGTTGTTGCTGCCGAAGCCGGTGCGCACCAGCTTCTGGAACAGGTAGGCCTCTTCGTTGCTGCCCTTGGCCGAGCCGAAGCCCGCCAGCGCTTTGCGGCCGTGCGTGTCGCGCAGGGTCTTGAGCTGGCCTGCGGCCAGGTCCAGCGCTTCGTCCCAGGTCGCTTCGCGGAAGGTATCGCGCCAGTCGGCACCGTAGGGCCGCACCTCCTTGGGCACGCCGGGCTTGCGGATCAGCGGCGCCGTGAGGCGGTCGGGGTGGTGGGCGTAGTCGAAACCAAAGCGTCCCTTCACGCACAGGCGGCCGTGGTTGGCCGGGCCGTCGCGCCCTTCGACGCTGATAATTTTTTCATCGCGCACGTTGTAGGTGATGAGGCAGCCCACGCCGCAGAACGGGCAGACCGAATCGACCTTGCGGTCCACCTTTTGCGAGCCGATGTGCGTCTTGGGGCTGAGCGCGCCGGTGGGGCAGGCCTGCACGCATTCGCCGCAGGCCACGCAAGTGCTCTCCGCCATGGGGTCGTCGAGGTCGAAGACGATCTTGCTGTCGGCCCCGCGCAGCGCGTAGCCAATCACGTCGTTGACCTGCTCTTCGCGGCAGGCGCGCACGCAGCGGTTGCACTGGATGCAGGCGTCCAGGTTCACGGCCATGGCGGGGTGGCTGAGGTCAGGCGCGGGTTGCTCGCGGCGCAGGGCTTTGAGGGTCGGGCGCACCGAAACGCCCAAGCGATCAGCCCAGGCGCTCAGTTCGCCGTGCTGGCCTACCGCTGGGGCAGTTTTTGAGTCCACTTCGCCTGTAGCGCTAGATACACATGGGCTTCCAGCTATCAATTCAGGAGTATCTGACTGGTCATCATTCCATTGATAGCCCACCTCCGGCATATCGGACAGCAGCATCTCCACCACCATCTGCTGGCTCTTGCGGGCGCGCGGGCTGGTCGCCTGCACCTTCATGCCTTCAGTGGGTGCGCGGCAGCAGCTGGGGGCCAGCGTGCGCTCGCCCGCGATCTCCACCACACAGGCGCGGCAGTTGCCGTCGGGGCGCAGGCCGTCGCTGTAGCACAGGTGCGGGATCTCCACGCCGTGGCGCTGCGCAGCCTTCAGGATGGTTTCGCCAGGATGGGCGGTGACGGGCTGGCCGTCCAGCTCAAAGGCCACGCCGTCGGTGTCTTGCAAGCTGCTCATGGCTGGGCTCCCTTCAGCAGTTGCTCCGCCAGCGGGCTGTTGCGCGGCTTGGGCAGGTCGCCCGGCCAGGGCCCCTCGCCCACCTCATGCGCAAAGTATTTGTGGATGCAGCGGATGGGGTTGGGCGCCGCCTGCCCCAGGCCGCAGATGGACGCATCGCCCATCACCTGCGCTAGGTCGTCCAGCAACTCCTCATCCCACTGCGGCGCCTGCATCAGCGTGGCCGCCTTGGCCGTGCCCACGCGGCACGGCGTGCACTGGCCGCAGCTTTCATGTTCAAAAAAGCGCATCACGTTCAGCGCCGCGTCGCGCGCGCGGTCGTGTTGGCTGAGCACGATGACGGCGGCCGAGCCGATAAAGCAGCCGTAGGGCTGCAACGTGTCGAAGTCCAGGGGAATCTGGTTCAGGCTGGCAGGCAGGATGCCGCCCGAGGCGCCGCCGGGCAGGTACGCATAGAGCTGGTGGCCGTCCAGCATGCCGCCGCAGTATTCGTCGATGAGTTCCTGCACCGTGATACCCGCAGGCGCGAGCTTGACGCCAGGGTGTTTCACCCGGCCGCTCACGCTGAAACTGCGCAGCCCCTTGCGCCCGTGGCGGCCAAAGCTGGCAAACCACTGCGGCCCGCGCTCCACGATGTCGCGCACCCAGTACAGCGTCTCGAAGTTGTGCTCCAGCGTGGGCCGGCCGAACAGACCCACCTGCGCGATGTAGGGCGGGCGCATGCGGGGTTCGCCACGCTTGCCTTCGATGCTCTCGATCATGGCCGACTCTTCGCCGCAGATGTAGGCGCCCGCGCCGCGCCGCAGCTCGATGTGGGGCAAGGGGCACGGCGGCTCGGCACGCAGGTCATCCAAAGCCCGCTGCAACAGCGCACGGCAGCCGTGGTATTCGTCGCGCAGGTAGATGTAGACGGCCTCAGTGCCCACGACCTGGGCGGCAATGAGCACGCCTTCCAGAAAACGGTGCGGGTCACGTTCGAGGTAAGTACGGTCCTTGAAGGTGCCGGGCTCGCCTTCGTCGATGTTGAGGGCCATCAGGCGTGGCGCGGCCTGCTCGCGCACGATGCGCCACTTGCGCCCGGCCGGAAAGCCTGCGCCCCCCAATCCGCGCAGGCCGGAGTCTTCCATGGCGGCCAGCACGGCCTCGGCGTCCATCTCGCCATTGACCAGCGCAGCGGCGGTCTGGTACCCACCGTGGGCGCGGTAGGTGGCCAGGTCGGTGTGCCCGGGGCTGATTCCATCCGGCTGCGCAGGCACGCTCGCCTCCACACACTCAGCAATATCAAAATTGATAGCACCTTGGGCATATGGATGTAGCGCTACCGCCCGATTGGGCTTCAAATCAACAGCTTCCAGCACCCCACCGACCGTGGCGTGGGGCACCGGGCACTGGTGCACCACCGCCACGGGCGCCTGCTCGCACCGGCCCAAGCAGGGCACGGCCAACACCTGCACATCGCCCTGCCCGGCCGCGCGCAGGCGCTCGGGCAGCGCGGCCAGCAGGTCGCGGGCGCCCGTCATGCTGCAGCTCAGGCTGTCGCACACCCGCACCACAAGGCGGGGCGCCTGGGCCTCTTCGCCACGCACGATCTCGAAGTGGTGGTAGAAGCTCGCCACCTCGTATACCTCGGCCATCGGCAGGTTCATCTGCTTGGCGAGTGCCACCAGGTGCCGGTCGTGCAGCACGCCAAAGTGGTCGTTCAGGCAGTGTAGGTATTCGATGAGCAGGTCACGCCGAAAGCCGGTGGCCGGGCGCGGGCCCAGCAGTTGCGCCACCTCGGCCATGGCCGCGTCTTCGGGCTGGCGGCCCTTGAGGCGGCTTTTGCGGCGGATGCGTTCGCGCATGTCGTTGACGGACACGGCGGCGACGGTGGGGGCTTCGGGGGCAAGGTGCATGGACCGGGGGCGTGGGGCGCTGATCTGGTTGTATGCAGGCACCTGCATAGGGTGCCCGGGCCGCCGCAGTGTCGGCCACGGGCGCCTGCGGCGTCAAATTGCCGATGCACATGGGTCGATCACAAAAACAAATGAAACGGCCGTTTTTGCCGCTCCCTATGAATCAATCACCGCAACCCGTGCGGTCAGCGCTCAATCGGCGACCAGAAGCCCGCTGTGTGCGGCGGCGTGCTGCAACCAGTCGGGGTCCTGCGCCAGTGCCAGCGCTGCATCGAGGGCGCGGGTGGGCTGCACCTGGCGGTGCGACATGAATCCGATGGGGGTGGTCAGCACCGGGCCCTTGAGCGGCAGGGCCTCCAGCCCCTCATGACCGCGCACGGCATCGACCAGCGCCCCGGGCAGGACGCTGCACAACTGGCCCGCCACCACGCTCAGCGCCAGGGTCAGCACCGAATCGGTTTCCATGGCGGGCATGACCGTGGCGCCTGCCGCGCGGAAGGCGCCATCGACCAGGCTGCGGTTGTGCATCTCCGGGGTGAGCAGGCACAGCGGCAAGGCCGCTGCATCGGCCCAGGCCATGGACGGGCCGATCTGCAGCCCACGCGCCGGGCCCTGGAGCGGGCGCGGTGCGCGGCGCAGCAGAAAGTAGTGCTCGACATACTGCGGCCAGGCCCGCAGCGGGCCGCCGCGTGCGGGCATGCGCTCGGTGTAGCCCAGCGCCAGGTCCAGCGAAATGTTTTCCAGCCCGGCCTCCAACGCCTGCGAGCTCATCGACAGTGCCACCGGCACGATGCCCGGGTGCCGCGCCTGCAGCTGCGCCGCAAACCGCGCGAGGATGGGCATGGCCGTGGGCACCGCGCCCAGGCGCAGCGTGCCGCGCGGGTGGGCGGCGTCGCCGCTCAGGTCCTGCTGCAGCACCTGATGCTCGTGCAGCATGCGCTGGGCGGATGCCAGCACACGCTCACCCTCGGGCGTGAAGCCCTCGAAGCTGCGCCCCCGGCGCACCACCACCACGCCAAACTCCTTTTCCAGCGCGCGCAGCGCGTTGGAAAGCGCCGGCTGCGTGATGTGGCAGGCCTGCGCCGCCCGGCCAAAGTGCCGGTGCTCGTGCAGCGCGACCAGGTAGCGCAGGGACGCGAGCAGGTTCATGGCGCAGTGCGGCAGATCAGGAGGATCAGGTGTTCTTGCTGATCGAGATGGTGGGGAACTTGTTCGAGAAATCCTTGGCCTGCTGGGCGATCTTCACCGCCACATCGCGCGCCACCTTCTTGTAGATCTTGGCCACATCCCCGTCCGGATCGGCCACCACGGTGGGCTTGCCGCTGTCGGCCTGCAGGCGGATGCTCATGTCCAGGGGCAGCGCGCCCAGGTAGTCCATGTGGTATTCGGCCGCCATCTTCTTGCCGCCGTCGGCGCCAAAGATGTGTTCCACATGGCCGCAGTTGCTGCACACGTGGGCGGCCATGTTCTCGACGATGCCGAGGATGGGCACACCCACCTTCTCGAACATCTTGATGCCCTTCTTGGCGTCCAGCAGCGCGATGTCCTGCGGCGTGGTCACGATCACGGCTCCGGTCATGGGCACGCGCTGGCTCAGCGTGAGCTGGATGTCGCCAGTGCCGGGCGGCATGTCGATGATGAGGTAGTCCAGGTCCTTCCAGTTGGTCTGGCGCAAGAGCTGCTCCAGCGCCTGGGTGGCCATGGGGCCGCGCCAGATCATGGCTTCGTCCTGGTCCACCAGGAAGCCGATGGACATGACCTGCACGCCGTAGTTTTCGAGCGGCTCCATGGTCTTGCCGTCGTCGCTTTCGGGGCGGCGGTTGATGCCCAGCATCATGGGCTGGCTGGGGCCGTAGATGTCGGCGTCAAGCACGCCCACACTGGCGCCTTCGGCAGCCAGGGCCAGGGCCAGGTTGGCGGCCGTGGTGCTCTTGCCCACGCCGCCCTTGCCCGAGGCCACGGCGATGATGTTCTTGACCTGGGGCAAGAGCTGCACGCCGCGCTGCACGGCGTGGGCGATGACCTTGGTGGTGATGTTGACCGACACGTTGTCCACGCCCGCCACGCCCTTGGCGGCGGCCACCAGGCTGCGGCGCAGCTCGGGCACCAGGCTCTTGGCGGGGTAGCCCAGTTCCACGTCAAACGCCACGTCGCCACCGGTGATCTGCAGGTTGCGCAGGGCGCGGCTGCTGACAAAATCCTTGCCCGTATGGGGGTCCAGCACGCTGGAAAGTGCGGCCAAAAGGCCCTGTTCGGTGACTGCCATTCAAATAACTCCTGTGGGGCCGGTAGTCTATTCCCAAGCTCCCGCCCCCTGCCGCTGAAGGACAATGCGCACCGCATTGCATCGTCGCTCTCTCCAAAAAGGCCTCCCGTGAAATTCAAGATGTCCGAAAACTCCCTGTTTGCCGTCCTGCTGCGCTCGCCGTGGTGGATCAGCTTTGTGGTGGTGGGCCTCATCACGCTGGCGGCCGGGGCGTTGTTGCCCAAGGAGTACTTTGTCGTGGGCGCGCTGGCAGGGTTCCCCATCTTTGTGGTGGGCTGCATTGCAGCCTGGAAGCAGCTGCGCGCGCCCAACCCCGCCAAGGTGGTGGAGATGCTGGAGGCCGTGGGCAGCATGCCCTGGCGCAGCTTCGCCGACACTCTGGCCACCGCCTGGGAACGCGCGGGCTACAGGGTGGAGCGCCTGACCGGCAGCAACGCCACCGGGGCCGACATGCGCCTGAGCCAAGGCGGCAAGACCACGCTGGTCAGCGCCAAGCGCTGGAAGGCCGCTACCCACGGGGTGGAGCCCCTGCGGGAGCTGCACACGGCCATGACCGCTGCCGATGCGTCGGCGGGCGTTTACGTGGCCGCCCTGGGCCAGGTCAGCGAGAACGCCCAGGCGTTTGCCCGGGAGCACGGCATCGTGGTGCTGCAGGGCGACGCGGTGGCGCAGTTGCTGATCAAGCAGCGTTAACCCCCCCAACCCCCCGTGGGGTGGCCCACACATGCGGGTTTTCCCACATGAGCTGCGCCCGGGGGCCCCTCCACACTGGGGGCCTCACACCCTCCGACCGTCCATGCCGTCCACATCCTCCACCGCAGCCCCTGGCACCGCGCCCTCTGCACCCGCCACGGGCCTGCTACTGACCGGCGGCGGTGCCCGTGCCGCCTACCAGGTGGGGGTGTTGGAAGCGATTGCCGACCTGCGCCAGGCCTGTGGCGAAGCGCACGGGCCCAACCCCTTTCCCATCATCACCGGCACCTCGGCGGGGGCCATCAATGCAGCCGCGCTGGCCTGCGGGGCCGACCACTTTGACCGCGCCGTGCGCCGCATCGCCCGCGTGTGGCGGCAGTTCCATGCCAGCCAGGTGTATGGCGCCGACTCGCTCAGCGTGATGCGCAGCGGCGCGCGCTGGCTCACGCTGGTGTCGCTGGGCTGGGCGCTGGCGCGCTGGCGGCGCATGCGGCCCAAGTCGCTGCTGGACAACACCCCGCTCGAAAAACTGCTGGTCAAGATGGTGCCGCTGGTGCGCCTGCCCCGGCTGATCCGCAAAGGGCATCTCACAGCGCTTGCCGTCACAGCGTCGAGCTACAGCTCGGGCGAACACGTCACCTTTTTTGAAGCCGCCGCACCCGTCAAGCCCTGGGTGCGCTCGCAGCGCAAGGCGGCCAGCGACCGCATCACGCACGAGCATCTGCTGGCGTCCTCGGCCATTCCCTTCATCTTTCCGGCCAAGGGCATCGAGGTGGATGACCACATCGAATACTTTGGCGACGGCTCGATGCGCCAATCAGCGCCCATCGCCCCGGCCATCCACCTGGGGGCCGAGCGCATCCTGGTGATCGGCGCAGGCCGCATGCACGAGCCCAAGGGCGACGCTGCCGCCAACCCCACACCCAACTACCCCACCCTGGCGCAGATCGCGGGCCATGCGCTGTCCAACATCTTTCTGGACGCGCTGGCGGTGGACGTGGAGCGCGTGCAGCGCATCAACCAGACCCTGTCCCTCATCCCCGAAGAAAAGCGCCTGCACAGTGCACTGCGCCCCATCGAGCTGCTGGTGATTGCCCCCTCGCAGCGCCTGGACGCCGTGGCTGCACGCCATGTGGGCGACCTGCCTGGCCCCGTGCGCACCATGCTGGGCGCCTTGGGTGTCACCTCCAACATGGCCGATGTGCGCGGCGCGGCGCTGGCCAGCTACCTGCTGTTCGAGTCCGGCTACACGCAAGAGCTGATGGCCCTGGGCCGGGCCGATACGCTGGCCATGCGCGGGGAGGTTTGCCGGTTCTTTGGGTGGACGGATTCCGGGGCAGAGTTGCAGACACGGCTGCACGAGTAAAACTTCCCTCGCGCAACCCCTAGCCGCACCCGGTGCGCGATCAAGCCCGAAAGATCCCAGCGCGACGCCAACCCAACAAACCCACGAGTCCTGATAACAGAATCAACGCAGTCCAGGACATGAAGGGAACAGGTGTCGGCTGCGCTGGTGCAGCCGCAACTGTGAAGATTCGCAGTTCGTCAAGCAGCGCTGGCGCCCGCGTCACAACCTGGACTGTGTCAAATGGAACCGCCAGCCCCGCGTACACCGCCGAGGGCGTGGGCGGATTGAGGTAGTCAAAGCCGCTGAAGTCCGGCAACACCCACATGCTGGTGCTCGTTGCTGTGTAATCGATGCGCAGCACAATCACGTTGAGCGAGCTCAGGGCCACTGCGCTGCAAGGGCCCGTCACCAGATCGGGACCAAAAAGCGCGAAAACCGGACTGCCGCACCGGCCGTTATTACCCACCGCAGCAGCGTTTGAGCCGGTGACCGAGTTGAAGAGCCGAATCTGCGGCGTGCCAAGTCCGGACTGGGTGCCAAACTGGGCCAAGAACTGCACGAAGACAACGCCGGAACTCTGCATAGGCAGTGTCCGAGCGTTGACGCTCACATTCACGGCATTGCCGTTATCGACTAGTTTGCCGCCAGAACTGCTCAAACCCAGTAACGTAAGACTCGTCGCATTGGTACGGTGCTGGCGCGCGCCTGCGGTCCACGCTGCGCTCCAGCCAGAGCCACCGTTCAAACCGCCGATAGATACGCCGCCCGCGTAGGCAAACGGTTCTTCCGCAATGGTGGTGATGACGGGGGCAGCGTGCACGGACATTGCGAAACACATCGTCGCCGCAACCTTGATGATGAGCGTGGCTAAGCGCAAGAGGTACCCAACCAAGTAAAACTGAGATGCTGGTGCATGAACGGGACTCGTATAGAGAGTGGGAGTGTGCTGGAGGGAAAACGGACGCACCGCAGCGAGAGATGCTGTGCATTATGACCGGCGCCATCTACAAACAGATGCAAGTGATGTGCACTCGCTCGATCTCCCCATGCATCCATCTGTCCTGCACTGAATGGCTTCATGACAACCGCCTAAAATCGCGGGTTCCGCCTGAGAAAGCCGCATTCCAATGACGACATCCGCCCGCAAACTCTTCGTGACCACCGCCCTGCCGTACGCCAACGGCAACTTCCACATCGGCCACATCATGGAATACATCCAGGCCGACATCTGGGTGCGGTTCCAGCGAATGCAGGGCAACGCGGTGAACTTTGTGGGCGCGGACGACACGCACGGCGCGCCCATCATGATTGCCGCCGAAAAGGCAGGCGTCACGCCCCAGCAGTTCGTGGCCAACATTGCCGCAGGCCGCAAGCAGTACCTGGACGGCTTTCACATCAGCTTTGACAACTGGCACAGCACCGATGCGCCCGAAAACCATGAACTGGCCCGCCAGATCTACCGCGACCTGCGCGACCGCGCCGATGGCAGCCTGATCGAAGTACGCACCATCGAGCAGTTCTTCGACCCCGAGAAGAACATGTTCCTGCCCGACCGCTACATCAAGGGCGAATGCCCCAAGTGCCACGCCAAGGACCAGTATGGCGACAACTGCGAGGTGTGCGGCACGGTGTATGCCCCCACCGACCTGATCAACCCCTTCTCGGCCCTGTCGGGTGCCAAGCCCGAGCTGAAGAATTCGGAGCACTTCTTCTTCAAGCTGTCGGACCCACGCTGCGTGGAGTTTCTGGAGAACTGGACGCAGGACGGCAAGCTCCAGCCCGAGGTGGCCAACAAGATCAAGGAGTGGTTCACCGTCCGCACCAACCCCGACGGCACCACCAGCGAAGGCCTGGGCGACTGGGACATCAGCCGTGACGCACCCTATTTCGGCATCGAGATCCCCGACGCGCCCGGCAAATACTTCTACGTGTGGCTGGATGCCCCCGTGGGCTACCTGGCATCCCTGAAGAACCTGCTGGAAAAGCGCGGCGAAAGCTACGACGCCTACATGGCCGACCCGGCGATGGAGCAGTACCACTTCATCGGTAAGGACATCGTCACCTTCCATACGCTGTTCTGGCCCGCCATGCTGCACTTCAGCGGCCGCAAGGCGCCCAACAACGTGTTTGTGCACGGCTTTTTGACCGTGAACAACGGCGAGAAGATGAGCAAGAGCCGGGGCACGGGCCTGGACCCGCTCAAGTACCTGAGCCTGAACATGAATGCCGAATGGCTGCGCTACTACCTGGCGGCCAAGCTGAGCGCACGCAACGAAGACATCGACTTCAATGCCGAAGACTTCATGCTGCGTGTGAACAGCGATTTGATCGGCAAGTACGTGAACATTGCCAGCCGGGCGGCGGGCTTCTTGACCAAGCGCTTTGACGGCAAGCTGACCGACCAATTTGGCACCACGGGCGCGGCCCTGCTGGCCGAGGTGCGCGGTGCCAGCGACGCCATCGCGCAGATGTACGAAACGCGGGAATACAGCAAGGCCACGCGCGAGATCATGCTGCTGGCCGACAAGGTCAACGCCTATGTGGACCAGAACAAGCCCTGGGATCTGGCCAAGGACGCTGCCAACAACGAGGCGCTGCACCAGGTGTGCTCGGTGCTGGTCAACGCCTTTGCCACGCTCACCCGCTACCTGGCCCCCGTGCTGCCGGGCCTGGCCCAGGCGGTGCAAGGCTTTGTGGGCGTGAACATGCAGCAGTGGAACGTGGCAGGCGACGTGCAGGCCATCCAGCCCTACCAGCACCTGATGCAGCGCGTCACCCCCGAACAGCTTGAAGCACTGTTTGAGGCCCCAGCGCAAGCAGAGCAAGCGCCAGGAGCTACTGAAACCGTAGCAGCCAACTCCCTTCCTGGTGGCGAGGAACTGGCCCCCACCATCACCATCGACGACTTCACCAAGATCGACTTGCGCATTGCGCTGATCGTGAACTGTGAGCCGGTCGAGGGCTCCACCAAGCTGCTGCGCCTGACGCTGGACGTGGGCGAAGGCCGTACGCGCAACGTGTTCAGCGGCATTGCCAGCGCTTACAAGCCCGAAGATCTGGTGGGCAAGCACACCGTGATGGTGGCCAACCTGGCGCCGCGCAAGATGAAGTTTGGCGTGAGCGAAGGCATGGTGCTGGCCGCCAGCCATGGCGACGAAAAGGCCAACCCCGGCATCTACGTGCTCAACCCCTGGCCCGGCGCCACGCCCGGCATGCGGGTGCGGTAAGGCGTGCAACGCTCATAGACAAAGCAACCGTCAAGGATGCCGAGGGGTGCTGAGCCCCTCGCCATCCGCCGATAGAGGAAGGGGCGGCATGTTGACGGCCGCCCATCATCCAGTTTTCAGTACAGGTACACCGCGCCCGCGTTGGTGCTGCTTTCGTCCGACTGATTGCCGCCAACGCCAGTCGATCCACTGTCTTCGGTGGACGCCCCCACGGCCAGGGTCGTGCCGTCACCCGATATCGCCACACGGCCACCGAACCGATCCCCAGTGCCCGTATTGGGTGCCTTCAGGTAGGCTTGTTGCGCCCAGGTGCCCGCGCTGCGGCGGAACACCAGCACAGCGCCCGCATCCGCAGCGGCGGTGTTGGCCTGGTCGCCATTGAATCCGCGCGCATTGCTGTCGTCGCGGTACGACGGCACCACCAGCGTGTTGCCGTCGCTGGACATGGCCAAGTTGTTGCCAAACCGGTGGGGGGTGCGGGTGTTGGAGGCTTTCAAATACGCCTGTGACTGCCAGACGCCACCTGCGCGAATGAACACAAACACCGCGCCAGAGTTGAGTGCCAGGGTGTTGCGCGGTGGCGGCACGACGAAGGTGCCTGTGTAGTTGCTGCTGTCTCCATCCATGCCAACCGCCAGCGTGTTGCCGTCGCCTGACAGGATGACCGACACACCGAAGCGGTCCTGCGCTTGGGGACTGGGGGCCTTCAGATAGGCCTGCTGCGACCATGCCCCCGCATTGCGCTGGAACACATAAGCCGCACCGGCATTGGTCAAGGTGTCGTCCGCAGGATCGCTCGCCAAGGCGCTGCGCTCAAAGAACGCACCCACCGCCAGGGTGTCGCCCGCGCCAGACAGGCTGAGGTAGATGCCGAAGAAATCTCCCGCACCGGCGTTGGCGGCCTTGAGGTAACTTTGCTGTGCCCAGCTGGTGCCCGTGCGGGCAAAGACGTAGGCGGCCCCGGACGCAGCATAGGCTGCATTGCCGTGTGTTCCGGTCAGGTCACCATCCTCGTTATAGGCCCCGACCGCCAGGGTGTTGCCGTCGTTCGAGAGGGCTACGAATGAACCGAAAAGATCGTCGGCATCTGCGTTGCTCGCCTTGATGAATGCCTGCTGCGACCAGACGGCGCCCGTGCGGGAATACACATAGACGGCGCCGGAGTTGCTGGCCAGGTTGTTGGTGGCGGGCATCGTCGCAAACGTGCCCTTCTGGTCGCCGCTCTCGCCATCCGCGCCGATGGCCAGCGTGTTGCCGTCGGCAGACAGCGCCACGGCATTGCCAAAATAATCGTTGGCCTCGCCGTTGGGGGCGGCAATGCGCGCCTGCTGCGACCACGTGGCGCCACTCTTCGTGAAGACGTACACCGCGCCGGTGTTGCCCCCCTCGCCATACGCCCCCACGGCCAAGGTGGTGCCGTTGCTGGACAAGGCCACACGGTTGCCAAAGCGGCCTTCGGCGGTGGTCGCCGACGCCTTGAAGTACCCAATGGCGCGCACCATGTCGGCTGCCACAGAAGTCGACGGGGCGCTGCAACCACCTGCATTGCAGGCCTGCACGGTGTAGGTGGCATTCAGCCGCAGGTGCAGCAGCACCGGTACTGCATAGGTCAGCCCTGTGGTGGCGGTGGACCCGATCTGCACGGGTGTCAGCGGGCCCGCGCCATCCGGATCCTCATACACCGTGTAGCTGGTTGCACCCGGCGCCGAAGTCCACGAAAAGATCAGCGCCTTCGTCCCGTAGCCAATGCCCAGACCACCCGGCGCCGGAGGAGCTGGCGGCGGTGGGGGCGGTGGCGGAGGCGGCGTATAGATCGTGCTGCAAAGCACCCTCACCTGGGTGACCGGCGCCACAGCGACTCCGGTGCCAGCTTCGACCGTACAGGCCTGATCCACAGGCTGCGCATACACCGTGACCGCATAGGCGCTGCCGTGAGACACCGGCGATGCAAACCGGAAAGCGCCGTTCTCAGTCAACAGCAAATCTGAAGCGCCGTTCAGCCGCAGCCTCAGCCCCCCCACCAGGCCCGTGACGGTCCCACCCACCACATAGGTGTTGGTGGTGCAGGTCACCAGGATGTTGGTGACCGGGCCCGTCACCACACCCGAGCCGTTTTCCACCACGCAGGTCTGCCCCACCGGCTGGGTGCGCACAACAATGTTGTAAGCCTGCCCCTGCGCAACATTGGTGACGTAACTGCCGCTGGCCGTGATGCTCACTTCCGCACCCGTTCCGTTGGCGAGTACCAGGGTGCCCGTCAGCCCCGTCACAGTGCCCCCCACCGGATGCTGCACCACGGAGGGCGGTGGCGGGGGAGGCGGTGGCTCGGCAGAGTCCCCACCACCGCCTCCGCAAGCTGCCAGGGCGCCTGCCATGACCACAGGCAACGCCCATGCCGCACCGGCAAGCCTCACACGCAGGGCCTCGGCCATGGCAGAAAAATTTCGATACATCAAGGGTTCTCCGGGTCTGTGAACTGCATGGACACTTCAACCCCTCGGGAGGCACGAATAGGTCCGGCTCCCTCGTGCGCGTGCAGGCGGGGTGCCTGGAACTCTATGGCGGGAGAACGCGCAAGCGCACCCCACTGAAGCAGGGTTGACGCAGAGAATGGAATGACACTGTGGCGTTTGGCGGGACTCGGAGCCCCGGGGTCGCGCTCAACCGACGAGACTGTCAGCCACCGCGCTGGCGGCTGTCTCGCTCAATGGCCCACGTAGCGCCCTGGCCGGTGGCTGATCCACAGAAACCCGCTCATCACCAGCACCGCCAGCACCGAATACGCCACACGGTCTACCGGCACCACCCACAGTGCGAGCAGCACGACGGTGCCATCGATCATCATCTGCACCTTGCCCGCACGCATGCCGTAGCGGCCTTGCAGGTACAGCGACACCACGGTGGCCCCGCCCAGGCTGGAGCGGTGGCGTGCCAGGAACAGGCAGCCCGTGCCCAGCAGCAGCCCGCCCAGCAAAGAGGCGAACAGCGGGTTCAGGTAGTCCACATGCATCACGTGCGGGAACAGCTCGGTCAGCAGCGACAGCAGGCCCACGCAGACAAAGGTCTTGATCGTGAACTCGCGCCCCATGCGCGTCCAGGCAAACCAGTAGAACGGCAGGTTGACCACAAAGAACAGCTTGCCGAACGAGATGCCGGTGACGTAATGCAGCAAGAACGCCGCGCCCGCCGTGCCGCCCACCAGCAGCCCCGCCTGGTTGAACAGCATGAGCGCCATGGCCACGAACAGGGTGCCCGCGAACAGGGCCTGGGCGTCTTCAAAGGTGCCATGGCGCAGGGCGGATAGCGGCGGTGCGGCGTCGTGGGCAGGGGGCTGGGTATCGGGCATGGGCGTTCAGCGTTGGGGTGCGTGGCAAAGGCGCGGGGGCTTTCCGCCGGTGGAGTGCTGGGCACTTGGGGACAGCCCGGCGCGCGTCCAGCGTTCAGTCTGCAAGATGAGAAGCAAGCAACGCGCCAGTGTGCGCAGGTGTGCGCAGGCGCCGCTACTTGCCGCCCTTGAACTCGGGCGCGTCCGTGTCCGCACCCGTCTGCGTGCGCAGCACAAACTGGTCGGGCCCATAGACCACCGTGAAGACCTTGGACTGGTTGGGTGCCTCCAGGTAGCGCCAGTCGGCCCAGGTCTCCTTTTTCAGCTCGTAGGGCGTGACCTTGGCGGGCTTGCCCAGCAGGCGGCGCACCTCGTCCATGCGCATGCCGGGCGACACACGCGCAAAGGTCTCGGGCGTCAGCACCTGGCGCAGCGCGGTCATGCGGCCGTCGGGGCCGATGGTGATCATGTAGTTGACCTGGCCGGCAGGCTGGCGGTTGTACTCGAAGGTGCGTGCGCCACCGGGCTCGTCCCACACGTTCTCGGGGGCGCCGAAGCGGTCGCGCACGTCGGCTTCGGTCGAAACCCCCTCCTTGAGTTCGCTGATGCGTTGCGGGTCGCAGGCGGCAAGCACCAGCAGGGAAAGGGTGGCGGCCGCCAGGGCAGCGGAGCGATATATCAAGCGCATAAATTCGTCCCGGTAAAATCTTGGACCTTCGGTGCATCACTGTGCCTGACGCGTTCCAAGAAAGAGTTCACAGTCCATGTCTATTTTCCGCCGCCCCGACTACCAATCCGACGCCACCCAGTTCATCAACCAGCTCAAGGCGAGCCGTCCCGAACTGGACCAGCAGCAACAAGCCGGCCGTGCCCTGCTGTGGGACAAGCAGGTGGACCGCAAGATCTGGGGCGAGTATCGCGACGCCCAGGTGGCCCAGAAGCCCTACGTGTACCAGACCAACGCCGATTGAGCATCTTTTGAGCCGCAAGCGCAGGTATTTATTGCGCTGATAGCTCCTGATTCAATAGCAAAACATGACCACCGCGAACGCAGGCGAAGCGGCAGACTCGCCCGGCGCGCCCTCGCTGGACGCGGCGGGCATGCCCGTGGTGGTGGACCAGGTGGCCTTGGCGCGCCTGTACGGCGAGCCGCTGTTTGCGCTGCCGCAGGACCTGTACATCCCGCCCGACGCGCTCGAGGTCTTCCTCGAAGCCTTTGAAGGCCCGCTGGATTTGCTGCTGTACCTGATCCGCAAGCAGAATTTCAACATCCTCGACATCCCCATGGTGGGGGTGACCAAGCAGTACCTTGCGTATGTGGACGAGATCCGCAGCCGCAACCTGGAACTGGCGGCCGAGTATTTGCTGATGGCCGCCATGCTGATCGAGATCAAGTCGCGCATGCTGCTGCCGCCCAAGAAGCAGGCAGAAGGCGAAGAACCCGAGGACCCACGCGCCGAGCTGGTGCGCCGCCTGCTCGAATACGAGCAGATGAAGATGGCTGCCGCCCGCCTGGGGCAGATGCCGCAATATGGCCGCGACTTCCTGAAAGCCCAGGTCTACATCGAGCAAAGCCTGCAGCCGCGTTTTCCCGACGTGCATGTGGTGGAGCTGCAGGAGGCCTGGCGCGACATCCTCAAGCGCGCCAAGCTGGTACAGCACCACCGGATCACGCGCGAGGAACTCAGCGTGCGCGAATACATGAGCATGGTGCTCAAGACCCTGCAGGGCCGCCGTTTTGTGGAGTTTGAAGAACTCTTCGAGCCCGAAAAAGGCAGCACCGTGCTGGTGGTGACCTTCATCGCGCTGCTGGAGCTGGCCAAAGAGACGCTGATCGAGATCACGCAGGCCGAAGCGTTTGCGCCCATCTACGTGCGCCTGGCCTACACGCCGGCCTAGGGCCGCCGTCCACTGTTCACCGCCCTGGCCGGTGGCCGTGGCATTACCCCCTTCACACGCAAGCCATGGCATCCCACGACTTCGACGTTCTCATCGTAGGCAGCGGCCTCGCCGGCCTCTCGGCCGCCCTGCACCTGGCGCCCACGCACCGCGTGGCCGTCATCACCAAGCGCACGCTGCAAGATGGATCGAGCGGCTGGGCCCAGGGCGGTATTGCCGCCGTGCTGGCCGACGACGACAGCTTTGCTGCCCACATCGAAGACACGCTGGTGGCCGGCGCAGGCCTGTGCGACCTGGCCACCACACGCTTTGTGGTGGAAAACGCACCCGCATCGATCGCCTGGCTGCGCCAGCTGGGCGTGCCCTTCACGCTCGAAGGCGACCAGCTGCACCTCACGCGCGAAGGCGGCCACAGCGCCCGCCGCATTGCCCATGTGACCGACGCGACCGGCGCCGCCGTGCAGCGCACGCTGATCGATGTGGTGCGCGCCACGCCCGGCATCACGCTGTTCGAGCAGCACACGCTGGTGGACCTGATCACCACGCGCAAGCTGGGCTTGCCGGGCCACCGCTGCCTGGGGCTGTATGCGCTGGACAGCGACACCGACGAGGTCGTCACCTTCCGCGCGCCACAAACCATCCTGGCCACGGGCGGCGCAGGCAAGGTGTACCTGTACACCACCAACCCCGACACCGCCACGGGCGACGGCATTGCCGCCGCCTGGCGCGCGGGCTGCCGCGTAGCGAACATGGAGTTCATCCAGTTCCACCCCACGGGCCTCTACCACCCGCACGAAAAATCCTTCCTCATCAGCGAGGCCGTGCGTGGCGAGGGCGGGCAGCTCAAGCTGCCGCCCTCGGCAGGCGGCACGCGCTTCATGCTCGACCACGACCCGCGCGCCGAACTGGCCCCGCGCGACGTGGTGGCCCGCGCCATCGACTTCGAGATGAAAAAACACGGCCTCGATTGCGTGCACCTCGACATCTCGCACCAGAGCCCCGCGTTTTTGCAGGAACATTTCCCCAACATCCTGGCCCACTGCGCGTCGCTGGGCATCGACATCACGAAGGAGCCGATCCCCGTGGTGCCCACCGCCCACTTCACCTGTGGCGGCGTGCTGACCGACCTGGCGGGCCGCACCGACCTGCCCGGCCTGTACGCCGTGGGCGAGGTGGCCTGCACCGGCCTGCATGGCGCCAACCGCCTGGCCAGCAACTCGCTGCTCGAATGCATGGTGTTCGCCCGCGCCGCCGCTCAGGCCATCGCCGCAGCGCCGACCACAGAACTGCCCACCGTGCCCGCCTGGGACGACAGCCGCGTGACCGATGCGGATGAATCCGTCGTCATCTCCCACAACTGGGACGAGCTGCGCCGCTTCATGTGGGACTATGTGGGCATCGTGCGCACCAACAAGCGGCTGGAGCGCGCCGCGCACCGCATTGCGATGCTGCAGGGCGAGATCCAGGAGTTCTACGCACACTTCCACGTCACGCGCGACCTGCTGGAGCTGCGCAACCTGGTGCAGGTGGCCGACCTGATCGTGAAAAGCGCCCAGCTGCGCCGCGAAAGCCGGGGCCTGCATTTCAGCCGCGACTACCCCGAGGTGGCAGCGCCTGCCGCCCCTACCATCCTCGTCCCACCGGTGCCCCGATGACCTACAGCGTCAAAGAAATTTTCTACACCCTGCAAGGCGAAGGCGGCCAGGCGGGCACACCCGCCGTGTTCTGCCGCTTTGCAGGCTGCAACCTCTGGACGGGCCGTGAGCAGGACCGTGCGCAGGCCGTCTGCCAGTTCTGCGACACCGACTTTGTGGGCACCGACGGCACGCTGGGCGGCAAGTTCGAAACGGCCACGGCACTCGCAGAGCTGATCGCCGCCCAATGGCCTGCAGGCGCGGGCCACCGCCTGGTGGTGCTGACGGGTGGCGAGCCCCTGCTGCAGGTCGATGCAGCGCTGATCGACGCGCTGCACGCCCAGCAGTTCCGCATTGCCGTCGAAAGCAACGGCACGGTTGCCGCCCCCGAAGGCATCGACTGGCTGTGCATCAGCCCCAAGGCGGGTGCACCGTGGGTGCAGCGCAGCGGGCAGGAGCTGAAACTCGTCTGGCCCCAGCCCGGCTTTGACCTGTTGGCGCTGGAGCAGGACACGCAGTTCACCCTCCGCTTTCTGCAGCCCATGGACGGCCTGCTGCAGCGCCAGAACACTGCCGCCTGCATTGACGCCTGCCTGGCCCACCCTGCATGGCGATTGAGCCTGCAAACCCACAAGCTCACCGGCATCCGCTGAGAGAGGCCAACAAAACTCCCCTGGCGTCGTTGTCCCGCCTTGTCGTACTACTCGTACTGCCTGCGGCGGAACGCCTAGCCAGGGCCGCTTCGCTGAGCTTTGTTAGCCTCTCCAAGTCCTTCTAAATCACCGTATGTTGTTCACCATCTCCCAGCGCTTCTTCTTCGACGCCGCCCACACCCTGCGCCGCGAGATCGAGGCCGAAGGCAGCCGTCGCGTACACGGCCACACCTACCACGCCGAAGTGTTCCTGACCGGCCCGCGCGACCCCGCCACCGGCATGGTGCTGGACCTGGGCCTGCTGCGCCAGGGCCTGGCCGTGGTGCGCGAGCAGCTGGACCACCACATGCTCGACGAGGTGCCCGGCCTGGGCACACCCACGCTGGAGAACCTGTGCCTGTTCATCGCCCAGGCACTGCCCGCAGACCTGCGCGCCAGCCTGAGCCGCGTGCGCGTGTGGCGCGAGGCGCTGGGCGACAGCTGCGCGCTGGACTTTCCACAGCCCTGACCGGCAACGGCCCTGCCACCGGCAGGTCACCCCCCAAAAGTTCACAGACTTCACCCAAGGAAGCCCGATGTTCCGCACCCTGCTCAAATCCAAGATCCACCGCGTGGCCGTGACCCAGTGCGAGCTGCACTACGAAGGCTCCTGCGCCATCGACGAAGACCTGCTGGACGCCGCCAACATCGCCGAGAACGAGCAGATCCATATCTGGAACATCAACAACGGCGAGCGCTTTGTCACCTATGCCATCAAGGGCCAGCGCGGCAGCGGCATGATCTCGGTGAACGGCTCGGCTGCACGCCGTGCTGCAGTGGGCGATCTCATCATCATTGCGGCCTTCGCCCAGGTGCACGAAGACCAGGTGGCCGCGCACCAGCCGCAACTGGTGTTTGTGGACGACCGCAACCGCCAGACGGAACTGCGCCACGAAGTGCCCACGCAGGCCCTGTAACGATGGCGCCAACCCATGACGCTCTGGTGGCCCGCAGCCTGGCTGCCGTCTGGCACCCGTGCACCCAGATGAAGCGGCACGAGGCCCAGCCTCCCGTGGCGATTGCCCGCGCGCAGGGCCCGTGGCTCTACAGCACCGATGGGAAGCGCTACCTGGACGGCATCAGCTCCTGGTGGGTCAACCTGTTCGGCCACAGCCACCCACACATCCAGGCCGCGCTGGTGGACCAGCTGGGACATCTGGACCACGTGATGCTCGCGGGCTTTACCCATGCGCCCGTGGTGGAACTCTCCGAGCGCCTGGCCACGCTCACCGGCCTGGGCCATGCGTTCTACGGCAGCGATGGTGCCGCCGCCACCGAGATCGCCCTGAAGATGAGCGCGCACTACTGGCGCAACACCGGTCGCCCCGCCAAGAGCCGCTTTGTGGGTCTGGCCGGTGGCTACCACGGCGAAACCGTGGGCGCGCTGGCCGTGACCGACATAGCGATCTTCCGCGAGGCCTACGCGCCCCTGGTGCGCCTGGCTGACACCGTGCCCAGCCCCGATGCACGCGGCGCAGGCCCCGGCGAGACAGCCCAGGACGTGGCCCGACGTGCCGCTGCGGCGCTGGAGGCGTGGTTGCAGGAGCACCACGCCACCACCGCCGCGCTGATCGTGGAGCCCCTGGTGCAATGCGCAGCGGGCATGGCGATGCACGACCCCGAATACCTGCGCCTGGCGCGTGCGCTGTGCAGCCGCTACGAGGTGCACCTGGTGGTAGACGAAATCGCCGTGGGCTTTGGCCGCACGGGCACCATGTTCGCCCACCAGCAGGCCGGAATCCGGCCGGATTTCATTTGCCTGTCCAAAGGCCTCACGGGCGGCACACTGCCGCTGTCGGCCGTGCTCACCACCGATGCGGTGTACGCCGCGTTCTACGACGACGATGTGGCGCGGGGCTTTCTGCATTCGCACTCGTACACCGGCAACCCTCTGGCCTGCCGCGCAGCGCTGGCCACGCTCGAATTGTTTGAGCAACTGGATGCACTGAAAACCAACCAGACGCTGGCGCAGCGCATCGATGTGGCCTGTGCACCCCTCACGCAGCACCCGCGTGTGCGGCATGCACGCCGTATCGGAATGATCTGGGCCTGGGATGTAGACACTACCCTGCCCGACTTTGCGCGCCGTTACCACCAGCACGCCATGGCACGCGGATTGGTGCTGCGGCCCATTGGCAAGACGCTGTACGCCATGCCACCCTATGCGCTCGACGACGAGGCCGTGCAGAGCCTTGCCAGCGGCGCGCTCGATGCGCTGAACGCCACCCTGCAGGAGGAAAGTTGATGATGGGATGTTTTGTGACCGGCACCGACACCGGTGTCGGCAAGACGCTGGTGTCCGCCGGGCTGCTACACGCTCTGGCGCGCCACCACCGCCGCGTGGTGGGCATGAAGCCCGTGGCGGCTGGCCTGGTGCCCTGGGGGGACGACTGGGCCAGTGAAGACGCGATTGCGCTGCGCTCGGCCTCTACCCTGGCCGTGCCGCCAGCGCTGGACAACCCCGTGCTGCTGCCCGACCCGCTCTCGCCCCACATCGCCGCAGCGCGGGCGGGTGTGCAGATCGACATCGCTGCCATCGTCGCCAGCTACCAAACGCTGGCCGCACAGGCCGACGCCGTGGTGGTGGAGGGGGCAGGCGGTTTTCATGTGCCGCTCACCGATACGCTGACTGGCGCAGACCTTGCCCAGGCCTTGGCCTTGCCGGTGGTGCTGGTGGTGGGTTTGCGGCTGGGCTGCCTGAACCATGCGTTGCTGACCGCCGAGGCCATCCGTGCGCGGGGCCTCACGCTGGCGGGCTGGGTGGCCAACCGGGTGGACCCCGACATGGAGGCGGTGGAGGACAACATTGCCTACCTGCGTACCCGGCTGGGTGCACCGCTGCTGGCCGATGTGCCGCACCAGGAGCTACCCGAACCCGGCAGCCTGGTGTTTGATTTGCCCAAGGACTGGCGATGACAAGCGCCACGGCACCACAAACGTCGTGGCTCGACGAGATCCCCGCGCGCCTGGCCGACATCGAGCGCGCGCACCTGCTGCGCCGCCGCCGCGTGGTGGTGCCCGCCGAGGGTGCCCGCCTGTTGGTGGACGGCCAGCCCATGCTGGCCTTTTGCAGCAACGACTACCTGGGCTTGGCCAGCCACCCAGCGCTGGCCGAGGCTGCCCGCGACGCCACGCACACCTTTGGCGTGGGCTCCGGCGGCTCGCCCCTGGTGAGCGGGCACAGCGCCGCCAACGATGCGCTCGAGCACGACCTGGCCGCCTTCGTGCAACTGCCCCGTGCGCTGTACTTCTACGCGGGCTATGCCACCAACACCGGCATCATCCCCGCGCTGGTGGGTGACGGCGATGCGCTGTTCTCCGATGCACTCAACCACGCCTGCCTGATCGACGGTGCCCGCCTGTCGCGCGCCACCATCCACCGCTATCCCCACGCCGACCTGGCAGCGCTGGAAGCGCAGCTTGCCGCCAGCCCCGCTCGGCGCAAGCTGGTGATCAGCGATGCGGTGTTCAGCATGGACGGCGATCTCATCGACATCCCAGCCCTGCTCGCGCTGTGTGAGCGCTACGACGCACTGTTGTTGCTGGACGATGCCCACGGCTTTGGCGTGCTGGGCCCCCAAGGGCGCGGCAGCCTGGCACGGGCGGGGCTGACGGGCCCCCACGCCTCGCGCCGCGTGCTGTACATGGCCACGCTGGGCAAGGCAGCGGGCGTGGCGGGCGCTTTTGTGGCCGGCGATGCAGCCCTCATCGAATGGCTGCTGCAGAAAACGCGCACCTACATCTTTGCCACCGCCGCGCCACCGCTGCTGGCGAGCGCACTGCGCCAAAGCCTGCAGCTCATGGAGGAAGCCGACGACCGGCGCGCGCACTTGGACGGACTCATCGCGCAACTGCGCCAAGGCCTGTCCACGCTGCCTGCATCGCTGGGCTGGCACCTGCTGCCGTCGCACACCCCCGTGCAGGCCCTGATCATCGGCAGCAACGAAGCGGCGCTGGCGGTGATGGAAGGCCTGCGCGCCAAAGGACTGTGGGTGCCTGCCATCCGCCCGCCCACCGTGCCAGCGGGCACGGCGCGGCTGCGCATTGCGCTGTCCGCCGCGCACACCACCGACGATGTGGCGCAACTGCTGGCCGCGCTGCATGCGCTGGCGACACCGTTGGTGAGTCGCTGACAAGCCGCAGTACCATGCACAGCCCAGGCGCCCTGCCAGTGCAGGCCCTCCCCTATCCTTCCAGCGAGACGATTCCATGCCCCACCTGACCATCGAATACTCGGCCAACCTGCCCCACTACCCCGAAGCCGAAACGTTGACGGCCCTGAACGCCGCCCTGTGCGCCCATCCCCAGGTGCAGGACGAGGCCGACCTGAAGACGCGCTTCATCGTGGCCGACAGCTTCGAGATCGGCATCGCGCCCGCCAACCGCGCCTTTGTGCACGCACAACTGCGCCTGCTGTCAGGCCGCACGCCCGAGGCCAAGAAGGAGCTGTCCGACCTCATTGCCGCGGTCCTGCGCGAGCGCACCCCCAAGCCCCAGGGCGTGATGGTGCAATTGAGCGTGGAGATCGTCGATATGGACCGGGGCTCGTACGCCAAAGAGCGGCTCTGACGCTGCGCTCTTGCCCCCGCCTCAGGCCCCGTCGCCTGCGTTGCCGGTGATGGGCTGCACGATGCCCGTGATGTAGCTGGAGCAACACGGGGCCGCCAGGAACACGTCGGCGGGCGAGATCTCCTCGGGTTGCGCCGGGCGGTCCAGACGCGTTGTGACGCCAACCTTTTCCACTTCCTTGGCCAGGCGCTCCGCCGGGATCAGCGGTGCCCACACCGGCCCCGGCGCCACCGCTTTCCCGCGGATTCCCAGGTCGGCCAGTTGTGCGCCAGCACCTTGGTAAAGGCATGGATCGCGCCCTCGGTGGCCGGGAGCGAAGGGGTCGGAGGCGGTCACGGCGGAATGTCTTTCTGCCGACAGGGGCTCCAGGTCAACCGGAGCCAAAAAAGGGGCGCCTGGGCTTCAAGGCCAGTGCGCCCACGGTGGTACGGACGGCGAGTTCAACGACCGGGCCGGGGCAGTACACACTGCCCCGGCCCGGCCACTTCAGTCGCAGCAACGGTCAGCCGGCATCCTTGGACTTGCCAGTATTGCCCTGGTTGCCGCCAGACGCAGTGCTGGATGCGCTCTGGGAGCCCGCACCTTTCTGGTTCTGCTGGCCAGGCTGCTGCTGGCCCGAACTGCCGCTGGTGCGTGTGGAGCGCCACTGGCTGAAGTCATCCGAGAACTTCTGGTAGCGCTCCTTGCGCCAACTGTCGTAGTCGTCATCCAGCATGCGCAGTTGCTCGTCGCGCCACTGCTGGTAGTCGGGATCGCGGTGGCCCCGGCTCTGCTGGGCGGGCGGTGCATTGCGGGTGAAGCCATAGGCGTTGCCATAGCCACCCTGGCCGCGTTCATCGTCGCGATAGGGCGAGGCAAAGCGCCCTTCGTCGTCGCGAAAACCCTGGCTCTCGTACGGGGCGCCCCAGGCCTGGTGCTGACGGCCGGGGCCGTTGTCGTAGCCCGAGCGGCCCTGAGGCCCATACGCGCCAAAACCTTCACGCCCCGAGCGCGGGTAGCCCTGCGATTCGCTACGGCTGCGGTTCAGGCCGTACTGGCCATAGCGTTCGTGGCCATAGCGTTCTTGCTCATAGCGGTCGCTGCGGTCATTGCGGTTCTCGAACTCCTGGCGGTAACCGCCAGGGCTGCTGCCGCGATGGTCTTCGCTGCCGTAGCCCTGGTGGTCACCGCGCTCGGTAAAGCGCATGTCGTCGGCATCGCGGCCCATGCCATGGCGGGAAAAGTTGCTGTCGTCGCTGTCTCTGTAGCCCATGGTGTTCTCCTTGCGGTCAATGGGAATATCAAAAGTTGAAAGTGAATAGGAATGGAAGGGTGCGGCTGGCCACATGCTGTTGTGGCCCGCCCGGTCTCAGGGCTGGCTCTTGTGCGAATCGCGGCTGCCTTGCTGCTTCTGGTCGCGGCCCTGCGCGTGTGTGTCGGCGTCGTTGCGGGCGCCTTGCTGGCGGTGGGTGTTGCCGCCCGTGCTCTGCTCGGCCTGCTGCTGCCCGGCGGGCGACTGGCGCTGAGACGAAGGGGTGTTGGGCTGGTTCTGCGGGTTGTTTTGAGACATGGTGGCTCCTGTCGAAGTGGTTGAACAAAGGTGGCACAAAAAGCCTTCAAAGGCGTCTTGTGTGGGTTCATGTTCGAGGGGCACCGCAGCGCTTTTTGTAGGCCGTGTCCTATAGGCCTGTGGGCCAGGTGCGATGCGGTGTAAGCAAGCGCACAGCAGGTAGCGGGATGCAAAAGGGGGCATTTGCCAGACCGCAGCAACCGGCCTTGCCAGGCCGGTGCGGTCAGGCTGGGTAGGCGCCATGCAAGCGCCTACAGCCCGGGCAAGCTGCGTCACATCCTGATGCACAGGATGCGCGTTGGCACGCTCGGCCCCCTGACTGAACGACCACCGAAGGCAACACACCCACGGCCTTATCCACTGCGCTGAACGGCTCCTGCGGCGGCCGCCAAACACCTGGGGGCGGGACGCCAACAGGGAGGTTGCGAGAAAAGGACTGGCTACGCGTCCAGCGTGGCGTCCAGCCAGCCGCGCAGGCTGTTGATGAAGGCCCAGCCTTGCACGCGGGGGATGTCGGCCACGCGCAGCACGGCCTCCACCACGTGGCCGTCCTGCAGTGCCACGGCGCGGCCCACGCCGGGCAGCAGGCCGCAGGACAGGGGCGGCGTCACCCAGCGCCCATCGATGAGCGCGGCGATGTTGCCAAAGGTGCCTTCGGTGATCTCGCCCGCCTCGTTCCACAGCACGGTATCGAACACGCCGGGGGTGGTGGGTGCAAACGCCGCGTAGTGCGCGCGCCGCGTGGTCTTGTAGCGCACAAACTCGCTGTGTGCGGCCGCAAAGGGGCGCAGCGCCAGTTGCAGGCGCACAGGCACTGCCGTGGTCTGCAGCGCAAAGGCCTCGGCGCGGGCGCTGCCGTCCGCCGCCAGCAGCAGGCGCACCCGCCAGTCGCCATCGCGGTGTTGCAGGGCGGCAATCTGCAGCTCCTGGCGCACCGCATGGGCGTTGAACACAAAGCCGAAATGCGCAGCCGCCTCGCCCATGCGGCGCACATGCTGGTCGGCGTGCGTGAACTTGCCGTGGTGCAAGCCCAGCGTTTCGAGCACCTCGAACGGAGCGCTGGCCCGCTCGACAAAGGCGCGCTTGTGGTGCCACTCGGCCCATTCGGCGCCCGCCTCGGCACCCGAGGTGATGCCGCTGCCAATGCCGCAGGTGGCTTTGGCAACGCCGGGGGAGGCCTCCGCACCGGCACCCGTACCCACGCCACGCAGCACCACGGTGCGGATGGGCACGTTGAACGTGGCCGCCACCGGGTGCAGGCCGTCCGGCCCCGCCGCCCCGCCAGGCCGCACCACACCTACCGCGCCGCAATACACACCGCGCGGCGCGGGCTCCAGCGCGCGGATCATCTGCATGGCGCGCACCTTGGGCGCCCCCGTGACGGAGCCACAAGGGAACAGCGCCGCAAACACATCCGTCAGCGTGGTGCCGGGCCGCGTGCGCGCCGTCACGTCCGAGGTCATCTGCCACACCGTGGGCAAGGCCTGCGTGGCAAACAGCGCAGGCACCTGCACGCTGTGCGGCAGCGCAATGCGCGACATGTCGTTGCGCAGCAGGTCCACGATCATCACGTTCTCGGCACGCTCCTTGGGCGCCGTGCGCAGGTGCTCGGCCTGCTGCGCGTCCTGCTCGGGGGTGGCGCCGCGCGGGGCCGTACCCTTCATGGGGCGGGCCAGCAGGGTGCCGCCTTCAGACGCGTCCAGCCAGTCAAAAAACAGCTCGGGCGACACCGACAGCACATGCTCGTCACCCGCCTGCAGGTAGGCGGCATAGCCCCCGGGCTGGGCGCGCAACAGTGCAGCAAACAGGGCCTGCGGCGAGCCCTGCAGCGTGCCGCGAAAGGGCGCGGTGTAGTTGACCTGGTAGAGCTCGCCCGCCGCGATGGCCTGCTGGATCTGCGCCAGTGCCGCGTCAAATTGCTCGCGCTCGGGGCTGTCGTCCCACACCACCTGCGCTGGGGTTGCCGCTGCGGCAGCATCCGCCGCGTCGTCGGTCCCGGGCTGGGGCGCGTCGTACACGGCGAACCAGGCCAGCGGGCCGTCGGCCGCATGGGTCTGCAATGCGGCATCGAAGGCCGGGGCGGCCTCGTAGCGCACATGGCCCACGCACCAGCGTCCTTGCTGTGCGGTGGCAAACACGGCGTCGAGCACACCGCGCACCTCGTGCAGTGCCTGGGCCACCAGCACCTCGCGCGGGGCCTCGAAACGGTGGCGCAGGCGCGCGGCGCCTGCGCTCAGCGGCTGGGTGAAGTCAATGTGGCAACTAGAAGTCAAAGCAGGCGGAGGCGCTAGTGGATCATGCGCCTGTAGCTATCAAAACATGAGCAAACATCAACACGTCGTGCGCACTCAGGCAGCGCCCAGGTGGGGCAACAGTGCGCCGGTGGGCTGACCATTCCTGAGCGCCGCCGTGAAGGCCAGCATGCGGTCAATCGGCTGGCGCGCACGCGGGATCAGTGCAGGGTCCACGTGCACAGCGTTCGCACCGGTCTCCAGCACGCGGGCCACATCGGCCAGGCCGTTCATCGCCATCCAGGGGCAGTGTGCGCAGCTTTTGCAAGTGGCGCTGTTACCCGCCGTGGGGGCTTCGTAGAACGTTTTACCGGGGTTGAGCGTGCGCAGCTTGTGCATCATGCCGTTGTCGGTGGCCACGATGAACTCGGTGGCATCCATCTCGCGCGCGGCCTTGAGGATGGCGCTGGTGGAACCCACGGCGTCGGCCAGGGCCACCACGTCGGCGGGACTTTCGGGGTGGACCAGCACTTTGGCCTGTGGGTGCTGCTTTTTCAGCAGCTCCAGCTCCAGCGCCTTGAACTCGTCGTGCACGATGCAGGCGCCGTTCCAGAACACCATGTCAGCGCCCGTCTCACGCTGGATGTAGGCGCCCAGGTGGCGGTCGGGCGCCCACAGGATCTTCTGGCCTGCGGCCTTGAGGGCGCTCACGATGTCGAGCGCGCAGCTCGAGGTGACCAGCCAATCGGCCCGCGCCTTCACAGCGGCACTGGTGTTGGCGTAGACGACCACGGTGCGGTCTGGGTGCTGATCGCAAAACGCGCTGAATTCGTCGATGGGGCAGCCCAGGTCCAGCGAGCAGGTGGCGTCCAGGTCGGGCATGAGCACGGTCTTTTCCGGGCTCAAGATTTTGGCTGTCTCGCCCATGAAGCGCACGCCGCTCACCACCAGGGTCTGCGCCGCGTGGTCACGGCCAAAGCGCGCCATTTCCAGCGAATCGCTCACCAGGCCGCCGGTTTCCTCGGCCAGGTCCTGCAGGTCGGGGTGCACGTAGTAGTGAGACACCATGACCGCGTTCTTTTCCTTCAGCAGGCGGCGGATCTTGTCTTTCAGCGCTGCACGCTCAGTTTCCGAGGGCTCAGGCGGCACGCGCGCCCAGGCATGTTTTGTAGAGCAAACAGCGCCCGGTGTCGCCTCGTCAGGCTGCTCGTATTCGACGTCGATACGGTTCAGGGTTGCGGTGCTCATGCCAGCTCCTGCAGGCGCATCGAAAAGTCGGTGGCCTTCACGTCCTTGGTCAGGGTGCCGATGGAGATGCGGTCCACGCCGGTCTCGGCCAGTTCGCGCAGGCCGTCGAGCGTGACGCCGCCCGATATTTCGAGGATGGCGCGGCCTGCATTGATGCGCACGGCCTCGCGCAGCATGGGCAGCGGCATGTTGTCCAGCAACACCATCTTGGCGCCCGCGTTCAGCGCCTCGGTCAGTTGCTCCAGGGTTTCGACTTCGATCTCGATGAACTTTGCCTGAGACGCCACCCGCTCGGCCGCGCGCAGCACGGCGGTCACGCCTCCCGCAGCGGCAATGTGGTTCTCTTTGATCAGCACCGCATCGTGCAGGCCAATGCGGTGGTTGGTGCCGCCGCCCACGCGCACGGCGTACTTTTGCGCCAGGCGCAGGCCGGGAATGGTCTTGCGCGTATCCACGATCTGGGCGCGGGTGCCAGCCACCACATCCACATAGGTACGGGTTTTGGTGGCCACTGCCGACAGCAGTTGCAGGAAGTTGAGTGCCGTGCGCTCGGCGCTCAGCAGCGCGCGGGCATTGCCTTCAAGCTCCAGCACCACCTGGTCGGGGGCGCAGCGCTGGCCCTCGGCCACATGCCAGGTGATCTGCACCGTGGGGTCGAGGGCGCGCAGCGCGGCCTCGGCCCAGGGGGCGCCGCAGATGACGGCGGCTTCGCGTGCCAGGATGCGCGCGCGGGCGCGGCGGGCGGGGTCGATCAGGCCGGCGGTGAGGTCGCCGGTGCCCACGTCTTCGGCCAGGGCGCGGGCCACATCGGCCTGGGCCAGGGCCTTCACTTCGGTATCGCTCATGGGGGTCTTTGCGGGGGAATGTGCGGAATATGTCGCAGCTGTCATGGGCCGCGAGCATACCGGGAACGCAAAGGCCACTGTGCCAGCGCTGGCCCCTGGGGCCCGCGCTGGAAACCAATAAGTACACCCAGTATTGGTCGCATAGACTCGCGGCAATTTTTTGGCACCACCGCGCTCCATGACCGCCACCAGCCCTGTTTCCGCCACGCCCTACGGCACGCTGCCGCCTGCATCGCCCCTGCCCCAGCGCCGCCCCGTGAGCCTGCCGCGCCTGGCGCAAATGCGCGCTGCGGGCGAGAAGATCACCATGCTCACCGCCTACGACGCCACCTTTGCGGCCGTGGCCGATGCGGCGGGGGTGGAATGCATTTTGGTGGGTGACTCGCTGGGCATGGTGTGCCAGGGCCTGCCCAGCACGGTGGGAGTGACGCTGGACACCATGGCCTACCACACGGCCAGCGTGGCGCGCGGCCTGCACCGCGTGCAGGGCACGGCCTGGCTGGTGGCCGACCTGCCCTATGGCACCTACGCCGAAAGCCGCGAACAGGCGCTGCGCAGCGCCTGCGTGCTGATGCAGGCGGGCGCGCACATGGTCAAGCTCGAAGGTGGCGGCTGGACGGCGGCCACAGTGGAATTCCTGGTGCAGCGCGGCGTGCCGGTGTGCGCCCACCTGGGCCTGACGCCGCAAACGGTGCACGCGCTGGGTGGCTACCGCGTGCAGGGCAAAACCGACGACGCGGCCCGCACGCTGCGCAAAGAGGCCCATGAGCTGCAGGACGCGGGCGCCGCCATGCTGGTGCTGGAGATGGTGCCCGCAGCGCTGGCCGCAGACATCACGGCCGAGCTGCCGCACTGCCACACCATCGGCATCGGCGCGGGCAACGGCACGGCCGGCCAGGTGCTGGTGTTGCACGACATGCTGGGCATGAACCTCGGGAAGATGCCGAAGTTCGTGCACAACTTCATGCAGGACGCGGGCAGCGTGCGCGGCGCCCTGGAGGCGTATGTGCAGGCCGTGAAGCAAGGGCGTTTCCCGGACAACGCTGTGCACGCCTGGTGAGCCCTTTTCTTCTCTCCTTCTGACCCCTCCGACCCCATGCTGATTGCCCGCTCCGTTGCCGACCTGCGCCAGGCCCTGGCCCCCTACCGCCGCCCTGCGTTTGTGCCCACCATGGGCAACCTGCACGACGGGCACATTGCCCTGGTGCGCCAGGCCAAGCCCCTGGGCGATGTGACCGTGGCCAGCATCTTTGTGAACCGCCTGCAGTTTCTGCCGCACGAGGACTTTGACAGCTACCCGCGCACCTGGGAGGCCGACTGCGCCCAGCTGCAGGCCGCCGGTTGCGACGTGCTGTTTGCCCCGCGCGAGACGGACCTGTACCCCGAGCCCCAGACCTTCAAGGTGCACCCCAACCCGCAGCTCGCCGACATGCTGGAGGGCCATTTCCGCCCCGGCTTTTTTGTGGGCGTGAGCACGGTGGTGATGAAGCTGTTTGCCTGCGTGCTGGGCCAGACCGGCGGCACGGCCGTGTTTGGCAAGAAGGACTACCAGCAGCTCATGGTGATCCGCCACATGGTGCGGCAGTTTGCGCTGCCCATTGACGTCGTAGCGGGCGAAACCTGCCGCGCGGCCGACGGGCTGGCGCTGAGCTCGCGCAATGGCTACCTGGGCCTGGAAGAACGGAAGGAGGCCGTGGCCCTGTCGCAGGCCCTGAAGCGGCTGGCGCAGCAGTGGCTGGGCGCCAGCGACCGCAGCGCGCTGGAGGCCCAGGCGCAAGACGCGCTGCGCGCCCGGGGCTGGGCGCCCGACTACCTCACGGTGCGTCGCCGTGCCGACCTGCTGCCCGCCACGGCCGAAGATGCCGCAGGCACGCTGGTGGCGCTGGGTGCTGCACGGCTGGGCAGCACGCGGCTGATTGACAACCTGGAG
Organism: Acidovorax sp. 99; assembly: GCF_003096455.1. Taxonomy (NCBI): domain Bacteria; kingdom Pseudomonadati; phylum Pseudomonadota; class Betaproteobacteria; order Burkholderiales; family Comamonadaceae; genus Acidovorax; species Acidovorax sp. 99. Next base: position 973,455 of record NZ_QEKU01000001.1, read on the forward strand.
TTCTGATTAGCTACTATTTTCATAGCTGCCCAGGCAAATTCCACTAGCGCTTGCAGCCAAAAACTCTTCAATTTATTCAAATCCATCCGTTGCGGGCCAGCCACTGCACCAGCAAGCGGGTCACCACCTCGGGCTGTTCCATGGTCAGCATGTGGCCGCTGTCGGGCAGCAGGTGGTGTTCGGCGCCGGGCACCAGCGCCACGATCTCCGCAGAACATTCGGGCGGCGTGAGCTGGTCGGCCGCGCCACACACCACCAGCACGGGGCAGGCCACCTGCGGCAGATGCACCCGCGCATCGGGCCGATGGATCACGGCGCGGTTCTGGCGCACCAGGTGGTCGGGGCCCGCATCCAGCACAAAGTCCAGGTAGGCCTGCACCAGGTCCGCCTTGGCGGCGTTCACGGGGTGGAAGGCCAGGGCCACGTTGGGCTCGATGACTTCGCGCATGCGGCCCTGTTCAAACAGCTCGATGGCGCCCTCGCGCAGGGCACGCATGTCGGGCGTCTCGGGTCGCGCGGTGGTACCCAGCAGCGCCAGCCCTGCCACACGCTGCGGCGCCTGGCGCGCGGCCTCCATGGCGATCATGCCGCCCATCGACGCACCCGCCAGCACCAGCGGCCCCGCGTGTTGTGCCAGCAGGCGTGCGGCAAAGTCTTCGATGCGGTGCAGGTTCACATCCTGGTGGGCGGTGGCGGCCTCGGGGCGCAGCGCGGCGGGCAGCAGTGGCAGCACGCCGCGCCACATGCGTTCATCAGCGGCCAGGCCCGGCAGGAGCAGTAGTTGGGGGGAATGGGACATGGGTGAATCAGGGCATCACCAAGTTGGTGCGCGATAAGCTAAAGAGAGACAGCCCCAGCAGCGGGGCACGGACCGCACATTGTGAACAGCCGATGACCGCTTGTCACCGCCCCCGGAATAGTTGCCCGCGATGGCTCGGGACTTGCTAGCATGGCCTGCATATGCCCATCCACGCCGCGCTCCACCACGTCACGCATTACCAATACGACCGGCTGGTAGGCCTCGGGCCGCAGACCATCCGATTGCGGCCCGCGCCCCATTGCCGCAGCAATGTGATTTCGTATTCGCTCAAGGTCGAGCCTGCGCAGCACTTCATCAACTGGCAGCAGGACCCGTTTGCCAACTACCAGGCGCGGCTGGTCTTCCCCGAGAAGACGCGCGAGTTCAAGGTCACGGTGGACCTGGTGGTGGAAATGGCGGTGTACAACCCCTTCGACTTCTTCCTGGAGCCCGAGGCCGAGAACATCCCTTTCAAGTACAGCAGCGATGTGCAGCAGGAGCTGGCGCCCTACCTGGCCACCGACCCAATGACACCGCTGGTGCAGGCCTATCTGGACAAGGTGGACCGCAGCAAGCAGCGCACCATCGATTTCCTGGTCAAGCTCAACCAGCAGGTATCGCAGGACATCCGCTACCTCATCCGCCTGGAGCCCGGCGTGCAGACACCCGAGGAAACGCTGCAAAAGGCCAGCGGCTCCTGCCGCGACTCGGGCTGGCTGCTGGTGCAGCTGCTGCGCCACCTGGGGCTGGCAGCACGGTTTGTGTCGGGCTACCTGATCCAGCTCACGCCGGACGTGAAGGCGCTCGATGGCCCCAGCGGCACCGACCACGACTTCACCGACCTGCACGCCTGGTGCGAGGTCTACCTGCCCGGCGCAGGCTGGATCGGCCTGGATGCCACCAGCGGCCTGATGGCGGGCGAGGGCCACATCCCGCTCGCTTGCACACCCCAGCCCTCGGGCGCCGCGCCGATTGAAGGCGGCGTGGACAAGGCCGAGGTGGAGTTCAGCCACGAGATGCGCGTGACGCGCATCTACGAATCGCCCCGCGTGACCAAGCCCTACACCGAAGACCAGTGGCAGGCCGTGCTGGCCCTGGGCGAGCAGGTGGACGCCGACCTGGTGGCGGGCGACGTGCGGCTGACGATGGGCGGCGAGCCCACCTTTGTGGCTGTGGGCGACCGCGATGCGCCGGAGTGGAACACCGACGCCCTGGGCCCCACCAAACGCGGTTTCGCCACCGAACTCACGCACAAGCTGCGCGCCGAATACGGCCAGGGCGGCTTCCTGCACTTTGGCCAGGGCAAGTGGTACCCGGGCGAGCAGTTGCCGCGCTGGGCACTGTCGATCTGCTGGCGCGCCGACGGCCAGCCCGCGTGGCAAAACCCCGCGCTGTTTGCCGACGAACGCAACCCCTCGCACTACACCAGCGCCGACGCCGAGCGTTTTGTGCGCCACCTCACGCGCAAGCTGGGCGTGACGGACCGATTCATTCTGCCCGGCTACGAAGACACCTTCTACTACCTGTGGCGCGAGCGGCGCCTGCCGGTCAACGTGGACCCGTTTGACGCGCGCCTGGACGACGAGCTGGAGCGCGCACGCCTGCGCCGCGTGTTCGAGCAAAAACTCGACAGCGTGGTGGGCTATGTGCTGCCGCTGCAGGCAGGCGAAGGCGCAGGCACGCTGGCGGGCAGCGTGTGGAGCACCGGGCCGTGGTTCTTCCGCGACGACCGCATGCTGCTCATCCCCGGCGATTCGCCCATGGGCTACCGCCTGCCGCTGGACGCCCTGCCCTGGGTGAAGGCATCAGACACCGAGCACCTGATCCCGCAAGACCCGACCGCGCCGCAGGGCACGCTGCCCGCTGCCACCACGCTGCGGGCGCGGTATTCCGTGCCATCCGGCCCGGTCACCGGCGACCGCGACCTGCCCTATCTGGCGGGTGCCACGGCGCCGGGCGAGGCACGCCGCATGACGCAAGGCACGGCTGGTGGCGACCACGCGCGCCTGGCCGGGCAGCCCGACCCGCATGCGGACGTGCAGCCCCCGGGCAAGTTCCAGTCGGCCGCAGGCCTGTCGCGCACGGCGCTGTGCGTGGAAGTGCGCGACCCGCGCCGCGCCAGCGGCCCCAAGGCCGAGAAGGTGGGCGAGAAATACGGCGTGCTCTATGTCTTCATGCCGCCGCTGGCGCGCCTGGATGATTACCTGGACCTGCTGGCCGCCATCGAAGCGACTGCCGAAGAGCTGGGCATGAAGATCGTGCTGGAAGGCTACCCGCCGCCACGCGATGCGCGCCTGAAGGTGCTGGCGGTCACGCCCGACCCGGGCGTGATCGAAGTGAACATCCACCCCGCCAGCCATTGGAAGGAGCTGGTGCAGCACACCGAGTTTCTGTACCAGGCCGCGTGGGAGACGCGCCTGTCGGCCGAGAAGTTCATGACCGATGGCCGCCACACCGGCACCGGTGGCGGCAACCACTTCGTGATGGGTGGTGCCACACCGGCCGACTCGCCGTTCTTGCGCAAGCCCGAGCTGCTGGCCAGCCTGCTGCTGTACTGGCACAACCACCCCAGCCTGAGCTACCTGTTCAGTGGCCTGTTCATCGGCCCCACCAGCCAGTCGCCGCGTGTGGACGAGGCACGCAACGACCAGCTGTACGAGCTGGAGATCGCACTGCGCGAGATCGAAACCAACCGCACAACCTATGGCCAGGACATGCCGCCGTGGCTGGTGGACCGCACGCTGCGCAACATCCTGGTGGACGTGACGGGCAACACGCACCGCAGCGAATTCAGCATCGACAAGATGTTCTCGCCCGACAGCAGCACCGGCCGCCTAGGCCTGCTGGAGCTGCGCGCGTTCGAGATGCCGCCCCACGCCCACATGAGCGTGGTGCAGCAGCTGCTGCTGCGCGCCCTGATCGCCCGCTTCTGGAAGACGCCCTACCGCGCGCCCGCCGCCCGCTGGGGCACCGAGCTGCACGACCGCTGGATGCTGCCCACGTTCATCCAGCAGGACATGCACGACGTGGTGGCCGAGATGAACGCCGCAGGCTACGCGTTTGACGCGGCCTGGTTTGCACCGCAGTTCGAGTTCCGCTTCCCCATGGTCGGCACGGTGAAATCGATGGGCGTGGAGCTGACCCTGCGCAACGCGCTGGAGCCCTGGCATGTGATGGGCGAGGAAGGCTCCGCCGGGGGCACCGTGCGCTATGTGGACTCGTCGCTGGAGCGCATCGAGGTGCGCGTGACCGGCATGAACGAAAGCCGCCATGTGGTCACCGTCAACGGTCAGCCGCTGCCGCTGCAAAGCACCGGCACCACCGGCGAGTTTGTGGCGGGCGTGCGCTACAAGGCCTGGAACCCGCCCTCTGCCCTGCACCCCACCATTGGCGCGCATGCACCGCTCACGTTCGACATCGTGGACACCTGGATGAACCGCTCGCTCGGTGGCTGCCAGTACCACGTGGCCCACCCGGGCGGGCGCAACTACGACACCTTCCCGGTCAACGCGTATGAGGCCGAAAGCCGCCGCCTGGCGCGCTTCTCGCGCATGGGGCACACGCCGGGACGGCTGGCGGTACCGCCTGCGACCATTGAACTGCCGGGCAGCCGGGAGTTTCCATTCACGCTGGATCTGCGGCGCAAGATGCGGAGGTAGAGAAGCCCCCCTGAGTCGCCTGCGGCGCATTCCCCCCAAGGGGGACGACGCCCTTGCTGCGGGGCGGCCCTTGCTTGGCGTCCCTGGTAGGGATCGCGCCGGTTTTGAAGGCTGTGGGTTACCCGCAGAGTGTTGTCGACCAAATGCCCGAAAATCGAGCACAGTGAACCACCTCAACGACAGCCTCCCCACCCCCGACCCTTCTGACAGCGCAGCCCAGTTGGCGGCTGCACTGGCGCCTGCTGCGGCGGCCGGGCATTTTGACGAGCTGCGGGGTGCCAGCGTGGCGGACGCCCCCGGTGCTGCCACTGCATCAGTCACTTCCAAATCAATAGCAAACAAGCCAGATATCACTAGCGCCTGGGCCCAATTCTTTGATCAATTGGGGCCCGAGGGCTTCCAGGACCTGGACCGGCGCATGCAGAGCCTGCAGCGCCAGGTGCGCGACAACGGCATCACCTACAACGTCTATGCCGACGCCGACGGCCCGCAGCGGCCCTGGTCGGTGGACCTGTTTCCGCTGATCCTTTCGCAGGGTGACTGGGCACACATCGAGCGCGGCGTGTTGCAGCGCGCCCGCCTGCTCGACCGCGTGATGGCCGACGTCTATGGCCCGCAGGAGCTGCTGCGCAGTGGCCTGCTGCCCAGCGCGCTGGTGCAGGGCCACCCGGGCTACCTGCGCGCCATGCATGGCGTGCAGCCCGTGGGCGGCACCCATTTGCACATCGCGGCGTTCGACATGGCGCGCGACGCGCAGGGCGACTGGTGGGTGGTGACGCAGCGCACGCAGGCACCCTCAGGCCTGGGATACTTGCTGGAGAACCGGCTGCTCATCTCGCGCCTGTTCCCCGAGGCGTTCAGCCAGATGCATGTGCAGCGCCTGGCCGCCACCTACCGCGCACTGCTCGACGGGCTGCGGCAGATGAGCCCGGCGGGGGCGGATGCGCGCATCGTGCTGCTCACGCCCGGCCCGTACAACGAGACCTATTTTGAGCACGCGTACCTGGCGCGCTACCTGGGTCTGACGCTGGTGGAGGGCAACGACCTCACGGTGCGCGACGCGCGCCTGTACCTCAAGACGCTGCACGGCCTGCAGCCGGTGCACGGCATCTTGAAGCGCCTGGACGACGAGTTTCTGGACCCACTGGAGCTGCGCAGCGACTCGCGCCTGGGCGTGCCAGGCCTGCTGCAGGCCATCCGCGCGGGCAATGTGCTGGTGGCCAATGCGCCGGGCTCGGCGTTCCTCGAATCGTCGGCGCTGCTGGGCTTCATGCCCGCGCTGTCGCGCCACCTGCTGGGCGAAGAGCTGGCCCTGCCGTCGCTGCCCACCTGGTGGTGTGGCGAGCGCTCGGCCATGCAGGCGGTGCTGCCGCAGCTCGCGCACAGCGTGATCCGCCCCACCTGGCCCATGGCGCAGCGCGTGCCCGTGCTGGGCGGTGCGCTGTCGGCGCAAGACCTGGCGCAGTGGTCCGCACGCATCGAAGCCCAGGGCGACGAATACACCGTGCAGGCCCACCTGCCGCTGTCGCAAATGCCCACCTGGCGCAGTGACGCCGCAGAGGGTGTGGGCCAGGACGGTGGCCCCATCGCCCCCCGCTCGGTGATGCTGCGCGTGTTTGCGGTGTGCGACGGCCCCGGCTCGTGGCGCGTGCTGCCGGGCGGGCTGGCCCGCCTGGCCCAGGGCGACAGCGGCATTACATCGATGCAGCGCGGCGGCAGCAGCGCCGATGTATGGGTGCAGACCGATGGCCCCGTGGACACCACCACGCTGCTGGCCCACAACCAGGCCGCGCCCGCCGTGGTGCACCGCAGCCGCCAGGTGACCAGCCGCGCGGCCGAAAACCTGTTCTGGCTGGGCCGCTACACCGAGCGCACCGAGAACGTCACGCGCCTGGCGCGCATCACGCTGCAGTGCCTGAACGGCGAGGACCAGACCTCGCAACCGCTGCTGGCTTGGCTGAGCGCCATGGGCGTGAGCCAGGGGCTGGTGCTGCCCACGGTGCCGGCGGCGGGGCAGGCACGGCGCGTGTTCGAGCGCTCGCTGATCGCCGGGCTGACGCAGCCCGCTCAGGTGACCAGCGTGGGCTTCAACCTGCGCGGCATTCTGGGCGCCGCATCGGCCGTGCGCGACCGCCTGTCGCAAGAGCACTGGAACCTCATCGTGCGGGCCGAGGCGGAGTTTTTTGCGCCCCGCACTGGGGCCGAAGACGACGGCGACTATTCGCCGCTGGATGCGCTGCGCCAGCTGGAAGTGCTGAGCGGCCACACCGCCGCCATGACCGGCCAGCAGACCGACCGCATGACCCGCGACGACGGCTGGCGCCTGCTCTCCATTGGCCGCCATCTGGAGCGCCTGGGCTTTCTGGCCTCGGCACTGGAAAGTGGCCTGCAGACCGGCGCCGTGCACGATGAAGGCGGCTTTGAGGCCATGGTGGCGCTGTTTGACAGCACCATCACCTTCCACGCGCAGTACCAGCAGCGGCGCGATATGCCCGCCCTGCTGGACTTGCTGGTGATCGACCGCGACAATCCCCGCTCGCTGGCCTGGGTGGCGCAGACGCTGCGCGGGCGCATCGCCAAGATCGAAGCGGCTGCGGGCACGCCCGGCGAATCCGCCGCCACGGGCATCCCAGAGGCGTCCGAACTGTCGCTGGCAGCCCTGTGCGCGCTAGATGCCGAGGGCCGCCATGCCGCGCTGGAGGATTATCTGGGCCGGTGTGTGCGGGGCGTGATGGGCTTGTCGGATGTGCTGGCCACGCGCTACTTCACGCATTCGGCGGATGCACTTCGGCACAGCGTAGGAGCTTGATATGGGACACCCCCCTGAGGCGCTGCGCGCCTTCCCCCCGCTCTCGCATCGCGATGCGATGCGGGCAGGGGGACGCAGCCTTTGCTGCGGGGCGGCCCTTGCTCGGCCGCCCTCGCCTCGGGCGCGCCGGTTTCGTAGCCTGCGTCTGATTTCAAAGCCTGGATTTTTATGAAACTGCGCGTCATCCACGAAACGGTGTACCACTACACCCCCACGGTGCAGAACGCCCAGCACATGGCCCATCTGCGCCCGCGCACCGGCATGGTGCAGCGCGTGCTGACCCACAGCCTGCAGGTGGACCCCGCCCCAACCCAGTGCAACATGGTGCAGGACGTGTTTGGCAACACCCGCACGTTCTTCAGCCTGCCCTTCACCCACGAGCAACTGCGGGTGCGCGCCGAAAGCCTGCTGGAGACCCTGCCCGTGCCCGCCGCGCCGCCCGGCGAGCCCTGGGATGCCGTGCGCGAGCGCCTGAGCTACCGGCGCGGCCAGCCCTACCACGCGGCCACCGAGTTCAGCTTTGCCTCGCCCTATATCCCCCGGCACGCCGACTTTGTGGCCTATGCCGCCGAGAGCTTTGCACCCGGCCGCCCGCTGATGCAGGCCGCCAGACACCTGATGTCGCGCATCCATGCCGACTTTGCCTACACCGCCAACGCCACCGATGCGGGTACGCCCGCGCTCGAATCGCTGCGGCTGCGCCGGGGCGTGTGCCAGGACTTTGCCCACGTGATGATTGGCTGCCTGCGCAGCCTGGGCCTGGCGGCGCGGTATGTGAGCGGCTACCTGCTGACCGAGCCCCCGCCCGGGCAACCCCGGCTGGTGGGGGCCGATGCCTCGCACGCCTGGGTGTCGGTGTGGTCACCGGCAGCCGACGAAAGTGATGGCGCATCAGACGACAACACCTGGTTTGACCTGGACCCCACCAACGACCGCGCGGCGGGCGAGGACTATGTGACCCTGGCCATCGGCCGCGATTTTTCGGATGTGTCGCCGCTGCGCGGCGTGATCCATGGCGGCGACCACCATGTGCTGCAGGTGGGCGTGACGGTGGAGCCGGTGCCCGCCGCTACGGCCGCTATGGCCGCTGCGCCAGACGCGCCAGATACACCCCTCACACCGCCGCAGGCACCAGAAAGTCCCGGCTGATCCGCGCGCCCAGGTCGTTCACCCGCTCCAGGAACTGGGTGAGGTAGGCATGCAGTCCATGGGTCAGGATTTCATCGATGCGTGCAAACTTGAGGTGCGCCAGCAGCCGCCCCGCGTGCCGCTGGGTCTCGGCCGACTGGCCGCTGCCCAGCATGTCGAGGTTGCCCAGCACCTCTTTCATGCAAGCGTGCAGTGAGCGGGGCATGTCGGCCCGCAGGATCAGCAGCTCGGCCACACGTTCGGGCGTGATCACGTCGCGGTACACCTTGCGGTAGGTCTCGAAGCCCGACACGCTGAGCAGGATGGCGCTCCAGTGGTAGAAGTCGTAGTCTTGGTCCTGTGCTGTGGCCGCGCCCATGAAGTCGCTCTGCACCGCGTGAAACTTCACATCCAGCAGCCGCGCCGTGTTGTCGGCCCGCTCCAGAAAGGTGCCCAGGCGCATGAAATGCAGCGCCTCGTCCTGCAGCATGGTGCCCACCGTCACCCCTCGCGAGAGGTGCGAGCGGAACTTCACCCATTCGAAGAATCGCGCCGGGTCCTGCTCCAGTGCACCGCTGGCGATCAGGCGGTTCACTTCGAGCCAGGTCTGGTTCTGGATCTCCCAGGCCTCGGTGTTGAGCGCACCGCGCACGGCCCGCGCGTTCTCGCGCGCAGCCTGCAGGCAGGCCACGATGGACGACGGGTTGGACGGGTCCTTGACCATGAAGTCGAGCACCTTGGCGGGCGTCACCTCGCCATGCTGGGCGGTGTAGGCGGGCAGCAGCTCGCTGATGGACAGCAAGCCCTGCCAGCCCAGGGTGGCCACCTCGGTCGATTGGGGTAGCAACGCACTCTGGTAGTTGACGTCGAGCATGCGTGCGGTGTTCTCTGCCCTTTCGGTGTACCGGGCCATCCAGAACAAATGATCGGCGGTGCGGCTCAGCATGTGATCTCCTTCTTGGACGAGGGCATAGAACCCCGAGCGTGTTGCACACGCTTGCGGTATTTTTTCGAAAGCCCCGCTGCGCAGGGCTTTTCTGCCCTTTCGGTGTACCGGGCCATCCAGAACAAATGATCGGCGGTGCGGCTCAGCATGTGATCTCCTTCTTGGACGAGGGCAGAGAACCCCGAGCGTGTTGCACACGCTTGCGGTATTTTTTCGAAAGCCCCGCTGCGCAGGGCTTTTCTGCCCGTTCGGTGTAACGGGCCATCCAGAACAAATGATCGGCGGTACGGCTCAGCATGGTCATTCCCTCCCCTGGCGTTGTGTTTGCATTGGTGGTGACGGTATGTGTGCTGCAGCGGGCTGATCGCCCAGCACCCAGGTGTCCTTGGTGCCCCCGCCCTGCGACGAATTGACCACCAGCGACCCCTCCTTGAGCGCCACGCGCGTGAGGCCGCCCGCCACCATCTGCACCTTCTGGCCGCTGAGCACAAAGGGCCGCAGGTCGATGTGGCGGGGCGCAATGCCGCTGTCCACATAGGTGGGGCAGCTGGAGAGGCTCAGCGTGGGCTGGGCGATGTAGCCGTCGGGCTTGGCGATGACTGCGGCGCGGAAGGCCTCGATCTCGGCCCGGGTGGCCGCGGGGCCAATCAGCATGCCGTAGCCACCCGCGCCATGCACCTCCTTCACCACCAGGTCCTTGAGGTTGGCTAGCACGTGCTGCAGGTCGTCCTGCTTGCGGCACATCCAGGTGGGCACGTTCTTCAGGATGGGCTCCTCGCCCAGGTAAAAGCGGATCATCTCCGGCACATAGGGGTAGACGGACTTGTCGTCCGCCACGCCTGTGCCCACGGCGTTGCAGATGGCGACATTGCCGGCCCGGTAGGCGGACATGAGCCCCGCACAACCCAGGGTGGAGGTGGGGCGGAAGACATCGGGATCGAGGAAGTCGTCATCCACCCTGCGGTAAATCACGTCCACCCGCTGCAGCCCGCGCGTGGTACGCATGTACACAAACTGGTCCTTGACCACGAGGTCCTGCCCCTCGACCAGCTCCACGCCCATCTGCTGCGCGAGGAAGGCGTGCTCGAAATAGGCGCTGTTGTACATGCCGGGGGTCAGCACCACCACGGTCGGGTCGGCCGCGCCGGCCGGGGCGCTGGCGCGCAGGGTGTCCAGCAGCAAGTCCGGGTAATGCGCCACCGGTGCCACCTGGTGCTGAGCGAACAGTTCGGGGAACAGCCGCATCATCATCTTGCGGTCTTCGAGCATGTAGCTGACGCCGCTGGGCACGCGCAGGTTGTCTTCCAGCACGTAATACACGCCCTCGCCTGACGCATCCGGTGCCCGCACGATGTCGATGCCGCTGATGTGGGAGTAGATATCGAGCGGCACATGAACGCCGACCATCTCCGGCCGGAACTGGGCGTTGCGCAGGATCTGCTCGGCAGGCACGATGCCTGCGCCCAGGATGTCCTGGCCGTGGTACACGTCGTGGATGAAGCGATTGAGCGCCGTGACCCGCTGCACCAGGCCCCGCTGCATGTGCGCCCATTCCTGCTGTGGAATGATGCGGGGAATCAGGTCGAAGGGGATGAGCCGCTCTGTGCCCGCGCCGTCCTCGTCCTGGGCGCCGTAGACGGCGAAGGTGATGCCCACGCGCCGGAAGATGACCTCGGCCTCGGCGCGCCGCGCCTGCATGGATGCGGCACTCTGGCGCGCCAGCCACTGGGCAAACCGCGCATAGTGGGGCCGTACATCACTGCCCGCCCAGCCTGCCGCACCGCCCAGGCCGGCCAGGGGCAGCCGGGTAACCATCTCGTCGAACTTCTGCATGAGAGCCAATCTCCTGCAAGCCCTCAAGCAAGTTCCAGGCCGTTTTCATGCCCGGCTGGCAGCCACCGTCAATATTTCGGCCGAATCGCTCTCTAGCGCCGGTCTTTATTGGCTGTTTTGCTATTCTTTTTGATACCTTGATTTGCAGCCGGCGAGGGTGGCGGCATGGGTGCCATGGTGGCCACAGGGGCAGGACGCGCGGCCGCTGCACGCACCATGTCGTGCACAAAGCGCAGCTTGGCCAGCACCTCACCCGCCAGCGCGAACGGGTAGGCATCAGGTTGACCCAGGCTGCGCGTAAGGCTGTTGAGCAGCAGCGTCAGCGGCACCAGGTGTTGCACCATGGACTGAAAGTCGGGCGCCGGGCTGGCAAAGGGATCGATGGCGCTGCTGCGCTGCGCGCCATAGATACCGGGAATGGTGACCTCGGTGGCATAGCTGGCCGAGGTTTCCAGCAGGTCGATCATGTGCAGGTAGTGGGCCCAGGTTTCAGCCCAGTCTTCCCAGGGGTGGGCGGCGGCATAGGCACTCACATGGTGGTTGGCCCAGTCACTGCCTTCGTTGCCCTTGGCGTAGTGCGCCTCCAGCGCCGCTGCGTAGTCCTGGCGCTCGTCACCAAACATCTGTCTGAAGTCGTCCAGCCGGCCGCCGTCGCGCACCAGCTGGTCCCAATAGAAGTGGCCGGACTCATGGCGCAGGTGACCGATCAGAGTGCGGTAGGGCTCACCCAGCGCGATGCGGCGGCGCGCGCGTTCGTCGTCGTCCGCCTCGGCCACGTTGAGCGTAATGGTCCCACTGTGGTGGCCCGTCAGCACGGGCGGTCCGCCCGGCACCTCGGCCAAAAACTCGAACACTGGACCGGTACGCCCGGGCGCCGGCTCCAGGCCCAGGCGGGCCAGGCTGTAGAACAGCCGCCGCTTGGCCGCTTCGATCTGCATCCAGCGCCCCATGTTGGCGGGCTCAGACAGGTCGGGCATCACCCGGGTCTGGCGGCACGACACACACAGCTCCGCAAAGTCGTTGGCGGGTATCGCGAAGTTGCAGGCTTGGTGGTCCGTGTGGTTGCGGCACATGCGGTACAGGCGCCCGCTGTAGTGGGCACTGCCCTGCCCCCCTTGGCGGCGCCACAGGCCGGCACCGTCCTGCGGTGCAGGGGCCAGGGCAGCCATGGTCAGCACATCGGGCAAGAAGGCCAGCGCACTGCCGCAATGCAGGCACTGCACGCTATCGAAAAACACCAGATGACCGCAATGGTCGCAATTGAATACCCGCATGGTGTGGAGCTTATACCCCGTGGACCGGAGCAGTGAGGAGGAACAACGCACGGCCCCCCTTTTGCAGCGCCAGGATGGGTCCATGAAAAAAGCAGGCCCCGGGACATGCCCGGAGCCTGCTTCAGGATCGAAGCCACTGCGCCAGGGGCGTGGGGCCCCGGGTGCAGGGCGTCAGCCCTACCGGTCAGGGCCGCACAACGATGCTGTTGCGCACTTCGCGCACATGCTTGGTGTTGCGCGCAATGTTTTCGGCCTGGTTCTTTTCAGCCTGCGACTTGGCAAAGCCCGACAGCTGCACCGTGCCATTGAGCGTTTCCACGCTGATGGAGGTGGCAGACACGTTCTTGTCTTCGGCCATCTTGGCCTTCACGGCGGTGGTGATGCCGGCGTCATCCACATAGGAGCCAACTGTTTGCTGTTCGCGGGCTACCGAGCAACCGGTGGCTGTGACGATGGTGATACCGGCAACTGCGGCAAAAGCGAGGGCACGTGCGTATTTCATGGTGTTTTCCTTGTTCAAGAATGGTTGGGAACGCGGGTGCTGGGACATGTTCAGTCCACCGGTCTGTTGCACCCTCCGCGACCGGCGGACTGTGGGAAAAAGGACAGCGCTGGCGCATAGCCAAGCGCTGCGGGCAAGGCACCGGCGTGCAAACACCGGTGTGCTAGCCCTCAGTATGCATTGCGCCGGCGGGACATCCACATCGCCACGGTGGCCAGCAAAGCCCCCGATGCGGCGGCGATGACCAGCGACTTGCCGGGCTGCTCGGCCACATACTTGCCGGTGACTTCGGCTGCCTGCTGGATCTGACGGCGTGCACGCGCGCTGGTCTCGGCGCAGTAGTCAATGCTGCGAGCAGCCAGGTCCTGTGCACGGGCTGCCAGGTCATCAATCGCCGGGTCGGTCTGGCGGCGCAGGGCGCGCACGCTTTCTTCGGCCTTGTCCAGCGACTGGTCGGCGGCAGCCCGGGTGGTCTGCACTGCGTCCTGCGCGCTTTGCAGCACGTCATCGGCCAGGTTGCGAACACCGTGGGTCACTTTATCGGTAGCGGTCTGAAGGCTCATGGGGAAACTCCTTGGGGTATGGGGTACAGGGGATGCGGGAGGGGGGTGAAGGGCAGCAGTCCAGGCGTTGCGGCCTGACTCACCCCTTTTTCAGGAGCCCCAGCACGAAGGTGACCACAGCCATGATCACGAACACAAAGAACAGAATCTTCGCAATGCCCACGGCACCGGCAGCAATACCGCCAAAACCGAAGAGGGCTGCAATCAGCGCGATCACCAGAAAAACAACTGCGTAGTGCAACATTTCCATCTCCTTATGGGTGGCCGGCTTGCCGGCAGATCGGGTGGCGCCAAAACCTCAACGCCTGGAACCAACTGTAGGTATCTCCCTGTGCCCTGGATGCCGGTGCGCGGCGCGCGCCCATGTCGGCGGCGCAGTGGGCGTCATGTAGGACGGCGCGCACTGGCCGGACCGGTCGGACTGGGCGCACGGTAGCGCGCACAAGCGGCTGCAGCGCAGGCACGCCACAACGGGACGATGGCTTCGGGCAGCATGGCGTGCCCACAGCCCACAGCCCGCAGATGTCGCACGTGGGCCTGCATGCGCTGCGCCACGCAATGCAGGGAATGAGGGAGATGCAGGAAGAGGGCGGCGTATGCCTCAGGCATCGTGTGCAGCGGCGTTGCGGCGCGGCTCTGACGAGGTGCGCGGCAGCGGCAGCACGGCCGACAACAGGGTGCCATTGCCAGGCCGCGAAGTGAGCGTGAGACGCCCGCCCGCTGCCTCGACCCGGTGGCGCATGCCAGCCAAGCCGTGCGAGGTGGGGCGCACGGTGCCAGGGTCGAAACCCACACCATCGTCGCGCACCTGCACCGCCACATGCGTGGGGTAGCCGTGCACCGACACCAGCACCTTGCTGGCCTTGGCGTACTTGCCGATGTTGGTCAGCGCCTCTTGCACCATGCGATACACCGTGAGCTGCGCTGCGTCGGGCAGTGGAACGGCCTCCAGACTGGTCTCAACCTCAATGCCTGCGCGCTCGGCGTATTCACGTGTCAGGATCTCCAGCGCGGCGGTGAGCCCCAGGTTCGACAGCGACGACGGTCGCAGGTCTTCGATGATGCGACGCTTGAGCGCAATGCCGCTGTTGAGCGTTTCGGTGAGGTGCTTGAGGCGCTCGGCAATGTCGGGCGCAGTGGCATCGATCTTGGATTTGAGGCGCGCCACATCCAGCTTGGCAGCCGTCAGCAGCGCGCCCAGCTCGTCGTGCAGTTCCCGCGCCAGATGGCCCCGTTCTTCTTCGCGCACCTCCTGCAAGTGGTTGGCCAATTCGGACAGCGTGGCCGTGCGGTCGCGCACCAGTCCTTCCAGGCGGTCGCGCTCACGCTCCAGCACCTCTTGCTCGCGCAGGTTGACGGTCTGAACCGCCTGCGTCTGGCGCAGGTACATGTAGAACGCCAGCAGGCCAATGGCAGTGACCGTGGCAATGCCGATGCGCGACAGCATCAGCGACTGCTCGATCTGCTCGCGGCCTTGCTGCAGGCGCCGATCGCTGCGGGCGATGAGCTCTTGCGCATGTTGCCGGATCGCCTCCATGTGCTCCTTGCCCACATCCGTGTTCAGAATGAACTTCCACGCATCTTCGTTGCCCTGGCGGCGCAGGCGCAGGCTCAGCTCCATCTCAGCCAGCTTGCGCGATATCTGCCGCGACAACAGTGCAAACTCCTGCATGTCTTCTGGCGAGGCCATGAACTGGGTGCGCAGGCTGTCAAGATTGGTCTGCACCGTGGCTACAGCCTTGTCGTAGGGCTCCAGGTAGGTTTCATTACCCGTGAGCAGATAACCGCGTTGACCGGTCTCTGCATCCAGCATGCTCTGGAGCAACTTGTTCACATCAGACCTTGTGGTCAGCCCCTGGGCCAGTTGCTCCACCGCGTCCTGCGAACGCATGTGACCCGTTTCATTGATGCCCACCAGCACCATGGCCGCCAACAGCGCCATGGGCAGGCTCAAGGCCATCTGTCGGACTTTTGGTAACCAACGCCGGGTGTTTTCTTGGAGATTCATACGCTTATTCTGGATAATGACCCGTTACCTGCCAGGTGCACCAGCCATGCAACGACATGCCGAGCGCCTGGACTTCAATACACACCGGCAGCACCTTTGCTGCCGCCTCGAAAGAAGCATCAATGATCAAGATTGGCATTGTGGATGACCACGCGATTGTTCGTTCCGGGCTGCGGCAGTTCTTGTCCGAGCACGTGGACTTGCGGGTGGAAGGCGAGGCCGCCAACGGCCGCGAGGCCATCGACCTGGTGCGCAACAAGGAAATCGATGTGCTGCTGATGGACCTGTCGATGCCTGGCCAAAGCGGGCTGGACGCGCTGGCCATGCTGCGCGCCAAGGCGCCCGACATGGGCATCCTGATCCTGAGTGGCTACCCTGAAGAACACTACGCGATCAACCTGATCCGCCAGGGTGCCAGTGGTTACCTGAACAAGGAGTGCGAACCGTCGGAGATCGTGGAGGCCATTCGCACCATTGCTCTGGGCCGCCGCTACCTGACGCCTGCCGTGGCCGAACTGCTCGCACAGCAACTCAACCGCAAGGACGATGCGCCACCGCATGAGCAGCTGTCTGAGCGAGAGTTCCAGGTGTTCCTGAAGCTGGCCAAGGGAGAGACGGCGGGCGATATCGCCAAGTCGTTGTCGCTGAGCGTGAAAACGGTGAGTACCTATCGCACACGCCTGATGGAAAAGATGAGCCTCTCGTCCAACAGCGACCTGACCTACTACGCACTCAAAAATCGCCTGATCGACTGACATCCAGGATCTGGCCAGAGCCCGGCGCTGCCGGGCGTAGGCAAGTCTTGCTTTTGCGCTGAAAAAGAAGGAAAAAGAAGCACCCCGACTGCCGCATGCACCCACGCACGCGGCGGCGGGTTGTGTCACTGGGATGCGCCCGATGAGGCGGCTGACACACCGCCGCCGCTACCGGCGTCCAGCCCGTGGGCCGGGCTGCTGTGCTGTACGCAGTAGTCCACCAACGCGTCGATCTCGTTGGATTTGTCAAACACTGCATCCACACCCAGCTGCGCACAGCGCATGCGCACATCCGGCGTGGCGTAATTGCTGAGCACCACCATTTTTTGGCCGGGCCGCCGCGTGCGGCAGGCAGCCAGCACACCCAATCCGCTGCCCTGGCGCAAGAACAGATCCACGATGGCCAAGTCCCATTCCTCAGGGTGCGACGACAACCAGTTCGTACCGTCGTCTTCAGTTTCTGCCACGCCCACCGCTTCTACAGACGCCAACTCCTCCAGAGTTCCGATCAGGTTCTCGCGGATGGTCGCGTTGTCTTCAACAATGTAGGTGCGCAGTTTCACGGGCGGGTCCATGTGTACGGACAGTGCGGGTCACGCTGTCCTAGCCTTGAATTTAAGGCTTCCATGCGCCGGATTCTGCCAGCCACAACACGCTGGCCATGTAGGAAAAATCCTACCGCACAACACACACCTTGCAATGGGTATGGCGCTGAACGCGCATGGTGCTCCACTCCATGGCCCGGCCATCGAGCATCAGCAGCCGCCCCGCCAGCGACTGACCTACGCCCGCTATGAGCTTGAGCGCCTCGGCTGCCTGCATCGCACCCACCACACCCACCAGCGGAGCAAATACACCCATCGTGGAGCAGCGGACTTCTTCAAACTCCGCATCCGGCGGGAAGATGCAGGCATAACAAGGCGACTGCGCATCGCGCGGGTCCACCACCGTGATCTGCCCATCGAACTGGATCACAGCCCCCGCCACCAAGGGTTTGTTGTGACGCACACACGCGGCATTGACCGCCTGGCGGGTCGCATAGTTGTCGCTGCAGTCGAGTACCACTGTGGCATCGCGCACCAGACTGTCGAGAGCCGCCGCATCCACCCGGGCCTGCAGTGCGGTGACCTGCACCTCGGGGTTGATGTCGGCCATGGCCTGCGCCGCCGACTGGACCTTGGGACTGCCCACGCGCGCGGTGGTGTGCGCAATCTGGCGCTGCAGGTTGGTCAGGTCCACCACATCGTCATCGACGAGTGTGATGTGGCCCACACCGGCGGACGCCAAGTACAGCGCAGCGGGCGATCCCAACCCGCCAGCGCCGATGATGAGAGCATGGGCTTCCAACACCCGCTCCTGCCCCTCGATGCCCACCTCGTCGAGCAGGATGTGGCGGGAATAGCGCAGGAGCTGGTCATCGGTCATGGGAAGGCGGGCCTGCAGCGGCCAAAAAATCAACGGTGAAACAGGCGGACATGAAAAAGGCTGGATTCCTCGCGAAATCCAGCCCGGGGTCAGAGCGCGAAAAGCTCAATTCTCTTTCTTTTCTTCCTTGCGCTCTGTCAGCGTCTTGCTGACCAGCACAGGGCGACCCTTGAGCTGATTGAGGGCCTGCACCAGCTGGAAGTCCTTGTCCGAACCGAATTCGGGCACCTTGCGGTCGGCCGCAGGCTTCTTGGCTTCTTCTTCCATGCGCTTGCGGGCTTCCTCACGGGCCTTTTCACGGGCTTCGTCCTTCTTCTCTTCACCCTGGCCGCTGTTCAAGTGCTTGTCCAGATCTGCCTCGCGCATGCGCAAGGCGGCAAAGATGTTGCCCTCTTCCGACTCGTCAATCATCACGTCGGGCACGATACCCTTGGCCTGGATCGACTTGCCACTCGGCGTGTAATAGCGGGCGGTGGTCAGCTTGATGCCCGTGTCAGGCCCCAGCGGACGCACGGTCTGCACCGAGCCCTTGCCGAAGGTCTGGCTGCCCATGATGGTGGCGCGCTTGTGGTCCTGCAGCGCGCCAGCCACGATCTCGCTGGCGGAGGCAGAGCCTTCGTTGACCAGCACCACCAGCGGCACCGCCTTGAGGGACGCGGGAAGGCGTTTGAGCGGATCACCGCCGCCGCGGCGCTGGTAGTAGTCGGGGGCAGCCTTGTAGGTGGCCTTGCTGTCGGCCAGCTGGCCATTGGTGGTGACCACCGTCACGTTCTCGGGCAGGAAAGCCGCAGAAATTGCCACGGCTGCATCCAGCAGGCCGCCGGGGTCGTTGCGCAGGTCCAGCACCAGGCCCTTGAGGTTGGGCTCCTGCTTGTAGACCTCTTCCACCTTGCGCACAAAGTCATCCACCGTGCGCTCCTGGAATTGCGACAGGCGGATCCAGGCGTAACCGGGCTCGATCACCTTGCCCTTGACGGACTGGGTCTTGATCTCTTCGCGCGTGATGGTGACGGGGAACGTGCGGTTCTCGTCCTTGCGGAAGATGGTGAGGGTGACCTTGGTGCTGGGCTCGCCGCGCATGCGCTTGACGGCGTCATTCAGCGCCAGGCCCTTGACGGCGGTTTCGTCAATTTTGGTGATCAGGTCGTTGGTCTTGAGGCCGGCGCGGAAGGCAGGCGAGCCTTCGATGGGTGACACGATCTTGATCAGGCCGTCTTCCTGCGTGATCTCGATGCCCACGCCCACGAAGCGGCCCGAGGTGCCTTCGCGGAATTCCTTGAAGGACTTCTTGTCGAAGTACTGCGAGTGCGGATCCAGGCTGGACACCATGCCCGAGATGGCGTCGGTGATGAGCTTCTTGTCATCGACCGGCTCGACGTAATCGGTCTTGACCAGGCCGAACACGGCGGACAGCTGCTGGATTTCTTCGAGCGGCAACGGCGTCATGGCGCCACGCGCCACCGTTTGCAGTGACACCGTGGTGAGCGCACCCGCCACCACGCCTACCGATACCCATCCTGCAATCTTGAGTTTGTGGCCCATACAACACCTTTTACCGCTTCGAAACCAATATACACCTTGGAAGGGCCAAACCCGCCGCAGTTCCGCATGGATGCTCACTTTGGCGGGGATAAGCGGGGTTTTCCCCGCTCTTTACCTGCGATTTACGCTTTGCCCTGCGATGCCACGGCGGCTGCGGCCTTGGCCGCCGCTTCGGCATCGCCCAGATAGTAGTGACGGATGGGCTTGAGGTCGGCGTCGAGCTCGTATACCAGTGGAATCCCGTTGGGAATGTTCAGACCCACGATGTCGGTCTCGGAGATGTTGTCCAGGTACTTCACCAGCGCGCGGATGGAGTTGCCATGCGCAGCCACCACCACCCGCTTGCCCGAGCGAATGGCGGGCGCCATGGCCTCGTTCCAGAACGGCAGCACGCGGGCCACGGTGTCTTTCAGGCACTCGGTCAAGGGCACGTTCTCGGCAGCCACACCGGCGTAGCGGCGGTCGCCGCGCTCGCTGCGGGGGTCGGTGGCTTCCAGTGCGGGCGGCGGCGTGTCATAGCTGCGGCGCCAGACCAGCACCTGCTCGTCGCCGTATTGCTTGGCCATGTCAGCCTTGTTCAGGCCCTGCAGGGCGCCGTAGTGGCGCTCGTTCAGGCGCCAGTCCTTGACCACTGGCAGCCAGGTGCAGTCCATTTCGTCCAGCGTGTACCAGAGGGTGTGGATGGCGCGCTTGAGCACGCTGGTGAACGCCAGATCGAACTCGTAGCCCTCGGCCTTGAGCAGCTTGCCGGCCGACATGGCCTGTGAAACGCCAGTGGGCGTGAGGTCCACATCGGTCCAGCCGGTAAAGCGGTTTTCAAGGTTCCAGGTGGATTCGCCGTGGCGGATCAGAACGAGCTTGTACATGGTTTCCCCAGGAAAGGCAGGTCAAAAAAATGCGGGCCAAAACCCAGCATTCTAGAATTACGCTGTTCGCCAACCCAAGGAAGCTTCGTGAAATTCATTATTGATAACTGGTATCTGTTCCTCGTTGCACTGGCTTCGGGCAGCATGTTGCTGTGGCCGGTCCTCAAGAACGCCAGTGGCGGTTCGCTGACGCCAGCACGCGCCGTGCAGCTCATCAACCGCGAAAAAGCGGTGGTCATCGACGTGTGCGAAGCCGAGGAATTCGCCACCGGCCACGTGACTGGCGCCAAGAACGTACCCGTGTCCCAGCTCGAAGAGCGCCTGCCCGCCGTGGTCAAGAACAAGGCCCTGCCCGTGGTGCTGGTGTGCGCCAGCGGCGCACGCGCCAACCGCGCCGTCGCCATTGCCAAAAAACTGGGCTACGACAAAGCCCAGGCACTCGCCGGTGGCATGAAGGCCTGGCGAGACGCCAGCCTGCCTGTGGAAAAAGCCTGATCCGCCCCCAGTTATTCGGTCAGCGCTAGTCTTGCGACTGGTTTTTCAGTCCCACAGGAAGAAAGAGGAAGGTTCGCCATGCAACCCGTGAAGATGTACACCACCGCCGTCTGCCCCTATTGCATCCGGGCCAAGCAGATCCTCAAGTCCAAGGGCGTGGAGCAGATCGAGGAGATCCGCATCGACACCGACCCCGCCGCGCGCAGCCACATGATGGAAATCACCGGCCGCCGCACGGTGCCGCAGATCTACATCGGCGACACCCACGTGGGCGGCCACGATGACCTGGTGGCACTGGACAGCCGTGGCGAGCTGATGCCCCTGCTCGGCGCCTGACCGCCTCTGCGGGCGCTGCATAATGCAGCCCCATGTGCCCGCTGCGGGAGCTGCTCCCCGGCGGGTTTTGTTTTGCTAGCAATTTCGTAAGAGCAAAGAGACTTCACCATGGCCGACCAAGAAAACCCCGTGTTCCAGATTCAGCGCGTCTACCTCAAGGACATGTCGCTGGAGCAGCCCAACTCCCCCGCCATCCTGCTCGAACAAGAGCAACCCAGCGTGGACATCCAGCTGGGCGTGGAAGCCACCCCGGTGGCCGAAGGCATCTTTGAAGTGGCTGTGACCGCCACCGTGCAGACCAAGATCAAGGACAAGACCGTGTTCCTGGTCGAAGCCAAGCAAGCCGGCATCTTCGAAATCCGCAACGTGCCCGAAGACCAGATGGGCCCCATCATGGGCATCGCCTGCCCCCAGATCGTGTACCCCTACCTGCGCGGCAATGTGGCCGACGTGATCAACCGCGCTGGCTTCCCGCCCGTGCACCTGGCCGAAATCAACTTCCAGGCCATGTACGAGCAACAGCAAGCCCAGGCCGCAGGCCAAGCCTCGCCCATCATCACGCAGTAAGCATTTACAGGCATTTTTGCCTGTAGTGCTGGATGAATAAGCGCATACAGCTATGAAAATCATAGTATTGGGCGCTGGAGCCTGGGGGACGGCGGTGGCCATGAGTGCTGCCCAGCACCCCGCAGGTCATGCCGTCACCTTGTGGGCGCGTGATGCCGCCCAGGCGGCCCAGATGCAGACGCAGCGGCACAACGCGCGTTACCTGCCCGGTATCACCCTCCCCCCCTCCCTCACGCTGGCCCATGGCGACTTCGCTACGCTGTGGCCAGGAGCCGACCTCGTCATCGTGGCCACACCCATGGCGGCTTTGCGCGGCATGCTGCAGGCCCTGCATGGCTGCGCTGCCCCAGTGGCCTGGCTGTGCAAGGGCTTTGAGGCTGCAACCGCTGGCAATTCCACATCTTTTGGGCTGCTGGCGCATGAAGTACAAGCCCTGGTAGCTCCTGAACTGATAGCAGGCGTGTTTAGCGGCCCCAGCTTTGCGCAAGAAGTGGCGCTAGGCCAGCCCACCGCCCTGGTGGCTGCCAGCCCCCATGCGCAGGTGCGTGATGCGCTGGTCAACGCCTTCCACAGCCCCAGCGTGCGTGTGTATGCCAACGAGGACATCGTGGGCGTGGAGGTGGGTGGCGCGGTGAAGAACGTGCTGGCCATTGCCACCGGCCTGTGCGACGGGCTGGCGCTGGGCCTCAACGCCCGCGCCGCACTCATCACACGCGGCCTGGCCGAGATGACGCGGCTGGGTCTGGCGCTGGGTGCGCGGCCCGACACCTTCATGGGCCTGTCGGGCCTGGGCGACCTGGTGCTGACCGCCACGGGCGACCTGTCGCGCAACCGGCGCGTGGGCATGCTGCTGGCCGAGGGCAAAACCCTGCCGCAGGCCGTCGAGTCGCTGGGCCATGTGGCCGAGGGTGTTTACAGCGCCCGCACGGTGGCGCAGCGGGCAGCAGCGCTGGGGGTGGACATGCCCATCACCCGCGCGGTGGTGGCGCTGCTGGATGGCCAGCTCACCCCGGCCGATGCGGTTGTCACGCTCATGGGGCGCGGGCCGGCCTCTGAGTTGGTGTGACCCCCTACTGATCCCCCAAGACAAAAGGCCCCTGCGGAATTCCACAGGGGCCTTTTGTTTGGCGGAGCCAATGGCATGCGCGCCGGGATGCGGGTTCAGAACACCCCAAACAACATCAGCAGCAGCACAACCGACAGCGGGACGCCAAGTAGCCAGGCAATGAGAGGCATGGGGATCTCCTTGAAAGGGTGAGAAGTTCAGGTGGTTTCACTGTATTTCTCACCCCGGCCGGCCCTTGTCCGGCTTTGCACCCCATGTCCGTAGGCCCTCACCTACCTGGACCTGTGGCAGATCCACCCCACAGCGTAGGAGGCCAGCGCTGCGGCCGGGCTTACAGCCCCAGCTCCAGCGCCAGCAGCTCGTCCACCGTCTGGCGGCGGCGGATCAGGCGGGCCTGGCCGCCGTCCACCAGCACCTCGGCAATCAGCGGACGGGTGTTGTAGTTGGAGGACATGCTGGCGCCGTACGCGCCCGTGTCGTGGATCACCAGCAGGTCACCCACCTGGGCGGCGGGCAGGTCGCGCGGCAGCACCACGCCGCCGTCGCCTTGGGTGAACACGTCGCCCGACTCGCACAGCGGGCCTGCCACCACCGTGGGCTGCTCGGCGGCCGTGGAGCCATCGCGGCGCAGCACGCTCATGGCGTGGTAGCTGCCGTACATGGACGGGCGCATGAGTTCGTTGAAGCCAGTATCGACCAGCACGAAGTTGTTATTGCCCGCGTTCTTAGTGGCGCGCACCTGGCCCAGCAGCACGCCAGATTCGGCCACCAGAAAGCGGCCGGGCTCGATCTCCAGGCCGAGCTTGTGGCCCACGATGGCCTCGGCTTGCTGGCGCGCGGCGTCCCACAGGCCATGGTAATGCTGCGTGTCCACCACCGGGTCACCGCTGCGATAGGGGATGGACAGGCCACCGCCCGCCGAGATGGCGTGCAGGTCATGCCCCGCCGCATGCGCCGTGCGCACCAGGTTGACCATGGCACCGCACACTTCCTGCAGGTGACTGTAATCCACGCCCGAGCCGATGTGCATGTGCAGGCCCACCAGCTTCAGGCCGTGCTGTTTGATCGCGGCCAGCGCCGCAGGCAGGTCGGTGTGCCAGATGCCATGCTTGCTGTGCTCGCCGCCG
Organism: Acidovorax sp. 99; assembly: GCF_003096455.1. Lineage (NCBI taxonomy): Bacteria > Pseudomonadati > Pseudomonadota > Betaproteobacteria > Burkholderiales > Comamonadaceae > Acidovorax > Acidovorax sp. 99. Next base: position 997,155 of record NZ_QEKU01000001.1, read on the forward strand.
GTGTTGGTCTTGTTGCTATGACCGTGGCCAAAGCCGGGGTTGATGCGCAGCCACACCGCGTGGCCCGGCGAACGCGCGCCCAGCTGGTGCAGCATGTCGATGGAGCCTGCGTTCACGGGCACACCGTGCTCCACCACGCAGTCGAGCGTGGCGGCGTCGAACAGGTCGGCGGTGAAGACGATCTCCGACGGCCCTTCCACGCCTTTACCCGCCACATAGCCCGCCGCCAGCGCACGCAGGATCTCGCCGCGCGACACGGCATCCACCTTCACGCCCTGCTCGCGCATCAGCTTCAGGATGTGGATGTTGGAGCAGGCCTTTTGCGCAAAACGGATGGTCTCGAAGTTGGACACCTGCGCAATGCGCTGGCGGATGGTCGCCGCGTCATACACCCACAGCGGGGTACCAAACTGGTCGGCCAGGGCCCAGAGCTGGGCGGGGGAGAAAGGGTTGGACATGGGGAGGCTCCAAGGGTACTAAGAGCGGCTAACAAAACTCAGCGAAGCGGTTCTGGCTAGGCGCTGTGTTGCAGGCAGTACGAGCAGTACGACAAGACACAGCAACGACGCCAGAAGAGTTTTTTTAGCCGCTCTCAGCGTGAACGATGCGCGGATGATGCCGCCATCCACGCATTCAGTCGAATGCTTTGATTTACGCCATCCATTCAATATGGATATGCTCTGTGCATGACTGGCATGACCGAGCCCCCACAGAATCACCGTACTACCCACCGCATCACCCACCGCCACATCGAGGTCTTCCGGGCCGTGATGACCGCAGGCAGCGCCACCGGCGCGGCCGACCTGCTGCACAGCTCGCAGCCCACCGTGAGCCGCGAGCTGGCGCGGCTGGAGTCGCTGCTGGGGTACGCGCTGTTCGAGCGCGTGCAGGGCCGCCTGCGCCCCAACGCGCGGGCGCTGGCGCTGTGGGACGAGGTGCAGCGGTCGTGGCAGGGGCTGGAGCGCGTGGTGGACCGGGCCGTGGCGCTGGGCCGGTCGGGGGCCGTGCAGTTGTCGGTGCTGTGCCTGCCCGCGCTGGCCCATGCGCTGCTGCCGGGTGCAGCGGCACGGCTGATGCAGGCGCACACCGAGGCACGCTTGTCCGTCACACCGCAGGAATCGCCCCTGCTCGAAGAATGGATGAGCGCCCAGCGGTTTGATCTGGGCCTGTGCGAACAGACCACCGCCCCGCCGGGCACACGGGCCGAGGTGCTGCTGACCCTGGACGAGGTGGCTGTGCTGCCCGCCCACCACGCTTTGGCACGCAAGCCGGTGCTGCAACTCGGCGACTTCGCCGGTGAATTCTTTGTAAGCCTCTCGGCCGAAGACCCCTACCGCCGCCTGATCGACGCCCGGTTTGCCGAGGCAGGCGTGGAGCGCACCCTGCGCGTGGAGACCCACAGCGCCGCCGCGGTGTGCGCCATGGTCGAGCAAGGCCTGGGCATTGCCATCGTCAACCCGGTCACCGCCCTGGCCGCCGCCAGCGAGCGGCTGGTGCTGCGGCGGCTGGCGTTTTCCATCCCGTTCAGCGTGACGGCGCTGCTGCCGCTGTACCGCCCGCCCCTGCCCGAGGTCGTGCCCATGCTGGAGGCCCTGCGCGCGCAGGCCCAGGCCATTGCAACGCAGCTGCCGCCCGCCATGGGCCGATGCAACAGGATCTATAAACTATGATTTTGATAGCAGTCAAGGCATATCGCACTAGCGCTATCAGCACAAAGAAGCCACACAGGGGATCCTTGCGCGTTTCGGACAGTGTCCTCAGCCGCCCGGCGCTGCCAGGCTGCGCACCTTGACGGCCAGCCGCTCCTCGACCGAAGGCGACACGAACTTGGTCACCTCGCCGCCCAGCACCGCGATCTCGCGCACAAAGGTGCTGCTGATGAACTGGTACTTGTCGCTGGGGGTGAGGAACACGGTTTCGACCTGCGGCATCAGGCTGCGGTTCATGCCCGCGAGCTGGAACTCGTAGTCAAAGTCCGTCACGGCGCGCAGGCCGCGCACCATGGCCTTGCCGCCGCGCGACACCACAAAGTCGCGCAGCAGGCCCGAGAAGGGCTCGACCTGCACCTGGGGATACATCTTCACGGCCTCGCGCACCATGTCGATGCGCTCTTCCAGCGAGAACAGGGTCTTTTTGTGGTGGCCCGCCGCCACGGCCACGATCACACGTTCAAACAACTGGGTGGCTCTGCGCACCACATCTTCATGGCCCAGGGTGATGGGGTCGAAGGTTCCGGGGTACACGGCGAGCACGTTCTGGGCCATGGCTGGTTGTCTCCTGTCTGGCGATTGACGTTGGCCCCGGCCCCCGGGGCGCTCCCCGCAGGGCCCGCCGGGCCGCGTGCGCGCATTATGCAGTGCAGTGCAACATGAACCCGGACACCACATCCGCCCAACCGCCGCATCGTCCACCTGAACGATGCCAGGCGCAGGCTCGCGGCCTACCATGCCCAGCCCTTTCTGCCCCAAGGTAGGCCCCGCCTGTGACCTCCTCCCCCAACGCATCCCCCAGCACCCCCATCAACGACGCGCTGTTCGACACCACCGCCTGCCTCAACTGCGGCGCGGCGCTCACTGGCCCGTTCTGCGCACACTGTGGGCAGAAGAAAGCGGCGCGCATGGGCACCCGCATGATGCGCAAGGAGGCCTGGGAGCGGTTCCGGTGGTTTGAGTGGAGCACCATCCGCAATGCGCTGCGGGTGCTGCCGCAGCCGGGCACCATGGCGCGCGAGTATGTGCTGGGCCAGCGCAAGGACCACCCGCACCCGCTCACGCTGCTGTTCCTGTCCATCGGTTTTTTGCTCATCGTGCTGGGTCACACCGACTACCTGCGGCCCGAGCTGCCCAGCGAGGCCGCGCAGCGTATGTATGCGCTGGTGACTGGGTACTCGAAGTGGTCGTTTTCGCTGGGGGCGGTGGCGGCTTTGGCCAGCATGTGGCTGGTGTTCCGCCGGCGCGGCTACAACACGGCCGAGCTGCTGGCGCTGGCGCTGTACTGCCAGGCGGTGTTCATCGCGCTGCAGATGGTGAACCAGCTGCCCCTGGTGCTGGCGCATTCGCCGGAACTGCTCAAGTGGCACAAGCAGTGGTCGCCCTGGTACATGACGGCGCTGCAGACGCTGATGTTCATGCTGGCGCTGCGGCAGTTCTTTCTGCTGGACCTGCGCCGCGACGCGGGCTGGCTGCTGCTGGCCGGGGCGCTGTTTGCCGGGCTCAAGTGGCAGGCCACCCAGCTCTATGCCCGGGGCGTGGTGGAGCTGGTGCTCTGGCAGATGGGCGGCTGAGCCACCCGGTGTCCGCTGAAAAATGTGAACCAGTTCACGATTGTGTGTCGGAGTGCCACCACATCCTTCACCTGAATGATGCCGCCCTGGCGGCAACGCACCTACGATCCGCCGCAGTTCAACCCATACAGCGAAAAGGAGGCCACCTTGGCCGGTCAGGAGTGGGATATGCAGCGCATGGGGCAGCACCCAGGCATCCCGGGTTTCGAGGCCTTGATGGCCGAAAGCCTGGAGGCCCTGGGCGAGCCCGGCATGGTGGAGCGCCTGCTGCGCCGCCTGGGCGAGGCGCTGGGCAGCCACAAGGTGGTGCTGTTCTGCCCCCTGCCCGGCTCGGACGACCCGCTGGCCGCCTACCAGTGGGGCATGCCCGACGACTTTCTCGCGCGCTACGCCAACCTCATTCAGGGCTGCGACGCCTGGAGCGAGGCGCTGGAACGCCAGCAAGGACAGGCGCTGGCGCGCGGCGGCTCGCTGAGCCAGCAGCTGGTCAGCACCCCGGCGCTGCGGCGGGGTGCGTTTTATGCCGACTACCTGCGGCCCCTGGGCATTGATGCCATGGTCAACAGCATCGTCGAGGCCTCGCCCGAGGTCGGCATGCATGTGCTGGCGATGTACAACGACCTGGGCCAGAGTGAGTTCACACCCGAACAATTCGCCCGCCTGCGCGCCGCCACGCCCTGGGTGCGCAGCCTCATGCGCGCCCAGCGGCGGCTGCAGCAGGCCCAGCGCCACACCAGCGCGCTGGAGCGCACGCTGGACCAGCTGCCCCTGGGCGTGATGCATGTGAACCGCCGGGGCGAACTGCGCTACCTGAACGAACACGCCCGCGCCTGGCTGGGCATTGAAGACGCCTGCCGCATCCTGCTGCGCGGCGCCACCGGCTGGCAGGCGCGCCAGCCACTGCAGCTGGCACAGATCCACCCCGCGCTGATCCCACTGTTGGGCTCCAGCCTGAGTACGCAGACACCGGTCTCTGCCCGGCTGCAGCCCCAGCACCCCGGGGCCCCTGCCACGCTGGTGGCCCTGGCCGCGCCCCTGCGCGGCGGTACGGCCCCCGCCACCGGCGAGGCGCTGGCCCAGTTCATCCTGGTGCCCGAGACGCCCCCGCATGCGGGCGCCACCGTGTCGGTGTGCAGCGCGCTCTACGGCCTCACCCCCGCCGAAGCGGCGCTGCTACCGCTGCTTCTGCAAGGCATGACGCCGCGCGAAATGGCCGATACCCGCCAAGTGAAGATGCCCACGGTGCGATCACAGCTGGCCAGCCTGTATGCCAAGACCGGCACCCGGGGCCAGGCCGAACTGGCCCAGCGTGTGCTGCGCGTGGCGGCCTTGGTGGCGTGACGTTCGTTTCTCTGTTTTTTGTCTCTTTTCATTTTTTGCGCGGCGCAAAGCGCTGCATGAAAGGCCCCAGCCCATGACCTTGTCTCGCCACTCCTTGCCCCACCTGCGCCAACTGCGACCGGTCGCCCTGGCCTGCTGCGCCCTCGTCAGCCTGGCCGTCGGCGGCCTGGCCATGGCCCAAAAGAACGCCGCAGTGGCCAAGCCCAGCAAGGCGCAGCTGGTGGCCGACCTCGCCGCCACACTGCAGGCCTGCTCGTACGACGGCAGCCCACTGGCGTTTTCGCCGCCCGACCTGTCCAAGGGCGGCGGCACCGGCAAGCAGGTGGTGGCCGAGATCATGAAATACACCGGCCTGCCCGCCAACTTTGTGGTGGTGGAAGGCAAGGTGCCCAACGCGGCCGCCGTGATCATGCAAGGGCCCGACCAGGTGCCGCGCCGCGTGATTGCCTACAACCCGGCCTTCATGGGCCAGGTGATTGAGGCCACCAAGTCCAACAACTGGGCGCCCGTGAGCATCATGGCGCACGAGATCGGGCACCACCTCTCGGGCCACACCATCGTGCCCGGCGGCAGCCAGCCGCCCATCGAGCTGGAGTCCGACAAGTTCAGCGGCTTTGTGCTCTACAAGATGGGCGCGCCGCTGGCCGACGCCCAGCGCGCCATTGCCACGCTGATCCCCGAGAAGGACGGCGAAACCCACCCCGGCCGCAGAAAGCGCCTGGCTGCCATCGAGTCGGGCTGGAAGGAAGCCTGCGAGCTGCAGGGCGGCGGGCCGCAGTGCTCCGGCGGGCTGCCGGTGCGCACGGCAGCAGCGGCGCCTGCTGCGCCATCGCCAGCGCAGGCACCCGCCACCCCGGTGGCCAAGGCCCCGGCACCCACGGCTGCGCCCACCCCCACGCCAGCCACCCCTGCGGCCAAGGCGCCAGCCCCGGCCCTGGCAGCTGCCACCGCCGAAACCCTGCCCAAGGCCGACGTGGCCACCATCCCGTCCAAGGGCACGCAGTTCATCTACGACGAGTTCGGCATCCTGGACCCGGCCATCCGAGCGCAGTTTGAAAAGCAGATGTACGAACATGCGCAAAAGACGGGCGTGGAGATCGTTACCCTGCTGGTGAAGGACCTGGACGGCAAGAGCGCCGAGGACTACGCGCACGCCATGATGCGCCAGCTGCGCGTGGGCAAGCTCGACGTGGGCAACGGCGCCGTGCTGGTGGTGGCTCCCGAGCAGAACCAGGCCGCCGCCGTGCTGGGCGCGGGCGTGGCGCTGGAGATGGGCAGCCATGACAAGACCGAGCAGCTCAAGCGCTGGATGAACACCGCCTGGGCGCTGTGCAAGAAAAAGAACGCCTGCGGCAACTGGACCGAGAACCTGATGCTCGCGGCCGACCACATCCGCCGCGACACCAGCCGCGCCGACTGGACCATCGCCTACCAGTCGCTGGGCGACATCCAGAAGGCAGACGCTGCTGAGAACGGCAAGGTCACCAACCCCAACGACAGCAAGGTGTGGCGCAAGATCGTGCGCCTGTCAGGCACCGTGGAAAGCCTGAACCCTCCCTCTGGCAACAAGGCCGCCTGGGTCAACGACGCAAAGGTCCAAAGCGGCAAGCAGCCCGTGCTGCTGCGCAGTGCTGAAGGCCTGACCACCATGCTCTATGTGGACCCGCGCACCGCCGCACTGCAGCCCGGCGGCAAGCTGGAACAGGGCAAAACCTACACGGTCATTGCGCGTGCGGCCGCCCTGTCGTGGAACCCCAAGGACACGCAGTCGCTGGACTTGCTGAGCTACGCCGTCACCGAATAAGCCGCTGTCCCATGTCATCCACCACAGCAACCCTGCTCATTGCAGGTGCCGCCAACCTGCTGCCCACGCTGTTCTTCATGTTCACGGCACTGCTGGGCAGCAACGGCATGAACTCCGCCCAGGGCGGAAAGCTGCTGGGCACCCTGGCCGTGCTGCTGGTGCTGGGCTGGCTCGCCGCGCTGTGGCTGGCCCGCCACCTCGCGCGCTGGAGCCATGCGCGCGGCTGGTCCACTATGGCCAGCGTGGCAGCGGCCAGCGGCGGTGCGGTGATCGCCTTCACCGTGCTGGCGCTGGTGTCCACCCTGGCGGCGCTGCTGTGGGTGGGGGCATGAGCGGACAACGCCGCAACGGATAGACCCAAGCGATCACGCCAGCACAACAGCAGACCCCGAGGGACACACCCACATGCACCACTACCATCACCACCGCCTCCACAACCTCAATCGCACCGCACTTGCGCTGCTGACCACCTTCCTGCTGCTGGCCTCTGGCCCGCAGGCCGCCCAAGCCGCCGAACATTTCTGCGGCCAACGCACCGCCCACCCCATCGACAAGGCCCTGGGCGCCGCCTCCGAGCGCAGCGGCGGCGTGACGGTAGACCTGATCGACGCCCAGAACGCCGCCTACGCCGCGTGGGACAAGGAGCTGAACCGCATCTATGCCCAGGTGCTGAAAGCCGCTGGCCCCGGCCGCCGCGACACGCTGCGCGCGGCCCAGCGCGCCTGGCTCGCGTTTGACACAGCACAGGGCCAGTGGGACAGCGCCATCTTTGCCGAACAGGGCAGCTCGGCCGCGCTGAACATTGGCGGTGCGGCACTGGAGCGCCGACGCGCACGCGTGTGCGCGCTCACCAACGACCTGGACAGCCTGAAGGATTCGCCATGATGCGCCGCCGTATCGTGCAAGCGCTGCCGTGGCTGGCCGCAGCGCTGGCGCCCTCGCTGAGCCAGGCCCGGTCGGACAAGGTATGGCTGCGCATCCGCAACGACAGTCAGGAAGCCTTCACCCATGTCTGGCAGGGCCTGCCGCAGCAGGGCACCGACGTGGACCTGGGTCCGCTGCTGCCCGGCGACACCAGCCGCTGGCACGCGCTGCCCGCCACGCTGGCGCACTACCGCAAGACCCGCATCCAGATCGGTCAGCGCCAGCTCACCCATGTGACTGACCAGTCTTTCCCCGGTGGCCGGGCCACGCTGGCACCGGGCCACTACACCTTCAGCTACACGCTCAAAGGTGGCGCGCTGCAGCTGGTGGTGATACCGGAGGCTGGCCCCATCCACAGCAGCCAGTCGCTTCAAAAACAATAGCAACTAGCGCAACCATCACTAGCGCTTGGGGCGATTTTTCCCAGAAATCAGCGCCCCAGCAACCAGCGCAAACGCGGGGAACACCCGCCCTGAGTCTGCAGCGCCCAGGCGCTCAGCCGCGCTGCAGCAGGTGCGCATGCACCGCACCGGCCTTGAGGTGCCGGTACAACACGAGGCCGTGCGCCGCCAGTTCCTCGTCCGCCCACGCGCGGGGCGCTTCGAGGTAGATGAAGCCCCCGGCCGCTACGGCCTGGGCGGCGGCCTGCAGGGCGGGCTCGAAAAACGGGCCATCAAATGGCGGGTCCAGCAGCACCAGGTCCAGGCTGGCGGGTGTGGCCTGCTTCAGTGCAGACACGCCATCACCCCGCTGCACGCGCACGGCGCTGGCCTGCAGTTTGGCCTGCAGCACCTGCAACTGGGCGACCAGGGCCGCATCGTTTTCCACCAGCAGCACCGATGCGGCGCCGCGCGAGGCGGCTTCGAGCCCCAGCGCGCCCGTGCCCGCAAACGCGTCCAGGCAGCGCCAGCCCGCCAGGTCCTGGCCCAGCCAGTTGAACAGGGTTTCGCGCACGCGGTCGGGTGTGGGGCGCAGGCCGGGGCGCTGGGCTACGGGCAGGCGGGTGCGCTTCCATTGCCCGCCGATGATGCGGATTTCGCCCGCGCCCTTGGGGGTGGCCGCCGCCGCAGCGTTGTCCTTGGCGTTTTTCTTGGCGGCCTTGGGGTCCACGGGCGCCGCAGCGGCCGCGGCCTGGGCCTTGCGGATTTCGGCGGTGATGGCGCTGCCGCGCAGGGTGGATCGGCTCATGGCTGCTTGCCTCCCACCACCACGGTCACCATGCGGTCGGGCTGCAGCTTTTGGGCCATGGCGGTGCGCACGTCGGCCACCGTGAGGGCCTCGACCTTTTTGGCCCACTGGTCCAGATAGTCCAGCGGCAAGTCGTTCCAGGCGATGTTGGCCACGTTGCCCAGCAGCTTCTTGTTGCTGTCGATGCGCAATGCGAAGCCGCCGATGAGGTTGTCCTTGGCAGCGCGCAGCTCGGCCTCGGTGGGGCCTTCGGCCACAAAGCGGGCGATCACGTCGCGCGAGACCTGCACGGCCTGGGCGGCTTGGTCCGGGCGCGTCTGCAGGCCCACGGTGAAGGCCCCGGCGTGAAGGCCGGGCGCAAAGTAGCTGTAGACGCTGTAGCTCAAGCCGCGCTTTTCGCGCACCTCGTGGGTCAGGCGCGAGACAAAACCGCCGCCGCCCAGGATGTGGTTACCCACCAGCAGCGCGAGGAAGTCCGGGTCGCGGCGCTGGAAGCCCGGCTGGCCGATCAGCACATGGGCCTGGGCCGAGGCAAACGGAATGGCCTTCTCGGCAGGTGCCGTCAGCGCTACCACCTCGCCCACGGGCGGCAGCGGTGCGCAGCCTGCAGTGGCAGGCAGGCGCGACAGCAGCGTGGCCACCAGCGTCTGCGCCTGGGCGCGCGATACGGCGCCCACGATGCTGACCTTGGCGCGGCAGGCGGCCACGTACTGTGCGTGAAAGGCCTGCATGTCGGCCACGCTGATGCGGGCCAACGTTTCTTCGGTGGTGCGCACGCCGTAGGGGTGGCTGCCATACACCGCAGCGGCAAACGCGTGGTTGGCCACGGTGGCGGGGCGCGTGTTGGCTTCTTTCAGGCTGGCACTCCAGCGGGCGCGGTCGCGTTGCCAGACGTCTTCGGTCGTCACGGGCTCGGCAATCTGGCGGGCCGCCAGGCGTGCGGCGCGCTCGAGCAGCGGCGGGTCGGTCAGCGAGCGCAGCACGTAGTGCAGTGTGTCGTTGTCGGCATTGGCTTCAAAGCTGGCGCCCAGGTCGGCCCAGGCCTCGCCCAGGCCGTTTTCGTCCAGCGCGGGCTCGGCGCTGGCGTCGCGCCCGGCCTTCACGCCCTTGCTCGCCATGGCGGCCACCGCATTGGCCAGGCCGGACTGGCCTGCCGGGTCGCGGCGCGTGCCGGCGTCAAAGTCGATCTGCACATCCACCATGGGGATGACCGGGCTTTCGACAAGGTAGACCTTGGCCCCATTGGGCTCCGTCCAGTGCTGGATGGGCAGCAGCGCCCAGGCCGAATTGGAAGAAAAAAGGGCGATAGCGCTAGTGCATAAAGCACGGACAGCTATGTTTTTGATAGTAATCATGGGCAGTTTCCGCAGGGCGGGTTCAGCGGATGACAGCGCCCGCAGGCAACTGGGGGCGGGCGCGGGGAGCGTCCAGCGGCTGGGGCAGCAGCGTGGCCACGGTGAGCTGGTCGTCCCCAAAATATTTGGCGGCCACGGCCTGCACCTGCGCCGGGGTCACGGTGCGCAGCAGGGCCAGCAGGCGCTCGTTGGCGTCCAGCGGAAAGCCCTGCACCCAGTTGCCGCCCAGCTCCTGCGCCTGGCTCATCACCGAGTCGCGCTCGTACACCGTAGAGGCGATCCATTGCGTCTTCACGCGGTTCAGCTCGGCCTCACTCACCCCATCCTTGGCCACACGGGTCACCTCGGCGCGCAGCGCGTCTTCGACCTGCTGGGCGGTCTTGCCCGCAGCGGGCACGCCGCTGAGCATGAACAGGCTGGGGCCGCGCCCGGTGACCATGGCGGAGCTGCTGGCGCTGTCGGCCACGCGGTTGGGCCCTTGGGTGAGTGCGCGATCCAGCCGGGCACCGTCATAGCCATTGAACACGGCCGACAGCACCATCAGCGCGAGGGCGTCGCGGTCTTCGTCGGTGAGGTTGTCCACGCGGTCCAGGCTGGGCGCGCGGAAGGCCAGGGCCACATAGGCCTGCTCTGCCGGGGCCTTGACGGCGATGCGGCGCAGGCCCTTTTGCTCGGGCTCGGTGCGCGGTTTGCGCGCGGGCAGCGCGTGCACGGGCAGGCTGCCGTAATACTTTTCGGCCAGCGCACGCACCTGGGCCACATCCACATCACCCGCCACCACCACGGCGGCGTTGGTGGGGGTGTACCACTGGCGGTGGAAGGCGCGCACGTCATCGGGCGTCATCGCGTCCAGGTCGCTCATCCAGCCCACGATGGGGCGGCGGTAGGGCGACGCATTGAAGGTGGCGGCAAACAATTGTTCGGCCAGCACGGCCCGGGGCTGGTCTTCGGTGCGCAGGCGGCGCTCCTCCTTGACGACCTCGATCTCTTTCTTGAACTCCTCGTCGGGCCAGTGGTTGTTGGCAAACCGGTCCGATTCGAGCTTCATCACGTCCTCCAGCCGGTTGGACGGGATCTGCTGGTAGTAGCCGGTGTAGTCGCGGCTGGTGAACGCGTTCTCCCGGCCTCCCAGCGCCGCCACGCGGCGCGAGAACTCACCCGGCGGCAGGGACTTGGTGCCCTTGAACATCATGTGCTCCAGCGCATGGGCCACGCCCGAGGTGCCGTCCACCTCGTCCATCGAGCCCACACGCACCCAGACCATGTGCACCGCCGTCGGGGCGCGGCGGTCGGGCTGCACGATGAGCTGCATGCCGTTTTTGAGCGTGAACTGCTGCGCACCTGAGGCCGTGGCAGACGGCGCGCTGGAGGGTTGAGACACCGGGGTGGTTGCCGCAAAGGCAGCCCCGGACGAGAGGCAGGCCAGCAGGCCCAGTAGGGTGAAAGCGCGTTTCATAGAATGGGGTGATTCTAAGAACCCGCCAATGTTCAGTTTTTTCAAGAAAAAGCCCGCTCCTTCGCCCGCCCCCACCGATGTGCCCGCCCCGGCCCAGCCGGTAGGCGCACCGGCGCCCACCGTGGTTGCGCCCGTAGCGCCCCCCCTGCCCGCCACACCGCCCGTGGCTACCCCCAACCCGCCAGCGCCCGCTACACCGGCTCCCGTGGCGGCGCCCGCCCCGGCAGGCTTTGGCTGGCTGCGCAACCCGTTTGGCAACAAAGCCCCTGAGCCCGCTGCGCCGCCCCCCGCAGCACCAGCGCCCGTCACTGTGACCCCGCCAGCGCCCGTGGCGATGCCTCCAGTGGCACCGGCCGTCGCACCGACGCCCCCTGCAGCACCGGCAGCCATGGCGCCCGCCGCTGCTCCAGTGGTTGCAAGCCCTGCATTGCCCCCCGTGGCGCCCCCGATTTCCGTTGCTGCACCTGCGCCGGTTGCACCACCCACGCCCGTCACACCACCGGCTGCGCCAGTGGCAGCATCTGCAACCTCGGCTGCGCCCACCGCCCCGGCGCCTGAGCGCAAAGGCTGGCTGGACCGCCTCAAGGCGGGCCTGCGCAAGACCGGCAGCAGCATTGCCACCGTCTTCACCGGCACGCAGATTGATGACGCGCTGTATGAGGAGCTGGAAGAAGCCCTGCTGATGGCCGACACCGGCGTGAAAGCCACCACGCACCTGCTGACGGACCTCAAGCGCCGCGTGAAGGACAGCAAGACCACCGACCCTGCGGCAGTCAAGGGCCTGCTGGCCGACGCGCTGGCCGACCTGCTGCACCCGCTCGAAAAAGCCCTGGTGATTGGCGAGCACACCCCCACCGTGATCATGGTGGCCGGCGTGAACGGCGCGGGCAAGACCACCTCCATCGGCAAGCTCACCAAGCACCTGGCGGATGAAGGCGCCGCCGTGCTGCTGGCCGCCGCCGACACCTTCCGTGCCGCTGCCCGCGAGCAGCTGGGTGTGTGGGCCGACCGCAACACGGTCGAGATCGTGAGCCAGGAAGGCGGCGACCCTGCCGCCGTGAGCTTTGATGCCGTGACGGCCGGCAAGGCGCGCGGCAAGGACGTGGTGCTGGTGGACACCGCTGGCCGCCTGCCCACACAGCTGCACCTGATGGAGGAGCTGAAAAAGATCCGCCGCGTGGTCACCAAGGCCGACGCCACGGCCCCGCACGAGGTGCTGCTGGTGATCGACGGCAACACCGGCCAGAACGCGCTGGCCCAGGTGCGCGCGTTTGACGATGCGCTGCAGCTCACAGGCCTGATCGTCACCAAACTGGACGGCACGGCCAAGGGCGGCGTGCTGGCCGCCATCGCGCAGGAACGCCCCATCCCGGTGTATTTCATCGGTGTGGGCGAAAAGCTCGAAGACCTGGAAACCTTCAACGCCCGCGAATTTGCCCAGGCTTTGCTGAGCTGAGCCTCACGATCTCCCCTCAACCTTGTGAGCAATGGCCCCATCCGGGGCCATTTACACGTTTACGGATCGCAACGTTTCCTCCATCATGGGCTTTCCCCTCGGAAAGCACGGAGGCCCATGTTCATTGAGCTGGTCAAAGGCGTTGCGCTGCTGCTGGCGCTGTGCTTTCTGCATGGGTTCAACATCCGCGTCTGGCGCCAGCACCCGTGGGTGGGCCAGGTCTTTTCGGGGCTGATCTTCGGCGGCATCTGCGTGGTGGGCATGCTCACCCCGGTGGTGCTGATGCCGGGCGTGATCTTTGACGCGCGCTCGGTGGTGCTGAGCATGGCCGGCCTGTTTGGCGGCCCGCTGGTGGCGGGCATTGCGGCGCTGATGGCGGCCACCGGGCGCCTGTGGCTGGGGGGCGCGGGTGCCGAGGTGGGGCTGATGGTGATCGTGCTGTGCACGGCCATGGGGCTGGTGTACCGCGAGGGCCGCGCCCGGGGGCGGCTGGGGGTGGAGCCCATCCCCCTCGCGCTGTTCGGGCTGCTGCTGCACACGGCGGTGATCGCGCTGTTTCAGCTGCTGCCCGCCGAGGCCGTGCAGCGCATCAACCAGACGCTGGCCCTGCCCTATCTGCTGACCTTCACCCCCGCCACCGTGGTGCTGGGCCTGTTGCTGCACGATGTGGAGCAACGCATGGCCACCGAGCGTGCACTCACTGGCACGGCAGCCCGCCTGCATGCCATCACCCAGGCTATCCCCGATGTGCTGCTGGTGCTGGATGCCCAGGGCCGGTATGTGGAGGTACTGTCCCCCAACGACGCCACCCTGGTCGCCAGCGCCCCCGAGCTGGTAGGTAAACGGCTGCACGATGTGCTGCCCGCCGAGCAGGCAGAACGGTTCATGGCGCTCATCCGGGACACGCTGCAGTCTGGCCAGACCCACAGCGTGGAATACGAGCTGCAGACCCTGTCAGGGCTGCGCCAGTTCGAAGGACGCACCCAGCCCCTGGGCGTGCAGGTGGGTGGCCAGGCGGCTGTGGTGTTCCTCGCCCGCGACATCACGAAGCGCAAGCAGGCTGAAAGTGCGCTGCGCGAGTCCGAGCTGCGTTTTCGCTCGCTGCTGCGCAATATTCCGTCCATCTCGGTGCAAGGCTACCTGCAGGACGGCACCACCAGCTACTGGAACCAGGCGTCCGAGCAGCTGTACGGCTACACGGCCGAAGAAGCCCTGGGAGGCAACCTGCTCGACCTCATCATCCCCCCGCCCATGCGCAACGACGTACGAGCGCACATGCAGCACATGTTCGCCACCGGCGAGGTGATCCCGGCGGGCGAGCTGCAGCTGCAGCGCAAAGACGGCACGCCGGTGCATGTGTTCTCCAGCCATGCCTATATCCAGGTGCCAGGCCACCCGCCGGAGATGTTCTGCATCGACATCGACATCTCGGGCCGCAAGGCCGCCGAGGACGAGGCCCGCTACCTGGCGTTCTACGACGCCCTCACCCAGCTGCCCAACCGCCGCCTGCTGGTGGACCGGCTGCAGCAGGTACTGGTCAACGGTGCGCGCTCGGGCCTCACCACCGCCGTGCTGTTTGTGGACCTGGACAACTTCAAGACCCTGAACGACACCCGGGGCCACGAAGTGGGCGACCTGCTGCTCAAGGACGTGGCCCAGCGCCTGCGCAGCTGTGTGCGCGAGCAGGACACCGTGGCCCGCCTCGGAGGTGACGAGTTTGTGGTGGTGCTGCAGAACCTGAGCAGTGACGCCCCCGAGGCCGCCGCGCAGGCGCGCACGCTGGGCGAGCTGATCCTGGCGCAATTGCGCCAGCCCTACGAGCTGGCGGGGCACGAACACCACTTCACCGCCAGCATCGGCGTGACCCTGCTCAATCACCAGCGCGACTCGGTGGACGAGGTGCTCAAGCAGGCCGACATGGCCATGTACCGTGCCAAGGACGCCGGGCGCAACACACTGCGCTTTTTTGACCCCGACATGCAGCAGGCCGTGAACCGCCGCGCCCTGCTGGAAACCGAGCTGCACAACGGCCTGCGGCGCGCGCAGTTCCTGCTGCTGTACCAGCCGCAGGTGGACAGCCAGGGGCGCGTGACCGGCGCAGAGGCCCTGGTGCGCTGGCAGCATCCGGTCCAGGGCATGGTGCCGCCGTCGGAGTTCATCCCGCTGGCGGAAGAATCGGGCCTCATCCTGCCACTGGGGCACTGGGTCATGGAAACCGCCCTGCGCCAGCAGGCCCGCTGGCAACAAGACCCGCAGTTTGCGCAGCTGAGCCTTGCCATCAACGTGAGCGCACGCCAGTTTCTGCAAGACGACTTTGTGGCCCAGGTGCTGGCGCTGGTGCAGCAGACCGGCGCCAACCCCGCGCAGATCAAACTGGAGCTGACCGAAAGCCTGCTGCTGGACAACGTGGACAGCGTGATCGCCACCATGCGCGCCCTCAAGGCCCATGGCCTGGGGTTTTCGCTGGACGACTTTGGCACGGGCTACTCGTCGCTCAGCTACCTCAAGCGCCTGCCACTGGACCAGATCAAGATCGACCAGGGCTTTGTGCGCGACGTGCTGCTGGACGCCAGCGACGCGGCCATCGCCCGCTCCATCATCGCGCTGGCTGGCAGCCTGGGCCTGGCCGTGATCGCCGAGGGGGTGGAGACCACCGCCCACTACCAATTTCTTTTGGCCCATGGCTGCCAGGCTTTCCAGGGCTACCTGTTTGGCCGCCCGCTGACGCTCGAAGACTTTGAAAGCCGGGTGCGGCAAGAGGTGTAGCTGGGGGGCGGAGACTGCCACCACGCCAGCCATCGGGTACCCGGCGAAAGGAAACGAGAAAAAGGGCAAGGCAACATTCAAGTTCTCTTTCCGTGGCGTCGATATCTCTGTGTGGAAGCCCTGGAGGTGTCCCATGAAGATTGAATCGTCCGCCCTGCAGATGCAGGCCCAGCACGTTGCCAGCCGCGTGCACACCCAAAGCAGCCGCTTTGAAGCCTGGGTCGGCGAGCGCCGCCCCACCAGCGCCCCTGGCCTTACCCGAGCGAGCCCGGCCGTACAAATTTCCAGCGCTGCACGCGTGGCCCGCGCCGCCCAGGAGGCCATCGACCCCACCCATGCCGCAGATGCCGCGCCCGGCAGCAGCCCGAGCGACGGCCTGACACCCCAGCTGGCCATGATCCGCGACCTGATTGCCCGCATGACGGGCGTGCAGGTGCGGGTGTACACCGGCCAGACGGAACCCGTGCCTTCCCCACCCGCCAGCCGCCCCGACACGACGCCGACCGCCGATGCAGGCCGTCCCCGTGCCGGGTGGGGCCTGCTGGTGGAGCAGCGCGAAGTGGTCGTAGAAACCGAAAGCACCCAGTTTGCCGCCCAGGGCACCGTGCGCACCGCCGACGGGCGGGAAATCCGCTTCAGCCTGCAGCTGGATATGCAGCGCAGCTACCGCCAGGAATCATCGTTCAGCCTGCGCCTGGGCGACGCTGTGGCGGTAGACCCGCTGGTCATCAACTTCGACGGCTCGGCCGCGCAGTTGCAGGACCTGCGCTTTGCGTTCGACCTGGACAGCGACGGCCAGACCGACAACGTGCCCCTGCTCTCAGGCAACCGGGGCTACCTGGCCCTGGACCTGAACCACAACAGCCGCATCGACAACGGCCGGGAGCTGTTCGGCCCCGGCACCGGCGACGGCTTTGCCGAACTGGCCGCCTATGACAGCGACGGCAACGGCTGGATTGACGAGGCGGACCCGGTCTTTCAGCAGCTGCAGGTATGGACCCCGTCGGCGGATGGCGCCGAGGGCGCCGGCAGCCTGCGCACCTTGGCCGACGTGGGCGTGGGCGCACTCTCCACCAACGCCATCGCCACCCCTTTTGCCCTGCGCACCGCCGACAACGCCAGCCTGGGCACCGTGCGCTCCACCAGCGCCTACCTGCGGGAAAACGGCAGCGTGGGCACAGTGCAGCAGGTGGATCTGACCGTCTGACGGTACTGCAGCGCCAGCCCGTTACTATGATTTTTATAGCTTTATAGGCATGATGCACTAGCGCTTGATGGCAATTTAACTCAAAAAATGTCCAACGGTATCAACGAGCAACCCGACGGGAACTCCGGGCTTAGCACTCAATCAGAGAGAGTGCTAATATCATGGCTTAGAGGAAAGGATTCCCGGAATGAACATTCAATCTGGAACCGCGACGATGTATCTGGCGCCCGCCAATCCCTGGGCGCTGGTGCCCCCCTTGGGCAATCTGGACGCCTACATTTCGGCCGTCAACCGCCTGCCTCTGCTCACGCACGAAGAAGAGCAGACCTACGCACGCCAGCTCAAGGACAACAACGATCTGGACGCCGCCGGCCGGCTGGTGATGTCGCACCTGCGCCTCGTGGTTTCGATTGCACGCCAGTACCTGGGCTACGGCCTGCCCCATGGCGACCTGATCCAGGAAGGCAATGTGGGCCTGATGAAGGCCGTCAAGCGCTTCGACCCCGATCAGGGCGTGCGCCTGGTGAGCTACGCCATGCACTGGATCAAGGCCGAGATCCACGAATACATCCTGAAGAACTGGCGCATGGTCAAGGTGGCGACCACCAAGGCGCAGCGCAAGCTGTTCTTCAACCTGCGCTCCATGAAGCAGGGCTTCAAAGCCGATGCGTCGGCCGCCGATGCCGCCACGCACCGCGACACCCTGTCGGACCATGAGATCGACGCCGTGGCCGCGCAGCTCAATGTGAAGCGCGAAGAAGTCATCGAAATGGAAACCCGCATGGCGGGTGGCGACGTATTGCTGGACCCGGCCCCTGCCGATGATGGCGAGCAAGCGTTTGGCCCCATTGCCTACCTGGCCGATGCATCACACGAACCCACGGCCATGATCGAGTCGCGCCAACGCGACGCCCTGGCTACCGACGGCATTGCCAACGCACTGGCCAGCCTGGACGACCGCAGCCGCCGCATCGTGGAAGAGCGCTGGCTCAAGGTCAATGACGACGGCAGCGGCGGCATGACGCTGCACGACCTGGCGGCGGTGTACGGCGTGAGCGCCGAGCGCATTCGCCAGATCGAAGTGGCTGCCATGAAGAAGATGAAAAAGGCCCTGGCCGAATACGCCTGACCGGTCCGGGCAGCGGGGTTAATATCCCCGGCTGCAGAAGTTGCCTCGCGGGGCCCCAGTTCTGGGGCCCCGCGTCGTTTGGGCCCCCGAATATTCTTCAAGGAGATTGCACCCCATGCCCTCACGTCCCGTCTTTCCTGGCCGTGTTTCCCGCCGTGCTTCGCTGTTGATCGCGCTGGCCGCCGCGTCCCCCTGGGCCCTGGCGCAAAGCGCCGGCAAGGCTGCTGCCACTGCGCCCGCGCCGCTGGCCTGGCCCAACAAGCCGCTGAAGATCATCGTGGGCTTTCCTGCGGGATCGTCGCCAGACCTGACGGCACGCACGTTCTCGGAACCCCTGTCCAAAGCCCTGGGCCAGCCCGTGATTGTGGACAACAAGGTGGGCGCAGGCGGCAACATTGGCGCCGACGCAGTGGCCAAGGCCCGTGACGATCACACCATCGGGCTGATGATCAACGGCAACATGACGATTGCCAAGCTGCTGAACCCGGCGGTTCCGTATGACCCGATCAAGGACCTGGCACCGCTGAGCCTGATCGGCACCTCACCGCTGATTCTGACTGCACCCGTCAACCAGTCCGGCGTGGCCGCCAACAGCAGTGCCCGCGACTTCTTCGTGGCAGCACGCAACGGTGGCGACAAGTGGAGCTACGGTACGCCAGGCGTGGGCACGGTGGGCCACATCGGCACCGAGCTGCTCAAGGCGCGCAGCAACATCAACCCCGTGCATGTGCCCTACCCTGGCTATCCGCAGGTGGCCAACGCGATGCTGGGCGGCCAGCTGCAGATGGCGCTGCTGCCCCCGGCGCTGGCGCAGGCCCAGGTGCGTGCGGGCAAGCTGCGCGCAATCGGCGTGACCTCCTCCGGGCGCAGCCCGCTGGCACCCGAGGTGCCGAGCCTGGCCGAGGCAGGCATCAGCAACTTCAACCTGGAAATCTGGAACGCCTTCGCAGCGCCTTCCACCATGCCCAAGCCCATCCAGGCCAAGCTGGCCGCTCTGATCAGCGAGATCGCCCGCAGCGAAGACGTGCGCAGCAAGCTATTTCAGCAGGGGTGGCAGACCGTGGGTTCGTCGCCCGAAGGCTTGGCGAACCGCATCAAGGCCGACACCAATCTGCTGGGCGGCGTGATTGCGATGCGGGGCATCAAGGCCGAATAAGGCCCAAGAGCATCAGCTCATGCGGGGCCGCACAGTGCCTCGCATAACGGCGACCTGGCACAGGCCCCGGGTCACTCAGGGGCTGGGGGCTCAGCCCCCGGCCTCGGCCAACAACACCTTCACATCGGCCGCCAGGGCCTGTGCGCCGCTGCCATAGCGGTTGTAGACCCGCAGGCGCCCTGCGGGGTCGTACACGTAGCTACCTGCAGAGTGGTCCATGGTGTAGCTGGTGGGCGTCTTGCCATCGACTTTCTTGTAATAGATCTTGAAGTCCTTGGCGACAGCGGCCAGTTGCTCGGGTGTGCCGTGCAGCGCCAAGAAGCTCGGGTCGAAGTTGGCCATGTAGGCCTTGAGCACTTCGGGCGTGTCGCGCTCCGGGTCCACCGTCACAAAAATGCCCTGCAGACGGCCTGCGTCCTTGCCCAGCATCTGCTTGACCTCGGCCAGCTCCTGCATCGACGTGGGACACACGTCGGGGCACTGGGTGTAGCCGAAGAACACCACCACCACTTTGCCGGCAAAGTCCTTGATGTGGCGTGGCTGGCCGTTGTGGTCGGTCAGTGGAATGTCGCGGGCGTACTCAGCGCCGGTGATGTCCACGCCGCGGAATTCGGCCTTTTTCTCGGAACATGCACCCAGGAGGCCTGTAGCGCATATGGATATTGCACTCGCCGCTATCAATTGAAGAGCATTTCGTTTCTGCATGGAGATCATCACAGCACATAGTGGTCCACCAGCAGTGCAGCAAACAGCACGCTCAGGTGGATAAGGGAGAAGCGGAAGGTCTTGCGGGCCAGAGCGTCCGAATAATTGCGCCACAGCGCGAACGCGTACCCGCAGAAACCCAGACTGAGGAGCACGGCGGCAATCAGATAGATCCAGGAACTCATGCCGTAGATGAAGGGCATCATGCACCCGGCCAGCAGGATCAGCGTATACAAGAACACCTGCAACCGCGTGAACTCGTTGCCGTGCGTGACCGGCAGCATGGGCAGGCCAGACTTGCGGTAGTCCTCCACCCGGTACAGGGCCAACGCCCAGAAATGCGGTGGCGTCCACAAAAAGATGATGAGGAAGAGGATAAGCGCCTCGGGCCCTACATCGTTGGTCATGGCCGCCCAACCCAGCACCGGCGGCATGGCCCCCGAGGCGCCGCCAATGACAATGTTCTGGGGCGTCAAGGGCTTGAGGATCACGGTGTAGACCACCGCATAACCCACAAAGGTGGCAAAGGTGAGCCACATGGTCAGCGGGTTGATCCAGACATACAGCAGCACGGAGCCTGCGGCACAGAGTACGGCCGAGAACAGCAGGGTCTGCGCGTTGGACAGCTCGCCCTTGGCCGTGGGCCGCCAGGCGGTGCGCTTCATCTTGGCGTCAATGCCTTGCTCGACGATGCAATTGAACGCGGCCGCAGCACCCGCCACCAGCCATACGCCCAGGCAGGCCAGCGCCATGTGGCCCAGTTGCGCAGCGTTGGGTAGGCCGGGCACGGCCAGCACCATGCCGATCAGCGCACAAAAGACGATGAGCTGTACCACGCGGGGCTTGGTCAGCGCGTAAAACTGCTGGAACCGCGAGGGCGGCGCAGCAACGGCGGAGGGGGCAACACTCATGCAGATACTCTCGATGCGCCCGTGGGCGCGGAAAACTCTCGGGGCGCGGGCGCTGCGCGGCTGGACACCAAGGCCCAGGTCAACACCACCACCAAAGCTGCGGCACCGCCGGTATGCAGCACCGCCGCCACCAGGGGCCAGTCCAGCACCACGTTGGACAAACCCGTCACCAGTTGCAGCAAGGCCAGCCCGCCGATCCACCGCGCCTGCGTGGGCAACACGCCACTGCGGTGAAAGCGCCAGGCCACCAGGCCCAGCGCCAGTAGCACCACATAGGCCATCAGGCGGTGCACGTAGTGAATGGCGGTGAGCGCTGCAAAGCTGATGTGGCTGCCGTCTTGCAACAGGCCCAGCTTGCGCCAGATCTGGAAGCCTTGCGCAAAGTCCATGGCGGGCCACCAGCTGCCCTGGCAGGTGGGGAAGGTAGTGCATGCCAGCACCGCGTAGTTGGTGCTGACCCAGCCCCCCAGCACCACCTGAAGGGCGAGCAGCAGTGCCGTCAGTACAAGCCCCCAGCGCAGCGCGGGGGACAGGGTTACCGGTGAGCGTCCCTGGGCACTGTGGGTGTGTCGTACCGCCTGCACACACAACAGGGCCAGCAGCACCAGGCCACCGATCAGGTGCAGGGTGACGATGGCGGGAAAGAGCTTCATGGTCACCGTGAGCGCGCCAAACGCACCCTGCAGGCACACCCACAACAAGGTCATCGTAGGCCACCAGGGACTGAGCGGAGGCGCCTGCCCGCCATCGCGCCGGGCACGCCGCTGCTGCCCCCAGGAGGAGACAGTGATGACGATGATCAGCACCCCCACCCCCGTGGCGAGGTAACGGTGGATCATCTCGATCCAGGCCTTGCCGTGGGTCACCGGGCCGGTGGGCATGGCCTGCTGGGCGGCTGATATCTCGGCGCGGGCGCCCACCGGGCTGGCACTGCCATAGCAGCCGGGCCAGTCGGGACAACCGAGGCCCGAGTCGGTCAGGCGCGTGAAAGCGCCAAACAGCACCAGATCAAACGTGAGGAACAGCGTGAGCACCGTGAGCGCCTCCAGGCGCCGCATGGGAGAGCTGCGGCGGTTACGCGCCCACACCCAGACCAGCGGCCCCAGGGCGATCACCAGGCCGAGCAGCATCAGCTCGAGCACTGGAGCTAGGTCGTACAGCGGTTGGGTATCGGTCATGGCTTGACCGGCCGCCCCGGCTCGTCCCACGAAGAAGAAGCGCGCAGCAGACGCTCCAGGTCACGCTTGGCCTTGGCGGCGCCACCGGTGTCCATGGCGGCCGGAAAACGCATCATCCAGTTGCCCATCGGGTCCACCACGTAGAGGTGGTCCGCCAGCTGCTGGCCAGGGGCTGGCTCCAGCCAGGCCTTGAGCGCACCCGGGTCCACCCGCAACACGGTGGCCTGTTGCAGGGCGGGCGTGAGGGCGGCCGGTGGCAAAGCGTTGTCGTTGATCAGCCAGACCCAGTCCACACGGTCCTTTTCCTTGCCCAGGCTCTCGCGCAGCTGGCGCTGCAGGTACAGGTGCTTTTGGCAGGCCGGATCACAGTCGCCCCCCGCCACGCTCACCAGCAACCATTGGCCTTTGAGGGCCTCCAGCCGGGCGGCCCCACCATCGAGCGTGGAGGCCATGAGCGCGGGCACCGTGCGTTGGGGATTGATCAACTCGCCGTAATTGCGCCGCCCCTCCGGGCGGATCACGTAGTAAGTGAAGTACGAGGCAACCACCGGCGCCGCGCAGATCAGCAGCACGCCCAGCATCTTCCAGCGCCCATGGCGCGCACGCTGCACGGTGGCGACCGCGTCCCCCGCCTCGGGCAAGGTGTGTACCGTCAGCCCCAGCGGGTGCTCCGCACGGGCACCCGCCTGTGAATCAGGCAGCTGGCTGGCTGCGCGGGCGAATGAACCGTCGGACGATTTGGAACCAGACATAAAGGAGTGCTATCAGGCCGCAGAGCCCGAACCATTGAAATGCGTAACCGTAGTGTTTTTCGACACCTGCGCCGACCACAGGCCAGTCGCGTTGCAGGCCATCGCCCGCGTCGCCTGCCGGGCCTGTCTGCAACACCGTAAGGGAGGCGAACGCCAGACCGGTTTCGGTACGGAACGCTGCCAAGTCGAGATTTTGCCGGATGCGGGAAGACCCCTGTGCGCTATTGCCCCCTTGGAACTCATACAGCCGCGAGGGCGCCAGGGCCACGCGGCCTTGAACGCGCACCTCGGTATCAGCCGGCGTGGTCACGGAAGGCAGCTGGGTGCGGTCCTGAAAATTGCGCCCCGCCCATCCGCGCTGCACCAGCACCACCCCAGCACCCCCGCCAGAAAGCTGCAGTGGCGTGAGCACAAAAAAACCAGGGCGCCCCTGCATCTGCCGATTGTCCAGATACACCGTGTGTTCAGGCAACCAGCGCCCCTGCAGCACCACAGCACGGTGTACGAGGGCCTGTTGCGCCTCGGGTGTCTGGTTAGTCAGGTCTGTCAGCGTGCGTCCATCAATGGCCGGCAAGGTGGCGCGCGCATCCAGCATCGCCTGCAGCGACTCTTTCTGGGCGGCTCGCGACAATTGCCAGCGCCCCAAAGAGGCGGTGACCAGCATGCCCACCACGGCAGCCAGGGTAATGAGCCAAAAACGCAGGTCCACAGGACGGCGAAGGGGGGTCACAGGATAATGCGCTCCATGAAATACCTCGTAGTGCTGGCGTTCCTCGCCATTTTGGCCAGCCTGGCATCGGCCCTGTTCTTCATGATGCGCAACGGGCGCGACGACAAGAGCAAGGGAAACCACATGGCCAAAGCGCTGGCGGTGCGTGTCGGGCTGTCCATCGTGCTGTTTTTGTGCATTCTGCTGGCCTGGCAGCTGGGATATATCCAGCCCACCGGCCTGCCCGCCACCCGTTGACCTGAGGGCTTGGTCCGCAGCCTGGGAGGCTTGGGCCCATCACAGGCCACCACTGGCCAGCACGCAGAGGGTGGAACAAAAAAAGCGCCGCGAGGCGCTTTTTTTGATGGCGTCAGGGTCTGACTTACATCCAGTAGACCAGCACGTACAGGCCCAGCCACACCACGTCCACAAAGTGCCAGTACCAGGCCGCACCTTCAAAGCCAAAGTGCTTGTCGGCCGTGAAGTGGCCTTTTTGCAGGCGCAGCGTAATCACCAGCAGCATCAACATGCCCAGGAACACGTGGAAGCCGTGAAACCCGGTGAGCATAAAGAACGTGGAACCGAACACACCCGAGCTGAGCTTGAGGTTCAGGTCGGTGTACAGGTGGTAGTACTCGTATCCTTGCACCAGCAGGAACACGAAACCCAGCAGCACCGTGGCCCACATGAAGCCGATGGTCTTGCCACGCTGGTTTTCACGCAGGGCGTGGTGGGCAATGGTCAGCGTCACGCCGGAGGTCAGCAGCAGCGCTGTGTTGATCGTGGGCAGCCAGAAGGGGCCCACCGTCTGGAAGGGCTCGATGATGCCGGCCGGCGAAGCGGTGGCGCCAGCGGCGAGGCTGGGCCAGACGGCCTTGAAATCGGGCCAGAGCAGCGCATTGTCCAGGCTGCCCAATGCAGGCACCGAGTGCGAGCGTGCCCACCACAGGGCTGTGAAGAACGCGCCGAAGAACATCACCTCGGAGAAGATGAACCAGCTCATGCTCCAGCGGTACGACAGATCGATCTTGTGACCATACAGGCCACCTTCGCTCTCACGCACCGCGTCGCCGAACCACTGGTACAGCGTGAACAGCCACCACACCAGGCCCACGGCCAGAGAATATTTACCCCAGTCGTGGCCATTGATCCACTGGCCTGCGCCGAGGATCACAAAGAACAGACCGGCCGCGGCCATCACCGGGTGGCGGGACTCGGCGGGCACATAGTAGTACGGGGTTCCGCCGTGGGTTGATGCACTCATTTCAGCTCCTGATTCTCAAAATCTTTGTTTTCAGTATTTGTTCGCACGAACCAGCCAACACACACTCACACAATCCAGTTCACCAGCCCGATCAGACCAATGACAAGCAAGAAAACCGCGATCAATCCCACTACGATGATGTGAATCGGATTGAGCTTTTCGACATCTTGCTGGTACTCGCTGCCTTTGCGCAAGCCAATCAGCGACCATGCCACTGCACGCACTGTCCGCAGCAACGAGCCCTTGCGTTGCGAGGGCTTGACGTCTGCCGATGGCTCCAGGGGCGCACTCATGACCCGGCTCCTTGCATGCCAGCAGAGCTGGGCGCGGGCAGCACCACCGCCGCCGTCGATTCGGGGGCTGCCGGTGTCTTGCCGCCCACCTCGAAGAAGGTGTACGACAGCGTGATCGTGCTGACGTCTTTGGACAATTTCGGATCAATCACGAACGCCACGGGCCAGGTTTTCTTTTCACCCGGCTCCAGGGTGTACTGATTGAAGCAAAAACATTCCAGCTTGTTGAAATGCGCAGCGGCCTGCCGGGGAGCGTAACTGGGAATGGCCTGAGCGGCCATGCGGCGGTTCTGCACGTTCTGGAACTCGTACATCACCGTCGTCAGTTCACCAGGGTGCACCTGCACGGAACGCTGCGCTGGCTTGAAGTCCCAGGGACCGCGCGAGTTCGCGTCGAACTCCACGGTGATGGTGCGCGACTTGTCCACCTGGGTGTTGGCGGGTACGCGCACATCCTTGCCAGCCACACCGTTGCCAGGCACCTGCCGCTCGGACAGCGACAGGATGTTGATGCCCGTCATCTCGCAGATGTGCTTGTAGATCGGGATCAGCACGTAGCCGAAGGCGAACATGCCGGCCGCAATCACGACCAGCTTGCCGACCATCTTGGCGTTTTCGCGGTGCAGGCTCATGGGGTGGGCCAGTGGCTTCAGCGGGACAGCAACACCACCTTGACCATGAACCCGACAAAGAACACCACCGCCACGGACGCCAGAATCAGCGCCAGCCGCAGGTTGCTCTTTTTTTGCTCGGGGGTCATGGACATGGTGTTCAGCCAATCACGCGGGTTGCAGTGGCGTCCAGTTTGGGAGGATTCTCAAACGTGTGGAAAGGCGCGGGGGAGGGAACTTCCCACTCCAGGCCCTCGGCACCGTCCCATGGCTTGGCGGGGGCCTTGGCGCCGTTGCCACGCATGGCAGGCACAACGACCGCCAGGAAGAAGTACACCTGCATCAGACCGAAGCCAAACGCACCCACCGAGGCAATCGCGTTGAAGTCAGCAAACTGCATGGGGTAGTCGGCATAACGACGGGGCATGCCAGCCAAGCCCAGGAAGTGCATCGGGAAGAAGGTGATGTTGAAGGTGATCAGCGAACCCCAGAAATGGATCTGGCCACGGGTTTCGGAATACATCACGCCGGTCCACTTGGGCAGCCAGTAGTACACGCCAGCAAACATGGAGAACAACGAACCTGCCACCAGCACGTAATGGAAGTGCGCCACCACGTAGTAGGTGTCCTGCAGCTGGATGTCGATGGGCGCCATGGCCAGAATCAGGCCGGTGAAACCGCCCATGGTGAACACGAAGATGAAGCCCACGGCAAACAGCATGGGGGTTTCAAACGTCATGGAGCCGCGCCACATCGTGGCGATCCAGTTGAAGATCTTCACGGCCGTGGGCACGGAGATCAGCATCGTGGCGTACATGAAGAACAGCTGGCCGGTCACGGGCATGCCGGTCGTGAACATGTGGTGGGCCCACACGATGAACGACAGGATCGCGATGGACGAGGTGGCGTACACCATGGAGGCATAGCCAAACAGCTTCTTGCGGCTGAACGCGGGCACGATCTGGCTGATGATGCCGAAGGCCGGCAAGATCATGATGTACACCTCGGGGTGACCGAAGAACCAGAAGATGTGCTGGTACATCACCGGGTCACCGCCACCGGCGGGGTTGAAGAAGCTGGTGCCGAAGTGGCGGTCCGTCAGCGTCATGGTGATGGCACCGGCCAGCACAGGCATCACAGCGATCAGCAGGTAGGCGGTGATGAGCCAGGTCCAGGCGAACATGGGCATCTTCATCAGCGTCATGCCGGGGGCACGCATGTTCAGGATGGTCACGATGATGTTGATCGAGCCCATGATGGACGAGGCACCCAGGATGTGCATGGCAAAGATGCCGGCATCCATGGAGGGCCCCATCTGCAGCGTCAGCGGTGCGTACAGCGTCCAGCCCGCAGCGGGAGCGCCACCGGGCATGAAGAACGAGCTCACCAGCATCAACGCGGCAGGAATCATCAGCCAGAAGCTGAAGTTGTTCATGCGCGCAAAGGCCATGTCGGAGGCGCCGATCTGCAGCGGGATCATCCAGTTCGCAAAGCCCACGAAGGCCGGCATGATCGCGCCGAACACCATGATGAGGCCGTGCATGGTGGTGAGCTGGTTGAACAGCTCGGGGTTCACCAGTTGCAGGCCGGGCTGGAACAGCTCGGCGCGGATCAGCAGGGCCAGGATGCCGCCGACCATCAGCATGGTGAAGGAGAACAGCAGGTACAGCGTACCGATGTCTTTGTGGTTGGTGGCAAACACCCAGCGGCGCCAGCCGGTGGGGCCATGGTGGTCGTGGCCGTCGTGTGCGTGGTCGCCAGCGTGCCCGTGGTTGTCGAGTACTGCGCTCATGGTAAATTCCTCAATACGATGGGGCGATGATTACTTGCCACGCTGGGCCACAACTTCAGCTGGCTGCACCAGCTGGCCGGTCTTGTTGGACCAGTTGTTCTTGGTATAGGTGACCACGGCGGCGATGTCGGTGTCGCTCAGCTGTGCCCATGCAGGCATGGCGCCGTTGTTCTGCCCCTTGAGCAGCACCTGGATCTGCTTTGCATGATCGGCATCCAGCACCACGGCGGCGCCGTCGAGGGGCTTGATGGGGCCAGCGCCCTTGCCGTTGGCCTGGTGGCAGGCGGCGCAGTTGGCCGCATACACCTTCTCGCCGCGCTTGAGAATGTCGTCCAGCGCCCACACCTTCGTGGGGTCGTCCAGCTTGGCTGCGGCCTTCTTCTTTTGTTCGGCCACCCAGGCGGTGTAGTCCTCGGCGGACACCACCTTCACGTGGATGGGCATGTAGGCGTGTTCCTTGCCGCACAGCTCGGCGCACTGGCCGTAGTAGTCGCCGATCTTCTCGGCGCGGAACCAGGTGTCACGCACGAAACCAGGGATCGCGTCCTGCTTGATGCCGAAGGCAGGCACCATGAAGGCGTGGATCACGTCGTTGGCCGTAGTGATGATGCGGATCTTCTTGTTGACCGGCACCACCATGGGGTTGTCCACCTTGAGCAGGTAGTTGGCGGGAGCGTCCTTGACGTTGCCGCTGTCGGACATCACGCGGTGGCTGCTGTCCAGCGTGGAGATGAACGCCAGGCCTTCGCCTTCGCCCGTGATGTAGTCATAACCCCACTTCCACTGGTAGCCCGTGGTCTTGATCGTGAGGTCGGCGTTAGTGGTGTCTTTTTGGGCCACCAGCACCTTGGTGGCGGGCAAGGCCATCAGGATCACGATGATGAAAGGAACAATGGTCCACACCACTTCAACCGTCACTGACTCGTGGAAGTTGGCAGCCTTCGCGCCCTTGGAGCGGCGATGCTTCCAGATCGAGTAGAACATCACGGAGAACACTGCAACAAAGATCACCGTGCAGATGATCAGCATCATCCAGTGCAGAAAGTGCTGCTCTTCTGCGATCTTGGTGACGGGCGGCGCCAGGTTCAGCTGGTTGACTGCAGGGCCGCCAGGCAGGTCCTGAACGGCATGGGCTGCGGAGCCCACCCATGCACCGGCAATCAGCAGCAGAGAAGCCAGCTTGTTGGAAATGCTCTTCATAGTTCTCACTTACTTCTAAGCCTCAATTTAACCAATCCCTTTCGCGCGCCTGCGTGGGGTCAGGCAGCGCGCAAGGCCATGCGGATCTCCGATGCCAAGGCCGGTCGGAGCTCTGGGCGCACATAGCGCCCCACCTCCACCGAACGGCCCTGCGCAGACAGCGTGATCAGCGAATGGTCTCCCGTCTTGGGCTCTACGCGAACCCGGCTCCGGTCAAACTCCGCGCGCTCCAGCCTGCCTGCTGTCTCCAGCTCCACCACAAGGCGCGAGCCCTGCAATGAAATCCTCTCGCCATCCGCCGCATGGCGACCGTACATGGCGAATGCAATCCCTACTGCCACGATTTCGAGCCAGGCGAAGGGCATCACCAGGTGGGCGCCAAGCATCCAGAAGAATGTCGCGATCCCCAGGGACACCACACACAGCGACAGGTACATCCAGCCCAATTGCGTCGGCGTGACCGAACAATTGCGAACCAGACGCCAGTCAATGCGCTGACCCGACACCGTGGCAAAACGAAAAACCAAGCCCGTCACCGTGAGTGCTCACAAGACTGCCGGCTGCAGCACACGTTGCGCCTTGGGCACAACAGGCACAGCCTGCCAAATTGCGCGGGAAGATGCCCGAAATCTCAATAACCAAGAATTGTAGCGTGCCTTGTTCCAAGTCATTGACACGCCGTTACAGGTTAGTTCTCAGTGCCGCCCTTGCGCAACATGGCGCGCATGTCCTGCAGCGACACCGCACTGCTGGAACTGACGCGCACCCGAGGTGCAGGCTTGAAGGCATGGCCATAGATGATTTCAAAAGTCAGTGCCAACTGACCATCCTGGCCCGAATCGGCCAGACACTCAGACAGCACTTGGTAGAGCTTGTCGCGCCAGCGCCGTCCGCGCAATGAGGGAAAGCGATCAGGGTGCAAATTGACACCCAGCTCGCGCAGCTCCTGAACCAGCCGCTCGGGCGTGGCAAATGTGAGCGTGATGCGCTCCATGTCCATCACCGGCTCTGCAAAACCTGCGTGCACCAGCATGTCGCCCCAGTCGTGCATGTCGGTAAAGGCATGGCCCGCAGGCGGCCAGCCCAAGGCGGCGTACACGCCATGCAGTTCGCGCAGCGTGTCCGGTCCGAGACACGAGAACATCAGATAACCGTCCACCGCCAGGGCGCGGTGCCAGCGGCCAATCAAATCCTGCGGGTCGGCCGCCATGTGCAGCGCCATGTTGGACCACAACATCTGCACACTGGCATCGGCCGGAGGCCCCATTTGCAGGGCCCCAGCACCCCAGCGGGCGGGGTTCCACCAGGGCTTGGCCAATGCCTGCCTCGCAACGGGTTCGCAATGCGCGCTGGTTTCGTACACCTGGCAGCGCGCCTGCGGGTAGCGAGCACTCACCAGGGCATGCGCCTGCAGACCGCCACGCACTGGGTCCCAGTGGCACCAGGACTCTGGGGCCTGGCGAATCCACTGCAGTCGGTCCTCCATGCGACGCGCCACTTCTTCGTGCAGCCAGGGGGACGCAGCCGGCGCTGCGGCATGCCAGCGGGCGGCGGCAACAGGATCAATGGTGGGGGGACGCTCGGAGGACATGGGCGGTGCAGAAGGACGCGCGAGTATATTGATTCATGCTCTTTTTGGGTTTGCCAGGGATTTCACGCCGCCTCCACGCCTGGGTGGACAAAGTGCCCAGCCAGTGCGCCGTGTGCCACGCATGGCCATCGCAGCGTGTCTGCAACGCCTGCGTGATGCGGTTCGCCCAGCCCGCCACGCGTTGCCGGCGATGTGCACTTCGGGTGCCCGCAGGGGTTGACGTTTGCGGCGCCTGCCTGCAGAACCCGCCCAGCTTCGACGCCTGCATTGCCGCCGTGGACTACGCCTACCCCTGGGCCGACGCCCTGGCGCAGTTCAAGTTTCGCGGCGATCCGGGGTGGGCCAGGGCCTTGGCCACCCTCATGCGCAGCACACCCTGGATGGAGCCGGCACTGGACGCGGCCGACCGGGTACTGGCGGTTCCCCTGTCCACCGAGCGCCTGCGCGAGCGGGGCTTCAACCAGGCGGCCCTGCTGGCGAGGCAGCTGGCTGGTGCCAAGGCAGACTGCCACACGCTGTTGCGCCTGCACGCCACCGAGGCACAAAGCGGCCTACCCCGGGCGCAGCGGCTGCGCAACCTGCGTGGCGCCTTCGCCGTTGAACCCGCCCACGCAGCCAGCCTGCGCGGCCAGCGGGTGGTACTGATCGACGACGTGATGACCACGGGCGCCACCCTGCATGCTGCTACGTTGGCATTGCGCGAGGCGGGTGTCGCGCACGTCACAGCCGCTGTGCTGGCGCGCACGGAGCTGGACTGAAAAGCACCAGACAGGTAGCGCACACCTACCAAAGGGATACTTTTGATTACGAGCGGTTGCTCAACTCACAGGTCCAACGATGACAATGGCGGTCATGTTCCATATCGTCCTCGTCGAACCCGAGATCCCGCCCAACACCGGTAACGTGATTCGCCTGGCGGCCAACACCGGGTGTTCGCTGCACTTGATCGAGCCCCTGGGGTTCTCGATGGAAGACCGCCAGATGCGGCGGGCAGGGCTGGATTACCACGAATACGCCAGCGTGCAGGTCCATGCGGGCTGGACGGCCTTTCTGCGAGACACCCAGCCGGACCCGACCCGCATGTTTGCGATGACCACGCATGGCTCACAACCCGTGCACTCCACGTGCTTCCTGCCCGGCGACTGGATGGTGTTTGGCGCTGAAACGCGGGGACTCCCCCCCGAGTTGCGCGAGAGCTTCCCCCCGGCGCAGCGCCTGCGCCTGCCCATGGTGCCGGGTCAGCGCAGCCTCAATTTGTCCAACGCGGTGGCGGTGACCGTGTTCGAGGCCTGGCGCCAGAACAGCTTTGCCATGCCCGACGGGCAGGTCATGGTCGAGCCCGAAGGCACGATCATCAGCGGGTTCGCGCAGCTCAACTGAGCTGGCCGGACTTTTCCGCCATGGCGCGGGGCACGTGTTCGGTCAGGAAGTCCAGAAACACCCGCGTGCGCGCGGGCAGCATGCGGCCCGAGGGCAGCGCCGCATAGATCGTGTAACGCGAAAAGATCCAGCCGGGCAGGATGTGGACCAGTTCGCCGCGGGCCAGGTGCTCCTCGGCCAGCAGGCGCGACGTGACAGCCACGCCCGCCCCGTCCACAGCAACACGCATCAGCAGCTCGGTGCTGACGGACTGCAACACCGCCGGTGCGTCCACTTCTTCATCCGGCACGTCTGCCCGCAGCGACTGAAGGCGCAGCTTGCGGCCAGGCCCTGACTGCAGGCGCACGGGCGCGCTCGAGTCGCGCAGATAGTCGTGGTGCACCAGGTCTTGCGGCTCACGCGGAATGCCCCGGCGCTCCAGGTAGTCGGGGGACGCCACCACAATCGCCTCCCCCTGCACCAGGGGGCGCGCGACGATGTTGGCGTCAAAGTCCTCGCCCGCCACCATGATGGTCACATCGAACTCATCCACTCGGCTGGAGGCATAGGCGTCCATGCTGATGTCCAGCATGAGCTTGGGGTAGTAGGCATGCCACACCGCCACCATGGGTGCCAGAAAGTTGGTGGCGAGCACTGGTGCCGCCACGATGCGGATGGTGCCGCGCAAATCTCGCGTGCTGGCAGCGGCAGCGGCCTCGGCATCATCGATCTCATGCAGGATGGCGCGCACCCGCTGCAGGTACGACTCCCCCGCGTCGGTCAGCGCCAGCTTGCGGGTGGTGCGTTGCAGCAGGCGCGTGCCCAGATGCTGCTCCAGCTCGGCCACCATGCGGGTGACCACGGGGGGCGACATGTCCATGGCGCGGGCAGCGGCGGCAAAGCCGCCCTCTTCCACCACGCGCTCGAAGATTTTCATGGCTTGCAGGCGGTCCATGGTTCAGACCTCCTGCCCGATGGCGGCCCGGCTCAGGCCGGAGCGCCGAAGTTGCGCGCGAGCGATTCGGCCACGCACACCGGCTTGTCGCTGCCCTCGCGCTCCACGGTCACCAGCCAGGTCATCTGCATGCCATCGGGCGCCACGGGCTCGGCAGCCTGCAGCGTGAGGCGCGCCCGCAAGCGGCTGCCCACCGGCACCGGCGCAGTGAAACGCACCTTGTTCAGCCCGTAGTTGACGCCCATGCGCGCACCCTCGATGGTCAGGCCCGTCTCGAAGAATTGCGGAATCAGCGACAGCGTGAGAAACCCATGCGCAATGGGCGCGCCAAACGGCCCGGCCTTGGCACGCTCGGGGTCCACATGGATCCACTGGTGGTCGCCCGTGGCCTGGGCAAACAGGTTGACCTGTTCCTGCGTGATGGTGATCCAGTCGGTCACGGCGACCTCCTGGCCCACGCAGGCTCTGACTTCGGAATAAGAGCGGAAGATTTTCATCGTTGCAATGTAGCCCTGCGCTCCGGCGCGCCTTGTCTGCCGGGTGACAGGTGTTTTCCCGGGGGATTGGATGTACGTCGTGCTTCACGCTGTCCTTCAAGAATTGAGCCACGTGCAGATCCCTTGCCACTGCTCCAGGTCGCGTGCCACGCGGCCAGGGGCCACGTCAAACAGCGTGAGGCCGTGTGCTGCCAGGTGGATGTAGTTCTGCGTGTCACGCAGATAGCCCAGCACCGGAAACCCCAGGCTGTCCACAAAATGATGCAGTTGCTCGGCCGCCTTGGTGCGCGCATCCACCCGCATGCCGACGATGCCCACGGGCACCCCGGCGGCGTGGCGGTGCTCGGCCAGCTGGTCCAGAAAGGCCCGCGTGGCAAAGATGTCGAACACGCTGGGCTGCAGCGGCACGATGACCTTGTCAGCCAGCTTGAGCACATCGTTCAGGCGCCAGCCGTGCAGGCCAGCGGGCGTGTCGAGTACCGCGTGGGTGGTGCCCTTGGGCGGGCGGCTGATGACGTCCGAGCTGGTGTCCCAGCTGCCGATGGGGCGCGCAGCGGGCGGGCGCAGGCCCAGCCACAGCCGGGCGGACTCCTGCCGGTCGGTGTCGCCCAGAATCACGGGATGCCCCTGGCTGGCAAAGTAGCCCGCGATGTTGGTGGACAGCGTGGACTTGCCCACTCCGCCCTTCGGGTTGGCGACAACAACTACTGGCATGACAAGCTCCTTGGAATCTGCAGGTCCATGAAAATACAAGCCAAATCAGCCTCAAGCGCAATATTCATATGCGCTAGCAGCTATCAAATCAGAAGCGCCCTCTGACACCCCAGCGGTGCCACAGCCGCCTCAGGCGTGCTGACCACCGCGCTTGACGAAGAACAGCCCCGCCCCCACCGCCATCAGCAAACCGCCAAACACGCGGTTCTGCGCCCGCACGGCCCGCGCACTGCGCATCAGGCGGCGCAGCGCGCTCGCCCCCGCAGCGTAGCCGTGCATGACCACCACGTCCACCGTCACCGTGGTGGCGGCCATCACCAGCAGTTGTGTCCACAGCGGGCGCGTGTCGGTCATGAACTGGGGCAGCACGGCCACCATGAAGATGATGCCCTTGGGGTTGGTGGCGTTGGTCAGAAAACCGGTCAGGCAGCGTTTTTGCCAGGTGCCAGCGGCCTCATGCTCATCGCCTTGCGTGATGGGCGCATCGCCCGCACGCCACTGGTTGAAGCCCACATAGATCAAATAGCAGGCGCCCAGCACCTTGACGATGCTGAACGCCACCTCGGACGCCAGCAGCAGCGAGCCCACGCCCGCACCGGCAATCAGCAAAATCAGCAACAGCCCCAGCTGCAGGCCCAGGATGGTGGCGCCCGTCTTGCGCACACCGAACGACAGACC
This sequence comes from Acidovorax sp. 99, assembly GCF_003096455.1. Lineage (NCBI taxonomy): Bacteria > Pseudomonadati > Pseudomonadota > Betaproteobacteria > Burkholderiales > Comamonadaceae > Acidovorax > Acidovorax sp. 99. The sequence goes on from NZ_QEKU01000001.1 coordinate 1,031,429, forward strand.
ATGACTCATCGACAACACGGCCCCGGAGCCCGGCGACACCGCAATCAGGCAAGACGCCGCAAAAAAAGCCAGCCAAGTCTGCAAATCCATGGGTCACCGTGCCTGTGTGCGAAGAAGGGCCCGCATCTTAGCAACGCAGGGCCCCCGGCACCATGATCTGCATAAAAACAGGCGCAGGCGCTAGATAATCACGCCTTAATAGCTATCAAATAAATAGCGCCACAGATCCAAACCACGGCAACCGCCCCGACGCCTTGCGGCGGTGCCAGAATCTGGCACACCCGCCCCGCTCGTCGGCGCGCGGTGTTCTGCCTCCCCACGACGACCTCCAGCGCACTCTGCCCCATGGAACACGCCCCCACCTGGCTCACCTACGGTTTCCTGTACCTCACCGCCGCCGTGCTGGCCGTGCCCATTGCCAAGGCGCTGGGCCTGGGCGCCATCATTGGCTACCTAGCGGCAGGCATCGCCATCGGGCCCTGGGGCCTGGGGCTGGTCAGCAACGTGCAGGACATCCTGCACTTTGCCGAGTTCGGAGTGGTGCTGATGCTCTTTCTGGTCGGGCTGGAGCTGCAACCCAGCCGCCTGTGGGCGCTGCGCCGCCCCATCTTCGGCACCGGCACGGCCCAGGTGCTGGGCTGCGCCGCTGTGCTGTTTGCGCTGGGCGCGCTGGCCGGCTTGCCCTGGCGCGTGAGTCTGGTGGGTGCGCTGGGACTGGCGCTGTCGTCCACAGCCATTGCGTTGCAGTCGCTGGCCGAGCGCAACCTCATGCGCACGCAAAGCGGGCAGGCGGGCTTTTCGATCCTGCTGTTCCAGGATGTGGCGGCCATCCCCATCCTGGCCCTGCTGCCGGTGCTGGGCGCAGCCGCTGGTGAAGGCGCGGGCCACACACCGGGCGAGATGGTGCTGGAGGTGCTCAAGATCGTCGGGGTGATCGCGGCCATCATCCTCGGCGGGCGCCTGCTGCTGCGCCCCGTGCTGCGCTGGATCGCCAAGAGCAAAACCCCCGAAATCTTCACCGCCGCCGCGCTGCTGCTGGTGGTGGGCATTGCCTACCTGATGGTGCTGGTGGGCCTGTCGATGGCGCTGGGCGCCTTCCTCGCCGGCGTGCTGCTGGCCGACAGCGAATACCGGCGCGAGCTGGAGGCCGACATCGAGCCCTTCAAGGGCCTGCTGCTGGGGCTGTTCTTCATCGCCGTGGGCATGAGCATTGACTTCGGTGTCATCTTGCGCTCGCCCGGCCTCATGGCCGCCATCCTGGTCGGCTTCCTCGCGGCCAAGGCGGTGGTCATCTACGCCCTGGCCAAGGTGGTCGAGATTCCCTACCAGGAGCGCCCCGTCTTCACCCTGCTGTTGGCCCAGGGCGGCGAGTTCGCGTTTGTGGTGTTCCAGGCCGCGGCGGGCGCCAGCGTGTTCCCGGCGGAAACCGCTTCGCTGCTGATTGGCGCCGTGGCGTTGTCGATGCTGATCAGCCCACTGCTGCTGGTGCTGCTGGACCGCGTGCTGCTGCGTCGCTATGCCCAGCTCAAGTCCGCCAAGCCCCAGGCCGAGGAAATCTCCGAGCCGCAGGAGGCGCCCATCATCATCGCGGGCTTCGGCCGCTACGGACAGATCGTCTCGCGCGTGCTGCTGGCCCAGGGCATCCCCACCACCGTGCTGGACCACAGCGTGGACATGCTGGAAGTGGCGCGCACCTTTGGCTACCGCGTGTTCTACGGCGACGCCACCCGCCTCGACCTGCTGCGTATTGCCGGGGCCGAACACGCGCGCATCCTGGTGGTGGCCGTGGACGATGCCGAGCAGTCTCTGCAAATCGCCAAGCTCGCGCGCGAGCACTTCCCCCACCTGCAAATCGTGGCCCGCGCACGGGATGTGACTCACTGGAACAAGCTGCGCGACCTGGGCGTGACACTGGTGCAGCGCGAGCTGTTCGAGTCCAGCCTGCAAAGCGCCCACACCGTGCTGGAGCTGATGGGCCTGCCCCCCGCGCAGGCCACCGCCATCACCCAGCGCTTTCGCACCCACAACATCGCGCTGGCCGACCGCATGTACCCGCACCACAAGGACCGCGCCAAGTTCATCGCCGTGGCGCGCGAAGGTCGCAACCAGTTTGCGGAGCAGATGGCGCGTGAGCGGCAGGAGAGTGCGGCGCTGGGTGCGGCGAGTTCGGCGTATCCCGGTTATGGGGAGCCCTCCGGCGAGGGGTCGGAGACAGCCTTGCCTGACAGCATTAGAGCAACCCCGCCACACTAGGCGCAAGCGCCTGCAATGCAGGCTCCCAATGCCGCAGAATCAGCAGCATTCAGTGACTCATTGGCCGGCCGAAGCAGTTCAGCCGCATCAAGGGGCGACCGGCTCAATCGTGAGGACGTGGAGCACGGACTGGCGATCCGGGACCGTCTCAACATCTGTCCACGCAGCATCCAGACCGAACGCCTGTTTGGCACTGCGTGCGCAAGCCGCGACTTGCACCACCCCCGACTGCGGCACCACCGTCAGACGCACGCTGGACGGGACGCGCCCCTCCCATCCCACGGCAATAGCGTAGTAACGGGTGATGAACTGGGCCGAGCGACCAAACCGTTTGTGCAACGCCTGCAGGTGCGTGCCGGTCAGGCAGTAGCGATGCCGCAGCGTTGCTCTGCCCAGCTCTTGCAGGGACATCTGGGCGTAACCAGGACGAAGCCGATAGCGCATATCCAACGTTTGCCCAGGGACCACCGCAACCCCCAATGTGCGTTGCGCGCGCCACTGGGCCAAATAGTCACCGCCGGACGAGCTCATGGCACCGGCCTGCGTCAACTTCGATCGGGTTTCGGTCGGCATGTCTTCCGTGGGAACGAATGGCGGTGTGTCAGCAATCAACCATGGACTCACCTTGGCGTCGCTGAGCAGCGCTGAGATATCCGCCGTACCCACCGTAGCGCGGAAAGACTCCGTGTAAGGCACAGGCTGGCCATTGCTGAAAAACCGAAGTTCGGGGAAATGGCGGTCCGGATAGGGCTCCGAGTCTCCCGACCATCCGAAGACCGGACCTTGCACCCTCAACTGGATCGGGTTGGCCAGGGACGGCCCTGGAGTCAGCGAAACGTCGGCCTCTTCCGCTTCGAGGTAAACCACAGCACGCGCGATCTCAGCCCCACGCGACAGCGGAGCTTGCGGTGCCAGCACGATGCGGGGTGTCACACCATCGCTGCGCTCATCCGCCAGAGCCCCCCCCCCCAAGCCAAAACTGCCACAAACGAGCAGCACTAGCCGGGCGGAAAATAGCAGTGGGCGCATCCGTTCAAACATCGCGATAGTCATGGTGCGCTGGTTTGGTAACGGTAGATTTTTGGTGGATCAGGCCGCCAGTAGCGCAACGATGCTGGCATATAGGCTGCGCCATTCGGATGGGTGGCCGTGTAGATGTCATTTTGTTGCGTCCAGCTCCTGCCGCTCGCGTTGGTGCGCTGGGTGGTGGCGTCTTCCTTCTGCAGTGCAGAGCCTGCGTAAATTGCCATGTGATTGGGCCAAGACAGGACGTCTCCCGCCTGCGCCGTCTCTTCCGCAGTGAGCAAACGAAACAGGCCGGAACGCTGGGCATAAACGGGGAAAGTACCCGAAGGCTGGTAGTCGTACGGGAAACCCGCCGCGCGGTAAATCAGGAAGGTCGTTCCGCTGCAATCGCCAGCAACCCCTTTGACCGAGGCTGCACCTCGCAATGCGTAGGCCGTTCCCTTCCAAGTGGCCGCCTCTCTGATGATGGACTGTGCTTCATTAGCGGTGATATCGCGCCTTGTCGTCTGCGTCATGTGGGAGTTGCTTGTTTGCGAAGATTGCCGCTGATCCAGGCCAAAACTTGAAGGTTGCGGTCATGGACGGCCTGTCCACCGCCCGCAGCCTGGATCTGCAAAGCGGGTGATCGTATCTGTGGCACCTGCGCTTGCTGGAGTGCTGCGCATGCCAAGGTGTGCCAGGCAAGAAACATTTGCACCAAACTGCTTCATCGAGTGCCAACCCGGGCGCCAACGTCGCGACCTCATCCGCTTGCAAAAAATCAAACAAGAATTATTCGCATTACAATTCTAAGCATACTGCCAGCCAACGTCCCGATACGCCACGTGAGCCAGCGCCTCCTGCGTTTGTTGTCCGCTCACCTTCATCGGGACTCCCATGTCTTCTCAGCCCCTGCGCTCCGCGCACGCCCCGCGATTGCCAGCCGTCCGCGCGGTCACCCTCTTTACTCTGACCCCGCTGGCCCTGTGCCTCGCCCAGGCCGCCATGGCGCAACAGGTCAGCACACCGGCAGCAGCCCCGGCAACGGCCGCCCCCCAGCTCCAAGAAGTCCGCATCAACGCCAGCACCGAAAAAGACATGGGCTTTGCACCCGTGGAGGCCCAAACCGCCAGCAAGGCGCCCATGCGGCGGCTCGAAACTCCGCAGTCCGTCAGCGTGGTCACGCGCGAGCAGATGGAATCGCGGCAGATCACCAACGTGCAGCAAGCGCTGCAGACGGTGGCGGGGGTCAGCCCGGTCAACTTTGGCCGCCGGGGGTTTGACGATCTGAATATCCGGGGCTTTCGCTCCACCGAGTCCATCCTGGTCGATGGCCTGGTGCAAAGCCCGGGCATGTGGGCCAAGCTGCAGCCTTATGGCTACGAGCGCTTCGAGGTGCTCAAGGGCTCGGCCTCGGTGCTCTACGGCCAGGTGCAGCCGGGCGGCATCGTCAATGCGGTGAGCAAGCGGCCCAAGAAGGAGGCGATCAACGAGGTGGGTGTGGAAGTGGGCAGCTTCGGCCAGCGCACGCTGCAGGCCGACATCAACCGGCCCTTGTCCGAATCCGGCAAGACGGCGCTGCGCATCAACGCACAGGTGTCCAACGCCGACGACCCCACGCAGTTCGTCTACCGCAAGGACCGGTGGTTTGCGCCCTCGCTGTCCATCGACCTGGGCGCGCAGACCGACCTGGTGCTGTTTGCCACCTACAGCCAGAGCGAGTGGATGCGCCAGCAGGGCATCACGCCCTACGGCACGGTGCTGCCCAACCGCAATGGCACGTTGTCACGCACGATGTTCACGGGCGACCCGAGCTTCGGTGTTTATGACGTGGAAAGCACCACGGTGGGCTATGCGTTGGAGCATCGCCTGTCGGATGCCATGACCTTCCGCCAGAACGTGCGCTACGAGACCGAGAAGGGCACGGGCAACTTCGTCTCCAACCAGGCACTGCAGGCCAACCAGCGGCTGCAGAACCGCCAGGCCTCGCGCCAGTACATGGACTACGACCTGCTGGCCACCGACACCTCGCTGCTGTCACGTTTCGAGGCGCTGGGCGTAAAGCACCAGCTGGTGACGGGACTGGATGTGCGCAGCGGCACCAGCCTGCTGGCCAGCCGCACCTGCCGCATCGGCGCGCTGGACCTGTTCGCGCCCGTCTACGGCATGCAGGCCACCTGCCCCGAGGCGCTGACCAGCGATGCGCCTTCCAAGCTCACCGTGGCGGGCCTGTATGCGCAGGACCAGATCAAGTTCGGCCAGGGCTGGACGGCCCTGGTGGGCCTGCGCCGCGACTGGTCCACCAACGACACCAACAACCGCGTGGCCAACACGCAGACGCGCCAGAAGGACAACGCCACCACGTTGTCGGCCGGCCTGGTGTACGAGTTCAAGCCCGGCTGGGCCGCGTATGGCAGCTATGGCGAATCGTTCCTGCCCCAGTCGGGTTTGACGTTTGCAGGATCGAACTTTGTGCCCGAAACCGGCAAGCAGTGGGAGGCGGGCGTGAAGTACGAAGCCCCTGGCGGCCAGGTCACCGGTGCGCTCGCCGTGTTCGACCTGGTGCGCCAGAACGTGACCACCGCCGACCCGGTGAACACGGGCTTCAGCGTGCAGACCGGCGAGCAGCGCGCGCGCGGGCTGGAGCTGGAGCTGGGCGCCGACCTGAAGAACGGCTGGAAGATCACCAGCGCCTACACCTACACACAAAGCAAGGTCACGCGCGATAACAACGCGGCGATTGTGGGCCTGCCGCTCAACCTCACGCCGCGCCACACGCTCACGGCCTGGGCCACCTACAAACTGCCGCAGTACCAGCGGGTGACGCTGGGACTGGGCGGACGTTATGTGAGCGAGCAGATCGGCTCGTACCCCTTCACGCTGCCGTCGTACTTTGTGGCCGATGCGTCCGTCAGCTACATGGGCGAGAACTACCGCGTGACGGCGGGCGTGAAGAACGTGTTCAACAAGGCGTACTACGACGGCGCGATCAACGCCAACGTGGTCTCGCCCGCATTGCCCCGCAGCTTCAGCCTGGGTGTGACGTACTTCTTCTGACGCAGCGCCCCCACCCTGCCGCCCACACGCCATGACCAGCCAGCGCACGCTCAACCGCCTCTTCACCCTGCATTCCTGGGCCGGCATCGTCACGGGGCTGCTGCTGTTCATCGTGTGTTTCTCGGGCGCGGTGGTGGTGTTCAAGAACGAGATCGACCTCTGGGCCAACCCTTCACTGGCCAAGCTGCCACGCTCCGAAAAGCCGGCCTCGCTCGACGCGGTGCTCACGCAGCTGCAAACCCGCTACCCGGGCGCGACGGTGGAGACCATCGCGCTGCCCGATGCGGTCAACCCCAGCTACTTCGCGTTTGTGCGCGAGCGCGGAGCCCCGGCCCACACGCGCACCAAGGTGGCCTTGCGCTCCGACACCGGCACGGTGGCGGGCCCGGTGGACAGCCAGCTCGGCCAGTACCTGCGCATGCTGCATGTGTTCCTGTTCTTCGGGCCGCGCTGGATCGTGGGGTTCCTGGGCGTGGCGATGCTGGTGCTAATTACCACCGGCATCGTCATCCACCGCAAGATCTTGGCCGAGCTGTTCACCCAGCGCTGGGGCCGCAGCTTTCGCGTGGTGATGTCGGACCTGCACAAGTCCGCCGGCATCTGGGGGCTGGGCTTTCACATCCTGATAGCCACCACCGGCGCGTGGATGGGCCTGGCGCCGTTGTTCGAGCAGGGCTACAAGTTCATCACCACCCCTGCCGCAATGGCGCCCTCTCAGCCCGTGCGCAAGGCCGAGGGCAGCGAGCCTGCGCCCATGCAGTCGCTGGATGCGATGTATGCCATCGCACAGCAGGCCGTGCCGGGGCTGGAGGCGCGCTATGTGTCGCTGCGCCGCTGGGGCACAGGCACCGCCGAGGCGGGTTTCACCGGCAACCTGAGCGGCCACCTGGCCAGCACCGCGCGGGTGGACATACATGCCGTCACAGGCACTCCCAAGAAGGTGCACGACCCACGCACGGCGGGCTTCTGGTCGCTGGTCAACAGCCTGATGGAGCCGCTGCACTTTGGCGACTTCGGCGGGCTGGCGCTCAAGTGGCTGTATTTCTTTCTGGGCATGACCCCGGCGTTTTTGTCGATCTCGGGCACGCTGATCTGGCTGGATGCGCGCCAGCAGCGCAGGCGCGAGGCCGACGCGGCACATCCGGCGTCCGCAGGCAACTCCATCGCGGCGGGCTGACAGGCATCAGCCCCCACCTTCCACACCACACCCACCATGCAACGTTTCTTTCTGGCCCTGCATGCCACCGTGCCCGCCGCGCTCCTCGTGGCGGTGTTCGTACACCTGTGGGGACCTGCGGGCTTGGCCCCGCTGGCGCAGCGGCCGGTGTGGACGGTGTGGGTGCTCATTGCCGTGTGGCTGCTGATGTCGGCCCTGGCCGCGTGGGCGCTGCGCACGCTGGCGCTGTGGCGGGTGGCGCTGGGCAGCACCGGGGCGCTGTTGGCTGTGGCGGCGCTCACCGGCCTGGCACTCGGTAGCGCCCTGGCACCTGCCATGGCCCTGGGCCTTGTGGTCACAGGTCTGGCCTGTGCGGGCGTGGCGGCGTTCATGGGCCCGCAGCGGGTACAGCAGGTTCATCGGCGCCGGGTGAGCCGCCCGTCCATTGCGATCATCCCGGTGGCACCACGGCATGTGGTGTCCCACACGGACCGCCACTGGCCATTGGCACCGCTGGCGCACCTGCCCTTCTGGATTTGCGCGGCGCTGGCGGTGGAGTCATTCCGTCTGGCGCACATCGTGGCGGTTGAGCCAGTTCGATCGGCCGGCATGCTGGGCCTGCTGCTGTCCTTTTTTGTCGGGTTGCCTGCGGCCACGGTGCGCACCTGGGCGCCCCGCACCAGCGCCCTGCTGTGGCTGCTGGCAGGGCTGGCCTGTGCCGGCCTGGCAGCCAAGGCCGGGCTGCAGCAAGGCTGGGTGGCCGCCATGCTCTGCACGGCAGCAGCCTGCAGCAGCGTGCGGCCGCTGCACCACCGGCTGGGGGCCCGGGGCCTGGGCCATCGCAGCCGCACCCGTCACACCCCGCGCCACCCACAGCCCTCGGAGACCGCATGAACGAACTGCTGGGCATTGCCGCCTCCTTGGCCTCGCTGGTGGCACTGGCCTGCTGGGCCCGCACAGTGCCCACCCGTGCGTGGGGCGATGACACACCCACGGGTGCGGCGCGATGGTGCGCCAAGGCGGTGGCGCTGGGCACCTTGCTGTTGCAGACCACCACCGCCAGCCTGGCTGCTGGCTGGGTCGCCGGTGTGGCCCTGGTGCTGGCCGCATGGATGGTGCAGGGCTGGTTGCTGGTGCTGGCCATGAACCTGTGGCCCCAGGCCAGCCAGCGCTGGGCACTGCGGCTGGGGTGGCTGGGCCTGGGCGGATGTGTGCTGGCGCTGGTGGCCTGCGCATTGGGCGAGGGCCTGCTGCGCTGAGTGGACGCAGGCGAGTGCTGCACCGGGACCTGACGGGGCCCACCGGGCATACACAACACCCATCGGCACATTTTTTGCTCAAAATGCGCTCAAGCGCTACTGATTCATACCTCAATAGCTATCAAATATATAGCAATCACCCCCCCATGGAATCGCCAGCGGCCACGGCACAATCGTCGCCATGGATTCGCTGATCATCAACGCCCCCTGGGTGCACACCCTGCGCTTTGTGCTGGAAGTGGCCGCCACCGTGGCTTTCGCACTGTCGGGTGTGATGGCCGCCGCGCGCAAGCGGCTGGATGCCGTGGGCGTGTGTGTGGTGGCCTTCGTGGCCGCGTTTGGCGGGGGCACGCTGCGCGATTTGCTGCTGGACCAGCGGCCCTTTTTCTGGATTCGCCACACCGAGTTTGTGTGGGGCATTCTGGCGCTGTGCATCGGCGCCATGCTGTTCATGCGCCAGCGGCACTTTGAGCCCACCGAACGCGCCATGCTGCTGCCCGACGCCATCGGCCTGGGCCTGTTTGCCGCTGTGGGCGTGGACATTGCCACCGCCATTGGCATGCCACCCATCATCAGCGTGATGATGGGCGTGACCACCGGCGTGTTTGGCGGTGTGCTGCGCGACGTGCTGTGCAACGAGGTGCCCCAGGCCTTCAGCGACCACCGCCCCTATGCGCTGTGCGCGTTTGCGGGCGGCTGGGCCGACGTGGCCCTGCGCCAGATTCAGGCTCCCGACTGGGCGCCGCTGGTGGTCTGCGTGCTGCTCACCGCCGGGCTGCGCGGGCTGGCGGTGTGGCGCAACTGGGAGCTGCCCGCATGGCGGGTGTGACCAAGGCTGCCAGCTCTGGCGCAGCAAGGCTGGCGCACCTGTGACAGCATCCAGAGCCCGGGGCCCGCACACTGGCCTTAGAACCTGTTCAAGATCTTTTTGGGGATCGCATTGGAGTGCAATCGGGATGAGTGGAAGCGTCGGATGCGCCGCGTGGGCTCTTGCCCATGCAAGCAGCCGGGGCGCCAAAACTCCGAGTTCATCGGCCCGATTTCACTCCAACCCTGCGGGCAAGTGCCTTGCCGGGCGGTCTGCTGCGTTGCGGCGCTTGTTGATAGCCGTGCTATCAACTGCGCACCGCGCCTTGTATCCCACCCCGGCAAGGTACTTGTGCGACCCCGAAAAGACCTTGAACAGGTTCTTAGTCCGACTGCAGGAGACACCCCCATGACCGACGCCCCCACGCCCGCCCACCTGCACGCCACGGCCCTCATCGACAGCGATGCCCCTGCTGTGAAGGCCTATGCCGCCGAACACGCGCGTGGCGCCACCGACCGTGAGCGTGCCGTGGCCCTGTACCTGGCCGTGCGCGATGGTTTCCGCTACGACCCCTACCGCATCGACCTGTCGCCCCAGGGCATGACGGCCAGCACCGTGCTGGCCAACGGCTATGGCTGGTGCGTGCCCAAGGCCGCGCTGCTGACGGCCGCATGCCGTGCGGCGGGCATCCCGGCGCGCATGGGATTTGCCGATGTGCGCAACCACCTGAGCACCGAGCGCATGCGCGAGACCATGAAAACCGACCTCTTCATCTGGCATGGCTACACCGACATCTGGCTGGACGGCGCCTGGCGCAAGGCCACGCCCGCCTTCAACATCGAGCTGTGCGAGCGCTTTGGCCTGCTGCCGCTGGAGTTCGACGGCGAGAACGATTCCATCTACCACCCGTTCGACCAATCGGGCGCACGCCACATGGAATACGTGCACCAGCGCGGCGCGTTTGACGACATGCCGCTCGCGCAGATAGTGGCCGACTTTCGCACGGTGTACGGCGGCTGGCTGCAGGGTGACGCCACCCGCAGCAGCCTGCAGGACGCCAGTTTTGCCAACGACATTGAAAAGGAAGCACGCTGATGACGCACGCCCCCGAGAACGCCACCACCGCCCCCATCCCCGCAGGTTTTGCGCCGCTGGTGGCCGGGGGCCCTTACATCCAGCACAACGGCCCGCTGTATGTGCTGCACCAGGGCAACGTGGTGAAGTTCGGCTTTCGCGTGGAGCCGCGCCACACCAACCCCATGGGCAACCTGCACGGCGGCATGATGGCCACGTTCTGCGACATGCTGGTGCCGCTGTCGGTGCACCGCAAAAGCGACCAGGTGTCGGACCGCTTCTTGCCCACCATCAGCCTGCAGATCGACTACCTGGCCCCCGCCCCGCTGGGCGCCTGGGTGGAGGGCGAGGCCGAGCCGCTGCGCATCACACGCTCGCTGGTGTTTGCGCAGGGCCTGGTCACCGCCGACGGTGTGCCGTGCGCACGGGTGAGCGGGGTGTTCAAGATCGGGCCAGCGGTGCCCAGCAACGCTGTGGAGTGAGCCCCGCGCAGGCTCGGCATTGCAGCGCGTCAATGTGCCCTTGTGCTGATTGCCCCCGATTGCATCGTCACATCGGTTGTTCTATTTAATTCATAGATATGCATTTTCGACAAATTGTCGTGTATCTATGAGTAATTCATATCATTCAGCCCTCTTTCTTCTGAAAGCCATAATTAATTCATAGATGTTCAAAAATAATCAATTGAACTAACATCTATGAATGCCATCCCAAAACACCAAGCCCGCTGACTACCCCCAGGCAGTTCTTCAGCAGATCGCGTTGCTCGCGCAGAACATCGTGATTGCTCGCAAGCGCCGCAAGGAAACGCAGGCCCAGTGGGCCCAACGGCTGGGCGTGTCTCAGCCCACCATGGCGCGCATTGAGCGGGGCGACCCGTCGGTGTCGATGGCGTCGTATGTGATGTGCATGTGGCTCGTCAACCAGGCCCAGGGGCTGGCCGACCTGATTGCGCCGCAGAACGACCTGGCCTCTCTGGAGCAAGAGGTGGCCAGAGCCCGGCCTCGGCTCAACGCTCGGGCCAGGGCACAGAAGCAGGTGAAAGTCCCACAGAAAACTTCCACAAAAGCGGCGCCCAAAACACAAGTCTCCCCCATACCACCCGCATCAAAAGTCAATGCGCCCTTCCACTCAACGGACTCACATCAAGCAAGAGAGGAGCGCTTGTTCCCGGGGATAGATCAGACGAATGCGGCCAAGAAAGCAGCCTGGATGGCTACAGGACTGGACCAAGAAGAGCAGATCAAACAAGCCACGCGTATGGCCACTGGGTTTGACCAAGAGGTAGAGCTCAGGAAAGCCATGAGAGTGGCTGGACTAGATCAGGAGGAAAGTATCAAGAGAGCCACGCAGATGGCAACTAGGATAGGCGTTGAAGAAGAAATAGCAAGGGCCCTAGGGATCCCAGGACTCGGCGCACCGGAACGCCAGCCCAACAGTACCGCCGCTGGTTTGGCCGCTCTAATCCTTGGCCAAAAGAAAGCGCAGCCATGAACCCGACCAACAAGACGCAGCAAGTTACGCCGCGCTCCTATGTGCCGCAGGACACGCTATACGTCTGGGTGCTGGTCAACCCCAATCAGCCCGTCCTGGCCGGGGCCGTGGGCCTGTCACAACTGGTGCCCAACTGCGCCACCTTCAGCTACGCCGCAGACTGGTGGCAATTCGCTCTGAGCGAGGACCTGCCCCTGCTGGCAGGCCAGATGTTCAGCGCAGGCCACAAGGACAGTGCTCCCGGCGCCATCGACGATGCGCGGCCAGACCGTTGGGGCGAGCGCATCATCCGCCACATCGACCGCCCTGCGCGCCTGTCGATTCTAGAGATGCTGCTGTTCGCTGGTGACGACCGCTTTGGCGCCTTGGGTATTTCCACCTCAGCCGAACAGTACATCCCCCGGCGCATCGGGCCGTACCCGCAATTGCGTGATCTGGAGGCCATGGTGCGGGCGGTGGAAGAGGTGCAGTCTCAAGCCCCGGTCACGCCCGAAATCCAGCGGCTGGTGCAACCCGGCGTGACGCTGGGCGGTGCGCGTCCCAAGGCACTGCTGCAAACCGACAGCGGCCCCTGCGTGATCAAGTTCAGTGAGCTGGACGACAGCGTGGACACGCCCCTCATTGAGCACGCCACCATGACGCTGGCGGCCCAGGCAGGCATCCATGTTGCCACCACGGGCGTGCTGCCCATTCCATCGCGCTTGGGCATGGGGCCTCAGCGCCATGCACTCACGATCCAGCGGTTTGACCGTGTGCAGCTGGCCACGCTGAACCTGCGCGTGCACTGCATCTCTGCCAAGACAGCGCTGGCAGCGGCAGGACTGGCCGAAAGCTACGGCGCGCTGGCCACCGTGCTGCTGCGCCAGGCGCACCCCGATCGGCAGAAAGCCCTGCGCGAAGAGCTGTTCCGGCGCATGGTGTTCAACATCCTCATGGACAACACCGATGACCACGAGCGCAACCACTGCCTGCGCCTGGGCTTCGACGGCTACTACGACCTGGCTCCCGCTTTCGATGTGGTGCCCACGCTGCAGAACATGGGCTACCAGGCCATGGTGGTGGGCCAGCACGGCGCGCAGTCCACACTGGACAACGCGCTGACCGAGCTGAGCGAATTCGGTATCACACGGGCACGTGCCATTGCGCTGATTCAGGAAGTCGCCCAGGCGGTCGAGCAATGGCATCGGCATTTCCTGCAGCACGGCGTCTGCGCGGCAGACATGGAGCAATTGACGGCCAGCATCGACCGCGATGCGCTCCAGCAGCAGCGCCGGGCGTTCTGCTGAGCTTGCCTCTGCGTAAGCCTCAACGTCTCTCAGCGCTCCTGCACACCTAGCTGCTCTACCACATGCTCCACAAACCGCGCCAGCTTGGGCAGTTGCCGCCGGTCGGGCGCATACACCAGGTGCATCGGGCGCGGCACGGGCAGGCAGTGCTGCATCACCGGCACCAGCGCGCCACTGGCCAGGTCGTCAGCCAGTAGCACCTCGGGTTGCATGATCAGGCCCAGGCCGCGCAACGCCGCCTGACGCAGGCCATCGCCCTGGTTGCACACAAAGCGCGCGTTCTCGGGCCAGAAGAAATCCTCGTTGCCGTCGCGCAAGGTCCATTCCACCCGGCGCTGCCACACCGAGTGGCTGAGGCACTGGTGGCGCGCCAGGTCTGCCGCGCGTTGGGGCGTGCCGTGGCGCTGCAGGTATGCGGGTGCTGCGGCAATCACCATGCGGTAGGGGCGCAGCGGGCGCGCCACCAGGCCCTCGTTCACCACCTGGCCAATGCGCACGGCCACGTCAAAGCCCTCGCCTGCCAGGTCCACCACGCTGTCGGTGAGCTGCAGGTCCACACGCACCTGGTCGTGGCGCTGCAGAAAGTCGGCCACCAGCGGCGCGATCACGTGGTTGCCCAGCGTGAAGGGCGCGCTCACCCGCAGCAGGCCCTGCGGCACGGCGCGGCTGCGCTCCACGGCGGACTCGGCCCAGCGCACCTGCTCCAGCACGCGTTTGCTGTCGTCGTAGAACGCGGCGCCCACCTCGGTCAGGCTGTTCTGGCGCGTGCTGCGCTGGAACAGGCGCGCGCCCAGGTGGGTCTCCAGCTGCTGGATGTGCTTGCCCACCATCACGGCGGAGATCTGCAGCTGGCGCGCGGCAGCGGCAAAGCTGCCGGCCTCCACCACGGCCACCATGACTTCCATATTGCGCAGCTTGTCCACGGCAACTCCCTCAATTCCTAATCAATGGTTAGCACAAGCATAACTTGAAGGTACTTTATGTTCCGATTGATTAGCAAAAGAATCGGGCTGTCAGTTCCTCATCAACCCTTTTTGACACCCAAGGAAAACACCATGTCCAAGATTCTTCTCATCGGCGCGAGCGGCACCATCGGCCAGGCCGTGCTGGCCAACCTGGGCGCACGCCACGACGTGATCACCGTAGGCCGCAGCAGCGGCACGCATCGTGCGGACTTCTCGCAGCCAGGGGCGGTTGCCCAACTGTTCGAGGCGGTGGGCAAAGTCGATGCCATCGTGAGCACCGCAGGCAACCTGCACTTTGGCCCGCTGGCGGAAATGACGGCCGAGCAGTTCAACCTGGGCCTGCAGGACAAATTGCTGGGCCAGGTGCAACTGGCGCTGGTCGGCCAGAAGTATCTGAACGATGGCGGCTCCATCACGCTGACGGCGGGCATCCTGTCGATTGAGCCCATCCGCAACGGCGCCAGCGCCACGGCCGTGAACGCGGCCATCGAAGGTTTTGTGGCTGCCGCCGCCATCGAGCTGCCGCGCGGCCTGCGCATCAACGCCGTGAGCCCCACCATCCTCACCGAATCCGTGGGCGTGTACGGGCCGTTCTTCCCGGGGTTTGACACGGTGCCTGCCGAGCGCGCCGCACGCGGCTACCAGCGCAGCGTGGAAGGGGCGCAGACGGGGCGGGTGTACCGGGTGCAGTGAGCCACACCACCTGGATTTGAAAGAAAAATAGCTGCTGCCGCCCGTCTAACAAGCGGCAGCAGCTATCAATTTGGTAGCTGCGGTGATCGAAGGCGCGGATCAGTCGAGACTTGCGCCCGACTCCTTGACGACCTTGCCCCACTTCACGGACTCCGCCTGGATGAAGGCAGCAAACTGCTCGGGCGTTTCGCTGTACGTCTCGGCGCCCTGCTCGTTGATCTTCTTCTTCACCTCGGCCTGGTTCAGCACCTTCACCAGTGCGGTGTTGAGCTTGGCCAGCACCGGCGCAGGCGTGCCGGCGGGCGCAAACATGCCAAACCACGAGGTGGCTTCATAGCCGGGCACGCCCGCTTCGGCGATGGTCGGCACATTGGGCAGCTCGGGCGAGCGCTTGGCCGTGGTCACGGCAATGGGCACCAGCTTGCCACTGCGCACGTGTTGAATGGCCGAGGGCATGTTGTCGAACATGATGCCGATCTGGTTGCCCAGCAGGTCGGTCACAGCGGGTGCGCTGCCCTTGTAGGGCACATGCACCATGTCCACCTTGGCCAGGCTCTTGAACAGCTCGCCCGACAGGTGGATGGAGCTGCCGTTGCCCGACGAGCCGAAGTTGACCTTGCCGGGGTTGGCCTTCGCGTAGGCGATCAGCTCTTTCACCGTCTTGTAGGGCTGTGCCGGGTTGGCCACCAGCAGGTTGGGCACATTGGCCACGCGCGTGAGCGGTGCAAAGTCCTTGATGGGGTCGAACGGCATCTTCTTGTACAGGCTGGCGTTGATGGCGTGCGTGCCCACCGTGCCCATGAAGAGGGTGTAGCCATCTGCCGGGGCCTTGGCCGCCATGGCGCCGCCGATGTTGCCGCCCGCGCCCGCACGGTTGTCCACGATGACCGACTGGCCCAGCTCCGTGGTCAGCGCCTGGCCGATGATGCGGGCCAGGATGTCGGTGGTGCCGCCTGCCGCAAAGGGCACGACGATGGTGACGGGCTTGCTCGGATAGGCCTGGGCCAGCGCAGCGGAACTACCCAAAAGGCTAGCACCGGCGATAGCGGCGATGCCAGCGCAGGCAGCGGCCGACAGCGCGAAGCGGCGGGTGGCGTGGATGGAACGGGTCATGGTTTGTCTCCTTCAAGAAGGTGGATGAATGAATGGGTCGGTGCCACCAGCGCCGCGTGGGTCCGCGTCTGGCCGCGCCGTGGCCTCAACCGGGCGCCGAGGCCTCCGGACGAGAACGGGGGGCGCCCCTTGCGGGGCAGCAAGGAAGATCAGTTCAGGTTGCTAAACAGGCGCCACTCCCAATGTGGTGCCGCCGCATACGTAAAGGACCTGCCCGGTCACGAAACCGTTGTCGGGCGAGAGGAAAAACAGCGCCGCGCGCGCCACGTCGTCGGGCGTGCCCATGCGGCCCACGGCGATGCTGTTCAGGATGCGCTGCGTTTGCGGCGCACCGTCGGGGTTGCTCTGGCGGAAGAGTTCGGTGGCGATGGGCCCGGGACCAATCGCGTTAACGGTGATGCCGTCACGCCCCAGCTCCATGGCCAGCGTGCGTGTCATGCCAATCATTCCGGCCTTGGTGGCCGAGTAGACGATGCGCTCGCCCTTGCCCAGCGCGGCACGCGATGACATGTTGACGATGCGGCCCTGCCCGCTGGCGCGCAGCGTGGGCAGAAAGGCTTGCACCAGCAGCATGGGGGCCCGCAGGTGCAGGCCCACCACGTCATCCAGCTGCGCGGTGGTGGCAGTGTCGATGGTGCCAGGGCGCGTGGCGCCCGCGTTGTTCACCAGCGCCGTCACGTTGTGCTTGGCCGCAATCTCGGCCGCACGTTCGCGGGTCGATGCCTCGTCGGTCAGGTCGCCCTGGTACGAGGTGAGTTGCGGGTGGCTCCAGCTGGGCAGCACATAGTCCAGGTTGACCACGGCGTGGCCCTGGGCCAGCACGGCTTCGGCAATGGCGCGGCCAATGCCGTTGCTGGCGCCGGTGATGACGGTGACCGGTGTCGGGTTGCGCTCAATCACGGTCACACGCGCTCCAGGATCACGGCAATGCCCTGGCCCACGCCGATGCACATGGTGCACAGCGCGTACTTCCCGGCGTGCTCGTGCAGGCGGTTGACGGCAGTGGTGACCAGGCGCGCGCCGCTGGCGCCCAGCGGGTGGCCCAGCGCGATGGCGCCGCCCCAGGCGTTCACGCGGGCATCGTCGTCCTTGAGGCCCAGCGCGCGCAGCACGGCCAGGCCTTGCGCGGCAAAGGCTTCGTTCAGTTCGATCACGTCCACGTGGTCGATGGTCAGGCCCGTCTGCGCCAGCACCTTCAGGGTGGCAGGCGTGGGGCCAAAGCCCATGATGCGCGGCGCCACACCGGCCACGGCCATGCCCACCACGCGGGCGCGGGGCTTGAGGCCATATTTGGCAGCGTTGGCTTCATCGGCCAGCAGCAGCGCGCAGGCGCCGTCATTCACGCCGCTGGCGTTGCCCGCCGTCACCGTGCCATCGGGCCGCACCACGCCCTTGAGCTTGGCCAGCGCTTCCAGGCTGGTCTCACGCGGGTGCTCGTCCTGGCTCACGATGATCGCGTCGCCCTTCTTTTGCGGGATGTGCACCGGCACGATCTCGCGCGCCAGATGGCCGGCCTTGATGGCGGCCACGGCGTTGAGCTGGCTGCGCAGGGCCATCTGGTCCTGGGCTTCGCGCTCGATCTTGAAGTCGGTCGCCACGTTCTCGGCGGTTTCGGGCATGGAGTCCACACCGTACTTTTCCTTCATCAGCTTGTTGACAAAGCGCCAGCCGATGGTCGTGTCATACACCGCGTTGTTGCGGCTGAAGGCCGACTCTGCCTTGGGCATGACGAAGGGGGCGCGGCTCATGCTTTCCACGCCGCCGGCGATCATCAGGCCCGCTTCGCCCGCCTTGATGGCGCGCGCTGCCGTGCCCACAGCATCCAGGCCCGAGCCGCACAGGCGGTTGATGGTGGCACCGGGCACGTCAATCGGCAGGCCCGCGAGCAGGCTGCTCATGTGGGCGACGTTGCGGTTGTCTTCACCGGCCTGGTTGGCGCAGCCGTAGAGCACGTCGGTCACGGCCGCCCAGTCCACACCGGAGTTGCGATCCATCAGCGCCTTGATGGGGATGGCGCCCAGGTCGTCGGTGCGCACGCTGGAGAGCGCGCCGCCGTAGCGGCCGAAGGGGGTGCGGATGGCGTCGCAGATGAAGGCTTGGCGTTGTTGGCTCATGATTTTGTCTCCTCGTTTCTGGGGGTTGAATTCAGGCGGCTGCACGGATGGGCAGGCCCACCAGTTGCTCCAGCTCCGCCAGCGACAGGCCGGGCACGGTGTCGATGAGCTGCAGCCCGGTGGGCGTGCAGGCCAGTGTGCACAGATCGGTGTAGATGCGCTTCACGCAGGCGACACCGGTGAGCGGGTAGGTGCACTGCGTCACGATCTTGCTGGCGCCCTGCTTGGTCAGCAGGTCCATCATCACCCAGGTCTGCTTGGCGCCGATGGCCAGGTCCATCGCGCCGCCCACGGCGGGGATGGCGCCGGGCTCGCCCGTGCTCCAGTTGGCCAGGTCGCCCGTGGCGCTGACCTGGAAGGCGCCCAGCACGCAGATGTCGAGGTGTCCGCCGCGCATCATCGCGAAGCTGTCGGCGTGGTGGAAGTACGCGCCGCCGGGCAGCAGCGTGACGGGCTGCTTGCCCGCGTTGATCAGGTCGTAGTCCTCTAGGCCCGCAGCCGGCGCGGGGCCCATGCCCAGGATGCCGTTTTCGCTTTGCAGGATGACTTCGCGGCCTGCCGGGATGTGGTTGGCCACCAAGGTGGGCTGACCGATGCCCAGGTTGACGTAGGCGCCGTCGTGGATGTCTTGCGCCACGCGTTTCGCCAGCTCGTCTTTACTCCGCTTTTGATAGCTGCTCATGCTTATTCTTTCTGCGCTTGGGGCCGATATCACGCGGATTTCTTGAATCCGCCCGCCTGCGTGGCCGTGCGGTCGATCTTCACCACATGCGTCACATAAATGCCCGGGGTGACGATGGCTTCCGGGTCCAGCGCACCCAGCTCCACCACCTCGTGCACGGTGGCAATCGTGGTCTTGGCAGCCGTGGCCATCACGGGGCCAAAGTTGCGCGCCGACATGCGGTAGGTGAGGTTGCCCCAGCGGTCGCCCTTCTCGGCCTTTATCAAAGCCACATCGCCGTGGATGGGGTATTCGAGCACGTAGTGTTTGCCGTTGATCTCGCGCGCTTCCTTGCCTGCAGCCAATTCGGTGCCATAGGCCGTGGGACAGAAGAAGGCGCCGATGCCCGCACCCGCAGCGCGCAGGCGCTCGGCCAGATTGCCCTGGGGCACCAGTTCCAGCTCCAGCTTGCCACTGCGATACAGGTCATCGAACACGTAGCTGTCGACCTGGCGCGGAAAGCTGCAGATGATCTTGCGCACCTGGCCCGCCTTGAGCAACGCGGCCAGGCCCTGGTCGGCATTGCCTGCGTTGTTGTTGACCACCGTGAGGTCACGCGCCCCCTGGGCGATGAGGCCATCGATCAGCTCGCCCGGAATGCCGGCCGTGCCGAACCCGCCTATCAACACCGTGGCACCATCCTTCACCCCCGCAAGGGCCTGGGCCACCGAGTCCGCCAGTTTGTTGATCATTGCAACGCTTTCTTGGTTTCTCTGTTGTCTCTTTGAAATTTGTTCGCATATAGAACAAATGTTCGCTTAAAGAATTATAGTTGGCATACGTATGAATTCCCAAACCCCTGAAGCCAAAGACCCCAAACCGAGCGACAGCTATGTGCAGTCGTTCGCGCGCGGGCTGGAGGTGATCCGCTCGTTCAGCGCGGCCACGCCGCAGCAAACCTTGAGTGAAGTCGCCGCGCAGACAGGCCTCACGCGCGCCGGTGCGCGCCGCATCCTGCTCACGCTGCAGACGCTGGGCTATGTGGAGACGGACGGCAAGCTGTTTCGCCTGAGCCCGCGCATCCTGGATTTGGGGTTTGCGTACCTGTCCTCGCTGCCCATCTGGAACCTGGCAGAGCCGGTGATGGAGGACCTGGTGGAAGAGGTGCGCGAGTCGTCATCGGCCGCCGTGCTCGACGGCCTGGACATCGTCTATGTGCTGCGCGTGCCCACCCACAAGATCATGCGCACCACGCTGGGCGTGGGCTCGCGCCTGCCCGCGTGCTGGACGTCCATGGGCCGCATGCTGCTGGCCGGGCTGCCGGACGACGAACTGCAAGCCCGGCTGCAAGGCCACCCCATGCAGCGTTTTACCGAACACACCACCACCGATGTGGATGCACTGCTGGCCCACATCCGTCAGGCGCGGCAGCAAGGCTGGTGCCTGGTGAATCAGGAACTGGAAGAGGGTTTGATATCGATTGCTGCGCCGCTGACCAACCGCACGGGGCAGACGGTGGCGGCGCTCAACATCAGCGGTCAGGCCAATCGCACAAGTGCGGCGGTGATGCAGGAGCGCCTGCTGCCCGCACTGCTGAGTGCGGCCCGGACCATCTCGCGCATGATGGGAGCGCCGAGGGGGTGACAGATAACGGCTGTCGGCAACCGGCACCAGGGATCACCCACCGCAACAAGCGGCCGGTGCTAAAGCTCCGATTACCGTCTTACGTGGATAGGGCGAGAACCGGAGCCTCAACACCCGTCACTCGCCACGGTGGATGAAATCAGTTCTTGCGAAAGCCGAGCACCAGCACCACGCCGCCGAGAACCATCGCGCCCAGGCTCAACCATTGGGGGATATTCACGGATTCCTTTTCTTTCACGGTCAACTCCAGCGGACCGATCTTGGCCTGGGTGGTGTCCTTGGTAAAGCTGAAGCCCCCGGTCAGAAACCCGGCAAGGCCCACCACCAACAACAGCACACCAACGATTCGCATTGCATTCATGACACTTCTCCCGATGCCGGGTTTGGAGGACTGCAGCAAAGTGGACCCGGCTCCCGACTCTTGCGCCAGCCCAATGTAGGTGCGCCGGCGCACAGCCCGCGTAGGACGCCGCCCCGGCACGATGTAGCAGCCGGGCGCAATCCGCATCACCCTCCCCCGCCTCCCTCTGACGCCAGGCCCTTGCCCTGCGTGCTACCCTCATGCCCCATGTTCAGCCCCTCCCAAGCCGATGTGCGCCGCTTTCTGTGTGGTGTGCACGCCAAGACCCAGAGCGGCGCCCCCATGGAAGCCATCGAGACGCTGGCCAGCCTGTGGATCGCCGAGCACCCCGAGTACCACGCCGACCTGTCCGACGCCGATGCGGCCGTGGCCCGCAACTACGACGAAACGCCGGGCCAGACCAATCCCTTCCTGCACCTGTCGATGCACCTGTCGATCAGCGAGCAATGCAGCATCGACCAGCCCCGTGGCATCCGCCAGGCGGTAGAGCTGCTGACGGCGCGGCTCGACTCGCTGCACGACGCCCACCACGCCGCCATGGACTGCCTGGGCGAGATGCTGTGGGAAAGCCAGCGCGCAGGCCGCCCGCCCGATGGCGATGCCTACATCGCCTGCGTGCAGCGGCGCGCGACGCGGGACTGAACTGCCGCAGTCCAAGCGCTAGAGGCAACCGACGCTCACGGGTCGCACCGACCGACTGTCCATGCTCCACTACCTGCTCCATGCATCCGCGGTCCCATGGCAAGACCAATTGCTGTACGCAGGCCTCATCCTTCTGGCCATCGCCTTGGTTTTTGCGGGCTTTTGGTGGCGCAGACGCGCGGCACGGCCCCGGCAAGGCGACTTTGCTGCCTTGGTGGCACAGCACAACATCGCGCAAGCGCTGGCCGCTCAGGCCGAGAGCCCACTCAAAGATGCCGCAGACGCCTGGCAGCACACCCAACACACCATGGAGCAGGTCAAGTCTGGCGTGGAACGCGCCCTTGCTTTGATCTTGGCGCTGCTTTCCGGCGTTCTGTGCGCGATCAGCGTGTCTGCGGTGATCAGCGATGTCTCGCACTTCCCAGCAGTGGATTGGAGCCTGTTTACCTTCTACGCGGGGCTCGGCGGTGTGTGCGCGTGGTTCACCCGCGTGCAATGGCGCAGTTTTCGCGGGCAGAGATAGACGTGCGCCTATAACACCCGAAACGCCATCACCGCCACCAGCGTAGGCGGCAAGGCCCCCAGCAGCAGACCCAGCGGATTGATGACGCCGTCCGAGAATTTCTCCTTCAGGATGGATGCACCTGCCGGGTTGGGCGCATTGGCAATCACCGTCAGGCCGCCCCCCGTCACGGCGCCCGCCACCAGGGCCACCTTGAACTCGTCACTCAGACCTTCGACCAGCGAGCCCAGGTAAGTCAGCGCAGCGTTGTCGGTGAACGCGGTAAGCGCCGCCGCCCCAAAGAACACGGCGTTGGCATCCATCTTCATGAGCACGGGCTGCAGCCACCATTGCTGCAGGCCGCCCAGCACCACCAGCCCAGCCAGGAAGAACGCCACCAGCAGCGCCTCGCGCAGGATCAGCGGACTTTGGTAGCGCTGGTACGCCGTGGTGAACCCCATGAAGAACAGGAACAGGCCCAGGAACACGGCGGGATGGTGGGCAAACACCACCACCAGCACCAGGAAGGCAAGGTGCACGCCCGTCACGGTCCACGGCACGGGGGACTCGGAGGCAGGGATCTTGCGGCCCATGTGGCCCAGTTGGTTGCGGAAGATCAGCATTGCGATGGCAGCATTGATGAGCACAGCCACCGCTGCCTTCCAGCCGAAGTTGGACAGCATGAACCAGATGTCCCAGTTCCACTTGGCAGCCACCATCAGCACGGGCGGCGCCGCAAAGGAAGTGAGCGTTCCACCAATGGAGATGTTCACGAACAGCACGCCGATGGTCGAATACTTGAGCCGGCTGGAAATAGGGTGTGAGAACAGCGTGTCCCGCAGCATCAGCGCGGCCAGCGTCATGGCCGCCGGTTCGGTAATGAACGACCCGAGCAGCGGCACGAACGCCAGCACCACAAAGTACATGGCCATGCCGCGCTGCACCGGCAACAAGGCGGCAAGCGCCCGGACGAGCGCCCCAGACAGCTCCAGAATAGGCCGCGTGGCGGCGATCACCATGATCGCGAACACGAACAGCGGCTCGGTGAAATTGCGCGAGTCCAGGTAGGCAGTGGCTTCCTGCTTACCGCTGATGGAGAACATGAACAGCATGAGCACCATCGCCCAGAAGCCAAAGACGACCTCTACTTCACCCAGCAGATGCCAGATGCCCGCGTGCCGGGGCTGCGTGTGCGCAAGGTGCTCGAAATACTTGGTGGAGAAGGTGTGAAGAATGGCCAGGCCGAAAAGGACGGCACCAACCACCTGGATCAGGGTGGGGGAGGAGTTCATGGGTCGCAGAAAAGCCGCGCGGCGGCCCGACCAGCGCATGAACCTGCCGGGCCACCATGGCGCCGACACCCAGCTAATATTTTAACTGGCGATACCGGGTTGCTTTGTAGGCGTAGGGCTTGAGGCACCCGCGCAAAGACGGCTGGCTGGTACACACAACCATGCATGGCACTCGGGAGTCTCACTTTCCAGACAATGCAGACACCTATCTGGAGGCTTTCATGTCGACGCACATCCATACGACCGCACAACCTTTGCCTTCACCCTCCTCCGCCCCCATCCCGCCGGCAGTGGCCTGGCGGGGCTACGGCGGCCTGCTGCCGTTCCTGGCGCTGGCAGCCGTGGGCCTGTGGGCGCCCAGCACACCCTGGTGGAGCGCAGCGCTGCTGGCCTACGGCGGAGTGATTCTGAGTTTTGTGGGGGCGCTGCACTGGGGCTTTGCCATGGCGCAAAGCGGGCTGAGCGCCCCAGAGCGCACGCGCTGCTTTGTATGGAGCGTGGTGCCATCGCTGATGGCCTGGCCTGCCACGCTATTGCCCCCTGTAGCAGGGTCGGTGCTGCTGGTCGCGGGCTTTGCTGCGCACCTGGTGCAAGACCATCGACTGGCTGCGCGCACCTCGCTTCCTGCGTGGTACTTGCCGCTGCGAGGGCGCCTCACGGTCACGGCTTGCGTGTGTCTGGCGGTGGGGGCATGGGCCGCCAGCCGTTGAGAATTCAGTCGCCCAGCAAAAAGCCCGCAGAAGCGGGCTTTTTTGTTGCGCTCAGCAAGACTGCTGATCAACGGAAGCGCGACTGGGGCACTGTGTGCAGGTCGCCATCCAGGCTGCTCACGTAGTTGGCCAAAGCCTTCAGCTCGGCGTTGGTGAACTGCTTGGCCACACCGCCCATGATGGCGTTGCCACGGCCCACATTGGCGTTCTTCTCAACCTTGTAGGACTTGAGAGCGACAAACAGGTAGTCGGCGTGCTGGCCAGCGATCTTGGGGTAAGACGGGTCGATGGGCTTGGCGAAGTTGTCGCCGTGGCAGGAAACGCAAGCGCCCTTCTTCAGCAGCTCGGCCACTTGCACGCTGGGTTCACGCGAGGGCTTGGCGGGCAGTTCGGCACCGGTCTTGCCGTGTTGTTCGTAGTAAGCCGACACGTCAGCGATGTCCTTCTCGGACAACGACTCGGCGATGCCGCGCATGGTGGGGTGCTTGCGCTCGCCCTTTTGGTAGGCGACCAGCGCTGCCGCAATGTACTTGGCGCTCTGGCCCGAGATCATGGGCACCTTGTGGATCTCAGGAAAGCTGGCCTGGTAGCCAACGATGCCGTGGCAACCAATGCACATGGCAATCTTTTGCTTGCCGGCTTCCACGTCGCCCTTGGCTTCCTGGGCGTGGGACAAGGCGGTCACGGAAGCGACAGCCAGGGCAAATAGCGTGGTCAACGTTTTATTCATTTTGCGCGCACAATCTCGTGGAAGTTCAGCTCTGGGCTCTGATCAGCCGTTGATTATAGCCAGCGCCCTGTCAAGCCCATTCATCAACGATCCGGTGTTTTCCCCCATGAAATTCCAAGGCTCCCAGAACTACGTCGCCACCCAAGACCTGATGCTTGCCGTGAATGCAGCCATCACGCTGCAACGGCCGCTGCTGATCAAGGGCGAGCCCGGCACGGGCAAGACGATGCTGGCCGAGGAAGTGGCACAGGCGCTGGACATGCCGCTGCTGCAGTGGCACATCAAGTCCACCACCAAGGCCCAACAGGGCCTGTATGAATATGACGCGGTGAGTCGCTTGCGGGACAGCCAGCTCAACGACGGCGACAGCGCCGAGCGCGTGAAGAACATCCGCAACTACATCATCCAGGGCGTGCTGTGGCAGGCCTTCACGGCCGACCGCCCCGTGGCGCTGCTGATCGACGAGATCGACAAGGCCGACATCGAATTCCCGAACGACCTGCTGCGCGAAATCGACCGCATGGAGTTCTACTGCTACGAAACGCGTGAACTCATCAAGGCCAAGCACCGCCCGCTGGTGTTCATCACGTCGAACAACGAAAAGGAGCTGCCCGATGCGTTCCTGCGCCGCTGCTTCTTCCACTTCATCAAGTTCCCCGAGGCCGACACGATGCGGCAGATCATCAACGTGCACTTCCCCACGCTCAAGAGCGAGCTGCTCAGCGTGGCGATGAAGACGTTTTATGACGTGCGCAACCTGCCGGGCCTGAAAAAGAAGCCCTCGACCAGCGAACTGATCGACTGGCTCAAGCTGCTGGTGGCCGAAGACATTCCACTCACCGCCCTGCAAAGCGCCGACAACAAGGTGGCCGTGCCCCCGTTGGTGGGGGCGCTGCTCAAGAACGAACAGGACGTGAGCCTGTTTGAAAAGCTGGTGTTCATGAACCAGAGGAACCGCTGAGTGAGCAACGGCAACAGCAACGACGACACCCGCCAGCTGCTGGCCCACGGCGTCGCCGATGCCGTGGGCTTTGTGGGGGGCGCCCTGCTGGGCTTCTGGCTGGGCCAGCTGTTGGGGCTCGATATCTTCGCGCCCGGCTACGGCACCGGCAGCCTGGTGGGCATCGCCCTGGTGGGCATCGGTGGCGGCCTGGGCCTGCATGCGGCGCGGCGCTGGCAGAACAGCCGCCGCAGCCAACCGTCCAAGGATTGATGATTAAGGGGTAGAGACCCATGGCTTTTGTAGAACCTGTCACGCTGCGCGATCGCGGAGTCCGCCTGGAGCCGCTGGCGCTGACCCATGAAGAAGGCCTGCGGGCCGCTGCTGCCGATGGCGAGCTGTGGAAGCTGCGCATCACCTCGGTACCTGAGCCGCAGGACACCCGCGCGTACATCGAAGCCGCGCTCAAGATGCGCGAAGACGGCAACCGCTTTGCCTTTGCCGTGGTGGAAGATGCCACCGACAAAGTGCTCGGTTCCACCAGCTACCACGACATCGTGCCCGCCGTGAAGCGCGTGGAAATCGGCTGGACCTGGTACCGCCACAGCGTGCAGCGCACCCACGTCAACACCACCGCCAAGCTGCTGATGATGGGCCACGCGTTCGATACGCTGGGCTGCCATGTGGTGGGCTGGCGCACCGACAACTACAACTTTGCGTCGCAACGCGCCATCGAGCGCCTGGGCGCCAAGAAGGACGGCGTGCTGCGCGGCCACGCGCTGCGCCGTGACGGCACCATCCGCGATACGGTGATGTACAGCATGCGTGCTGGCGAATGGCCGGAGGCCAGGGCACAGTTGCTATATCTTTTAGAGCGTCACGCGCAATAAACACTGGCGCTAGAGGCCCAAATCATGCTCATCGACTTCTTCTACACCCTGCGCTCGGCCAAGCTGCCCGTGTCGGTCAAGGAATACCTCACCCTGCTCGAAGCGCTGCAGGCCGGTGTGGTGGGCCCCAAGTCAGATGACGCGTGGAGCCTGGACGATTTCTACAACCTCTCGCGCCTCACGCTGGTCAAGGACGAGAAGCACTACGACAAGTTCGACCGGGCCTTCGGCGCCTACTTCAAGGGCGTCGAAATGGTGGCCGACTTCACCAAGCAGATTCCGGCCGACTGGCTGCGCAAGATCCTGGAGAACGAACTCACGCCCGAGCAGAAAGCCGCCATCGAGAAGATGGGCTGGGACGAACTCATGGAGACGCTGAAGAAGCGCCTCGAAGAACAGAAAGAACGCCACGAAGGCGGCAACAAGTGGATCGGCACCGGCGGCACCAGCCCGTTTGGCCACGGCGGCTACAACCCGCAGGGCGTGCGCATTGGTGGCGCGGGCAAGAACAAGAGCGCGGTGAAGGTGTGGGAGCAGCGCGCCTACAAGGACTACGACGATCAGCAGGAGCTGGGCACGCGCAACATCAAGGTGGCGCTGCGCCGCCTGCGCAAGTTTGCGCGCGAAGGGCACGAGCTGGAGCTGGACCTGCCCGACACCATCCGCAGCACGGCCGCCAATGCGGGCTACCTGGACATCAAGATGGTGCCCGAGCGGCACAACAACGTGAAGGTGCTGCTGCTGATGGACGTGGGCGGCACCATGGACGAACACGTTCAGCGCGTGGAAGAGCTGTTCAGTGCGGTCAAGAGCGAGTTCAAGCACCTGGAGTTCTACTACTTCCACAACTGCGTGTACGACTTCATGTGGAAGAACAACCGCCGCCGCTTTGCCGAGAAGTTCCCCACCTGGGACATCATCCGCAAGTACAACAAGGACTACAAGCTGATCTTTGTGGGCGACGCGACGATGAGCCCGTACGAGATCCTGCAGCCCGGCGGCAGTGTGGAATACAACAACGAGGAGCCGGGTGCCGAGTGGATCCAGCGCCTCACCCACGCCTTCCCCAAGTTTGCGTGGATCAACCCCGAGCCCCAGGGCGTGTGGCAGTACCGCCAGAGCATCAGCATCATCCAGCAGCTGGTGAGCAACCGCATGTACCCGCTGTCGCTCAAGGGGCTGGAAGAAACCATGCGGCTGCTGTCCAAATAGGCGCGGTACCGGAGTCAGAGGCCTTGTGAGCATCTGTCCGACAGGGAGCGCTTCCGTTTCAGGGCATAGTCGGGGATGAATGGGACAGGCTGGCAGGCTTGTCCGCCCCCCCATACGACCTCCCTGACATATCCTTCCGCGCCGTGCCTCTCCGCGTTTTGCGCTCCGCCACCGCTACCACCCCAACGCCGGCCCTGTGGTCGGCGTTGCTGCTTTCCGGCGCACTGTGCCTGAGCGGCTGCAGCCTGCTGCCACGGGCCGACGAGCCCACGACCGGTGACTCGCGCAGCGACATGGCCAGCACCGCCGCCAGCGATGGCACGGCGTCGTTTGACGTGGTGGTGCACGCCCCCGACGCGGTGCGCGAGACGCTGGAGCGCCACCTGGAGCTGCAGCGCTTTCGCCAGCTGCCCGACCTGCAGGCCAACGAGCTGCAGCGCCTGCTGGGCGCCACTGATGCCAATGCGCGGGAACTGCTGGGCACTCTGGGCTACTTCGCGCCCACCATCACCGTGGAGCTGACGGAGGCGCAGGAAACCGCCGGTACCCGCAAGGGCGCGCCCCGCACCGTCACCGTCACCGTGGAGCCCGGCCCCCAAACCCGCATTGCCCGTGCCGACATCACCGTGGCGGGCACCGACGATGCCGACAAAGACAACCTGGCGCGACGGCAGCAGCGCCTGCAGCGCAACTGGTCCCTCGCCCCCGGGCAGCCCTTCACCCAATCGGCCTGGGACAACGCCAAGGCCGACGGGCTGCGCCAGCTGCAGGCCCGGCGCTACCCCACGGCCCACATCGCCAACAGCCGGGCAGAGATCGATGCCGACCGGCACGAAGCCCAGCTGGGAGTGAGCTACGACCCCGGCCCCGCCTACCGCTTCGGCCCCTTGCGCGTGCAGGGCAGCCAGCGCTACGACAGCGACGGTGCGCGGCGCCTGGCGCGCCTGCCCACCGGTGCGGTGTATGACGAAGCCGACATGCTGGACGCCCAGCTGCGCCTGGCCAGCAGCGGCTACTACGATGCCGTGTTCCTCACGCTCGATACCGAAGGCACCGACCCGCAGGCCGCCCCCGTGGTGGCCCAGGTGCGCGAGGCCCCGCTGCAAAAGCTGGTGTTCGGCCCCGGCTTCTCGACCGACAGCGGCGCACGCCTGTCACTGGAGCACATCCACAACCAGATGCCTGTGCTCGGCTGGCGCGCGGTGACCAAACTCGCACTGGACCGCGAAACCAAGCTCGCCAACACCGAATGGACGGACCTGCCCAACGACAACGGCTGGCGCTGGTTTGCAGGCGGCCAGGTGCTGCGCGAGGCCACGGGCGACTACGACGTCAACAGCGGCCGTCTGCGCGCGGGCCGCAGCAAGAGCACCAAAGCCATCGACCGCAACTACTTTCTGCAGTACGACTATGCGAACAGCCAGGGGCTGACTGACAACACGCGGTCGCCCTCCGACACCAGCACGGCCCTGAGCATCAACTACGGGTGGACGGGCCGCTACTTCAACAGCCTCACCGCCCCCACCCGGGGCCATGGCCTGGCGGTGGAGCTGGGCCTGGGCACCACCCTGCGGCCAGAGCGCGACCCGTTTGTGCGCACCCTGGTGCGGTGGCAGTCCTTCCTACCCGCAGGCCGCGTGCAGGACGATGCAGGCATGGGCCGCAATGCCCGCGTAGCACTGCGGGCCGAGGCAGGCGCCGTGCTGGCGCGCGAGGGGGCACAGATCCCCGTCACGCAGCTGTTTGTGACGGGCGGCGACACCACCGTGCGCGGCTATGGCTACCGCAGCATCGGCGCGCGCACCGACAACGGGCAACTCTATGGGGGCCGCTACCTGGCCGTGGGCAGCGTGGAGTGGCAGCGCCCCATCGTCTACCAGGGTGCCATGACCGACTGGGAAAGCACGCTGTTTGTGGATGCAGGCGCCGTGGCCGACAAGGTGGGTGACCTGAGCCCGCGCGTGGGCGTGGGTGCCGGTGTGCGCTGGCGCAGCCCCGTGGGCCCGCTGCAGGCCGACCTGGCCTACGGCGTCAAGACCAAGGAAGTGCGGCTGCACTTGCGCCTGGGGTTCAGCTTCTGATGGCGATGAACGCCCCGCACCTTCCCACACCCCGCGCCCGCGCATCGGACTTCAGCGCCGGGTCCTCGTCGGCCCCACGCCCTCCTGCGCCCTGCGCGCCGCGCGTGCTGCGGGCTCTGGGCTGGCTGCTGGTCGCCCTGGTGGCCCTGCTGCTGGCGGCCAGCGCGCTGCTGTGGTGGTGGGCGGGCAGCGGCACATCACTGGCCACCACGCTGGCCCGTGCAGCGCGATACCTGCCCGCCAACCAGCAGCTGGAGAGCCGCGATGTCAGCGGCTCGCTGCGCAGCGGCGGGCGCATTGGCTGGCTGCGCTGGAGCAGTCCTACCCTGGCGGTGGAAGTGACCGACATCCGCCTGGGCTGGCAGCTGGCACCCTTGCTGCAGCGCCGCCTAGAGCTGGGCGAGGTGCATGCCGCCCGCGTGGCGATCACCCCCCAGCCCAAACCCACTGACATACCCGAGCCGCCACCCACGCCCCTTACCAGCCTGGTGCTGCCGCTGGAGCTGGGCGTGCCGTTCCGGATCAACCAGCTGCTGTGGGCCGGGTCACCCGCAGTGGAAGCCCAAGGCCTGGCGGGCGACTACCGGTTTGATGGCCGCCAGCACCGCCTGACCATCGGCGCGGTGGAGCTGGCCCAGGGCCAGTACAGCGCCCGCGCCACGCTGGACGCACAAGCCCCCATGGCGCTGGACGCCACCGTGGACGGCACTGTGCGCACCGCCGTGCCCGGGGGCGGCGCTGCGCTGCAGGTGGGCGCCCACGCCACGCTGCAGGGCACGCTGGCCACCGCCGCCGCCCAGCTGCAACTGCAGGCACGCCTGAAGCCCGAGCCGACCAGCGAAGCCGCCACACCACCCGCAGCCGCGCCCGCCAGCAAACCGGGCGCATCAAAACCTCCTACCCCACGCACAACCCCTGCACCCGCTGCCGACCCCATGCAGGCTGATCTGGCCGCCACGCTGGCACCCTGGACGCAGCAACCCCTGCAGTCCGCCAACGCCACGTTGCGCGCCGTCAACTTGGCGGCCCTGTGGCCGCAGGCACCGGTCACGCAGCTGCACGGCACGCTGCAAGCCGGGCCCACATCCGGCGGCGCAGGCACGTCAGGCACAGCAGGCTGGAGCCTGCAGGCCGCGCTGCGCAACGACCTGCCTGGCCCCTGGGACACCACCCGCCTGCCCCTGACCGCGCTGGACGCCAGCGCAAGCTACGACGGCACCTGCTGGACCGTGCCCAGCGCCACCCTGCAGGCGGGCACGGGCAGCATCACCGCGCAGGGCCACTACACCCCTGCCACCCACGCGCTGGAGGGCCAGGCGACCCTGCGCGCGCTGCGCCCCGACGCCCTGCACACGCTGCTGGCTGCAGCCCCGCTCTCCGGCCGCGTCACCGCGCAAACCCAGGGAGAGGCCGTGCGCTTCAGTGCCGATGTGCGGGCAGACACCGGCACGGCCGCGCGAACGGCAACCGCAAAGACCCCGGGTGCAGCGGGCGCACCGCTGCGCATCAATACCTTCAGCACACAAGGCACCTGGCAGGCCACCGACGGCGGCACGGTGCGGCTGGACCGCCTGCTGCTGGACGCATTGCAGGCCCGCGTGGAAGCCACCGGGCTGCAGGTCGCACTGGGCACGCAGTCTGCACAGGGCAAGGTCACCCTGGCAGTGCCCGGCGCCAACGCACAGGCACAAGGCACGCTGGCCCCGCGCAGCGGCGCGGGCGACCTGCAGGTGCAGTGGGCCGACGCCGCGCTCACGCAGCGCTGGCTGGCGGGCCTGCCGGTGGTGGGCACCGCCGTGCAGCGCGCTCTGCAAGGGGCCAGCGGCCAGGGCACGGCACAGATCACCGCGCGCTGGAAGGGCGGCTGGCAGACACTGACGGAGCAACTTCAGACTGCCACCGCCCACAGCGCAGCCGCCCGCAACCCCGACCGTTTTGATCTGCAGGCCACGCTGAACACCCCCCAGCTGGACCTGACACTCCCCGCCACTAGCAATGCCAGCGGCGGCACCTCCGCCGGGCAAGCCCTGCAACTGCGGGCCTTCAAGGCCGAACTGGGTGGCAACCTGGCACAGGCCTCTCTGGCGCTAACCGGCGAGGTCCGCACACCAGCGCCCCAGGCCGCGCAGGCGGCGGTACAGACCCGCCTTGCCAGCACAATGGTAGGCGCGGGGCAATGGCAGCTGCAAGTCAGTGAACTGCGCCTGCAAGCCCAGGCAGCGCAGCGCCCCGGGCCGTGGACGCTGCAACTGGCAGAGCCCCTGGGCCTGACCGTGCGCACCGGCGCACCTACCCCCAGCGCCCCCCCGTCACCGGCCAGTGGGCGTGCGGCACCATCACCCACCACCACCTCCCTCAGCCTGCAGGCATCAGCCGGTCAGGCCCGCATCACCGGTCCCTTGCCGGGCACCGTCACCCTGCGCTGGTCGCCGGTGCAATGGTCAGCAGCGACGGCACCCAACGCCCTCTCGCGGTTGCAAACGCAGGGCACGCTGCAGGGCCTGCCCATGGCCTGGGTGGATGCGCTGGGCCTGGGCGAGACCCCCGCCGCCGCAGGCCGGCCCGCGCAGCCGCTGCTTGCGCGCATGGGCCTGGCCAGCAGCATCGTGCTCGATGGGCAATGGAGTGTGGACACCACGGGCGACGCCCTGCGCGCAAGCGCCAGCCTGCGCCGTGCCAGTGGCGACCTGCGCATCCTGGCGGGCGATGCCACGGCCGTCACAGCGGTGCAAAGCAGCGGCCAGGGCACCGGTGCAGGTGCCACCACCGTGCTGGCCACTGCAGCCACACCGCCTGCAGGTGCATCAGGTGCAGCAAGCGCATCGAGCGCCCCAGGCACGCTCGCCGGTGTGCGCCAGGCAGAAATCACGGTCACCGCCGAAGGCGACACGTTGCGCGCGCGCCTGCTCTGGGCCAGCGACCGCGCGGGCGAGATCGACGCCACCGCCAGCACGCGTCTGTCCGCTGCCAAAGCCGATGCCCCGATCACCTGGCCTGCCGACGCACCACTGGCCGGCACCTTGCGCGCCCGACTGCCTGACGTGGGCGTGTGGTCTGCGCTGGCGCCGCCCGGCTGGCGCGTGCGCGGCACGCTGGATGCCAGCGCCACCCTGTCGGGCACGCGCGATGCGCCGCGCTGGGCGGGCACCCTGGGCGCCGACGAAATGGCAGTGCGCTCCGTGGTGGACGGCGTGGACCTGCAAGGCGGCCGCCTGCGCGCCACGCTGCAGGGGAACCAGCTCAACATCACCGAGTTCCGCTTGCAAGGCGGGCGGGGCAGCAGCGCGCGCATTGCAGGCTTCAGCGGCAACCGCACGGCCGCAGCACAAGACGGTGGCACGTTGACCGCCACCGGCCGTGTGGCCTGGGGCGACAGCGCCACGGCAGGCACTGGCCTGTCGGGCATCACCATGTCCCTGCAGGCCGAGGCCAAGGCCCTGCAAGTGCTGGTGCGTGCCGACCGGCAGGTCAGCGTGTCGGGCCAGTTGCAGGCCCAGTTGCAGCAGGGCCAGATCAGCCTGCGCGGCAAGCTCACCACCGACCGCGCCACCATCATCCTGCCCGATGAATCCGCACCGCGACTGGGCTCGGACGTGGTCGTGCGCTCCGCCGCCAAGGACCGCGAAGACCAGGCCAAGGCCCAAGCCGCCGCCAAGGCCAACCAGGTGGCCGCGCAGGCAGAGACCGCCAAGCCGCCCGACATCGCCATCACCCTCAACCTGGGGCGCGACTTTGCGCTGCAAGGCCAGGGCATCACCACCAGGCTGACGGGCGAGGTGGACATCCGCAGCAGCGCCGTGCCCGGCGCCCCGCCCCGCGTGACCGGCGAAGTACGCACCGACCAGGGCCGCTACCGCGCCTGGGGGCAGATGCTGGACGTGGAGACTGGTCTCATCCGCTTCAACGGCCCGTACAACAACCCCTCGCTCGACATCCTGGCGCTGCGCCCCAACATCAGCGTGCGCGCGGGGGTGCAGGTCACGGGCAGCGCGCAGGCGCCGCGCGTCACGCTGTACTCCGACCCGGAACTGCCCGATGCCGAAAAGCTGTCGTGGGTGGTGCTGGGCCGCAATGCCTCGGCCGGAGGCGCCGAAGCGGCCGTGCTGCAACAAGCCGCGCTGGCGCTGCTGGGCCGCAACGGCGGCCAAAGCCCCACCGCCAACGCCGCCAGCCGCCTGGGCCTAGACGAAATCGGCTTTCGCGGCGCCACCACGGGTGAGGACGCCAGCGCCGCCGCCCTCACCTTCGGCAAGCGCCTGTCCAAAGACCTGTACGTGACCTATGAGCGCAGCCTGTCGGGCACGCTGGGCACGCTGTACATCTTCTACGACCTCTCCCGCCGCCTCACCCTGCGCGGGCAAACTGGCGAGAAAAGCGCGGTGGACATCATCTACACCGTGAAGTACGACTGAGGCGCAACCGGCCAGGGAGGCACCCGCGCGCCACTACAATGCGCGGCTGCCTTGCCTCCTCGTAGTTCAATGGATAGAACGAGTGCCTCCTAAGCGCTAGATACAGGTTCGATTCCTGTCGAGGGGACCAGCTTCATAGCCAAAATGGCTGCAAGCGCTAGTGCAATATGCGCTAGCAGCTATCAAATCTGAAGCATCCGCACGCAATACGCCCCCTGCCCCAATCGGCGCATGGCCGTCCTAGCTGCCTTACTTCGAGTCCCTCTTGTCTGCTCGCCCTCGCGCAGACTGCGCAAGGTGATCGCCTTCCACAGCATCGGGCAAAGGCTCGTCCGGGCTGACCATGGTGCCCGCAGCGGCACCTCCCAGCGCACCGGCAATGCCGCCCAAGGTGCTACCGACCACAACACCCACCGGGCCCGCGACGGCCACACCCACGGCGGCACCGGCTGCGGCGCCGGCCATCATGCCGCCGCCCATCAGGGCGGAGTGGGCTTCGCGCTCTGCGTCTTCAGGCTCCAGCGCGGTCTGGGCGCCAGTTCGGGGGTCTTGCGATGGGATGCCGTAGCCGGGGCGTGCTTGCTCGGCCAGGTCTTCGTCCACGGGTGCGGTGGCCGCAGTGGAAGGGGTGGTAGAGGGACTCATGATGGGCTCCTTGGACAGGGAACGACGGCGCCAAGGGGGTGCCGTCACAGTCCTTTTTTAACCCTGCAACCCAACCGATCAAGCCAGCCGGCAGACCGCACGCCTGTCAGGCAATGCGCCGTGCCATGGCACCACCCGCTTGGCAGCCCCGCTCCGCCAGCCCGCGCCTTCAGGCCACTTGCGGCGCCGTGCGGTCAGCAGCAGCGGGCCGCGTAGCCGTCATGGCACTGCCCATCGACGCGGCCATGATGCAGCCGATGGCCAGCCACTGCACCGCGCTCAGGTGCTCGCCCAGCAGAGCCATGGCCACCAGTGCGGCCACGGCGGGCTCCATGCTGATCATGATGCCGAAGGCCTCCTTGGGCAGGCGTTTCAAAGCCATCATCTCCAGCGAGATCGGGATGGCGCTGGACACCGCCGCCACCGCCACGCCAATGAGCAGCACGGCGGGCGACAGCAGCGCCGCGCCCGCATGCACCACGCCCACGGGCACCACCACCAGCGCAGCCACCAGCAGGCCCAGCGATACCGAATGCCCCGCGTGCAGGTGCCCGGCGCGCTTGCCGAACACGATGTACAGCCCCCAGAACACGGCCGCGCCCAGAGCGTAGAAGACGCCCACCGGGTCCAGCGTGCTGCCGTTGAGCCCCAGCGGCAGCAGCATGCCCAGGCCGGCGATGGCCAGCGCCACCCACACAAAATCCACCGCGCGGCGCGATGACCAGATCGCCACCGCCAGTGGTCCCGCAAACTCGATGGCCACCGCCAGGCCAAACGGCAGGGTACGCAGCGACATGTAAAACATGAGGTTCATGCCGCCCAGCGCCGCGCCGTACA
The DNA here is from genome assembly GCF_003096455.1 of Acidovorax sp. 99. Lineage (NCBI taxonomy): Bacteria > Pseudomonadati > Pseudomonadota > Betaproteobacteria > Burkholderiales > Comamonadaceae > Acidovorax > Acidovorax sp. 99. The sequence continues at coordinate 1,067,265 of NZ_QEKU01000001.1, forward strand.
GCATGACGGCCCGCGCGTCCGCGCGCGACAAGTGCCAACGCCAGGGCCGCCACAGCAGCAACACCAGCAGCGCCGAAAAGCCCACGCGCACGGCGGTCGTGCCCTGCGCCCCCACCACCGGGAACAACCAGTGTTTGGCCCACGAGGTGCCGATGCCCAACGCAGTGACGGAGCCCAGCACGGCCAGGAAGGGAAAGAAACGGTGCAGAAGAGAACGGAGAGGGAAAGCGCTCATGGGCTGAAAATATAGTGCGACCCCAGCGTGCTTTTGACTCGAATTTCGGGGTTTGCGCGCAACTTTCGCTCACCCAGACAGCCTGTTCCAAGGAGCCCTCATGGCCACCCCAGCAGCACTTGACCGCTTTGACCTCGCCATCCTCGACATCCTGCAGGCCGACAACACCACGCCCCAGCGTGCGATTGCGCAGGCCGTCAACCTGTCGGCGCCTGCGGTGCAGCGGCGCATTCAGCGGCTCAAGGACAGCGGCGTGATCCGCGCCAACGTGGCCGTGCTGGACCCGGTGAAGGTGGGCAAGCCGCTGACCATCGTGCTGGAGGTGCACCTGGACAACGAGCGCCCCGACCGCACCGCCCCGCTGCGCGCGCGCATTGCGGCCGAAGACGCGGTGCAGCAGTGCTACAGCGTGACGGGCGAGGCGGACTACCTGCTGGTGGTGAACGTGGCGTCGATGGCGGACTACGAGGCGCTGACGCGGCGGCTGTTTGAGGGGGACGACAACATCAAGCGCTTTCGGACCTCGGTGGCGCTGGCCAGCCTCAAGACCGGGCTGCGCGTGCCGCTGGACAGCACAGCAACCGTGGCCTGATCACGAAGCCACAACCGCAATCACAGCCCCAGCATCTGGCGCATCTGCTTGCCCGTGAGGCGCTGGCGCGGCCCACCCAGCAGCTCGCACATGCGCGCATTGAGCGGTGCCGCCATGCCCTGTTGCGCCGCCAGCCGCACCACGGCGCCGCACAGCGCGTCGATCTCCGTCACGCGCCCGGCCTCCAGGTCGTCCCACATCGACGAGCGGGCCGTGGCGTCGATCTGCAGCATGCGCTTTGCCAGTCGTGTGAACAGCCAGTTGGGCAGGCGCAGCACATGGGGCAGCAGCGTGGGCGACACGGCAGTGACCTGGGCGGGGGTGATGCCCGCGCGCGCCATCACGCGCAGCGCCTCGGTCTGCAGCGCGGCAAAAACACGGCGGCAGTCGCGGTCCAGCAGCTCTTGCCGCAGGGGCAGGTTGGACAGCGCGTTGACCGGGTTGTTGAGGTTGAGCAGCAGCTTACCCCACTGCACGGCACGGATGTCTGGCGGCAGCGTGGTGGCCAGGCCGGCGGCGTTGAACAGGGGCGCAATGCGCTCGGTGACGGCGTCGCGCTGCAGCTGCAGATGGCCCGCGGTGGCGCGGTGCACCTGCGCGCCGCGCAGCACCACGTTGTACGGCACCATGCCCGCCAGCACGTTCAGGCCGGGCGCCAAGGCGGCGATGCGGGCCACGTTGTCCACGCCGTTTTGCAGCGAGATCACCGGGGTGCCGGGCGCACAGGTCGCCGCCAGCTCGCGCGCGGCAGACTCGGTGGCGCCGCTTTTGACGCACAGCAGGATGATGCTGTCGACCCCGGGCGCGGCGTCGGCCAGCGTGGCAGCCAGTTGCAGTGCGGACATGGGCACGGTGCGGTCAAAGCCGTCCAGGTCAGTGACCTGAAGACCGCGGAGCGCGATGGGCTCCAGCGCATGCGGCCGCCCCACCAGGCACACCGGCTGGCCATGTGCGGCCAGGCGCCCACCCACATAACAACCAATGGCGCCTGCGCCCAAAACGATGAAGTTCATGCCGATGCGTGTGTACGGTGGTGGAAGTGGACGCAGGCGGACCAGGAACCGGCACAGCCTGCGCGCTACCCCCGCATTGTGCGGGGCAGGCCCCTTGCGGCGTGGCGCGCACGTGACGAGGCGCTCTGAAGCACTCAGCGGGTACTTTTGAGGGATTTTGAGCCGATAGCGCTAGTGCAATATGCCTCAACAGCTATGCAATTAATAGCAAACAGGGCATCACACAGCTCAGGGCTTGGGAGTCGCAAACCGCACGGTCACCCGCAGGCCGCCCAGGCGCGCCGAGCTGTCCAGCGCCACGGTGGCGCCATGACCTTGGGCGATGGCCTGCACGATGGCCAGACCCAGACCGCTGCCGGGCGCACCGTCGGCGGTGACGCGCACAAACCGCTGCATGGCCCGCTCGCGGTGCTCGGGGGCGATGCCGGGGCCGCCGTCTTCCACGGTGAGCACGGCGTGGTCGCCCTCGCGGCGCACCTGCAGGTCCACCTGGCCGCCAGGCGGGCTGTATTTGATGGCGTTGTCCAGCAGATTGCGGGCCAGCATGCGCAGGGCCTCAGCATTGCCGGTGACGGTGGCGGCGTCCGATTCAAGCAGGCCTACATCCATGCTGCGCGCCTGGGCAGCGGGGGCCACGTCGGCCAGCGCCAGTTGCGCCGTGGCGCGCAGGTCCACCGGATCGTTGACGGCCGTGCTGGCCTCCTGCCGGGCCAGGGTCAGCAGCTGCTCGACCAGCCGCGTGGCGCGCTCGATGCCGGCCGACAGGCGTTCGATGGCGGCCGCCCGCGCGGCGTCGTCGCCCGCACGCTGCAGGCCCTGCAGTTGCAGGCGCAGTGCGGCCAGGGGGGAGCGCAGCTCGTGCGCGGCGTCGGCCACAAAGTGCTGCTGGGCCTCGAACGCGTGCTGCACGCGCTCGAACAGCAGGTTGAGTTCGCTTACCAGCGGCTGCACCTCATCGGGCAGTTGTGCATCGCTCACGGGCGACAGGTCGTCGGCCTGGCGCTGTGCCAGCTGGCGGCGCACGCGCTCCACCGGGGCCAGCGACCGGCTCACGCCCCACCACACGGCCAGCACCAAGAGCGGCGCCATGATGGCCAGCGGCGCCAGCGTGCGCAACGCCAGGCTGCGGGCCATGTCGCGCCGCGCAGCCATGTTCTGCGCCACCTGGATGACTTGCGAGCGCGTCTGCATCGAGAACACCCTGTAGGTGCCGCCGCGCGCCTGCACGTTGGTGAAGCCCAGCACGGCAATCTGTGGCAGAGCGGCGCCTACAGCGGATTCAAAAATGCGCAGGCCTTCGTTGGTCCACACCTGCACGATGAACTCGTGGTTCTCGTCCTCGGGGTCCAGGCCCGGGCCCAGGCCTTGGGCATCCACCGGCAGACCCGAGCGCAAGGCCAGCGCCGTCTGCTGCATGTGGTAGTCGAACAGCGCATCGGCCTCGTCCAGCGCGCCCCGGTAGGCCAGTGCGCCCTGCACTGCGCCTGCCAGCACGATGGCGGCCAGCAAAAACATCAGCAGCCGCATGCGCAGCGAGCGCGGGAGCATGGACTGCAGCGCGCTGCGCCAGGAGGTGGTTGGCACGTTCTTCATCTCTATCCATCCATCCCCGCCGCATGCTCAGGGCGGGAGATTGCGCGGGGGCAGCCAGCAAGGGCCGCCCCGCCGCAAAGGCTGTCGTCCCCTTGGGGGGAAGCGGCGAAGCCGCTCAGGGGGGTCATGCCTTCGGCACGAGGTAGCCCACCCCGCGCACGTTCAGCACCAGCTCGGGCCCCAGCTTCTTGCGCAGGCCGTGGATATAGACCTCCACCGCGTTGCTGCTCACCTCGTCGCCCCAGCCGTAGAGCTTGTCCTCCAGTTGCTGGCGCGACAGCACCATGCCGGGCCGCGCAATCAGCGGCTCCAGCACCGCCCATTCGCGCCCCGACAGCACCACCGGTGTGCCGCGCACGGTGACCTCGCGCGTGGCGGGGTTGATGCTGACGCCCTGGTGTTCATACACCGGCTCGGCACGGCCCGCTGCGCGGCGCAGCAGGGCACGGATGCGGGCCAGCAGCTCGTCCAGATCGTAGGGCTTGAGCACATAGTCGTCGGCCCCGGCATCCAGCCCCTCGATGCGCTGCGCCACGGCATCGCGCGCGGTGGCCACCAGCACGGGGGTGCGGTTCTTGCGGGCGCGCAGGTCGCGCAGCACGGCCAGGCCATCGCGTTTGGGCAGGCCCAGGTCCAGCAGCACCAGGTCGTATGCCTGGGTGCGCAGTGCCGTGTCGGCCGCGTCGCCATCGCGCGCCCAGTCCACCGCGTACTGCTCGGCGCGCAGCAGGTCCAGCACGGCTTCGCCGATCATGGAATCGTCTTCAACAAGCAGCAGGCGCATGGCAAGGGGGCAGAAAGGTCGGTCGGTCAGGAGTGCAGGAAATGGGCTGGCTGCCAAGGATAGCGGCGGCATGGGCGCTGGCGCAGCACCGGGCTGCCAGAACGACTTAAATTTGACACATCACTGTCACAATGAAAGCGCCACGCGCACACCGCCCGCCCCAGGGGCCGGGCCACCACCACAAAACACAAGGAGCAAGACCGATGGCAATTTCGATGGCATTCCCCCCTCTCCACCACGTTGCTGCAGCCATTGCGCTGGCCGCGCTGTCTGCCACAGGCGCCCAGGCACAGGGCGTGGTCAACGCGCTGTGCAGCACCGACGCGCCCTGGTGCGAAGCAGCCGCCAAGGAGTTCACCCGCAAGACCGGCATCAAGGTGAACCAGGCCCACAAGGGCACGGGCGAGATCGCCGCGCAACTGCGCGCCGAGGCTAAGAACCTGTTCAAAATCTTTTCGGGGTCGCACAAGTACCTCGCCGGGATGGGATGCTAGGCGCGGTGCGCTGCCGATAGCCCGTGCTATCGGCAAGCGCCGCAACGCCGGAGACCGCCCGGCAAGGCACTTGCCCGAAGGGTTGGAGTGAAATCGGGCGATTGAACGCCTCGGCTGCTTGCATGGGCACGAGCCCATGCGGCGCACCCGAAGCATCCACTCATCCCGATTGCACTCCAATGCGATCCCCGAAAAGATTTTGAACAGGTTCTCCCCCCCCAAAACCGACATCTGGTGGGGCGGCACGGGCGACCCCTTCTTGCAGGCGGCGGAGCAAGGCCTGCTGGCCGAATACCGCCCCGCCTATCTGCATGACCTGCATGGCTGGAGCGTGCGCCAGTACGCCATGTCGGGCCACCAGGTGGGGGGCTTTTACAGCTCGGCCATCGGCTTTGGCTACAACACCGAAACGCTCAAGAAGAAAAAGCTGCCGGAGCCGCAGTGCTGGTCCGACGTGATCAAGCCTGCGTACAAGGGCGAGGTGGAAATCTCGCACCCCGCCTCCAGCGGCACGGCCTACACCGTGATCGCGGGGCTGGTGCAGCTGATGGGCGAAGACAAGGCGTTCGACTACCTCAAGGCCCTGCACAAGAACACCACCACCTACACCCGTAGCGGCCAGGCGCAGGCGCCCAACGTGGCCAAGGGCGAGGTGGGTGTGGGCATCACCTTCATGTTCAACTTTGAGAAGTGGAAGGCCGACAAGTACCCGGTGAAAACCCAGGCGCCTTGTGAAGGCACCAGCTACGAGGTGGGCGGCATTGCGCTGGTCAAGGGCGCGCGCAACATGGACAACGCCAAAAAGTACTACGACTGGCTGATGAGCCCCGAAGGCCAGGCCGTGGGCGCCCAGGTGGGCAGCTACCAGGTACCCGCCAACAAGACCTTCAAGATGGACCCGCGCATCCCGACGCTGGACAACGTGAAGCTCATCAAATACGACTTCGAGAAATACGGCAAGGCCGCCGAGCGCCGGCGCCTGATCGACCGCTGGACGAAGGAAGTGGAGCCCCTGCCGCGCTGATGCGCAGCGCCCGCCGCTGGGTAGCAACCGACGGCGGGCGCAGGCCATGGATCAGCCCAGGCGCACGGGCACAAAGATCTTGTCGCCGTCGCGCTCAATCAGCAGCGCCACCGACTTGCCCGCATTGGCCATGGCGGCACGCACCTGCGTGATGTCCTTGATGGGCGCGCCGTTGATGGCCAGCAGCACGTCGCCCGGCTGCACACCGGCCGCAGCGGCGGGGCCGCGTGCCTGCTCGATGACCAGTCCCTCATTGAGACCTGCCGCGCGCCGCTCCTGCGGGTCCAGCGGACGCAATGACAGGCCCAGTTGGCCCTTGCCCACGGCATCGTCGTTGCGCGCCTGCTTGATCGCCTTGTCGCTGGCGTCGCCCAGGGTGGCGGTCAGCTCCAGCGGCTTGCCCTGGCGCCAAATCGACAGCTTGGCCTGTTGGCCCGGCTGCGCCTGGCCCACCCAGGCGGGCAGGTCGCCCGAGGCGACGATGGGCTGGCCGTCCACCTGGCGGATCACGTCGCCGGCCTGCAGGCCGGCCTTCTCTGCAGGACTGCCCTTGCTGACGCTGGCCACCAGCGCGCCTTCGGGCTTGTCGAGGTTGAACGACTCGGCAAACGCCTGGTTCACCTCTTGCACGGCCACGCCCAGCTGTGCGTGGCGCACCTTGCCGGTGGCAACAATCTGGTCTTTGATCTTGGCCGCCAGCTCGATGGGGATGGAGAACGACACCCCCTGGTAGCCGCCCGAGCGGCTGTAGATCTGCGAGTTGATGCCCACCACCTCGCCACGGGCGTTGAACAGCGGGCCGCCGGAGTTGCCGGGGTTCACCGCCACATCGGTCTGGATGAAGGGCACCAGGCTGTCGTCGGGCAGCGAGCGGCCCTTGGCGCTGACCACACCCGCCGTCACGCTGTTTTCAAAGCCGAAGGGCGAGCCGATGGCCAGCACCCATTCGCCCACCTGCAGGTCGCGAGTACTGCCCAGGCGCACGGTGGGCAGGTTCTTGGCGTCGATCTTGAGTACGGCCACGTCGGTCTTGGGGTCAGAGCCCAGCACCTTGGCGCGGAACTCGCGCCGGTCGGTGAGCTTGACGATGACTTCGCTGGCACCCTTGACCACATGGGCGTTGGTCAGCACCAGGCCATCGGGGCTGACGATGAAGCCGGAGCCTTGGCCGTGCGTGGGTACGTTGGGCTGGGCCTGTGGCCCCATGCCGCCCGGAAAACCGAACTGGCGGAAGAACTGGTAGAACGGATCGTTCGGGTCCATCTGCGGCGCCCGGCCCTGGCGCGCGGCGGGCTGGCCTTCGTCTTCGCCGTCGTCATCGGCCATCGCGGCCTTGGTGCTGCCCGTCACGCTGATGTTGACCACCGCCGGGCCGTTTTGCGCGGTGATCTGCGCGAAGCTGGGCAAGGCCCCGCCGGGGGCTGCGGGCGTCTGGGCCACGATGGCGGGGGGCGGGGTCAGCGCGCGGGCCTGGTGCCCGGTGATGAGGCCTGCGCCCGTGGCACCCACCGCACCGGCGGCCACCAGGGCCAGGATGAGGCGACGGGGGGTGGAGGTCAGCGTTGTCGTATTCATGGTGTGGTGCCTTTCCAATCGGAGTTGCGATGAAGGGCAGTGTGGGCACCAACACTTAGACGAAACTTAGAGCGGCTAACAAAACTCCCCTGGCGTCGTTGTCTCGCCTTGTCGTACTAGTTGTACTGCCTGCGGCGAAACGCCTCGCCAGGGCCGCTTCGCTGAGTTTTGTGAGCCGCTCTCAGACCGGGATTCAACACCCTCACTGTTTTTCTGAGTACCGTGGGAGCTTCGTCACGATGCGCCTGGTCGCAGCCCCCCCGCAGGTCACACAGCGCCACGGCCTTTCTGGCTCTCGAAATAGACCACCTTGCGGGCCCGCATCACGTCGCCCAGGGGCCGGTGTGCAGCCAGCGCCTGCCAGGGGTCGAACACAGCGGCCTCCACCTCGGCGGCCAGGGCTGCATCGGCGGCGGGGTCCTGCCGTGGCAGGGTGAGCCGGGCCACGGTGGTGTAGGGCGTGGGCCAGTCCACGCTGGCATCTTCAATCGGGGTGGTGGCCTCGTTCACAAACGGCTGCAGCTGCAGGTCCCACTGCAGGTCTTGCTGGCGCAGGCGGCCGGAGAATTCGGCATCCCAGTCGTGCTGCACCTGCCTGACGGGAGCGCCGTTGGACGCATGGGGCACCAGCCGCACACGGACGGCATAGGGCCCGCAGGCAATGGGCGCAGCGCTGAACATGGCATGCGACGCAAAGCCACCAAAGGGCCGCCCGAAGGTCTTGACCGTCTTGGCGATCTGCCGGGCCGCCCCCAGCAAGCCGTGGCGCTGCACCAGAAACTTGATCAACGCACCGCCGCCGTGCGACGCAGCGACCACAAAATCCACAAACTCGGCGCTTTGGGGGAAGGCGAACTTTTCCTGGTTGATCAGCAGAAAGTCCTGGCTTTTGGCGGGCCCATTGCCCAATGCGGAGTCGCCCTGCACACCGCGCACACTGATCGCAAAGCCCCGGATGTCGGGTTTGTGGTCCGCCGCCTTGTCCATGCCGCCGTTGCTCAGCCGCACCCGCACGTCGTACTGCGCCGGCCGCGCGAACAAGCCCTGGGCGGCAAACGCGGGCAGATCGCCCAGCACCTCCAGGCGGCCATACGCGGCCGTGAGTTGCTTGCGGTGCAGGCCCCGCCCGTTGCCATATTTTTGCGACTTGCGTGCCTGCAGCTCGGCAAACTGGCGCGCGTAGCCCGCAAAGCGCTGCGCTTCATCGGGTGCCACCACTTCTTTCCACTGGGTGCTGGGGGCGTTGGACATGTGCATGAGCCACCTTGGTTAAAAGCCAGGCGGCATGGTAGCGCGGCACAGGCCTCCCATGCCACCCCACTACGGGCCTTCAACCACTGACGAAGCGGTACACGATAGCGCCCCGCACCACCTCGCCCGGCTGCCACCAGCGCACCGGAAAGCCTGCGTGGTTGGGCGCATCGGGGTACTCCATGGGCTCCAGGCAGATACCGTCGCCCGGCTGCCACAGCCAGCCGCCCTGCCCCGCTCCACGCCCCAGGTCCCGGGCGGGGTCGGCCTTGAGGCCGTGGCCTGCATACACCTGCACGCCAGGGGCGGTGCTCCACACCTCCATCGCACGGCGGCTCACCGGCTCGCTCAGCAGCGCGGCCAGGCGCAAGCCCGTTGGAGTGATGGATGACGACGGAGGGGCAAGGGGCGGAGCCTGTTCGTCCAGCACCAGGTAGTGGTCCAGCCCGCCCGCCACAGCCAGCTGCTCATGGGGTGTTGCGATGGCATCCGCCACACGGCGGGGCTGGCGGAAGTCGAACGGCGTGCCCTGCACTCCCGACAGCCCGCCCGTGGGGCACACGTCAGCGGCCAATGGCACGTAGCGGCTGGCGGGCACCTGCAGGGTGTGGCCGTGGGTGCTGCCCTGGCCTGCCAGGTTAAAGAACGCATGCCCGGTGAGATTAAGCACCGTGGGCGCATCCAGCACCTCGGCCGTCCAGGCCATGTGCAGCGCGTTGTCGGCCGTGACCTGCAGGTGGAGCCGCACGCACACCGTGCCGGGCACGCCGTCGTCTTCGGTGCGGAAGGTGTGGCTCAGGGTGAGTGCATCGGCCTGTACCTGCTCCACCGCAAACACCTGAAAGCGGCTGCCGCGCGGGCCCCCATGGTGGTGGTGTGGCCCGCTGTTGGTGGGCAGTTGCCGGTGCGATCCGTCCGGCAGGGTCAGCGTGCCCGCACGCAGCCGCCCCGCCCAGCGGCCAATGAGTGCGCCCATGGAGAGCTGGCCGTCCAGGTAGCCTTGCAGGCTGTCATAGCCCAGCGCCACATCGGCCAGACCACCCTGACCGTCGGGCACCGCCACCTGCACCAAGCGTGCGCCATAGTTGCTCACGGCCACCTGAAGGCCGCCGGGGCTGCGCAGGGTGAACAGGTCCGTGCGCTGGCCGTGCAGCTCTTGTTGAAACGCTTCGCGGGAAAGTGTGAAAGCCATGCGCCGAGTCTATTTGGTGGCACTGGCCGTATCACGCGTGACGAGCCAGATGCCCACACACACCAGCACCAGGGCCAGCAGGTTTTTCCACTCCCACAGTGCCTCGCCCAAAAACAGCGCCGACAACGCCGCGCCAAAGATCGGCACGGTGAAGTTGAACACCGTGACCTGACTCACCCGGTTGTGCTTGAGCAGGATGCTCCACAGCGAAAAAGCGGCCGACGATAGCAGCGCCAGATACACCAGCAGCACGGTCGAGCCCGCGGTGAAACCCGTGATCGAGCCCCCCAGCGCCCAGCCGATGGCCAGCAGCGCCACACCGCCCAGGCCGAGTTGCCAGCCCGTCATCACCACCGAGTCCATGCGCTGCGACACCTGCTTGCCGTAGATGCTGGCTGCGGCCAGCACCAAGGCAGCGATGACCACAAAGCCCTCGCCCAGCAGCGTGAAGTCCAGGTCCAGCGTGCCACGCCCCAGGTTCACCACCATCACGCCCGCAAAGCCCACCAGGCAGCCCCAGAGCTTGGCATGGCTCAGGCGGTCGTTGTGATACACCCAGTGCGCCAGCAACACGCTGAAAAACGTACCCGTGGCATTCATGATGGAGCCCTTGACGCCCGTGGTGCGCGCCAGGCCCACGTAGAAGAACACGTACTGCAGCGTGGTCTGCGCCAGGCCCAGCACCACCAGCTGGCGCCCTGCCCCGGGCCCCAGGCCCCAGATGGCCTTGCGCGTGGCCACGGCCCAGGCCAGCAGGATCAGTCCTGCGCCCAGAAACCGCCAGCCTGCGAATACGAGCTGCGTGGGGATGTCATTGCGGGCGATGCCAAACCAGGCGTAGCCGGTCTTGATGGCCGGGTACGAGCTGCCCCAAAGCAGGCAGCACAGCAGCGCCAGCGCCACCACGACCTTGCGGTCGGAAAATCGGGAATGCCCCATGAGATGTAGTCTTTCAAGGACAACAGCCCTTGCAGGCAAGGGCTGTTGGAGGGGAAACACAAGGGGCCATAGCCCCTAAAACTTCAGGTCACCGGCGCCGGGTTGAAAAGCACCAGCGCGTTGTGCAGCTGCCATTGCTCGGCCCAGGTCTTCTTGCGGCCGCTGGCCACGTCGAGCAGCAGGTGGAACATCTCCCAGCCCAGGTCTTCGATGGTGGCCTCGCCATCAGCGATCTTGCCGGCATTGATGTCCATGAGGTCGTGCCAGAGGCGCGCCAGGTCAGTGCGCGTGGCCACCTTGACCACCGGGCATTCAGCCAGGCCGTAGGGCGTGCCCCGGCCCGTGGTGAACACATGCAGGTTCATGCCCGCAGCCAGTTGCAGCGTGCCGCAGATGAAGTCGCTGGCGGGCGTGGCGGCATACACCAGGCCGCGCTGGCCTGGGCGCAGCTTCTCGCCCGGAGACAGCACGTGCGCAATGGGCGCGGTGCCGCTCTTGATGATGGAGCCCATGGCCTTTTCGGCGATGTTGGACAGTCCACCTGCCTTGTTGCCCGGCGTGGTGTTGGCCGCGCGATCCACACGGCCCCGGTCCAGATAACGGTCGTACCAGCCCAGCTCGCGCACGATGGATTCGGCCACTTCGGGCGTGGCAGCCCGGCTGGTGAGCTGCTCCACGGCGTCGCGCACTTCGGTGTTCTCGCTGAACATCACGGTGGCGCCCGCGCGCACCAGCAGGTCGGCGCAGAAGCCCACGGCCGGGTTGGCGGTGACGCCGGAGAACGCATCGCTGCCACCGCACTGCACACCCAGCACCAGCTCGCTGGCGGGTATGGTCTCGCGGCGGCGGGCGTTCAGGCGCTCCAGGTGGGGCCGCGCGCTTTGCACGATGTGGTCGAGCATGGACATGAAGCCCACATGCTCGTCGGCCTGCAAGCACACCGTCTCGGGGCCCAGCGCCGCGTCGCGCTCGTCGGTGATGGGGAAGCTGCCCGGGGGCAGAAGGCGGTCGGGCTGAAGCTTTTCGCAGCCCAGGCTCACCACCATGACCTCGCCCCCAAAGTTGGGGTTGAGGCTGATGTTGCGCAGCGTGCGGATGGGGATGATGGCGTCGGGTGCATCAATGGCCACGCCGCAGCCATAGGTGTGCTCCAGGCCGATCACGTCATCCACATGGGGGTACAGAGGCAGCAGCTCGGCCTTGATGCGGCGCACGGCCTGCGCCACCACGCCGGCCACGCACTGCACGGTGGTGGTGATGGCCAAAATGTTGCGCGTGCCCACCGAGCCATCGGCATTGCGATAACCCTCGAAGGTGTAGCCCGTGAGGGGTTCGAGCACCGGGGGCTTCACGGTGGCCATGGGCAGGCCTTCGAGCGCTCGGGCCGAGGGCATCTGCAGCAGGCGCTCGTGTACCCAGCTGCCGGCTGCGATGTCTTTGAGCGCATAGCCGATGGGCACGTTGTAGCGGCGCACCACGCCGCCTTCAGGGATGTCTGCCAGCGCCACCTTGTGGCCCTGCGGCACCTTGTCGCGCAGCGTGATGCCTGCGCCCGGCACACCGGCTGGCAGCAGGGTGCCTGCAGGCAGGCCACCGTCGTTGGCGACGATGGCGACGTTGTCATCCGCGTGCATGCGGATGGTGAGAGCTTGTCGCATAAGTCCGTTCAATTCACAAGGTATGCCGGTTTCGCTCCACGCAGTGGCAGAGCCATCACTCCCGCCGGGTCAGCCGCCTCCCTTGAGCACCAGGTCTGGCAGCCACATCGAAAACTGGGGCACATAGGTCACCAGCATCAGCGCCACGATGAGCGCACTGTAGAACGGCCAGATGGTCTTCATCACCTCACCCACCGACACGCCCCCGATGGTGCAGCCGATGAACTGGGTGGTGCCCACGGGTGGCGTGTTCAGGCCCAGAGCGCAGTTGATGAGCATGACGATGCCGAACTGCTCGGTACTCATGCCGAACTGCTGGCAGATGGGCAAAAAGATGGGCGTGCAGATGAGGATGGTGGCCGCCATGTCGAGAAAGGTGCCCAGCACGAACAGGATGATGTTCACCGACAGGAAGATCACCCAGGGCGAGGTGCTCATGGACTTGAGCGCATCGCCGGTGAGCTCAGCCACGCCGTACAGGCCGATGAGGTAGCCGAACATGGACGAGATGCCAATGAGCAGCAGCACCGTGCCCGTGGTCTTGACGGCCTTGGACGCGGCCTTGAGGAACTGCTCGCGCGTGAGCTTTTTGTAGACGAAGACCGAAAGGATCAACGCCCACAGCACCGCCACCGACGCCGACTCGGTGGCGGTGAACGCCCCCGACAAAATGCCCGCGATGATGATGACCACCACCGCCAGGCCGGGCACCGAGGCGCGGAACGAGATCCACACAATCTCCCAGCCCGGGAAGGTGCCGGCGGGGTAGCCGCGCTTGACGGCCACAAAGTAAGCGGCTGCCAGATTGCAGATGGTCAGCAGCAGGGCCGGCACGATGCCCGCGAGGATCAGCGCCGCAATGCTCACCTTGCCCCCAGCAGCCAGCGTGAAGATGATCAGGTTGTGCGACGTGGGCATGAGCGCGCCTACCAGCGAGGCGTGCGTGGTCACGTTCACCGCGTAGTCGGCGTGGTAGCCCTCTTTCTTCATCTGCGGAATGAGCACCGCGCCCATGGCGGACACGTCGGCCACCGGCGAGCCCGAGACGCCGCCAAACAGCGTGCAGGCCAGCACATTGCTCATGCCCAGGCCGCCACGCACATGGCCCGCCACGCTCTTGGCAAAGTTGACGATGCGGTCGGCAATGCCGCCATACATCATGATCTCGCCCGCGAAGATGAAGAACGGGATCGCCAGGAACGAGAACGGGTTCATGCCCGAAATCATCTGCTGGAAGCCCACGGCCAGCGGCAGGCCTTCGTACAGGATGGTGGCCAGCGAGGACAGGCCGATCGAGAAGGCCACGGGCACGCCCAGCAGCAGCAGCAGCGTGAAGCTCACGCACAGGATGGTCAACGCCATGATGGTGATGGAATTTTTATGAAGACGTTTAAGGAGCGGGCTTAGAGGCTGGGAATTCCTTGGTCGTGCCCGAAAGGCGCGCCACAACGCTCCGGATCTAGGCGCAAAGCGCAGCCATAGCCAGCGCTATGGCGAGCATTTGCAACGGCGAGCCGGGGCGTTTTGGCGTGCAAGGCGGGCATGGACAAGGGATTCCCAGTCTCTTTAGTGCCAGGCAGGCTCGACTTCAACGCCACGCAGGATGGCGATGATGTGCTCCAGCGAGAACATGGCCACCAGCACGCCGGCCATGGCGGGCGGCACGTACTTGAAGGCTTCGGAGATGCCCAGCGTGGGAATCTTGTAAGGCGCCACGGATTCAGCCAGCACACCGCAGTTCCAGGCCATGACGATGCCGAACAGCAGCACGAGGGCATGGATCAGCAACTCGAGCTTGGTGCGCAGCCAGTCGGGCGCCAGCACCAGGAAGGATTCCAGGCCGATGTGGCCCGCGTCACGCACACCCACGGCCATGCCCAGCATGGTCACGTACAGCACCAGCAGCACCGCGCCGCTCTCGGCCCAGGTGGGTGTGTCGTTGAAGATGTAGCGGCCGATGACCTGGTAGAGCACGGCGCACACCAGGAGGACAAGCCCCCCCACGCCAAGCTTCAGGCAGATGCGCGCGATGAAGGCACAGAGTCGCGTGTACATAGAAGGAACATTCAGAAGACAAACAAAGAAACCTGCAGCCGGGCGTCGGGCCCTGCGGCAGGGATGGCCAGGTTCACTGGACCGCGTCGATGCGCTTGACCATGTCCTGGAGCTTGGGGTCCTTCAGGAACTTGTCGTACACCGGCTTCATGGCCGCCTTGAAGGGCGCCTTGTCCACTTCCACGATGTCAGCGCCACCGGCCTTGACGACGGCCAGCGACTTCTCCTCCCGCTCGTCCCAGAGCTTGCGCATGTACACCACCGACTCCTTCGCGGCTGCGCGGATCGCCTTTTGCTCGTCGGCGCTCAGCTTGTCCCAGACGCGCTTGCTGAACAGCAGGATCTCGGGCGCCATCGAGTGCTCGGTCTTGTTGAAGTACTTGGCCACTTCGAAATGGCGCGAGCTTTCGTAGCTGGGGTAGTTGTTCTCGGCGGCGTCCACCAGGCCCGTCTTGAGCGCGGTGTACACCTCACCAAAGGGCATGGGGGTGGCGTTGGCGCCCATGGCTTCCAGCAGCGAGACCCACAGGTCGCTCTGCTGCACGCGCACCTTCAGGCCCTTCACGTCGGCCAGGGTCTTAATGGGCTTCTTGACGGTGTAGATCGAGCGTGCGCCGGAGTCATAGAACGCCAGGCCCACAAAGCCCTGCGATTCGCAGTCCTTCAGGATCTCGTCGCCGATGGCGCCGTCCAGCACCTTGCGCATGTGCTCCTTGTCGCGGAACAGGAAGGGCATGGTGGGCACCATGGTGGCGGGGCAGATGTTGTTCATGGGCGCGACGTTCACGCGCGTCATGGCGATGGCGCCCAGTTTGGTCTGCTCGATGGTGTCCTTCTCGATGCCGAGCGAGCCCTTGGCGTACACCTTGATGCTGTGCTTGCCGCCGGTGGCCTTGGACAGCGTCTCGCCCATGTGGCGCACGGCCAGCACGGTGGGGTAGTCCTCGGGGTGGATGTCGGACGAGCGGAACTCGGTGGCCTGCGCGGCCAGGCTGCCGAGCAGGATGCCGGCGGCGATGGCCACGCGGCCAAAGAGGTGTGGAACGTTCATGGTGCTTTGTCTCCTGGGTTGAATGGGGGTTGGCGCGCCGCGCTCACGCGCTCTGGTACGGGGCTTCTGCGAGCCCTTGGGCGCCCGGGCGGGTCACGAAGACCGCGCCGCCGTGGGCTGCATCGTTGCCCTGCGGCTGGCCGGGGCGGATGGAGGTGATGAACAGCAGGTCCATGTCGGGCCCGCCAAAGCTGCACATCGAGGGCTTGCTGACCGGCACGGCCAGCGAGCGGTCCAGCACGCCCGATGGCGTGAAGCGATGCACCAGGCCTGCATCGTTGGCGCAGATCCAGTAGCAACCGTCGGTGTCGATGGCAGCGCCGTCGGGCCGGCCCGGCAGTTCACGCATGTCCACGAACTCGCGGCGCGGCCCCAGGCTGCCATCGTCGTGCAGGTCCAGCGACCAGATTTTCTGCACACTGGGGTGGCTGTCGCTGAGGTACATGGTGGCGCCATCGGGGCTGAAGGCCAGGCCGTTCTGGGTGACCAGGCCCTGCACCTGCGGCGCCGAGAGGCCACGTGCATCCTGCCGGTACAGGCCGCCCGCAGGCTGGGCCAGCGACATGTCGCGCACCATGGTGCCAGCCCAGAAGCGCCCCTGGCGGTCACAGCGGCCGTCGTTGAAGCGCATGCCGGCTTGCGGGTGCTGCACGGCAGAGATAAGGGTGCAGACCAATGTGCCGTCGTCGGCAGGCTGCAGGTGGAAGACACCGGTGTCCATGCCAGCGATGAGCCCACCGCTCGCATGCAGCGCAATACAGGCCAGCCGCTCAGGGGTCGTCCAGCTCCTCAGTTGCCGGTCGGCCCAGCGCAGGCGGCGCAGCGCGCGGCCTTCAATGTCCACCCAGTACAGCGCCTGCTCGGCTGGGCTCCACAGCGGGCTTTCGCCCACCTGGTCCTGGTGGTGAGGCAGCAAGAGTTCCATCGGCTCGCTCACTCGAACGGACCGGTGCGCACAAACGGCCCGCCCTGGAAGATCACGGCCGGGTCGGTCAGGTCGGGCTGCGGGTCTGCGGCCTCTACCTTGGCACGGAAGGGCTCGGAGCTGTCTTGCGGGCGGTAGCCAATGTGGCGGGCGAGTGTGTTGTCCCACCAAGTGGTGGTGTTGTCGCCCATGCCATAGATGATGCTGTGGCCTACCACCGGCGCCGTGAGGCTGGCCACCACCAGGCGCTCCAGGTCGTCGTAGCTCATCCACGTGGCCAGCATGCGGCGGTTGCGCGGCTCGGGGAAGGAGGAGCCGATGCGCAGGCATACGGTTTCGATGCCGTAGCGGTCAAAGTATAAGCGTGAGAGGTCCTCGCCAAACGCCTTGGACAGGCCATACAGGCCATCGGGCCGCGCCGGGTCGCGCAGACCCACCACTTCGTCCTGGCGGTAAAAGCCGGTCACATGGTTGGAGCTGGCAAACACCACGCGCTTGACGCCTTGCTTGCGAACGGCCTCATAGAGGTTGTACGCCCCCACGATGTTGGCCTGCAGGATGGGGTCCCAGGGCTGCTCGGTGGACACGCCCCCCAGGTGCACCACGGCGTCCACCCCTTCGAGCAGCGGCAACATGGCACTGGCGTCTTCCAGCCGCGCGGGGCGCAGTTCTTCGCCCGGCGCCTCGCTGCCCAGGTCGGCGATGTCGGACAGGCGCAAGGTGGTGCAGTACGCCTTCAGGCGCGTGCGCAATTCGCGCCCCAGTCCGCCAGCGGCCCCGGTCAATAACAAGCGTTGAAAACGGATCGGTGTCGGGTGACAGGGCATGGCTTTTGCGGAGGTTCTTGGTACAGTGGCGTTACAAGTGGTTGAACGTCATCAGTTGTCATACAACGAGGAGGCAATGTACTCCTTTCAACCCGTCCAACACATAGGGATAACACCGAGACATGAGCACCGACATTGCCCCACGCCGCAAGCCCCGCACCCTGGCCCTGGAGCTGGTGGACTCCCTGGGTGACCGCATCCGCGACGGGCGCCTGGCACTGGGCGACAAGCTGCCCACCGAGGCCGCGATCATGGCCGAGTTCAACGTCAGCCGCACGGTGGTGCGCGAGGCCATTTCCAAGCTGCAGGCGTCCGGCCTGGTGGAGACACGGCATGGCATCGGCACGTTTGTGCTGGGTCTCGGGCAGGCCCCGGGCTTCAAGATCACCCCCGACCAGTTCAGCACCCTGCGCGATGTGATTGCCGTGCTGGAGCTGCGCATCGGCGTGGAAACCGAGGCCGCCGCGCTGGCGGCGCAGCGCCGCACCCCCGCCAACCTCAAGACGATGCGCGAGGCGCTGGACGCCGTGGCAGCAGCCGTGGACGCCGGGCGCGACGCGGTGGCGGCGGACTTTCAGTTCCACCTGGAGATCGCACGCGCCACGCAGAACAGCCACTTTGCCGAGCTGATGGGCACGCTGGGCAGCATGATCATTCCGCGAGCGCGGCTGGATTCGGTGGAGGCCCCCAATGACGAGCGCAGGCAGTACCTGCGCCGCGTGAATGGCGAGCACGAAAGCATCTACGACGCCATCGTCGGCCAGGACCCCGACGCCGCCCGCGCGGCCATGCGCACCCACCTGGCCAACAGCCGCGAACGCCGCCGGCGCGCGCAGGCCGAGGCCGGCTGAAGTCCGGGGGACCCGGCAATGCCGCCCACCCTGCACGCCGACCTGCCGCCCTGTGGGTCCGATGAGCCAGACAGGCCCAGAGGGCCCAGACGGCAGGGAGTGATCCCATGAGTAGTTACCCGAAGTGCCCAAAGATGTGCTTATGTTGTACGATGACATACAACAAATCCACCATTGCCCCGCATTGGTACCCCAAGTGGCCTGGATGGACGCCGCCCGCAGCGGACAGCGCTCTCGGTCACGCCGTCCTGGCCTCAGTGCTTTGATTCGACTTTCTTCAACCACCCACCCTTTCACACCACCACCGCCATGCACGCAAACCTGATCGCCGGCAACTGGACCGAAGGCGTCCGCAAGTACCAGAACACCAACCCCTCCGACACACGCGACGTGATCGGCGACTACGCCGTGGCCAGCCGCGAGCAGGCGCTGGACGCTGTGGCCGCAGCGCACGCGGCCTTTCCGGCATGGAGCCTGTCCACGCCCCAGCAGCGCTTTGACATCCTGGACGCGGTGGGCAACGAGATCATCGCCCGCAAGGCCGAGCTGGGCGACCTGCTGGCCCGCGAAGAAGGCAAGACCCTGCCCGAAGCGATTGGCGAAGTGGGCCGCGCCGCCGCCATCTTCAAGTTCTTTGCCGGCGAGGCGCTGCGCCCCGGTGGCGAGATGATCCCGTCCGTGCGCCCTGGCGTGGGCATTGAGATCACACGCGAGCCGCTGGGCACCATCGGCATCATCACGCCGTGGAACTTCCCCATCGCCATCCCGGCCTGGAAGATCGCGCCCGCATTGGCCTACGGCAACACGGTGGTGTTCAAGCCCGCCGAGGTGGTGCCCGGCTCTGCCTGGGCGCTGGCTGACATCCTGCACCGTGCGGGCCTGCCCGCTGGTGTGTTCAACTTGGTGATGGGCCGGGGTTCGGACGTGGGCGCCGTGCTGCTCGAAGACGAGCGCATTGCGGGCGTGAGCTTTACTGGCTCGGTCGGCACCGGTCAGCGCGTGGCAGCGGCCTGCGTGCCACGTGGCGCCAAGGTGCAGCTGGAGATGGGCGGCAAGAACCCGTTTGTGGTGCTGGACGACGCGGACCTGAACGTGGCCGTGGGCGCGGCCATCAACAGCGGCTTCTTCTCCACCGGCCAGCGCTGCACCGCCAGCAGCCGCGTGATCGTGACCGAAGGCATCCACGACCGCTTCGTGGCCGCCATGGTCGAAAAGATGAAGACCCTGAAGGTGGATGACGCCCGCAAGACCGGCACCGACATCGGCCCCGTGGTGGACGACCGCCAGCTCGCACAAGACCTGGAATACATCGGCATCGGCCAGCAGGAAGGCGCCAAGCTGGCCTTTGGCGGCGAAGCACTGGAGAAGAACGCCGACGGCGCCCCTGGCTACTACCTGCGCCCCGCCCTGTTCACAGAGACCACGCCCGGCATGCGCATCAACCGCGAAGAAATCTTCGGCCCCGTGGTGAGCGTGTTGCGCGCCAAGAACTACGAAGAGGCGCTGACTCTGGCCAATGACACGCCCTTCGGTCTGGCCAGCGGCATTGCCACCACCAGCCTCAAGCACGCCACACACTTCAAGCGCCACGCCCAGGCCGGCATGGTGATGGTGAACCTGCCCACAGCGGGCGTGGACTACCACGTGCCATTCGGCGGCCGCAAGAGCAGCAGCTACGGCCCGCGCGAGCAGGGGCGCTACGCGGCAGAGTTCTACACCACGGTAAAGACGGCCTATACCCAGGCCTGATGCAAGCCTGAGCCAGGCCTGATGCAGGCCTGACACAGGCGCCCGCACCAGCCGCGACGTCCCAAGGCGACTGGACAGGGCGCCAGCGCAACCCTGTGCCCGCCCCGCAATGCCGTTTGGCATGGATTTACAGCCAAAATGGCGGCAAGCGCAGGTGAATCATGCATATATTGCTACACTATTTATAGCATATGTGATTCACCAATGCCCCCTGCAAAACCTGGGGACTCCCTTGCGCGGCAGAGACTGGGCGCCTCTGCCAGGGGCGTCACCTGTGGTGGGACGTTGTGTCGGTTGGGCACTGCCTGCGCCGTGCGGCAGTGCGCCTGACCAGCGCGGTAGCGGGATGACACGGCCCTGCCACACCGTTGCATGAACCTCCCGCACCCATCGTCCGCCCGTGACCAGGGCGGGCCGCGCGCCTATGATGGCTGCAGTTGCGTTTTGAAACACCCGCCCATGACGGCTCCTGCATCCCCCTCCGCAAGCCCCGCTGGGCGTCCGCTCATCGACGACCCGTCATCGCCGCACAGGCGGGCGTCCAGCCTGCCCCTGCGCACCATGGTGGCATGGGGCACGGCCCTGGTCCTGGTGATGGCCTGGGCCACGGTGGCCATCCTGATGAATGTGTCCTGGCGTGACGCCATGAACGCGCAGGTCCGGCAGAACAGCAACCTGGCACTGAGCCTGGGCGAACAGACCGTGCGGGTGATGGCAGCGGTGGACCAGGCCACGATCCGCATGCGGGACGCGGTCCAGGCCAACGACTTTGAAAAGGCGGATTTCACGCGGTTTGCCAACGAAACCGGGCTGGCGCCCAAAATCCTGACCCAGCTCTCGCTGGTGGGGCCAGATGGCCGGTTTGTCGGCAGCAACATCGACCCCTCCGGCGAAAAAACCGGCCATGTCGATCTGTCGGATCGCGAGCATGTGCAGGTGCACCTGAACCCGAAAGCGGCAGAGGCCACACGCCTGCAGCAGACACCCCATGGACTGTTTGTCGGCAAGCCGGTGGTGGGCAAGGTCTCTGGCAAGGCCACCATCCAGCTATCGCGAAAGATCCCGGATGCCAACAGCGGCACCGCGGGTCTGGTGGTGGCCTCCGTGAACCCCGGCTATTTTGAGGATGTCTATCGGGGGGTGCAGCTGGGGCGCATTGGGGTGGTGACCCTCATCGGCAACGACAGCACCGTGCGCGCCCGCGTCATGGGCGGGCAAAGCGTAGGCATGGGCAGCGTAGTGGCACGTGCTGCCAACAACAACATGGACGAACTGGGGGCCAACGGCAACTACGTGCGTTCCAGCGGCCTCGACGGCGTCGAACGCATCTATGCCTACAGCCGCGTGGGCGAATACCCCTTGCTGGTTGTGGTGGCCACCAGCACCGACGAGGCCTTGCAGGAATGGCGCGCCAGCCGCAATGTGGCCCTGTTCACCATGGCGCTGTTCAGTGTGGCGCTGGTGGGTGCAGCGATCATCTTCGTGCGCAGCGTGCGCAAGCTCGAAAGCACCAATGCCGCCTTGCGCATCAGCGAGGCCGAGGCCCGCTCTGCCAGCCAGGCCAAGAGCGAGTTCCTGGCCGCTGTGTCGCACGAGCTGCGCACCCCGCTTACCAGCATCCGGGGGTTTGCCGAGCTGATGGAACTGCGACTGGACCAGCCCCGATACAAAGAGCAGGCGGGACTGATCCGCAAGGCAGCCGACCACCTCAATGCCCTGCTCACCGAGATCCTGGACCTGGCCAAGGTGGAAGCAGGTGCCATGCCCCACATGCCCACCGAGCAGAACGTGGCCGAGATTGTTCAGTCCACCGCCGACTTCTTTGCCGTCACGGCCGCCAACAAGAACCTGGCGCTCCATGTGCGCATTGCCCCTGACGCCCCCCACACTTTGATGTGCGACGGACTGCGGCTCAAGCAGGTGCTCAACAACCTGCTGTCCAACGCCATGAAATTCACGACCGCAGGCTCGGTCACCATCGAAGTGGATGCCAGCAACGACGCCGTCCGCTTTCATGTGGTGGACACCGGCCCGGGCATTCCGGCGTACCTGCACGAAACGATCTTCGAAAAATTCCGCCAGGGCGACGACCAGGTGAGCTACCAGCACGGTGGCACCGGATTGGGCCTGGCGCTGTCGCGGGCGTTGGCGGTGCTGATGGGGGGCACGCTCACGCTGTCATCCGCAGAAGGCCAAGGCGCGCGCTTTACGCTGACCCTGCCGCGCAACCCGGGCACTGAGCCTCAGTAAGCAGGTTCGTACTGGTGAGGCGCGCTATGGCGTCGAGGAATGAGTGCTCCCTGTGGAGCGTCTGGCTGAGCCAAATCGCCGGCAACAGCGGCAATGCCGATGATGCAGCCTTGCCCACGCCAGCATGATGATAGCGAACCAGCCCGGGGCGAGCTGGGCCAAGCATTTGTGGTTTAGCCGCATCAAGAAAGGTTGCCACGGCCCGTGCAAGCAAGAACCTTAGCGGCTGAGTTCTACGCGACGATGAAGACAGCCGTTTGCGCAAGCCTGTAGAGCCGGGGCAGAGGACTTCGCGGAACCCTCTGTCAACTCTGGCTCTTAGAGCTACCTCAGGGGAGGCCTGTAACTGCGATGCAAGCATTCCCATATCGTGGACATGCAGAGGAATCTGCCGGTTCCACACGCAAATACACAACTCCAACGCTTTTCCAAGTCGTGACGTCCTTTCGTGCTGACCCAATGAAGCGCGCGTAAAGCCCGTTGCCTTTGCATGAGCGACAAGGTGACCAGATGTTCCATCGCGTGTACGCGGATTGGGACATGCCGGCGACGCCTGGAACTCTATTTCGATGGCATTTATGTATTTGAATGCCTGGCCAAACATTCAATAGTTGTTGCAACTCGAGACGAATTAAAGATGTCCGAGGTGCGCCATCGACTCGATACCGGGAAAAATGCGCCCCCGCGCGCAGTACTTCCGTCGCAGCTCCCATTTCAAAGAAATGGGCAAGCCCAGCAATCGCGCAGGTGCAGTCCACAGCAATGGCTCGACTTGAGTGTCTACGCCGGGAAATCTCGACAGACAACAAAACAGATACAGAAACAAAAATCCACAATGCCTGACTTAATTGACTATTCATTTCTGAGCGACCTAGAGGGCGGTCGCACCACCAGTGGCTATGTTCCGGCGGCTACGGTAAGCAAAAGCGGTGTAACGATTGCCACCGGTTTCGATTTGGGCCAGAGATCAGAAGCAGACTTGAAGCGACTGGGTTTGCCTACCAATCTGATCGAAAAACTAAAACCATACCTCGGGGCGAAGAAAGAAGATGCAAAAAAACTGCTGGATGCAACGCCACTAACAATCACCTCCTCCGAAGCAGAGTCTATAGACAAGGCCGTGAAATCTGCGCACTTGGCCACAGTAAAAATCAAGTACGACGCAGCCTCCAGCGAAAAGAGCTTTATAGATTTGCCAGCAGAGGCGCAAACCGTAATCGCTTCGGTTTCCTTCCAATATGGGAAGAATCTGGATGCAGCGGCACCGAAGTTCTGGACCGCCGTCACGAAACAGGATTGGACAGAAGCGGCAAAGATCTTGAGGAACTTCGGCGACGTTTTCCCCACCCGCAGAAAGAAGGAAGCCGCACTATTGGAGAACATCAAGTGAAGAAATTTTGGCTCACTGCGACAGTAACTCTCTATTTCTCATTGGCCGCATCGCATGCGGTGAGCAATTCCGCTCACCACGCCATCACCCAGGTAAGCACACAAAACCCTGCTTTGACGGCCGCATTGACGGATCTGAAGATGGCGCTTTTTGCGCCGAGGACGGCTTTGCTGTTTGACAACGGGGGCGTGGCAAATAACTGCGCGCAGTACTCCAACCTTTTGTCTTCCGGTGCGCCGGACGAATCCACACGCAGTGCTGAGATTCGCAGTGAATACTTGGTGTGCGACGCAGTTCAGATGCTCGGCCTCCAGTCGTTCATCGTGACCCAAGCATCCTTACCTGCCAACGCGGCCAGAACGCTTTTCGAGCGATTGGACATGCGCTCCTTCCCGTCCTCACTGCGCAACCGTGCAGACGGTCCAACCCACACGCTGAAGACTCTGTTGGCTTTGGGCAAAGTGACCATGAACCGAGACACGGTGGAAATCGAAACGGACACGCAATTTTTCAGCCTCAAGATCGTCGGGGTGGTGAGCCGCCCGGCCACCGAAGCGGGTGGTGGACGCCTGCGGAAAGAATGGATTGTGTGGGTTGGCGATGAGCTGAAAGACGGCAACTACAAGTCTTACCGCACATTGATCGTGCGCCCGTTTCGTGACTCGCGCGGTGATCGGTACACAGGAACGCTCTACCCCGTGCAATGACGCCCGGCCAACGGCAGCGGCGCCTTGGATCTTGGCGATCTGTCGGAGAAGTGGCGAGACCATTCACCATCGGCGCCCCCCGCCTCCCCCTGCCTCGGCGGCTTTGCAGTCTGGCGCTACGTCCGACTGCGCAACGTACGGCTGAGCAAAATCACCGGCACCAGCCCCACCGCCACCAGCGCCAGCGACGGCAATGCCGCCTCGCCCAGGCGCTCGTCGCGGGCCAGCTGATAGGCCACCACGGCCAGGGAGTCGCTGTTGAAGGGGCGCAGCACCATGGTGGCGGGCAGCTCCTTCATCACGTCCACAAACACCAGAAGCGCTGCGGCGGCGGTAGAGCGCTTGAGCAGCGGCCAGTGCACGCGCGCCAGCAGGCCTGCGCTGCCCATGCCCAGCATGCGGGCAGAGTCGTCCAGGCTGGGCGGAATCCGCGCGTAGCCGCTCTGCATGGATTGCAGGGCGACTGCACAAAACCGCACCAAGTAGGCCCACACAATGCCAAAGGCCGTGGCCGTGACCAACGCGCCCACACCCCACTGCGGCATGGCCGCCTGCAGCCAGCCTACGGGCAACAACAGCCCCACCACGATGACGGCGCCCGGCACGGCATAACCCACGCTGGCCAGCTGCACCACGCCACGCGTGATGGCGTCGGGCTGGCGGCGCACCGCAAAAGCCAGGGCGAGCGCGATGGCGACGGCCAGCGCCGCAGTGATGCCACCAAGGCGCACGCTGTGCCAGGCCCATTCCATGAACCGCTCCCACGGCAGCACCGACCAGTCGGCCGCGAGCGGCCGCAACATGAAGGCCACGGGTGCCACAAACCCCATGAGCACAGGCACGGCACAGACGGTCCAGGCCGCCCAGCGGCGCGCGCCCCGCAGCCGCAGCGGCTGAGCCTCGGCCGAGCCTGCGCGCCCGCCACCGGTGGCAAAACGCATGCGCTTTTGCGCGCGGTGCTCCAGGTGCAGCAGCGCCATCACGACCACCAGCAGCATGGTGGCCAGCTGCGCGGCAGCCAAGCGGTTGTCCATCGACAGCCAGGCCTTGTAGATGCCGGTGGTGAAGGTCTGGATGCCGAAGTAGCTGGCCACGCCGAAGTCGGCCAGGGTTTCCATCAGCACCAGCGCCACGCCAGCCGCCACGGCCGGGCGTGCCAGCGGCAAGGCCACGGCGCGGATGCGGCGCGGCAGCGGTGCGCCCAGCAGGCGTGCGGCCTCCATGAGGTGGGCAGCGCGCTCACCCAGGGCCGTGCGCGCCAGCAGGTACACGTAGGGGTAGAGCGAGAAGATGAACACCCATACGGCGCCGCCCAGGCTGCGCACCTCGGGCAGCAGGCGGCCTTCCAGGCCGAAGGTGTTGCGCAGGCCCACCTGCAGCGGCCCGCTGAACTGCAGAAAGTCGGTGTAGGCGTAGGCCGTCACGTAGGCCGGCATCGCCAGCGGCAACAGCAGCAGCCATTCAAAGGTGCGGCGGCCCGGAAAGTCGAACAGCGTCACGGCCGCAGCCGCCAGCGTGCCCACCACGGCCGCGCCCAGCGCAACCAGCACGCTGAGCCACAGCGTGGTCCACACATAGCCGGGCAGCACCGTGGCCGCCATTTCGCGCAGGATGGCGCCCGTCTGCGCATCGCCCTGCCCGGTGGGCGAGAACGGCAGCCACGACGCCAGCACCGCCAGCACCGGCAAGGCCAGAAAGCCTGCAAACAGGATCAGCGGGATGCTGCGAAGGACAGAAGACGGCGTGCGGCGCAAGGCGATGGGCTCGGCAGAGGAAAGAAAGCGCACACCTGCCGAAAGGCATGGGCACCGCAGCACCCAGGAATGCAAATGCGAATTTTAAGCATTCACTCCACCCCGCCTAAAATGCACAGATATGTTTCTTGAGGTCTCCCAACTCGAAGTGCACTACGCAGGCCGCGCACAGGCCGCAGTGCAAGGCGTCACGCTCAGCCTGAAAGCGGGTGACATCGGCGTGCTGATCGGCCCCTCCGGCTGCGGCAAGACCACCCTGCTGCGCGCCGTGGCCGGGCTGGAGCCCGTGACGGGGGGCGAGATCCGCCTCACCAAAAGCGTGGTCAGCAGCGCCCGCCTGAGCGTGCCACCCGAGCTGCGCCGTATCGGCATGGTGTTCCAGGACTATGCGCTGTTCCCGCACCTGTCGGTGGGCCGCAATGTGGCGTTTGGCATCCACCAGTTGCCCAAGGCCGAGCAGGCCGCGCGGGTGGCTGAGGTGCTGCAGCTGGTGGGCCTGACGGGCAGCGAGCACCGCTACCCGCACGAACTCTCTGGCGGCCAGCAGCAGCGTGTGGCGCTGGCGCGTGCGCTGGCGCCGCGCCCACAGCTCATGCTGCTGGACGAGCCGTTCTCCAACCTCGACGTGGACCTGCGCGAGCGCCTGGCACACGAGGTGCGCGGCATTCTCAAGGCCGCAGGCGCTACGGCGCTGTTTGTGACGCACGACCAGTTCGAGGCGTTTGCCATCGGCGATGTGATCGGCGTGATGAACGAAGGCCACCTGCACCAGTGGGACGATGCCTACACCCTGTACCACCGCCCCGCCACGCGGTTTGTGGCCGACTTCATCGGCCACGGCGTGTTTGCACCCGCCACGCTGGTGCAGCGCGGCAACAACGTGGTGGCCCAAACACCTTTGGGCGACCTGACTGACCTGGATGAGTGCCCCCTGCCCAGCAGCTACCCTGCGGGTGAATGTGATGTGCTGCTGCGCGCCGACGACATCGTGCACGACGATCACGCGCCCGTGCAGGCGCAAATCGTGCGCAAGTCGTTCCGGGGGTCGGAGTTTCTGTACACCCTGCGCCTGGCCAGTGGCCACACGGTGCTGGCCCATGTGCCCAGCCACCATGACCACGCGCTGGGCGAGTGGATCGGCATCCGTGCCCAGGTGGACCACGTGGTGACATTTCCGCGTGGCTGAGGCGGTGTTGGGATCAAAATCGGCCGGATGCGCTAGTCGAACATGCCTGAATTGCTATTGAATCAATAGCAAATCCCCTTCCGCTCAGGACTTGCCCTTGCGCTGCAGGCCTTCCAGCCCGTTCAGGTCCACCTGCGACATCAGGCCCCGCAGCTCTTTCACGCCGATCTTGTCGCCCTCGATGCTGACCACAAGGCCGTTCTTCAGGATGGTCTTGAACTCTGCGTGGCTGCCATCCTTGTCGTAGCGCTGGTGCAGGGTGCGGCCCCCCTCTTGCCACGTCTTTTCGGCGCTGGTCTGGTCTTCTTTCTCGCCCTGCGCCATGCCCATGGCCATCACCGCCATCTGCCCGAGGCCGCCCACATCCACGATCTCCAGGCGCAGCTGCTTGTCGTCGTTGCCGTATTGCGCGCTGGCCTGGCTGGTGGGCAAGCCCAGGGCGGCACCATCCTGCACATCAAAACCCGTGCGGGGCAGGCCCGCCAGCTTCTCGGGCAGGGCCGCCTTGAGCGACTGGGCCGCAATGGCCTGACCCCCACCCAGCACACCCGCAGCGGCCTTGGCGGCATCGCCCGTGGCGGCTGCGATGGCGGCCGGATCCTGGCTCTTCTGGGCCTCTTCCATCTTGCGGGCGGCTTCTTCCATCTTCTTGCCGGCAGCTTCCAGGCCGGCGGTGTCGATGGACACCTTGCCACCGGGCGTGTTCATGGTGATGGCAGGGGCATCGGCACCGCCAAACAGCGCACCGCTGCGCGGCATGAACAGCGCACTGACAGCACCGATGACCACCCCCATCACGATGGCCGCAATGATGACCACCACCGTGTAGCCCACCGACTTTTCGGGCGCACTGCGCATGAGCACCGGCAGGCCGGTGTAGAGCAGGTAGATGGAGTACACCGCCGCCAGCAGGCCCAGCATGGCCAGCGATGGCAGCAGGCTGAACACTCCGCCCAGCAGGGCGGCCGTGCTGGCGTACACCGCCACCTTCTGTGCCTGGATGGCGTTCTTTTGCCCGCCGAAGGTGGGCGCCAGCGCATCGATGATGAAACCGAGCACCAGCAAGCCCGCCAGGCTCAACCCGTATGACACGACCATGTTCACCAGCCCGGAGACAAAAGGCACGCGGATGGTGACCCCAAAACCGCCAAAGCCGATCAGCGACATGCCGATGAAACCGCAGACCGCCGGAATGGCGGCCAGGACCATGGCGTAGCGGGTGAACAGGGTGGCGGTGTCGGTGGCCTCCGCATCAATGGTGGCCCAGGCCTCTTTGGGTTGCAGAAGAATGCTTTTGGCGCGTTCAATCAGGTTCATGGTGCCCTCCCGGCAGTGTGCAAAGGCCTGCGATGACCCGCAGGCAAATGGAAAGCGCGGACGATACGGGACATTGCGCCGCGCAGACCACTTGGACGGCCACCTGCAGGGCCCAAAGCGTGGAATATGCACGCTTTTGTCGCACAAAGACTGCTCGTTGGGAACCCAGGGAACCTGTGTGCGTTCTCAGGCCTTGCGCAGCTGATCGACGGTGTCGTGCAAGTGCTGTGTCCAGGTGCGGCGGTCGCGCTCGCCTGCCAGCTCGGGCAGGCCGTAGTGCACCACGGCCTCGATGGGAGGGGCGCTGAGCGTGCGCCAGATCGAGCCCACCAGGGTTTCGTCGCCGATGTAGCTGGGAGCAAAACTGGTGGCGCCCGTGGCCTTGTCGGCAAAGCGCAGGCCTACGGGCTGCACGGGCGCCTTTGCAGCCACGGCGGCCTGCAGCAGGTTGGCGTGGAAGGGCAGCATCTCGCGCCCGTCGCCCGTGGTGCCTTCGGGGAACACGGCCAGCACCTCGCCGCGCTCCAGCGCCTCCTGCATCGAGCGCACCATGCGCAGCGCATCGCGGCGCGAGCTGCGTTCGATGTAGAGCGTGCCCGCCGCCGTGGCCAGGGTGCCGATCAGCGGCCAGGCCTGCACATCGGACTTGGAGACAAAGCGGCAGTGCCGCGCCGCATGCATCACCGGGATGTCGAGCCACGAGATGTGGTTGGCCACCAGCATCACCGGGCCAGTCACCGGGGGCTGCCCCAGGATGCGCAGGCTGATGCCCGCATGGGCCAGCAGCTCCAGCGACCACACCTGCACGCGGGCGTGTTGCTGGTCCGGCGACAGCGACGGAAACCGCAGCGCCACAATCCACAGGCCCTTGGCGATGTGACCCAGCAGCCGCAAGAGGCGCCAGCTGGCGCGCAGGAACTTCACGGCCGGGCCTTGCTATCGCAGCGTCGCGCCGTCTCAGTTGCGGTCAAAAGCGACCTGTCCGCCCACCAGGGTCATGCGCACGCGGCCGGGCAGTTCGTAGCCCGAGAACGGCGTGTGTTTGCCTTGGCTGGCGAGCGCGTCGTCCTGCACCGTCCACGCTGCCTGCGGGTCGAAGATGCAGAGGTCGCCCACGCCCCCTTCCACGATCTGGCCGACGCTGGCCTGCAAGGTGCCCAGCGCGTTGCCCAGCACGCGTGCGGGCTCTGCCGTGACCACGGCCAGCGCGCGCCGCAAAGGCACGCCGCTGTCTTGCGACCATTTAAGCGCCAGCGACAGCAGCAGCTCCAGCCCCGTGGCGCCGGGCTCGGCTTCGGCAAACGGCAGGGTCTTGGCGTCTTCATCCACCGGGGTGTGGTCGGACACCAGCGCATCGATGGTGCCGTCGAGCAGCGCCGCGCTCAGGGCGTCGCGGTCGCGCTGCTGGCGCAGCGGCGGCGTCAGGCGCGCGCGGCTGTCGAAGAAGCCGATGTCGTTTTCGGTGAGGTGCAGCGAGTTGATGCTGACATCGGCCGTGACCTTCAGGCCATCGGCCTTGGCGCGGCGTACCAGCTCCACGCCCGCAGCGCTGCTCAGGCGGCACAGGTGCACGCGCGCGCCGGTGGTCTTGAGCAGTTCAAAAATGGTGTGCAGCGCAATGGTCTCGGCCGCCACGGGCACGCCCGACAGGCCCAGCCGCGTGGCCAGTGCGCCGCTGGCGGCCACGCCCTTGCCCAGGTGCATCTCTTGCGGGCGCAACCACACCGTGTAGCCAAAGGTGGCGGCGTACTGCAGCGCGCGCTGCAGCACCTGGGTGCTGGCCAGCGGCACCTCGGCCTGGCCAAAGCCCACGCAGCCGGATTCGGTCAGCTCGGCCATCTCGGTCAGCACCTCGCCAGCGAGGTTGCGTGTGAGCGCGCCCAGCGGGAACAGTCGCGACTGGTGCAGCTTCTCGGCGCGGAACTTGAGCATCTCCACCAGGCCGGGTTCGTCAAGCACCGGGTCGGTATCGGGTGGGCAGACCAGGCTGGTGACGCCACCGGCCACAGCGGCGGCCATCTCGGATTCGAGCATGCCTTCGTGCTCGTGGCCGGGCTCGCGCAGGCGCGCGGCCAGGTCCACCAGACCGGGCAACACGATGCAGCCGGCAGCGTTGATGGTGCGGTTGGGTGCAAAGTCGGGCGGCACGCGGTTGACCCCCACGATGCGGCCCGCCGCCAGCGCGATGTCGCAGGTCTGGTCAAGGCCCGAGGCGGGGTCGATCACACGGCCGTTCTGGATCAGTATCTTCATGATTTCAAGCCAAATTGGCTGCTAGCGCTTGATTGATAAGCACAAACAGCTATGAAAACAGGAGTATTCATCCTCAAGGTCACGCCTCGTTCCCTGCGACGATGGACATGACAGCCATGCGCACCGCGATGCCGAAGGTCACCTGCGGCAGGATCACGCTCTGCTTGCCATCGACCACGGCGGAGTCGATCTCCACGCCACGGTTGATGGGGCCGGGGTGCATGACGATGGCGTCGGGCTTGGCCAGTTGCAGCTTTTCCTGCGTGAGGCCGAAGCTCTTGAAATACTCCTGGCTGGACGGCAGCAGCGCACCGCTCATGCGCTCGTTCTGCAGGCGCAGCATGATGACCACGTCGGCATCCTTGATGCCTTCTTCAAGCGTGTGGCACACCCGCACGCCCATCTGCGCCATGTCCGACGGCACCAGGGTGCGCGGACCCACCACACGCACTTCGGCGCAGCCCAGCGTGGTCAGGCCGTGGATGTCCGAGCGCGCCACGCGCGAGTGCAGCACGTCGCCCACGATGGCCACGGTGAGGTTGCTGAAGTCCTTTTTGTAGTGACGGATGGTGTACATGTCCAACAGCCCCTGCGTGGGGTGGGCATGCCGTCCGTCGCCTGCATTGATCACGTGCACATGCGGCGCCACGTGCTGCGCGATCAGGTAAGGCGCGCCGGACTCGCTGTGCCGCACCACGAACAGGTCGGCTGCCATCGCGCTCAGGTTGGCGATGGTGTCGAGCAGCGACTCGCCCTTGCTGGCCGAGCTGCGCGCGATGTCCAGGTTGATCACGTCGGCCGACAGGCGCTTGGCCGCGATCTCGAACGTGGTGCGGGTGCGCGTGCTGTTCTCGAAGAACAGGTTGAACACGCTCTTGCCGCGCAAGAGGGGCACCTTCTTGACTTCGCGGTCGTTGACGCTGACGAAGTTGGCGGCCGTGTCGAGGATGTGCGTGACGATGTCGCGCGGCAGGCCCTCGATGGACAGCAGGTGGATGAGTTCGCCGTTGCCGTTGAGTTGGGGATTGCGCTTGTGCAGCACGGTCAGGCCTCTTTAGTCTTTGTCTTGGACTTGGAATTGGAAGGTGCCGCTGTCGCCACGCGCCAGGGCCAGCGAATGGGCGACCGGCAGGGCCACCCGGGCAGCAGCAAAGTCGGCCTGCACGGGCAGCTCGCGTCCGCCACGGTCCACCAGCACAGCCAGGCGAACGCTGGCGGGGCGGCCATAGTCGAACAGCTCGTTGAGCACGGCGCGGATGGTGCGGCCGGTGTAGAGCACGTCGTCGAGCACCAACACGTCGGCGCCGTTCACGTCAAACGGCAGCGCGGTCTGCGCACTGGCCGACAAGCCACGCTGGGCGAAGTCGTCACGGTGCATCACCGATGACAACACACCGGCCGGGCCTTCCAGGCCCAGGTCTTTTTGCAGGCGCTCGGCCAGCCAGGCGCCGCCGGAGGCGATGCCCGCCAGGCGCGTGGTGGGGGTCAACATGCTGCGCACGCCGCGCAGCAGTTCGCGGTACAGCGCCTCGGCGTCTAGCACCAAGCTACCGGACATTCCAGGGGATGGGGTGGTCATGGGAGATTCCTCAAAAACTGTTCCAGGATGATGCAGGCCGAGGCCGCGTCGGCATCCTTGGCACCACCTGCAATGGCTTCGGTGGTGCTGTAGCGCTCGTCCACCTCAAACACCTGCAAGCCAAAGCGCCCGCGCAGCTGGCGCCCGAACTTGAGAGCACGCGCGGTGTTTTCGTGGGCCGCGCCGTCGGGGTGGTAGGGCACGCCGATCACCAGCGCATCGGGCTGCCATTCCTTGATGCGCTCGGCCACCTGGGCAAAACGGGCGTCGCCCTCGGCCTGGATGGTGCGCTGGGGTGTGGCGCTCTTGAGCATGCGGTTACCCGAGGCCACGCCCGTGCGCTTGAGCCCAAAGTCAAAAGCAAGAAAGGTCTGGAAATGCGCAGGAACGGCTGGCGGCTGGATGGACTGAGCGGGCGCGCCAGTCATGCGTGCCCCGCCTCGGGCGACAGCATCCAGGCCTGCAAACCCAGAAGCGACAGGGCCCGGTCGTACCGCTCGGGCACGGGCGTGTCGAAGATCACCGACAGATCGGCGGCCACCGTGAGCCAGGCGTTCTCGGCAAGCTCAGACTCCAACTGACCCTCGCCCCAGGACGAATACCCCAGCGTGATGAGCACGCGGCGGGGACCTGCGCCCGTGGAAAGGGCTTCGAGCACGTCCTTGGAGGTGGTCATCTCCAGGCCACCGGGGATGGTCATGGTGGAGGCGTAGGCCGACTCGTCGGTTTCCCCCTTGTCCATGAGCATGGGTTCGTGCAGCACAAATCCGCGCTCGGTCTGCACCGGGCCGCCCTGAAAAACGGGCTCTTTGGTGAGGTCCTCGCGGCGCAGCGACAGGTCCACCTTGTCAAACAGGCCCTTGAGGGTGATATCGGTGGGCTTGTTGATGATGAGGCCAAGCGCACCGCGTTCGCTGTGCTCACACAGATAGACGACGCTGCGCGCAAAAGACTCATCTTCCAGGCCGGGCATCGCGATCAGGAAGTGATGCGTCAGGTTGATGGGCGCAGAATCGAAAGACATCCCGCAATTTTAACGGTGAACATGCCCCCCTCCCCCGAGCCCACTTACTCCCGTGGCCTGGTCTGGTTCCGCCGCGACCTGCGTGCCCACGACCAGGCCGCCCTGTACCACGCGCTGACGCGCTGCGAGCAGGTGTTCTGCGCCTTTGTCTTTGACAAGCACATCCTCGACGCCCTGCCCCGCGCCGACCGCCGGGTGGAGTTCATCCGCGAGTCGCTGGTGGAGCTGGATGACACGCTGCGCGCGCTTTCGGGGCAGAAAAGGGGCGGCCTCATCGTGTGGCACGCGGTGGCTAGCGATGCCATTCCGGCCCTGGCCAGCGCCCTGGACGTGCAGGCGGTCTTTGCCAACCACGATGACGAACCCCAGGCGCTGGACCGCGACCGCCTGGTGCGCACGCGCCTGGCGGCTGCAGGCAAGGCCTTCCACACGTTCAAGGACCATACCCTGCTGGAGCGCAGCGAGGTGCTGACGCAGACCGGCAACCCGTACAGCGTGTTCACGCCGTACAAAAATGCGTGGCTCAAGAAGATCGACGCGTTCCAGCTCAAGAGCTATCCGGTGGAGCGCCACGCCCACCATCTGGCAGCGCGCCCTGAGGCCCATTGCCAGCCCGTGCCCACCTTGCAGGACCTTGGGTTTGAGCCCACGGACCTGTCCCAGCTGCGCCTGCCCACGGGCGCTCAGGGCGCACAGCAGCTGTTCGACGATTTTCTCGGCCGTATCGAGCGCTATGAGGACACGCGCAACTTTCCGGCAGTAAAAGGGCCCAGCTACCTGAGCGTGCACCTGCGGTTTGGCACCATCTCGCCGCGCTTGCTGGCACGCACGGCGCACCGCCTGATGCTGGAGGGCAACCCGGGCGCCACGACCTGGCTCAGCGAACTGATCTGGCGGGACTTCTACTTCCAGATCCTGCACCACCACCCGCATGTGGTGGGCCAGAGCTTCAAACCGGCCTACGATGCCATCGCCTGGGAGACCGGCCCCGGGGCCGACGCCCTGTTTGCCGCCTGGTGCGAGGGCCGCACCGGCTACCCGCTGGTGGATGCCGCCATGGCGCAGATCAACCAGACGGGCTACATGCACAACCGCCTGCGCATGGTGGTGGCAAGCTTTCTGGTGAAGGACTTGGGGCTGGACTGGCGCCGCGGCGAGGCCTACTTTGCCACGCTCCTCAATGACTTCGACCTGGCCGCCAACAACGGTGGCTGGCAGTGGGCCAGCTCCAGCGGGTGTGATGCCCAGCCCTATTTCCGCATCTTCAACCCGGTGAGCCAGAGCGAGAAGTTCGACCCGGAGGGCAAGTTCATACGCCGGTACCTACCCCAGCTCGCAGCGCTCCCCACCAAGGCACTCCACGCCCCCTGGCTGGCGCGCCCGCTGGAGTTGCAGGAAGCGGGCGTGCGCCTGGGAGACACCTACCCCTTGCCCGTGGTGGAGCACGATGCCGCAAGGCAACGCACGTTGGAGCGGTATGCCGTGGTGAAGACGGCTGCAGGGTGACAACACACGGACCCACAGACTCCAGCAGGTCGCCGAGGGCTAGCGATGCGCCGTGGGCGGCGGGTCGTCCGGCGGGGGTTCCTCCGGCGCCATCTGCATGCCCTCACCGCCCAGCGAGGCACCGGCGGCCAGCCGCAGTCGCAAACGCACATCGGTGCGGTTGTCGGCGTTAGCGATGGCTTCTTCGGGCGAAATCGTGCCCGCCTCCACCATCCCCAGCAGTGACTGATCAAAACTCCACATGCCCTGCTCGCCACTGCGGGTGATGGCGGTCTTGAGTTCGTCGATCTGCCCCTTCTGGATCAGCTCGGCCACATAGGGCGTGAGCAGCATGATCTCGGTAGCAGGCACCAAGTGGCCCGCAAGGCCCGGCACCAGGCGTTGCGCCACCACCGCCCGCAGGTTGAGGGACAGGTCCATGAGCAGCTGGCGGTGCGCGTCCTCGGGGAAAAAATTCACGATGCGCTGCACCGCCTGGTTGGCATTGTTGGCGTGCAGGGTGGACACACACAGATGGCCGGACTCAGCGTAGTGCAGTGCGTGCTGCATGGTGGCCCGGTCGCGGATCTCGCCGATCATGATCACATTCGGCGCCTCGCGCATGGCACGGCGCAGCGCCTCGTCATACGACAGGGTGTCGAGACCCACCTCGCGCTGCGTTACCAGGGATTTTTTGTGGCTGTGCAGGTATTCGATGGGGTCTTCTACCGTGAGGATGTGCCCGCCAGTGTGCGTGTTGCGATGGTCCAGCAATGCGGCCAGCGTGGTGGTCTTGCCCGAACCTGCGGAGCCCACCGTCAAGACCAGCCCCCCTTTGAGAAACGCCAGCCGCTGGAGGACGGGCGGCAACCCCAGTTCTTCCAGCGTCGGGATCCGCGCTATCACATGGCGGATCACCATGCCGACCTGCCCTCGCTGCATGTGCACGTTCACGCGAAAGCGCTCCCCGTCAGCGGTCTGCAGCGAGAGGTCGCACTCCATCGTGGTCTCGAACTCCTTGCGCTGGGCCTCCCGCAGGACGGAATAGGCCATTTGCCGCACATCGTCGGCTGACAGGACTTGCTGCGCAATGGGGATGAAGGCGCCCTGCCGCTTGATGGTGGGCGCAGCACCTGCCATCAGAAACAGGTCCGAAGCGCGCTCGCGCGCCACCAGGGCCAGGCAAGCCAGCAGCCGGGGGTCAGGGGAAGGGGATGGTGCCAGCGGATCCATCACGGTGACTGGGTCCGCCCTGTCCATGCACAGGACACCACAAGGCAAGGCAACAAGAGAGCACTCCCGACCCAGGCTGACTCGCAGGGTCGGGAGTGGGCCAGCATGGTGTCAGGCCTCGGCCGCCGCAGCGATGCGCGCGTAGTGCTGGATCAGGCTCAGCAGCTCTTCGTCCGAATAGGGCTTGCCCAGGTAATGGTTCACACCCAACTCCATCGCGTGCTCGCGGTGCTTTTCAGCAATCCGCGAGGTGATCATGATGATGGGCAGATCACGCAAGGCACCGTCTGCCCGGATGTTGCGCGCCAGATCGAAGCCGTCCATGCGCGGCATTTCGATGTCGGACAGAACCACCGTCGGGCGCTCCTCCTGCAGACGCTCCAGCGCCTGCAGGCCATCGGCCGCCAGGGCCACACGGTAGCCTTCGCGCTGCAGCAGACGCTGCGTCACGCGGCGCACGGTGATGGAATCATCCACCACCAGCACCAGCGGCACCTGACTCGGTCCCGACAACTGCTGAGACACGACGGCCTTACCCGTGCCGCCTGCGGCGGGGGCGTCGGGCGCTGGTGCCATGTCGGCACTGGCCGCACGCACCTGGTCGCCATACACCGTGGCCAAGGCCACCGGGTTGTAGATCAGCACTACGGCACCCGATGCCAGCACGGACATGCCCGCCAGACCCGGCAGACGGGACAACTGCGGCCCCAGGTTCTTCACCACCACTTCCTGGTTGCCAAGCACTTCGTCCACGTGCATCGCAACACGCTGGGCAGCGCTTCGGAAGATCACCACCGGGCGGGTCTTGCCCGCCGGCTCGGTGCTGCGGCTGGACGACTGCAGCAGGGCTCCCGACCAGAAGAACGGGATCTTCTCCATGCCGTCGTCAAACACGCCGGTACGGTAAGCCTCTGCCAAGTCAGGGGCCGAGGTGCGGCGGACAATCTCGACCACGTTGGCCGGAACGCCGATCGCCAAATCACCCGAGCGCAGCATCACCACCTGCGTCACTGCGGTGGTCAACGGCAGCACCATGCGGAATGCCGCACCCTTGCCCGCCTCGGTGGAGGTTTCGACGCGGCCGCCCAGCGCATTGATCTCAGCACGCACCACGTCCATGCCGATGCCCCGCCCTGCCAGACCAGTCACTTCGGAGGCCGTCGAGAAGCCTGGCATGAAGATCAGGTTGGCCGCATCCGCATCGCTCAGCTCCACGCCGGGCTCCACGATGCCCTGAGACACGGCCTTTTCGCGAATGCGCGGCAGGTTCAGACCCGCTCCGTCATCGCGGAACTCGACCGATACGTCATTGCCTTCGTGGTGCAGATCCACCGTGATGGTGCCCGACGACGGCTTGCCGGCCGCCGTGCGCACTTCAGGCTCTTCAATGCCGTGGGCCACGCAATTGCGCAACAAATGTTCGAAGGCGGGCGTCATGCGGTCCAGCACGCCACGGTCCATTTCGATGGAGCCGCCGGTGATGTCCAGCTTGATCTGCTTGCCGGTTTCCTTGGAGGCCTGACGCACCACCGCGTACAAGCGCTCGGCAATCCCCTCGAACTCCACCATACGTGTGCGCAGCAGATCCCGTTGCAGCTCACGCGCCTGGCGGCCTTGGGCAATCAAGTCGTCTTCAGCGCCTTCCATGGCACGTTGCAGATTGCGCTGCACCGTGGCCACGTCGTTGACCGACTCGGCCATCATGCGGGTCAACTCCTGCACCCGTGTGAAGCGGTCGAACTCCAGCGGATCGAAGCCCGCAGCAGAGTCCTTGGACAGCGCCAGACGCGACTGCATCTGGGATTCGGCCTGCACCTCGATGTCGCGCAATTGCTGACGCAAGCGGTCCAGATTGCCCGACAGATCGGTGAGTGAGCTACGGAACTGGCCCAGGCGCGCGTCCAGGCGCGAACGGCTGATCATCACCTCGCCCGCCTGGTTGACCAGGCGGTCCAGCAGCTGTGCACGCACGCGCACCGACTGGTTGGCTGCCACCCGCAGGGGCGCCAGCTGGGACGGTCCGGGCAGGCGCACGGCCGGAGCCGTTATCGCCAGCGGCTTGGCAGAAGATGCTGCCGCCGAGGGGACGGAGGCTTCGGCCGCATCCGCCACATTGGCGCGCAAGGCCGGTGTGGCTTCGACCGGCAGAGTAACCACTGTGTCGGAAGGCCCCTGACCAATGGCACGCAGCGCCTCGAAGTTGGCTTGCAGTCCATCGAAACTGCCTTGCAACGGCTCGATCTGGTCGGCCGTGACGGTTTCTGCGTCCAGCTGCTCGATCGCAGATTCCAGCCGGTGGGCCATTTCGCCCAGGCGCATCGCCCCGGCCAGTCGCGAACTGCCCTTGAGCGTGTGCAGGGCTCGCAATACTTCGCTGCGAGCGCTGAGGTTGTCGGGGCGCGACGCCCATTGGCGCAACGCACCACCGAGCTGGGGCAGCAACTCGGCCGCCTCTTCCTCGAAGATGGGGAACAGGTCAGGGTCGATGACGTCGATCGCATCGATGTCGTCGTCCGCGTCCGGGATCGAGGCAATGGCGTGCGCGATGGCATCGTCAATGTGCTGATCGTGGTCGTGGATGACGGCAGACAGCGCGGGCGCCACATGGCCCACCACGGGGGCAGGCACGGCGGGTGCAACAGCCTCAGGCTCTGCATCCACCCCAGGCACCTCCACCACCGGCTCAGGTGCCAACTCGGCCGCAGCAATTTCGGACGCTTCCTGCTCTGCGGCGTCGAGGTAGGCCTGCGCATCTTCCTCGGGTGGAGACTGGGTGCTGACCACCTCGGTTTCCAGAATCTGGCGCAGCTGGGCCAGCACTTCCGGGCTGGGCTCTTTGAGGAACCCGGCAGCAAACTGGTGCAACAGGCGACGGATGTCTTCCGCTGCAGCCATGAACGCTGCCGCTTGCTCCTCGGTGCCACCCGACTGCAGCTGCACATGCTGCAGCGTGTGCTCCAGCACGCGGGCCATTTCGGACAGCGCGGTGAAGCCCACCGTGGCCGAACTGCCGGCGAGCGAGTGCGACAGGGCCACGGCCGTGTCAGGCAGCGGCTCATGCAGTTCCAGCGCCCATTCCTGCAAACAGGTCACCAAGCGGCGAGACCATTCATCGGCCTCATTCAGGTACACGTTGTACAGCGGGATACCGATGCGCAGCGTGTCGATGACCTTCACCGCATCGTCGCTGCCGCCTTCTTCCTGCGGCAGGGCATCGAGCAGATGCGCCACTTCTTGCGCGGGCTCTACTTCAGCGATCAGGTCGTCTGGCAACGCTTCGGAACCGGCCACAGCCACGTCCTCGGGGGCAGGTGCAAGCAGTTCGGCAGCCTCGGCCGACTCGGCCTCCAGCAGCTTCTCCAGCTCAGCCACGTCCAGGGCTTCCAGCCCATCCGAAGGAATGCGGGCCTCTGTATCCACCGCGTTTTGCGGTTCGGCGACATCGAGCACCAGGTCTTCTGGCAGCAATAGTTCGTCGCCCAGGGCGCCTGCGGGCGCTTGCAGCGGCGCATCGACAGCGTCTGCGTGATCCACTGCGGGCACAGGCGCTTCCGCAGACACAGGTTCCAGGTCAGGCAGCTCCAGGTCGAGGACAAAGTCCACGCTGGACGGATCGACCACAGGTGCAGGTTCGTGGGCAGACTCGTTCAATGCTGCAGTGAACACCGAGAAGTCGATCTCCTCGGCCACTTCCGGGGCAGCGTTGGCGCTCTCGACGGGCTGTTCGGGCACATGCTCGGAGATCTCGGTGGCCTGGAAATCCGGCACCGTCAGTTCTTCGCTGAGCACTTCGGCGGAGAGGGCATCCACCGGCTCTGCCGCGGCCTCGGAAAGCTCCGGCGCGGCCTGTGGTGCTGTAGGTTCGGGCGCCATACCTCCACCCGATGGCATCGCCAGCGGTACCAGCGTGCCATCCAGGCGCATGGCATCTGCCGACCGGCGGAAGGACTCAGGGTCCCAGCCAGTCGCGCGGCCTGCGGCGATGTCGTCTGCCCAGCTGCTGAAAGCATGCAGTGCGTCGGTGGACAACTGCAGCAAGCTCGGCTGCATGGGCTTTTGTTCGGCCAGCCAGACGTTGAGCACCTGCTCCATCGACCAGGCTGCTTCGCCAAAGTCGTTCAGCCCCACCATGCGCGAGCTGCCCTTGAGCGTATGGAACGCACGGCGCAGTGTGGTCTGCTCGCTCAGGTCACCAGGTTCACCCCGCAGCTGCTCAATGGCAGCCAGGCCGTTGACCACCACTTCGCGTGCCTCTTCGAGGAACACGTCGAGCAGTTCATCTTCGACATCAGGCACTGGAGCGGGCGCAGCCGCAGCCGCCGGAGCGGCTGCTTCCAGCGGTACGGGCGCGGCAACGGCGGGAACGTCAAAGGAGATGTCCGGGGCCAGGCCTGCGGGCTCTGCCGCCACGCTGGCATCGGCTGCGGGGGCCGACTCAAAATCAGGGAACGGCGCAAAGTCCGTGGGCTCGCTGACAGGCTCCTGCACCGGAAAGCGGGGAATCACGTCTGGCACCAAGGTGGCAGAACGCTCTTCCAGCTTGGCAGGCGCTTCTTCCACAGCATCAGAGGCGCGCGCACGGGTTTTACCCATGAGGATGCGCAGTTCGCCCAGTTCTTCGTCGTACACAAAGAGCTTGCGCGCCATGGTGCGCTGATAGCTCAGCATGTCGATCAGGAAACCCAATGCGCCCAGGCTGTTACCCAGCTTTTCAAACGCGCTTTGGCGTTCTTCTTCGGGCACCTCGTTGATCAGCAGACGCTCCACCGTGTCGCGCATGCGGACCACAGCCAGTGATGCCTGATCCAGCCCCAGCACCGACAGCACGCCACGCATCTGCGCAAGATGCCCTGGCACGGTCGCCAGCACACCAGTGTCCTTCGGGTTGCGGAAAAACTGGTCCATGGCCTTTTCGGCCTCGCCCAGGGTCACCCGGAGCTCATCGACCACGCTGCCCATGGTCTGGTTGTCGCTGACCCGGCGGTACAGCTCTTCCATCCATTGTTCAAGGGGTTCGGGTTCGGCACCCGCCGTGACCGCATCCAGACGTTCTGCAAGACGGCTGGCGCGGGCTTCCATCTGTTCGTCTGCCGTGTCCAACTCTTCAAAAGCTGCCTGCAGGTACAGCACGGAGGTGGCCACTTCCATCGCCAATGCGGGCGACGGGGGTTCGCCCGACCGGGTGGTTGAATCCAGGGCACGCGTCAGCGCCTGCGCCAGGTTCTCACTGCCCGGATGGAGCTTGCGCAGCGAATCGCACACCAGGCT
The DNA here is from genome assembly GCF_003096455.1 of Acidovorax sp. 99. Classification (NCBI taxonomy): domain Bacteria; kingdom Pseudomonadati; phylum Pseudomonadota; class Betaproteobacteria; order Burkholderiales; family Comamonadaceae; genus Acidovorax; species Acidovorax sp. 99. Next base: position 1,108,519 of record NZ_QEKU01000001.1, read on the forward strand.
GAACTGGTCTGCCGCTGGCTTGAGTTTGTTGCGGTCGCCACCCGCCAGGGCAGACCAGGTTTCCGTGGCCGAGGCAATGCGCTTGCGCGCCTGCGTCAACACCGCCGGGTCAAAACGTCCGAAGCGGGCAGTCTCGTAGTCCACCGGCTTGAAGCGGTCCAGCGCAAAGGCCTGACGGACAGCACGCAATGAGGGCGCTGCGTCCTCTGCCAGATCGGCCACCTTGGCCTGCGAGCAGAAGAACAGCAGGTCCTGCACCAGCCGGTCGGCGATCGTCGGATCGCCCTTGGCCAACGTGGCGTACTGCATGAGCACACGGGATGCCACGCGCTTGACGTACACATCTGGCGGCAAAAGGCCCGAGCCAAACGCATCGAAGAAACCCGCGCAAATTTTCCAGAACGCACGCGCCTGCCGATCTGTTTGTGCGGCCACAAAGCCCAGGCAGGTGTCGCGCAGGCTCAGGGCGGCCTTCAGGTCCCCCGACTTGACGATGCGCAGCACAGCTGCATCCAGCCGCGCCCGCGCCTCGGGACCGTAGGGCAGAGGTGGGCGCGACACCGCACCTTCGGGTTCACGGAAACGGCGCTCTACCGGCCACAAGTCAGCGGGATGAACACGGTCAGCGCCTGCCAATGCCTGGGCATCGCGGTACTGCGGAAACAGGGCCACGGGCGATACGGCTTTGCCCGCCAGCACGGTTTCCAGATATTCGATCAGCGCAAAGCTGGCGCGCTCGATCACGGCGGCAGCGTCATCGCTGCAGGTTTCGGGGCGCTGAACAAACTTCTGCACCGCCGATTCCATGGACCGCAACACCAGCGCCGGAGGACCCATGCCCACCATTTCCAGCGCACCACAGGCTTGGTGCAGTTGCTGGCGCGCAATGCGCAGGGGGCCAGCGTCCAGCGCCGCCAGATCGGACTCGCGTGCTACCTCGGCATCACGCACAAAGCGCCGCATCGCCTTGACAGCACCGTCCAGCGATTTGCGCAGCTCGTCAAGCACCCAAGCCAAAGGACCCAGGTCCTGATCTCCCTGGGTCCCGTCGGCGGCCGGTGCATTGTTGACATCAATAGATGACATGGATTCGTCCCCGGCTGCAATGAGCCAGCTGGTTGATGACTAACTGCTGCGTCAGGCGATCTTGAAACGTGCCACCGATTGGCGCAGTTCCTCGGCCATGTGCGAGAGCTCGCGCACCTGTTGCGCTGTGGTGCGGGTACCTTCACCCGTCTGCTCGGTCACCGCAAAAATGTGCTGGATGTTGTCGGCCACTTCGTTGGCCAGAACAGCTTCCCGGGAAGTCGAAGACGAAATCTGCTCAATCAGTTCGGCCAAACGGCGCGACACGCGGTCAATCTCGGTCAGCGCAGTACCAGCGCTGTCGGACAGGCGTGCCCCTTCCACCACACCCTGCGTGGAGCGCTCCATAGCAGCCACGGCATCCTGGGTATCGGTTTGAATGGCTTTCACCAGGGCAGAAATCTGGCGCGTCGCATCGGCCGAACGTTCAGCCAGACGCTGCACTTCTTCCGCCACCACCGAGAAGCCGCGACCGGCTTCACCGGCGGATGCAGCCTGGATGGCAGCGTTCAGAGCCAGCACGTTCGTCTGTTCGGTAATGTCAGAAATCAGCTCGGTGATTTCACCGATCTCCTGCGACGATTCACCCAGGCGCTTGATCCGCTTGGAGGTGTCCTGGATCTGGTCACGGATGGAGTTCATACCGCCGATAGCGTTCTGCACGGCCTGCAGACCCGAGTCCGCGGCTTGCAGCGACTGACGGGCCACCGTGGCGGACTCTTGCGCTTGTGTAGACACTTCGTTAATGCGGGTCGCCATGTCCAGAACGGAGCGGCCGGTTTCGCGGATTTCGCGCAACTGCTCGGTCGATGCCGCCAGCAGTTCGGTCGAGGTGTTGTCCACCTGGGCAGTCGTCTGCGCCACGCGGGTCGCCGTGTTCTGCACGCTGCCCACCAGTTGGCGCAGCTCTTCCACCGTGTAGTTCACCGAGTCGGCAATGGCGCCGGTGATGTCTTCCGTCACGGTGGCTTCTTGCGTCAGGTCACCTTCAGCGACCGACTGCAGTTCGTTCATCAAACGCAAAATGGCGGCCTGGTTGGCGTCGTTGACGCGCTTGGCTTCCTGCTCCTGGCGCTTGGCGTCACGTTGCTGGTTTTCCGCAGCTGCCTGACGGCCACGGCTGTCCAGCAGCTGGACGCGCGAAATGCCGATACCGCACAGCAGCACGAACAAGCCTGCCAGCGCCAGAGCGGCGAACTGGCCGGCGCCCAGACCGGTCTGGGCGGACAGCTTGCTCTGCAGACCTTCCAGCTGGCGGCGCAGTGGCTCGCTGTCGGCAATGATGGCGGACTGTGCTTCGCGGGCAGACACCAGACCTTGCAGGTTGCCCAGAATCGCGCTGGCCTGGGTCCGGGTCTGTTCGTACAGCTTGATCAGCGCTTCCAGTTGTTCGCGGGTCTGCGCGTCCTTTGTGGCCGACAGGCGCAACTCGGGGCTGCCTTCCAGCAGGCCCTGCGCGATTTCCTTGAAGGAGTTCAAGTCCTTGCCCAACAGGAACACGGCCTCAGGGCTCACGCCTTCCATGGTCTGGAACTCGTTGGCCGACTTGCCGATACGCTGGGTCAACATCACCAGCTGGCCTGCGGCGGAGATTTCGGCAGCGGGCGCATTTTGTTGCAGCTTGAGCGAGGAGACCGTTTCAGCGATTTCCAGCAGGTCGGATGACTGGCGGTTGATGGTGCGCAGAGCGTCACCCACCTGCGTCAGGATCTTTTGCTGACCCATCACCACGCTGGCGTTGCGCTCGGCGCGCTCCATCAGGGGGTTGACGGCGTCCAGATCGGGCTTGAAGGGTTCACCCAGCGACTGCACACCCAGCTCGTTGTCACCGGCATTCAGGGCGCGCACGTTGCGCGCCAGCACGCCAGAGCTTTCCACCACGTCCGGGAAGGCCTGTGGGCTACCCACCAGTGCCTGCGACACCGACTTGGCAAGACGTTGCGACTGCATCAGCGACTGGCCGGTAGCAGCCAATTGCTGTGCGGAACGGTCGGCCTGCTGCAGCACCCAACCGGCGATCAGCGCCAGCACCACCACACCCACGGCCAGCAGGGCCAGCAGTCGGCGCTGATGGCCGGCAGCGGTCGAGCGGCCCAGCAGGGGCAGGCTGATGAGGTCTTCTTCGGCCTCGGGCGCGGTCAACTCGGGCGTGTAGCCGTCGGGATCGCCCTGGACGCTGTTCATGGCTTCGGCCTGGTAGGAGTCGCGCAGTTGCGAGCCATCCAGCGCCCCCGTGGCCAGGAGATCCTGCCCATCGTCGGTCGCGCCGGCGGCTGCGCCGGTGTCAGGCGTGGCGGGTTTCCGGTTGAACAGTTTTCCAAATTGATTGACGACGGACATGGTGCAGCCTTACAGAAAAACTCAAGCACTGATGCTCAGGAAAGCGGGATGTTGGGACAGGATCTGCAAGTTCAGCTCCTGCCAGCGTGTGCCACTGGAATCGATATAGGTGGTGCCGAAGAAGCTGGGTGAATCCTCGGCGGGCGGCTCGGACGACACAAACGCATCCGTGCCGCGCAGACCGGCGAGGCGGTCCACCAGCAAGGCAGCATTCACGTCGAGCGCCGCATTGAACGCCAACAGGCTGGCCTCGGACAGGGCCTGCTCAGTGCGTGCTGCGGTGGACCCCAGCAACCCAGCCAGATCCACCACCCCCACCAAGCCACCTCGCAGGTTGGCCACACCCAGAAACCAGCGCTGGGTGTAAGGCACGGCCTGCACCGATACCCAGGGGAAGATCTCCCCGGACTGCCCCAGGGGCAGCAAATAGAAATTCCCGGCGGACTCTACAGCCAGCCAGGAGGACACAGACGTACCTTCGGACCTTGCAGCCTGCAAACGGCTGGCAAGTCGGGTCTGGAGCTCCCGTAGGGCTTCGCGGTTTGCCATGAGCGCGCCGCTGCCTCAGTTCAGAGCGTCAATTTTGGCCTGCAGCTCTGCGGGATCCACCGGCTTGGTGATGTAGCCGCGCGCACCCTGGCGCATACCCCAGACACGGTCGGTTTCCTGGTTCTTGCTGGTGCACATGATGATGGGCACATCAGCGTAAAGGGGGTCACGGGTAATGGCACGCGTGAGCTGAAACCCGTTTTGGCCGGGCATCACCACATCCATCAGGATGAGGTCAGGCTTTTCTTCGGCCAGACGACGAAACGCCTCTTCGGCATTTTCTGCGGTACGGACTTGCATGCCTTTTTTCTGAAGCAGGTCCGTCAAAAACATCAACTCGGTCTTCGAGTCGTCGACGACCAATACTTTCTGAATGGGCATTACATGGCTCCTTGTTGGGAATTGCCAAACTGCTGCACTGCCTGCAACAGCTGGTCTTTGGTAAACGGCTTGGTGAGATATTCCTGGCAGCCGACCATGCGCCCACGCGCCTTGTCGAACACGCCGTCCTTGGAGGACAGCATCACCACCGGGGTATCTGCGAAACGGGCGTTGCGCTTGATGATGGCGCAGGTCTGGTACCCGTCGAGCTTGGGCATGAGGATGTCGCAGAAAATCAGCTGAGGCTGGTAATCGTTGACTTTGGCCAAAGCATCAAAGCCGTCGTCGGCCAACAAGACTTCGTGCCCCCCCTGCTTGAGAAAAATCTCGGCGCTTCGACGGATGGTGTTGCTGTCATCCACCACGAGCACTTTGAAAGATGCGCCTGTTGTAGTCAATTGTCACTGCTCCCGATGGAGAAAATAAACAACGCAGCAGCGATTAGTGCTGGAGCGCCTCAGATCTGGACCATCTCGAAATCTTCCTTGCGGGCGCCACATTCTGGGCAGGTCCAGTTCATCGGGACCTGATCCCAGGGGGTGTTGGGTGGAATGCCGTGTTCGGGAGACCCCTCAGCCTCGTCATAAATCCAGCCGCAAATCAAACACATCCAAGTTTTAAAGTCGGTCACAGCTTAAAGGGCCTTCACATAGAATGCAACGATTGTATCTAGTGATCTCCGCGGCCTGCAGCTTCCGTGCCACCCCTCCAGCAGGATCTGGTCCATGACCATCAAAGCCTCCCTTCCCCCCCCAGAAATCCCAGATATTGACGACGATGACGCGGAGGAAGCGAGCCCGGCCTGTGTGCTGGTGTTCAATGCCAGCGACCCCAGCGGAGCCGGCGGACTGACAGCCGACATCACCACCATCGCCTCGGTCGGAGGGCATCCGATCGCCGTGGTCACCGGGGCCTATGCCCGCGACACCGCTCAGATTTTTGACCACTTCAGCTTCGACGACGAGGCTGTGTCCGAGCAGGCGCGGGCCGTGCTGGAAGACCTGCCCGTACAGGCCATCAAAGTCGGCTTTGTGGGCAGCCCCGAGAACATCAGCACCATTGCCGAGATCACGACCGACTATGACGAAGTCCCCGTGATCGCCTACATGCCCAACCTGTCCTGGTGGCGTGACGAGCTGATCGACGAGTACCTCGACGCCTTCCGCGAGCTGCTGCTACCCCAGACCTCGGTGTTGGTTGGAAACCACAGCACCCTGTGGCGCTGGCTGCTGCCGGACTGGACGGGCGAGCGCAGCCCCACCGCCCGGGACATTGCCCGCGCAGCGTCCGAGATGGGCGTGCCCTACACATTGGTCACTGGCATCCCCTTGCCCGAGCAGTTCGTCGAGAACGTGCTGGCCTCGCCGCAGACCGTTCTGGGCAGTGGCAAGTTCGAGCTGTTTGACGCCACCTTCTCGGGCGCGGGCGATACGCTCTCGGCCGCACTCACTGCCCTGGTGGCCAGCGGCAACGACTTGGGCGAAGCGACCAGCGAAGCGCTGGGTTACCTCGACCGTTGCCTGGACGCGGGCTTTCGCCCCGGCATGGGGCACATCGTGCCCGACCGCATGTTCTGGGCACAGCCCGAGGACGACGAGACCGACGGCGACGAAGAAGAAACCACGATTGATGAAACACAGGCCCTGGAGGGTTTTGTGATGCCACCCCATGACACCAAGCACTGATCTCAATATTCCCCTGTTCGAACGCGCCAAGGCGCTGATCCCCGGAGGCGTGAATTCGCCCGTGCGGGCCTTCAAGGCGGTCGGAGGCACACCCCGCTTCGTCAAGCGCGCGCAAGGCGCCTACTTCTGGGATGCGAACGACCAGCGCTTCATTGATTACATCGGCTCCTGGGGCCCGATGATCCTCGGCCACGGCCACCCCGCCGTGCTAGACGCGGTGCAGAAGGCTGCGCTCGAAGGCTTCAGCTTTGGCGCCCCCACCGAGCGCGAAGTCGAGCTGGCCGAGGAGATCCTGAGCCTGGTGCCGTCCATGGAGATGATTCGTCTGGTCAGCTCGGGCACCGAAGCGGGCATGAGCGCCATCCGCCTGGCCCGTGGCGCCACGGGCCGCAGCAAGTTCATCAAGTTCGAAGGCTGCTACCACGGCCATGCCGACTCGCTGCTGGTCAAGGCCGGCTCGGGCCTGGCCACGTTTGGCAATGCCACCAGCGCTGGCGTGCCGCCCGAAGTGGTGCAGCACACCCTGGTGCTTGAATACAACAACGTCGCCCAGCTGGAAGAAGCCTTTGCCCTGCACGGTAAGGAGCTGGCCTGCGTGATGATCGAACCCATTGCGGGCAACATGAACCTGGTGCGCGCGAGCGTGCCGTTCATGCAGCGCTGCCGCGAGCTGTGCACCGAATACGGTGCGCTGCTGGTGCTGGATGAAGTGATGACCGGTTTCCGCGTGGCCCTGGGCAGCGCGCAAAGCGTGTACGCCAAGAGCATCCCCGGCTTCCAACCCGACATCACCGTGCTGGGCAAGGTGATCGGTGGAGGCATGCCGCTGGCGGCCTTTGGCGGCCCGCGCGCCATCATGGAACACCTCGCGCCACTGGGCGGCGTGTACCAGGCGGGCACGCTGTCGGGCAACCCGGTGGCCACGGCCTGTGGCCTGGCCACGCTGCGCGAGATCAAGAAGCCCGGCTTCTTCGATGCGCTGTCGGCCCGCACCCGCTCGCTGGTCGATGGCCTGCAAGCCGCTGCCACGGCGGAAGGCGTGCCGTTCTGCGGTGACTGCGAGGGTGGCATGTTTGGCTTCTTCCTGCTGCCCGAACTGCCGCAGAACTATGCCCAGGTGCTCCAAACCGACAGCGCGCGCTTCAACCAGCTGTTCCACGGTCTGCTGGACCGGGGCATCTACATTGCACCGGCCTTGTATGAAGCGGGCTTCGTGAGCGCCGCCCACACCGCCGACGACGTGGCAGCCACCGTGGCTGCTGCGCGTGAAGTATTCAAGACGCTCTCAAAATAATAGCTAGCAGCGCATATTGCACTAGCGCTTCCTGCCAATTTGGCACCGAATGGCCCTCACAAGGGCCATTTTTCATGGCGACGAGGCTTGTGGCGGACAGTCACAGCAGTCCGCGCAGTTCGCGGGCGGCCTCCTGCAGCAGCGGCAGCATGTCGCGCTGCAGGCTGCCCTCGTCCATCTGCTTGGGCGACGCCACCACGTTGAGCGCCGCCACCGTATGGCCCTGCAGGTTGCGCAGCGGCACAGCCAGCGCGTGCACGCCCAACTCGTGCTCCTCCACGGCCAGGCAATAGTCGTCCCGCCGCACCTTGGTGATCACCTGCCGCAGCGGGCCTACCTGCGTAATGGTTCGGGGCGTGAGGCGGTGCAAGGGCCGGTTCTTGAGCCAGGCGGTCAACTCCGCCGGGGGCAGCGCCGCCAGCAACACGCGCCCGGTGGACGTAGGGTGGGCCGGCAGCCGCGCGCCCAGGTGCAGGCCATAGGCCAGCACCCGCGACGGCGCGCCATACACGCCACTGCGCGCCACGATCACCACCTCATCCCCATCCAGCACCACCGCCGAGAACGACTGCTGGGTCTGGGCTGCCAGCCGGTTCAGCGTGGGTTGCAGCACGCGCGGCAGCCGGGCAGACGCAAGGTAGCTGCCCGAAAACCGAAGCACCTTGGGCGCCAGCCAGAAGTAGCTGCCATCCGTCTCCAGGTACCCCAGGTGCGCCAGGGTCAACAGGTGCCGCCGCGCCGCTGCCCGCGTGAGGCCGGTGCGCTGCGCCGCCAGCGTGGCGTTCAGGCGCTGGCGCTCGGTGTCGAAACTCTCCAGCACGGCCATGCCTTTGGCCATGCCTTCGATGAAGTCTGCCTTGGCGATGGGGGTGGAAGCCATGGGGGTGACGGGTTGGGGACCGGGGGATTGAGCGGGGTTCTAACGCCGGGGCTACCGGGGCCCTGCAGCGACTCGGTGCACTCACTACCGGGCCTGACCACCCGCATCACCCCGGAGACTGCGCGATCATCGCACAAAGCATCGACTGATCGCACGCAATCGGCAGCGCCGGATATCGCTTTGATCTGGATCAACCTACGCTCAAGGCCACTGGTTTTCGGTATCCCCCATCTCCCCCACCCCATTCTCAGAGGTTTTCCATGCGCACCCAGGTTGCCATCGTTGGTGCCGGCCCCGCCGGCCTGCTGCTCGGTCAGTTGCTTCACAAGTCCGGCGTTGACGCCGTCATCATCGAGCAGCGCAGCCCCGACTACGTGCTCGGCCGCATCCGCGCCGGGGTGCTGGAAAAGGTCTGCATGGACCTGCTGGACCAGGCGGGCGTGAGCGCCCGTGCCCATGCCGAGGGCCTGCCCCACGACGGCATCGAGCTGCTGTTCAAGGGCCAGCGCCACCGCATCGATCTGCACGAGTTGACCGGTGGCAGCCGCGTGACCGTCTACGGCCAGACCGAAGTGACCCGCGACCTGATGGATGCGCGTGCGGCAGCAGGGCTGACCACCGTGTACGACGCGCAGAACGTGCAAGTGCACGACTTTGATGGTCGAAGCCCGCGCGTGACCTACCAGAAGGACGGCCAGACCCACGAGCTGGCCTGTGACTTCATCGCGGGCTGCGACGGCTACCACGGCGTGTGCCGCGCCAGCGCACCGGCCAACCTGCTCAAGACCTACGAGCGCGTGTACCCCTTTGGCTGGCTGGGCGTGCTGGCCGACGTGCCGCCCGTGTCGCACGAACTCATCTACGCCAACACCGAACGCGGCTTTGCGCTGTGCAGCATGCGCAGCGCCACGCGCAGCCGCTACTACGTGCAGGTGCCCACCACCGACAAGGTCGAGAACTGGACCATCGACCAGTTCTGGACCGAGCTGGGCAACCGTCTGGACCCTGAGGCCCGCGCCAACCTGGTGACCGGCCCCGCACTGGAGATGAGCATCGCCCCGCTGCGCAGCTTTGTGGCCGAGCCCATGCGCTTTGGCCGCATGTTCCTGGCGGGTGATGCCGCCCACATCGTGCCGCCCACCGGCGCCAAGGGCCTGAACCTGGCCGCCAGCGACGTGGGTTATCTGTGGACCGCGCTGACCGAGTTCTACAAAGAAAAGTCAGCCGTTGGCATCGACACCTACTCCGACCGCTGCCTGCGCCGTGTGTGGCGTGCCGAGCGCTTCTCCTGGTGGTTCACTTCGCTGATGCACCGCTTTCCGGAAACCGGCGAGTTCGGTCAGAAGATCCAGGAAGCGGAGTTGGACTACCTGGTGCACTCCCGTGCGGCCTCGGTGTCGCTGGCGGAAAACTATGTGGGTCTGCCGATGAACTTTGGGGCCTGAGCCCCGGCCACCATCGCTTTCAGCGTTGCGCCGATGCGGCCTCTAAGGCCGACGCGCCGGGTGCCGCCACGGACGGCACCGGCAGCGACACCAGCCACTGCGCCATCTCACGCGCTTGGGCTTCCGTGACTTGCGGGTGGCGGGGCATCACGGTGCGCCCCCACGCGCCCACACTGCCGTTGCGGATCTTGCCGGCCAGGTAATCGACAGCGTCGGCGCGGTCGCGGTACCGCGCTGCAATCTGCTGGAACGAAGGGCCGACGTAATGGCGCTCCATGCCATGGCAGCGCAGGCAATCGGATGCTTCTACCAGGCGAAGTCCGGCCGATGCGGCGGGCGTTGAGGCGGCGCTGTCTTGCCCGCCAGCGCCCGACACCGGCTGCAGCATGCGCCAGCCCAGGTTGAGCATGCCCAGCACCACCAGTGCCATGAACACCATCAGGGCCCACCCCAGCCAGCGGGGCCGGGGTGGCGGGGTCTCATCGTCGCGGTGCATGCGCGCGCACCGCCGCGAGCCCCGTCGCGATACCCATCATCTCAGTGGCGGAAGTGGCGCACACCGCTGAAGACCATGGCCACGCCACGCTCGTTGGCGGCGTCGATCACTTCGTTGTCGCGCATCGAACCACCGGGCTGGATCACGCAGGTAGCGCCCACATCAACCACCACGTCCAGGCCGTCGCGGAAGGGGAAGAAGGCGTCGCTCGCTACAACCGTGCCTTGCAAGGTCAGGCCTGCGTGGCCTGCCTTGATGCTGGCGATGCGGGCCGAGTCCAGGCGGCTCATCTGGCCCGCACCCACGCCCATGGTCATGCCGCCCTTGCAGAAGACGATGGCGTTGCTCTTGACGTACTTGGCGACCTTCCAGGCGAACAGCAGGTCTTCCATTTCTTCCAGTGTGGGCTGCTTCTTCGTCACGACCTTGAGGTCGATGAGCGACAGCTCGTGGTTGTCAGCGGTCTGCAGCAGCAGGCCCGAGCCAATGCGCTTGGCGTCCATCGCGTTGCGGCCGCGTTCCCAGTCGGTCTTGCCACCGTGTGCGGGCAGCGCGATCTTGAGAAGGCGCACATTGGCCTTGGCCTTGAAGATCTCCAGCGCCTCGGCGGTGAAGTCGGGGGCCATCAGCACCTCGACAAACTGTTTGCTCACCTGGGCCGCAGCCTGGCCGTCCACCACGCGGTTAAAGGCGATGATGCCGCCGAAGGCACTGGTGGGGTCGGTCTGGAAGGCCTTGCTGTAGGCGCTCAGCGCGTCCAGGCCCACGGCCACGCCGCAGGGGTTGGCGTGCTTGACGATCACGCAGGCGGCCGCTTCAAAGCTCTTTACGCATTCCCACGCGGCATCGGCGTCGGCGATGTTGTTGTACGAAAGCTCCTTGCCCTGCAGCTGCACGCCGGTGACCAGCGAGCCGGGCGCGGGGTGCAGGTCGCGGTACAGCGCGGCCTGCTGGTGGCTGTTTTCGCCGTAGCGCAGGTCCTGCACCTTGGTGAAGATGCCGTTGCTCTGGCCGGGGAACTGGGTGCGCGTGGGCACGTAGGTTTCCGACAGCTTTTCGTCTTCGAACGTGACGGACGAGAGGTAGTCGCTGATGGCGCCGTCGTACTGCGCGATGCGGTTGAACGCGGCCACCGACAGCGCAAAGCGCAGCTTGTCGCTGAGCTTGCCACCGGCCTTCAGCTCGGCCAGCACGGCCTCGTACTGGTCGGCCGAGGTGATCACGCCCACGTCCTTCCAGTTCTTGGCGGCGCTGCGCACCATGGCGGGACCGCCGATGTCGATGTTCTCGATGGCGTCGGCCAGCGTGCAACCGGCCTTGGCCACGGTGGCTTCAAAGGGGTAGAGATTGACCACCAGCAGGTCGATGGTATCGATGCCGTGTTCCTTCAATGCCGCCATGTGTTCGGGCAACTCGCGGCGGGCCAGCAGGCCGCCGTGCACCTTGGGGTGCAGCGTCTTCACGCGGCCGTCCAGCATCTCGGGGAACTGGGTGACTTCGGCCACCTCGGTCACGGGCAGGCCCTTGTCGGCCAGCAGCTTGGCGGTGCCGCCGGTGGACAGCAGCTTGATGCCCAGCGCGTGCAGCGCTTGCGCGAATTCGACGATGCCGGTCTTGTCAGAGACGGAGAGAAGTGCGTTCATGGTGGTGGTGCGGAGGTTTTGAATAAAAACGGGCTGTAGCGCTAGTGCATCATGCGCAAGCAGCTACAAAATAAATAGCAATCAGACGAACCCGGTCAGAGCAGCTTGTGCTCGACCAGCTTCTTGCGCAGGGTGTTGCGGTTCAGGCCCAGCCATTCGGCAGCGCGCGACTGGTTGTTGTCGGCCTGCTGCATCACGACTTCCAGCAGCGGCCTTTCGACCACACGCACCAGCATGTCGTACATGCCATCGGGCGTCTCGCCGCCCAGGTCGCGAAAGTAGCCCTGCAGGCTTTCGCGCACGCATTCTTCGATGTGTTTCTTGCTCATGCAACCAATCCCTCTTGTTCTTCTGTGTCGGCATCCACGTCGGTGGCGGCAGGCAGCCGGTCCATCTGTTGGCCCAGGGCGTCCAGGTAGTCAGCCACGGCCTGCCACTGTGTGGTGCAGTCTTCGATCGTATTGATATGTGCCCGCAAGGCCTCGCCGCCCGGCAGCGCGCGCAGGTACCAGGCAATGTGCTTGCGCGCACTGCGCACGCCGGTCAGCTCGCCATACAGGCCGTAGTGGTCTTGCAGGTGGTCCAGCAGCAGGCGCCGCACCTCGGCCACCAGCGGTGGTGCCAAGTGTTCGCCCGTGTCCAGAAAGTGGCCGATCTCGCGGAAGATCCATGGCCGGCCCTGTGCGGCGCGGCCGATCATGATCGCGTCGGCCCCGGTGACGGCGAGCACGTCGCGCGCCTTCTCGGGCGAGGTGATGTCGCCATTGGCCACCACGGGCACCTTCACCGCCGCCTTGACGGCGGCAATGGTGTCGTACTCCGCATGGCCCTTGTAGCCCTGCTCGCGCGTGCGGCCGTGCACGGTGAGCATCTGGATGCCCACGCTTTCAAACTGCCGCGCCAATGCCACGGCGTTCTTGTGCTCCTGGCACCAGCCGGTGCGCATCTTCAGCGTGACAGGCACGTTGAAGGGAGCGCAGGCCTCGACCACCGCAGCGGCGATCTCCACCGCCAGCGCCTCGTTCTGCATCAGGGCGGAGCCCGCCCATTTGTTGCAGACCTTCTTGGCCGGGCAGCCCATGTTGATGTCGATGATCTGCGCGCCGCGTTCGACGTTGTAGACCGCAGCCTCGGCCATCATCGGTGCATCGGTGCCGGCGATCTGCACGGCAATGGGCCCCGGCTCCCCTTCATGGTTGGCCCGGCGCGAGGTCTTGAGGCTATTCCACAAATCCTTGCGCGAGGTCACCATCTCGCTCACCGCATAACCCGCACCCAGCGCCTTGCACAGCTGGCGGAACGGCCGGTCGGTGACGCCCGCCATCGGGGCGACGAACAACCGGTTCGCCAAAGGAATGTGGCCAATTTGCATGGGCGGGGATAGGGAGGGGGAGGCAGCAACAGATGCTGAAAAAGGAGGCGGGATTGTACCTGCTCAAAATTTCAGCAACTGAAATGGAGCACACACCGTATCTATCCGCCGGTCGGGCTCCATTGAGTCAGCCCACGGGACGCCTCCTCGCCCCCCACTCGGGCCCTGTGGCGCAAGCACCGCAGCGTCTCAACACGCTGAGTGCAGGTTCACCGTGCGGCGAGATCGGTGTCTGCAGCCTGTGCGGGCGGTACACCCCGCTGCGCGAAATGCCACCAGGCATCCGGCAGGTTGTCGAACTGATGGCGCGCCATGAGCGCCCGCAGCCACTGGCGGTTGTGCAGCACGTCCGGGGAGAAACCGCTGGCGCCCGCCGCCGCCTCCGAGCGCGCAGCGCCCGCCGGAGTGCCCATGTCCACGGCCTGCCCGTCGGCCAGCGGCCCGCGCACCGCCTTGTGGGCCTTGGTGCCATCCACCACCTGTACCTGCACCACCCAGCCACCGCTGGCGGTGTCGCAGGTGGCCTGCAGCGCCATGCCCTGGGATTGCAGCTCGCGGCCAATGCGCTCCAGCGCCGGCCGTGCGGTGGGCGCCCTGTCGCAAGGCGCTATCGCGGTGGGCTCCCACAGGGTTGGACCGCCTTGCAGGCCAGGGCTAGGTACCGCGGCCTGCGGGCTGTGCACGCAGGCCGCCAGCAACAAGGCCATGGCGACCGAAGACCAGCGGGTCGCGGGCGGCAAGGCAACCGAGGGGTTCAAGCGGCGTGGTTGAGACGTTGTGGGCAATACCGGCATGGGCGACCTCCTGGGGTTGTCATTCAGGGCCAATGTGTTTTCACGATACAAAAGATGCTGCAACCCGGCCATGCGCCGATGGCGCGCTCCCCTGTAGGACAGATCCCCCTGGGGCACATGGAGCCCCACCCGACCCCTACACTCGACGGCTATGGAAATCTGGATGCACCAGCTGCTCGAATGGTTGGCCCTGCCGCAATTCGGACTGAGCACAGTCTTTGTGGTGTCTTTTGTCTCGGCCACGCTGCTGCCGCTGGGCTCTGAGCCAGCTGTGTTCGGTCTCATCAAGCTCAACCCCGACCTGTTCTGGCCCTCCATCATCGTGGCCACCCTCGGCAACACCCTGGGCGGCGGCGTGAGCTGGTGGATGGGCCTGGGTGCGCACAAGGCGGTGGACAAGGCGCGCGGCAATGCCACCGAGGTGCGGGCACTGAGCTGGCTCAAGCGCTTTGGCGCGCGGGCCTGCCTCTTGAGCTGGCTGCCGGTGGTGGGCGACCCGCTGTGCGCGGTGGCCGGCTGGCTCAAGCTGCCGTTCTGGCAATGTCTGGCCTATATGGCCGTGGGCAAGTTCCTGCGCTACCTGGTGATGACGAGCGTGCTGCTGTACTTCATGCCCGGCCACCTGGCCCCGTAGCGGCCCGCCGGTGCCACCGGGGTCAGTGTGGCAGCAGACGGTCCCAGTCCACGGGCACTGTGGTGTCCACGTGCAGCGTGATGGCCTCTTCGTGAGGCTGCAGGGGGTGGGCTCGGGCCCACTGGGCGTCCAGCACCGCCACGTCCGCCTCTGACGCACCGCCTCCGGCCAGCGCGCGCTGGCGTACGCGCTCGCGCAGCACCGGCACGGGGGCCTCGAACGACAGAATGTGGCAGGGCACTTGCGCGGCAGCGGCCAGCTCCAGGAAAAGTGCGCGGGCATCCCGGTCCAGCAAGGTGGCATCCACAATCACGCAGTAGCCTGCCGCCAGCACCTCGCGCGCCACTTGCGCCAGCCGCTGGTGCGTGCGCAGTGTGGCCTCTGCGGTGTAGATGCCGCCCGGTATTCCGTCGCTGGCAGCATCCGGCGCCAGGCCAAACAGGCGCTTGCGCTCCACATCGGCCCGCACACGCACCATGCCACGCTGGCACGCCAAGGCCAGCGCATGGGTGCTCTTGCCCGCTCCCGAAAAGCCATGGGCCAGCCACAAGGTGGCAGGGCACGCCGTGGACCAGCGTGCAGGCCGTTGTCCTGCAAAGCCCGCCGCCAGCTCCAGATACCCCTCCACGGTTTGCGCAGCGTGCCCGCTGCCACTACCGCCACCGGTGGGGTCCATCCGCAGGGCTGCAACCCGCGCCCGCACCAGGGCACGGTAACAGCCGTAGTAACGCAACACCACCAAGCCTGCATAGTCCCCGGTGTGTTCGAGCCACCGGTTCAACAACCGCCAGGCCAGATCCGCCCGACCATGGGCCGCGAGGTCCATCACCACAAAGGCAATGTCAGCCACGCAGTCGATCCAGCGCAAGGCGGGGCTGAACTCCAGGGCGTCGAACAGCTGGGCCTCGCCATCGATGAGCGCAATGTTGGCCAGGTGCAAATCGCCATGGCACTCGCGCACCCGACCGGCTGCCCGGCGCGCCTCGAACGTGGGGGCCAGGGCTTGCCCCTCATGCTGGCACCAGCTGGTCACCTGGGCCAGCAATGGCCCCTGACCAGGCAGTGCGCCTGCCACGGCGGTGTGCAGAGCCGCCAGGCAGTCACCCACCGGCGCTTGCACCGCCGCTGCTGTGCCCCAGGTGGTGGCGCCTGCGGCGACGGCGGCCGTGGCATGAAACTGCGCCACATGGCGCGCCAGCTGGTCGATCTGCGCAGGTGACACACAATGTGCGTCCAATGCGGTAGCGAGCAGTGCCTCCTGGGCAAAACGCCGCATCCACACAGCGGGCTCGGCGCCTGGTGGAGCGCCTTGCCAGGGCACCACCCGGAGCGTGGCAGGAGCATCTTTTGCCGCATCGCTCACCAAGCCGACAACGCCCAGGTAAAGGCCCGGCGCCGTCCGGCGGTTGATGCGCAGCTCTTCCTCGCAGGCCGCATGCCGCAGCGCCCGCGTGCTGAAGTCCAGAAAATCCAGCTGCAGTGGCTTTTTGAACTTGTAGGCAAAATCACCGGCCAGCAGCACCCACGAGATGTGGGTTTCTATACATTCCACGGGCTCCATCGGGTCTACCGGATGCGGGAAAGCCTGTGGTTGCTGCTGCAGCATGCGCACGCGCTGCTGGGCAGTGGCGAATTCGGCCGATAGGTCAACGGATGGGGACATGGAACGGACGCGGGGCATGGGCTTCTGCACCCACGCGCCGGCGCAGCACGGTGCAATGCCACCCAACGCGCAGATGGGAACAGACCCTCAGTGTGGGCACCGCAAGCCGCTTGTCAACCCGACCAGCACAAACGATAGCCGGCACACCGCCAGCCGATGGCCAGAAACTACAAGAAAGCGTGGCCGCTGGGGATCGACAGGTCCGACAGCTGAGAGTCGCCTTTGGCGATGGGCTCCTCGACCACCACTTGGTTGCGCCCGCCCTCCTTGGCCATGTACATGGCAGTGTCCGCCCGCGAGAAGAACTCCAGCACCGACTCGCCCAGCACATACTGGGTCACACCGATGGACACCGTCACGCGGCCTTTGAGCAGGCCCGTCCAGGCGTGCGACTCGACCTGGGCCCGAATGCGTTCGCAGGTGTTGAGCGAGGGCAGCAACGAGGTCGCCGGGAAGATCAGCAAGAACTCCTCGCCACCGTAGCGCCCAAACACGTCGCCCCCGCGCACGCCCTGCTGCGCAATGCGCGCAAAGGTCCGCAACACCTCGTCGCCCCCCAGGTGACCCAGCTCGTCGTTGATGCGTTTGAAATGGTCGATGTCCAGCACGGCCAGGCACAGCGGAATCCCGCTTTCGTCGGCCAGCTGCTTCTGTTCTTCGAGCGCCGCGAGAATGTAGCGGCGGTTGAAACAGCCCAGCAAAGTATCGCGCTGCGCATCTTCCTGGATGTTCTTGATCTTGCGGCTGGCCTGGTAGAGGCTGCGGTACAGCCGCTGCACGCGGCCCATGAGCACGATGAACGCAGGTACCGATACAGCCAGCGCCAGCAGGTGCATCAGCTCCAGCCGCAGCAGGGCGTCGTTGCCCTGCTCTGCGTAGTGTGCGGCTGCCACTGCCGCATAAGCGCACAACACCCCGGCCGTCAGCACCAGCAACGTGCGCCGGGGTACGGTAAAGATGCCATAAGCCACTGCCACAAACATGAAGGGGGCCAACAGAATCTGCGTGACAGGCTCCAGGTAGAACAACCCCAGCATGCCGCTGATGGAAGCCACCACGATGCCCAGCTTGAGATGGCGCAGCCGCAGTTTGTGGTGCAGACCCAAACGGAACAAGGCACCAAACACCGCGAAGCCCGCCGCCGTCAGACCGGCCAGCACCCACAGCACCTGGACCCCCACCACGCCCAACGCATAGAACCCCAGCAGGGCCAGGGCGTACAGGCCAATGAGCCCCGCCACAGCCCACCACTTGGACTGCGCACTGCGCTCTCCCCGGGGGCCAAAGCCATCCAGCGCGCGCCGTCCAGGTCGCACGGCGACTGAAGACGAATCGTCGAACTCCAGCACGGCATCGGTCAACGGGAAGGCATCCGTCGCCGAAAACAGGTTTTTGCGTCCAAAAAGCATGTGGTGGCGGGCTCTGGCCTGGATATGTGGGTGGGCGGTGCAGCAACACACGCGCAGCACCCGTCAGACAAATCGCAGGATCTTACGCGTGGCTGACAGAATCGAACTGCGCGTTTTCCAGTAGCCCAGGCGACAGGGACCGCCCCCGGCGATTCAGGCCACCGCCATCCGCTGACGCGTCCACCAGCCCTCCACGCTGTACACCAGCAGCGCGGCCCAGATCAAAACAAAACCCACCAGCCGCGCGGGCTGAAAGGCCTCGTGGTACACCCACACCCCCAGCGCAAACTGGAGGCTGGGCGAGATGTATTGCAGGATGCCCAGCGTGGACATGGGAATGCGCCGCGCGCCCGCCGCAAACAGCAGCAAAGGTACGGCCGTCATGGGCCCGGCCAACAGCAACCAACCCACAGTAGACGCATCGCCCTGCACCAGAGCGCCCTGTCCTTGCCAGCTCCACCAGGCCAGCACCACGGCCGCCACCGGCGCCAGCATCAGGGTTTCCAAGGTAAGCCCCTCCAGCGCGCCCAGCACCGCTACCTTGCGCAGCAGGCCATAGAAGCCAAAGGTCATTGCCAGCACCAGCGCGATCCAGGGCAGGCGCCCTGCCTGCACGGCCAGCCACAGCACACCGGCCGCAGCCACCGCCACGGCCAGCCACTGCCCCGGCCGGGGGCGCTCGCGCAGGAACACGAAGCCCAGCGCCACATTCACCAGTGGCAAGATGAAATACCCCAGGCTGGCATCGACCACATGGTGGTTCTGCACCGCCCACACGTAGGTCAGCCAGTTGCCCGACAACAGCACGGCCGACAATGCAAATGCGCCGAGCACCCGCGGCTGGCGCACCACAGACGCCATCCACGCCCATTGCCTGCGCACGGCCAGCAGCCCCAGCACCACGGCCAGCGACCACAGCGTGCGGTGCATCACCACCTCCAGCGAGGGCACATCGGCCACCTGCTTGAAGTACAGCGGGAACAGCCCCCAGGCGACATAGGCGAGGGCAGCGTAGAGGATTCCTGTATTCATGCGTGAGAAACCATCAAAGAGTGAACGAAGGCATGGCCTTGCCCGGGTTGCTCTGGAGCGGGAAGCCGCCAGAAAAAATCCCTGCCCGCCCGGGGGCAGACAGGGATGACGGGCAACACAGCGCACGCAGGCCCCGAGGAGCCTGCAGCAGGGTCAGACGTTGAACAGGAAGTTCAGCACGTCACCATCCTTGACCACGTACTCCTTGCCTTCAGCACGCATCTTGCCGGCATCCTTGGCGCCCTGCTCGCCCTTGTAGGCAATGAAGTCCTCGAAGGCAATCGTCTGCGCACGGATGAAGCCGCGCTCGAAGTCGCCGTGGATCACACCAGCAGCCTGAGGCGCGGTGTCGCCAATGTGGATGGTCCAGGCGCGCACCTCCTTCACGCCAGCGGTGAAGTAGGTCTGCAGGCCCAGCAGCTTGAAGGCGCCACGGATCAGGCGCGCCAGGCCTGGTTCTGTCTGCCCCATTTCGGCCAGGAACATGTCGCGGTCTTCGTCGCTCATCTCGGCCATCTCGGCCTCCATCTTGGCGCAGATGGCCACCACGGGCGCATTCTGGCTGGCAGCATAGTCCTTGAGGCGGTCCAGGAACGGGTTGTTCTCGAAGCCGTCTTCACTCACGTTGCCCACGAACATCGCGGGCTTGGCCGTGATCAGGCACAGGGACTTGAGCAGCGGCTGCTCTTCCTTGGTGATTTCGACCGAGCGGGCAGGCTTGCCTTCGTTGAGTGCGGCCTGGATGCGGGTGAGCAGCGCCACCAGCTTGGCGGCATCCTTGTCGTTGCCCGACTTGGCAGCCTTGGTGTATCGGTTCAGGGCTTTCTCGACCGTGCCCAGGTCAGCCAGGCACAGCTCGGTCTGGATCACTTCGATGTCGGAGATCGGGTCCACGCGGCCCGCCACGTGGATCACGTTGTCGTCTTCAAAGCAGCGCACGACGTTCACGATGGCGTCGGTTTCACGGATGTGGGCCAGGAACTGGTTGCCCAGGCCTTCACCCTGGCTGGCGCCAGCCACCAGGCCGGCAATGTCCACAAACTCAACGATGGCGGGAACGATGCGCTCGGGCGAGATGATCTGGGCCAGCTGCTGGAGGCGGGGGTCCGGCACCTCCACCACGCCCACGTTGGGCTCGATGGTGCAGAAGGGATAGTTCTCGGCGGCAATACCAGCCTTGGTCAGCGCGTTGAAAAGGGTGGACTTGCCGACGTTGGGCAGGCCCACGATGCCGCATTGGAGGCTCATGGCAGGGCTTTCTGGTGTTCTGGAGACAAACCGCCGATTTTACGGGCGCGCCCAGTGCCCAGTGCTGATGGCCCAAATCAGACGGTCATTCAAACCGCAAATCGGCAGCAATGCGTTGCCCCACACGCAGCCACTGCCCAGCGCCGCTGCGCACGATGGCGTTCATGCCGAACGTGATGGCGCCGTCCAGTCGCTTGTCCTGGCGGTAGGTGCGCAAGGTGTCGCCCACCGACGGATGGCTCTCGGCCGTGGCCGGGTCAATGTCGGGGATGGGGCATCGCGCGCAGGGCTTTACCGGTTGCAGGTAGACGTCGGCGGTACCATCGCCCTCCACATGGATCAGATCCACGCGGTCCTCGTCGTGGGCATCCACCCCCGCCAACACCACGTTGGGCCGAAACCGCTCCATGCCCACCGCGCCGTGGCCGTCGGCCGTGAGCCGTGCGTTGAGATCGTTCAGGGATGCCTCACTGGTCACCAGCAGCGGAAACCCGTCAGCAAACTGATTGGGAGCCTCCACGCCATCCGTCCACTCCAGGCTGGACAGCCGCCGATGTTCCGGGTCAAACCGTACCAGGCGGCAGGGCTGCCCCAGAAAGTCGCTGAACCACTGGGCCGCTACAGGCCCCATGTCCCAAGCAGGGACCGTGTCGCGCCAGACAGTCACCGTGGCTGGTGCCTCCACTGCGTCGATCGCCACATGCAGCGCCAGCATGCCCGGAGCCCGCAGCACCATTTCGTCACTCTTGAGCTGGGGCCGGATCAGCGCCATGCGGGGCAGGCCGCGCTGGGTGAGGAACATGCCCTGTGCGTCCACCACCATCCAGGCGCGGTCCGGATCCAGCCCGGTCTCGGTAAGCAGCGCCTGCTGCACCTCGATGCCCGCACAGGATTTGACGGGATACACAAACAGCCGCGCAATGGTGCCGGACAGATCAGACTCGGAAGGGAAACTCACGCCGGGTGCTCCTGAAGAAGGGTGCCAGAAAGGCCAGACCGCAATTCTGCCCTGTCATTACAGGGGGTAAGACCCCTCCTACAATGCCTGTCATGGCCCCAACCTTTGATATCTGTATTCGTGGCACCGGCATCGTGGGCCGAACTCTGGCCTTGTTGCTGGCACGGGAACGACTGAGGGTGGCCCTGGTACCAGACCCGGCTCCACGCAGCGCGGTGGCCACCGATGTACGGGCCTATGCCCTGAATGCAGCGTCCCGTAGCCTGCTCGAATCGCTGCGCAGCTGGCCCGACGCCGAACACGCCACCGCCGTCAAGCACATGCAGGTGCAGGGCGATCAGGATGGCTGCGTGCATTTCGATGCCGCCTCCCAGGGGGTAGAAGCCCTCGCCTGGATCGTGGATGTGCCGGCCCTGGAAGAGCGACTGGCACAGGCTGTGCGGTTTCAGCCATTGGTAGAGGTGGTGGATATCCCGGTGGCTGCGCCCCTGACGGTTGTGTGCGAAGGACGCGCCAGCACCACCCGGTCCGAGTTTGGCGTGCACTTTGACGTGACGCCCTATGCCCAGCACGCCATTGCCACGCGGGTGCGCTGCGAACATCCGCATGCACAGGTCGCACGCCAGTGGTTTTTGCCACAAGGCATCCTGGCTTTTTTGCCGCTGGAGGGAGCCCAGGGGAACTCTGTGGCCGTGGTGTGGTCCGTCCCTGAGGAGCGGGTTTCCGCGCTGATGGCGTTGCCGGCCGACGCCTTTGCGCAGGAATTGCAGACGGCGAGCCAGCTGGCGCTCGGCAACATTGAGCTCATTGCCGAGCGTGCCACTTGGCCGCTGCAGCTGGCCAAGGCGGACCGCTGGTGCGGTGCTGCATCGACCAATGCGACCAATGGCCCAGCTGCGCGTAGCTGGGTACTGGCAGGCGACGCGGCCCACAACGTGCATCCGCTGGCAGGGCAAGGGCTGAACCTGGGCTTGGCCGATGTGGCAGCCTTGGCCGATGTGCTGCGCACCCGCGACTACTGGCGCAGCGTCGCCGACCTGCGGCTGCTGCGGCGCTACGAACGCCAGCGAAAAGCGGCTCTGATAGCGATGGGCCTGGCCACCGATGGGTTGCAGCAACTGTTTGCACGTCCGGAGGCGCCCTGGCAGGCGCTGCGCAACTGGGGCATGAAGGGCTTTGAACACAGCGGCCTGCTGAAGGATTTTGTGGCCCGCCAGGCCATGGGGATGCGCTGAACGCGCGAGTTTGATTGAACGGGAACATGATGAAATTGACCACTGCTTTGCTGACCGTCGCGGCAGCCACTCTGAGCCTGAGCGCCACGGCGCAAGAGGACGTCATCCGCAAGGCATTGGCCGGGCGCATTCCTCAAATGGACAAGATCGACGAAGTGCGCCCCACACCCATGAAGGGCTTGTACGAAGTGCGCATTGGCACCGACCTGTTCTACACAGACGCCAAGGGCGACTATGTGATCCAGGGTGAACTCATCGACTCCAAGGCGCGCCGCAATCTGACCGAAGACCGCATCAGCAAGCTGACAGCCGTCAGCTTCTCGGCCCTGCCTCTCAAAGATGCCGTAACCATTGTGCGCGGCGACGGCAAGCGCAAGGTGGCCGTGTTCGAGGACCCCAACTGCGGCTACTGCAAGCGCTTTGAGCGCGACTTGCAGCAGATCAACAACGTGACGGTGTACCTGTTCCTGTACCCCATCCTGAGCCCGGATTCGGCCGAAAAGTCGCGCAACATCTGGTGTTCCAAGGACCAGGCCACGGCGTGGCAAGACCAGATGGTGCGCGACAAGCCCGCACCGGCAGCCAGCTGCGACACCAGCGCACTGCAACGCAACCTGGCCTTTGGCAAGAAGTACAAGATCACCGGCACCCCCACCCTGATTTTTGCCAACGGCACACGCGTGCCCGGCGCCATCGGGGCCCAGGAGGTGGAAAAACGCCTGGCCGAAGCCGCCAGCGACACCACCACCGCTAATTAATAGCCGCTGAAAGCCCCCGACCGACGACTCCGCGCGGCCCTTGCGCGGCACATGCCATGCCCCTCTCCCGCCCAGCCTCTGCCGCAGACATTCACTACCGCGTCGAACCCACAGACCTGCACGCGCATCTGTTCACCGTGACGCTGACGGTGCAGCGGCCAGCGGCATCGCAAGAACTGTCTCTGCCGGTCTGGATCCCGGGCAGCTACCTGGTGCGGGAATTCTCCAAGAATCTGCAAGCTCTGGCGGCTCGGCAAGGCCAACGCGCTTTGCAACCGGCCCAACTGGACAAGCACCGCTGGCAAGTGCAATGCACAGAGGGCAAGCCCTTGGTGCTGAGCTATCAGGTGTGCGCCTACGACAGCTCCGTACGCACTGCCTGGCTGGACGCCTCGCGCGGCTTTTTCAACGGCACCAGTCTGTGTCTGCGCGTGCATGACCAGGAGAAACAGCCCCACACACTGGAACTGGCACGCACGGCGGCCACGGCGACCTGGGCTGCTGCCACCGGTCTACGGCCCCTGAATGCCGACAAGCAAGGGTTTGGCCTGTACGCGGCGGCCGACTACGATGAACTGGTCGATTGCCCGGTGGAGTTGGGTAACTTCTGGGTGGGGCGCTTCAAGGCCTGCGGCATTGCCCACCAGTTTGTGGTGGCAGGTGCGGCTCCGTCGTTCGATGGCAAGCGCCTGCTGGCCGACACGCAGAAAATTTGTGAAACCGCCATCCGTTTCTGGCACCGCGAAGGCAAGGCGCCGTTCAAAAGCTACGTCTTCATGCTCAACGCCGTGGGAGATGGTTATGGGGGACTGGAACACCGCAACTCCACGGCGCTGATCTGCGGGCGACGCGATCTGCCCCGCCAGGGCGATGTGCGAGCCAGTGAGGGCTACACCACACTGCTGGGCCTCATCAGCCACGAATACTTTCACACCTGGAACGTCAAACGCCTGCGGCCTGCCGAGTTCACCCGCTACGACTATGCGCAAGAGAACTACACCGAACTGCTGTGGTTCTTCGAGGGCTTCACGAGCTACTACGACGACCTGCTGCTGCGCCGCGCCGGGCTGCTGGACGACGCAACCTACCTCAAGCTCATCACCAAAACCATCAACCAGGTGCTGCAAACCCCCGGCCGGTCGGTACAAACCGTGGCCCAGGCCAGTTTTGACGCGTGGGTGAAGTACTACCGACAGGACGAGAACACACCCAACACCACCGTCAGCTACTACACCAAGGGCTCTCTGGTAGCCCTGTGCCTGGACCTGGCCCTGCGGCGCGAGGGCAAAGCCACGCTGGACGATGTAATGCGCGCACTGTGGGTGCGCTGCGCGGGCGGCCCGATGACCGAAGCGGATCTGCGCGCCGTGCTCCACGACCTGGCCGGCCGCCCATTCGACAAGGAACTGGCGCACTGGGTGCACAGCACAGCCGATCTACCCCTGGAGGAGCTGCTGGCCGCCCACGGCGTGGCGCTCAAGGCCGACCGGCCGCAGCTGGCCCAGCGCCTGGGCCTGCGTGTGGCAGAGAACCACAGTGTGCAGATCAAGACCGTGCTGCGTGGCGGAGCCGCAGAGAAGGCAGGAATGTCTGCAGGCGACGAGTGGCTGGGCGTGGAAATGCAGGGCCAGGGCTGGCGCATCAGCAAGCTCGACGACGTCACGTTCTACGCGGGCACCCACACCACCCTGCAGGCACTGGTGGCCCGCGACGGGCGACTCCTGCGCCTGTCCTTGGAGATACCACCGGTCCAGGCAGCTGGAGCCCCTGCCAAGGGCCGGCGCAACGCGACCGCCACATCCATGGCGCCAGACACCATCAGCCTGACGGTGACAGACGCCGCTGCAGCGGGACGCTGGCTGGCCTGACGGCAGCAAAGCCCCACTGCCTTGGGTATATTGCTGCAGCTTTCATAACCAACCATAACCCCCAGGAGATTTCATGGCTTACGAAACCATCGAGGTGCGCATTGAAGCGGACAAGGTCGGCATCATCACCCTCAATCGGCCCAAACAGCTTAACGCGCTGAACGACCAACTCATGAATGAACTGGGCGCTGCCCTCAAGGCGTTCGACGCTGACGAGAAAATCGGCTGCATGATCGTCACCGGCAGCGAAAAGGCTTTTGCGGCGGGCGCGGACATTGGCGCCATGGCCAAATACAGCTTCGCTGACACCTACAAGGGCGACTACATCACCCGCAACTGGGAGACCATCCGCTCCATTCGCAAGCCCGTCATCGCCGCCGTCAGCGGCTTTGCATTGGGCGGCGGCTGCGAACTGGCCATGATGTGCGACTTCATCATCGCCGCCGACAATGCCAAATTCGGTCAGCCCGAGATCAAGCTGGGCGTGATCCCTGGTGCCGGTGGCACGCAGCGCCTGCCCCGCGCCGTGGGCAAGTCCAAGGCCATGGACATGGCGTTGACAGGCCGCATGATGGACGCGACCGAAGCCGAGCGCGCCGGACTGGTCAGCCGCGTGGTGGCTTACGACAAGCTCATGGACGAAGCACTGGGCGCCGCCATCATGATTGCCGGCTTCTCGCAGATCGCTGTCATGGCAGCCAAGGAATCGGTCAACCGCGCCTTCGAGGGCACGCTCGCCGATGGCGTGATGTTTGAGCGTCGCCTGTTCCACGCGCTGTTTGCGACGCAGGACCAAAAAGAAGGCATGGACGCGTTCATGAACAAACGCGCTGCCAACTTCACACACCAATAATTTTTGTTCTATAATTCTGGTTTCCGGTCGTATAGCTCAGTTGGTTAGAGCGCAGCATTCATAATGCTGATGTCGGTGGTTCAAGTCCACCTACGACCACCAAATACAAAAACCCACAGTGCGGCAACCCACTGTGGGTTTTTTCTTTCAGGCGAGCCTCAGAACCTGTTCCTGTGCCCATCGAAGCACAGAGCCGCTTGACTTGTCAGAGGGATATGCCACGCTGGCAACCCCTTCTAAAATTGTGCCTTCAGCCCCTGGATGTAAACCATGAACCGCTGCACCACACCCTCTTCCAGCCGCTACCCCGCCCAGCGGGGGCCCCGCTTTTTCCATGCCGCATGGATGGCCGTGGTGACCTGTGCGGCCCTCTGCGCCGTGGCTCCGGCCTCGGCTCAAGTACAGCCAGGCCTGGGCCTCTCACGCCCGTTCCCCGAAGCCGCACTGCGGGGCACGCTGAGCATCAACACCGCATCCGAAGCCACACTCAATGGCAAGACCATCCGCATGGCCCCCGGCATGCGGCTGTTCAGCCCCCAGAACACCTTGGTCATGGCACACACGGTGCTGGGCCAGACCTTCAAGGTCAACTACGTGCTGGAGAACAGCACCGGCATGCTGCATTCCGCATGGATCCTGACCGAAAGCGAGGCCGCACAGCCCCGCAAGGGCAGCGACGCCATCGTCACCAACATCACGACCGGCTCGGGCGCCGCCCTGAAGTAACTCCTTTCCGGTGCGGCCGTACAGCCACCGCGCCGTTGTGACATTCACAGTCTCCGCACCATGCCGGGCGCGGTGTTTGCTTGCTCTTTTGCGAAATTGCCATGGCCAAAAAAGTCTTTATCAAAACCTTCGGCTGCCAGATGAACGAGTACGACTCGGACAAGATGGCCGACGTACTGAACGCAGCCCAAGGCTACGAGCCCACGCAGAACGTGGACGAAGCCGACCTCATCCTCTTCAACACCTGCTCGGTGCGTGAGAAGGCGCAAGAAAAGGTTTTCAGCGACCTGGGCCGCATCAAGCACCTGAAGGCGCGCGGCGTGAAGATCGGCGTGGGCGGGTGCGTGGCCAGCCAGGAGGGCGCGGAAATCATCAAGCGCGCGCCCTACGTGGACGTGGTGTTCGGCCCCCAGACCCTGCACCGCCTGCCCGAGATGCTCAACCAGCGTGAACGGCTGGACAAGCCCCAGGTGGACATCAGCTTTCCCGAAATCGAGAAGTTCGACCACCTGCCGCCCGCGCGTGTGGAAGGCGCGTCGGCCTTTGTGTCGATCATGGAAGGCTGCAGCAAATATTGCAGCTACTGCGTGGTGCCCTACACCCGTGGCGAAGAGGTGAGCCGCCCATTCGACGACGTGCTGGTCGAAGTGGCGGGCCTGGCCGACCAGGGCGTGAAGGAAATCACCCTGCTGGGCCAGAACGTGAATGCCTACCTGGGCAAGATGGGTGGCACGGCAGAGATTGCCGACTTTGCGCTGCTGCTCGAATACGTGTCGGACATCCCTGGCATTGAGCGCATCCGCTACACCACCAGCCACCCCAACGAATTCACGCCCCGGCTGATCGAGGCCTATGCCAAGCTACCCAAGCTGGCCAGCCACCTGCACCTGCCCGTGCAGCACGGCAGCGACCGCATCCTGATGGCCATGAAGCGCGGCTACACCTCCATGGAATACAAGAGCACGGTGCGCAAGCTGCGCGCCATCCGCCCCGACCTGGCCATGAGCAGCGACTTCATCGTAGGCTTCCCCGGCGAGACGGAAGACGACTTCAACAAGATGATGAAGCTCATCGACGATATCCACTTTGACAACAGCTTCAGCTTCATCTTCAGCCCCCGCCCCGGCACCCCCGCAGCAGGCCTGCACGACGACACGCCGCACGACGTGAAGCTGCGCCGCCTGCAGCACCTGCAGGGCGTCATCAACGCCAACATCAAGTCCATCAGCGAAAGCCGCGTGGGCACGGTACAACGCATACTGGTGGAAGGCGCCTCCAAGCGCGACGCCACCGAGCTGATGGGCCGCACCGAGTGCAACCGCGTGGTCAACTTTGTAGGCCAGCCCCGCCTGGTGGGTCAGATGGTGGATGTGACCATCACCGAGGCCAAGGCCTATACCTTGCGCGGCGAGGTGCTGACGCACGAAACCGCCGCACTGGCCGGCTGACGCGCAGGCACAGACGCCGCGCACGCCGACCCACCTGGCTGCAATGCCCACCCAGAGCCCCCCACCCACGGCACCGCCACCCGCCGAAGGCCTGCTGCATGGCCTCTCCTTCCAGCAACTGTTGCTGCTGGCATTCGTGCTGATTGCAGGCTTGCTGGGAGTCAGCTCACTGAGGGCATTGCACACGCTGGAGCAGCTCATGGTGCTCAGCCGCCATGGCACGGCCGAGGCCACTGCACTGGCCACGGCCGCACAAGGCCTGAACCAGCGCGGGCAAGCCCTGGAACGTGCGGCGCGGCAGTC
Source organism: Acidovorax sp. 99 (assembly GCF_003096455.1). Lineage (NCBI taxonomy): Bacteria > Pseudomonadati > Pseudomonadota > Betaproteobacteria > Burkholderiales > Comamonadaceae > Acidovorax > Acidovorax sp. 99. The sequence goes on from NZ_QEKU01000001.1 coordinate 1,136,619, forward strand.
ACTGGTGCTGCGCGATGCGCCGCTTCGCCGCAGCTTCGACGACATGGCTGTCGATGCGCTCACCGTAGTGGACCACCTGCAGGCCGCAGGGTTGCCGACCGCGCAGACGCAGGCGTGGCGCACCCACCTGGAGGCCGTCAAAACCCTGCTGGACGCACCGCCAGACCGTGCGCTCGACAATGAACGCCTGGTCGCCGAGGAATTCATGGCCCTGGAAACCCTGCACGGCACCATGGTGCAGTCGGTGCAGGACATCAACACCCAACGCAACCAGGCGCTGCAGGACCAGGTGGAGAGCAGCCGCCGCAACGTGACGCACCAGGTAGTGGGCGCCATTGTGCTGGCGTTGGTGCTGGCACTGTCTCTGGGCATCTGGCTGGCGCGACCGTTCAAGCGTCTCGAAGGCGCCATCCGGCAGCTGGGTGAAAACCAGCTGGACGAACCGGTGCTGATCTCCGGCCCGGACGACGTGCGCCGGCTGGGCCAGCGGCTGGAATGGCTGAGGCTGCGACTGCTGGAGCTGGATGCCGACAAGGCGCGGTTCCTGCGCCATGTCTCCCACGAACTCAAGACCCCTCTGGCCGCGCTGCGCGAGGGCGTGGCGCTGCTGCAGGACGGCGTGACGGGCGAACTCACCGCCGGCCAGCGCGAGGTCGCGCAGATCCTGCACCACAACACGCTGCAGCTGCAGGGCGAGATCGAGGCACTGCTGCGCTTCAACGCCGCCGCCTTCGAGGCACGGCAACTGCAGCGGCGCGACACCGATCTGCTGGCCCTGCTGGAGGCCCAGGTCGAGACACAGCGGCTGCAGTGGCAGGCCAAGGGCCTGACCGTGCGGGTAGAGGGGCCGCCCGTGCGCATGCTGGTCGATGCCGACAAGATCACCTCCGCCGTCAGCAATCTGCTGTCCAACGCCATCCGCTTTTCACCTCCCCAGGGCACGGTGCGGTTGGTGCTCTCGCAACCTCCCGGCCAAGTGCGCCTGGACGTCTTCGACCAGGGGCCCGGCGTGGACCGGGTGGACCGCGACCGCGTGTTTGAACCCTTTTACCGGGGTGTTCGCCAACCGGACGATGCCGTGCGCGGCACCGGCATCGGGTTGTCCATCGTGCAGGAATATGTGCAGGCCCATGGCGGCAGCGTGCGCCTGGTGGACGAAGGCGCACACTCCTTCTTTCGCATCGAACTTCCCCATGCCGCCTAGCAGTCCTCCCCTTCCCTCCCACGCCCTGCGATGGCCGCTGCTTGCGCTGGGCGCCGTGCTGGCGGGCTGTGCCACCACCACGCCCCCACCCGCCCCCGCCCAGACGCCACCGGTCGCGATGATCATTGCCGTGCCCGTGGCCCCGACGGTGGAAGTGGGCCCTGCCGAAGCAAGGAGCACCGACGCGGACACCCACCACACCCCCGTCGCGCTGCTGCTGGCCCAGACGGACCGTGTGCTCAAGCTGCCCCCTGTCGAACTCGCCAAGGAGATAGCCCGGCTGGGCGAAGCGGAGGATGCCACCCCTGACACGCCGCTGCTTCTGGCCACGGCCCTGGCGCAAACCCGCCAGGCCGTGGATACCGCCCGCGCGCTGGGCCTGGTGCAGCGCGTGTTGGGCAACACCAGCCCCGCAGCGCAGCCGCTGCATCCCCTGGCCCGGCTGCTGGAGGCCCGACTGCTGCAACAACGCCGGCTGGAGGACCAGCTCGACCGTCAGGCGCAGCAACTGCGCGACACCCAACGCCGCAACGACCAACTCAGCGAACGCCTGGAAGCCGTGCGCGCCATCGAACGCAGCCTGAGCACGCGCCCAGCGCCCGCCGCATCTCCGTCCGCACCAGCGGTGGGCAATGGCTCCGGGCCACGGCCCGCTCCCTGACCATCTCCCCCCGCCATGGACTCCTCTGCCCCCCACCGTGCCGCCCCCCCCGCCCGCATCCTGGTGGTGGACGACGACGCCGACATGCTGCGACTGCTGTCATTGCGCCTGAAAGCCGCCGGGCACGACGTGGTGGCCGTGGGCTCTGCCGAAGCGGCGCTGGCGCAGCTGGACATTGCGCGCCCGCAGTTGGTGCTCAGCGATGTGCGCCTGCCAGGGCGCGACGGCCTGGCCCTGTTTGACGAAGTGCGTGCCCGCCACCCCTCTCTGCCCGTGATCCTGCTGACCGCACACGGCACCATTCCCGATGCCGTCGAGGCCACGTCGCGCGGGGTGTTCACCTACCTGACCAAGCCCTACGACGGCAAGGAGCTGCTGGATAAGATCGCACAGGCGCTGGCGCTCAGCGCCCCTGCCGTGGCGCAGCCGCATGCCAACGAGGACTGGCGGGCCGAGATCGTGAGCCGGTCGCACCGCATGACAGACCTGTTGTCCGAGGCGTACATGGTCGCCCAGTCCGACGCCAGCGTGCTGCTGCGTGGCGACAGCGGCTCGGGCAAGGAGCTGCTGGCGCGTGCCATCCACCGCGCGAGCCCGCGTGCGGCCCGTCCGTTTGTGGCCGTCAATTGCGGTGCTATCCCCGAGGCGCTGCTGGAGTCCGAGCTGTTCGGCCACGTCAAAGGCGCCTTCACCGATGCGGTGAGCAACCACAAGGGGCTGTTCCAGGCCGCAGACGGCGGCACCCTGCTGCTGGACGAGATTGGCGACATGCCCCCTGCCCTGCAGGTCAAGCTGCTGCGGGTGCTGCAGGAGCGCGCCGTGCGCCCCGTGGGTGCCAGCCAGGCCACGCCCATCGACGTGCGCATCATCTCGGCCACGCACCGGGACCTGGAGGCCGCCATGGCCAGCGCGCAGTTCCGCGAGGACCTGTACTACCGGCTGAACGTGGTGTCGCTGGTGCTGCCCACCCTGGCCGAGCGGCGCGAAGACATCGCGCTGCTGGCCAATCACTTTCTGGACCGCCTGTCCCGCAAATACGACAAGCGCCTGTCTGGCTTTGCGCCAGAGGCGCTCAAGGCACTGACCACCGCCGCCTGGCCGGGCAACGTGCGCCAGCTCTACAACGTAGTCGAGCAGGTGTGCGCCCTGTCCACCACTCCCCTGGTGCCCCTGACGCTGGTGCAGCGCGCACTCCGCACCCCGTCCACCCAGGTGCTGAGCTTTGCGGAGGCCCGCCAGCGTTTCGAGCGCGAGTACCTGGTGGGCCTGCTCAAGATGACCGATGGCAATGTGGCCGATGCGGCGCGGCTGGCGCAACGCAACCGCACCGAGTTCTACCGCCTGCTGCAAAAGCACGCGCTGACGCCGGGGCAGTTCAAGCAGGATGCAGTCGATTCAGACGATGTCGTGGATGAGCGACACGAATAAGTCATTGATTTACCGGGTGTTTTGATCCAACCACCCACCCCTTGTCGCCATCCGGCGACAAAAAGCAGGGGCTGATAGGCGCCCACAGGCGATTGCACAACTGCTTACACGCAGAGGCCACTCCAACCCATTGATTTCAAAGCATTTTTTGCAGCTGGCACAGGGTTTGCCCTATGCCTGGCATGCACGCAGTTTTTCCCTCCTTTTTCCGCCACATAGGACGGCACGCAGGGCCCGCAATGGCCCTGGCCACCGCCCTGCTGGCCGGGGGCGCACACGCACAGGGCTTTGACTTCGAGAGCGTGACCCGCCTCGCCCGCGAACGCGCCAGCCAACCCTACCGGCCCGTGAGCGACAGGCTCCCGGCCGACCTCGCAAAGCTCAACTACGACCAGGTGCGCGACATCCGCTGGCGCCCTGATCGCGCTTTGTGGCGGGCCGAGAAGCTGCCTTACGAGGCCATGTTCTTCCATCTGGGGCTGTACCAGAAAGAGCCGGTGCTGATCAACGAGGTGACGCCCCAGGGCGTGCGCCACATCCCCTACAGCCGCGCGGACTTTGACTACGGCAAGAACCAGCTGCGGCCCGAGGCCTGGGGCGATCTGGGCTTTGCAGGCTTTCGTCTGCACAACCACCTGAACTCCAGCGCCTACAAGGACGAGCTGGTGGTCTTCCAGGGTGCGAGCTACTTCCGCGCGCTGGGCCAAGGCCAGCAGTACGGCCTGTCAGCGCGCGGGCTGGCCATCGACACCGTGGGCGGCCGGGGCGAGGAATTTCCCCGCTTCACCGAGTTCTGGCTGGTGCGGCCCGACCCGCTGTCCACCCAGGTCACGGTGTATGCGCTGCTCGACTCGCCACGCGCCACGGGCGCCTACCGCTTCGACATCCAGCCCGGCGCGCAGACCACCACCACGGTACGCAGCCGCATTTTTGTGCGCGCCGCCTCGGGCACCCCACCCATCGCCACACTGGGCGTTGCGCCGCTGACCAGCATGTTCTTCTTCGGCGAGAACCAGCCGCGCAAGGAGGACTTCCGCCCCGAAGTGCATGACTCCGACGGACTCATGGTGGCCACGGGCGAAGGCGAGTGGCTGTGGCGCCCGCTGCAGAACCCCCGGCAAACACTGGTCACCTCGTTCGCCACCAAAAACCCTAAGGGCTTTGGCCTGATGCAACGCGACCGCCAGTGGGCCAGCTACGAGGACGTGGAGGCCCGCTACGAGCGCCGCCCCAGCGCCTGGGTCCGTCCCCTGCACGACTGGGGCGCTGGCCGCGTGGAGCTGGTGCAGCTGAACACCCCCGATGAGACGCACGACAACATCGTGGCGTACTGGGTGCCCGCCCAGATGCCCGCCCCCGGCCAGCCGCTGGAATTTGCCTATGAGCTGAGCTGGCAGGGCGACGAACAGCAGCGCCCGCCCGGCGCCTGGGCCTCCCAGTCGCGCCGTGGCATGGGCTACACCAAGCTGTCGGCCCAGGCTCTGCGCCAGCAGGTTCAGTACGTGGTCGATTTCGAGGGCCCGGCTCTCAAGGCCCTGCCTGCGGAGGCCTCCCTCAAGGTCGTTGTGACCAGCGATGCCAACGGCAAGGTGCTGGAAAACATTGCCTACCGCAACCCCGCCACCGGCGGGTGGCGCATGACCGTTCGCATCCAGCGCCTGCAGGCTGACCGGCCCATCGAGCTGCGCGCTTTTCTCCAACACGACAACCACGCTGTGAGTGAAACATGGACGCACATCAGTCTTCCCGAGTAAGCCCTCATGACCCCCACGGCACCCACGCATCCACCGGCCCTGCCGTGGTCGCGCGGCGCGGTGTGGCCTACCCCCGGCCAACCCCCAGCCGACGCAGCACACTGCGAGAGGAGCGCCACCCCAATGCGGTGACGGCACCGCCCCTGCACCGTGGCTCCATGGTGCCCCTGCCCTGGCGCGGCTTCTGGAACAGCGTGGGCACTGCCGTGCTGCTGCGCCTCACGGGCCGCACGTCTCCGCAACCCGCACCGGCCAGGGTGGCACAGGCCCCCGCTGAATCCACCGCCGCCTGGCAAGGCGCAGCGCAGCGCCGCCGCTGGACGTTTGCGCTGCTCACTGTGCTGACGACGGCCTTGGCCAGCACCCTGTTTGCCAGCGTGCAGCCCGACTACGAAAACGCGTGGCTGAGCTACGGCCAGATCGCGCTGTTTGCCCTGCTGTCCGCCTGGGTGGTGACCGGCTTTTTGACCGGGCTGATGGGCTTTTGGGTGATGCTGCGCGGCGACCGGCATGCACTGTCGGCGCGCAGCGTGGCTGGGCACACGCTGGCGCCCGACGCCCGCACCGCCATCATCATGCCGATCTGCAACGAAGACGTGGCCACCGTGTTTGCCGGGCTGCGGGCCACCTGCGAGTCGGTGGCCGCCACCGGCCATGGCACCACGTTCGACGTGTTTGTGCTCTCCGACAGCAACGACCCCGCCATTGCCCGCGCCGAGCGCGCTGCCTGGGAAGAGCTGCGCAACGCCCTGGCGCAGCACAGCCAGCAGCCCCAGGTGCAGGTGTACTACCGCCTGCGCACGCGCCGCACGCACCGCAAGGCAGGCAACGTGGCCGACTTCTGCCGCCGCTGGGGCAAGGACTACCGCTACATGGTGGTGCTGGACGCCGACAGCGTGATGAGCGGCGACTGCATCGTTTCCATGGCCAAGCTGATGGAAGCCCACCCCACGGCCGGCATCATCCAGACCGCCACGCAGGCCATCGGCCATGTCACGCTACACGCCCGCGCGCAGCAGTTCGCGTCGCGCGTCACGGGCCGCCTGTTCACGCTGGGCATGCAGTACTGGCAGCTGGGCGAATCTCACTACTGGGGCCACAACGCCATCATCCGCGTGGCGCCCTTCATGCAGCACTGCGCGCTGGCGCCCATCCAGGGCACGGGTGGTCTGTCTGGCGGCATCATGTCGCACGACTTTGTGGAGGCCGCACTGATGCGCCGCGCGGGCTACCACGTGTGGCTGGTGGCCGACCTGATCGGCAGCTACGAGCAGCAGCCGCCCGACCTGCTGGCCGAACTGCAGCGCGACCGGCGCTGGTGTCAGGGCAACCTGCAGAACGCGCGCCTGATGGCCGAGCCCGGCATCCACCCCGTGCACCGCTCCATGTTCATCACCGGCGCCATGGCTTATCTGTCGGCGCCGCTGTGGCTGGCCTTCCTCACGCTGGGCACGGCCCTGTGGCTGTCGGGCGCCAAGCTGGTGGCGGACTGGCACATCCTGCCCGCCGAGCTGCTAGCGCTGTGGGCCTGGACCCTGTGCCTGCTGTTCCTGCCCCGCATCCTGGGCGTGACGGCGGTGTTCATGCGCCGCGAGCAAAAGCAGTACGGCGGCGCTTTCAGCCTGCTCAAGAGCGCCGTGCTGGAGAGCGTCATGGCCATCCTGCAGGCGCCCGTTCGCATGCTGGCGCATTCGCTGTTCGTGCTGATCGCATTGACTGGACTGAAGCTGGAGTGGAAGTCGCCCCCGCGCGAAGCCCATGCAGTGCCCTGGCGCCACGCCGTGCGCCAGCTGGCCCCTATGAGCGCGGTGATCGCCCTGCTGGCGGCGGGCGTGGCGCTGATCGACAGCAGCGCGCTGTTGTGGCTGATGCCTGTGGGCTTGCCGCTGGCACTGGCGATTCCGCTGGCGGTGTGGACCAGCCAGATCGCGCTGGGCCGGGCGCTGCGTGCCCAACGGCTGCTGCTGATTCCTGAAGAGTCGTGGTCGCCCCCGGTGCTGCGCCGCGCCTGGATGCACGCCGGGCGCATGGGACGGCCCATGGCCTTGCAAACCGCCTGAGGTGCCAGACCGCACCACCGCTCCCAGCCGGGCGGGCCATAAAAAAGCCGACACATGTCGGCTTTTTTGTTTACTCATATTTTCATAGCAGCTCAGGCATATGGTTGTAGCGCCTGGAGCCAAAAAGGCTTGAAAACCTTTCAGAAAGGCATCTTGGGCATGCCTCCGCCGCCCATGCCCTTCATGCCGCCCATGCGTTTCATCATCTTCATCAGGCCGCCGCCCTTCATCTTCTTCATCATGCCCTGCATTTGTTCGAACTCCTTGAGCAGGCGGTTGACCTCCTGCACATGCACGCCCGCGCCGTTGGCGATGCGCTTCTTGCGCGTGGCCTTGATGAGTTCGGGCTTGCGGCGCTCCAGGGGGGTCATGCTCTGGATGATGCCTTCCTTGCGCTTGATGTCCTTTTCGGCCTTGTCCATGTCCAGCGAACCGGCCTTGGCGGTGAGCTGAGAGGGCAGCTTGTCCATCAGGCTGGACAGTCCGCCCATCTGCTTCATCTGCTGGATCTGCGAGAGAAAGTCGTTCAAGTCGAACCCGTCACCGCTCTTGACCTTGGCCGCCAGCTTTTGTGCGGCCTCCATGTCCACCCCGGCGGTGACCTGCTCCACCAGCGCCACGATGTCGCCCATGCCCAGGATGCGGCCTGCATGGCGCTCGGCATCGAACACTTCCAGCCCGTCGATCTTCTCCGAGACACCCGCAAACTTGATAGGCGCCCCGGTGATCTGGCGCACGGACAGCGCGGCACCACCACGCGAGTCGCCGTCCAGCTTGGTGAGCACAATGCCGGTGAGGGGCAGCGCGTCCTTGAAGGCCTTGGCCGTGTTGATGGCGTCCTGGCCCTGCATGGCATCCACCACGAACAGGGTCTCGACGGGGTTGATCGCGGCGTGCAGGTCCTTGATTTCCTTCATCAAGGCTTCGTCGATGGCCAGGCGGCCGGCCGTATCGACCAACAGCACATCAAAGTAGTGCTTCTTGGCGTAGTCCAGGGCAGCGCTGGCGATGTCAAGCGGCTTCTGGTCGGGCGTGCTGGGGAACCATTCGGCACCGGCCTGCTTGGTCACTGTCTTGAGCTGCTCGATGGCGGCCGGGCGGTACACGTCGCCCGACACGGTCAGCACCTTCTTCTTGCGCTTTTCAATCAGGTGCTTGGCCAGCTTGGCCGTGGTGGTGGTCTTGCCCGCACCTTGCAGGCCAGCCATCAGGATCACGGCGGGCGGCTGGGCGGCCAGGTTGATGTCGGCCACGCCCTCGCCCATGGTGGCGGCCAGTTCGCGGTTGACGATGCTGACCAGCGTCTGCCCGGGCTTGAGCGAACCCAGCACCTCCTGGCCCAGGGCCTTTTCCTTGACGCGGGCGATGAAGTCACGCACCACGGGCAGGGCCACGTCGGCTTCGAGCAGCGCCATGCGCACTTCGCGCAGCATGTCCGTGACATTGGACTCGGTGATGCGGGCCTGGCCACGCATCTCCTTGACGAGGCGCGTGAGTTTGTCGGTAAGGGCGGAGGCCATAGGGGTGTTTCCGGTATTGGCTGCGCGCCGTCAACAAGGGCGGTGCGTGCGCGGCCCCGCCAGGGCGCTGGCGGTGGGCGAAAGGCTAAACTGTGCCCATGATTTTAACGAGTAGCTCTCCGGTCAGTTGGCTGCTGGCCCTGGCCGCTGCCGTGGCTTATGCCGTGCCGGCTGCTGCAGCCTCCCGCCTGGGGGCTGCAGCAGCACGCAATGCACTGCTGGTCGCGTGGTTGCTGCACGGCGCCGTGCTGGTCTGGGGCCTGTGGGGCGATGCGCCCCGGTTCGGTTTTGCGCCCGCGCTGTCGATGACCGCCTGGCTGGTGCTCACGGTCTATGCCGTGGAACGGCAGTTGTTTCCACAAATGCAGTCACGCTGGGTACTGGCAGGGCTGGGCGCGGCCGCCATCGTGCTGGCGATGCTGTTCCCGGGGCAGCCCCTGCACGTGACCGCATCCGCCTGGCTGCCCTTGCACCTGGCGCTGGGCATTGCGTGTTATGGCCTGTTTGCAGCGGCGGTGGTGCACGCCTGGCTCATGACACGCGCCGAACGCCACATCCGGCAGGCTGAAGACCCGCACAGCGGCATCCCGCTGCTGACGCTGGAGCGGCTGACCTTCCGGTTCGTGACGGCGGGGTTTGTACTGCTCACCGCCACCTTGCTGGCCGGTTGGCTGTTTGGCGAGACGCTGTATGGCCGGGCCTGGCGGTGGGACCACAAGGCCGTGTTTTCGATGCTCTCGTGGCTGACCTTTGCCACGTTGCTGCTGGGCCGCGCGCGCTTTGGCTGGCGGGGCCGCAATGCGGTGCGTGTTTTGTATGCGGGCTCGGCCCTGTTGCTGCTGGCCTATGTGGGCTCGCGTTTTGTATTGGAAGTTGTTCTGGGCCGCAGCGCATGAAGTACCTGGTCTTGTTGGTCGTCATCGCGGTGGCCTTAGGTATCTGGCGCAGCCGCCGCGCCCCTGATGCGGCGGCGCCCAAAGCGCCCCCTACACCGCCTGCCCTGCCGCAGGACATGCTGGCCTGCGCGCACTGCGGCGTGCACATCCCGCAGGCCGAAGCCCTGATGCTGGGCAGCCAGGCCTATTGCAGCGCCGAGCACCGGCGCCTGGGCCCGGCCTGAGCGGCGCGGCCCCGTTGTGACCATGCAAGCCGTGTCCGCAGGTTCCCTGCCGCCTTCGGCAGACGCGCCCTTCGCGCGGCTGTGGCTGGGTTTCCTCACCGGCCGCGTTATGGTGGCCCTGGCGCTCTTGGTGCTGCAAGGCGCCGGGCAGCTCATCAATCAAGCGGTGGGACCCACCCTGCTGGCGGTCTGCGTGGCCTACCTGGTGGCTACGGTGGTCGTGCGTGTGCTCTCGCGCCGGGGCCCACCCTCGCCGAGCGCAGGGGCGCAGTGGCTACCCTCCATCGGGGTGGACCTGGCCGCGATCACCGCGCTGCAGCTCTTGCATGCGGGCACCATGAACTACACGCCGCTGTTCGGCCTGCCCATCTTGATCGCTGCGGTGATGGGCACGCTGACGCTGGCCCTGGGCACCACTGCCGCCGTCACCCTGCTGCTGCTGGGCTGGGCCTGGTGGGTGGGACAGTACAGCACGGGAGACGAAGGGCAGCGCTACCTGCAAAGCGCACTGACCGGCACGGGCTACTTCATCGTGAGCTACCTGGTGCACCAGCTGGCGACCCGTCTGGCGCGCGAACAGGAAGTGGCACAACAAAGCCAGGTGGCAGCGCGCGTTCAGACCCAGGTCAGTGCATTGGTCATCCAGAATCTGACCGATGGTGTGCTGGTGGTGGACGAAAGCGATGTGGTGCGCATTGCCAACCCGGCAGGGCTGCAGCTGCTGGGCGGCATGGCGCTGACCGAGTTGCCGTTTGCCCTCACATCCACGGCTCCGTGGCACCCCTTGGTGATCCTGGCGCGGCGCACCTTCCGGCACGAACAACCCCAGACGGCCGACGTCGATCTGCTGCACGAAGGCCAGAGCCCCACCGGCCTGCATGTGCGCACCTGGCTCACATCCACCCGCAACGCGGCCTTGCAAACGCGCTCCGAGCGGCTGTGCGTGATGTTCCTGCACGACCTGCGGGAAATGGAAGCGCGGCTGCGCACCGAAAAACTCGCGGCCATGGGCCGCATGTCCGCCGCAGTGGCCCATGAGATCCGCAACCCGCTGGCGGCCATCGTGCAGGCCAATGCCCTGCTGGAAGAAGACCTGCACGACCCCGCACAAAAACGGCTGGCGCACATGGTGCAGCAAAACGCCGACCGCCTGGCCCGCATCGCCGAAGAGGTGCTGGACATTGCCCGCGTACAGCACCAGATCAGCCATGCCCCTGCCTCGACCGTGGCGCTGGATGAGACAGTCGCCCAGATCTGGAACGACTGGCAGGCCCAGGACCCCGCCCGGCGGCGCGCCCTGGTGTCGCTGGACACGGGCGCCACCCAGGTGGAGTTTGACGCCGAGCACCTGCGTCGGGTGCTCGTCAACCTGCTGGACAACGCCCTGCGCTACATGGGCCCGGAGCCCGACTCGTTGTCAGTGACCACGCGCAACACGCCCGCTGGCCAGGTCAGCCTGCAGGTGTGGAGCGACGGTGCCCCGATGGACAAATCCGTGGAGCGGCATTTGTTCGAGCCCTTCTTCTCGTCGGAGAGCCGCTCCAGCGGCTTGGGTCTCTATATTTGCCGGGAGCTGTGCCAGCGCCATGGCGCCTCCATCAGCTACCAGCGCCTGAACCGCCACACCGCACGCGGTGACATCGGAGGCAACGCCTTTACTGTGGGCTTCCGCCGCACGACCCGCCCCGCCGACAATGCCACCTTGTTTGACACCATCGTGGTCTGACCGCCGCCTCCATGAACGCCCCTGCCGCCTCCATCCTTGTCGTTGACGACGAACCCGATCTGCGCACCCTGTACGAGCTCACCCTGCTGCGCGAGGGGTACCGGGTCGAAACCGCGTCGAGCGTCCAGGAGGCGCGTGATCAACTCAAGGCCCACCGCTTTGACGCCGTGATTACCGATATGCGGCTTCCCGACGGGTTTGGCATGGAGCTGCTGCAGGATCTGCGCGACCAGCAACGGCGCGAACGCTGCGTGGTCATGACCGCCTACGGCTCGGCAGAGAACGCGGTCGAGGCGCTGCGCGCAGGGGCCTTCGACTACCTCACCAAGCCCGTGGACCTCAAGCAGTTCCGCTCGGTGGTGGCCTCAGCCATCCAGGGCACGGGTGGGGTTCCACCTCCGCGTGCGGCACGCAGCAACGGCTCCAGCCGGTCTACCAATGCAGCGGCGGCGACCGGCGAATTCGGCAATGCCAACGCCGCCCTGGACCGCCTCGTGGGCGAGTCCGACGCCATCCGCAACGTCAAGCAGCGCGTGGCCAAGGTATCGCGTGGCATGGCGCCGGTGCTGATCCATGGCGAGTCGGGCACGGGCAAGGAGCTGGTGGCCCAAGCCCTGCATGCCAGCAGCCAGCGTGCTGACGGGCCCCTGGTCGCGGTGAACTGCGGGGCCATCCCCGAGAACCTGCTGGAAGCTGAATTTTTTGGTGCCCGCAAGGGCTCCTACACCGGCGCGTCGCAAGACCGTGACGGCTACTTCCAGGCCGCACGCGGGGGCACATTGTTCCTCGACGAAATCGGCGACCTGCCGCTGGCCATGCAGTCCAAGCTGCTGCGCGCCATCCAGGAGCGCAGCGTGCGGCCACTCGGCTCCACCCAGGAAGAGACGGTGGATGTGCGCATTGTGAGCGCCACCCACCGCGATCTGGCGGCCGATGTGCAGGCCGGCCGGTTCCGCCAGGACCTGTACTACCGGCTCAATGTGATCGAGATCGTCATCCCGCCGCTGCGCGAGCGCCGCGAGGACCTGCCCGCACTGTGCGCAGCGCTGCTCACCCGCATTGCCCACGAGTCGGGCATGCCGGTGCCCCAACTCACCGACCGGGCACTGAACGCCATTGCCGCCCACCCGCTGACCGGCAATGTCCGCGAGCTGGAAAATCTGCTGCACCGCGCAGTGGCATTGAGCGACGGGGACGAGTTGCAGGTGGATGCGCCAAGCGGCGCGTCAGATGTGCAGATGGCACGCCTAGCACCGCCCACGCTTGTGCCCGCGCCCGAGGGATCGGCGGTGTCCGCCGCCTTCTCTGCCGGGCCCCACGCTTCGACGTCTGCAGACACAGGCCAGGGCCCTCAGCCCCTGGCCAACGGCTGCACGGTGCCACTGCCCAGCGACCTGCAGGCCTGGTTGGACCAGCAGGAGCGGGAGATCCTGATCCGCGCGCTGAAAGAAGCCGGGTTCAACCGTACCGCCACAGCCGCACGCCTGGGCATCAGCCTGCGCCAGATTCGCTACCGCATCGCCCGTCTGAACATCGCCGTGCCCAATGACCAGGACCCGCATGACGAACTGGGCTGACGGTGCACCAGCGGCAGACATGGCGCCCTGGGAGGGCGGCTGGTACAGGACCGCTCAGCGGCTCGCATCTCCGAACCACGGGCCGCGCCCGGTACAGACCTCGCAAGTCGATCTGATCGTGGTGCATTCCATCAGCCTGCCGCCGGGCGAATACGGCGGCGGTGCCGTGCAACAGCTGTTCACCAACACCCTGGACTGGGATGCGCACCCCTACTACCAGGGCATCCGCGGATTGCAGGTGTCCGCGCATTTTTTCATCGAGCGCACCGGGGTGCTGTGGCAGTTTGTGGATTGCGACCTGCGCGCCTGGCATGCCGGGCAATCGTTCTACCGGGGGAGGAGCCAGTGCAACGACGATTCCATCGGCATTGAACTGGAAGGCCTGGAGGGCCTGCACTTCGAGTCGCCACAGTACGAAACCCTGGCCAGGGTCTGCCAGGACATTGCGCTGCGCTATCCCATCGAGCACATCGCAGGGCATGAACACATTGCCCCGGGACGTAAGTTGGACCCAGGCCCGGGCTTTGACTGGCCACGACTGCAAGGGGCGTTGGACTGGCCCGCGCAGCGATTCCCGCTGAACACGCGGGCGGACCCCTTGCAGCTTCGCTGACGCCGCACTTTCACTGTCGTACGGGCGCATCAAGACATTTTTTTCTTTGTGCGCTTGCACATATTTTTGTAGCCAAGCGCTGCGCGGCCTGGCGCAGGAAATCCGCCGCCAAGGTACGCCACTGCACGGTTTTGCATCGCCCACATCGCATTCACAAGGGCTCGCCACAGGCACCGGTTGCGTACGCAACGGGGTTGAGAACATGCTGTTTCGGTTTTGGGGACTCATTCCGGCGGTACACTACCGGTAGTGTCTTGAACCGCCTCGACACACCATATATAGTGTGCACCAGACTGAAGTCCGGTGCAGCACCCACACACTGCGGCGGCACTCCAGGCCGCACGCCCACCCCAGACAGCCCACAGAAGAGGACCCCCATGCAAGCTGCTTTGAACACGCCTTCCCCATCGCCCACCGCCTCTGCGGATGCCGCCACGCACGCTGCGGCGGCCGCAGCTTCCGGGCACCCGCTCACGCATTACCAGATCATTCGCCGCAACGGCGCGGTGGTGCCGTTCGAGCCCCAAAAAATTGCGGTGGCGATGATGAAGGCGTTTCTGGCAGTGCACGGCACGCAGGGCGCTGCCTCTGCCAGCGTGCGTGAGGTAGTGGACACGCTCACCCAGAACGTGGTCCGCGCCCTCATGCGCTCGCGTCCTGGCGGCGGCACCTTCCACATTGAAGATGTGCAGGACCAGGTCGAGCTGGGCCTGATGCGCGGCGAGCACCATGAAGTCGCCCGTGCCTACGTGCTGTACCGAGAGCGCCGCACGCAGGAGCGCGCTCACCACCTGGAACAGCTAGCACCCGCCACCCCGGTGCTGCACGTGATCGACAACGGCCAACGCGTGCAGCTGGACATCCTGCGCCTGCACGCCTTGATCGAGTCGGCCTGCGCCAACCTGGGCGCCGACATCCAGGCAGCCCCCATCGTCGCAGAGACCATGCGCAACCTGTATGACGGCGTTCCCATGGACGAGGTCTACAAGGCGTCCATTCTGGCGGCCCGCACCCTGATCGAAAAAGATCCTGACTACACCTACGCCACGGCCCGCCTGCTGCTGCACACCATCGTGCGCGAGGTGCTGGGGCGTGACGTAGCCCAGAGCAACATGGGCCAGGCCTACAAGGACTATTTCCCCACCTTCATTCAGAAGGGGGTGGACAACGAGCTGCTGGACGAGCGCCTGCTCAAGCAATACGACCTGAACCGCCTGGGCGCCGCGCTCAAGGCCGAGCGCGACCTGCAGTTCGACTACCTGGGCCTGCAGACGCTGTACGACCGCTACTTCCTGCACGTCAAGAAGACCCGCATCGAGCTGCCCCAAGCCTTCTTCATGCGCGTGGCCATGGGCCTGGCGCTCAACGAAACCGACCGCGAAGCCCGGGCCATCGAGTTCTATGAAGTGCTCTCGTCGTTCGATTTCATGTCGTCCACCCCCACGCTGTTCAACAGCGGCACGCTGCGCTCGCAGCTGTCGAGCTGCTACCTGACCACGGTGCCCGACGACCTCGATGGCATTTACGAGTCGATCAAGGAAAACGCCTTGTTGTCCAAGTTTGCCGGAGGCCTGGGCAACGACTGGACCCGCGTGCGCGCCCTGGGCTCGCACATCAAGGGCACCAACGGCGAATCGCAGGGCGTGGTGCCCTTCCTCAAGGTGGTCAACGACACGGCCGTGGCCGTGAACCAGGGCGGCAAGCGCAAGGGCGCCGTCTGCACCTACCTGGAAACCTGGCACCTGGACATCGAAGAGTTCCTGGAACTGCGCAAGAACACCGGCGACGATCGCCGCCGCACGCACGACATGAACACGGCCAACTGGATCCCTGACCTGTTCATGCGCCGCGTGATGGAAAAGGGCACCTGGACGCTGTTCTCCCCTTCTAACGTGCCCGACCTGCACGACCTGTTTGGCGCCGACTTTGAAAAGGCCTATGTGGCCTACGAAGAAAAGGCTGCACGCGGCGAGATCAAGCCCGCCAAGACCATCCAGGCCACGGACCTCTGGCGCAAGATTCTCACCATGCTGTTCGAGACCGGCCATCCCTGGATCACGTTCAAGGATGCCTGCAATGTGCGCTCGCCCCAACAGCACGCCGGTGTGGTGCATTCCTCTAATCTGTGCACCGAGATCACGCTCAACACCAGCGACACCGAAACTGCCGTGTGCAACCTCGGCTCGGTGAACCTGCTGCAGCACATCAAGAACGGCCAGATCGACCACGACAAGCTCAAGAAGACCATCACCGTGGCCATGCGCATGCTGGACAACGTGATCGACATCAACTACTACGCAGTCAACAAGGCCCGCGACTCCAACCTGCGCCACCGCCCCGTGGGTCTGGGCGTGATGGCTTTCCAGGACAGCCTGTATGCGCTGCGCATTCCTTACGCCTCGCAAGAGGCGGTGGAATTCGCCGACAAGTCGATGGAAGCCATCTGCTACTACGCCTATTGGGCGTCCACCGAGCTGGCCAAAGAGCGCGGCAAGTACTCGAGCTATAAGGGCTCGCTGTGGGATCGCGGTATCCTGCCTTTCGACACGCTGGACATGCTCTCGCAGGCCCGTGGCGGGTATGTGGAAGTGGACCGATCGTCCACGCTGGACTGGGATGCCCTGCGCAAGAAGATTGCACTGGACGGCATGCGCAACTCCAACTGCGTCGCCATTGCCCCCACGGCCACCATCTCGAACATCATTGGCGTCGATGCCTCGATCGAGCCTTCGTTCGGCAACCTGTCGGTCAAGTCCAACCTGTCGGGCGAGTTCACGGTCATCAACGGCGGCCTGGTGCGTGACCTCAAGCGCCTGGGCCTGTGGGATGACGTGATGATCATGGACCTCAAGCACTTCAAGGGTTCGCTGCACCCCATCGACCGCGTGCCCCAGGACATCAAGGCGCTCTACTCCACAGCCTTCGAAGTCGAACCCCAGTGGCTGGTGGAAGCCGCATCACGCCGCCAGAAGTGGATCGATCAGGCGCAGAGCCTCAACATCTACATGGCCGGCGCGTCGGGCAAGAAGCTCGACGACACCTACAAACTGGCGTGGGTGCGCGGCCTCAAGACCACCTACTACCTGCGCACCCAAAGCGCTACGCATGTCGAAATGAGCACCGTGAACACACGCCAGCTCAATGCAGTGTCATCGGGCAATGACAGCGGCGCATCGGCAGCTTCAGCCACCGCAGCGGCCAAGCAAAACCCGCTGGAAGCCGCTGCCGCAACGGCCTCTCAGCAGGCTGCAGCTGTGCCAGCCACGGACGTCAAGTTCTGCGCCATCGACGATCCTGGCTGCGAGGCCTGCCAGTAAGCACATTGCCAGCAACGCATCGGGCTCGCCCGAGGCGTTGCTCCGGTGCTGTGAAGCAACAAAACCTTGCTGCACAACGCTTCAGTGCTTTCCTTTTCGCAGCACTGCTTTCATAATCCGAACACTGGAAAATCTATGTTGACCTGGGACGAAGAAGTCAAGCCCTCATCGCAAAATCAACTGGACGGCGGTCTGCCCAACAACCGCCAGGTGGGACAACCGCCTCTCGCTTTCCAGACGCCTTCGCTGCAGCCTTTGAGCACCTCGGCCCCAGCAGCAAGCGCCACCACCACAACCGTCGCCGCAGCAGCACACCGCCGTGTGAACGCTGCCGACAAGCGCATCATCAACGGCCAGACCGACGTCAACCAGCTGGTGCCTTTCAAGTACAAGTGGGCGTGGGAAAAATACCTTGCTACCTGCGCCAATCACTGGATGCCCCAAGAGGTGAACATGACGCGTGACATCGCGTTGTGGAAGGACCCCAACGGCCTGACCGAAGACGAGCGCCGCATCATCAAGCGCAACCTGGGCTTCTTCGTCACCGCCGATTCGCTGGCCGCCAACAACATCGTGCTGGGCACGTACCGCCACATCACGGCCCCTGAGTGCCGCCAGTTCCTGCTGCGCCAGGCGTTCGAAGAAGCGATCCACACCCACGCGTATCAGTACATCGTCGAATCGCTGGGTCTGGATGAAAGCGAAATCTTCAACGCCTACAACGAAGTCCAGTCGATCCGCGACAAGGACGAATTCCTGATCCCCTTCATCGAAGCGATCATGGATCCGTCGTTCAAAACCGGCACGCCCGAGACCGACCAGACCCTGCTCAAGTCGCTGATCGTTTTCGCGTGCCTGATGGAAGGCCTGTTCTTTTACGTGGGTTTCACGCAGATCCTGGCATTGGGTCGCCAGAACAAGATGACCGGCGCTGCTGAGCAGTACCAATACATCCTGCGCGATGAGTCGATGCACTGCAATTTCGGCATCGACTTGATCAATCAGCTCAAGCTCGAAAACCCCCACCTGTGGACCGCAGAGTTCAAGGCCGAGATCAAGGCACTATTCCTCAAGGCCGTCGAGTTGGAGTACCGCTACGCCGAAGACACCATGCCCCGTGGCGTGCTGGGCATGAATGCTTCCATGTTCAAGGGCTACCTGCGCTACATCGCCAACCGCCGCGCCACGCAGATCGGGTTGGAGACGCTGTTCCCCAATGAAGAGAACCCGTTCCCGTGGATGAGCGAGATGATCGATCTCAAGAAGGAGCGCAACTTCTTCGAGACCCGGGTTATTGAATACCAGTCCGGTGGTGCGCTGTCCTGGGACTAGCGCCTTTTTTGCAGACCACACCACCATGGATTTTTACACCACGCCCAGCAACGACAGCGCCGCAGAGCGCTGCCCTGCGGGGCGTTCCCGTGTTCATGGAGATGGAGTTTTCATCCATCTCCATGGATCGCTCTCTGTCCACTGCAGACAGGAAGTGCTCTTTGCAAATTGACCCAAGGAGAACATGATGGCAACTGCGAAAAAACCGGCCGCTAAGAAGGCTGCTCCCGCGAAAAAGGCTGCAACGGCCAAACCCGTAGCCGCCAAGAAGGCTGCACCTGCCAAGAAGGCAGCAGCACCGGCAAAGAAAGCCGCTCCTGCCAAGAAGGCCGTAGCTGCGAAGAAGGCTGCACCCGCCAAGAAGGCAGCAGCACCGGCAAAGAAAGCCGCTCCTGCCAAGAAGGCCGTAGCTGCGAAGAAGGCTGCACCCGCCAAGAAGGCAGCAGCACCGGCAAAGAAAGCCGCTCCTGCCAAGAAGGCCGTAGCTGCGAAGAAGGCTGCACCCGCCAAGAAGGCAGCAGCACCGGCAAAGAAAGCCGCTCCCGCCAAGAAGGCCGCAGTAGCGAAGAAGGCTGCACCCGCCAAGAAGGCAGCAGCACCGGCAAAGAAAGCCGCTCCCGCCAAGAAGGCCGCAGTAGCCAAGAAGGCCGCAGCACCTGCCAAGGCAGCCCCCGCAAAGAAAGCTGCCCCGGCCAAGAAGGCCCCCAAGGCGCCTGCCCCTGCGGCCGCTGCCCCTGCAGCACAAACCACGCTGAACCCTCAGGCAGCCTGGCCTTTCCCTACGGGCAACAAGCCCTGATCCTGGCGCGCCACGCGCTCAACCCGGTGCAAACGCACCGGGTTTTTTTTCGTCTGTATGCAAGTCTGGGCACTCCCAAGAGCTACCTGGCAAGCAAGCTGCGTTGTACAGCACTGGGCAGCACAACGCAGACGACACTGGCTCGGAGGATTAACCCAACGGATCGAAATCCAGCGTGTAGTTCTGTGGGCCACGTTGCGCGATCTTGAGAGCGCCAACCCGGTTGCCCAGCTCCGCACAACGCACGAGGGACCAGCCCTTTTCCAGACCAAACAGCAGCGCGCCGCGCCAGGCATCGCCGCAACCCGTGGGGTCCACCACCGCTGCAGGCGCCACAGAGGGCACATGGGTTTTTTCACCATCCACCCAGACCTCGCAGCCCTCTGCGCCCAGCGTCACCACCAGCCCCTGCACCTTGCGGGAGATATCGGCCAAAGACCAGCCGGTGCGGTCGCAGAGCATTTTCCCTTCATAG
Source organism: Acidovorax sp. 99 (assembly GCF_003096455.1). Classification (NCBI taxonomy): domain Bacteria; kingdom Pseudomonadati; phylum Pseudomonadota; class Betaproteobacteria; order Burkholderiales; family Comamonadaceae; genus Acidovorax; species Acidovorax sp. 99. The sequence continues at coordinate 1,156,205 of NZ_QEKU01000001.1, forward strand.
TCATTGACGGTGACCCAGGTGGCCTGGTCGATGAACTGCGCCAGCTCCTGCCCATTGAACATGGGCAAGCCCTGACCTGGATCGAACACAAACGGGATACCCGCCGCCACGAACTGGGCCGCATGCTCCAGCATCGCGTCACGCCCGTCCGGCGCGATGATCCCCACGCTGACACTGTTGTCTGCACCAATTCGATTGGCATGGGCCTGCATCATGGCGCCAGGATGGAAAGCCGTGATCTGGTTGTTGTCACGGTCCGTCATGATCATCGCCTGCGCGGTGTAGGTGTCCTGCACCTGCCCGACGTGTCGGGCGCTGATACCCAGCGACTGCAGTCGCTGCAGATAGTCAGCACCGTCACTGCCCAACATGGCCATGGGCAGCGGCTCGCCACCGAGCAGCTTGAGGCTGTAAGCAATGTTGCCAGCACACCCCCCGAAGTCGCGGCGCAACGACGGGACAAGGAAGGACACATTCAGGATATGGAGCTGATCCGGCAGGATCTGCTCCGCAAAACGCCCCTCGAAAGTCATGATGGTGTCGAACGCCAGGGAACCACAAATGAGGGCAGCCATAGATAGTGAAACTCGGTAAGTTGTTGGGAGAAAAATCAGGGATAGAACGCAAGCAGCCGGTAGCCCGCCACGCGCGCACCGCCTGTGGTCACGAGCACAGACACCGAGGTGCCCCACTCACCTTTCGCGGGCAGCTCCGCTGGAGCCGCCATGTCGGTAGGCAGCAGAACCCGCCGCAATACGGCCTGATCCTGCGCATCGGTAAGGGTCAGCTCCACCGCAGGCATGGCCAGTGGAATGGTGGCGGTGCTCTTCATCGTCAGCGCTAACTGGTAACTGTCACCCCGGGCTTTGTTGAAAGAAGAACTGTCGATGACCACATCGGCAATCTGGCGCACAGGGGCAAGTTCGCAGCGCAAGGGCTCGCACAGTTTCACCAACCAGGGCCGGGTACGCACATCCAGGGCTGCAATGCGGTCACGCTCCTGCACCGCAATCTGCAAAGCCAGCCCCAGCAAGGAGACGATGAACCCCAGCCACAAAACCATCCGCACGACCGGCTTGCGCCAAAACGCCTTGCGGCGCGCAGCCACCACAAAGCTGACCTCGGGGTCTGACGCCTGGTTGTCGGCCTCATCGTCGTCGTCGTCAACAGCGGGTCTGGGGCGCGCCTGCAGGATGGCGGCATGCGAATCGTCCTTCACCAACTCCATCGCCGGAGCCTCTGGCGCAACCTCCTTCGACACAAAGTCCACAGAAGGCAACGCGGGCGCAGGCGGGGTGGGCACAGCAACGGGCGACGCAGGCTCAGATTTCTGAGCATCGCCTGAAAGTCCAGCACCGGTATCGGACGACGGAGCGAGAGCAATAGGCGCTACCGGAGACTGTGCAAGCTCTGCTGAGTGACTCGCGCGCTGCTCTGTGGCATCCACATCCCTGGTTGCGTTCAGCGCTACCTCGGAATCGCGAAGTTCGGCAAACGGCAGTTCATAGCCTGCCAGGCTGGGGGGCGCAGGAACCGGTGGCACAGCTCCACCAAACAAACTGCCACGTCCATCAGCGACGTCCTGCGCCGCGTCGGATGGCATCGTGACGGCGGACTGCTCTTGCCTGGCCACATGAACGGCAGGGGAGTGATCATCCAAGCGGAGCGCCGTGTCCGGTATCACCACCGGCTCTGGAGCATCAGCAGGCGCTGTGACGGATGGCGATGCCTCAGCCTCCACCGCTGTCGCAGTCCGCGATGCACTGTGGGCTCTCCATGCAAACGGCGCGGCGACCTCCTTGCCAAAGACATCCGACGAGACTTCCGTGCGAGCCGCGGCAGTAAGAAAAGCAGGTACCGCAGGACTGGGAATATCGAGCACCGGAGCAGCAGGTAAATCACTGTCCATGCCATAGGGAAATGCGTCGATGGCGGCGGTTGCGGCAGCCTCGGTGGCGGAGGTTGAAGCACTGCGGATGACGGGAGTGCCTGCCTTGTCCACATCCTGCGGGGCAGGCGGGGTACCGGTGGGCGACTTGCCTCCACCCCAGGCTCCCAGTGCATCCGGCTTGCGCGCTATGGGCGCAGTGGGCGCGCGCAGGTCCGTGAGCGATACATCGGGCAGCAGCGGAGCCGGTGCCACAGGCAGCAAATGGGCCGAGGCATCGAATACCTCCTTGCATTGGCCGCAGCGCACCCATCCTTCAGAGATGCGCAATTGGTCCGCCACAACCTTGAAGGTGGTGGCGCAGGACGGGCAGCGGGTGATCTGGCTCATCAGCGAGCGATTGTAGAGGCCATGCCACGGCTGCCAGAACAGCGCTCGCGCACCTTCAGCGGCGCGCAGTCATCAAGATCCAGCCGTCTTCGGCATCCGCCACTTCCAGCGGCAGCCAGGGCGCGTAGGCCTCCTTGAGCTCATCCGCCTGGCGCTCCAGAATGCCTGCCAAAACCAGATTCCCACCCACAGCCACATAGCTGCACAGCAGTGGGGCCAATACACGCAACGGAGTGGCCAGGATATTGGCCAGCACGGTCTGGTATTCGCCTTGCGCCTTGTCGGGCAGGCCCGCTTTCAGCGTGACCTGATTGGCCTGGGCGTTTTGCACCGTGGACTCCACGGCAGCCGGGTCGATATCCACCGCATCAATGTCCGTGGCACCGAACTTGGCGGCACCGATGGCGAGGATGCCGGAGCCACATCCGTAGTCCAGCACCCGCCCCAGCAGGTTGCCCTGCTCAGGTTGCGTTGCGCCATGGCGCGCAATCCAGCGCAGGCACATGCGCGTGGTGGGGTGGGTGCCCGTGCCAAACGCCAAGCCGGGGTCCAGCCGGATGCTCCGCACTGCCTGGGCGGGCAACTCATGCCAGGTAGGCACGATCCAGAAATCCGGGGTGATGTCCACCGGCGCAAATTGCGACTGCGTCAGCCGCACCCAGTCCTGCTCGGGCACCTGGGTGACACCCAGCACCTGGCAGCCCACAAAAAAATCCTGCACCACTAGCAATTGCTGCGCTTCACGGGCCGCCACCTCGGAGGGGAACAAGGCCACCACGCGGCTGCGTTGCCAGCCATCCTTGGGCGGAGGCATGCCAGGCTCGCCAAACAGCGCCTGTTCAGCGTCGGTCTGGGCATCGGCGTCTTCTACCGACACGGACAGCGCGTCCAGCGCGTCCAGCGCATCGCTGACCGCTTCAATCCGGTCCTCGGGGCACATCAGACTCAGCTCAAACATAGGCATCTCTCAGAAAAAGTGAAATGCTGGCACCCGTTGCCAGGAGCCAGCATGTGAATGACCTGCTGCGTGCCAGCTCAGCGTTTGTGCTGCGACAGCCACTCTTCCAGGTAGTGGATGTTGGTGCCGCCCGCCATGAACTTGGCGTCCACCATCAGCTCGCGGTGCAGCGGCACATTGGTGTTGATGCCTTCGATCACCGTCTCGGACAGGGCAGTGCGCATGCGGGCCAGCGCCTGCTCGCGCGTGTCGCCGTGCACGATGATCTTGCCGATCATCGAGTCGTAGTTGGGCGGCACGAAGTAGTTGGTGTAGGCGTGCGAATCGACGCGCACGCCCGGGCCGCCTGGCGGATGCCAGGTGGTGATGCGCCCTGGCGACGGGATGAACTTGTACGGATCTTCCGCGTTCACCCGGCACTCGATGGCGTGGCCGCGGATCTCGATCTGGCGCTGGGTGAAGGGCAGCTTCTCGCCGGCCGCCACCATGATCTGCGTCTTCACGATGTCCACGCCCGTGATCCATTCGGTCACAGGGTGCTCCACCTGCACGCGGGTGTTCATCTCGATGAAGTAGAACTCGCCGTTCTCATACAGGAACTCAAACGTGCCCGCACCACGGTAGCCGATCTTCTTGCAGGCAGCCACGCAGCGCTCGCCGATTTTTTCGATCAGCTTGCGGGGGATGCCAGGGGCCGGCGCCTCTTCGATCACCTTCTGGTGGCGGCGCTGCATGGAGCAGTCGCGCTCGCCCAGGTACACCGCGTTGCGGTGCTTGTCGGCCAGGATCTGGATTTCGATGTGGCGTGGGTTCTGGAGGAACTTCTCCATGTACACCGCAGGATTGCCAAACGCGGCACCCGCCTCGGCCTTGGTCATCTGCACGGCATTGACCAGTGCGGCCTCGGTGTGGACCACGCGCATGCCACGGCCACCGCCGCCGCCTGCGGCCTTGATGATCACCGGGTAGCCCACTGCCTTGGCGATGCGGCGGATCTGCACCGGATCGTCGGGCAACTCGCCCTCGGAACCCGGCACGCAGGGCACGCCTGCGCGGATCATGGCCTGCTTGGCGGACACCTTGTCGCCCATGATGCGGATCGACTCTGGCGTGGGGCCGATGAATTGAAAGCCACTCTTTTCCACGCGCTCGGCAAAGTCGGCGTTCTCGGACAGGAAGCCATAGCCGGGGTGAATGGCCTCGGCGTCGGTCACTTCGGCCGCCGAGATGATGGCGGGCATGTTGAGGTAGGACAGCGGCGAAGGCGCTGGGCCGATGCAAACGGCCTCTTCGGCCAGCTTGACATACTTGGCGTCGCGGTCGGCCTCGGAATAGACCATGACGGCCTTCACGCCCAGCTCATGGCAAGCGCGCTGGATACGGAGAGCAATCTCTCCGCGATTCGCAACAAGAATCTTCTTGAACATGAGCGCCTTATTCGATGACGAACAGCGGCTGTCCGTATTCCACGGCTTGGCCGTTCTCGCCCAGGATGCGGGTGACGGTGCCCGACTTGTCGGCCTCGATCTCGTTGAGGATCTTCATGGCCTCGATGATGCAGATGGTCTCGCCTTCCTTGACCTGGCTGCCCACCTCGACAAAAGCCTTGGCGCCAGGGCTGGACGAGCGGTAGAAGGTGCCCACCATGGGCGACTTGACGATGTGGCCGGTGGGTGCGGCGGCCGCAGGGGGCGCGGGCAATTCCGCCACAGGCGCGGCAGCAGGCGCAGCGGCAGGAGCTGCAACCGGGGCGGGCACATACTGCTGAACCACGGCACCACCGCTCTTGACGATGCGGACTTTGCCCTCGGCCTCGGTAATTTCGAGTTCGGACACGTTCGACTCGGACACGAGATCGATGAGGGTTTTGAGTTTTCGCAGATCCATGGAAGCTCCAACGGCTATAAAACTGAATAGGGCGCGAATTTACTCCAATTTCACCCTATCGCAGTCTTCCACACCCATTTTTCATGAACTTCGGCATGGGAATTGCCATCTCTCAGAGAGAAAGACGCACCCAGAAGGCCTGAAAGGGGGCTGCTTTTCGACGCGAACCCTCAGCCCATGCCTGCCCAAAGCTTCAAGTCCTGGGTGGTCACTTGTCCCATTTTACGATGCAGCACCTTTCCCTCCCCACCAAGGACCACGGTGAAAGGCAGGCCTCCCGTCAGGTTGCCCAGCGACCGGCCCAGATCCGTGCCACCCAGTCCCGCCAGTCCCACAGGGAAATCCAGCGGGATACGCGTCAGAAATTTGCGAACCGCTGAAGGCTGGTCAATGGCCAAACCCAGCACTTGCCAGCCTTTGGCAGATTGTTCGCGATAGAAGGCGTTGAGCATGGGCAGCTCTTCCACGCATGGCGGGCACCAAGTGGCCCAGAAATTGAGCAGCAACGGCTTGCCTGCCAATGACTTCATGGCCAAGGTACTCCCGGCAGGTGTTTCAAACTCCAGATCCCACAGCGCCTGCTCGGCCCCTTGCTCCACGGCGTGGGGCTGAAACTTCCACCATGCCAGGCCTGCGCCCCCCAAAGCGGCGGCACCTGCCACCCCGGCATACAAAAAGCGTCTGCGAGCGGCGTTGGGCGCGACGTTGCCAGGAGTCACAGGTTCGGGGGATTCAGCAGGCTGGGTCATGGGGTCGTGTTTTCTTGAAGCAAGCGGCGCACTGCCGTGATGTCGCCACGCGGGGTTCGACCCTTGGTGTCGGGCCGGAGCGCACCCCGCAGGTCGTCAAGGTCGTAAATCAGCAGGTGCACGCCGATCATTTCGTTGAGTTCGGGCGATTTGCTGCCAAGACTCAATGCCTCCACCGATTCACCGTGGAAGCCAGTGACCGTGCGGGGTTCGTAGTCCACATGATGATCGATCAGAGCGATCTCTGCCGATTTGGGGTCATCGCAGAACAACTGCAAGTAAATATCCGACAGGCGTGTGGCCGTTCCGTGCCACACCGCACCCGCCAGATGCGGCCGGAAAGCCGCCATGCGCTCCATCCACACCAGGGCCAGCTGGCGCAGTGCCCGCAGCTCGCGCGGCTGGGTGTCAGCACAGAAGAGCTGGATGTACTCGCGCACAGCCTCTTCCACCAAGTCGTTGTCCGGCAGCGGGGTACGGGCCGGCAAACCCATCTGCCGCAGCGCACGGCGCTTGGCGGGGCCCCATTCCAGCCCTTCTTCCACCACCAGGCGGGCCGTGGTGTGGGCGATTTCTTCGCTCAAAGGTGTGTGCATGGCAGACAGAGGCAACTAAGGACCCTGCATTGTGGCGCGAAGCGATGACAGCACGGGCGATGCCCCTCAGGCACCCCTGGCAACCCCAACAACTGCTGCCCCGAAAGACTACTGTTTTGAGAGCAACTCAGGCAGATGGAACAGGCGCCAGCTGCCACTTTTGCTCTGAACAGTGCGCGGAACCCCGGCTTTAGAATCAGCGCCCATGCATATACACATACTGGGCATCTGCGGCACGTTCATGGGAGGCCTCGCGGCCTTGGCGCGCGAGGCAGGGCACAAGGTGACGGGCTGCGACGCCGGGGTCTACCCACCCATGAGCGACCAGCTCCGCGCGCTGGGCATCGACCTGATCGAAGGCTTCGGCGCCGACCAGCTCGCGCTTCAGCCCGACATGTTTGTGGTGGGCAATGTGGTCAGCCGCGCCCGGTTGGCCGACGGCTCCCCCAAGTTTCCGTTGATGGAAGCCATTCTGGACGCAGGCCTGCCTTACACCAGCGGCCCCCAATGGCTGGCCGAGCATGTGCTGCAGGGTCGCCATGTGCTGGCCGTGGCCGGCACGCACGGCAAGACCACCACCACCTCGATGCTGGCGTGGATTCTGGAATCGGCCGGGCAGCAGCCGGGCTTTCTGATCGGCGGTGTGCCGCTGAACTTTGGCGTGTCCGCGCGCCTGGGCGCTGCACAGCGCCCCGCCCCCGCCGCCGCGCCGCTCGGGGCCGCGCCGCTGTTCGTGATCGAGGCCGACGAATACGACACCGCCTTTTTCGACAAACGCAGCAAGTTCGTGCACTACCGGCCCCGGACGGCTGTGTTGAACAATCTGGAGTTCGACCACGCGGACATCTTTGACGACCTGGCGGCCATCGAACGCCAGTTCCACCATCTGGTGCGCACCGTGCCGCCGTCGGGGCGCGTGATGGTCAATGGGCTGGAAGAAAGCCTGGCACGTGTGCTGCACACCGGCTGCTGGAGCGAAGTGACCAGCTTTGGTGCTGCAGTCAGCGACCTTCACGCGGTGGGTGACCCGCAGGCTTTTGATGTGGTGCACCAGGGGCATACCGTGGCGCGCGTGGAGTGGTCGCTGACCGGCGTGCACAACCAGCTCAATGCGTTGGCAGCCATGGCAGCGGCCCACCATGTGGGCGTGGCGCCCGAGCAGGCGGCAGCCGCGTTGGGCAGTTTTCAGAACGTCAAGCGGCGCATGGAGCTGCGCGGCACAGTGGGCGGCGTGGCCGTGTACGACGACTTTGCCCACCATCCCACCGCATTGCGTACCACCCTGGACGGCTTGCGCCGCACCCTGGGCCCGGGTGCCCGCATCCTCGCTGTGTTCGAGCCCCGCAGCAACACCATGAAACTGGGCGCGATGAAAAGCCAATTGCCCTGGGCCCTGGAGCCGGCCGACCTGGCCTTTTGCCACACAGCTGGGCTGGACTGGGATGCCGCGCAGGCTCTGGCACCACTGGGCGTCGGCCCCGGACAGCGCGCCCAGACGGCCCCGGACATAGATACGCTGGTGGCCCTGGTCACCCAGGCCGCGCGCCCGGGCGACCATGTGGTGTGCATGAGCAATGGCGGTTTTGGCGGCATCCACGCCAAACTGCTGCAAGCACTACAAAAATAATAGCTGCCAGCACATATTCCACTAGCGCTAGCAGCCGATTTCTAGCCAATGGTGGTCAAAATGTGACTGCCATGCCCGGCACGTCCACGCGCACGATAGGCTTGGCCAGCGCGGCACTGGAGGCGCGCGCAAAGTCGCGGGACCACACTGGGTCCTGCATCAGCGCCGCACCGGCTGCGCGTGCCACGGTCAGCACCTTGTCGGCCAGCAGCACCTTGCCGCTGGCGCGCAAGGGCTCGCAGTCCAGCGCGATGAACTGGTCGTCGAGCCAGCGCCGCCCCGCCTCGTGGGCCATGGGCTCAGCACCCTCCAGATCAAAACGGTATTCCTGATTCGCGGCCAGTTTGACCGACACTTCGCTGTGCATGATGGATCGCCTTTCTGCGTTTTTGCGGTGACTCGAGCCAGCAGCTGCACCTGGCGTGCAGCGATAGGCCCAAGTTTAGATCTTGCGACAGGTCTGACGATCAGCGGGCGCGACGCGCCTTGACGGAGTCCGACAGCTCGGCCAGCGCCTGCAGCGAAGCGTCCCAGCCCAAGCAGGCGTCGGTGATGCTCTTGCCGTATTCGAGTGCCGAAGGATCGTCCTTGCCGGGTGTGAACTTCTGGGCGCCTGCCGTCAGGTGGCTTTCGATCATCAGGCCGAACACGCTGCGCGAACCGCCCGCCACCTGAGCCGCCACATCGCGAGCCACGTCCAGCTGCTTTTCGTGCTGCTTGCTGCTATTGGCATGGCTGCAGTCCACCATCAATGTGGCGGGCAGCTTGGCGGCTTCGAGGTCTTTGCAAGCCGCGGCCACACTGGCAGCGTCGTAGTTGGGCGTCTTGCCGCCGCGCAAAATCACGTGGCAGTCCTTGTTGCCCTTGGTGTTCACGATGGCGACCTGGCCGTTCTTGTGCACCGACAGGAAGTGGTGGCCCCGGCTGGCCGACTGGATGGCGTCGGTGGCGATGCGGATGTTGCCGTCCGTGCCATTCTTGAAGCCGATGGGGGCCGAGATGCCGGAGGCCAGCTCGCGGTGCACCTGGCTTTCGGTGGTGCGTGCGCCAATCGCGCCCCAGCTGATCAGGTCGCCGATGTACTGGGGCGAAATCACGTCCAGGAACTCGCTGCCGGCAGGCATGCCCAGGCGGTTGATCTCGATGAGCAGCTGGCGCGCAATGCGAAGGCCTTCGTCGATGCGGTAGCTCTCGTCGAGGTAGGGGTCATTGATGAGCCCCTTCCAGCCCACGGTGGTGCGTGGCTTTTCGAAGTACACGCGCATCACGATTTCGAGCGTGTCAGCGTACTGGGTGCGCACGGCCATCAGGCGGCGGGCGTACTCGACAGCGGCGGCGGGATCGTGGATAGAGCAAGGGCCAATCACCACCAGCAGGCGGTCGTCCTTGCCCGCCATGATGTTGTGAATGTTCTTGCGGGTCTGGGTGATCAGCGTCTCGACCGGCGTGCCGCCGATCGGGAAGAAGCGGATCAGATGCTCGGGAGGAGGCAACACGGTGATGTCCTTGATACGTTCGTCGTCGGTCTGGCTGGTTTTTTCGACGCTGCGGTACCAGGCATCGCTGGTGGGATTGGTTGTGGCCGTCATGGTTGCTTCCTCGTGGAGTCGGTTGGAGTGGATGGAAAAACGGGAGGGCTGAAAAACAAAAACCGCCGGGCTTTGCAGCGTCGGCGGTTGGTATGGGGAGGTTGTGTGTGCTTGCGCGTTTTCCTCTCATCCGCCGGGGACCGAGATAAAAAACCAAAAATAAAACGCGCTGCGAACTTGCATGGGAAGCAATGTAGCACAGGAGTGCGGCAGTTCAGCACCCTCGGCATGTTGCAAATGCACGACATCCACTCGCCCCAAAAGCGCCAGACCAGAGCGATTCACCGGCGCCCCCCCCGAAACCATGCACGCAAGCGCTGCAATGCCGAGGGCTTGCGCGGCGGCTGCACGTCTTGCAAGTCGCTCGCAGGATTGCTCTGGTGCTCGTACATGTCGATGAGCAGCAGCGCTTCGCCCAGGGTCCGCCAGGCCAGCAGCTCGAACTGGTCAAAGCTTTCGCTTTCCTTAGTGCTGCGCCGCTCCAGCATCAGTTGCCAGTCTGCAATGGCGTTGCGCAGCTCCCGCAGTGCACGCTGGTAGGCGCCAAACTCGTACAGCGCGTGCCACGCTGAGCCCAGGCCAGTCAAAAACAGCTGGTGTTCACGCGCGCTGTGCGACAAGGTCACCACACGGCGCGTGATCTCGGTGGTGTCCGTACTGGTGCGGCGGATGCGAACTGCCTCGTCGATCTGCGAGGACAACGCACCAAGGCTGTCACGCAGCTGGCGCGAGTCCTCGTCGGCAACGCCCTCGCGCAAAAAGCGGCTGATGTCTCCAAACGACTGGAGCGTCAGCAATTGACTGGGGCGCGTGGCAGGCATGGTGTCACCCATTGTGCGCTGGCCGACGCGCAGTACAAGCCCCGAAAAGCGGGTGAAAACGCGAAGTCACGCATCACCCCAGGTCTGCCGGCAGGCTGCCAACGCAACCCTCAGGCCGTACCGCCCACCGTCAGACCTTCGATGCGCAGCGTGGGTTGCCCCACGCCCACCGGCACGCTCTGGCCTTCCTTGCCGCAGGTACCCACGCCGCTGTCGAGGCGCATGTCGTTACCGATCATGGTCACCTTCTTGAGCGACTCAGGGCCGCTGCCGATGATGGTGGCGCCCTTGACGGGGTACTGGATCTTGCCGTTTTCCACCCAGTACGCTTCGCTGGCCGAGAACACGAACTTGCCCGAGGTGATGTCCACCTGCCCGCCGCCGAAGTTGCTGGCGTACAGGCCCTTCTTGATGCTGGCGATGATCTCTTGCGGGTCCTTGTCGCCGCCCAGCATGTAGGTGTTGGTCATGCGCGGCATGGGGATGTGGGCATAGCTCTCGCGGCGGCCGTTGCCGGTGGGTGCCACACCCATCAGGCGTGCGTTCAGCGAATCCTGGATGTAGCCCTTCAAGATGCCATCCTCGATCAGCACATTGCGCTGGCTGGCATGGCCTTCGTCATCCACGTTCAGCGAACCTCGGCGGTCGGCAATGGTGCCGTCGTCCAGCACAGTGACACCCTTGGCAGCCACGCGCTGGCCAATGCGGCCACTGAACGCACTGGAGCCCTTGCGGTTGAAGTCGCCCTCCAGTCCGTGGCCGATGGCCTCGTGCAGCAAGATGCCCGGCCAGCCTGAGCCCAGCACCACGGTCATCTCCCCCGCTGGAGCGGGACGCGATTCCAGATTGACCAGGGCCGCATTCACGGCCTCGTCAACGTACTTACCCATCTGCTCGTCGTCGAAATAGGCGAGGCCAAAACGGCCACCGCCGCCAGCAGAGCCCATCTCACGTCGGCCGTTCTGCTCGGCAATCACCGTGACCGACAGCCGCACGAGCGGGCGCACATCGGCCGCCAGGGTGCCATCGGCGCGCGCCACCAGCACCACGTCGTATTCACTGGCCAGCCCCGCCATCACCTGCGCCACGCGCGGGTCCTTGGCCCGGGCGCGCTGCTCCAGCCGCTCCAGCAGCGCCACCTTGGCCGTGCTGTCCAGCGAGGCGATCGGGTCCACGCCCGGGTACAGGCTGCGGCTGGATGCTACCTTTTTAGGAGCTACCCGCACTTTGCCTGCGTTCGCTATAGACGAAATAGACCGTACGGTGCGCGCTGCGTCCAGCAGCGATGCCTCGGAGATGTCGTCCGAATAGGCAAAGGCCGTCTTTTCGCCACTGACAGCACGCACCCCCACGCCCTGGTCGATGCTGAAGGAGCCTGTCTTGACGATGCCCTCTTCCAGGCTCCAGCCTTCACTGCGGGTGTACTGGAAGTACAGGTCCGCATCGTCCACCTGGTGGGTGCGGATCTCGGCCAGTGCGCGGGCGAGGTGGCCTTCGTCCAGGCCAAAGGGGGTCAGCAGCAGTTCACGGGCAACATCAATGCGCTGGCTGGTGGCCGCACGCTGGGGCGCGGCAGTGGTGGAGCGGAAAGTCATCGAAGCATTTTAGGCGCCTGACCAGCCCCTGCCCGTGTGGAGCCCACATGTCCCTATTTGACCCTGGCGCCCCGTCAGCGCCGCCCCGCCGCCTTACGCGGCGGTCTGGTCATCCAGGCCGGCCTCGGCCGCATGGGCCTGCACCGACTCGATGCCCGCGTCCCGGGCCTTGGCACCGGAGTACATCTGGCTTTGGCCAATCACCTGGCCATTGGCAGCCTTCAAGGTGAAATATGGCGCTCCGTTCTTGGCACTGAGCCTGCCAAAACGGCCATCGTTCGGAGCGTTCTTGCGCACCGCCTCGATACCACCCAGCGCGCTGGCTCGAGACTCGTACATCTCGCTGGTCAGGATGACCTGACCGTTGGCGGCCAGCAGGTTGAAGACAAACTTGTCGTTTTTCGACTTCTTGAGCTCGAACTTCGCCGCCATAGACATTGCCTCCATGAACCAAAGCAGGGTTGGTCAGCGGGTTTGTACCCTGACGGCGTGCCACAGGCAACCGTGGGCGCAAGGCCCTACAGTGCTGCAGGAAGAGGATCCTTGGTTTCCTGCTTCTGGGATCGTGCCACCGACATCAGGATGCCCAGTGCCAGCCCCAGCGTCACCATGGCGGTGCCGCCATAGCTGATGAAGGGCAAGGGGACGCCCACCACCGGAAGGATGCCACTCACCATGCCCATGTTCACAAAGGCATAGGTGAAAAAGATCATAGATACCGCGCCCCCCATGAGGCGGCCAAACAAGGTGGTGGCGCCTGCGGCAATGGCCAGCCCCCGCCAGACCAGCAGCAGAAAACACACCAGCAGGAACAAGTTGCCCGCCAGGCCAAACTCTTCCGAATAGGCGGCAAAAATGAAGTCGGTGGTGCGCTCGGGGATGAACTCCAGGTGGGTCTGCGTGCCCGCCATGAAGCCCTTGCCCCACAGGCCGCCCGAGCCGATGGCGATCATGCCCTGGATGATGTGAAAGCCCTTGCCCAGCGGGTCGCGGGTGGGGTCCAGCAAGGTGCAGATGCGCTGCTGCTGGTAGTCGTGCAGCACCACCCATCGCACGCCATCCGCGCACAGCTGGTCGCCCAGCAGCACCAGGGTGGCAATGCCCACACCGCCAATCAGGACCGGGGGCAGGATCAGCTTCCAGGACAGGCCCGCAAAAAAGATCACCGAGAGCCCCGCAGCCAGCACCAGCAGCGAGGTACCGAGGTCGGGCTGCTTCATGACCAGGCCCACCGGAACCGCCAGCAGCAGGCCCGCCGCCGCAAAGTCCAAGGGACGCAGCGTGCCCTCGCGCTTCTGGAACCACCAAGCCAGCATCAGTGGCATGGCGATCTTGAGGATTTCGCTGGGCTGGATCACGATACCCACGTTGATCCAGCGCGTGGCCCCTTTTTTGGTGATGCCAAACAGCGCCACCGCCACCAGCAGGGCCACCCCGGTCAGGTACAGCGGCACGGCGCAAGCCATGATTTTCTGGGGGGGCACCTGGGCCACCATGAACAGGATGGCTCCTGCAATCAGCATGTTGCGCCCGTGGTCCACAAACCGCGTGCCGTGGTCATAACCCGACGAATACATGGCCAGCAACCCCGCGCTGGCCAGCATCAGCACCAGCAACAGGAGAGGGAGGTCAAAGCCCCGGAACAGGGGCGCCAGACGCTGGACGAGCGTGGGCTTTTCAAAAACGACGGCCATTCCCCGATTATCGGGGGGATGGCTTCAGAGCAGCCAACGCCCCGGCAGAGAGATCGCCAACAGCGGCACTACCCTGCCTGCCGGAAGGCCATCACGGCCTGGTTGCGCAGGGTGCGCAGAAGGCCCAAGGCCTTGTCGTCCACCACAATGCCCCCCGGTGTGGCCTGATCGGCATAGATGAGGGCAAAGGGCTGCCCCTTGATTTGCAGCGGCAGCAGCAGGAACGACGGTGCATTGACGCCCTTGCGGTACCACTCGGGCAGCCGCGCCTGCATGCGGGGCTCGGTGGCGTCGTTGATCAGGGTGTCTGCACCGCGCAGGCACACGGCGGCAAACAGGTCGCCCTGGGCCTTGAGGGGTACCTTCAGGGCCCGCACGGCCACCTCGCTGCCCTCCCCCAGGCCAAAGCGGCCGGTCAACATGTCGGTGCGGGCCTCGCGCAGGCAAAACACCATGCGCCGGAAACCCAGCGCGCGGAACATGGTCTCCAGGATCATGCGCAGTACATCGTTGAGCTGAAAACTCTCGACCATGGCGTTGGTGATGTCCTGAATGCCTGCCGCCAGCACCTCATTGACCTGCGCCACCGACACCGCCCCTCCGGCCTGGGACTCCAGCACGGCAGGCAGGGGCTGGGTTTCGTTCACGCGCAACTCGTGGGCGCCCAGCGCGTCATCGGGGGCCACAGACGCACCCGCAGCCGACGGCAGCTTGAGCAGGCGGGCGGCTGGTGTGTCCGGCGCCACGCGCAGGTCCAGCGCCTCGGCCAGTGCCACCAGCTTGTGGCGCGCACGCAGGGTGGCTTCGGCAATGGCCTCAGCCGACAGCGCCAGCGTGCGTGCGTAGCGCGTGCCCACTTGGCCCAGCTGCCCCTCCAGCTGAGCAGGTTCGCAAAACAGCAAGGCGCTGGCGACCTCGTTGGCCGCCATGGCCGCCCAGCGCAGGCGCTCCACCCCCTGCTCGGGCGCGCGCTGCATGGGTGAGCCCAGCGGCTTGCGCATGCAGCGCTGCAGGCTTTCGGGCAGACCCCAGACGCGCGCCACGCCCACCCCCAGATCCTCAAACCCCAGGCCCAGCACCTGTACCGACGCAGCCTCTTCCCCGCCCTCCATGCGCCCCGAGGCCACCAGGCTGCGCACCTGCCGCGCCTCTTCGGGAAAGTAGAACTCGCACAGCATGCGCCCCAGGTTCTGGAACATCGCGCCGATGAAGGCCTCTTCGGCCGCCTGGCTCGTACTGCACAACTCCGCCGCGACCGAGCCCGCCATCATGGCGCGCAAAAATTCCTCGCGCATCTGGCTGGCATGGGCCTTGTCCTGCATGTGGTCCAGCAACACCAGGCTCAGCGCCATGTTGCGCACCGCATTGAAGCCCACCAGGCTCACGGCGCGCGACACGGTGCTGATGGTGCCTCGGCTGGCGTGGGCGTAATGCACGCTATTGACCAGACGCAGCAGCTTGTTGGTGAGCGCCACGTCTTTCAGGATCTCGTGGGTCAGGTCGCTGATGCTGTCGTCTTCCGAATTGGCCACCCGCTGGATGCGGGCCACAGAATCCGACAAGGCCGGGAAGTCGCTCTTGTGGCGCATGCGCCGCAGCAAAAAGTCCAGCGTGGCGTTGCTCGCGGCCGATGGCGCACTGGCCGGAGCTGCCCAGGCGCGCAGCGCATCCCGAAAGTCCGCCGCCGTGGCGTAGCGCTGCGCGGGATCGCGTGCCATGGCCCGCTGCAGGATGGCGCGCAGGCCGTCGTCCACGCCCGGCCCCAGGTCGGCGGGCAGCGCCAGGTTTTCGTTGGCAATGCGGTACAGCGCCTGCCAGGTGTCTTTTTGGTGGATGAGGGGGCGCCCCGTCAGCATCTCGATGAGCACCAACGCGGCGGAATACACGTCCATCCCCGGGGTGGGCGCAGCGCCCGCCGCCGCCTCCGGTGCCATGTAGGCGGGCGTGCCGCTGGCCAACTGGGCGTCCGGCGCGGCCTGCACGGGGGCCGCCATGCCAAAGTCCATCACCCGGGCGTGCCGGTGCGCATCGATCATGATGTTGGACGGCTTGAGATCGCGGTGCACGATGCCCGCCTGGTGGGCGGCATGCAAGCCATCAAGTACATCCACCAAAAGTGCCACGGCGTCATGCGGCGTACAGCGCCCCTGCTGGGCCAGGTGTTCGGCCAGCGTGTGGCCTGGCACGTACTCAAACACGATGTAGGGCTGCAAGCCCTGCACGTCGGCCTCGAACACCGGCACGATGTAGGGGTGGGCCAGGCGCCCCACATGGCGCGCCTCGCGCAGCCACTGCTCCAGCACGGAAGGGTCCTGGTCCTGCATGGGGCGCATGAGTTTGATGGCCACTTCGCGCTGCAGACGGGGGTCCAGCGCCAGCCACACGGTGGCCTGAGCGCCCCGGCCCAGCTGCTTCTTGAGTTCAAACCGCCCCAGCGACGCAGGCGGCTTGTCGCCTGATCCGAGCGCCCATCGTCTGGCAGTGGAAAGCGGGGCAAAATCGGTCATGGTGCGGGTAGCAAAACCAGGCGCCGCACGGTGTGGCGCCCCGGTACGCACATCTTATGCCTGCGCCAGCCCGGTTAAAGCAGTGATTCCCCTGCCCCGATCACTTTCTGTCTCATGACCACCACCCACCTGCTGTACCTGCACGGTTTTCGCTCGTCCCCCTCGTCGTCCAAGGCCCGCCAGACTGCGGCCTACATGGCAGCTCACCACCCCTCCGTGACCTTCTGGTGCCCCCAGTTGCCGCCATCGCCGCGGGCCGCCATGGCGCTGGTGGCGCAGGGCATTGCCGATTGGCCCCGGCCGTCCATGGCCGTGATCGGCTCTTCGCTGGGCGGCTTCTATGCCAGCTGGGTGGCGCAGCACGCGGGTTGCCACAGCGTGATGCTCAACCCCGCCGTGGACCCGGCACGCGACCTGGCCCGCTACATCGGCGAGCAAACCACCTGGCACGACCCGAACGAGCGGTTTTATTTTCTGCCGGAGTACATCGACGAGTTGCAGGCCCTGGACATGCGGGATCGCTCGCCCGCAGCCCCTGAACTGGCCATCGTTGCCAAGGGCGACGAAGTGCTGGACTGGCGCGAGATGGTGGGGCGCTACCCGCAGGCCAAGCAGGTGGTACTGGAGGGAGGCGACCACGCGCTGGGCAACTATGGGGACTACCTGCAACTGGTGACAGCGTTCTTGGATCTAGGGTAAACCGATAACTGTGTTGCTTTGGCGGGGGCGACGGGGTCACGGAACCCGTGGCGCCACTTCGGCAGCATTCCTCCACCGCGCATATTCTGCTGGATATGCGATTCGGTAGCGCTTCATGTGAAACGCGGCCTCGTCGTCATTCCCCATCAACAACGAGCTTTCGATTACTGCTTCGATGACACGAGGTTCCGGGGAGAAGTGCAGCAGCGCAGTAGCTATGACATGAATCTGAGGAGCCCTGTCCTTCGTTAAAGGGGTAGTAGACAGTAGCGAAAAATCGACTTGATCCGTGAAAAAAACGGTGTCAGACACTTTCGCTACCGTATCCTCACGATAAGCCGCTGGTCGCAACATCACCGGACGGTAGAGCATGCTGACCCGGTAGTAGTCCAACGCGACCACTCCGCCGGCTACCACGACACCGACCAACGCCCCCATCCCTACAATCTTGGCTGCAGGGGAAACAGCCCATCGCGGCAACGCGCCTCTCCACAACAAGGCCATAGCAAGAACGGAGACCAACTGAAACGGCCCATACCAAAGCGGGAATTCCAGCATGCTGTGCAAGCCAACAATGGCAAGAATTCCCCAAGCGAGCTGGCGTACTGGATCTGTTTCACGCCAAGGCTTTGCACGCACCAACCAAACGCCCAACGCCGTGCAAACCAACACCGCCACAGGCAAGCCCAACTCAACAGCTAGATGCAAAGGCAAATTGTGGGCGTTATCGAGCAGCACGCAAAATCGGTCTCCTGGAAACAGGGTGACGTAGTGCGCGTAATCCAACTCACCCCAGCCCCAACCCAACCATGGCTTTTTTGCTATCAGATAAAGCACGTTCTGCCACAGAACGCTGCGGCTTGTGCAGCCTTCGCCTTCTCCTAGTATTCGCGAGAACAAACCGTCGGCGGTAAACCCGGTCCAGTTGAGCAGCAGATGCGGTAGCAGCCAAGCAGCCATTGCGTATAGCAGGACTCCAGCCAGCGACAGACCCAGAGCCGCACGGCCACAACTGGCGCGCCAAAGAACCAGCAACATCATTATCAGGATCCACTGCGCCGCCCCTGTACGAGATGTAGTGGCAGCGCCCCCAATCGCCAGTAATGCTATTCCCCACGCCAACAAGATGCCCACCAACCACGCGGGCCAGGGCCGCCCTCCGCCTAGCAGTGCCTGCTGCACCATAACTGCCTTTTCTCTGGTCTCTAGCCGCACTTGAATCTGAGCCAATATCCATAACAACGCCCAAGCACCAAGACTTATTAGCGTCGCCTGTTGATTACGTTGGCGTAGATTGCCAATTGCTTGACCGGGGGTGGATGCCTGCAGCCAAGGCGCCAACCCTAAGTCACCCCCAAAATACTGTGCCAAGCCGATAACGCAGCTCAATAGGGCGGCAAGCAATAGCCCTTCAGCGAGTTGTGTAGCTATAAACACATGCCCATTCAGACCGCCTGCCTCGCACGCCGGTTGCTCTCGCTTTGAGCGATAGCGAGCGTGTCCGCGACGCGCCAGGCAAAGTAACAGCACCAGAACCCCGCATGCCCAGGAAACCGTTAGTGGCCAGAAGTTAGATATGGGTGGCTGGGTGTACCCAAAAACAAAAGGCAGCGTCAGGGCCAGCAAGAAAATGGGCGCAGCAACGGCGTCAAAAAGCATGAAAATCACTCAGAAAGGATTCAACGCTGGTACGGCGCTGGCGAGGTAGTAAGCATCATAGAGGTTCGCTGCTGGTGTCTCACTAGAATTAGTTCTGTGTGAGCCCATGGGACAATCGCCGCCATGCACGCATTGTTTGAAGAAGCCGGCAAATTTCTCGCCGGCCGTATCCTGTCCGAAGCCGATACCTCTGCCCAAGTGGAGCTGGACTCGGGCAAACGGGTCAAGGTCAAGGCCGCCCACATCCTCCTGAAGTTCGAAAAACCCGCCCCGGCAGAACTCATCGCCCAGGCCCAGGCCGTGGCCGAGACCATCGAGCTGGACCTGGCCTGGGAATTCGCTCCCGAAGACGAATTCGGCTTTGCCGACCTGGCGCGGGACTACTTCTCCGAGAACGCTACCCTGGTCCAGCAGGCCGGCGCCCTGTTCCGCCTGTACGACGCACCGCACTACTTCCGCCGCGCGGGCAAAGGCCGCTTCAAGAAGGCCTCGGCCGAGATCCTGCAGCAGGCCCTGGCCGCCATCGAGAAGAAAAAGGCCGTCCTCGCGCAGATCGACGAGTGGGCCGCGCAGCTGGGCCGGGGCGAATGCCCGCAGCCCATCCGCGACCAGCTCTACAAGATATTGTTCAAGCCCGATAAGAACGCGCCCGAATACAAGGCCGTGGTCGAGGCCAGCCGTGCCACGCACACCGCGCCGCTCGACCTGCTGCAAAAGGCGGGTGCCATCGACTCCGCCTACCAGTTCCACTGGAAGCGCTTTCTGTTCGAGAACTTCCCCAAGGGCACGGGCTTTCCCGCGCTCACGGCGCCCGTCATTGCCGACGAGCTGCCGCTGTCGTCCGCCCAGGCGTACTCCATCGACGATTCGCAGACCACCGAAATCGACGATGCGCTGTCGGTACAAGGCCTGGGCACCGGCACCGTGGTGCTGGGCATCCACATCGCCGCGCCCGGCCTGGCCATCCACCCGGGCAGCGCCATCGACCAGCTCGGCCGTGCCCGCCTGTCCACCGTGTACATGCCGGGCTACAAGATCACCATGCTGCCCGACGACGTGGTGCAGACCTACACGCTGGACGAAGGCCGCGCCAACCCGGCCGTGTCGCTGTACGTGACCATCGACGAAGCGACGCTGGAGTTCAAAGGCTCCGAGACCAAGCTGGAGCGCGTGCATGTGGCCGCCAACCTGCGCCACGACCAGCTCGACAGCGTGGTGACGGAAGAATGGCTCACCAACCCGGCGTTTGAGCACCAAAGTGACCCGCAGCGCTTGTCCGAATTGCGCCCGCAGCTATCGTTTTTGCACCGCCTCGCCAAGGACCTCAAGGCCCGCCGCGAAGTCGTGCGCGGCAAGCCCGAGAACTTCAACCGGCCGGACTACAACTTCCGCCTGGTCGGCAACAACGGCGCCGAGCCCACGGGCGACGAGCAGGTGCAGATCAGCGTGCGCCAGCGCGGCGCGCCGCTCGATCTGATCGTGGCCGAGGCCATGATCGTGGCCAACAGCACCTGGGGCAGCTGGATGGCCGAGCTGGGCGTGCCTGGCATCTACCGCAGCCAGGCCAGCATGGCGCCGGGCGTGAAGGTGCGCATGGGCACCAAGGCGCTGCCGCACGCGGGCATCGGCGTCAAAGCGTATTCGTGGGCCACGTCGCCCCTGCGCCGCTACACCGACCTGGTCAACCAGTGGCAGATCATTGCCTGCGCCCGCCACGGCAAGACCGCTGCGCTGGCCGCGCCGTTCAAGCCCAAGGACGCCGACCTGTTCTCCATCATCAGCAGTTTTGACGCGGCCTACAGCGCCTACAACGGCTACCAGGCGGGCATGGAACGCTTCTGGACGCTGAAGTACGTGGAGCAGAACGGCATCACCGAGCTGAACGCTACTGTCTTCAAGGAAGGCCCGGGCGGCAGCTTCCTCGTCCGCGCGGACGACATTCCGCTGGTCTTCCCCGTGCTGGGCGCGCAGAACCTGCCGCGCGGCGCGCGCCTCAAGGTCAAGCTGGGCGAGGTGGATGAGATCACCCTGGACATCCACGGCACCGTGATCGAGCGCCTGGACGACCCCGCAGACACCAGCGACGATGGCCCCGTGGATGATGCCGAGGACGACGACACCGTGGCCGGCCCGATTGCGATTGCGGTGGATGTGAACGAGGCCCCTGCCGATGCTGCCGCGGCAGCACCGGCCGCCTGAGCCTCGTACAGCCCCCTGATAATTGCTGGCGATGAAACTCCCTGCCTTCCTCCGCACCTTCAGCACGCTGCAGCTGGCGCTGGGCGTCTCCATCGCCGTGCATGCTGCGCTCATCTCGGTGCGCTTCATCGACCCCGAGGGCTTCAACCGCGTGTTCCAGGACACGCCACTCGAAGTCATCCTGGTCAACGCCAAGTCCAACGAGCGCCCCGACAAGGCCCAGGCGATTGCCCAAGCCAACCTGGCTGGTGGTGGCGATGCAGAGAAGGGCCGGGCCACCAGCCCCCTGCCGTACACCGCGCTGACCACGGTGGGTGACGACTACGAAGAGGCCCAGCGCAAGATGGACGCGATGCAGGAGCAGCAAGCCCAGCTGCTGGCCCAGCTGCGCAAGCAACTGGCCACCATGCCCGTGCCCGATCCGCGCCAGGCCAGCCAGAGCGCCGAACAGGCCAGCGAGCAGGAAAAGCGCCGCCAGCTCGTCAAGCTGCTGGCCGAGATCGAAAAGCGCATCAACGAAGAAAACTCGCGCCCCAAGAAGCGCTACATCAGCCCCGCCACCCGCGAAGAGGCCTATGCCATCTACTACGACGCGCTGCGCCGCAAGGTGGAAGACAAGGGCACCGAGAACTTCCCCGAACAAGGCGGCCGCAAGCTCTATGGCGAGCTGACGATGATCGTCACCGTCAACCACGACGGCCGTGTGCTGGGCACCGAGATCGTGCAAGGCTCGGGCAACAGCACCCTGGACCGCCGCGCCGAAGCCATTGCCCGCGCCGCAGGCCCGTTTGGCGCCTTTGATGCCGAGATGCGCAAGAAGGCCGACCAGATCGCCATGGTGGCGCGCTTCAAGTTCACCCGCGACCAGACCCTGGAAACCGTGGTGAAGTAACTGCCCGGCGGGGGGTAGCAACGAGGCGTGCCAAGCAGGCCTCCGAGCCCACCCACCCGCCCCACAGAACACACCGCAAGGCCGCCCGTACCGCCAGCCCCACGCAGCCCTAGCCACTCCATGACATCCCCCGCCTCCCCTGCCGACCTGTACTGCGTGATGGGCAACCCCGTGGCCCACAGCCGCTCGCCTGCCATCCACGCCCGTTTTGCCGAGCTGACCGGCGAACACATTGCCTACGAACGCCGCCTGGTGCCCATGGACGGTTTTGCCCAGGGCGTGCGCGCGTTTGCCGCTGAGGGCGGGCGCGGCTGCAACGTCACCGTGCCCTTCAAGACCGAAGCGCCGGGCCTGGCCACCGAATGCAGCGAGCGCGTGCAACTGGCGGGTGCGGCGAACACCCTCACCTTCCGCGCCGACGGCAGCATCTACGCTGACAACACCGATGGCCTGGGCCTGGTAGCCGACATCACGCGCAACGCGGGCGTGTCGCTGGCCGGGCGCGATGTGCTGCTGGTGGGCGCCGGGGGCGCCGCCGCAGGCGTGTTGGGCCCGCTGTTGCTGGCGGGGGCCCGCCACATCACCGTGGCCAACCGCACCCTGGCCAAGGCGCAGGCGCTGGTGCAGTCGCACAGCGCCCTGGCGGCGCTACAAAAAGCAGAGCTGTCAGCGCAAGACCCACGAGCGCTATCGGCCCATTTCGATGTAATCATCAACGCCACGGCCAGCAGCCTCTCTGGCGGCGGTGTGCCGGTCCCCGCCAGCGTGCTGCGCCCGGGCGCTCTGGCCTACGACATGATGTACGGCCCCGCAGCGCAAGGCTTCCTCGACTGGGCGCGCCAGCACGGTGCGGAGCCCCGTGACGGCCTGGGCATGCTGGTGGAACAGGCCGCTGAAGCCTTCTTGCTGTGGCGCGGTGTGCGCCCGCCTTCGGCCCAGGTGCTGCGCGAAATGCAGCAATCCATGGCGGCCTGAGCCCCGAGGACGCCCCGATGAAAGCCGTGCTGCGCTGGCTGGGACTGCTGGTGATCGCCTTCGTGGCGTTGCAGCTGTTCTTTGTGCTGCGCATTGCCGCCATGGCAGCCATCAACCCCGAGTCCACAACCTTTCAGCGGTCCGAAGCCTGGACGCTGCTGGCCAGCAAAGGCCATGTGCCCTGGCGCCAGCAATGGGTTCCGTACGCCGACATCTCTGACCACCTCAAGCGTGCCGTCATCGCCTCGGAAGACGATGGTTTTGTGAACCACGACGGCGTGGACTGGAACGCCATCGAAAAAGCCTGGGAGCGCAACGCCAAGGCCGAAGCCCTGGCCAGCAAGGCGCAGGCCCGTGCCCCCGAGCGCCCGGTGCGTGCGCCCAAGATCCGGGGTGGCTCCACCATCACCCAGCAGCTGGCCAAGAACCTGCTGCTGTCGGGCGAACGCACGCTGCTGCGCAAGGGGCAGGAGTTTGTTCTCACACTGGCGCTGGAGCAGTTGCTCTCCAAGCAGCGCATCCTGGAGATCTACCTCAACAACGTGGAATGGGGCGAAGGCGTGTTCGGCGCCGAGGCGGCCGCGCAGCACTACTTCCGCAAGAGCGCCAGCCGCCTGGGCACCGCCGAAGCCGCGCGCCTGGCCGTGATGCTGCCTGCGCCCAAGCGGTTTGAGAAAACGCCGGGGTCGGCGTATCTGGCGGGGCGCACGCGCACGATCCTGGGACGCATGGGCGGCGCAGAGCTGCCCTGAGGGCGCCGCCCCGTACCCAACCCGGCACAGGCTTGTTCCGCCGTCGAGAGCTGTGCCACCGGGACTGCACCCCGCTTCCGGCGGGCGGAAGGTATGGAACGAAGTGCTCCTGGCGTAGCACCATCAGAGGAGCCAATGAAAAAGGACGACCGCGAGATGCCGTCCGGGATCCGTCACAGCGCGTGCCTTAAACTCCAAACCGGCACAAAACGTTACACCTTCACAAACAACAAGCCCTGCCCTGATGATGCATACCCGCCAACGCTGGAACTCGCGCCTATCCACGCCTTATAAGATGACCGTCCTTGCTGCGTTGCTGACAGCGGCATCCATGTCGCATGCGGCCACCTTGACCGTCACGAACTTCACCGATGGAGCCTCTGGCGGCCTTGCCGGCAATGGCGTCGGCAACGCGGGCGACCTGCGTAGCGCCATCCTGGCAGCGGCCAGCGGCGACACCATCAACTTCAGCTGCGGCGCCCCGCCCTGCACCATTACCCTGAGCGGGCCTTTGCCCCCCATCACCACCAACCTGACCATCGATGGCGGCACCTTGGGCCGCATCGTCATCGACGGTGCGGGTGCCTACCGCGTCTTTTTTGTGGACACCGGTACCGTCACGCTAACCCATTTGCGGATCCAGAACGCCACGGCAACCGGGGGTGCCGGCGGCAACAACGGCGGCAGCGCCGGCGGCGGTGGGGGTGGCGGCCTGGGCGCAGGGGCCGGTCTGTTTATCAACAACGCGGGTGCCAATGTCACGGTGAACGACGTGGCCTTTGCCAACAACAGCGTCGTGGGTGGCGCCGGCGGTAGCGCCGGCAACAACGCCTGGGCCGGCGGCGGAGGCGGCGGCCTGGCCTTCCCAGGCGGCACCAGCACCGCGAACGGCGCCGGCCCCGGCGGTGGCGGTGTCACCAGTGCAGGCGCCGATGTGAACAACAGCAATACTGGCGGTGCCGGTGGCGCCGGCGGTGGCGGCGCAGGTGGTTCGTACGTTGCTGGTGTGGGCCCTCAAGCCGGAGGTGTTGCAGGCGCCGGGTATGCCACCAATGCAGGCGGCGGCGCCACCAGCGGGACAAATGGAGTTAATTCAGGTGCCGGCGGCTTCGGCGGGGGAAGTGGCGCTGTTGCGATTGGTACAGTCGCTGTCGGTGGCTTTGGTGGTGGCGGCGGCGGCACCGGCTCCTCCGTTGCTGGCGGTGCTGGTGGTGCCGGCGGCGGCGGCGGTGGCTCAGGATCGGGCTCAGTGACCACCACCGCAGCAGGTGGCAGCCTGGGCGCCGGCATCAGCGGCGGCACGGCCAAGCGCGGCGGCGGCGGCGGCGCGGCGGTCGGCCCAGACATCTTTGTGCGTGCAGGTACGCTGGTCACCATCAACGTCACCACGTTGGGTGCCAGTGCGGTAGGAGGCGTTGGCGGAGGGGGTGGCTCCGGCGGTGCCACTTTTGCAGGCGGTGCCGGTGGTGCAACCGCCGGATCCATCTTCAACGCCGGCGGCCTGGTCAATGGCTCGTCTGTCGTGGGGACTGGCCCCTTCGTGGTGACAGGGGCCGCCGGCATCCCCACATTGTCTGAATGGGGCATGGCACTGCTGTCGATGGGCTTGGCAATAACGGCCTGGGTTATGCGCCGGCGTCAGGCTCGCTAACACGGGGGCCGAGCCCCCTTCTGGGGCGTATGGGCAGCGTCAAGCGGCCATCGGAACCGATACGCCGGATCCGAGCTCAGCGCCCCTGCGCCACCTCACGCCGCTGCAGCCACAGCGCAGACGCCCCGTCCGGCCTCAGCGTCACCTGCAGCCTTGGCGCCCCCACCGCGCCCCCGGTTGGCAACCGCACCGTGTACCGCTGCAGCAGCATGGCCGCCAGCAGCGTCATCTCCAGCATCGCAAAGTGCTGCCCAATGCACACGCGTGGGCCCAGGCCGAACGGAATCCACGCGCCCCGAGGAATGGACGGAGCGCCGTCCAGAAACCGCTCAGGCACAAAACGGTCCGGCTCGGCAAACCAGCGCGCATCGCGGTGCAGCACCCAAGGGGTGATGCGCAGCATGGCGCCCTGGGGGACCGGCACGCCGCCCAGCGTGATGGGCGCGGTGGTGCGGCGGCTCATCAGCGCGGCGATGGGGGGGTACAGGCGCAGCGCCTCTTTGAGCGTGGCGCCCAGCCAGGGCAGTTGGGCTAGATGCTCGGGGCCGGGGGTGCCGCCCTGCAGCACGGCATCAACCTCAGCCTGGGCACGCTGCGCGGCCTCGGGGTGTTGGGCCATGAGCAGGGTCCACCACAGCAGCGTGGTGGCGCTGGTTTCGTGCCCGGCCTGGAAGCTGACGATGCACTGGTCAAACACCTCCTGTGCCGACAAGGCCTCGCCGGTTTGCTCGTCGCGCAGGGCCAGCAGCATCTGCAGCAGGTCCGTGCGCGCAGGGGCATCGGGCGGGGGCACCTCGGCCTGGCGGGCATGGATGTGGCGCCACACCAGCCCCTTCAACGACCGGATAGCCCGCCGCTTGGCCGCCTTGCCCGGCAGGGGCAGCCAGTCGGGCAGCGTGAAGGGCATGAACATTTCGCGGAAGGCGGCTTCCGACAGCGTCTGCGTGGCCCAGGCGGCCTCGCGCGCATCGGCCTGCGCCGAGGTGCTGAACAGCGTGCGCAGGATCACATCCATGGCCACATCGGTCCAGAGCGCATCCACTGCCACCTGGGCGCCGGCCTGGCCCGGAGGCACGGCAGCGTCGAGCGCGCTGCGGGCGGCATCGGTCATCAATTGTGCGTAGCCTGCCACCCGCTTGGGAGTGAAGGCGGGCATCAGCATGCGGCGCTGGCGCTGCCAGGTGTCGCCTTCGGTCACCAGCACGCTCTGGCCAAACACTTCTTCAAACACCGCAATGCCACGCTCCCAGCGGATGAGCTGGTCGGCATGGGTGACGAGTGCCTCGCGCACGAGGTCGGGGTGCATCAGGTCCCACGCATCTTCATACCCTAGTCGCATGCGGGTGAGGTCGCCATGCTCGCGCTGCAGTTGAGTGACAAAGCCCAGGTAGTCGGCCCGCATGGCGCGCAGCAGCGGCAGGCCCCACCAACGGGTTCGCGGGCCGCGTGGCGTTGCAGGCGTGGGGGGATGAGTGGGAGAAGTAACAGAGGACGTGGTGGCTGTGGGCGAGTTCATGCCCCACATACTGCAGCGCAGCGACGAGTCGGTATTGAACGATTGCGACAGCCCCCGTCGCCTACACTCGCGCCCCATGGCAAGCTTGGCCCCCCTTTCCCCCCGGCACCCTGCCGGGTTGATCCCCTCGGGCGAACTGTGGCTGCCGCGTGCGAGCCTCACGGCCTGCCTGCACGCGGCGATGGCGCGTAGCACGGTGGGCCATGCGCTCAGCGATGCGCAGCGCATCAACCGCTTCCCCGCATCCCCCTTGTGCAGCCTGAGCTGGTGGTTTGAAGGCCGCAGCGAGGCACTGGTGGCCGAGCGCCCCGACACCATGCCCACGCAGCACAGCCCGCGCGAGGCCTACCCCGGCCGCTGGGTGCTGGCCGGCCCGCAGACGCGCCCCACTTCCAGCTACTGCGCAGGGCCCACGCACGCCATGATGGTGATGTTCATGCCCGACGCGCTGCACCAGCTCACCGGCGTGGACCCCGGCGCCCTGACCGACCGCATGGTCGACGCGCAATCCCTGTTGCCGCCCGACTGGCTGGCGCTGTGCGAAACGGTGCAAAACCTGCCCGACAACGCGGCCCGCCTGCAGCACCTGGAGGACTTCCTGGAGCCCCGCTGGCAAGCCTGCCGCCCCGCCCAGGCATTGCCCACACAGCGCTACGGCGACTGGGCCGCGCACCTGGCGCAGCGCGCCGCCCTGTCGGCCCCCGGCCGCAGCCTGCGCCAGCTGGAGCGGCGCATCAAGCGCTGGGCCGGGCTGCCCCTGCGTGAGCTGCGCGGCTTTGGCAAGGCCGAGCAGGCGTTCTTCGACACCATCGCGGCCGATGCATCCCAAGGCAGCGTCAGATGGGCGGATGTCGCAGCGGGCGCCGGGTTCTCGGACCAGTCGCACCTGTGCCGCGTCACGCGCCGCATCACGGGCTATGCACCGCAGGCGCTGTATGACGGCATCTATGGGGACGAAGCTTTCTGGGCCTATCGCATCTGGGTGTAGCGCTGCCCAGGTCCTTGCCTGGCATGCTGGCCCGGCGCCCGTATCATCCCCGCCATGCTTGCCAAGTTGATGAGTTTCCTTCTGCTGGGGATTGTGCGGTTTCTCACCGGCTCCCAGGCCCGCTGGTATGGCTGCCCGCCCAAGGCCGAGCAGCGTATCTACTTTGCCAACCACCAGAGCCATGCCGACATGGTGCTGATCTGGGCGGCGCTGCCCGAAGAGCTGCGCGGCATCACGCGGCCCATCGCTGCCAAGGATTACTGGACGAAGACGCCGTTCCGGCAGTGGATCACCACCGCCGTGTTCAACGCCGTGTATGTGGACCGCCAGGCCACGCCCGCGCGGCCGGTTGCGCCGGTGGCGGCCGAGCCCACTGGGGCACCAGCCACACCGAGCGATACAGACACGGCCGCCGCAGGTGGCCCAGACCCATCACCCGAAGCCCCGCCGCGCGCGCCAACCCCCGAGGAGTTGCGTTCCGCCCTGCCAGAGTCCGACCCGCTGGCCCCGCTGGTGCGCGCGCTCGAGAGCGGCGACTCCATCGTGATCTTCCCGGAAGGCACGCGCGGCCACGGCGACGAGCCCCAGTCGTTCAAATCCGGCCTGTTCAAGCTGGCACAGATGTTTCCGCAGGTGGTGCTGGTGCCCGCATGGATCAACAACGTGCAGCGCGTGATGCCCAAGGGCGAGGTAGTGCCGGTGCCCATCCTGTGTTCGGTGACCTTTGGCACGCCCATCCAGCTCGAAGCGGGTGAAGAGCGCCGCCCGTTCCTCGACCGCGCGCGCCGCGCCGTCATCGCACTGCGGGAAGTCTGAGCATGACCCGTCCGAAGCCCCTGACCTTGCCGAATGCTGCGCCCCGGAGTGCGCGCTGACATGAACCAATTCTTGCGCAACCTCACCGCCACCCAGCAGATCGGGGCCTTGTTCCTGGTCGTGTTCGGCATCCTGTCCATCGTCACCGTGTGGGCCTTCGTGCGCAATCTGCGCGAGCACGCCAGCGACGACCCTGCAGCCGAAGCCCGGGCCCTGGAAGCCAAGCGCTTCTGGGGGCTGCTCAAGACCTCCTGGGTCATGGCCACGGTGTTCTGGATCGGCTGGGTGCTGGGCGAAACGGTGGCCACGGTGCTGTTTGCCATCGTGGGCTTTTTTGCGCTGCGCGAGTTCATCACCCTGTCGCCAACGCGCCGGGGCGACCACCGCAGCCTGGTGCTGGCGTTCTTCGTGGTGCTGCCCTTGCAGTTCTGGCTGGTGGGCAGCAAGCACTTCGACCTGTTCACCGTGTTCATCCCGGTGTACGTGTTTCTGGCGCTGCCCGTGGTGAGCGCACTGGCCAACGACCCCCAGCGGTTTCTGGAGCGCAATGCCAAGCTGCAGTGGGGCATCATGGTCTGTGTGTACGGCATGAGCCACGTGCCCGCGCTGCTGCTGCTCGACTTCCCGGGCTACCGCGACAAGGGCGCGTTTCTGGTGTTCTTTCTGGTGTTTGTGGTGCAGACCTGCATGCTGGTGCAGCACCTGCTCGGGCGGCGCTTTCCGCACAAACCGGTGGCGCCGCAAGTGAGCCAGAGCTTTCAGTGGACCAGCTGGCTGGCTGGCGTGGCCGCCGGGGGCCTGGCAGGCGGTCTGCTGACCTTCATCACCCCCTTCAAACCCGGCCAGGCGCTGGGCATGGCGCTGCTGGCCTGCGTGGCGGGCAGCCTGGGGCACTTGGTGATGAAAGCACTCAAACGCGACCGCGGCATCACCAGCTGGGGCATGCAGGGCATGTCCGTCACCGGTGCCGGGGGCCTGCTCGACCGGGTGGATGCGCTGTGTTTTGCAGCGCCCGTGTTCTTCCATTCGGCACGCTGGTACTTCGGTTTGTAGAAGAATCGGCCGATAGCGCTAGTTCCCATTGCCCCAATAGCTATAAAAACGAGAGCAAATGCGCATCCTTGGTATTGACCCCGGCCTGCAGACCACCGGCTTCGGCGTGGTGGACATGGACGGCCACAAGCTCAGCTACGTGGCCAGCGGCACCATCCGCACCACCACCCTCGCGCTGGGCGATTTGCCCGGGCGCCTGAAGATCCTGTTCGACGGCATCACCGAGGTCGCAGCCCGCTACCAGCCCGATGTGGCCTCGGTCGAGATCGTGTTCGTCAACGTCAATCCCCAGTCCACGCTGCTGCTGGGACAGGCGCGGGGCGCCGCCATCACCGCCCTGGTGGCCAGCAATCTGCCCGTGGCCGAATACACCGCGCTGCAGATGAAAAAAGCCGTGGTCGGCCACGGCCGAGCCGCCAAAAGCCAGGTGCAGGAAATGGTGCGGCGGCTGTTGCAGCTGCCAGGCCTGCCGGGCACGGACGCAGCCGACGGCCTGGGCATGGCCATCACCCATGCACACGCCGGGTCCGCCATGGGCCGCCTGGGTGAAGCCGCCACGCTGAACCGGCGGCAGCATGCGATGTACAAGGATGGGCGGAGTTATTGAACAAAGAAATCGGCCCTGGGCCAAGCTCATGCATGGACCTCGAAGGGCTTTTTGGCACCCGCCGCGTCCACACATCAATCGCAATAGCCAAACTTGTCTGTGAGCTTTGTAGCCAAGTCTTTTGCCAAAGTCCGCGCAAGCACTACCGAATCACGGGAGGCCCTGAACGACGTACCCACGCCGGCCCCATAGAAACCGCGCGCCCCTCGACACAACATCACAATTTCTGGCCTTGAGGACAAAGCCGCGCTATCGCCGCTGTCCACAATTACTTCGTAGCGGATACGCCGCATAGTGCGGCCGCGCAGCGTCTCTAGCACCCGAGCCTCATAGATGTGACGCTCCTCTGTTATTGAGGGCATTTCTCCATGCAGCAAACTAGCCCCTGTGCGCTCGTCGATGACAGGCTCGATGGCAACACGGGTGTGCACGACCACAAACGCATGGGGCGTCATCCGCAAGGCACGTGCCATGCCGTCCTTCATCTCTTCACTCCAAGGTTCCAGCTCTACCGGCACCCGATCGATGTCAGGAATATTTGCAGCAACTGCGATAGGCGCAGCAATAGCAGTAAATACCAAGCATAAAGCACCAAAACTAGCGTTACGCCATGGCGTTTTCCGGCCCCAGCAGTCTGCCTCACGCATAACTATGTTTCCTCCGAATAACGGCGACAGCCATGGCAACTAATCAGAATTTTATAAAACAAATAACGCTACCAATCCCATGGATGATGACCAAAAATTCATCCAGAATAGGGACAGACAAAGGGCGCGTTGAGTATTTCAAAATTCTCAACATCATTTAGCCTCACTGCCACCCAAAAACGGAAATTACACCCCACCACAGACCTTACCGCAATCCCTCAAATTCCAATTCCAATTCCAATTCCAATTCCAATTCCAATTCCAATTCCAATTCCAAGATTAATTAATTTTCTTAAAAAATCTATCATCCATAATCCAACCAACACCCTTTTCACACACGACTTTTTTATAAGCAGCGGCCTTATTTATCTCCCACCGCGGCGATATGCTACAGACCTCACCAGGGGAAATATAAAACACAACCTTGAAACTATCATCATTCCTATAAACCTCCACGCGCTCAACCGCTTCCCAACGGCCCTCTGGAGAACTCCAACAACCTGACAATAACATGCAAACAAAAAACACCAACAATATTTTCATTGACTTTTTACTTTGCTGTAATTTATTCGCTCAATTAATCGATTAGACCTAGATACCACAATCAGTAATTCTTTCGGCGTCACACCATTAGACGATATCGGATTGACCTGAAATCTAGGGTCGTGCGCAAGAACCCCAATCGACTCCAAAACTTCAGCCACATTTGTAGAGCAGCTATTTGAAATAATGTCGTACGGCTTCTGTTCAGCGATTCTTCGTTCGAACTCTTGCTTCATGATTTTTTTCTCGCGCGAGGAAACCTTAAGCACCAACCCAGTAAAATCACGAATAAAGCTATTATTCTGCAAATACTTGCCCCTCGCAATGGATGAATATTGTGAATGCGCTCGCGTATAAATCACATCATCAATATCTACTGCAGCGTGACCCCACTGAGATCCTGGACTAAGCATCATGGCATCAAAAATGAACACCTCTACAGCCTGATCCTGTACATCAAACACCATCACTTCGTTTATTTTGATTTTCTGCTGATAGCCAAATACTTCAGGCCTCATATTTAAACTGCGTAATGTGAGACTCCGAGGTTCTACTCGACCATGGGTAACATAAGGAATCGATCCAGCGGTTTGAAATGCCTTAATCGCATCAACGAGACTTGATGTAAAAACACCGTTAATACCGAATGACCGAGAACCCGAAAACTCAACTGCGTGGCTCTTCAATAGGCTCTGAATCAGTTTGACGTCACTTGGTTTGTTAGCAGCCAACGCTCCAACAGGAGCAGAAATCTCGACGTCGCCTTTATTCATAGATCAAGCCAACTGCGTCTTCATCCGCTCCGCCCGCTCTTTTGGCGAGGGGTGGGTGGACAGAAAGCTGCTCGAATCACCGCCCGACATCGCGGCCAGCTTTTCCAGTGCGCTCACGCAGGCGCCAGGCTGGTAGCGCTTGGCTTTCATAAAGCCCATGGCGTAGTCGTCGGCCTCGCGCTCGTTGCTTTGCGAGTGCTGGGCGCGCACCACTTTTTCAAACAGATCGCCCAGTTGCGAGTTGGCGATGGCGCCGGCGCGGCTGTTGCTGGACGACACGGCGTTGCGCAGGGCGCTGGTGCGCAGGGCAGCCTGGATGCGGGCCTTGCTGTGGCCCTTTTTGACGTGGCCGATTTCATGACCGATGACGTAGCGCACTTCGTCATCGGTGAACTTGTCCATCAGGCCCGAATACACACGGATGGTGCCGTTGGCCATGGCAAAGGCGTTGATGTCGGGGGTGAGGTAGACCTTGAAGTTCATCTTCAGGCCGTCATACGTGCCCAGGCCCGCCGTGAGTTTGTTCAGGCGGGTGGCATACGGGTTGCCTGCGGGGGCGATACGGTTCTGGCGATCGCTCTCGGCGGCCATCTGGTCGAAGGCGGCCTTGACTTCGTCATCGGTCAGCGACTCGGATTTGGCCAGGTCCTTGCCGGCGTCCAGCATCTTGCCCAGGTCAAACTGCGCCCAGACGGGCGATACGGCACTCACGCCGGATGCCAGGGTCACCAGCGTCAGTAATTGGCGGCGGTCCATCGAATTCCCTCTCTCTTTGTGGTCGTTGCTTTAGGTATGGATGTTTTATTGAGCAACCTTGTGCAAGCAATGGTTCTCAAGTGCGCCGGAATATAGCGACGCCACCTCCTGTTTCCGGGGGTGGGTCCTGTCTGCAGATGTAAGAGCTGTGTGCCGATGCTCGGCGCGGGCCGCCAATCCACAACAGGGTTGACGACACCTCGCCACCACAAGGCCTGACGCCCAGCGATAGAAAGTGAACGCCTCAAACGGCCGACTGGCTTGGCAGAAGAATTCGCCCGCCGGAGCGACGCGTCTCAGCGCCCCAACCCGCGCTTGAGTTCCTTGAGCAGCAGCAGCACCTGGTTGGACGCGTGGCGGCAGCTGCCGTTGAGCAGCTGTGCCGCCTTGGGCTGGTCGCCCGACTGGAAGGCCGTCACTACATCGGCCGCCTGCTGGTGAAAGTACTTGTGCCGCGCCACCAGCATGTCGAACGCGGGGTAGTGCCCCAGACGCACCCGGCCTGTGCCGTAGAGCCAGCGACCCAGGTCGCAGCGGTCGTCCTGACAGATGCGCTCGGGCCGCATGACCTCGTCGGAGCGGCCGTTGACCATGTCCTGCAGCTGCAGGCGCCAGCGCTCGTGGCTGGCGATGGCGGCATCGATATCGATCTCGGTCATCAGCGTGGCCGCGTATTCAGCGTCCAGCACCAGTTCGCTGCCGTTGTCTTCCATGGCCCAGGTGGTCTCGGGGCTGGTGGGGTCCTGCTCCCGGATCTTGAACAAGCGGCTGAAAAAACCCATGCGTCATCCCTTTTGCACGACTGGTCCGCGCAGCGCAGGATGGCAGCCAGCGCGGAAATGTCTTGAAACATTCTGTGGTGCCTCCGCCGTTTTGGCTACCAAAAAATGACCCTCTGGTAAAAATCGGCGCAGGCAACCCTGCTGCCACTGCCAGCTCTACGCCCACCGCCTGCGCAAAAGCCGCGCGCGCCGGACAATCTGGGCATGACCTCTACTCCCCGCCGCCCTGCCCTGTCCATGCTTGATCTGGTGGCCGTCCGCGAAGGCGGCACCGTGGCCGATGCGCTGCAGATTGCGCTGCGCACCGCCCAGCATGCCGAAAAACTGGGCTTTGCCCGCTACTGGCTGGCCGAGCACCACAACATGGCGGGCATTGCCAGCTCCGCCACCGCTGTGCTGGTGGGCCACATTGCCGGTGGCACCTCGCGCATCCGCGTGGGGTCCGGCGGCGTGATGCTGCCCAACCATGCCCCGCTGGTGGTGGCCGAGGCCTTTGGCACGCTGGCCGAGCTGTACCCCGGCCGCATCGACCTGGGCCTGGGCCGCGCGCCCGGCACCGACCCCACCACCATGCGTGCGCTGCGCCGCAACCGGGTGGAGACCGAAGAAGACTTTCCGCGCGACGTGGCCGAACTGCAGCGCCTGCTGGCCCCTGCCGAACCCGGCCAGCGCCTGATTGCCATGCCCGGCGCGGGCACCAATGTGCCGATCTGGCTGCTGGGCTCCAGCCTGTTTTCGGCCCAGCTGGCGGCCGAGCGGGGTCTGCCGTATGCCTTTGCCTCGCACTTTGCGCCGCGCATGCTGCACCAGGCGATTGACCTGTACCGCAATCTGTACCGCCCCTCCGCTGCCTGGCCCAAGCCCCACGTGGCCATTGGCGTGCCACTGATCGCGGCCCCGACGGACGAAGAGGCCGACTACCTGGCCAGTAGCACCTACCAGCGCGTGCTGGGCATTTTGACGGGCGACCGCCGGCGCCTGCTGCCGCCCATCGAGGGCTACGCTGCGCGCCTGCAACCGCAAGAGCGTGCAGCGATTGGCGACTTTCTGGCTGCAGCCGTGATTGGCGGGCCGGACACGGTGCGTGCGGGGCTGGCGCGCCTGATAGAGGCCACAGGCGCCGACGAGCTGATGCTGGTGAGCGACGTGTACGACCCTGCGCTGCGCTTGCGCTCGCTGGACATTGCTGCCAAGGCGCACGCCACGCTGGGCCAGGCCGCCGTGACGGCCTGAGCGCCCGTCGTTTGTTCGCGCGTCAGCGCGCCAGATAGCCCCCATCGACGGGGTAATACGCCCCGGTCACAAACGACGCCTTGCTGGACGCCAGCCAGGTCACCAATTCAGCCACCTCTTCGGGCTGGCCCAGGCGGCCGATGGGGTGGGCTCCGACCAGCATGGCGTTGATGCCGGCGTCCTGCTCCAGCCCGCTGATCATGGGCGTGTGGATAAACGCTGGGCCCACCGCATTGATGCGCACGCCGTGCGCGCTGTATTCGATGGCCGCCGCCTTGGTCAACCCCACCACGCCGTGCTTGGCCGCCGTGTAGGCGGGCGCCGTGGCAAAGCCCACCGAGCCCAGGATGGACGCCATGTTGATGATCGAGCCGCCGCCGTTCTTCAGCATCGCGGCGATCTGGTACTTCATGCCGTAGAACACGCCCGACAGGTTGATGTTGATGACCTGCGCCCAGCCGTCCAGCGGGTAGTCGGCCGTCGGCGCCTGTGGGCCACCAATGCCCGCGTTGTTGCAGGCCACGTCCAGGCGGCCGTAGTGGGCGACGGTGCGCTGTACCAGCGCATCGCAATCCTCGGGCTTGCCCACGTCGGCCGCCACAAAGATCGCGTCGCCCCCGGCGGAGCGCACCAGCGCGGCGGTTTCCTCGCCCGCCTGCACATTCACGTCCGACACCACCACCTTGGCACCTTCGCGCGCCCACACCTGCGCAATGGCGCGACCGATGCCCGACGATGCGCCCGTTACCAATGCCACCTTGTTCTTCAGCATGAAAGACCCCTTGTTCGTTCAAAACGCCTGCAACCCGATGCCACAGATCACTTTTCATTCTGCGCGCGCAATGCGTCAGCGCCTTGACCTGTGTCATGCCCCGGGCATGGAAGCGGGGTGGAGGCAATGGGCCTTGGGTAGCGGCTACCATCAGGGGCTGCCGGTCCTGCGACGGATGTTTGCCCGTTGCAGGACTGCGTGATTTCCACGCCCACGCCCCACCACCCACGCCCGCATTTGCATGCCTGCTTTTTCCTTTGAAGCCCTGGACGCCCAAGGCCAGACCCGCAAAGGCCTCCTGGAGGCCGACACCGCCAAGGCCGCGCGCAGCCTGCTGCGGGCCCAGGCGCTGGTGCCGCTGGCAGTGGAAATGGTGCAGACGGGCCAAACGCTGGACGGCCGGTCCGCCAGCCTGGGCCAGCGCCTCTTCACACGGCCCGTGTTCAGCGCGACGGGGCTGGCCATCTGGACCCGGCAGATCGCCGGGCTGGTGTCGTCGGGGCTGCCGCTGGAGCGCGCGCTGACCGCGCTGTCCGAAGAAGCCGACGATGAGCGCCAGCGCCACCTGGTCGCCGCGCTGCGCGCCGAGGTCAACGCGGGCGCCACCTTTGCCCGCGCGCTGTCGCAACACCCGCGCGAGTTCTCTGACATCTACTGCGCCGTGATCGGCGCGGGCGAACACAGCGGCAACCTGGGCCTGGTGCTGGAGCGCCTGGCCGACGACCTGGAAGAGCGCCAGGCGCTCAAGGCCAAGCTGGTGGGCGCCGCGCTGTACCCGGCCATCGTGACCCTGGTGGCCATCGTGATCGTGCTGTTCCTGGTGGGCTATGTGGTGCCGCAGGTGGCCAGCGTTTTTGCAGGCACCAAGCGCGCGCTGCCGTTCCTGACGGTGGCCATGCTGGGCCTCAGCGCCTTTGTGCGCAACTATGGCTGGGTGATGCTGATCGCTTCAGTTTTGATAGCACTTGGGGCAAAGTGGGCGCTCACCATCGGCCATATTCGCGAGAAATTCGATGCTGCCTGGCTCAATCTGCCCCTGGTGGGTAAGCTGGCGCGCGGCTACAACGCAGCACGGTTCGCAGGTACGCTGGCCATGCTGGCAGGCGCTGGGGTGCCGATCCTGAAGGCCTTGCAGGCGGCTGCTGAAACGCTGAACAACCGCGCGCTGCGGGCCGACGCGCTCGACGCCCTGGTTCTGGTGCGCGAGGGTGCCCCGCTGGCCTCGGCCCTAGCCCAAAAGAAACGCTTTCCGGGCCTGCTGTCGATGTTTGCACGCCTGGGCGAACAGACCGGACAACTGCCCGTGATGCTGCAGCGCGCCGCGCGCCAGCTCTCGACCGAAGTGCAACGCCGCGCCATGGCGCTCGCCACCATTCTGGAGCCGCTGCTCATCGTGGGCATGGGCGGCATCGTGATGCTGATCGTGCTGGCCGTGCTGCTGCCCATCATCCAACTCAACCAGTTTGTGAAGTAGAGCGTGTTATGCACTTTTACGCACCCGCGTCGGGCCCACAGGCTGGTGATCGCAAGGCGCAGCGCGCCGCCAAGGCAAGCGCCTTGGCAAGTGCTGCAACGCCGCGAGCGCCTGCCTGTGGGCCCGACCCTATGGGAAAGCCGGGGAAAGGCCCGGCCACGTTGTTGCAGGCCACTTGCGGTATTCATACCGCCGCGCGGCCTGCGCCTAGTTGCCGGGCCTTTCTCCGGCTTTCGCGGGCACGTAAAAGTGCATAACACGCTCTAACGTATGGCGGTGACCCTGGACGACAAACTGGTGGTGGCGATCTCCTCGCGCGCGCTGTTCAATTTTGAGGAAGAGAACCGCGTCTTCGAAAAGGACAACGACCGCGCCTACGTGGACATGCAGCGCCAGCGGCTCGACGTACCTGCTGCGCCGGGCGTGGCGTTTTCACTGGTGCGCAAGCTGCTCGCGTTCAATACCTCCGAGCACCAGCGTGTGGAGGTGGTGCTGCTGTCGCGCAATGACCCGGTGAGCGGCATGCGCGTGTTCCGCTCGTGCCATGCCCATGGGCTGCCCACCATCCAGCGCGGCGTGTTCACGCAAGGGCGCGACCCGTTTCGCTACCTGCGGCCACTGGGTGCACACCTTTTCCTGTCCGCCAACGAGGCGGACGTGCGCGAGGCCTTGCACCTGGGCTACCCGGCAGCGCGGGTGGTGACGGAGTCGGTGCAGGCGGGCGACTCCAACCCCAACGAAGTGCGGATTGCCTTTGACGGCGACGCCGTGTTGTTCTCCGATGAGGCCGAGCGCGTGTACCAGGCGGAGGGGCTGGCCGCCTTCCAGCAGCACGAGACCGACAAGGCCGCACAGCCCCTGCCCGACGGCCCGTTCAAACCCCTGCTGGCCGCCTTGCACCGCCTGCAGTCTGCGGGCGAAGCCGGTGGCACCGGCATGCGCATCCGCACCGCACTCGTCACCGCCCGCAGCGCCCCCGCGCACGAGCGCGCCATCCGCACCCTGATGGACTGGAACATTGCAGTGGACGAAGCCATGTTCCTGGGCGGCCTGCCCAAGGGCGAGTTTCTGCGCGAGTTCGAGCCCGATTTCTTCTTTGACGACCAGACCGGCCACGTCACCTCGGCAGCGCGCCACGTGCCTGCGGGCCATGTGAACAGCGGCATCTCGAATCCGGCGCGGGTCGCTGGGAACTGACCCGCAGGAGCCTCGGCTGCAGGCTGGCGCGCTGTGCCACCCTGCACCCAGCCCTTGGGAAAAGTTCTGCAAAGACTTGCAACGCCCGGTGAAAGCCTGCAAAGCCCCGGTTGCAAACCACCGCCCTCGCCCCCCATGTGCCACCATGGCCGTTGAGACTTCGAAGGAGAACACTTTGCGCATTCGCACATCCCTGGCGTTCATGGGGTTGCAAAGGCCGGTCCTGGCGACGGTGGCCCTGTTGGCAGCCTGTGCAGCCCTGGCACAAACGCCCCCACCAGCACCGGCCCCTCCAGCGGAGACACACGCCGCCACAGAGCCCGCAGCGGCAGTGAGCCCGGGCGAGCTGAAGGCACAACGTGAATTCAAGATGCTGGACTTCAACGGAGACGGCAAGCTCAGCCGCTCTGAGGTAAAGCTGTTCCCGCGCCTGGCGGCAGCCTTTGACGAGGCCGACACGGATGGCGATGGCTTTGTGTCGTATGCCGAAGTCCGTGCCTTCGCCGCCAAGTACCGCGCCGAGCGTGATCGCCAGCGGGCAGCGGCACAAGCGGCTGCGACGTCGGCGGCACCGGCTGCGCCGCTCCCTGCGCCAGAAACCCGTCCGTGAGGAACGCTGATTGCACTTTGCCAAGCGGCAAAGCCCAAAAAATCAGTCCAATCGACTTGGAGCGCTAGTGCAATATGCGCTGCCAGCTATCTAATTAATAGCAAATAATACCTGGCGCATCGAGGCAGTACCCACAGCTTCCGTGCACACGGCACCGTGCACCCACTGAATGCAGCGCCTGTACGTCACAGTTTGACGCTGCGCAGTGGCTTCGCTGCACTGCACCGGGCTCGCCAAAGCACGCAATGGGCCGCCTTCAGGGCAGGCAGCCCGGCAGCGCCAGCTGCTCAGGCGCCACCGGTGCGCTTGACCTTGGGGTCGGTGTAGGTCAGCGGCTCGTTCTTGGCCTGCTGGGCCAGGCGCTCCTGCAAGGTCATCTTGTTGACGTCCTGCGCTACCTCTACCGCACTGCCGCTGGCGCGCCACATCGACTGGATGAACTCCAGCAGCTGCTTGTAGATCGGCTCTTTGGGAGGCTCCGGCGGCTCTTCGACGGTGTCTTTCTTTTTTACCGCCGTCCAGTCCCGGTTGGGCGCCTCGGGCGCCGAGGGTTTGTCCGGCTCGCGCACGATCGCCCCCTCACCCAGCCGGTCCATAGACTCGACCGGGTTGGGAGCGTTGATGGGACGCACCGGAGGCGCACCCGAGGCGCCAGTGGAATACAAATCAGCGCCCTGAGGACGCCAGGACGGCGATCGATCGACAGGTGGCATTTGCATGACATTGGCCCGTAGTTGAACAAAATGTACAGAGGGTCTTTCGGCCTCTTCGTACATTCATTACGGCAAAAAGGAGGGTGAATTTAGGTCTTTTTCACCGATTGAGCGAAATTTAGGGTTTTCCCCAATAAAAAGCCAGCTTTTTGGGACGGTTCAGCGTCAGGCAGGGACCATGAAGGTGCCAAACAGTGCCCCGAATGGGCCGAATCGGCCGAACAGCGCGCTGGGCGCACGCCGAATGTCGCAACAGCACCACGCCGTCAGAAGGCGGGGCGCCCGCAGGTCATCGCCCGCTGCAGGGGAACAGGCAGAAAAGTAAGCGGCTCGGGCCGTGCGCAAGGAATGCGCAAGAGGGGGTCTCCGCCGGCCCCACATTCCCGACAGAGCATGTTGACGGTCTTGCAGAGGAGCGCAGACAGGCTCCTACGGCTGGCGGGACAAGGTCCGAGCCCAGGACGGAGCCGGCTTGACTCCGCCTTACAAGGTCAAAGAAAGCGTTCGAGCAAGCGGCGCGAATGCTTGTCCAGCGCCGTGGTGTCCTTCACACGGAACTGCAAGCCGTCGCCCCCGGCAATCAGCAGCCGGGTGCGCCCGCCCAGGCGGCGGATGTCTTCTTCGGCCTTGAGCACCAGGCGGGCAGGCCCCCGGTCGGTCTCCACATCCCAGGTGCTAGGGGTCGAGAAACTAGAAACGGCGAGGATTTTCTGGATAGTGGGCACAAACTCGCGCACCTCCAGCTCTTCATCAATGAGCTGCCGGGCGGCGCCCGTCACGGCCTCCAGCCGGGGAACCCACAGCAGCTCATGACCGTCGGCGCCCACCAGGGACAGCCCCTCGCCCGGCGCGGCGATGGGAAAAGCACGCACGGGAGTCACGCCCTCATGGGCCGTGCCATCGGCCAGGGTCAGGACGAGGCGGCCGTGCGGGTTGCGCGTGAGCTGGAAGGCGGGGGTGGACGACGATGGGGTCAGGGAAGCATTCATGGCAGGGTCGCTCACAGCGTCTCAGGGGTTGCCGGCGGGGTGGGCCGGGTGCAGCAGGCTGCTGTCGATGATGACGCCTGCGGCCTGCGCGTCTTCTTCGGCACGGCGGGCCTGGGCTTCGTACAGGCGCCAGTAGGCCCCCTGCTTTTCCATCAATTCATCGTGCGGGCCCACTTCCACCACCTCGCCGCGGTCCATGACCACCAGGCGGTCGGCCTTGCGCAGGGTGGACAGGCGGTGGGCAATGGCGATCGTCGTGCGACCTTGCACCAGGTTATCGAGCGCCTTCTGGATTTCCTTTTCGGTCTCGGTGTCCACCGCCGAGGTGGCCTCGTCCAGGATCAGGATGCGTGGGTCGATCAGCAACGCGCGCGCAATGCTGATGCGCTGGCGCTCGCCGCCCGACAGGCCCTGGCCGCGCTCGCCCACCAGCGAGTCGTAGCCGTGCGGCAGGCGCAGGATGAATTCATGCGCATGGGCGGCACGGGCGGCGGCCACGATTTCCTCGCGCGTCGCTTCGGGTTTGCCGTAGGCGATGTTCTCCGCGATGGTGCCAAAGAACAGGAAAGGCTCCTGCAGCACCAGGCCGATGTGGCGGCGGTAGTCGGCCACCGCAAAGCGGCGGATGTCGATGCCATCGACCTGGATGGACCCGTCGCTCACGTCGTAGAAGCGGCTGATCAGGTTGACCAGCGTGCTCTTGCCCGAGCCGCTGTGGCCCACCAGGCCGATCATCTCGCCGGGGCGAATGTCCAGATCCAGCCCCTTGATGACCGCGCGGCTGCCGTAACGGAAGCCCACGCCCTGCATGCTGATGGCGCCCTGCACCTTGTCCACCTTCACGGGTTGGGCCGGGTCGGGCACGTTGCTCACGTGGTCCAGGATGTCGAAGATGCGCTTGGCGCCTGCGGCGGCCTTCTGGGTAACCGAAACGATGCGGCTCATCGAATCCAGCCGCCCGTAAAACCGCCCGATGTAGGCGATGAAAGCGGTGAGCACACCCACCGTGATCTGGTTGCGCGACACCAGCCAGATGCCGAACGCCCAGACCACCAGCAGCCCGATTTCGGTCAGCAGCGACACCGTGGGGGTGAACAGGCTCCAGGTCTTGTTGAGCTTGTCGTTCACCTCCAGGTTGTGCTGGTTGGCATCGCGAAAGCGCTGGGCCTCGCGCTTTTCCTGGGCGAAGGCCTTGACCACGCGGATGCCGGGAATGGTGTCGGCCAGCACATTGGTTACCTCGGACCACACACGGTCGATCTTTTCAAACCCGGTGCGCAGGCGGTCGCGCACGGTATGGATCATCCAGCCAATGAAGGGCAGCGGCACCAGCGTGACCAACGCGAGCCACGGGTTGATGGAGAACAGGATCGCCGCCGTCATCACGATCATCAGTACATCGGTGATGAAGTCGAGCGCGTGCAGCGACAGGAACACGTTGATGCGGTCGGTCTCCGACCCGATGCGCGCCATCAGGTCGCCGGTACGCTTGCCCCCAAAGTAGTCGAGCGACAGGCGCAGCAGGTGCTCGTACGTGGTGGTGCGCAGGTCGGCGCCGATGCGCTCGGACACCAGCGCCAGGATGTAGGTGCGCGCCCAGCTCAGGCCCCAGGCGGCCAGCGCCGACAGCAGCAGGCCGCTCAGGTACAGCAGCACCAGGCCAGGTTCGATCTGTTTGCCGTTCTGAAACGGAATCAGGATGTCATCCATCAGCGGGATGGTGAGGTAGGGCGGCACCAGGGTCGCTGCCGTGGACGCCAGCGTCAGCGCAAAACCGGCCGCCAGCTGTTTGCGATAGGGCCGCGCAAAACGCCACAGGCGCAGCAGCACCCAGGTGGAGGTCTGGGGTGGCTGGGCACGGGCGCAAGCCGGGCACTCTTCGGTGTCGGGCGGCAGCGGCGTATGGCAAGTAGGGCAGGCAGGTTCGTCGGCTTCGTCCTCGGCACCGCTGTCGCCCCGGGCGCTTTGTTGTTCAAAACGTTGCACCAGGCGCAGCGCCTGCGCATGGTGCGCCAGGGTAAAGCGCCACTGGGCCAGGCGCTCCTGGGGGTTGTGCAGCTCGAGCGAGCCCACTCCGCCATGGTCATGCAGCTTGAGCGTCAGCCCTTCACCCAGGGGCCAGCTGCGCCAGGTCGTGGTACCAGGGTCGCAGGCCAGCAGCCGTTCGGAGGTCACCACCACCCACCCCGCCGCAAAGCGCAGTGTGGCGCTCAGGTCAACCGGCAAAGCCGCCAACACGTTCTCTTTGGAAGCGAGCATGGCCCGCAGATCGGCCCCCACAGGGCCAGAAAAGACACCCGAGGCGTCCACAGAATGGTGATGTTGCATTTTTGGTTGGGTTTTCCGCCACCGGTTGCCTGCGGTGGCCGCTCTCGCGAAAGCAAGAATTCTCACCGATACTGCACGCCACGGTGCGACGGCATCCTCCTGTAACGTCTGTGGCGGCCTTTTGGCTGACACTGCGCACAGGCCCTGGACTGGCGCACAATCATCGTCCACAAAATTCCCTTTCGTCCCCCTACCGCACAGCCCTTACCAAGGCCGGAACCACAACCGCTGCAATCCATGGCGAAACTCAACGACATCCAACTGCTTCGCATCAACTACCTGCGGGGCCCCAATATCTGGACCTACCGGCCGGTCCTGGAAGTCTGGCTGGACCTGGGCGAGCTGGAGGACTACCCCTCCAACACCATCCCCGGCTTCAATGACCGCCTCACGGCCTGGCTGCCAGCGCTGATCGAGCACCACTGCGGCGTGGGCGAGCGCGGCGGCTTCCTGCAGCGCCTGCAGGAAGGCACCTGGTGCGGCCATGTGCTGGAGCACATCGTGATCGAGCTGCTCAATCTGGCAGGCATGCCCACCGGCTTCGGTCAGACGCGCAGTACCAGCCAGCGCGGCGTGTACCGCATGGTGTTCCGCGCCCGCGACGAGAGCGTGGCCCGCGTGGCGCTGGCCCAGGGCCATGCGCTGATCATGGCGGCCATCAACGACCAGCCTTTTGATGTGCAGGCCGCAGTGGCCCGCGTGCGCACCGAGGTGGACGACCAGTACCTCGGCCCCAGCACCGCCTGCATCGTCACCGCCGCCACCGACCGGGGCATCCCGCACATCCGCCTGAACGACGGCAACCTGGTGCAACTGGGCTACGGCGCCCGCCAGCGCCGCATCTGGACCGCCGAGACCGAATACACCAGCGCGATCGCCGAAGGCATCGCCAGCGACAAGGACCTGACCAAGAGCCTGCTCAAGTCCTGCG
Source organism: Acidovorax sp. 99 (assembly GCF_003096455.1). Lineage (NCBI taxonomy): Bacteria > Pseudomonadati > Pseudomonadota > Betaproteobacteria > Burkholderiales > Comamonadaceae > Acidovorax > Acidovorax sp. 99. Next base: position 1,200,061 of record NZ_QEKU01000001.1, read on the forward strand.
GCGTACCCATTCCCGAAGGCCAGGTGGTCAACAGCCCTGAGGAAGCCTGGGAAGCCGCGCAAGACATCGGCCTGCCCGTGGTGGTCAAGCCCTCCGACGGCAACCACGGCCGGGGCGTGACGCTGGACCTGCGCAAGAAGGAAGACATCGAAGCGGCCTACCACGTGGCCTACCCCGAGGGCAGCGACGTGATGGTGGAGCGCTTCATCCCTGGCGACGAACACCGCATCCTGGTGGTCGGCGGCAAGGTGGTCGCCGCCGCACGCGGCGAAGTGGTCAGCATCACCGGCAACGGCCGCAATACGGTCAAGGAACTCATCGACAGCCAGCTCAACTCCGACCCGCGCCGGGGCTACGAGGAAGAGTACCCGCTGGAGATCATCGACCTGGCCACCGACACCAAGGTGCAGCTCGAACTCAAGCGCCAGGACCTGGACGCCGACTCGGTGCCCGCCGCTGGCCGCCAGGTGGTGGTGCAGCGCAATGGCAACGTGGCCGTGGACTGCACGGACGATGTACACCCCGAGGTGGCCTACATCGCCCAACTGGCCGCCAAGGTGGTGGGCCTGGACATCGCCGGTATCGACATGGTGGCCCGCGACATCTCCAAGCCCCTGCACACGCAGGGCGGCGCGATTGTTGAAGTGAACGCAGGCCCCGGCCTGCTCATGCACTTGAAGCCTGCCGTGGGCGCGCCCCGCCCCGTGGGCCAGGCGATTGCCGAGCACCTGTTCCCCTCCGACGCCGATGACGAAGGCCCCGCGGGCCGCATCCCCCTGGTGGGCGTGGCAGGCACGCGCAACACCGCCACCATCTCGCGCGTGGTGGCCTGGCTGCTGCACCTGAGCGGCCACCACACCGGCCTGGCCTGCCGTGATGGACTCTTTTTGGACCGCCGCCTTGTGGAAGCCACCGACTGCGCCCACTGGGAAGCCGCACACCGCCTGCTGATGAACAAGATGGTGCAGGCCGCCGTGATCGAAAGCGACGCCCGCACCATCCTGCGCGACGGCCTCGCCTACGACCGCTGCCAGGTGGGCGTGGTGACCGACATGGATGGCGTGGAAACACTGGCCGAGTTTGATGTGCACGAACAGGACCAGATGACCAAGGTGATGCGCACCCAGGTGGACGTGGTGCTGGCCGAAGGCGCTGCGGTGCTAAATGCGGCCATCCCCCAGGTGGCCGACCTGGCCCCGCTGTCGGACGGCGACGTGGTGCTGTATGCGCAGGACGGCACGCTGCCCGTGATCGCCGAGCACCGCGCCAAGGACAACGGCCGCGCGGTCTTCGTGAAGAACGGCCGCGTGGTCCTGGCCACGGGCAGTGCCGAGCATGTGCTGGGCGCCCTGTCCGACCTGACCTTTGGCCGCAACGCCGTGGTGCCCGATACCGACGCCCTGCTGGCCGCCATCGGCGCGGCCTGGGCGCTGGACATTGCTCCCGACCTGATCGGCGCAGGCATCAAGACCTTCGAGCCCGAGTTGGTCCCCACTGCCGCCCTGCGGTCTTGATGGCCCGCCGCGCGTTTGCCATTGTTTGTTGTTTGACCTCACATCCCACGACCTGAACAGGGCCCCAGTGCCCTGATGGACCACTGAAAGAGACTTCCATGGATGTAACCCGCACACGGGCCCTGCGCGGCCCCAACCTCTGGAGCCGCCACATGGCCATCGAGGCCGTGGTGACCTGCGCCGAGAACGAGCGCGCCGTGGGCCAGATGGCCGGATTCGAAGCCCGCCTGCGGGCCCTGTTCCCCGCCATCGGCGCGCTGCACCCGGAAACCGGTGGCGGCGACGTGTCGCTGGCCCATGTGCTGCAGACCGCCGCGCTGGCCCTGCAGGCGCAGGCCGGCTGCCCCGTGACCTTTGCGCGCACCACCGCCACCACCGATGCGGGCGTGTACCAGGTGGTCGTCGAATACAGCGAAGAAGCCGTGGGCCGCAAGGCGTTTGAATACGCACAACAGCTCGTCGAGGCCGCACTGGGCAACGGCAGCTTTGACGCCGAAAAGGCCGTCGCCGACCTGCGCGAGCTGGACGAAGACGAGCGCCTGGGCCCCAGCACGGGCTCCATCGTCGAGGCCGCCGTAGCCCGGGGCATCCCCTACCGCCGCCTCACGCGCGGCAGCCTTGTGCAGTTTGGCTGGGGTTCCAAGCAGCGCCGCATTCAGGCAGCCGAAGTTGATTCGACCAGCGCCGTGGCCGAATCCATCGGCCAGGACAAGGACCTGACCAAGCGCCTGCTGCACGCCGCTGGCGTGCCCGTGCCGCTGGGCAAGCCGGTGGAGACTGTGGACGAAGCCTGGGAGGTCGCCCTCAAGGTCGGCCTGCCCGTGGTGGTCAAGCCGCAAGACGGCAACCAGGGCAAGGGCGTCACCGTCAACATCACCGACCGCGCACAGCTTGAAGAAGCCTACAAGAACGCCGCCGACTACGGCACCGTGATGGTCGAGCGCTTCTTGCCCGGCCACGACTTCCGCCTGCTGGTGGTGGGCGACCAGCTGGTGGCCGCCGCACGCCGCGAGCCGCCCCAGGTGCTGGGCGATGGCGAGCACACCGTGCGCCAGCTGGTGGACGTGGTCAACCAGGACCCCCGCCGTGGCGAAGGCCATGCCACCTCGCTGACCAAGATCCGCCTCGATGACATCGCCGTGGCCCGCCTGGCCATGCAGGGCCTGACGCCCGACTCGGTGCCCGAGAAAGGCCAGCGCGTCATCCTGCGCAACAACGCCAACCTGTCCACCGGTGGCACCGCCACCGATGTGACTGACGACGTGCACCCCGAGGTGGCGGCCCGCGCCGTGGCCGCCGCCCAGATGGTGGGCCTGCACATCTGCGGTGTGGACATGGTGGCCGAGACCGTGCTGCGCCCCCTTGAAGAACAAGGTGGCGGCTTTGTGGAAGTGAACGCCGCCCCCGGCCTGCGCATGCATCTGGCCCCCAGCTACGGCAAGCCCCGCAACGTGGGCCAGGCCATGGTGGACAAACTGTTTGCCCATGGCGACGACGGCCGCATCCCTACCGTGGCCGTGACCGGCACCAACGGCAAGACCACCACCGCCCGCCTGATTGCGCACCTGTTCACGGCCCAGGGCCTGCGCGTGGGCATGACCAACACCGACGGCGTGTACGTGAACGGTCGCCAGATCGACAGCGGCGACTGCAGCGGCCCCAAGAGCGCCCGCAACGTGCTGCTGCACCCCGAGGTGGACGCCGCCGTGTTCGAGACCGCCCGTGGCGGCATCCTGCGCGAAGGCCTGGGCTTTGACCGCTGCCAGGTGGCCGTGGTCACCAACATTGGCGCGGGCGACCACCTGGGCCTGAACTACATCACCACGGTGGAAGACCTGGCCGTGCTCAAGCGCGTGATCGTGCAGAACGTGGCCCCCACGGGCTACGCGGTGCTCAACGCCGCTGACCCCATCGTGGCGGCCATGGCTTCGGCCTGCCCCGGCAAGGTGATCTACTTTGCGAGCGACCGCCACCACCCCGTGATGGTCACGCACCGCGCCCAGGGCCACCGCACCGTCTACGTGGACGGTGACTCCATCGTCGCCTCCGAAGGCTCGTGGCGCGAAACCATCCACCTGCGCGACGTGCCCATCACGCGCAACGGCAAGATCGGTTTTCAGGTCGAGAACGTCATGGCCTCTGTGGCCGCAGCCTGGGGCGTGGGCATGCCCTGGCAGACCATCCGCCGCGGCCTGTCGGGCTTTGTGAACGACAGCGACAACGCCCCCGGCCGCTTCAACATCATGGACTACCGGGGGGCGACGGTGATCGCCGACTACGGCCACAACCCCGACGCCATGCGCGCCCTGGTGCAGGCCGTGGACGCCCTGCCCGGCAAGCGCCGCAGTGTGGTCATCAGCGGCGCGGGCGACCGGCGCGACGAAGACATCCGCGAGCAGACCGTGATCCTGGGCGCCGCGTTTGACGACGTGATCCTGTACCAGGACGCTGCCCAGCGCGGTCGCGCCGACGGCGAAGTGATGGCCCTGCTGCGTGAAGGCCTGGCTGGTGCGCCGCGCACCACGCATGTGGAAGAAATCCGTGGCGAGTTCATCGCCATTGACACCGCCCTGGAGCGCCTGCAACCCGGCGACCTGTGCCTGGTGCTGGTGGACCAGGTCGAAGAAGCGCTGGCCCACCTGGCCCAGCGCTGCACCGAAGGCGAGACCGCGGCATGACCGCTGCGCGCACGTTGGCAACCGCCGCCGTTGTGGCGCTTGCCGCCCTCGCGGGCGGCACAGTGCAGGCCGCATCGGGCGAAAAAATCGGCACCGTGGACACCGCGTTCCAGTGGATCGGCCGCGACCACGACATCATCGTCGAGGCCTATGACGACCCGGGCGTACGGGGCGTCACCTGCTACGTCTCGCGGGCCCGCATCGGTGGTGTCAAGGGCACGCTGGGCCTGGCCGAGGACCGCGCCGAGGCCTCCATTGCCTGCCGCCAGGTCGGCCCCATCAGCATTCCCGAGCCACTGAAGAAACAGGAGGAAGTGTTCAGCGAACGCATGTCCATCCTGTTCAAGCGCCTGCGCATCGTGCGCATGGTGGACCCGGCCCGCAACACGCTGGTGTACCTGACCTACTCTGAAAAGCTCATCGACGGCTCCCCCCAGAACAGCGTGACCGCCGTTCCCGTGGACCGCGCCACCGCCATTCCGCTGCGCAAGTGACGGTAGCCCGGTGTGGCCGGGGCATCGCTCAGACATCAAAAAAGGGGCCCCAGGCCCCATTTTTTGATCGTAGATGCCAGTAGCGCTAGTGCAATATACCTGAGCAGCTATCAAATAAATAGCATCTAGCCCTGCGCGGCAATCTGCCGCAGCGCCTGCTCAAACACCTCCACCGGCTGCCCACCCTGGATCAGGTGGCGCTCGTTGATGATGATCGCGGGCACCGAATGGACGCCGTTTTGCAGATAGAACTGCTCGCGCTCGCGCACCTCGTCGGCGTAGCGGTCTGAGGCGAGCAGCGCACGCGCCTCGGCCACATCAAGCCCCACCTCCCCCGCCACGCGCACCAGCACCTCGTGGTTGCTCGGGTCCTGCCCGTCGGTGAAATACGCCGTGAACAGCGCCTTCTTCAGCGCGGGCTGCACGCCCTTCTCTTCGGCCCAGTGCAGCAGCCGGTGCGCATCAAAGGTGTTGTAGATGCGGCTGCGCTTGTCCATGCTGAAGGTGAACCCCAGCGCCGCACCGCGCGCCGCGATGGCCTCGCGGTTCTTCTGGCTCTGCTCGGGCGTGGCGCCGTATTTTTCTTGCAGGTGCTCGCCAATGTCCTGACCCGCAGGACCCATCTGCGGGTTCAGCTCGAACGGCTGAAAGTGCAGGTCCAGCGTGACCTCGCCCTGCAGCCGGTCCGCCGCCTGCTCCAGCGCCTTGAGGCCGATGATGCACCAGGGGCAGGAGACATCGGAGACGAAATCGATCTTGAGGGTGGTGGTCATGGGAGGGGTGTACTGATGAGAGATGGCGAATAGTAGGACGGGTTTGAAAACCGCGATTGTGATGGGTGTACCGGAAACTCATGCTCGCCTGGACGAGCGCGCTCTTGAGTCCTTCAAGGCCTTGTCGGCATAGCTATCGGCAAGCTGTCGCATGAGCTGCTTGACCCAATCTACGCCGAACATCCGGGCTAGATGCCGACAGGAATGCGGTATTGAGGCACGTAGCCCCGCCCGCCACTTTCGCCACGGGTGCAACCCACGCGTCCATGCCTTTACCTACCTATGAAAGTGAGGAGCGCAGGACCTAGCAGAAAGGCTCCAAGCAGCAAGATGACTGGCACGCCAACAGCAAACCAGATCATCAGCCTCGACTCCCTCTTGAAATGATGGTTGACGCTCTTGCTCTTGTCAGAGGAGCTTCCTTCTTCGTTGGAATGATTCGGGTGATTCATGAAGTGCTTTCGCAGTGAATCTTATGACTGCTGTCGGCCAAAGCCAATCGGCCCAGCAAGCCGCCACTTGCTCACATACGCCGCAGCTCCGTCTTCAACACCTTCCCATAGCTGTTCTTCGGCAGCGCCTCCACCCACCGGTATTCCTTGGGCCGCTTGAACCGCGCAATGTGCTCCAGGCACAGCGCATCCAGCTCCGCCCCGGGCACCGTACCACCCTCCCCAGCGACCAGGAAGGCCACCACCACCTCGCCCCATTCCGCATCGCGCTGGCCCACCACAGCCACCTCGCGCACCTGCGGGTGGAGCAGCAGCACCTCTTCAACCTCGCGCGGGTAGATGTTGCTGCCGCCGGAGATGATCACGTCCTTGGACCGGTCCTTGAGCGTGAGAAAACCATCGGCATCCAGCGCGCCCATATCGCCGGTGTAGAGCCAGCCGTCGCGCAGCGTCTGCGCCGTGGCGGTGGGGTTGTTCCAGTAGCCGGGCATCACGGTGTCGCCGCGCACCACCACCTCGCCGGTCTCTCCGGTGGGCACGGGCTGGCCCGTGGCATCGACCACACGCACTTCCACCAGCGACTGCGCCACGCCGACCGACACCATGCGCTCGGCCCAGCGCGGGTGGTCGCGGTCGGCCAGCTGGGCGCGCGACAGGGCGGTGATGGTCATGGGGCTTTCGCCCTGGCCGTAGATCTGTGCAAAGCGGTTGCCCATCACGGCCAGGGCGTTGCGCAGGTCGTCGGCGTACATCGGGCCGCCGCCGTAGACGATGGTCTTGAAGCCCGACACGTCGGCACCCGTGGCACGCACATGGTCCACCAGGCGGTGCACCATGGTGGGTGCTGCAAACAGCGTGAGCTGGCCCACGCTGGCCGCGAGCTGCACCAGTTCAGCCGGCTCGAACCCGCCCGACAGCGGCACTACATGCCGCTCGCCGCGCAGCACCTGGGCGTAGTTGTAAAGCCCCGCGCCGTGCGACATGGGTGCGGCATAAACCATGGCGTCACCGGGCAGGATGTCGTCCACATCGGTGAAGTAGCAGGCCGTCATGGCCAGCAGGTTGCGGTGGGTCTGCATCACACCCTTGGGTCGGCCGGTGGTGCCCGAGGTGTAGAACAGCGAGGCCACGTCGTGCGGCGCGCGGTCGCACACGTCCATGGGCGTGTGGGCGACTGCGGCGCGGTATGCGTCGGAGCCGAAGACCAGCACCGCGTCCTGCGGCGCCCCGGCCTCGCGCACGGCGGGTGCCAGCGCTTCAGAGGTCAGCACCACGCGCGCGCCAGAGTCGGTCAGCACGTAGGCGAGTTCTTTGGCATGCAGCTTGTAGTTGACCGGCACCGACACGGCCCCTGCCCACAGGATGGCGTGCAGGGCTTCCAGGTATTCGGGCGCATTGGCGGCGTAGATGGCCACGCGGTCGCCCAGGGCCACGCCACAGCGTGTGCGCAGATGGGCGGCCAGCGCGGCGGTGCGGGCAGCCAGCGTGGCGTAGCTCCACAGCACCTGGTCGCCACGCAGCAGCGCGGGCCGGTGGGCGTGCAGCAAGGCGCTGCGGCGCAGCAGGTGGGCGATGTTCATCGGGCGCGCTCCAGAATGCTCACGTAGTTGGCCACGGCCGAGCCGCCCATGTTGAACACGCCCGCCAGGGTGGCACCCGGCACCTGCAGGTCGCCCGCCTCGCCCAAGAGCTGCATGGCCGACACCACATGCATCGACACGCCCGTGGCGCCGATCGGGTGGCCCTTGGCCTTGAGCCCGCCCGAGGCGTTGACGGGCAGGCGGCCGCTGCGCAGCACGGTGCCGTCTTCCAGCAGGCGGTGGCCCTGGCCTGCGGGCGCCAGGCCCATGGCCTCGTACGTGAGCAGCTCGGCAATGGTGAAGCAGTCGTGCACCTCGGCCAGCGACAGGTCGTGCACCGCGCACCCGGCCTGCTGCAGCGCCTGCTGCCAGGCACGCCGGGGGCCTTCAAAGTCCACCACACGGCGGCGCGCCATGGGCAGGTAGTCGTTCACCTGCACCCGCGCCCGCAGGCGCACGGCGCGGGGGAAGTCGGCCACCGCATCATCGGCCGCCAGGATGAGCGCTGCGGCGCCGTCAGACACCAGCGAGCAGTCCGTCTTGCGCAGGGGCGCGGCAATCATCGGGTTGCGGTCGGACACGGTGTTGCAGAACTCAAAGCCCAGGTCCTTGCGCATGTGGGCCCAGGGGTTGAGCGCGCCGTTGGCGTGGTTCTTGGCGGCGATGCGTGCCAGGGTGGACGAGTGGTCGCCATGCGCGGCAAAGTAATCCTGCGCGATGGAGGAAAAAATGCCCGGGAAGCCGCCGGGCGGGTGGCCCGCCTCGCCGGAGTAGCCGCAGTCACCCAGGATGCGCGTGGCCTCGGCGCCGGAGACAGAGGTCATCTTTTCGGCGCCGATGACAAGGGCAACCCGGGCGCGGCCGGCTTCGATCGCGTCACACGCGGCATAGAGGGCCGCCGAGCCCGACGCGCAGGCGTTCTCCAGCCGTGTGGCGGGCTTCCACCGCAGGGCCTCGTCGCATTGCAGGGCCAGCGACGAGGCAAACACATCGGGCGTGAAGCCGCCGTTAAGGTTGCCCAGCCACACGCCATCCACCGCTGTGCCGTCGATGCCCGCGTGCTGCAGGGCCTCGCGGCCCGCGCGGGTGATGAGGTCTTCCAGGCCCATGCCGTCCAGCCGTCCAAACGGCAAATGCGCCCAACCCACAATCGCTGCACCCATGTCCATCCTCCGTTGATGCACGCCACGACGGCGCGATGGCAAGCACTGTAGGCAAGCGACGGCCCTCCGCACAGTCGCCGAACTACCCAAGGGAAAACCCGAAGCCCTGGCGCCCCGCGCAGCCAGCGCCATCAATCCCCCACACGCTGTGGCGTTGAAACCGCATTGCCTAGACTGCACCTAAGAACCTGTTCACAAGCCACCGCACAACACACTGCAAGCAGTGTGCACCCCCTCCCACCCCTTTTTTCTGCACGACGACCATGACCCTGGACCAGCAAAAATCCATCCTTACCATCGCCCTTCTGGCAGCGTTTGCCGATGGCAACAAGGACGATGCCGAACGCGAAGAGATACGCCGCATTGCCGAGTCGCTCGCGGGCGACGGGGGCGTGGCCGACCTGCCGCGCATCTACCAGGACGTGCTGCTGCAGCGCACCAGCGTGCAGGCCGCCGTGCAGGGTTTGAGTGAGCCCATGCACCGCCAGCTGGCCTACGAGATGGCTGTCTGCGTGTGCGATGTGGACGGCCGCCAGACCGCGGCGGAGCGCGAGTTTCTGACCCGCCTCAAGGCGGCCCTGCAGCTGGGCGACCCGCAGACGGCAGCGTTTGACCAGCAAGCCGATGCGCTGGTGGACGTGGCCGAAAAGGCCGTGCCGATGGCGGTGCCGGTGGCCACTGCTGCGGCAGCGCCTCTGGCCGCAGCAGTCGGTGCAGGTGCCTCGGACGCAGAGCTGGACAAATCCATCCTGAACTATGCGCTGCTCAATGGCGCGCTGGAGCTGCTGCCGCAGTCATGGGCGTCGATGGCCATCATCCCGCTGCAGGTGAAGATGGTCTACGGCATTGGCAAGGCGCACGGGGTGGAGCTGGACCAGGGCCACATCAAGGAGTTCATCGCCGCTGCCGGCGTGGGCATGACGTCGCAGTACCTGGAGCAATTTGGTCGCAAGCTGCTGGGCGGCCTGTTGGGCAAGGTGGCGGGCCGCACCATCGGCGGGCTGGGCGGCGCTGCCACAGGCATGGCGTTTTCGTTTGCCACCACCTACGCGCTGGGGCAGGTGGCCAAGCGCTATTACGCCGGTGGCCGGGTCATGAGCACGGCCATGCTGCGCGAGACCTTTCAGGGCCTGCTCACGCCCGCCAAGCAGCTGCAAACGCAGTACTTGCCACAAATTCAGCAGAAGGCTGCGACGCTGGACGCGGGCCAGATCATGGCCCTGGTACGGGGCAAATAGCGAATGCTATCAAATTAGTAGCTGCTTGCACATATTCGACTAGCGCTTGCGGCCGATTTGACTTAAAAACCGCCCCGCAGGCATGCAGGGGCCTGCCCAGACGCCCCGCAGCGCATCACAACGCTGCGCGCCCCCGTTGCCGCCGCGCAGCACCTTGCGATGCGGCAGGTAACACACCGCCCGGTGCATGACAGAATCCGACCATGCTCGACCACACGGATCCTGTCGCCTCCATCATCCCGGCCATGTCGCTCGATTCGCCGTCCGACAACGCCATGGCCGCCATGTCGCGCCTGGCCCTGGGGCCCGTGAACACGGACTACTACCTGAAGGTGTTCGAGCGCTTTGACGACACGGGCCGCACGACCACCACCTGGAACTGGGCCGCCTGCCTGTGCACCCTGAACTGGATGCTGTTTCGCCAGCTGTGGGGCGCCGCGCTGGTCTATGTGGCGGCAGCCGAGGGGCTGGCACTGATCGTGTTTGGCGTGGGCCGTTCGTTTTTGCACTGGCCCGTGGGCATCGAACTCGGGGTGCTGGGCGCCTTTGCGGTGCTGGCCTTTGCCGTGCCGGGGCTGTACGGCAACGCCATCCTGTACGCCGACATCCGCAAGCGCATTGCGCGCGCGCTGGCCGCGTCGCGCACCGTGCCGGAGGCCTGTGCGCTGCTCGAAAAGCAGGCCAGCTCGCGCAAGCGGCTGCAGGTGCTCGTGCTGGCAAACGTGGTGCTGGGCCTGGCCGCACTGATCGCCTACCTGGCGCTGTCGCCGTCGCACGTGAAGCCCCTGGCGCTGGAACCCGCCGTCACGGTGGCGCAGGCCACGGCAGCGGCCCAGGCGGCATCTGCCACCAAGCCTGTGGGTGCCTTGCCGGTGCCGGAGGCCGAAGGGGCACCCACACCGCCAACGCCTGCCCCTGAAGTGGCAACAGAACCACCGCCAGCGCCCACACCCGCGCCCGCGCCCCAGGCTCCTGCAGCAGCAGCAGCAGCCCCCAAGCCTGCGCTTGCGCCTGCACCTGTGGCGTCGGCACCTTTGGCTGTCGCGCCCGCTCCTGCCGCCACTGCCGTTCAAAAATCGGCCGAGCCTCCAGCTCCAGCTCCGTCCGCATCGGCCACGGCCGCCCCCCCAGCCGCCAAAGCGTCCACACCCAAGCCAGCCATGCCAGCCGCATCGACCCGCGCACCGACGCCTGCGGCCAGCGCCACCGCTACCGCCCCTGCACGCCGTGATGCCGCCAGCCGCGCAGCAGCCCCCACCAAGTCCAAGACACCGGCGGCAGCAGCGTCCTCCACCGCCGACACCGCGCTGCCCACGGTGGGCACTGCCCCGGGCTACTACATCAACGTGGGCCTGTTCGCCGAAGAGGCCAACGCCCGCAAGACGCAGGCGCGCTTGCTCAACGAAGGCCTGCCCGCGTTTCGCCAGGAGTTGAACAATTCCAAGGGCCGTCGCATCCGCGTGCGGGTGGGGCCTTACACCACCCGCGCCCAGGCCGATGCCGCGGCCGAGGCGATCCGGGCGATGGCGCTGGACGCCGTCGTCTTCAAGCAGTAGCCCCCTGGATGTGGGGCGTAGCACTGTCCTACGCATGCGAATGCCCGACGCCGACGCAGGGTCGCCGAGTCTGCAGGTACGCTGAGCCCAGAGCAACTTTGGGCGTATGCACCATGACGCGAAAGACCTCCCCGCACCACAACGCCACCCGCCGGTGGGCCACCCTGGCCGCGGTGGCTGCGGGCGCAGTGCTGCTGACGGGCTGTGCCCCTTGGCGCATGTGGACGGCCGCCGACCTGGCCCGCGATGCACGCCCCTACACCGCTCAGCCCCCGCAGCCGACGCGGCGTGTGCTGGTGGTGGGAGACAGCACTGCCGTGGGCACTGGTGCCAGCACCGCAGCAGACAGCCTGCCGGGGCGCATCGGCCAGGACCATCCCCAATGGCGCATCGACAACCTGGCGGCCAACGGCGCCAAATTTGGCGATGTGGTGCAGCAACTGGAGCGCGCTGGCGGCGGCTACGACCTGGTGCTGGTGCTGGCAGGAGGCAACGATGTGATCCGCTTCACGTCTGAAGACACGCTGCGCGACCACGTACAGCAGGCCGTGGCGCTCGCGCGCCAGAAGGGGCAGCAGGTGGTGCTGATGCCTTGTGGCAATGTGGGCCACGCGCCCTTTTTTGTGCCGCCCCTGTCATGGGCCATGTCGCGCCGGTCCGAGGCGCTGCATGCCCTGGCGCGGGAGGCAGCCAGCGCGCAGCAGGTGCACTACGTGCGCTTGCTCAAGCCGCGCGACCAGGACCCGTTCGTGACCCGCAGCCAGGAGCTAAATGCCGCTGACGGCCTGCACCCCAGCAGCGCGGGCTATGCCGAGTGGTACCGCGAGCTGGTGGCACAGGGCGGGTTGAACGGCCTCACGCCATAGCCCCCACTACCCCTCCGTTGCCTCGTTACGGGACAGCCACTGCAGCACGGCATCGATGACCCACTGCGGGTCATCCAGCGGCAGGTCGTGCCCCGCCCACGGATGCAACTGCAGCGGCAGCCCCCAGGCCTGCGCAATGGCCTGCGAGCATTGGCGGGACACCAGGTGGTCTTTCAGGCTGCCCAGCAGCAGCAAACGGTCCACGGGTGCGGCTGCCGGCGCGCGGTACCACGCGGCCGCCACCAGCTGGCGCAGGGCATTGCAGGCCGACACCGGCCGTTGCCTGCGCACCGCGGCCCACTGCGCCAACACGCCGGCGGCTGCGGATGGCACGCTGCGGCTGGTGATTTGCCACACCACCTGCTCCGCAGCTTCCGCAGATCGCCACCGCCAGGCCAGCCGCAGCAGCGGTGCGATGTTGTGCAGCTGCAGGCGGTGCCAGAACGGGCTGAACGGGCGCAGGCTGGTGTTGATGAGCACGCACCCCGCCACCTCGTGGGGCGCCACGCGCGCCCATTCGGTGGCCACCATCGCCCCCAGCGACATGGCCAGCAGGTGGTAGGGCGGCGCCACGGCACGCTGCGCCAGCTCTGCACGGCAGGCTTGCACCATGCCTTGTACCGACAAGGGTGATGTCAGATGGTGGAACTGGCCGTTGCCCGGCAGGTCCAGCGCCAGCACGTCGTCGCCCGGCACCGCTTGCGCAAAGCGCTCGCCAAAGGCGCCCCAGTGCGCGGCCTCGCGCGTCAGCCCGCGCAGCAGGATCCATTGGCGGGGTGGGCGCGCGGGCATCTCAGTACCACGCCGCCAGGGCATCGGCCCGGCGCTGTGCACGCTGCTCGGGCGCTGGCACCCATCGCGCATGGCTGCAGGCGGCGCGCGACAGAAAGTCGAGCAGCGACAGGTGCCGCCGTAGCACCCGCTGCTGGCGGTGGTTGATGAGCGGGTTGAAGATGCCGTTGCGCGAGAACAGCTGGCGCGGGTTCTTCTTGATCCACAGCCACGATCCCATCTCCAGCGTGAGCGGCAGGAAGGTGTGCGCGGGCACCTCGCGGCAGGCCTGCAGGTACAGGTGGTCCCACAGGTCGCCATGGGCAAGGTACTGCGCACTCTGCGGCTCGATGATGTACTGGTGGTTGCTGTGCGCCTGCAGAAAAATGTCCTGCAGCGCATGCAGCTCGGCCAGGTGCGGAATGGGCCGGCGGGTGTGGGCAAACGGGAACCACAGCCGGTCCTTCACCCCAAAGCCCGAGTGGCAGTCCAGCGCAATGCTGAACGGCCGCGCTAGCAGCTGCTGCGCCACTACGTCGCACAGCGCCTGACTCTCGGCCTCCATGGGCTCGCCCAGCCTGCCCCGGTACCAGGGCAGGCCCGCGCTCACGCGCTGCCCACCAACGCCCCAGGGCACCGGGTCCACCGCATCGACGGGCGCATTGCGCATCAGGTCCACCCCGCGCGGGTTGGCACGTGTGGCAGACCACATGCCGCCGGGGTTGACGATGGGCATGAAGACCAGGCGCACCCCCTCCAGTTGCTGGTGCAAGGTGGTGTCCCACTGCAGCCGCATGACCACGTTCTGCAGGTAGGCAATGACCACCTCGGCACCAATGCGCTCCAGCCCATGCACGCCGCCAAAGAACCCCACCGCAGGCACGTCCAGCGCCGGGTTGCCCAACCCGATGGCGTAGATGGGCAAATGCGGCCCCGATGCCACAGCCACCTGCTGGACGACCTGCACCTCCAGATGAGGCGCCCCCAGGTCGAGGATTTTTTCCAGCGCCGCAAGCTCGGGCAGCATGTTCAATGGTTGGGGGTAAGTCGGTGTGTAAAGCACGCCAGAGCGCGTGCCAAGCAGCGAGGATAGCGCCCGGGGCACGGCACGAACAGCGTCGCGGTGGGCCTGTGGGGTTTGCGCGAACCGACGCGAAACCGTCACACAACAGCGCTACCTTGCCAGCAGTTACCACCCTTTGGAAGAGGCGCACCATGCTCTGGAAACTGTTCGGACTGCAGCGACTGCTCGATGAGCTGTTCGATGAACGCGGATGGCTGAGCCTGGACCTGCCCCGCACCACCGGCTGGGACCACGACGATGTACCCGCCATCGCGCAAGACTGAGATCTACCGCTGGGCCATGGGCTGGGCAATGCTGGCCGGTGCACTGGCCTGGGGCGTGGTGGAGTTTCTGGCCCTGCAGCGCGCGCGCTGGCAGCTGTGGCGCGAGCGGCTGCACACGCCTGCCCACCATTAGCGAGACCGCCGTGAGCGACCGGCCGCAGGACCTGCACGAAGAGGTGGCGAACAGTGCGCTGCACGGTGCTGCGCTGGTGGGCGCCTGCCTGGCCGTGCCGCAGCTGCTGCAATCCGCCCACGCCGCGCATCCTGCTGCCATCTGGGGCGTGCTGGTGTTTGGGGCCACCATGGCGCTGCTGTATGGCGCATCCACCCTGTACCACGCACTGCCGCCGGGGCGGGCCAAGCAATGGGCGCTGCAGCTGGACCATGCGGCGATCCACCTGTTCATTGCGGGCAGCTTCACCCCGTTTGCGCTGAGTGCGCCAGGCCACAGACACCACATCGCGGCCCTGGTGCTGGTGTGGGTTGCGGCGCTGGCGGGCTGCTGGCTGCAGTTGCGCACGCGGCGCGCAGCACCTTGGCTCTCCACCGTCTTGTATGTGGCGATGGGTTGGGTAGCGCTGCTGGCGGCCCTGCCCCTGATGGCCCATGTGCCCGCCGTGAGTACCGCCTGGCTGGTCATCGGCGGGGCTGCGTACACAGCTGGCGTGGTGTTTTTTGTGATGGACGCCGTGGTGCGCTATGCCCACGCTGTGTGGCATGGCTGCGTCATTGCAGGCACGGGCTGCCACGTGATCGCGGTGCTGGGCCTGCAGACGGCGACCTAGCCAAGCCACCCAAAACGGTCGCAGCGCACGCGCCTGCAACCGCCTCGCGGGCCCTGCACCAGCAGGCAATGCCGCATCGATGCAATGGCTGCAAACACCTGCAGCATGCAGGCCCTATCGCGCCTGGCGTTATCGCACCTAAAATCACGCAGGTCCTCGCCCACAGAGGCAGGGCCCATCGTCATTCCAATCAACGAAAAAACATCATGGCAACTGCAAAGAAAACTCCCGCTCCCGCAAAGAAGGTGGCCGTCAAGGCCGCAGCACCCGCCGCCAAGAAGGCAGCCCCTGCAGCCAAAAAGGCTGCGCCAGCCGCCAAGAAGGCTGCTGCGCCCGCCGCCAAGCCCGTGGCCGCTGCAGCTGCGCTGAAGCCCATCAAGACTGCGTTCAACAAGACCACGCTGGTCGCCCACCTGGCTGAACAGTCGGGCGTGGAACCCAAGGCCACCAAGGCCGTGCTGGCTGCGCTGGAAGCCGCCATCCTGGGCTCGGTGCACAAGAAGGGGTCTGGCGAGTTCACGCTGCCTGGCGTGCTCAAGATCGGCCTGCAGCAAGTGCCTGCCAAGAAAAAGCGTTTTGGCAAGGACCCGTTCACGGGTGAAGAGCGCTGGTTCCCCGCCAAGCCCGCCTCGGTCAAGATCAAGACCCGCGCCCTGAAGAAGCTCAAGGACGCAACCGCCTGATGCACCCAGCGCCGCAAGGCGCCTGCTTCAGCACCAGGGGCCGCGAGGCCCCTTTTTCTTTTGGCGGAACCCGCAAGGGTGCGCGACGACGCCTCCCCTACACGCCCTGGGCCCCGCGCAATCAGGCCCTGATGACCACTGGCGCTTCAGGATGGGCATACAAAGCCTGCACCGCCGCCGCGCGGCGTGACAGCACCGCCCCCTGGTTGATGTAGCCCTTGTCAGTGATCTCACCGGCGTCTGCATCAGGCGCCATGTCCATCACCATGGCCCGTGTGGGGCATTGCGAAGACCCAGCGCCCGCATCGCGGCGCGCGCGCATCACGGCCTGCAATGCCTGCTCCAGACGCCCAGCGTCGGCCGCACCGGCCGCAGACGGGAACACCAGCATGCCCACCTCGTCACGGTTATGCCCGGTGAGCACAATGTCTTGCACCAGCGGCGCCAGTTGCGACACCAGCTCCACCCGCAACGTGCCCACCGACACCCAGCTGCCGCTGGACAGCTTGAAATCCTCCGCCACGCGCCCGTTGAAGACCACGCCTTTGTCTGGCTGCTCCGCGTCCACCAGATAGCCCGCGTCGCCGATGCGGTAGAACCCTTCGTGATCGAACGCAGCCGCCGTTTCACGCGGCGCATTGCGGTAGCCTGCAAACACCGACACGCCACGCACCCGCATCTCCAGCTTGCTGCCGTTGGGCACCAGCTTCAGCTCCAGCCCTGGCAAGGGTGCACCAATACAGCCCGCGCCTTCAAGGTGCCAGTGCGCGGTGGTGACGGCAGGTGCTGTCTCTGTGGATCCCCACGATGTCGTGAGCCACAGCGGCTGCGCGGGGCGCACGCGTCGCGCAACGGCTTGCAAGCGCTGCCAGGTCGATGGAGCCAGCGCCGCCGCCGCATAGAAGGCCAGCCGCATGCGCGCCAGCACGTCGGCGGCCAGGCCGTCGTCGGCCTCCAGAAACGGCAGCAGCATGTCAAAGCCCCGAGGGACGTTGAACAGCATGGTGGGCTGTACCTCGCGCAGGTTGCGCACCGTCTTGTCGATGAGCCCCGGCACCGGCCGCCCCTCGTCGATGTAGAGCGTGCCGCCGTGGCACAGCACCATGTTGAGGTTGTGGTTGCCGCCAAAGGTATGGCTCCAGGGCAACCAGTCCACCAGCACTGGCTTTTCATGCTCCAGAAAGCGCCACGCCTGGGCCATCATCTGCTGGTTGGCGCAGAGCATGCGGTGGGTGTTGATGACCACCTTGGGCCGACCGGTGGAGCCGGAGGTGAGCAGGTATTTGGCATGGTCATCGGGCAGCAGCGCCTGCATGGCCTGCTGCACCTGGGGCGTTTCCTGCCCAGCGAGCAGATGCTCCCAGGGCAGCGCACCCGGACACGCGGAGGCGTTGCGGCTGAACACCCGCACGGCATCGCTGTCCCAGCCGTGCAGGGCTGCCGCATAGACGCTGGCATCGGACGCATATACCAGGCTGGGCTCCAGCACCGACAGCATGCTGTGCAGGCGGCTGTGGTCCTGGGAGCGCGCATACGCGCTCGACAGCGAACAGGGGGTGATGCCCACATGCATAGCCGCCAGCATGAGCACCGCATGGTCCACCGCGTTGTCGGACAGGATGGCAATGGGCCGCCCGGCAGGTAACCGCAGGTCCAGCAGCGACTGGGCCACGGCGCCCACCTGGCGGCGCAGCTGAGCATAGGTCAGGCTGCGCCAGCCTTCTGCGCCGTCGCCGCGCTCGGCCAGCGCCAGCGCATCTGGCGTCTCGCGCGCCCAGCGTTCCAGCCATTCCCCCACACAGCGGGCATAGGGTTGCAACGCCATGGGAGAGCGCAGCGTGAAAGAACCATCGTCAAACTGGGTGCGCACAGCGCGCGCAGGGGCAATCTGGCGCTCGTCATCAAGAAAGGCTGGGTACATGGTGGGTTCTCGGGAGCGATGGAGGTTCAAAACAGGGGACGCTGCGCCTCAGGTGTGCAGATCGGGATCGGGCTTGCTCAACAAGCCTGACACCTGCTTGGCGTGCAGCAACTCAATGAGCAAGGCATCCCGCGCACCGGCCAGATCGCGGGCTTGGCGCGTGCCCAGCGCCTGTGCGACCCCTTCGGTCACCTGGTGCTGCAAGGCTTCGGTCATGGACGGCGTGCCCAGGTCCTGCCACCAGCTTTCGATGGGACCGCCCAGGTGGGCCAGCAGGTGGGCAATGCCACCTTCGCCACCCGACAGGTGCAGGTTCATGAACGGCCCCATCAGCGCCCACCGCAAGCCGGGGCCCTGGGAGATGGCTGTGTCGATGTCTTCCACAGTGGCTACGCCCTGGTCCACCAGATGAAAGGCCTCGCGCCAGAGCGCCGCCTGCAGGCGGTTGGCAATGTGCCCCTTGATCTCACGCCGCACGTGGATGGGACGCTTGCCAATGCGGGCGTAGAAAGCCATGGCATCGGCCACCGCCTGGGGCGTGGTGCGCTCGCCGCCGCCCACTTCGACCAGCGGGATCATGTGCGGCGGATTGAACGGGTGGCCCAGCACCACGCGCCCGGGGTGTGCGCAATCCTTCTGCATGTCCGTCACCGCCAGCCCCGAAGAACTGGAGGCCAGCACCACATGCGCCGGGGTCGCTGCATCCATGCGGCGGAACAGGTCCACCTTGAAGTCGAGTCGCTCGGGCCCGTTCTCCTGCACAAAGTCGGCCTGCGCCAGAGCATCTTCCAGCCGCACATGAAAGTGCAGGCGCTCCTGGCTTGCCCCCGAGGCCAGCCCCTGCTGCGACAGCGCCACCCAATGCGCGGCGACGGCGTCCCGCAGTCGCTGCTCGGCCCCTGGCGACGGGTCGGTGGCATGCACGTCCAAACCCCGTGCCAGAAAGTACGCGGCCCAGCTCGCGCCAATGGTGCCGGTGGCCACCACAGTCACGCGCTTCACGGTGTGTGCCATGGGGAACCTTTCAGGACTCTGCCGTGAAGCCGACCTTCTTCACCAGCGGGCCCCAGCGCTCATATTCGGCCTGTTGCGAGGCCAGCATCTCCGCAGGCGTGGAGCCCTTCGCGATGAGCCCCACCACGGCCAGGCTGTCCATGACGGCCTTGTCCTTGATCGCTGCGTTGATGGCGGCGTTGGCGCCAGACACCACGGCTGCCGGCGTGCGGGCCGGGGCGTAAAAGCCAAACCATTCCTCGGTCGTGAGTTCTGGAAAGCCCTGCTCTGCAAACGTGGCGACCTCGGGCGAAAACGGAGAGCGCGCCTGGCCTGAGGTGGCGATCAGCCGCAGCTTGCCCGCCTTGTGGTTGGGAATGAAGTCTCCGCTGGGTGTGACCATCGACGCGATTTGCCCGCCCACCACATCGGTGACGCCCGGGATGGAACCGCGGTACGGCACATGCTTGAGGTCCACGCCGTTGTTCAAGCCCAGCAGCGCACCGATGAAGTGTGGCGTGGAGCCCGCTGCGGGTGAGCCGTAGTTCGCCTGCCCGGGGTTGGCCTTGGCCCAGGCCAGAAAGTCCTTCACCGTCTTGACGGAGGCAGGCACCAGCGGCCCCACAGCCAGACCATGGTGCATGACGGCACCGATGGACACCGGCACAAAGTCCTTGGCCGGGTCGTAGCTCAGGCGGCTGTAAATGTGCGGGTAAATGGACGTGCACGAAAACGGCGACAGCGTGAGCACGCTGCCATCGGCGGGCGCCCCCTTGAGCGACTCCAGCGCGATGCGGCCGCCCGCGCCGGGCTTGTTTTCCACCACCGCGGGGTTGCGGGTGTAGGGCGATCCCGCCAGCTTCTCGCCCACCCTGCGCGCCACGCTGTCGCCCGCGCTGCCTGCGGGAAAGCCGTAAAAGATCTTGATCTGGTCGATGGTCTGCGCCCAGGCGGCCAGCGGCGACAAGGCCCCCAGCGCAGAGGCGCAACCGACGTGGTGCATGAACTGGCGGCGGGTGTGCATCATCATGTGTCTCCTGTGGATGGAGCCGTCATTATTTTTTGACGCCCTTGCACATTCAGTCATCGCGATGACATTTGGACTCAGGGAATACGCGCACGCGCCTGTACATCACACAGTGGCGCAGGAGACACTCTCACCATGTTGGTCAAACTGGCGCCCCCTACCCTCACCGATCTGCTGCTGCACTCTGCCTGGTTCCCGGCCCTGGACAGCGCCGCCCAGCAGCGGGTGATGGACGATGTGCGCGAGGTCGAAGTGCCCCAGGGCGGCGAGCTGTGCCGGCGCGGCCATACCCCCGTGCACTGGTACGGCGCCATCGAGGGGCTGCTGAAGTGGACTGTGACCTCGGGGGATGGCCGCTCGGTCACGCTCGGCGGACTGTCGGCGGGAAGCTGGTTCGGCGAGGGCACCTTGCTGCGCGGCACGCCCCGCACGGCCGACGTGATCGCACTGCGCCCCAGCCGCGTTGCGCTGGTGCCGATGGAGACTTTTGAATGGCTGCACGCCACGCAGCGCAGCTTTGACCACTTTCTGCTGCGCCAGATCAACGAACGCATGCACTGGTTTCTGGGCAACTTTACGGCCCACCATTTGCTCGATACCGACAGCCAGGTGGCCCGCGCACTGGCAGGCCTGTTCCACCCCTGGCTGCACCCGGGCAGCGACACGCACCTGCAGGTGTCGCAGGAAGAAATTGCCAATCTCTCGGGCGTATCACGCCAGCGCTGCAACGCGGCGTTGAAGCGGCTGCAGGCCGCTGGCCTGTTGGAGATCGAATACGGCGGCATCACCGTGACCGACCTGGAAGGCCTGCGGCGCCAGGTGGAATAACCCCTTTTTTGGGCGTCGCTGGGTGCATGGGCTACCGCCCGTTACTGCACCATCTGCCGCTATGTGGGCGAGTGGTGCGCTTGGATGAAGGCGACCGCAGCGGCCATCACCGCACCAGGCTGGTCGCGGTGCGGAGAGTGCGCGCAGTCCGGCAATTCCAGCAGCCGGGTGCCTGGCACCCGCTGGGCAATGCCCCGGATCTGGGCCAGGGTGCCGTACTCGTCATCACAGCCCTGGATGGCCAGCACGGGGGCGCGGATCAGGGCGACCTCCGGCTCGATGTTCCACGCACGGAACGCCGGGTCCAGCCAGACGCGGTTCCAGCCCCAGAAGGCCGAATCCCCATCGTCGTGGTAACGCGCCAGCTTGTGGCGCAGATCGGTCTGTTCGTAAGCGTCCCGCGCGCGTTCGATGTTTTGCACCGTCACGTCTTCCACAAAGATGTGCGGCGCCATCACCACCAGCCCTTGCACACGCTGCGGCCAGCGGGCAGCCAGCAACAGGGAAATCGATGCGCCATCGCTGTGGCCAAAGAGCCAGGCGGCTTCCTGCACGCCCAGTGCATCGAGGAATGCGGGCACCACCTCGTGTGCCTGCTGGTGCATGAAGTCCACGCCCCACACCTCGTCCGCGCGCCGGGGTGTGGACCGGCCATAAGCAGGACGTGAGAACACCAGCCCCCGAAACCCACCCGCATCGCACAGCTGGCGCGGGAAGTCCTTCCACATCGCCACGGAGCCTAGGCCCTCGTGCAGGAACACCACCAAGGGGGCAGTGCTGCGCTCGGGGGCTATCCACTGGTACTCGATATGGACCGTGCGGTTGCGCCAGCGCACTGGCACATGCTCAGTGCGCCCCGCAGGGCTGGGTGCAACGTCGTTGGCACTCACGCCCGCTGCTCCCGCTCGCGCAGCCGAAATCGCTGGATCTTGCCGGTGGCCGTCTTGGGCAGCTCGGGCAAGAATTCGATCAGACGCGGGTACTTGTAGGGCGCCAGGCGTTCCTTCACAAAGGCCTTGAGTTCATCCGGTGTGACTGCCTGCCCGTCCTTGAGCACGACAAACGCCTTGGTCTTGGTCAGGCCATCAGCATCCTGCGTGCCGACCACGGCTGCCTCCAGCACGGAAGTGTGCTGCATCAACGTGGCCTCCACCTCGAAGGGGGACACGTAAATGCCGCTGACCTTGAGCATGTCGTCGCTGCGCCCGGCGTAGGTGTAGTAACCCTCGGCATCGCGCACATATTTGTCGCCGCTTTTGGTCCACGCGCCCTGGAATGTCTCGCGGGTCTTGGCGCGGTTGTTCCAGTACATCAGCGCAGCGCTGGGGCCCTGGATGTAGAGGTCGCCAATCTCGCCCTGCGCCACCTCGCTGCCGTCTTCGCCGCGCAGGGATATCTCGTACCCGGGCACCGGTTTGCCCGTGGTGCCGTAGCGCACATCGCCAGGGCGGTTGGAAAGGAAGATGTGCAGCATCTCTGTCGAGCCAATGCCATCGATGATGTCGCAGCCGAAATGGTCCTTGAAGCGCTGCGCGATCTCGGCCGGCAGCGCCTCGCCGGCAGACGAGCACATGCGCAGCGCCACCGCACTTCGGGAAGGCAGGCGGGGCGAGGCCAGCATGCCGGCAAAACCGGTGGGCGCCCCAAAGAACACCGTGGGCTGGTGGCGCGTCCAGCGCTCGAACGTGGCGTCTGGCGTGGGTCGCTCGGCCATCAGCACCACTGTAGCGCCGACTGACAAAGGGAAGGTCAGGCTGTTGCCCAGCCCATACGCAAAGTAGAGCTTGGCAGCCGAAAAGCACACATCCTTGTCGGTCAGACCCAGCACCGCCTTGCCATACAGCTCGGCCGTCCACCACAGGCTGCCCTGCGTGTGCACCGTGCCCTTGGGCTTGCCCGTGGAGCCCGAGGAATAAAGCCAGAACCCGGGCTCGTCCGGGCCGGTGCGGGCGGGCGCAGTCAGCGCGGGGGTGCTGGCGATGGCGGCCTGCATGTCCACCGCCCCCGCACCCAGCGGGCCTTGCGGCTGCGACACCACGCAAGCACGCACCTCATGGTGGGGTGCCAGGGCTAGCGCCTCGTCCAGCACCGGCAGCAATGCACCGGAGACCAGCGCCGCCTGCGCGCGGCAGTGCGTCAGCATGTAGGCGTAGTCGTCGGGCTTGAGCAGGGTGTTGACCGCCACAGGCACCACACCCGCGTAAAGGCAACCCAGAAACGCCACCGGCCAGTCGCTGGTGTCCAGCATCAGCAGCAGCACGCGCTCCTCGCGCCGCACGCCAGTGTTGGCCAGCACCGCCGCCAGCCGCCGTGCGCGGTCTTCCAGCGCGCTGTAGCTCAGGGTCCCCCGGTCGTCGATGTAGGCGATGCGGTCACCCCGCGTGCGGTTGAGAGCAAACAGATGCTCTGCAAAATTGAACTGTTCCGGAAGGCTGTTCATGGGGTGTCTCCGTCGCGATGGCGTTGTTTTTGTGGGTGGGTACGGGGGTCAGCAGCCCAGCGCAGCAAGCACTTCGGGGCTGGCCTGCACCGCACTGCGCTGGTGGTAGAAGTCCAGCGCCCGCAAGCCACCCAGCTCAGCACCACCACCAGCCCGGCCGGGCCCCCCATGCAGCGACATGGGCATGACATTGCCGTGGCCCGTGTGCGCAGTGGCCACTGCCGGCGTCACCACATGCACACGGCCATTGCTCGCAGCCAGCGCTACGGCGGCCTGGGCCAGGGCCTTGTCGTCGGAGCCATAGAGCGAGGTCACCAGCGAGCCCTGGCCACGCTGCGCAAGGGCCAGCGCATGGGGCAGGTCGTTATAGGGCAGCAAGGTGGCCACCGGTCCAAACACCTCCACGTCATGAACGATGGAGGCCTTGTCGGCATCGCGCGCGCCCAGCAGCACCGGGCCGACGCAGGCGGCCACTGCAGAGTCGGCATCGACCAGCGGCCGCGTTCGGCCGTCATACACAAGGTCGGTATGGGCCCCCAGGGCGGCAATGCCTGCCTGCACCCCATCGAACTGGGCGCGGCTGACCAGCGAGCCCATGCGCACTTCCGGGTTGCGGGGGTTGCCCACCACCACGCGGGCCAGCTGGGCGCTGACAGCCTCCGCCACCGCAGCGTACGACGCAGTGGGGACGAGGATGCGGCGGATCGCGGTGCACTTCTGGCCTGACTTGACGGTCATCTCACGAACGACTTCGCGCACCAGCAAGTCAAAGGCGGCGCCGCCCGGCTCTGCGTCGGGCATCAGTAGCGCGGCATTGAGGCTGTCCGCCTCGATGTTGGCGCGCACCGAACGCTGCGCCACCGCCGGATGCGCGCGGACAACGCCCGCCGTCTCGGCAGAGCCGGTGAACGACACCACATCAAAGGGTTGCAGCGCATCCATCAGGCCCGCCGAGCTTCCCGCGATGATCGACAGCGCGCCGGCGGGCAACACCCCCGCGTTCACCACGTCCTGCACCATGCGCTGGGTCAGCCACGCCGTGGATGTGCCGGGCTTGACGATGACCGGCATGCCCGACAACAAGGCGGGCGCGGCTTTTTCCCACAGGCCCCAAGCAGGAAAGTTGAATGCGTTGATGCACAGCGCCACCCCTGGCCTCGGCACCTGCAGGTGCTGCGACTGAAAGACCGGTTCCTTGCCCAGCCTGACGGCATTCCCGTCATGCAGCACGCGCACATCGCCCAGCGCCTCACCCCATTTGGCGTATTGGCCGAGCGTGAAGATGCCGCCGTCGATGTCCACCGCAGAGTCCGTCTTGACGGTGCCGGAATTGGCGGTGGCGATGTCGTAATAGCTGTCGCGGTGCGCCTGCAGCACCTTGGCGACCGCGCCGAGCATGGCGGCCCGCTCACGATAGGTGGCAGCGCATAGCGCAGCTCCCCCCTGTTCGCGGGCAAACGCAAAGGCCTCGGGCAGATTCAACCCCGTGGCGTCCACCCGCACCAGGGCGGTGCCCAGCACAGGATCGCGCAGCTCGGTGCCGGGCCCTGTTCCGTGTTGCCAGCGGCCGGCAACGTGGTTGGCGAGCAATTCAATCATGCAGTCGTTCTTTCAGAGCAAGAGGGTCCATGGGGGGAGCAGCGCAGGCGCCAGCCCTAGCGTGTGAACTGGATCTGCCCCTCGGGCAACAGGTACAAAACCAGCGCCCTGCCGTGCGCCACCGTAGGGTGGTGGGCACTGCCGGGCGGGTAGACGCACCAGCCGGCAGGGTGGCCGTCAAACAACGCCTCCCCCTCCAGTGGCATGATCAAATCGATTTCGCCCTGCGGGTGGGTGTGGTGGGGGCCAGCAATGTTTTGCATGTCCACCACGTCCACAGAAAACCGGTGCAAGGCATCTTCGGGCTTGAACACACGGCCATAGCGGATGCCGCCGCCTTCGCGTTCACACAGCCAGCCTTCGCGTGCGCCCTGAATGCACGCCTCCCGCAAGCGCTGGTAGGTCGCACTGGTGGGGCCGTGCATGGTGTTCAGCCATTGCGCCAGAGCGGCATCCAGGGGTTTGCCAGCGAGCTGGGCGGTCAGATCAACCAAGGCTTCGTGAAATGCAGTTTTGTCGGACATGGGCAGTGGGTGCAGCTAGAGTCGGGGCCCAATCTGCACCGTTTTTGATCCACCGCCTTGCGCGCATCCAAAACATGCAGTATTTTGCCAATTGATGAACCATAGTTACCTCAAAGATCCATGTCAAGCACTATAATGCATGAATGGCGTTTTCCCTGAGAAGACCAGGGCGCTCCATGAAAAGGATGGGTATGAATGAAATAGAAACGGCGGGGCTGCTCGCACCCGCCTCCGCGCAGGAGGGTGCGCAGTCATCGGCCGAGGAGCCCAAGAACCCTCTTCTGGTGTCGCTGGGCGAGCGCGTTCGCAATCTGCGTGCACAGCGGGGCCTGACCCGCAAGGCGGTAGCGGTGGCCGCCGACGTGTCGGAGCGCCACCTGGCCAACCTGGAGTACGGCACGGGCAACGCCTCCATCCTGGTGCTGCAGCAGGTGGCCCATGCGCTGCACTGCTCGCTGGCGGAGCTCGTGGGCGATTTCACGACGCAATCGCCCGAATGGCTGCTGATCCGCGAACTGCTGGAACACCGCAGCGAGCCCGAACTGCGGCGTGCCCGCCTGGCGTTGCACGAGCTGCTGAGTGGGGGGCACAACGACGCAGCAAGGCACCGCCGCATTGCGCTGGTGGGTCTGCGGGGGGCGGGCAAATCCACCCTGGGGCCGCTGCTGGCGCGCGAGCTGGATGTTCCCTTCATTGAACTGAGCCGCGCCATCGAGGCCCTCGCCGGGTGCAGCGTGCGCGAAATCCACGACCTGTACGGCACCACCGCCTACCGCCGCTACGAGCGCAGGGCACTGGAAGAGACCATCCAAATCCACAGCGAGGTGGTCATTGCCACGCCGGGTGGCATTGTGTCGGACCCCGCCACTTTCAACGAGCTGCTGGCCCACTGCACCACCGTGTGGTTACGGGCCGCGCCCGAGGAACACATGGGGCGGGTGGTGGCACAGGGCGACATGCGCCCGATGGCCGCCAGCAAGGAGGCCATGGACGACCTCAAGCGCATCCTGGACGGGCGCGCTGCTTTCTATTCCAAGGCCGAAATCACGGTGGATACCTCCGGCCAGACCCCCGAGCAGAGCCTGCAGACCTTGAGTGCCAGCGTGCGCAAGGCCATGGCCCGCGTGGCGTAAAAACCTGCACCCGGTCTGAACGGCTGCAGCCCGGACATCGGCGCCGCAGCACCCACGCCCATCCCGGCACAGCGCCCGCCACCACGGCGGCCTCTGCAGCTCGCCTCCTCCCCGATCACCCCCTGCGCAGCCCTCAGCAGCGCTGCCTGTCTACCAGAATGCCATCGGCAAAAAAATGCATTGACACACCGAACAACATGCATGATGATGCACATCAACAGCGAAATACAAGCACTATATTGCATTAATTCTCCGCGGAGACCCCATGGCAGACCTCACCCACGTTCCCGAACGCGTTGACTACCGCACTGATCCCACGCAGTACCGCCACTGGACCTTGTCGGTCGAGGGTGCCATTGCGCGGCTGTCCCTTGACATTGCGGAGGACGGCGGGATCCGTCCTGGCTACAAGCTCAAGCTCAACAGCTACGACCTGGGGGTGGACATTGAGCTGCATGACGCGCTCAACCGCATCCGCTTCGAGCACCCCAACGTGCGCAGCGTCATCGTCACCAGTGGCAAGGACCGTATCTTTTGCTCGGGCGCCAACATCTTCATGCTGGGTGTGTCCAGCCATGCCTGGAAGGTCAACTTCTGCAAGTTCACCAACGAGACGCGCAACGGCATTGAAGACTCCTCCAAACACTCGGGCCTCAAGTTCATTGCGGCAGTGAATGGCGCCTGCGCGGGCGGTGGCTATGAGTTGGCACTGGCGTGCGATGAAATCATCCTGGTCGATGACCGGTCGTCTGCCGTGTCGCTGCCCGAAGTGCCTTTGCTGGGCGTGTTGCCCGGCACCGGTGGGCTGACACGGGTCACGGACAAGCGCCACGTGCGGCACGATCTGGCCGACATCTTCTGCACCAGCGTGGAGGGTGTGCGTGGCCAGCGCGCGATGGACTGGCGCCTGGTGGACTGTATCGCCAAGCCCGCACAATTTGCCGCCACGGTGCAAGAGCGCGCCGCCGCCCATGCACAGACCAGCACCCGCCCCGGCAGCGCACAAGGCATTGCCCT
The DNA here is from genome assembly GCF_003096455.1 of Acidovorax sp. 99. Lineage (NCBI taxonomy): Bacteria > Pseudomonadati > Pseudomonadota > Betaproteobacteria > Burkholderiales > Comamonadaceae > Acidovorax > Acidovorax sp. 99. Next base: position 1,227,443 of record NZ_QEKU01000001.1, read on the forward strand.
GCCACGCGTGGAGCGGCAGGACCATGCCGACGGCATGCGCTACCAGCACGTGACGGTGGACATCGACCGCGCACGGCGCACGGCCACGCTGTGTATCCGCGCCCCCGAGGGAGCGCAGCCCGCAGACACGGCAGCCATTGAAGCAGCGGGCGCCGCCTGGTGGCCACTGGCACTGGCCCGCGAGCTGGACGACGCCATCCTGAACCTGCGCACCAACGAACTGGACATTGGCACCTGGCTGCTGAAGACCGAAGGGGATGCGCAGGCGGTGCTGGCCAGCGATGCCATCTTGCTCGCGCATCAGGACCACTGGCTGGCGCGCGAGACCATCGGTGCGCTGCGACGCACGTTTGCCCGTCTGGATGTGTCCTCACGCAGCCTCTTCGCGCTGATCGAGACGGGATCGGCTTTTGCCGGCACCCTCGCAGAACTGGCCTTAGCGGCAGACCGCACCTACATGCTGGCCCTGCCCGACGCGCCAGAGCAGGCCCCAACGCTCACCCTGAACGCATTCAACTTTGGCCTGCTGCCCATGGTGAATGACCAAAGCCGCTTGCAGCGCCGCTTCTATGAAGAGGCGGGCCCGCTGGAAGCGGTCCGCGCTGCCGCGGGCCGGCCGCTGGACGCAGACAGCGCACTGGCGCTGGGCCTGGTCACGGCAGCCCCCGACGACATCGACTGGGCCGACGAAATCCGTATCGCCATTGAAGAACGCGCCGCCATGTCGCCCGATGCGCTGACCGGCCTGGAGGCCAACCTGCGCTTTGCCAGCAGGGAGAACATGAACACCCGCATCTTCGGGCGCCTGACCGCGTGGCAGAACTGGATCTTCAACCGCCCCAACGCCGTGGGCGAGAAGGGCGCGCTCAAGGTTTACGGCACCGGCCAGAAGGCCGGGTTTGACCAGACGCGCGTCTGACCCCCTGCCCTGCATTCGATTTCCATCCAGAGGAGCACCCCATGAGCAGCATCAACTACAGCGAGAAGATTCCCAACAACGTGAACCTGGGCGAAGACCGCACGTTGCAGCGCGCGCTAGAAGGCTGGCAGCCCAACTTCATCAACTGGTGGGACGACGTGGGTCCCGAGGGCTCCACCAACCATGAGGTCTATCTGCGCACCGCCGTGAGCGTGGACCCGAACGGCTGGGCCCAGTTCGGCCACGTAAAGATGCGCGACTACCGCTGGGGCATCTTTTTGAATCCGGGCGATAACAACCGAGAGATCCACTTTGGCGACCACAAGGGCGAAAGAGCCTGGCAGGACGTGCCCGGCGAGCACCGAGCCAACCTTCGCCGCATCATCGTGACCCAGGGAGACACGGAGCCCGCATCGGTCGAGCAGCAGCGCCACCTGGGTCTGACGGCGCCCAGCATGTACGACCTGCGCAACCTGTTCCAGATCAATGTGGAAGAGGGCCGCCACCTGTGGGCCATGGTGTACCTGCTGCACAAGCACTTCGGCCGCGACGGCCGCGAGGAAGCCGAAGCGCTGCTGCAGCGCCAGTCCGGCGACGAAAACAACCCGCGCATCCTGGGCGCGTTCAATGAAAAGACGCCGGATTGGCTGGCGTTTTTCATGTTCACCTACTTCACTGACCGTGACGGCAAGTTCCAGCTCTCGGCCCTGGCAGAGAGCGCTTTTGATCCGCTGGCGCGCACCACCAAGTTCATGCTGACCGAAGAGGCCCACCACATGTTTGTGGGCGAAAGCGGCATCTCGCGCGTGCTATCGCGCACCGCACAGGTGATGAACGACCTCAAGACCGACGACCCTGCCAAGGTGCGTGCTGCTGGCGCCATCGACCTGCCCACCGTCCAGCGCTACCTCAACTTCCACTACAGCGTGACCATCGACCTGTTCGGCGCTGACCAGTCGAGCAACGCCGCCACGTTCTACAGCTCGGGCCTCAAGGGTCGCTACGAAGAAGGAAAACGCACGGACGATCATGTGCTCAAGGGCCAGACCTACAAGGTGCTGGAGGTCAAGGACGGACAGCTGCTGGAAAAAGAAGTGCCCATGCTCAACGCGCTGAACGAAGTGCTGCGCGACGACTTCATCAAGGACTCCATGGCGGGCGTGGGCCGGTGGAACAAGGTGCTGGAGAAGGCGGGAGTCCCCACCCGCCTGGTGGTCCCCCACAAGGCCTTCAATCGCCAGATCGGCGCGCTGGCGGGCATCAAGATGTCGCCCGACGGCCGCGTGGTGAGCGAGGCAGAATGGATCGCACGCAAGGCCGAATGGCTGCCCACGCCCGAAGACTTCGCGTTTGTGGCGTCGTTGATGGGCCGTGTGGTCGAGCCGGGCAAGTTCGCCGGCTGGATCGCGCCCCCCGTCATGGGCATCAACCGCCAGCCGGTGGATTTTGAGTACGTGCGTTTTAATTGATCGCCGCTGAGTTGCCCGTGCCGCATTCGCCATCCCTGGCAAGACGGCGCGAGCGGCACGGCGAGTCGGGCTCTGCGTTGTGGCACACCGAATGCTTCCACTGTATGCAAGGTCCCAGCACCGGTAGCCGGATATTGCTCGAAGAATGAATATGGACACCCACACGCTGATCGACAACGGCATCCTGAAGCAGCATCTGATCGACCCGGAGATCTGCATTCGCTGCAACACCTGCGAGGCCACCTGTCCGGTCAACGCGATCACGCACGACGACAACAACTACGTGGTGCGAGCCGATGTGTGCAACGGCTGCATGGCCTGCATCTCGCCCTGCCCCACGGGTTCCATCGACAACTGGCGTGCGGTGCCAGTGGCCCGTGCCTACACCGTTGAGGAACAGTTCAGCTGGGAAGAACTGCCGGGCGAGCTTGCTCCCCATGAACTGGTCGCAGCAGGCGGAGAGCCCTCCACAGAGGTAACGGCGCTGCAGCAAGCCCCCGAAGCGCCTGCTGAGCCGGGCACGCAGGTGTTTCGCTCCGCACAGTACGGAGCCACGGTACCGCCCTGGTCCGCAGCCCATCCCTACACCAATCTTTTTCCGCCCAAGAACCCGACCACGGCCACCGTGGTCGGGAACTTCAATTGCACCGAGGCGGGTTTTGAGAGCGAGACCCACCATGTGGTGCTCGACTTCGGCAGCATGCCGTTCCCCGTACTGGAAGGGCAATCGATCGGCATCATCCCGCCGGGCGCCGATGCGCTGGGCAAACCGCACCACGCGCGCCAATACTCGGTGGCCAGCCCACGCAACGGCGAACGCCCCGGCTACAACAACCTGGCGCTGACCGTGAAGCGCGTGACCGTGGACCACGATGGCAACCCTGTGCGAGGCGTTGCCTCCAACTACGTTTGCGATCTGAAGGTGGGCGACAAGGTGCAGGTGGTGGGGCCGTTCGGCAGCAGCTTCCTCATGCCCAACCATCCGCGATCGCACATCGTGATGATCTGCACCGGCACCGGCAGCGCTCCCATGCGCGCCATGACCGAGTGGCGACGCAGGCTGCGCAACAGCGGCAAGTTTGAGGGCGGCAAGCTCCTGCTGTTCTTCGGCGCACGCACGCAGCAGGAACTGCCCTACTTCGGCCCCCTGCAAAGCCTGCCCAAGGATTTCATCGACATCAACCTGGCTTTCTCCCGCACGCCCGGGCAGCCCAAGCGCTATGTGCAAGACCTGATGCGCGAGCGCGCCGCCGACCTGCTGGCCCTGCTGCGCGATGACAACAGCCACTTCTACGTCTGCGGACTCAAGGGCATGGAAGAAGGCGTGGTGATGGCGCTGCGTGACATCGCCCAGGAGGCGGGGCTGAGCTGGGACGCTCTGGGTGGGACGCTTCAACGCGAAGGGCGACTGCATCTGGAGACGTACTGAGGCGGGAATGGCATCGGCCTGATGCCAAACTCAAGCCATGGCGCCCCCCCAAAAAGGCCCATTGGCCGGGCCTCGGGGCGCTGCATGGAGCACTTTCCCTTGTGTAACAGCTGCAACGCCGGAGGCTGACCGGCAGACTGGTCTGTCGTTCCTGCGAAAATAGCAGGCTTTGCCTTCGGGAGGACTCCTTCCCCCGATGCACGCGCCGCCGGACCGTCCCGCTCGGCCGTGCCCACCCAGTGCACAGCCTTCACGGGATGACCCAACACCACCGACTCAACAGCTCACGCCTCGTGGTCCTGCTCCAGCAATGGACGCGGGAAGCCAGCGAGCGGGCCGCGCCTCCGCTACCAGCAGCCAAGCCCCCCGATGTGGCAGAGCAGCTGAGCCTATGGCTGGGGACCGTGGACGCCGTCCAGCTCAGCCGGGCGCTGCACGCGATCGAGAACCTGCCATCGCAGGCGGCCACTGCACAGCACCCGGCAATGGCGCTGAACATGACGGTACTCGCCGGCCTGGTAGCGAAGGTTCGGGCCGACCTCGAAGTGCAGCTGGCCACGAGGCCCACTGCACCCAAGCCACTGCGGGCCCGGGCGGACAACACCCCCGTGGAACTGCCCGACCCGAGGGTGGACACGGATTTCGCCACCCACGCGCCACGCTATCTGGACCTGCAAAAGCAGATGGAGCTGCGGCTGCAGCCCCTGCGGGCACAGTTGCGCCAGGCGATCGCACAAGGCGCCCCCAGATTGCGCCAGGTGGCGGCGCTGGACGCTGTGATGGAGCGCATGTTGGCACCGCGTGAACAACGGCTGTGGGCCTTGCTACCCGCGCACCTGGAGCGCCGTATGGCGCACCGCCACCGGCAACACCAGCACAGGCTGACCACCCAAGGGTTGGCCGATGAGCCTGCGCGCTGGCGGCAGGCCGGAGGCTGGCTGTGGGCCTTCGAGCGCGACATGCAGGCCCTACTTGCCGCAGAGCTGCAAACGCGCATGGAACCGATCACGGGACTGCTGGAAGCAGCCCAGAACGACACAACAGGACAACAGGAATGAACAAGAGTGTGATGACCGCCATCTTCGCTGCGGGCCTTGCAGCCGCTGGCTGGGTGGGCTGGGGTTTTGTGGGCCACAGCCCGCTGGCACTGGCAATGACGGTGATGATCGCCGCCACCTACCTGCTGGGAGCCTGGGAGCTGATGCGCTATCGCGCGGCCACCGCCTCGCTGACGCTTGCGCTAGAGGCCCATCAAGAGCACCCTGCCCTGGATGCCTGGCTGGAAAGCCTGGACCCCGCACTGCGCCACCCGGTTCGCCAACGTATCGAAGGGGAGCGTGTAGCCCTGCCTGGACCTGCACTCACGCCTTACCTGGTGGGGCTGCTGGTCATGCTGGGCATGCTGGGCACCTTCTTGGGCATGGTGGTGACATTCCACGGCGCCGTGTTTGCCCTGGAGGCATCAGGCAACCTGGAATCCATCCGCAATGCACTGGCTGCGCCCATCAAGGGGCTGGGTCTGTCGTTCGGCACGTCCGTCGCGGGGGTCGCCACATCGGCCGCACTGGGCCTGTTGTCCGCCCTGAGCCGCCGGGAGAGGCTGCATGCGGTGCGCCAGCTGGATGCGCGCATCCCCACGTTGTTCCGTGCCTTCTCGTCCGCCCAACGGCGTGAGGACACCTTGCTGGCCCTGCAAGCGCAGGCCCAGGCCCTGCCGCTGATTGCCGATCGCCTGCAAGCCATGATGGAAGGACTGGAGAGCCGCCACAGCCAGCTCAACGACCAGCTGCTGGCGCAACAGCAGGGGTTTCATCAAGAGGCCTCTGCCGCCTACACCCAATTGGCGCAGGCCGTGGGCGCATCGCTGCAAGACAGCCTGAGCACCAGTGCCCAGCAGGCCACTGCCGCCATGCGCCCGGTGGTGGAACAGGCCATGGCGACGCTGGCACAAGAGTCCCAGCGCACCCACGAGCGGCTGCGAGAACACACCAGTCAGCAGCTGCAAAACCTCAGCGCGCAATGGGAGGGCACCGCACGCAAGGTGGCCGACACCTGGGCCCAGGCGCTCGACCAGCAGACGAGCACGCAGGGCACGCTGATCACCCAGTTTGAGGTTGTAGTGCAAAAGCTCACGCAGACTTTCGACGAACGATCGAAAACGCTGGTGGACTCCCTGCACGTATCGGCTGCACAGCAACAGGCTGCCCAGGCGGAGTCCGACCAGCGGCGACTGCAAGGCTGGGAGCACTCCATGCAGGACATGGCTCGCAACCTGGCCAGCGAATGGCATCAAGCGGGCAACCAGACGCTGGCCCAGCAGCAGGAGGTGGGCCAGGCCTTGGAGCGCACCGCACAGCAGATGGACCGGCAATTGCAAGCCACCACCCAGGCATTTGCACAACAGGCCGAAGCCCTGGTCACCACACTGCAGGCGACGGTAGCCGAAGCCCACGGTGCGCAGCGCGCTGCGGATACGCAGCGGCTCGCCGACTGGACGCAGTCCATGCACCAGATGGCCCAGAAACTCAGCGGCGAATGGCAAAGCGCGGGGGCACAAACTGCCGAACAGCACCAGACAACCGGCGCGGCACTAGCCCAAGCAGCCCAGCAGCTGGAGCATCGCCTGCAGTCAGCCAACAACGCATTTGAAGAACGCTCCGAGGCCTTGCTGGCTGCATTGCAAAGCACCGTCACCGATGCTCAGCAGGCGCAGCGCGACGCCGATGCGCAACGGCTGGCAGGCTGGAGCCAGTCCCTGGAGAGACTGGCCCACACGCTCAGCGCTGAATGGCAGCGCGCAGCCACACAGACCGTGGAACAACAGCGCGCCCTGATGCAGACCCTGGAAGACACCGCCACGCAAGTGAGTCTGCGACTGAACGCCCAGGTGGACCGTACATTGGGCAGCGCCACCGCGCTGATGGAGCAATCCGACGCCCTGCTGCGCACACGCATCGACAACGAAGCGCAATGGGTGCAAGCCCAGGGTCAGCGCATGGATGCGCTGACCCTGGTGTGGCGCGAGGAACTGACCACCCTGCGCGATGCAGAAGCCGCGCGCGGACAGGCGGCAGTGGACCGCCTGGATACTCTGCAAGCCGCCGTGGCAGAGCACCTGGCCACCCTGGGCGCTGCGCTGGAAGCACCCCTCACGCGCCTGCTGCAGACCGCCTCCGACGTGCCGCAAGCGGCGGCCGAAGTCATTACCCAGTTGCGACAGGAAATGACACGCCTGGGCGAACGCGACAACCTCGCGCTGGCCGAGCGCACGGCCATGACACAGCAGCTGGGCAGCCTGCTGCAATCCGTGAACGAAGCCGCTGTGCAGCAGCGCGCGGCCATTGACGCACTGGTGGGTTCCGCCGCCAAGGTGCTCGAACAGGCGGGCCAGCAGTTTGCACAGGCCCTGGGCGCACAGGCGGGCAAGGTGGACGAAGTGGCAGCGCAGGTCGCGGCCAGCGCCATCGAGTTGTCCAGCCTGGGGGAATCCTTCCAGCACGGCGTCGGCTTGTTCAGCGCCAGCAACGAGAAGCTCGTGGAGAGCCTGCAAGGCATGGAGGACGCCCTTCGCGAGTCCATGGGCCGCAGCGACGAACAGCTGGCGTACTACGTGGCGCAGGCCCGCGAGGTGATTGACCTGAGCATCAGCGCACAACAAGGCATCGTGGAAGACCTGCGTCGACTGCATGGCAAGGCCACGGCAGAACAAGGGGTGCCCGCGTGACCGGCGTGGACGACACCCTGGATGATGCTACCGACCAGACGGCACCGGTGTGGGCCGTCTTCGGCGATCTGATGGCGGGGCTGCTGGGTGCGTTTGTACTGATCCTCGTGGGCGTGCTGGTGGTGCAGATCGACCTGGTGGCCAGCCTGCAGCAGGAAGTGCAAAAGCGCCAGATGGAAGAGCAGCGGCGCATGGCGCTTGAGAAGGCCCTGGCCATTCCGCTGGCCAGCGGGCGCGTGACGGTGAACAACGGGCGCATTGGTATCAGCGGCAGCGTGCTGTTTGCCACCGGTTCGGACGAACTGCGTGCCGAGGGACGGCAACTGCTCAAGAGTCTGGTTCAGCCGTTGGGGATTTACTTGCGGGAGCGCGACGAAATGCTGATGGTCAGCGGCTTCACCGACAACACCGCGCTGCTGCGCGGCAGCCAGAAGCGTTTTGCGGACAACCTGGAGCTGTCAGCCCAGCGTGCACTCACCGTGACCCGGGCTCTGATTGACGAAGGCATGCCATCGTCCCAGGTGTTCGCCGCAGCCTTTGGCGCCGAACAACCCGTGGCTGACAACAGCGACGAAAAAGGCCGTGCACAAAACCGCCGGGTGGAGATGGCCCCAGTACCCAAGGCCGCCAACACCCGGTCCACCGAGTCTCCCCGCGCACCATGACAGATCCCCGTCTGGAGGCATTGCGTGCAGTGGGCGCGCACCACAACGACCCCGCGCGTTTTCACTACCTGGAGATCCTGGCGCGCCGCCTGCCTGGCCAATCAGCGGCCGTGCAGCGGCTGTTGGCGCACAAGCTCGATACGGCGCTGGCGAGCTACCCCGAAAACCCGCCCCACACAACTCCATCTCAGGACAACCAACGCCCCGCCCCTGCAGCATCTGCGCTGGCACAACTGAACCAAACCCTGGGAACCCCTCGGCGCAGCATCGCCAGGGACGACCCCTTTGCGATGGACAGCGCTCCATTGCCCGCGCTCAAAAGCGTGCGCCATTTCAGCGAGGTCTGGTCGCACATCGCCGCCGAGCAGCAGGTGGTGCAGGCCCTGCACAGGGGGCCTGAGAACGCCGGGCCACTCAACGCCCACAAGCTGATGCTGCGCTCACTGAACCTGATGCGCTCCCTGTCCCCCGACTATCTGCGCCATTTCATGGCGCAAATGGACACCTTACTGTGGCTGGATCAGGCAAGCACCCGAGCCACAAGCCCCGCTCCGCGTTCGGTGCGCAAGACACGCAACAAGCCATAGACCGATAGATCCGCAGGCCTGCAACCAGAGCACAAGCCACTGCTGTGTAGTCCCCGGCCCAACGCCCGGGGCGAGGGAAACCGGCGCTTCGGCGCCTCCAACCGCTGACGCGAAACGTCACAGTACGTGGCCCAGCCATTGTTTTCAAAACTGGAACAGTTAGTTTGCGACTGGGTGGTTTTTCCCTGAACACCATCGGCGTACAGTTCATCCCATCGATGAGCCGAACCCGCAAGGCGACTCACCGAACCCGGTTCAGGAATGGTTTTTGACCCGGCTTTTTTGAGACGCTTTTTTAGCTTTTAAGGATTTTCATCATGAACAAGACCGCCCGTTTCCTCTCCGTCGCCGCTGTTGCCGCTTTCGCCGCCTTTGGCGCCCATGCTGACGAAGCCGATGGCTCCCAATTTGCCCTGAAGTTCGATACGAACCGCACCCGCGCTGAAGTGGCTGCCGAGGCCGTCACCGAAGCCCGTACCCACAGCATGGAACCCGCTGGCTCCCGTGTGGTGACCTACAAGTCCACCGCCGACCGTGCTGCCGTACGTGCCCAGGCTGCCGAAGCTGTGCGCACCGGCCAGATCCCTTCGGGTGAATTCAGCGCCATGTAATTTGGCAGACCAACTGCTGAGATTGGTTTGAAGCAGTTGCGGGACTTCCCATGGTGGTGGCACTTCGCGCGGTGCGAGTGCCGCTGCTATGGGGAGTGTTTTAGACAAGCACTCACTCCCGCACTGATCAAGCAAACGGGGCTCCCATTGGGAGCCCTTTTTGCTGCGTGCGAACACAAGCAAAACGTCGTACGCCTGTTGCATCTCCAAGCCGAAAGCCTCTGCGTCATCGCGAAAAACGAGCGCTCGCTACGCGGTCCCGGCCTTCAATGCCGCGCGTCGTTCCGCAAACTGCGCAGCCCACTCGGATACCGGCATAAAGCTGGGGTCCGAACGCACCACACGCTCCGTCTGGGCCCAGATGGCTTCGTCATCCAGATCCAGGTCCAAAGGATCACCGTGGGGCTGGCTCACGTACCAAGGAGTGTCCAGATAAACCTCCACCGTGTTGTCTTCCGGGTCCATGCAGTAGATGGATATCGCATTCCCGTGGTTAAGCCCGCGCATCTTCGACGCGCCCAGTGCCAAGGCGCGGCGACGCGCCTCACGCAGATGATCAATGGTCTGGACCTTGAACGACAGCTGCATCACGGTGCTCGGGGCATCTTCACCCCGCCCTCCAGCCAGCACCAACTGGTGGTGCTGATCACCACGCCCGCTCAGAAACACGATCTCGAAGCGAAAGGTCACGCCCTCGCCACGATCCGTCTCCTGCATGTCGAACACTCCGGTATAGAAAGCCTTCATCACCTCCAGGTCACGGCAAAAAATGCCACAGTGAGCGAGATTGGCGGTATAGGGTGGGTTCACGTTGCGAGACTCCATGGGTTCAGGGAATGAGGACCAGCTTGCCCAGCGTGCCGCCGGTGTCCAACAGCTCGTGGGCCTGACGAACCTCTTCCAGTGGCATGCGCATGGCACGCGGTGCACGCACCTGGCCACTCGCCATGAGCGCAATGGCTTGCTCCATCAAGCCGCGGCGCTGGGCCACATCGGCATCCACTGCATGAATGGAGAAGGTGCGTATCGCCAGACTCTTGGCGAGCAGTTTGCGAAGCTCATCGAACACATCACTCGATGGTGGGCCTGCAAGGATGTTGTACGACACCGCCATGCCTGAGGGGGCCAGCGACCGCAGACAGGCGATAAACAGTGCCGCCCCCACATGATCAAAAGCGAGGTCAACGCCACGCCCCCCAGTGAGCTCCATGACGCGTTGCGGCAGGGCCTGCACGTCGCCATCAACAAGATCGCTAACTCCGTTTTCCAAGGCGAACTGGCGTTTTTCCGGGGTTGATGCAGTACCGATGACGCGCATGCCTCGCGAGCGCGCCACCTGTGCCAGCGCGGTGGCAACCCCACCTGCTGCACCGGGAATCAGGATCGCTTTAGCGGGCAGATTGCCGTTGCTGGCCAGTAGCGCCAGTGCGAGCTGGAAGTTACCGAGACTCACCGCGTCCTCGAACGCAATGCTCTCAGGCAGCACAAATGGCACAACTTCGGGCACGCAGATCGCCTGCACGTAGCAGCCCCCGCGCTGTGGCAACTCTCGTGCACTGACCAGTACGCGGTCACCCACAGACAGGCGGGTGACGCCCTCACCGATGGCGTCGACGATTCCGGACAGCTCATTGCCGGGCACCGCGGGCAGTGGGGGCATCCATTTGTAAGTACCGTTGCGAATCAGAACGTCCGGCCCACCTGCGCCTATGGCATGAGCCCGGACGCGTACCTGGCCCGGTCCGGGATGAGGTACAGGGATGTCCACCAAAGACAGAACCTCCGGACCACCCGTGACCTGGAGCTGCACGGCCTTCATCGTGCCAGTGGAAGAAGTCGCCATGTCTAACCTCAGCGCTGGCCGTCGTGTACAGACACCTGCTCGCGCGTCAGGCCGCCCAGGCGCGAGTGGACGCGTCCGCCATCGGCCATCACCAGTGCGAAAAGGATTTCGTCGGGGCGGGGCGCGTCCTGAATCCCCACCTCGGCACTGTTGAAATGGCTGCGGACATAGGCCGCATGGATGTAGTGCAGTGGCACCATCAAGCGGTAGCCCGTAGCGGCCACGGCCTTCGCCGACGGCACGATGGCTTTGGGTTCACCCAGCACTTGTCGCATTGCCCAGCCCCCCGCTTCATGCCAGACGGCGCCATGCTCCAACTCGCCATTCACGCCGACGATGGCTGCCTTGCTATAGGCCTGTACTTTTTCCTTGCCCAGCGTAGCCACCAGCTCTTCAGCGAGCATCGTACCGAGGGTGCGCAGCTCGGCCATGAAGGGCAGCAGATCTGGCTCATAGCGGCCAGCGTAAGGATTGCGAATCACAGCGCAAGCAGAGGCGATGCGCAGCGGCGTGTCTACCGGTGGCCCGCCCTCGTGGTACACCGTTTCAATGGTCAGGCTGCGTTTGCGGATAGCGATCAAGTTCATTCAAAAGTCCTTCGACAAGGTGATTGGAGTCATTGTTTGGGAATCTTGGCATCAGCCACTACCTGCTGCCATTTTTCGATCTCGTGGCTCACCATGACCTTCATTTCCTCTGGCGTGCTGCCACGCGCTTCGCCGCCCATGTCCTCCAGACGCTGCCGTACTGCAGGCGCCTGTAGCGCACGAAGCACCTCCGCATTGAGGCGATCAACGATCGGTCGGGGTGTTCCTGCGGGCGCCAGAAGGCCGGCCCACGAGCGCACGTCATAGCCCGTCACACCTTGCTCCACGACGGTGGGAACGTTTGGCAGGCCTGCCCACCGTTGGGGGCCGGTGGTTGCGATGGCGCGCAGCTTCCCCGCCTGGATGTTGGTCAATACCGCGGTCGGCGGAGCGATGATGAATGGCACATCGCCTGCCAGCAGCGCCGTGATCGATGCAGCATCGCCCCGATAAGGAACGTGCAAAAGATTGACTCGAGCCATCTTGGCCAGCAGCTCGCCCGCCAGATGGTGGGTTGAGCCCACGCCCGCAGTCCCGTAGCCAACCGATCCCGGTGTGGCCTGCGCGTTTGCGATGACTTCACGCAGGCTCTGGACTTTCGAATTGGCGTTGACAACCACCAGGAACGGAAAGAAGGTGATCGTGGAAACCATCTCGAAGTCCGCAACTGACTTGTAGGGGAGCGTGTTGTAGAGAGCGCCCGCCACCGCATGCCCCCCGGTGGCGAGCAGCAACGTGTATCCGTCGGGCTTTGCCCGCGCTACCGTGGTGGCGGCGATGGTGCCGCCAGCTCCAGACTGTGCCTCCACCACCACAGCCTGGCCCAAGGCTTTGGCCATCTCTGCGCCCACAGCGCGGGCGATGGCGTCCGCATTTCCACCAGGAGCGAACCCCTGATAGAGCTTGATCGCTCGCTCGGGATAGGCTTGGGCCAGGGCCGGCAGCGCCGGCCACCCAAGAGCGGCCGCGCTGCAGGCGGCCAGGACGTGTCTTCTTTGCATGGTGTTTGTCTCCGTGGGCGGCGGCCGCATGGGGCCTTGCTCTACCCTTGCAGGGTCTGGATGGAAGATCGAACGGGTAAATAGCGCCAGACGATGGTCAGCCCTGCGCAACCACTGGATTGCGCAGCACGCCGATGGCTTCAATCTCCACTTCCACGACGTCGCCAGGTTTCATGAACTGCGGCGGCTTCTTGCTCCAGCCCACGCCGGCAGGAGTGCCAGTGATGATCACGTCACCGGGGACCAACGTAAAAATGGTTGAGGCATACGCAATCAGGCGGGGGATCGAAAAAATCATGTGCCCTGTATGGCTGGACTGCACCACAACGCCGTTCAGACGCGTCTCCAGCTTGAGTTCGCGACCAGGCGCGATCTCGTCTGCAGTCACCATCCAGGGACCGAAAGCACCCGTGGATTCGAAGTTTTTGCCGGAGGCGATCTGCTTGGCATGGAACTGCCACTCTCGCACGCTGGCATCGTTGTAGCAGCTATAGCCTGCAATGTGCGCCCAGGCGTCCGCCTCGCTGATGTCACGACCTTCCTTGCCAATCACTACGGCCAGCTCGCCTTCCCAATCCAGCGACTCCGAAACATGGGGGCGGACGATCGGCCCTTGATGTGGTGTCTGTGAACGCCACACGCGCAAGAAGATCGGCGGCTGCTCGGACAGCTCGCGCTGCATGCCAGCAGCGAGCACCTCCTGGTGGTGATCCATGTAGTTGCGCACCGCGCAGACAATTTTTTCGGGGCGAGGAATCACCGGCAGGAACGTCACTTCGGCCAACTTTGCGTCGGCCTTGAGATCTGCCACCAACGCATCCCGGCGCGCGAAGTCCGGGCTTGCGATGAAGCCAGCCAGCGTGGCATGGCCGGTTCGGATCGCCAGTTCGGCAACACCTTCACCGAGGACGGCACCCCAGGTTTCACGGCCGGCGATTGAGTAGGACATCAGTTTCATGGGTTTCCTAGAAAAGGGATGAAAGAGGAATCTGAGAAGGCACAACGATCAGAACTTGAACTTCTGAACTTTCGAATCTAGTGCATGAATGTATTTTTATGCACAAAACACAAATTATGCGTAGTGGTTTACACCGAGCGATTTGAGGGAACTTGCTTGGCCACTTGCGCAAGAAGAGGCACTTGCAGACAACGGAAATGGGGAACTCAGAAGCGAAAAAGCTCACATGCGCGATGCATGCGGGCTCTGCACCACGCGAGTCGGGTGCAACCAGGAATGAGGAGGGGCAGGGCTGCCCAGGAACCGGTGAAATGCCTGTACCTAGACCATGCCCGGGCTCGCAATGGCAGTGGAGGGTCAGCCTCCCTGGCTGTGCTCCAGCTTGCTCAGCACCGAGAGCACATTGCGCTCGGTACTCAAGATGTGCTCTTGCAAGAGTGCACAGGCGGTGTCTGCATCGCGCCGCAGCGTAGCGTCCATGAGCTTACGGTGCTCACTGGATTTGTGCTTAAAGGTCTTGCGAAAGCGCGCTGAAAACCGCCGGTAACGCTCCGCCTGGTCGAAGAGGCTTGCACTCCAAGTCCGCAGGCGCTCTGATGGACTGGCTGAAATCAGTGCCATGTGAAAGGCAGTGTGCACGTCCGTCCACCCTTGGTCCAAAACGACCGGACCATCGCTAAGTCGGCCTTCTACCTTCTCCAAGCGGTGAAATGCCCCTACTACTTGCGCCTCCCACACGTCATCACCGTGGGCAATCGATTCGCGCAGCGCCTGCACGTCAAGCATCACACGCATGCGCGTGATGTCGCCCAAGTCCTCTGCAGAAATCGCCGTTACACGAAAGCCTCGCCGTTCATCTGCCCGGATCAACCCCTCCTGGGCCAGACGACTCAGCGCCTCCCGCAAAGGACTGCTGGAAAAGCCGTAGGCAGCTTGCAGTTCATCGAGCTTGAGCTTGGCGCCTGGACCGTAGGTGCCATTCAACACATCCCTGCGCAATTGCGCGAAGGCCTGATCCACCAGGGGCGGGGTGCGAGGGGATGTGTCTGTTTTGTACATGTTTTGAATTTTATGCATAAACTTCAGGCATTGAAAGAACGAAAGAATCTCAATGAACACCAACCAGATGACACGTCCTATCCGCCTCCTCGCCATCTCTGGAAGCCTCCGCCGCGCGTCGCACAGCACTGCCGTGCTGCGAAGCCTGCAGCCGCTGCTACCTTCTGGAACCACACTGGAGTTGTCCGCTCTCGACGAGATCCCCATGTACAACGCAGATCTGGATGGGGACCAACCACCGCCTCCAGTCGTCCAGCTCAAGAACGCCATTGAACGTGCAGATGGCCTGGTACTGTGTTCGCCTGAGTACAACTACGGCATACCCGGGGTACTCAAGAACGCGATTGACTGGGCTTCGCGGCCGGGATTTGCATCTCCTCTCAAGGGCAAGCCCGCGCTCATCATGACGGCGTCGCCAGGCACGGCAGGGGGAGTGCGGGCACAGGCCCAAATTCGTGATGCATTGGCAGCCACACTGGCACGCCCCTTGGTGCGGCAGCACATCGCCATTGCTGGAGTCGCCGCGCGCATACAAGACGGTCACTTAGTGGACAAGCCTACTCTGGATATCATCCAAACAGGATTGCACGAGCTGGTCGAGGAGATCCGGTGGATCGCCGCGCGCAGCCAACAAGTCTGAGACAGAAGTCGCTAATAAGACCGGGCTTTAGCGGCCAGTGCCGATAGGGCTGGACTCGGAATCCAATCTTTGAATATATGCCGGGTCACCCGAATGGAGTTCGCTCATGAAGATCACCGTCTCAACTGTGGTTGCCGCACCGTTGAAAGAAGTCTGGCGGGCATACACAACACCCGAAGACATCAAACAATGGAATACAGCGTCCCCAGACTGGCACACGACCACCTCGTCGGTGGATCTGCGGCCAGGTGGCAAGTTCTCCTCTCGCATGGAGGCGAAGGACGGCTCATTCGGGTTCGACTTTGCAGGTGAATACACCAAGGTTGTACCGTGCCAGCTCATCGAATATGCCTTCGGAGATCGAGCAGGACTCGTTGAGTTCAACGAGGGCACGGACGGAGTCAAAGTTACGGTCACATTCGACGGGGAACAAACGCACTCCGAAGAGCAGCAGCGAGCCGGCTGGCAGGCTATCCTGGACAACTTTTCCCGCCACGTGGTCGCAAAGCTGGCGCCGCAATAGCGGCCAGCTCGCAGAGCCTCTTGCCCGTACATGCAACCTGCCCGAGGCCCGCATGCGCGCCGCACTGCAGTCAGTGGCCGTGTTCGACCACCCCGACCGCAGCCAGCGCGGCCGCACCATCACGCACGCACACTACTTTGACCTGGGCGATGCGCCCTTCCCGGTGGTGCAGGCCGATGACGATGCTGCGCTGGTGCAGTGGAGCCGCATCGACCAGCTGGCAGGCCTGGAAGAGGAATTCTTCGAAGACCACTTCCACATGCTGGACCACTTTCTGGGGCTGACGAAGCTGGACTGATCCGCTCCACCCGTTTTTGCATCCAAACGGGCTCAAGCGCTACAGAATCATGCCTCTGCCGCTATATTTTATATAGCACTAGGTGCCAGCCCGCTCCAGCATGGCGTGCAGCAGCACGTTGCACCCGGCCTCGATGTGCTCGGGTTTCGCATCCTCGATCTCGTTGTGGCTGATGCCGTCCTTGCAGGGGATGAAGATCATGCCGCTGGGTGCGAGCTTGGCCATGTAGACGGCATCGTGCCCGGCACCCGAGACGGCGGGCATATGGCTGTAGCCCAGCTTGGCGGCGGCGCGGCCCACGGCCTGCACGCATTCGGGCTGGAAGAGCTGTGCGGGGTAGCTGGACACCATTTCGATGTGGACCTGCACACCGTGTTCTTGGGCCACCTGGTCGGCAAAGGCCTTGACCTCGGCGGCCATGGCGTCCACCAGCGCGTCGGTGCTGTTGCGCAGGTCGATGCTGAACTTGACCCGGCCGGGGATGACGTTGCGGCTGTTGGGGAAGACTTGCACCATGCCCACGGTGCCGCGCCCGTGCGGTGGGTGGCGGTGGGCGGCGGCGACTACGTCTTGCATGATGCGTGTGGCGGCCAGCATCGCGTCCTTGCGCAGGGCCATGGGGGTGGGGCCTGCGTGGGCTTCCATGCCGGTGACGGTGCAGTCAAACCAGCGGATGCCCAGCACGCCGCTGACCACGCCGATGGTCTTGTCGTTGTCTTCCAGCACGGGGCCTTGTTCGATGTGGGTTTCGAAGTAGGCGCCGATGGGATGGTCGCCGGGCTCCTGGTCTCCGATGTAGCCGATGCGCTCCAGCTCACCCTTCACCGTCTTGCCTTCGGTGTCGGTCGCGGCATAGGCGTGTTCCAGCGTGAAGGCCTTGGCGAACACGCCCGAGCCCATCATCACAGGCACAAAGCGGCTGCCTTCTTCGTTGGTCCAGAACGCGACTTCGATGGGGGCTTCGGTTTCGATGCCATGGTCGTTCAGCGTGCGCACCACCTCGATGCCCGCGAGCACGCCGTAGTTGCCGTCGAACTTGCCGCCTGTGGGCTGGGTGTCGATGTGGCTGCCGGTCATGATGGGTGGCAGGCTGTTGTTGCGGCCGGGGCGGCGCATGAAGCCGTTGCCGATCTTGTCGATAGTGACCGTCATGCCCGCCTCGCGCGCCCAGCGGGTGACGAGGTCACGGCCCTGTTTGTCCAGGTCGGTGAGGGTCAGGCGGCACACGCCACCCTTGGGGGTGGCGCCGATCTGCGCCAGCTCCATGAGCGACGCCCACAGGCGCTGGCCATTGATGCGCAGGTTTTCGATGTTGGGTTTGACTTTGGTGTCCATTGAAACTCCAGAGATATAGCTCAGTCAGGGGCAAGCGAGCACGTCGCCCAGCGGGTAGACAGGCTGGCGCAGGTTCTCAAAAGGGAATAGCCGGTAGTCCGAACTGGTGACGCCGGGGCTGTCACACTCGACCAGCCCCGCAGAGAGCGGAACGAACACCGGCCGGCAGTACATGCGCGACTTGAGCAGCAGGTAGGGGTAGGCCGTAGGGTCCAGGCCCACGCAAGAGAAAACGCCCAGATCCCACGGCTCGTGCGGCTGCTCCACCACCACGATCTGTGTGCCTCCGGCATCCAGCCAGACGGCGCGTCCCATGGAGCAGCGCTGGCCGGTGTAGATGGGACCGGTCACGGTGTAGCTACCGTCGCTGATGGCACGCACAGTGCCCTGCACCATCACGGGCTCTTTGACAATGCCCAGCCGGGCCAGTGGTACCTTGTTGCCCAGGCGTACCGACACCTGCGCGCCCACACCGGCTGCCAAGAGCTGTGCAACGGCCTCTGGATCAGACAGCGGCCCCGTGGCGATACCGGTCAGGCCATGCTGCCAGGCGGCCTGAAGCACGTCCATGGTGTCGCAGGTTCCTCCGGACATACAGTTGTCACTATGGTCCAGCAACAGCACGGGCTTGTCCGCCCCTTCGGCCATGCGCTGCGCCCGCGCGAAGGCGTCGGCCAAAGGCTCGCTGGCATACACGTAGCCCTCGCGCTCCGCCCAGATCTGGGCAGCCACGCGGTCCAGCGCAGTGGTGCACAGCGCCTCCCCCTCAGCAGTGCATTCGGCCGTGGCCACCACGCTCACGCACGGCGCGGCGATGTCGGCCAAGGAGAAGCCCGCAAAGATGGTCATGGCCGGCACGCCCTCCCCTTCGGCCTGCCGCGCCGATGACACGGCAGCGGCCATGGCACCGCCCAGGGTGGTGCTGCGCAGCGTGTGGCTGAGCAGCGGCAACTGTCGCCAGCGCACGGCATAGCGCGTGCCTTGCTGCAGCATTTGCAGCACCAGGCGCGCCGCGTGCTCGCCCGTCTCGTACATGTCCACATGCGGGTAGGTCTTGAACCCCACCATCACATCGGCGTGGTCGATCATCTTTTGCGTGATGTTGCCGTGCAGGTCCAGGGCCACGCCCAGCGGCACGCCGGGCGCCGCCGCTCGCACGCGGGCCAGCAGGTCACCCTCGCCGTCTGGCGTGTTCTCGGCGACCATCGCGCCATGAAGGTCGAGCAGGATGGCGTCGCAGCCTGCCGCGGCGGCAACGATGCGATCCGTCAACTGGTTGTAGGCGTCAGCATCCACCGGCCCACTGGGGTTGGCCGTGGCGGAGACGGGCGTCACGCACTGCGCCCCCACCCGCTTTGCTGCATCAATGAAAGCTGCCATCGCCGTTCGCATGCCGGCATTGGCCTGGAAGGCTGCGGTGTCGTAATCGGGTGCAAACGCCTGCAAGGGCGTGGGCACCGGAGAAAAGGTATTGGTCTCGTGGTTCAGACGAGCGATCAGAAACTTCATGAAGTGCCCTTTGGAATGCAGTGTGGGATGGGCCAGAGCTCAGGCCAGTCCCACGCCGAGGTAGCGGTCCTTGACCTCTTCGTCCGCCAGGAAGCTTGCGTTGTCAGCGGTATAGACGATGCGCCCCTGCTCCAGGATGCAATGCCGGTCCGCCAGCTGGGTGCAGACCTCCAGGTTCTGCTCGACCAGCAAAATCGCCACGCCCGCAGCCTTGATGGTCTTGAGCTGGGCCACGATTTCTTCCACGATCACGGGAGCCAGCCCCTCCACGGGCTCGTCCAACATGAGCAGCTTGGGGTCGTTCATCAGCGCGCGGCCGATGGCCAGCATCTGCTGCTCGCCGCCCGACAGCTGCCCGCCGCCGTTGCGCCTGCGCTCCTTGAGCCGGGGGAAGATGCGATACACATCGTCCAGTTGCCAGGGGGAGCGCTTGCGCAGGCCCAGCATCAGGTTCTCTTCCACGGTCAGCAGCTTGAAGATGCCCCGGTGCTCTGGCACCAGACACACCCCCTGCCGGGCGATCACATGCGAAGCTTGACCCTGCAGCGGTTTGCTGGCAAATGCCACACGCCCCTGCGTAGGAGCGACTACCCCGGCAATGCTCTTGAGTGTGGTGGTCTTGCCTGCGCCGTTGCGCCCCAGCAGGGTGACCAGTTCGCCATTCCCCACCGTGAAACACACACCCTGAAGCACATGACTTTTGCCGTAGTGGGCATGCAGGTTGTCAACTTCGAGAATCATGCCTTGCCTCCTGTGATCATGTTGCCCAAGTACGCAGTCCGCACCCTTTCGTCGCTGCGTATGTCGTGTGGCATGCCTTCGGCCAGTACGCGCCCCATCTGCATCACCGTCACGGTGTCCGAGATATCCATCACGATGTTCATGTTGTGCTCGATCAAGACCACCGTGTGTTCGTCGCGCAGGCTCTTGATCAAGCGCTTCATGTCGTCCAGGTCGTCGATGCCCATGCCCGACGTGGGCTCATCCAAGAAAATGGCCTTGGGCCGTGCAGCCAGGGCCATGCCCACTTCCAATCGACGCTGCTGACCGTGCGAAAGATTGCCAGCGGGAGCGTCCGCGAGGTTCTCCAGTCCCACCTTGGAAAGAACAGCCTCAACCACCTGCGACTGAGCACGCGCCCCTACCGGCTCATGCCACGGATTTAGGGCACGTGCAGGCTGTACGCCTTGGGCGCCAAGGCGCAGGTTCTCACGCACCGGCAAGCTCAAAAACAGGCTGGTAACCTGGAATGAACGCGCAATGCCTCGCTGCACCCGCCGATGGTCTGGCTCATGCGTGACATCCTGTCCATCAAAAAGAATCCGCCCCCCACTGACTGTCTTGGTGCCGGTAAGCATGTGGAACAACGTGGTCTTGCCAGCACCGTTAGGGCCAATCACCGAATGCACGGTATTCGCACGCACCTGGAGACTTACACCGCCCAGCGCTGCAAACTTGCCATAGTGCTTTTCGACATCAATGGCTTCCAACAAGATCGGGGTCTTTGGGCTCATGCCTGTTCTCCTTTCGCAGCTACCGCAGTTGCCGATGGCGTCACCACCGTGTCAGCCGACTGCTTGCGATGACCTTGCAGCCGATTCCAGACCGTTTCGCCCAGGCCCCACAGCCCACGCTGCATCCAGAGGCTCACGGCCATCAATGCAATGCCCAGTAGCAAGAGCCAACGCGGCCACAGTTGAGACAGCCAGTCGGCCAGCAGCAGGTAGAACGCAGACCCCAGCAGCGAAGCAAACAGGTTGCCCGTCCCGCCAATAACGGTCATCACCAGGATCATTTCACTGGTGTGGTACTCCGCGTTGGACAGCGGAGCCAGGCCGGTCATCATGGCGTGCAGCGCCCCGGCGAGACCGGTGACAGCACCCGAGATAACAAACGCCTGCAGCTTGAGCAGCCTGAGGTTGTAGCCAATGGCAGCCGCACGCTCTTCGTTGTCTCGCACTGCCAGCAAGGTTCGCCCGAATGTCGAGCGGGACACCTTGAGCAGCAGCCAGAACACCACCAGAAAAATCAGCGAAACAAAACCATAGAACTGCCAAGGCGACGCCAACGTCCACAGGTCAAAGCCCAGGATGGACAAATTGGGACGAGGGATATCCATCAACCCGTTGTCCCCCCCAGTTAAGCCGGTAGCCGTATAGGCAATGAAATAGAACATCTGCGCGAAGGCCAAGGTCAGCATCACAAAGTAAGTGCCACGCTGGCGAATAGCCACCCAGCCCACAACGGCCGCCCCGAGCGCTCCCATGACTGTGGCGAGCAACAACGCAAGCGGCATGGGAACAGGCCAGCGGGTGAGTAGCAAGGCCACGGTGTAACTGCCCAGACCAAAGAAGATGCCCTGCCCGAATGAAAGCAGGCCAGTAAAGCCAAGCAGCAGATTGCAACCCATGGCCGCCAGCGCGAAGATGAGTACCTCGCTAGCCAAGGAGCCCGACTGCATCAGCAACGGCATGGCCACCACCACCACTGCTGCAAACAGAAAATGCGTGTATTTCTTCATGGGTTCACTCCTTGCGGCCCAGCAGGCCGTGGGGACGCAGTAGCAGCACCGCCGCCATGGCCACATAGATCATCAGGCGGGCCCCTTCTGGCCATAGCGTGCTCATGACGCTTTGCACAATGCCGATCATCAATCCGCCCATTAGTGCGCCACTGAAACTGCCCAGCCCCCCCACGACCACCACAACAAAGGCTACCGCCAGGGCTTCAATGCCCATGAAGGGTTCTGCTCCACGAATGGGGGATGCGAGCACGCCGGCCAGTGCAGCGGTGGCTGCACCCAAACCAAATACCAGGCTGAAAATACGCAGCACATTGATGCCGAGCAGCGAGACCATCTCGGTCGACTCGCTGCCTGCTCGCACAGCGCTACCGAGTCGCGTGCCCTCAAGAACCCACCACAGCAGCACTGCCAGCACCGAAGTGAAGCCGATCACGAACAGGCGGTACTTCGGGTAGATGAAACTGCCCCACATCACCACTCCCTGCAGCGCGTCGGGAACCGCCACGCTGTCACCCAGTGGGCCCCATTGCAGGATCACCAACTCCTGGACTGCGAGTGCCAGACCCACCGTCACGAGGATGTGAAACTCATGGTCCGAGGCATACACGTGGCGCAGGACCAGCTTTTCCGTGGCCCAGCCAATCGCCCCCACCACCAGCGGCACCACTACCAGAGCCAACCAGAAGCTCATGCCCCATCGCGTCATCTGGTAGCAAAAATACGCTCCGATCAGGTAGAACGCCCCATGCGCGAAGTTCACGAATCGCAGCAAACCAAAAACAATGGACAGGCCCACCGCCAACAGGAAATACAGCATGCCAATGCCGATTCCATTGATGACCTGTAGAAGGTAAATGTTCATAAAGTGCTCGGCCGAACGACCACCAGCCGCATCCTGTCGGTGCCGCTGGGGTTCTCAAAAAAGGGGCGGCCACAGCGCGCGCATGGGGCTATGCCCAGCCCGGCGGACGCCGCGAGGGTCAGGCGCGCTTGCAGCCCGTCTGGTCGATGGGCAGGAACGACTTGCCCGAACTGAGCACGTCCACGTAGTCGTCCTTGTTCTTCATCTTGGACTTGGCCTTGCCCTTGAGCAGGTAGTAGTTCTTGAGCACCTGGTGGTCCGCCTTTCGCACCTCCTCCTCACCGGTCAGACCCTGGTATTTGTAGCCCTCCAGTGCGGCGATCACGGCTTTTTGCTCCACGGACCCGGCCTTGATGATTCCGTCGATCAGCAGCTTTGTGCAGATATAGGAGCCCGCCAGGCTGTAGTTGGGGTTCATCTTGAGCTTGTCATTGGTGCGTTTGACAAGATCGCGGTTGAGTTCGGAATCCACGGTGTGCCAGTACTGGGCACCAAAGTAGATACCGTCGCACAGGTCAGCGCCCAGCGATTCGAACTGCTCCAAACCAGAGGCCCAGGCCACCAGGATCGTCATGTTCTTGTGCATACCAAAGCTCACGGCCTGGCGGAGCGTGTCGGCACATTGCGCGCCAAAGTTCAGCAGCAGCAGGACATCGGGCTTTGCGGCCAGAGCATTGGTGATGTAGCCGCTGAACTCCTTCTCGGTCAGCGAGTGGTAGCTGTTACCCACATGCTCGATCCCCTTTTCCTTGAAGATGTTCTTGGCAGCCGACAGCAGGCCATCGCCAAACACGTACTGCGGTGTGATGGTGTACCAGCGCTTGGCCTTAGGCATGGAATCGATCAGCGGACGCACCGTCTGCTCGACGGCACCAAAAGTGGGTACCGACCAGCGGAAGGTCGCAGCATTGCAGTCCGACCCAGTGATTTCATCGGCCCCAGCCGTGGTCACAAACAGGCCGCCAGCCTTCTCGGCCTCCTTGCCCATGGCCAGGGCCTCGCCCGAAAGGATGCCGCCCGCGAAGAATCGAGCACCTTGCTGCTGGGCTGCTTCCTGCACCTTGCGCACGGCTGTAGCGGGCTTACCTTCCGTGTCCAGGAGTGTGTAGGCCAGCGGGCGATTGAGGGCTTTGCCATATTGCTCAATGGCCAGTCGCATCCCCATGTCGGCGAACTTTCCGTTGGCCGCAAAAGGACCGGACATCGGTACCGGACAGCCAAACTGAATGGCGCCCGGAGCCTGCGCAAAGGCGCTGCGGGTCAGGCCGATGGAGGCGGACAGCGCACTCAGTGCCGAGACTTGCAGAAGATGACGACGTTGCATGGAGGACTCCAGTGAGTAGAAGTGGGAGATCAAGAGTTGCCACCTCCATGGTGTCCAAGAAACCACCTTCCTGATCTTTCCAAATCTTTCATTTGGATTCATGCAAGCACAGGGTTAACCCAGCACGCTTTCGTTGCTGGCGCGGCCAAGCCGCGGCGCGCTCCCCGTCTGGTTTAGCGCCGCTTCAAGAGGATCACGGGAGTGTCAATGCAGCCGTTGAGTGTCCTGCACGAGCTGTGCTGAGGCTGTAAAGGCGTAGCCAATCTGGTGCAGCGTCTTGACCGGCAGAGGTTCAGAAAACGCTTCCGCCGCCTTTTTGCGCAGCCTCGTGAGAAGCAAGTTGAGCCGTTCAGCCCCGTTTTGGGCACGAGCACCAAACAGGTGAGTGCTGAGGTCGCGCTTGGGCACGGGCTGACCATCCGCTCGCAGGAGTTGCTGCAAGAACATGAACTCGTGGGTCGTCAGTTGCAGACACTTGCCCTGCGGCGATGACAGTACCCAGTCCTTCATGGCCAGCACCCAGCACGCCGCCTTTGCGACAGGTATGGCCGCAGCAACCAGCGATCCTGCGGGGTCTACGGCTGTCCTGGGGGCAAGTCGGCTCGCCGTAGCGTCAATATTGGCGGCCAACTCCAGCAGGTTGACCGGCTTGACCAAGTAACGATCTGCCCCAGCACGCATTCCTGCCAAACGATCGTCAAGTGAATCTCGGGCGCTGAGGATGATCACCCCCACCTCGGGTCTGGACTTGAGTAGCGACGCCACGCTGAGGCCATCCTCACCGGGAAGCCCCAGGTCCAAGAGAACCACATCGACCGGCTGAACGGTGAACCCTTTGTAAAACGCCTCGGCGCTACCCGCACCCCAAACGCTATAGCCCGAGTCGAGCAAGAATTCCTCGATGCTGTGCAGTTGATCGGAGTCGTCCTCTACGATAGCAATGCTGGGCTTGGATTGGGTCATGTTGCGAATACCTCCGGCACCTGTCCGGAATGCAACATTCAGGCCACCGGTGTCACGTTCAACGGGATGCTGATCACAAAGCGAGTGCCTTGGGGTTGGACGGCCTGTAGCTGGACAGCCCCACCATGCAAGTCAACGATCCGTTTTACCAAAGCCAGCCCCAGTCCGGCACCGGGTTTGCCCTCTGCCGTACGGCCGCGGCGGTACTTCTCAAACACCAGCGCTTGCTCTTCCAGCGGAATGCCAGGGCCTTCGTCCTCAATGACAAAACGGCACTGGCCCTCATGCTGATGCACGCTAAAAGACACCGTTGCACCCACCTCGGAATACTTGAATGCGTTCGACAGCACGTTCATGAGCATCACGCGCAACAGCACGGGGTCGCCGTTCAATGATGGCAACCCGGGTTCCACCGCCAGGTACAGCGGGTGCTCGGCAGACAGTTGGCCACCGTTTTCTGTTACCCACAGGCACAACTCTCCCACGTCAACGGGTACTGGCTCTACCGCAAAGTTGTGGCTATCAATGCGGTCCTGGGTCAGGCAGTTGTCAAAGAAGTAGCTCAATCGCGCCGAGCCCCGCAGGATGCGCTGCGCCAATGCCAGCTGCGCGGGCACATCCTTGGAGCGCAGCGCAAGCAACTGCCCGGCGGTGTTGATCACCGCCAGTGGAGAACGTACCTCATGGGACAGCATGGCGATGAAATGGCGCTGGTCGGTCAGCGTCTGCTCAATGGAGGCCACAGCACTCTCCAACTCCTGGGTGCGTTGCGCGACCATTTGCTCCAGATCTTCGGCATGCTCCTTTAAATGCCCTGCCATGTACCCCATGGAATCCGCCAGAGACCGTAACTCGCGAATAGGGCTGGATTTCGGTGCCTGGGCATTCCAGTCGGACTGGGTCAGTCTGACTGCCCAGTCACTGAGTACCTGCAAGGGTCTCACCAACCGGCTGGCTACGAACACCGAAAACAGCACTGAAGCCAGCAAGACGGCCAGCGTGGTGTAGATCGTGTTGCGTAGCACCCCCCGCAACGGCGTGTTGAAGCGGCTCTCAGGCAGGATGATCGCCATCGTCAGCGCAGGACCGCGATCCAGCGCATGCGTCCACCAACGCGCCAGGTGGCGCACGCCGTCCACATCCATGAATCGGTTTCCCTCGCGTTGACCGCTCTGCAGGATGTGCTGCCCCAACGCACGCATCACGGGGTCGTGGCTTTGGTCGATGCGCACACGCTGCCCATCCACCAAAGCCGATACACCAGCAGACGGATCGTGTGAGGACATTGCAAGCAGTTCTCCCGAGGCCTCGGCCAGAAAGGCCCTGCCCCCGGACTCGGAGGCCAGCGCGGCCAGAAACTCGTTGAGCTGGGACAGCGCCACATCGGCGGTGACCACCCCGATCAAACTGCCATCGCGTGAGCGGACGGGAGCTGAAATCCCCATGCCAATTGCGGCATATGCGCCTTGCGCATCGTTGATCATGTAGCGATAAGGCGCGTACCACGCGACCCCATCATTGGCAATCGCTGACTGGTACCACGGACGGGTACGTGCATCAAAGCCCACCTCGCTGCGGGAAATCAGCGTTGGCTCGCGACTCACGGCGTCGATACGCAAAACCTCCATGGCCCGGCCATCACTGATCCGTGCGCGCAGCATGCGCAAAGCGCGGTCCTCCCCCAAAGGGGGACGGCTGCCGGCGTAGTACTGACCATCAGGCATGCCCATGGATATGAAGGTCAGTTGGGGTTGCTGGTCGATCTGCAGCATGAACTGGCGCATCAACACGTCAGGTTGCTGAACCATCAGATATCCGGCGCGCACTTGCTCGACATTGAAAGCGACTACGCGCTGCGGCACATCAAAGAAGGAGACCACCTTTTCGCGGACCCTGCCTGAGACCTCGTCAGCCAATTGCAGCGCGAACTCTTCCATGGCACCCGTAGCAGAGCGATAAAACAAACTGCTGCTGGCAAGCACCAGGGGCAGCAAAACCGCCAACAGTGCAATTGTCAGAAAAGTGCGCAGGGCAAGACGGCGAGTGAACATTGGGAGATCGGGGGTGTACAGGCGGTGCACCTCAGAGGCACGCCTGTGCGCGCAGTTCGGCGGGTTGCCTCAGATTCAATCACATGTACTCGATGCGGTGCCTTGAACCTTTGTTTGTCGCCCCCATGCGACTCAACCTTACGGTGCGCCTATGCGCAGTGTCTTCGGATGCCAAGTTCAGTTCATGTACTGTAGATCCGGCCATCGCCGTCTTCCGTCGCTTGCCTGGCCGAGAACGGCAATTGTTCAGGCATTTAGATAGACCACATGGTGTATGCCTCTTCCCTCTGTCAGTGCAGCAGTGACTCTGCCTACTTCTATCAGGAGTGCCAGTTACGCAGCGATTGCTGACTGCTACGAATAGGGTTTCGTTGACGGCTGAGGAGCCGGAACCGGACGTTCGACACAGATGAAAGCGGCGGGAAATTTTAAGATGGCCACGAGCACAGCCATTGGATGGACTGCTCAAGAAGATGCTTCCTCATGACCGGCGCCGCAGATAAAATTTGCGGCATTCATTGATCCACCGGTTCAGCTTGAGAGGTTGTCGGCTCCTCCGACATGTTCGACCTCTCCGCTGCCATGCAAGGCTTTTTGCTTGCCCTCGGCCTTTTCGTTTGTCCTGGCCCCAAGGACGTTCTCGTTTTTCGTGAAGCTCTTCTAGGGCGCTCTCGGGCGATGCTCGTCGCAATCAGTAGCGGTAGCGATCTCGTCCTGATCGCGGTAGGCGTTCTTGGTGCCTCAGCACTGCTTGAGACTTTCCCCCCGCTTCGAGTGTTCTTGCAGATCGCGGGAGTCGCATTGCTCATCGGTCACGCGGTGCACGCCGCGCTTGCCGCCACCAGACGCCCTGGCGCCACACTTGCCTTCGCGGCCAAAGTCGGCGATGGGTGGTGGGTACGCCGCCTCTTGGTGATGTCTCTTGGCAATCCCGCCTCATGGCTCGATACCCTGGTCATTCTTGGATCAGTAGGGGCAACGATGCCCGCTTCGGCCAGCGTCCCATTTTCAGTCGGAGCCTTTGTCGCGTCCGTCGCGTGGTTCACGGCATGGGTCTCACTGGCCAGAGGTGCAAGCCACTGGCTGACCTCGCCAAGGAGCTGGCGGATAGTGGATGCGATCACTGCGATAGCAATGCTCGGCATGGCGTTCTGGTTGGCCACGGACCTTGTTGCCCGGCTTTGAGCCGTCCGTCGGATGCGCTTGGTCCGCTTTGGGTGCACGTCTGTTACCCAGTCAAATTTCCGTGGCGTTTCAGACCGACCCAATGCGGGGTGGAGCCTTGCTGATATAGATGCCCTCAAATATCCTGACTCAGAAGGACAGACGCTACGCTGGTAAGCCTGCTTCGCGCCCCTGAGCTTGTGCGTTGAACGTCCGCATTCATTTGCTGCAACAGGCCGCTCCTGGCCGAATTCTGCTCGGCGGCGAGGGATGCCATCGGGCCCTGAGCCGCCGCTCAGAAGCGCCACCCGTAAGCTGCCATTGACTTGCATCGGCTGTTGGAAATCCCGGTGTCTGCCGACTGGCAAGCTATAGTTTGCCGAGTTGACGCTTACCGGTTTCTACGGACTTTTTATACCTGAATGTTTAAACAAGTCATCCCTTGTAAACCTATGCTGCACGCCACTTCTAGGAGAAATCAGTGTCCAGAATATCCCCACTGTCCAGTCTATCCTCGGGTTTTGCGGTCTAGATTCCGTTAGACGTCACCATCACCAGAGCAGTAGCCTGACATGAACGATACGACTGATTGGCAAAACCGGGTAGTCTTCGCATACATAGACGAGCCACCATTTGCAAAACCTCTGCCTGATGGCACGGCCCAAGGCTGCGACGTAGCCTTAGCGCTGAAAGGATTGCATGCGATAGGTGTCCGCGAAGTCGAACTTCGATTGACAACGTTCGCTGAATTGCTTCCTGGAGTAGCAGACGGACAATGGACGATGAACACGCCTCTGTTTGTGAGCGCTGAACGCCAAGGTATTGTTTCTTTCAGTCGCCCCGTGTGGGCACTCATGGACGGATTCATCGTTCCCGCCGGGAATCCGAACAACATCACGAGCTATAGCACCATCGCAAATGGCCAACATAGGCTTGCGTTGGTCGGTGGGCAGATACAACGAAACAGCGCACTGGCGGCCAGCGTCAGGGCTGAGCAGATCATCGAGTTTCCAACGCAGCATGAGGCGCTGAAAGCGGTACGCGACGGGCGCGCGGATGCCTACGCCAGCACCGCGCTCGGCAACCGAACGATCGTGGAGCAGTGCGGCCACGACGGCTTAGTGAGTATTGATGCACAGGATGGCTCTCTCCGGCCTCCACCGGTCGGGGCTTTCTCATTTGCCCACACCAGCGTTGAGTTGCGAAGGAAGTTCGACGAGTTTCTGACGGACTACGTGGGAAGTCGCGAGCATCGCGAATGCATGTTGCAGTATGGCCTTACAGGAACCGAGATCGATCCAGTTACCTGAACTGTCAGCGGAGCGCTCGAGACCCATGAGACTGATTGGACGATAACCTTCACAAAGCCTATTGATTGAAAAGCGGTCAACCCGGGTTGGGAAATTCCGATGAATCGCTGGTACCTTGAGTACGTACCGAAGATGGGAACTCCGGCAGCGGATAGCCATGATGGGCAGACGCGATCACTACACTAATAGCCCGGATGTAAGGCAGCAAATCCCTCTGTTCATTTCTACGCAGAAGTGACCGCGGGGAGGAAGCGGTCAAACTTGGTCACTATCAGGCGTGAATTACACGGACTGCGATTTGAGGATGAGTCTTACATGGCTGAATTCATTCGGAAATTCGATCACCTCTCAGTGAGATTTCTTGCTTGTCCTGCCAAAGCTTCGTTCATAGAGTGCTGGGGTATGAATGACACCTTACGAAAGCCAAAGACAGCCCTCGAACTAGTGAGTGATGCCAACCGGCTAATTCCGATCCTTTCAGTGGAAGAACTCGATGCTGCGATGAAATCAGGCGACCTCGTTCTTCTGGATGTGCGAGAGAAAGAAGAGTATGAGCTCGAAGCAATTCCTGGTGCTCTTCATGCCTCAAGGGGAATGCTGGAGTTCTATGCAGATCCGACAAACTCCTTTCACCGCCACAACTTGCAACCTACACAGCGTGTGGCGCTGTACTGCGGGACTGGTGGACGCTCTGCGCTCGCTGCGCTGTCGCTAAAGACCCTGGGTTATTGCGACGTAGCTCAGCTTCAAGGAGGCTTCAAAGCGTGGAAGGCTGCCGCCTGCAGTGGGGAAGATCGCGGGGGCGATAAATCGAGCGTGTAGATGTCGATTCCTGTCCAGACAAAAGAACCGCGACACTGAAGAATTGCTGTCGCGCTTTTGGAGCCCATGGAGCGTGGTACTGCTACCTATCCTGCGCCACATCCACCGCGCTCGTCGCTTGCACGGTCAACTCAAGGGAACGGTTGAGAACGGCCTCTAGCGAAGATGATCGCTTCTCTATTTGTCGCACCTGGTCCAGCCTGGCCCCACATCCTCATAGTCTTATGTTGACCTACCCCCAAATAGACCCTATCGCATTGCAAGTTGGGCCGCTAGCCGTTCACTGGTACGGTTTGACCTACTTGGCTGCTTTCGGGCTATTCACGCTGCTGGGTATCGCTCGATTGCAGCACCCTCCGTTCGCCGCCCTCACTGGGCCAGGAGCCTGGACCCGAAAGGATGTAGAAGACATTCTGTTCTTGGGGGTAGCGGGCGTAGTGATCGGCGGGCGACTAGGCTACTGTATGTTCTACAAGCCTGGCTACTACCTCAGCCACCCCATTGAGATTTTGGCGATCTGGACTCCTGGGATGTCCTTCCATGGCGGGCTGTTGGGCGTGATTGTCGCCACGATCTGGTTTGCACATTCGCGCCAGCGTCCGTGGCTGCAAGTAGCAGACTTCGTCGCTCCTTGCGTACCCACGGGGTTGGCGGCTGGGCGAGTAGGTAACTTCATCAACGGCGAACTCTGGGGACGGTTTGCCAGTACCGACTTGCCTTGGGGGATGGTGTTTCCGCAGAGCGGTTCCATGCTGCCGCGCCACCCGTCGCAGGTTTACCAGTTTCTGCTGGAAGGACTGCTGCTATTCGTGCTGCTATGGTTGTATGCCCGACGCGAGCGCCGGGAAGGCCAGGTAGCTGCTGCGTTCTTGGTAGGCTATGGCTGCTTCCGTTTCCTTGCCGAGTATTTCCGCGAGCCTGACGCGCACTTGGGCATTCTGTCGTTAGGGATGAGCATGGGGCAGTGGCTGTGTCTGCCAATGATCGCGGCCGGCGTAGCCGTTTGGGTGGGCAAGTCCTCGCCGCGGCAGCTCCATCGGCCGATCTGAGCCAATGATTCGTACAGGCCATGGTGTTGGGTTCCATGAGAACTGCGCTTTATGGCTTTTATCTCGTGCTCAAGTTCAATGCCACGACGCCCGCGATGACGAAACCTAGGCCAGCAAGTCGAAGAAAGTGCGCGGACTCTCCAAACCCAAGAATGCCCAACAGCGCCGTCAAAGTAGTGCCGCCGCCTGCCCATACTGCATGCGCCAGGCTGCCAACAAACAAAGAGTAAAACTGACTCTCCAGTCCAACTGCTACTAGAAGACGGGCTTCAATATTCAGTCAATAGATTGAACGTCCAATCAGTGAGAGTCCAAGGCATGCGAAGCTGGCGGCTCTGCAGCGGTTGCGGACCGTCATGCCTGCATCCTAAGCGACTGCTCACCGGCAGAAAGCGGTCATCCCCGAAATTGGCGTACACAAGACTGCAGTGTCAGACGCCTCTCCCCGCGAAGGGCGACCTATGCCGCTACTCCTGCGCAATGGCGCGGCGTACCAAACGTGAGAGGCTCCCATCATGACAAAGTCCGATAGTCTCGGCGAATGGTGTGCTCAGTGGAGGCATGGACCCGAACAAGCGCTCGATCAGCGCATCTGGGGCGTACCGTACGAGGCCAGCCACCGGCCGATCAAGAGTATCGGCGATGCTCTCCACAACCCGCTCAATGCTCGAATGCAGCACTGGCATCTGATAGCAACGCTGCGCAGTCCACTTTGATGAACTCATCGCAGCAACATGCAGCAAGTTGTCGACGCATGCCTCCACTGAGATCCACCAGCAGGTTGCACTAGCAGATACCGGAACCTCAATGGCCTCTCCACTCGCTAATCGCCAGAATATCTGGCTCATAAAGGACGACATCAACCCCTCTCCGTTGCCAGGCCGCGCCACGACACCTGGCAATCTGAGCGAGCAGCCATCGACCCATCCACGTCGGCTCGCATCAGCTACCAGAATTTCACATGCAAGCTTGTGCGCACCATAGGTGAGTGCGGGCGCAGGTGCCGTGTCCTCGTCCATGAACTCAGGAAGTTGATCGCCATAAACCGCGACAGAACTTGCATAGATAAAGCGCGGCGGCCGCGCAAGCCATCTGCAGTTTTCGAGTAGTGCTAGCGTAGCGTCCAAGTTGACTCGG
Source organism: Acidovorax sp. 99 (assembly GCF_003096455.1). Classification (NCBI taxonomy): domain Bacteria; kingdom Pseudomonadati; phylum Pseudomonadota; class Betaproteobacteria; order Burkholderiales; family Comamonadaceae; genus Acidovorax; species Acidovorax sp. 99. The sequence continues at coordinate 1,259,806 of NZ_QEKU01000001.1, forward strand.
CGCCCAAGATCAGGGTCTCGCTCCGCGGCGCCTCCAGGTACGCTAGACAGGTGAAAAATGACGTCCGGTGCTTCCTCTAAGGCTTCGGACTGCACAGCTTGATCGTGGATACTGCCTGCAACTCGATGGACGCGAGTGTCCTCACCGGCGACCCCCTCGAATGCGATATCGACCGCAGTGAGGCGTGTGGCAGGTTGCCCCCCGAGTCCATCTTTCAACAAACGCCGAATCAGGACCTGCGCGATGAAGCCCTGGCTTCCAGTCACCAGAATGTGGGTCACAGTGAGAACTCCATGACACGCTGATCGATCTCGCCAAAAGGCCCTGACGCGCCGTCTTCGAACTTAGCCGACATTTGCACCCGGTCACCAAACTTCATGAATCCGGTCTGTGCCTTCCCTTGGTCGATCATTTCAATGACGCGCCGTTCTGCGATGCAAGCAGAACCCGCTCTTCTGTCCAAGTTTGAGACCGTGCCAGATCCAACAATGGTGCCGGCTGACAAGCGGCGAGTCCGCGCGGCATGGGCTATGAGTTGACCGAAACTGAAGTTCATCTCACCTGCGTTAGGCTCCCCAAATCTCTCTCCATTCCAGGTGACATGCAACTGAAGGTGGATACGTCCATCTCGCCAGGCATTGCCAAGCTCATCCGGCGTGACCGCCACGGGAGCAAAGCTGCAGGACGGCTTGGCCTGAAGGAATCCGAAACCCGTGCGCATCTCGCGGGGGCCCAGGACGCGCAAGCTCCAGTCGTTGATCTGTACCAAGAGCCGGATGGCCTGCTGCGCCTGCTCGGCAGTGGCGCCCATGCTGACAGGGCCTACGATGACGCCGAACTCTCCCTCGAAGTCGATGCCATCCGCTTCGCTCGGAAGCAGCACATCCTGATGGGGCCCAAGGAAGTCGTCGCTCGCGCCCTGGTACATGAGGGGAACGGTGTCTGCATCGGGTATCGGGGCCGTATTGAACGCCCGCTCCATCAGGCGGCCATGGTTCAGAAACGCAGAGGCATCGCACCACTGGGGAGCGCGCGGCAGCGGGGCAGCGCACAGACGGGGATCGAATACGAACGGGTTGGATGGATTTCCCGCGTTGAGCTGATCGTAGAGCGCCTGAAGAAGCGGCGCGCAACGGTCCCAGTCGCGCACGGCCTCGCGCAAGTTCGCTACGACCGCAGACGCATCGATTGCATGGACCAGGTCGCGTGAGACGACGACCAGGCGCCCGTCCTCGCTCTCAGACTTCAAGGTTGCAAGTTTCATGTTTTTTCCGGCGATGTTCAGTTTCCGTCGCTGATGGTGGTTCCACCGTCAACGACAAGGTTGTGCCCCGTGATAAAGCCACCTGCCGCGCTGGCCAGCATCACCGCCACACCAGCGATCTCGTGCGGCTCCCCGACCCGGCGGAGGGGCGTGAGCGAGAGCCTCCGCTCGATGGCAGCGCGGTTTTCCATGAAAGAGGCCGATAGAGGCGTTCGAATCAAGCCTGGAGAGATGGAGTTCACGCGGACGCCCAATGGGCCCCACTCCACCGCAAGGTTTCGCGCAAGCTGCGCGAGTGCTGCCTTGGAAATCCCGTAAAGACCGATCGCCTTGTTTCCGCGCACGCCTGAAATGCTCGACATCAGGATCACACTGCTGCCAGGATGCAATACCATCTTTGGCAGCAAGGCGTTTGTCAACTCGACTGATGCGCGGAGATTGAGATCGATCACACGCTGCCAATCGCTAGACGACGCCTGCCCGATTGGTCCTGCTGGCCCCTGCATGCCTGCATTGCTGACTAGGACATCGACGCGCCCGTAGAGTCCTAGCGCAGCGTTTGCGAGCGTTGCGACCGAATCAAGTTTCGACAAGTCTGCAGGCAGATCGTGTGCGGAGCCGCCATCTCGTCGGATCCGATCGACCGTCAGGGAGCACAGCACCGGGTCCAAATCCGAAACCAGGACTGTGGCACCGTGCTCACTCATTGCCTGAACGATAGCTAGGCCAAGGCCGCCGGTTGCACCGGTAACCAGCACCACCTTGCCTTTCAGGTCGAATAACGTAGAACTCACAGGAGTCTCCGCTTACTCAAGCACTACGCCTGCGCTTCGGATGACCGATCCCCATCGATCAGTCTCGGTCTGAATGAAACGTGCGAAGTCGGCGGAGCTTTGGGGTGCAGGGACGACGCCTAGATCGCCAAAGCGCCGTTTGATTTCGTCGGATTGCACAGCCTGGGCCACAGCACTGTGCAGCTGAGTCATGACGTCTGTCGGAGTGCCTGTGCGAACGACAACGCCCGTCCAGCCCGGAATGTTAAGCGCTGGGTAGCCGAGCTCGGACAGTGTCTGGACGTGAGGTAGCTTTTCCAAGCGCTTCTCGCTGCCCACTACGGCGAGCGCCCTCAGCTTGCCCTCCAAGACATAGGGCATGCTGTTTGCAGCGACATCCAACATCATTTCAATGTGTCCGCCCATGAGATCCTGAACGGCAGGAGCAGCCCCCTTATATGCCACGTGCTGGAACTTGCCTTTGGTCTCCCGCTTGAGCATCTCAACCCAGATGTGGGGCTGGCTGCCGATGCCGAACGATCCGTACATGAGGCTCTTGTCTTCCTTGACGGCCTTTGCAGCTTTGATGAGGTCATCCAACGTCCTGTATGGGCTGTTTGCGGGTACAACCAGAACTAGTGAAGACGTGAGCAGGCGCGTGAGTGGTGCAAAGTCCTTGAGGGTGTCGTAGCTCAGCTTCGGGTAAAGCGCTGCGTTCATCGCGAAGGGACCGATGTCGCCGTAGAACAGCGTGTGCCCATCCGCCGGTTGCTGCTTGACGTAGGCTGCCGCAATCTGCGCGCCGGCACCAGGGCGGTTGTCCACGATGACTGGCTGCTTGAGCGTGCTGGCCACGTGCTGAGTAAGCACCCGGGAAACTGCATCGCCAAATCCACCCGCAGGATACGGAACCACCCAGGTGATCGCTTTGCGAGGGAAGCTTGTGGCCTGAGCGAGCGCGTTGGTTGCGAAAGGCAGCGCTACGGAAGACTGCAAAAGAGCACGTCGAGAAATCATGTTTGTCCCCAAATGAAGTTCTTGCGCCATCAACACCCTCTCCGGAGACTGAAGTCCAAGGGAAGGCTGTGGCACGCAAACTGGAGTATGGGAACCCCAACATCTGCAACTGTCGAAATATTGCGGCTTTTGTCCTAAACCTGCGGACGCCTCAGTGGTCTCGGCGAAACTGCCCTGGCGTTGCACCCCACCGCCGCTTGAAAGCCTGTGTGAAATGGGAGGGGGTCGCGAACCCTGTAGCGGTGGCAATCTCGGCTATGGAGTGCTGAGACTCTGTGAGCAAGCTCTTGGCACGTTCAAGGCGTCGATTCACGACGAACTGGTGCGGCGTCTCGCCACTCGTCGCCTTGAAACAGCGGGAAAAGTGAAAGACACTCAGACCCACCTCTGCTGCCATGACCTCCAGTGAAACGGCCTCGTTCATTTGCGACTGCACCAAGTCTGCAACCCGCTTCAACTGCCTTGCAGACAACAGAGGGATTCGCTCCGCTTGCGAGTCCGGTTCCCGATAGTGCTCCAGGAGATGCACCGCGACGCTGGTGGCGACTCCTTCCGCGAACCGGGGCTGCATGGAACTGTTGTCATCAAGCGAGAGCATCAGCATTTGCACCATGTGGCTCAGGAGTGGATCCCTCGCCCCGAAGCAGCTGCGAAGGGCAGTCGAGCGCCCCTCACCCTCTTTTACCCGCTCCAGCCACAATGGAGATAGATCAAGGTGAATGTTGTCGCGGTCTAGTTCTGTACGCCAGAAGCTCGGTGTATTTTCGGGCAAGATAACGATATCGCCCGTGTTCCAGCGGCTGACATACGTGGCAGCGCCGTGGCGTTGCATCAGTCCCGTTGAAGGGCCGCGACGCACAATGATGCAGTGCTTTCCCGCCGCTGGAATATACAGATCATCGCTGCCTGCCAGTTGGTGCCACAGGGACATTCCATGCCAAGGACGCCCCTTGCTGGAGGCTCGGATTTGCTCACTGGGTACGGCATTCAGCGGCTCTTCTGTGTAGGCATGCTCGGCAGCGCGCCAGCGGCGTTCGTCGAGATCGACAGCAACTGCCTGCAGGTGCACACCAGGGTGTGTCTTGTCGAGCGTCATGAGTACATTTTAGGGTCGTGCATGGACGCACGACGTCTACGCGTCATCAAGGTAGCCCGGCCCACTCGATGACTTGCGAATAGCATCGGATCAGGCGAAATATTGCCTTCAACAATTCGGCGGTGCGGAGAGCACCATGCGATGCCTCCGCTTCAGCGCCCTGTCATTCGTTCACGGAGCCTTCAAGGCCTTGTAGGTGTGTTCCTCGTACTTCCCGTCAACGAGCACAAATAGCATGCGGCAGACGCGGTCCGACCGGTTTGCCCACGCGTGGTTAGTTCCTCTCTGGACAACGACACTCCCCGCGCTTAACTCCACCTCGGCTTCGTCAAGCACCAGCGTGAGCTCGCCCTCGATAACTACCCCATAGTCCACGGACTCCGTCCGGTGCATCAAGGGGTGTGGCGAGTTGTGTTTCACGGTCGAGGCCTCGGCATCTCCAATCTGCTCGAACGCCTGCTGCATCCGCTCAGCACCGCGCAAGAGGAAATCCTCCGTGTCGGGTGGAATGTCGACGAACCGGATGCGTGTGCCGCCCGGTGGCGGAGGCAAGATCAATGCACCGGTGGTCGGGTCCTCTCCATTGGAAATACGGGCTGGTGCTTCGTGGGTACTCCAGACTTCATGGAAGACCGTGCCAGGAACTGCGTCGAGCTCAACCACCTTGGGCAACGGCCCGCTGCTGCTGACCACGGCCACGCCTTGCGCGTTGTGGCCAGTGACCACACGGTGAATGGCAGGCAGGCTCATAGCGACTCTCCGTCGAAGATTGCGACAGCGCGAGTCCACCCAGCCGATGCGCCGCGAATCTTGTGCGGAAAGCAGCTGATCGTGAAGCCCGTGGCGGGGATCGATTCCAGGTTGTGCAGCTTCTCAAGGTGGCAGTAGCCAATGTCGCGGCCAGCCTTGTGACCTTCCCAGATCAGAGCCTTGTTGCCCGTCTCGGCGATCTTGGCGGCGGTGTACGAGAACGGTGCATCCCAGCTCCAGGCATCGGTACCGGTCAGGCGAACACCACGCTCCAGCAGATACATCGTGGCCTCATAGCCCATGCCGCACCCTGCTCCAAGGTAGTCCGGCTTGCCATAGCAGCTACCGGCGCGCGTGTTGACGATGACGATGTCCAGCGGCTGCAGCTCGTAGCCGATGCGATGGAGCTCAGCTTCAACGTCGGCCGCCGTTGCGACATAGCCATCGGGGAAGTGGCGGAAGTCCAGCTTGACGCCGGGCTGGAAGCACCACTCGAGCGGCACCTGGTCGATGGTGATGGAGGGCTTTGCGCCCCCCAGCTTTGCGTCCTGGGTGGAGTGAAAGTGCCAGGGCGCGTCCAGGTGGGTTCCGTTGTGGGTGGTCAGCGTGACCCATTCGGCAGCAGCGGCCTCACCGTCTGGGTAGTCCTCGGGCGTCGTTCCGGGAATCATGGCCATGAACTCGGGCAAGGTGTCCGCGTGCTTCTGGTAGGTGATCTTGGGAGCGAGGGGCGGTGGATCGGAGAGAACGTCGTTCTCTAAAAAGATCGAAAGGTCTACGAACCGGTGTTTGGACTTCTTCATGGCAGTTTTTAGTGGTGCTTCATTCTGGAACGACAGCCACGGCGCAGGCCAGCGCTTGGTGTTTCTGACGTATGAGTCATAGAACTTGTCGAGCGCAGCCATCCTCGGTCCTCTTCAGCACAGCAGTTGTCTGCTTCGCAGCTAATATTTCGACGGCGGCGCATAAATCGACACTGGCGGTTACAGGCTCATCCCGAACGGTGGATGCGTCTACGCTTCAGTCCTCAAAACGCAATTTCGCACCCGTGGCGATCTGTCGGTACAGCACGATATCGGCAGCGATAGCGTCTGACAGTTGGTTCGCGAGGCCGCCTTGTGGTCGTAGGCCCAGCTCCGCAAAGCGTTTCTGCACTCCGGGGTCGGATACGGCGGCCGAGGCAGCCTTATTCAACTTTTCGAGCACTTGCGAGGGCGTGAGCGCGGGCGCCAGAACGCCTACTCAAGACTGCATCTTCGCTAATGGTGCAAGACCAGCCTCTATGGCCGTCTGCGTGTTCGGAAAGCGCGCATCACGTTTGTCGCTGGTGACGGCGAGGATCTTGAGCTTGCCAGCGTCCACCAGCGGCTTGGCCGAGCCATCAAACGCCAGATCCAGTTGCCCGCCCGCTACGTCGGTAAGCGCCCCAGTTGTGGAGCGGTAGGGAATGTGAACCAAGCGGGTCCCCGTCAGCGACTTGAAGAACTCGCCCGCAAAATGCGCCCCGCTACCCACTCCCGCGCTGCCGTAGCTCAGCTTGCCGGGGTTCTTCTTCGCGTAGGCGATGAATTCGGTCAGCGTCGCCGCGGGCACTGCATTGCTGGTGACAATCTGCAGCCCGTAGCTGGCAGACATGCTCACTGGCGCAAGCGCCTTAACCGGATCAAATCCTGCCTTTGGGTTGATAACCGGGTAGATGCTGTAGCTTGTGTTGGTGAACAACAATGTGTTTCCGTCGGCAGGCGACTTCATGACCGCGTCGATGCCCAGGCGTCCGCCTGCACCGGGGCGATTGTCGACGATCACTGGCTGGCCTAGCCGCTGCGACAGCTGTTCCGCCACGATGCGGGCCGCCTGGTCGGTGATGCCACCAGCCGGGAACGGAACGATCATTTTGATGACCGTTGGCTCCGCGTGGGCGAAGCTTACCGCCGCACTAAGTGCCGCTACTAGCAGGCCGCGGCGTACGTATTCGATTGAAATTCGCATAGTTGTCTCCGTTCTCTTGTCTATGCTTCAGCTGTATGCCGGTGCAAGACCATCCCAGCACAGGTACTTCACTTCAAGGAATTCCTCGATGCCGTACTGCGAGCCTTCGCGTCCCAGGCCGCTTTGCTTGACACCCCCGAAGGGCGCTACCTCGTTGGAGATGAGGCCGCAGTTGATGCCGACCATCCCGGATTCGAGTGCCGAGGCAGTGCGCCATATACGCGCGGCGTCGCGACTGAAGAGGTAGGCGGCCAGTCCAAATTCGGTGGCGTTGGCCATAGCGATGGCGTCATCGTCTTTCTCGAACTTGAACAACGGGGCGACAGGACCGAAGGTCTCTTCGAGCGCCACTGCCATCTCGGGCGTTACGCCAGCGATCACCGTCGGCTCGAAAAAGCGGCCGCCCAGCGCATGGCGCTTACCGCCGTGTAACACTTGGGCGCCCTTGCTCGTAGCGTCCGCAATGTGTTCTTCGACCTTGGCCAAGGCGGCATCGTCGATCAGCGGGCCGAGCTGCACGCCTGCTTCTAGTCCGTTGCCAACACGCAGCTTGCCCACGCGCTCTACCAGCTTGGCGGCAAAAACATCGTAGATGCCCGCCTGCACAAGCACCCGGTTGGCGCTGATGCACGCCTGCCCCGTGTTGCGGAACTTGGCTGCCACCACGCCGTCGGCCGCCGCGTCCAGGTCGGCGTCGTCGAAGATGACGAAGGGAGCGTTGCCGCCAAGTTCCATCGAGCACTTCTTGATAGTGGGGGCCGCCTGCGCCAGCAGCACACGGCCGACTTCCGTTGACCCGGTGAACGTTATCTTGCGCACCAGCGGGTGCGAAGTGAGCTGGTTGCCAATGGCCCGCGTGTCGTTGCCCGTCACCACGTTAAACACCCCTGCCGGCACCCCAGCGCGGCGCGCCAGCTCGGCCAGTGCGAGTGCGGTGAGCGGTGTCTGGCTGGCGGGCTTTACCACCATGCTACAGCCTGCCGCCAATGCCGGCCCGGCCTTGCGGGTGATCATGGCGGCCGGGAAGTTCCAGGGCGTGATCGCGGCGCACACGCCGATGGGCTCCTTTAGCACCACAATGCGCGCGGTGTCGCGCGGCGCGGGGATCACGTCACCACGCACGCGCTTGGATTCTTCTGAAAACCACTGCAGAAACGAAGCCGCGTACTCAATCTCGGTTTTTGCTTCGGCGATCGGCTTGCCTTCTTCTAGCGTGATCAGCGTGGCGAGGTCGTCGCGGTGCTGCAGCATCAGCTCGTACCAGCGGTGCAGGATCTCCGAACGCACCTTGGCCGTGGTTTGGCGCCAGCGCAGAAACGCCTGATGCGCTGTTTCGATGGCATGGGCGGTTTCGGCTTCCTTGAAGCGGGGCAGCTCGACCAGCACCTCGTTGTTCGCGGGGTTGCAGAGCGCGTAGATGCCGTGGGGCGTGGTGTTGATCCAATCGCCGCCGACGAAGGCGCCTGTGCGCCAGAGTTCCGGGTCTTTCAAAAGGTGACGCATGTTTGGCTCCTTCAGCAGGGGTGGCGGCCAACGATGAAGGCCGAGTCGGGGTCGGAGGTCACTTCGCAGCCCGAGGCCACGAGGCCCTGGCGCAGCGACTTCATGAAGCGGTCAGGAATGCGCAGCGACGGGGCGCGCATCGGGCCGCCGTTGAAGCCAGCGAGCCAGTCCTGGTACTTCCACTGCGTGCGGTTCAAGGCGCCGATGGCGGGCGCGGAGGCGGCCGACGCTGCGGTGTTGGCCTGGCGCGCAGGGTTGACCTTCCAGTACATCTGCATCGCTTCCTCGAAGCGACCGGTGCGCGCGAGCTCGAAGGCCCGTGGGTAGTAGTCGCCCATCCATTGCGTGTTGCTGGTGCCGGAGAACTGCAGCTTCATCAGGCTCATCAGCGGGATCGCGTCGGCCTCGATCGGGCAGCTGATGACCACCTGCTCGCGGAAGTGGTGGTACATCTCGCAGATACCTGCCGGCAGCGGGAAGCCCTGCTCAGACTTGATTGCAACGATGTTGGGGCAATCCTTGAGCAGCCGGGTCACCAGCTCCAGCGACATGCCCGCTGGGTGCACGCGCTCGAAGCCCCAGGTGGGGATGGGGAACAGCATCACACCCAGGTCGGTGGCATCGCAGAAGGACTTGGTGTAGTCGTAGATGTCCTGTTCGCTGGTGGGCCAGAAGTTCGATGGGTAGGACAGCAGCACCAGGTCAGCACCGGCTTTTTCGGCGAGCTTGACCGCCTCGATGTTGTCGGCCAACGTACCGAAGGCGGCGTGGAAGAACAGGCCGAATTTATCGCCCGCCGTCTCGCGTGCCCAGGCGGTGAACTGCGCGTTTTCTTCTGCGGTGATCGCGACTTCCGAGCACAGCAAGGTGTAGCTGAAACCCAGCTTGACCACGTGCTCGATGTCGTGGCGAATTCCGCGCTCATTCAGCGACTTGAGATCGGCGCTATAGCTCGGAATCGTCACGGCCGAGCAGCCGACGAGGTTTTCACGCGCCCAGGCACGGGCGTCTTTGCGTTGATAGGCAGGCATGGTGGATCCTTTTCGTGATTGGGTCGGGTGTTACTTGGAGACAGGCACGATGCTGTGTGCCAGCTCAGTGCCCAGGCCGCGGGCGCGGGCGCGCGCCAGGAGCATTTCAGCGGTGACGATGTCCTGCAGACCTGAGCCCACAGACTTGTAGACGACGATGTCTTCGGACTGGCGCGAGGCCTTGCCGGAGACCAAGTCGGACAGCGAGATGAGCTTGGCGGCGAAGTCCACACCGGAGCGCGTGGCGGCGATCATGTCTCCGGTGTCGTGGGCTACTTCTTCGGGCATATCCGCCACCACCAGCGCCGCGCGGCCAATGACCTGGTCGTCGACTTCGCGCTGTTCGGGCAACGTGGAACCGATCGAAACGATGGTCATGCCGGGTTCCAGCCATTCGCCCTTGAGCACAGGGCTTTCGTCCCGGCTGCGGGCGGCGCAGAGCACAACATCTACGCCGGCAATGGCTTCCTGCGGCGAGCCTGCCTCCTCGATGGCCAGGCCATGCTCATCGAAGAAGGCGGCGGCAAACCTCTCGCGGCTGGCCGGTGTCGGACTGAACACCCGGGCGCTGGCGATGGTGCGCACCGCCATTAGTGCTGCAAGAAGGCCACGGGCTTCAAAACCCGAGCCGATCACGCCCACTTTCAGCGGCCGGTGCGGTGCAGCAGCGTCCACAGCCACGGCCGCAGTGGCCGCAGTGCGGATACCAGTGATACGGTTGCCATCGATGAGCGCAGCCAGCGCCATCGTCTGTTGATTGAAAAGCGAGACCAGATAGCTGGCACGCTTAACCTTTGTACCGGCGGCGATGAGTTTGCAGCCCATGTGCCCTCCACCCGGTGACACGGCCGTGAGGCCGCGCAACCACATCCCCTCGCCGCGCGCCATGGAACGGGGAGGTACCATGGCCGGCGCGATCGGGCTCGCGTATGCGGTTCGCAGCGCATTGAATGCAGCGTGCCAATCCGCGAGTTGTGCAACATCGTTGTCGGTTAGGAATAGCGTCGGTGTGATGTGCTCTACCGAATCGATGTGATGGGTTTCCAATGCGGCCTCCAGTAATTGGAGTGCATCCTAGGTTGGCACGTACCTATGAGGTAGCGGCCTCAGTCGAAAGCAGCTTTCCGATTTCCGGATAGCGGATCAACGTGTCAATCTGGTTTCAGCAATCCTGGACAGATGGCACGGATCAGACGAGCCACGGAACGCGTAGCAAGTGTGTGCGGGCGGTGTGTGGTCACGCCGAGCACGATGCTTCGGTACAGCAAGGGCTCAACGATGCGCACTGCGACCAGCCGGTGTTCGTCTTGTGGCGCCAGAACACCGGCTGTAATCGCAAAGCCGCCGTTGCTGGCCACGATTTCGTGCTGCAGTCGGATGGAGTCGGCTTCGACCGCCTGCTTCAGTTTCAACCCTTTTTCACGTGCGATTTCGGCAAGCCTAGCTCGCAAAGGGTGCGGTTCGCCTGGCAGTACTAGCGGCAAATCTGTCACCTCTTGGAATGGGATGCTGCTGCGATTTGCGATGGCGTGCCCCGCTGGCACAACCAGATCCAGTGGCAAGCATGCGAGCAGTGATTCATGGGGCTGCGCAGTATCACCCTCGCGCAGGAGCAATGCGAGATCCAGGCGCCCTTGCCCGACCCATTCCTCCAGTTGAGCACTGGATCCCTCGGTGAGGTGGATGCGTACCTGAGGCCACTGCCGCAAGATCTCGGCACACAAGGGGCCGGCGATCAACGGCACAGTGGAGGGAAGCACGCCGAAGCGCACATCGCCCATCGGGCTGCCACTGTGGGTCTGAATATCGTCTGCGAGTTGGTCTGCATCACGCGTGAGCGCCACGATGCGTGGGTACACTATCTCACCGAAATCGGTCAGCACCACACCACGACCGGTGCGGCGAAATAGGCGTGCACCCGCCTCGCTTTCAAGTTGTGCGATCTGGCGGCTGACGACCGACTGCGGCATATTCAATACGACGCTTGCGCCAGAAATGCTGCTGTACTCTGCAACCCGGATGAACAGCTGCCAGCGGGGATCTAGGACTTTGATCATCAGAAGCTATCGATGTGAGCGGGGGCTTCGCTGAGTAGCACGGGTAGCCATGCGAAGACAGGCGTCTTGCCATGCAACTTGCGCCATCGCATCCACCCCTCAATCCTAACGTCATGAACCGGTCCCGGTCGCACATGCAGGGACCATGCTTCGCTCTGGTGAATCCGCGGCCATGAAAGATACTTCACCTAAAGCCGCACAGTCTCACGGTCATGCCATCGGGCATGTTACAAAGCGCACGCCAGTCGATACGCAAATTTGCCATTCATGGCATTGCACAGCGCGGCGCCATCATGTGGGCCGAACGCCGTCAAACGCATCTTGCAGCAGTTGGCGGATGGCGGGGCGCGCCGCGGCCGTGACCTCGCGCGGGTTCGAGTAGGGGTTGGACACCGCGATATCCGCGGCGCGGTCGAGGTCGGCCGCCTGCATCCCTATTTCTCGCAGAGAAACTGGCGCACCGTTGTCACGCGCCAGGTCGAAGAGCGCTGCTGCGGCACTGGTAGACCCGGAGAGCCCGAGCGCACGCCCTATACGCACCAAGGCCTCGGGCACAGCAGGCGCATTGAAAGCGATGGCGTGAGGCAGCACCACCGTGTGGACTTCGGCATGGGGCAGGTTGAAGCTCCCGCCCAGCGTGTGGCAAAGCTTGTGGTGCAACGCCATGCCCACATTGCCAAGCACCGTGCCGCACAGCCAGGCACCGTAGAGCGCGCTGCCGCGTGCGGCCACGTCGGCAGCATCGCGGCGAATCGCAGGCAATGCTGTGGCCAGTGCGCGGATACCCTCCTCGGCCATCAGTGCCATGATCGGATTGCCGTCGCGCGCATACAAGCCCTCGGCGGCGTGCGCTATTGCATTCATGCCGCTGGTGATGCTCAGGGGCACCGGCAGCGACAGCGTGAGTTCGGGGTCGTAGATCACCGTGCGGGGTAGCACCCGCGCATCCTTTCCGGTCCTTTTCAGCCCCCCTTCGGTGATACCGAAGATCGGCGTCATCTCGCTGCCAGCATAGGTGGTCGGAATCGCGAGGATGGGCAAGGCTGAATCCAGCGCGATGGCCTTGCCCAACCCCGTTGTCGAGCCGCCGCCGATGGCTACGGCGCAATCGGCCCCTAGTCTGGATGCAAGTTCACGGGCCTCGCGCGCCGTCTCGATCGGCACGTGCATCGCCGCGCGCGGGAACAGTCCTGCTGCGCGTGGCCCCAGGCGGTCTGCCACCTCGGCGGCTTGGGTCTGTTGCTCAGGCGTGCACAGCACCAGCGCGCGCCGTGCGCCCAGCAACTCGATCTCGCGCTCCAAATGGGACAGTGCCCCAGCCCCGAACACAACGCGTGAAGGCTGCCCTTGAAAAATGAAATCCTGCATGCCTTTAGCCCTCCGCCTTGTCAGCAGCGTTGCCTGCCGCGTTCCGCATCATGTGGTGCCCCATCATGATGGGGCAACCGGGTTGAGCACAAAGTCGTATTCGACGAGGTAGCTGCCGTCGGGCTGCTGCTTCCAGTCCGCAATCAGCGAATGGCGCACGCCAAACACAGCGTCGGAGCCAAGGTAGGCGTCGTCACTGCGGAAGACATGCGTGATCAGGGTTTCGTAGCCTGGCGCCTTGATCATGAAGTGCAAATGCGCTGGCCGCCACGGGTGCCTGCCCATCGATTCGAGCAGTTGCCCCACAGGTCCGTCATGCGGGATCGCGTAAGGCACGGCAAGGATGGAGCGGAAGTGGAAATGCCCGGCAACGTCAGCGGTCAGGACGCCACGCGCCTGCGCATGCGTGATGCCCGCATGCTGTACGTCGTACAGGCCGTCCTCGTCCGACTGCCAGACATCGAGTTCCGCCTGGGGCACCGGCTCGCCGTCGATGCCGCGCACCGTTCCCCGCACCACGCAGGGAACGCCGTGCGCACCGTTGGAGATGTCCGCGCCGAGCGGGTAGCGCGGCGCATGCTGGACGTGGAACGGGCCGACCACCGTGGCCTCCGTGCAGCCTGCAGGTTTGTCGTTGTTTTGCGCTACGGTAAGCATCGACAACCCCAGCACGTCCGACAGCAGGATGAACTCCTGTCGCCTCTCATCGGTAATGTGGCCACAGCGGGTGAGAAAGTCGATGCCCTGGAACCATTCAGCCTCGGTGAGCTGCGCCTCACGCGCGAAGGCATGCAGGTGCCGCACCAGCAGGTCCATGATCTGCTTGAGGCGCGGATCGGGTGTCTGCGCCTGGCGGGCGAGCACGGCCTCGGTGATGGTGTGCTGATCAAGATTGCGCATGACGCGTGCTCCTCAGTTCTTTTAAAGGCAAGCGCCCCGGCTCAAGCGAGCCTGAAGGGCTTTTCATATCGCGTGGTGGTTTAACGTCCATCACGGCTCTACCGGGCGCGCAGCACCTCAACCAGAGTCTCTGGCTTCGATACATGGCGGCCCCACTGCATTCCCGGCCAGACATAACCCGGGACGCGCCGTTGGGTCATCAACCCATTGGCGAAGGTATTCCGGCAGGCGCAGGCGTAGACAGACAACGGAGTTGCGAGATGAGGCTTCGCAGCAGCTCAGGCAATCCATCGAATCGCGCATGCCCGTACAGGACAAAGTCGGGCCGCATCAGCACGGCATCCGCGTCGAGCTCATCCATCAGCGCGCGATATCTCCCATCGGCGTCGCCTACCCGGGCAAAGTCCGAGGACGGGCCATCTATCGCCATGCACCGAACACCAGCGGCATCGAGCGCCGCTTGCAGGGCTGGCTCAAACCCACCCGGGGGCGCGTGCCGCAACAGCAGCGCGAATGCAAAGCCAACGTGCTCATCAAACCGGAGCTTTCGGCCATCAACCACCAAGTGCCCCTGCCCCGGCAATGAACCAGCACCCGGTGCCAGCTTGCCGTCGCTCTGCCGCTGCAACATGCCATCGTTCAGCGTAGGAAACTCCGGCTTCGGTGTGAGCTTGAACCGGAACAACAGGTCGCGCACCACGGCCTTCATGGGATTGGCCGTGTTGGCGACCAGGCCCAGCGAGCGGGCTTGCTGCATCAGGGTGAGGACATGCGGGCGGCGCTCAGCTTCGTAGGTGTCCAGCAGCGCATCGCCTGAAACGCCGCGCAGCACCAAGTCCAGCTTCCATGCGAGATTGGCAGCATCCCGCATGCCTGAGCAAGCTCCTTGCCCCAGATAAGGCGGATTGGTATGCGCTGCGTCTCCCGCGAGGAAGACATTGCCGACACGCCAGCGCTTTGCCAGGCGGCACTCAAAGGTGTAGACGAGGTGGCGTATCAACTGCAAGTCGTCGCGGCCCAGTCCGTGGTACTGCTCCAGCAAACGCCAAGCGGCCTCTTCGCTGGCGATGTCTTCGGTCTTTTCATGGGGCAGCAGCGCAAATTCAAACCGTTGTCGCTTGCGACCGATCGGCATGAACATGTAGCCGCGACGAGGATCGCACACCTGCACTGCGTTCTCGTCGAACTTGGATGGAAGGGGCCGCTTCGGCTCCGTGTCCACACAAAGCCAGCGCTCATTGAAGCCGAAGTCAAGACGATCGACACCCAGCGCGGCGCGCACAAAACTCTTGGAACCATCACAGCCGACAAGGTAGCTGCCGTGCAGCACCACTCTGCCCCCGGATTGCGCAGCAGAATCCTGGCCTTTTTTCCAAGGTTGGATGGTCAGCTGCACTCCATCGTCCCCCTGCTCCAACGCCGACGCGATATAGCCACGAAACAGCGTCACGTTCGGCAGGTCCGTGATCCGTTCGTGGATTGCCTCTTCGATATGCGGCTGGTGCACGGACATGTGATCGTCCCAGATCATCTTGCGCGTGTTGCCATGGGCCACATCCATCAGCAATTGGCCTTTGCCGTTGACCCAGTTGTAGTGGGGCGTGGTCCACGCCTCCCGCAAGGCATGTTTGCCGTCAGCAGCCAGCGAGATAAGTCGGGCGGTCTCTCCATCGATGTGCGTCAGGCGTGGCAACCCATACAGACGCGGCCAACGCTCGACCACGGCGATGCGGTGCCCCTGCTGCCCCAGCAGTGATGCCAGCGTCAGACCTGTGGGCCCGTAACCGACGATGATGAGGTCGTATGGTGCCTCGTGGTTGTTCATGGTTGTCTCCTATTTGTAATCGTGGACTGCGGCTTGGGGATCAAGAATCGGGAAGAAGTTGTGCACAGAACCAATCCGCAACCTGCGCGTTGCGCCACGCCGCGTGGTTGTAAATGGTGTGTTCTCCATCCGGCCAGGTCATCAGCTGGCAGCGTTGTCTCTGTCCCAAATCGAAGAATGAGGCCTGCTCGCCCAGCGCAACGAGCGGGTCGCGCCCCCCCTCGACCACCAGCATCGCCGCATCGATCCGGTGCTTGTGCGGGCTCATCCGCAAATCCGTCAGGCGCTGCTCCAGCGCAGACTCGGACTCCACGCCGAACAGCGCAGCCATCTGCTCGCGGGCCGTACGGAAATCCGGCACCGTCGGTGCCATTGGCGCACCATTGATACAGACCGCAGAAACACGGGGATCCATCGCCGCCATGTGGGCCGCAAAGAGACCACCAAAACTGTTGCCGCAAACACCAACGCGGCGTGCGCCGCTAGCGTGGGCATGGTCGACGAAGCGCGTGAAAAGCGGCAAAGTTTCAGCGTCCAGGTGCAAGCCGGAGCGCATGCGCGTGGAGCCCTGACCCGGCCCCTCTGCCAGCACACACAACACGCCTCTGCGTGCTAACGCCTGTGCCATGGACAGGTACACAGCGCCCCAGCCACTGAGTCCGCCGACGATCACCACCGCTGCCAGCGGTGCACCCCCAGCAGGGGCCACCTGCCACCCGTAGAGGGCTCCCTCGGGGCTGGGCAGTTGCAACTCCGATACCGTCCCCACAATCGACCCATGGGCGATCACGGCCTGCCGACCCGCTTCATACAGCGCGGCCTTGCGCGGCTCATCTGCGTTGTATGCCAGTTGTGCCACGTGGTTGAGCGCAGCAGCACAGGCCCACGCCTGTGCTGCTGAAATCATGCAACCGTCGGCGGCGGCCTCCCGGGCCAGCGACGCATACCGCCCCGCCATGTCTTCGGCCACAAGATCCCACGCCGGTGCCTCCTTCGTGCTGATACGCGCCGTCAACTCCAGCGCATCACCGACGGTCACACCGTAGTCAACCAGGCGCGTCAAGGGCACTGCGCGCATCAACGCTGCGTTGCGTTTAGCCGAATCAGCACCGGCTTCGGACACGGGAAGCTGCAATCTCATCTCCTTCGTCTTGTGTGCCAGCGAGATTAGGAGAACCCTTCATATCGCTCAATAGACTTGATCGCAGAATAGATATCTGTGAAAACGATAACCGACTTCGATTTGAATGCACTGCAGCTCTTGACGGTGCTGGATCAGACACGCCACGTGGGCCGCGCAGCAGAGGTGCTGGGCATGAGCCAGTCCGGCTTCAGCACGGCGCTGGCCCGCTTGCGCAGAAGACTGGATGATGAGCTGTTCGTGCGGGTCAGTGGCAGCATGCAACCCACCCACCGCGCAGTGACCCTCGTGCAGACAGCCCGGGAAATCCTCATGCAGGTCGAAACCGGTATCCTCGGAAAGACAGATTTCGCCCCCCGGCATGCCCGTGTGGAGTTCCGGCTCTCCATGTCGGACGTGGCCGAGGTCGTTTTCCTTCCAAAGCTGTTGGGCCATCTGGCACAGCACGCTCCCCTGGCAACCGTGCACACCAGCTCCCCCATCGGCTCATCCCTGAGGGAGCGCATGGCAGACGGCGATGTAGATCTGGCGATTGGCTACCTTCCCGATCTGGAAATCGACAGCATCTTTCGCCAGCGCCTGACGTCCAATACCTACGCCTGCATCGTGCGATCCGGGCACCCCGTCGTTGTTGCAGGACTGAGCAAAGCGGCCTACCAAGAGCTGGGACATGTGGTCATTGCCACTCCAGCCAAGTCCACGTCGTTGCTCGAACGCACACTTGAGCGGCAACGCATTACGCGGCGAATTGTGCTCAGCACCCCCCACCACCTGAGCCTGCTGGCAGTCATCTCCGGCAGCGACCTGATCGCCACCCTGCCGCTAGGCACTGCGCTGGATTTCTCCAGGCGCGAAGGCGTGGAAGTTCTGGCACTTCCATTTCGCCCACCCATGTTCAGCGTTCACCAATATTGGCATCGGCGCGCGCAATCCGATCCACGCAACCGTTGGCTGCGTGAGCAATTTCGGCAGCTTTTTGATCAGCAGAACCCACTCTATAAAGACTGGATACGCGCTTTTTATAGCAATCTGCGGGAAGTTAAGTAAGCGGGCGGACGGCCGACGACTACATCTGTTGGTACAACGAGAAGCGTATCAAGATCTCCCATGGCTCTCTCAGCCCGATCGAATACCGGGTGAACCTTGGGCTTGTGGCATAGAACCAGTCCATGCTAGTTATCCGCACCCACAAAGCTGTGTGCCGAACTGGCAGAGCACAGAGACTCCTCACCGGAGGGGCAGGAACGATGTTTGGGTGGCTCGGAAACTCGGTCGCTCGGCAGCTTTTGGAACTGGGTCATTCTAAAAATAATGACGTGACGATTTTTCCCTGGTGGAGCGAAGGTGAGCCGAGGCTTGGCCGGCAAATGCATTCCGTGTCGAGGCTTTCATTAATCACCAAGGCAAGTTGATGGATGCTGAATGAGTCTTCTTTGGCAACCGAGCGGTTACCGAAGTGGCCGAAATTAGAGAAAGCAGACATTGCCGTTGCAGGGCTAATTGACTGCATCCAGCCTCTTGCAGTCATCGGAGCGTTTAGGGGCTGCTCGGACCGCAAGAACTTCTGGAAAAACCAAAAAAAGAGCGCTCAAACTGAGCGCTCTTTTTTATGTAGCAGCTAGCCCAAACAGGGCTGCGGCTTGCTTCGTATTTCCAGGTCGTCTTTACCCGTCAAGTTCGAGTTTACGACTTTACTGTTACAAATGCCCCCCCGCAAACCCGCATGAATGCAGGAGGCTTGTTTACGACTTTATTTGCGTGTTTACGACTTGAATTACCCAGAATAAAAAAGCGGTCCGTTCGACAAGTCACTCCACCGTGACGCTCTTGGCCAAATTTCTGGGCTTGTCCACATCCGTCCCCCGCGCGCAGGCCGTGTGATACGCCAGCAGCTGCAGCGGCACCACGTGCAGCAGCGGGCTCAAGGGGCCGTAGTGCTCGGGCATGCGGATGACGTGGATGCCCTCGCTGCTTTCGATGCGGGTGTCGGCGTCAGCCAGCACGTACAGCACACCCGCGCGCGCGCGCACCTCTTGCATGTTGCTCTTGAGCTTTTCGAGCAGGGTGTCGTTGGGTGCTACGGTGACCACGGGCATGGCGCTGGTCACCAGGGCGAGGGGGCCGTGCTTGAGTTCGCCGGCCGGGTAGGCCTCGGCGTGGATGTAGCTGATTTCCTTGAGCTTCAGGGCACCTTCGAGGGCGATGGGGTAATGCAGCCCCCGGCCCAAAAAGAGCGCGTTTTCCATGCGCGCAAAGTCTTCGGCCCAGCTGATGATTTGTGGCTCCAGCGCCAGAACGGCCTGCAGGGCCACAGGCAGGTGGCGCATGGCCTTGAGGTGAGCGGCCTCTTGCTCTTCACTCAAGCGGCCCTTGCTCTGCGCCAGCGCCAGCGTCAGCAAGAACAGGCCTGCCAGCTGGGTGGTGAAGGCCTTGGTGCTGGCCACGCCGATCTCGACCCCGGCGCGCGTGATGTAGGCCAGCTTGCATTCGCGCACCATGGCGCTGGTGGCGACGTTGCAGATGGTGAGCGTGTGCTGCATGCCCAACGACTGCGCGTGGCGCAGGGCGGCCAGCGTGTCGGCGGTTTCGCCGCTTTGGCTGATGGTGACAACGAGGGTGCGCGGGTTGGGCACGCTGGTGCGGTAGCGGTATTCACTGGCCACTTCCACTTGCGTGGGGATGCCAGCAATGTCTTCCAGCCAGTATTTGGCGGTGCAGCCGCTGTAGTAGCTCGTACCGCAGGCCAGGATCAACACGTTGTCGATCTCCTTGAAAACACGCCAGGCGGCCGCGCCGGGCTCGCCATGCTGGCCTGCGCCGTCGAACAGCTCGGGCACGATGCCGGCCAGGCCTTCCAGCGTGTCGGCAATCGCGCGTGGCTGCTCGAAGATTTCCTTTTGCATGTAGTGGCGGTAAGGCCCCAGCTCGGCCGCACCACTGTGGGCGAGCACGGTGCGCACGGGGCGCTGCTCGGTGGTCAGCGCGCCGCCTTCCTTGCCGACGATCCAGTAGCGGCCCAGCTGCAGGTCCACCAGGTCGCCTTCTTCCAGGTAGATGATCTGGTCGGTCACGCCCGCCAGGGCCATGGCGTCGCTGGCCAGAAAGTGCTCGCGCGACGCAGATGCGCCAGCGGTGGCGTCTTTGCCCACCCCCAGGATCAATGGGGACCCGGCGCGTGCCCCCACCACGCGGTGGGGTTCGTCCTTGTGCATGACGGCGATGGCGTAGGCGCCGTGCAGTTCGGCCACGGTGGCCTCCACGGCTTCGAACAGGTCGCCGCTGTAGTGGCTGTCCACCAGATGGGCGATGACTTCCGTGTCGGTCTGGCTCGCAAACACATAGCCGCGTGCCTGCAGTGCCTTGCGCAGTTCTTCGTGGTTTTCAATGATGCCGTTGTGCACCAGCGCCACGCGACCTGCGCCTTGGACCTGCGCGTCTGCGCCCGTGCCGTGGCTGAAATGCGGATGGGCGTTGTGCACGGCGGGCGCGCCGTGCGTGGCCCAGCGGGTGTGGGCGATGCCGGTGGCACCGTCGATGTGCTCGGTGCTCACCTGCTCCAGCAGCTCGGCCACGCGGGCGGTGCTGCGGGCGCGCTGCAGGCCGGCAGGGCGCGTGGCGTCGAGACTGGACGCATGCACGGCCACGCCGCAGGAGTCATAGCCCCGGTATTCAAGCCGCTGCAGGCCCTGCACGAGGATGGGAACGATGTTGCGCGTGGAGACTGCGCCGACGATGCCGCACATGGTGGTTGCCCTTGGGTTGGATTCGATGGGGCGATCGTAGGCAGCAAAGAGAAAAATTATTCATTGATATTTGCACAAAAATGAACTTAAATTTCACCAATTCACATCGGTGAAATTTTCATTCATTTTTTATCAGTCAATGGAATCCATATCTCTCGATGCGATCGATCTCCAGCTGCTCAACCTGCTGCAAACCGATGCCGCACAAAGTAACCAGGCCCTGGCCGAACAGGTGCACGTGTCCCCGCCCACCTGCCTGCGCCGGGTCAAGCGCCTGCATGATGTGGGGCTGATCGAGCGGCAGGTGGCCATCCTGCAGCCCGACCGACTGGCAGCGCTGCAGGGCCATGGGCTGGGGTGCATCGTGGAGGTGTCGCTGGACCGCCAGGGTGCAGAACAACTCGACGCGTTCGAAGCCCGCGCCGTGCAGGAGGCCGCGGTGCAGCAGTGCTGGCGCGTGTCGCCGGGGCCCGACTTTGTGCTGGTGGTGCACACGCGGGACATGCCGGGCTACCTGGCGCTGTCGCAGCGGCTGTTCACGGGCGACGCCAATGTGCGCAATGTGAAGGCGTTCTTTGCGACCCGGCGGGCCAAATTTGAAACAAAAGTGCCAGTAGCGCTAGTGTGATATGCCTTGATTGCTATTAATTTGTTAGCAAGTCACCCCAAATCATCACCAACGCCCTCTCACCAGCGAGCCCCACAAACCACCCAGACAGACCAGGCAACAAGGCCCCACCACCCATCAACGCCATCCAGGCGACGGATGGGGCATGGCCCACGGTCATTTCTTGCTGGTCTCGCCTGGCGGTGCGTTGTAAGCTCCGCCGCACTTTCTACCTACCTGGCCGGTGAATGCCCGCGTGGCAGCGCCGCCTTTCCCCCGCATACCCCATGCCGACGCCCCGCCGCCAGATGCCACGCCGCATCTACCCCTTGCGCATCCTGGGCATGGGGCTGGGCGGCATGGTTGTGGCAACGGTGCTATGGGAGCGCCAGGCATCTCCCCCAGCCTGGACGGCGCTGCTGCTGGCCACGCTGGTGTGGCCGCACGTGGCCTACCTGCTCACACGCCGCGCGGCCGACCCGTACGCCGCCGAAGTGCGCAACCTGCTCATCGACTCGGCGCTGGTCGCTGCGCTGGTGCCGCTGATGCACTTCAACCTGCTGCCCAGCGTGATGTTGCTCACCTTGACCATGGTGGACAAGATCACGACCGGCATCCGGGGGCTGTGGGCGCGCGCCCTGTGGGTGATGCTGGCGGCCGGCGCCGCCAGCACGGCGGTCATGGGCCTGCAGTGGGCGCCCGAGACCTCCATGCGCGTGATGGTGGCCTGCCTGCCGGTGATGTCGCTGCACACGCTGTCGGTCAGCGCCGTCAGCTACCAGCTCATCCGGCAGTCTGCGCGCCAGAACCAGATGCTGGACGAACTGCGCCGCGTGGACGCGCTGACCGGCCTGTTCGGGCGCGGCCACTGGCAAGAGCAGGCAGAGGCCGCACTGCGCCGCCACCACACCACCGACGAGCCCGCCTGCATGCTGATGCTGGACATCGACCATTTCAAGGAGATCAACGACGCCTACGGCCACACCGTGGGCGACGAGGTGATCCGCGCGCTGGCCCATGTGGTGCGGGGCAACGTGCGCGCAGGCGACTGCGCGGGGCGCTACGGCGGGGACGAGTTCGCCATCGTGCTGCCCGGCATGCAGGCCCGGGACGCCCTGGCCATTGCCCAGCGCATCCGCGAGCAGACCGAAGGCGTGCGCCTGCGCAGCCTGCCCGAATTGCGCATCACCAGCAGCATCGGCGTGGCCCCGGCAGACCACCGCCACAGCAGCCTGCGCGCGTGGATCGACGCGGCCGATGCGGCGCTCTACGTCGCCAAGAACGGCGGACGCAATCAGGTGGCGGGGTGCATGGAACCGGCGCTGGTGCCGGCGGTGTAGCCACCAGCACTGCGTGCAGCTTCAGGACTCGTCGGCGGCAACTGCAGGATTCACCGGCCACTGCACCCGCACCGTGCAACCGCCCCCCAGCACCGCCGTGGCACTGATTTGTGCGCCGTGGCGCTGCGCAAGGGCGCGGCACAGCGCGAGCCCCGTGCCCACACCCTCGAACTCCGTCTCGCGGTGCAGGCGCTGGAACACGCCGAACAAACTGCCCGCGCGCGCCGGGTCAAAGCCCACGCCGTTGTCCTGCACGGTGAAGGCGCCCTGGCCTGCGGGCGCCGCGTCCGCCGACACCGTGATGCACGGGTGCGCCACGGAGCGCGTGAACTTGAGGGCGTTGCCCAGCAGTTGCACCAGCAGATCCTGCAGCAGCGTCGGGTCGGCCCACAGCGTGGGCAAATCGGCACCCACACGCCATTCCACCGCGCGTCCGGCCTCGGCCGGGGCCAGTGTGGCGCGCGCCTGGGCCATTGCATCGGCCAGCGGCACGGGCTGCAGGCGCAGCGGCGCACGGCTGGCACGCACCAGGGCTTGCAGCCCGTCGATCATGAGCCCCATGCGCCGAGCCGAGTGGTCCATGGTGGCGAGGAAGCCCAGGGCCTCTTGCACCTCTGCACCCTGCACCACCTCGGGCGGCAGGTCGCCCAACACCTCGCGCACCAGCGTTCCGTAAGACGTCACATGCCGCAGCGGCGCGCGCAGGTCGTGCGAGACGGCGCGCAAGAACTCCTCTTGCGCAGCCGCCATATCGGCCACCTGCTGCCGGCTGCGGGCCAGTTCGGCGCGCAGCTGTTCGGGGGTCATGTCTGCACCAGCCACTTTCATCTCCCGCCGCAGGCCACAGAAGCGTGCACGGCACAACGAGGCGCCAACGCGCTACGCACGAAGACGAAGGCGCAGGCGAGGACAGCCAGCAAGGGCCGCCCCGCAGCAAAGGCTGTCGTCCCCCTGGAGGGGGAAGGCGCGAAGCGACTCAGGGGGTGCTTCATTTTTTCGGACGGGACCAGTTGGCAATGCTGACTTGCTTGCCCCGCGCCACGCTCAACGCGCCGGGCGCCGTGCTCTTGGTGATGGTGCTGCCGCCGCCCACCGTGCCGCCTGCGCCAATGGTCACGGGCGCCACCAGCACACAGTTGCTGCCCACATGCACGTCGGCCTCGATCACCGTGCGGTGCTTGTTGGCGCCGTCGTAGTTGGCGGTGATGCTGCCCGCGCCGTAGTTCACGCGCTCGCCCACCGTGGCGTCGCCCAGGTAGGCCAGGTGGTTGGCCTTGGCGCCGTCGGCCAGCGTGCTGTTCTTCACTTCGACAAAGTTGCCGATGTGCACTTCGCGGCCCAGCTGTGCGCCGGGGCGCAGGCGGGCAAAGGGGCCGATCAGCGCGCCCTCGCCCACGGTGGCTCCAGCCTTTTCGCCGTCGATGTGGGTGTAGGGGTGGATCACCGCGCCTGCTGCGATGCGCGCATTGGCGATGCAGCAGTTCGCGCCAATGCTCACGCCCTCGCCCAGCTCCACGCGGCCGGTGAAGACGCAGTTCACGTCGATCTCCACGTCCTGCCCGCAGACCAGCTCGCCGCGCACTCCGGTGCGGGTGTCGTCGCGCAGGTCAAAGCGGGCGGGGTCGGCCAGGCGCACGCCTTGCTCCATCAAGGCTCGGGCCTGGCGCAGCTGGTGGGCACGCTCCAGCTCAGCCAGTTGCAGCGGGCTGTTGACGCCCGCCACCTGCAGCGCGTCGGTGATGCGGTGGGCGACCACGGGCACACCATCGGCCACGGCCATGGCGACGATGTCGGTGAGGTAGTACTCGCCCTGGGCGTTGTGGTTGGTCAGCCGCGCCAGCCAGGGCGTGAGCAGCCGCGCGGGCACAGCCATGATGCCGCTGTAGACCTCGGTGATGGCGCGCTGGGTGTCGGTGGCGTCCTTGTGCTCGACGATGCCTTGCACTGCGCCGTCGGCGTTGCGCACGATGCGGCCGTAGCCGGTGGGGTCGGGCAGGGTCACCGTCAGCAGGGCCAGCTTGCTGCCTTCGCTAGCAGCCACCAGGGCGCGCAGGGTGTCGGCTTGCGTCAGCGGCACATCGCCCGACAGGACCACGGCCGTGCCGTCGTCGCGCAGTTGCGGCACGGCCTGCTGCACTGCGTGGCCGGTGCCCAGCTGGGGCTCCTGGCGCACAAACTTCAGGTCAAAAGTGCCGGTAGCGTTAGTCGCGTTTGTGGTAGCTGCTTCTACTTCTGCAGCACCATGGCCTGTGATGACAATGGCGCTGCGGGCCTGCAGGTGCGCGGCCTGGTCCAGCACGTGGTGCAGCAGCGGGCGCCCGGCCAGGCGCTGCAGCACTTTGGGGATGCGGCTTTTCATGCGCGTGCCTTTGCCGGCCGCCATGATGAGGATGTCGAGTGGGGTCATGAAAATGGAATGGGGGTTGCGCAGCACAAGCCCGACGCGCGGGCGTTGCGTGGATTATCGGCTGCAGCCCACGGGGCACAACACGCTATCCAATCCATAGCTAACTGCATATGATTGACTAGCGCTTGCGGCCTGTTAAACCCCAAACCTGCCGCAACGACGGCGCTACAGCAGCGGCATCAAGCGTGGCGGGGTGTCGTAGTACTCGGCAATGCGCGCCAGCGCGCGGGTGTTGAGCAGGCGCAGCCGCCCGTTTTTCAGCTCGTGCAGGCCCAGCATGGCCAGGCGCCGCAGCGTCTTGTTGGTGTGCACCAGCGACAGCCCGAGTGCATCGGCAATGTGCTGCTGGTTGAGCGGGAAGGCCACCGAGCCATCTTCCACCAGCCCGATACGGTCGAGCCGGCGGTACAGGTGCATCAGCAGCATGGCCACACGCTCGGTGGCGTTGCGGCGGCCGGCGGTGAGCAGGTTGTCGTCCACATGGCCCTCTTCGTGCGCCGACAGCCAGGTGATGTCGTAGCCCAGGCGCGGGTGCTCGCGAAACAGCGCCCACAGGCTGTCGTTCTGGAACACGCACAGCGAGCAGTCGGTCAGCGCCTCGATGCCGTGGGCCGACACATCGCCAAACTCCTGCTGCAGGCCTACCAGGTCACCGGGCAGCAGGAAGTTGAGGATCTGGCGGCGCCCGTCGCTCAGCGTCTTGTAGCGAAACGCCCAGCCCGAATACAGCGTGAACAGCTTGGCGTTGGTCTGGTTCTCGCGCACCAGCGCGCCGCCCGCTTCCACGGCAAGGCTGTCGGTGCGAAAGCCTTCGATGAAATCCAGCACCTCCGGCTTCACGGCCGTGAAGGCCCCCGTTTTGCGCAAGCGGCATTGCTGGCAGGCGGGCGGACACGCATGGGGCGGCAGGGAGACGTTCATGGTGGCGCCATTCTAGGGACCCGGGCCGTGACCGCGAAGCCGTGCAGCCGCCCCGCAACGCCTGCCGCGCCTATGTCTTTTGACATTGCACCGCGCAGCCGGGCCTTCTACATTGGGTGCTACTTATGAAAATCAGCTCCGCCCTTTACGAAGTTCTCTACGTCAGCACGCTGGCGCCCGACCAGCCGACCGCCGTCGTGGCAGAGATTGCCGCGAAGGCGCGCCAGGTCAACGCCGAGCTGGACGTGACGGGCCTGCTGATCTTTGACGGCCAGCGCTTTTGCCAGCAGCTCGAAGGCCCGCAAAAGGCTGTGCTCAAGCTCATCGAACGCATCCGCAACGACCCGCGCCATGTGAACGTGGAGGTGGTACACAACGGCCCGTTGGCGGGGCGGCGGTTTCAGCAGTTCAGCCTGGCGTTCAGCACGGTGGAAGACGCCGATGCGCTGGCCCGCATGGAGCGGCTCGATGGTGAAGCGGCACTGGCCGCGTTTGAAGCCATGCGCGGAGAACTCGTGATCTGAACAGGCGCTGCCGGGCGCCCTTTGCACACCGTGCGGCGCCTGGGCCCGCGTTGCCAGCCTCAAGCCGTGGGCAACCAGCGCCGCAGGATCAGCGTGGCATTCACGCCGCCAAAACCAAACCCGTTGAGCATGGCATGCGTGAGCGCCATGGACCGGGGCTGCAGGGCTACCAGGTCCAGCCCCTCGGCCAGCGCATCGGGCGTGTGCAGGTTCAGCGTGCCGGGCACCACCTGGTCGCGCAGCGCCAGGGTGGTGAAGATGGCGGCCACGGCGCCCGCCGCCCCCAGCAGGTGCCCGGTGGCCGACTTGGTCGAACTGATGGCCACCTGCGCACCCGCGCCGAACACCCTGCCAATGGCGGCCAGCTCGCCCCGGTCACCCACACCGGTGGACGTGGCGTGTGCGTTCAGATGCTGCACGTCCTGGGCCGTGAGCCCTGCCTGCGCCAGCGCGGCCCACATGCTGCGCGCGGCGCCGTCACCGTCTTCAGGGCCGGAGGTGATGTGGTACGCGTCGGCCGACGTGCCGTAGCCCACCAGCTCGGCCAACGGCTGTGCGCCGCGCGCCAGGGCATGGTCCAGCGCTTCGATCACCAGCATGCCTGCGCCCTCGCCCATCACAAAGCCGTCGCGCTGCGCATCGAACGGGCGCGATGCCTGCTCAGGCGTGTCGTTGAACGCCGTACCCAAAGCCTTGGCCGCCGCAAAACCGCCCAGGCTCACACGGTCGATAGCGGCCTCGCTGCCGCCGCACACGGCCACATCGGCCTCGCCGCAGCGGATCAGGCGTGCGGCATCGCCAATCGCCTGCACGCTGGCGGCGCACGCAGTGACCGGTGCCCCCAGCGGTCCCTTGAGCCCGTGGCGGATCGACACCTGCCCCGCCGCCAGATTGACCAGGAATGACGGCACCGTGAACGGCGACAGCCGCTGCGGCCCGCGCGTGTCGGTGGTGCGCACGGCCTCGGCAATCGCACCAAAGCCGCCGATGCCCGAGGCGATCACCGTGGCCGTGCGCTCACGCGCCCGCTCGTCGGCCGGCGGCCAGCCCGCCTGCGCCAGCGCCTGCTGCGCGGCGCCCAGCGCAAAGGGGATGAAGCGGTCCATCTTGCGCTGGTCTTTGGACGAGACGATGGCGTCCACATCCCAGCCGCCCTCGGGGTCTTGCGCTATGCCGGGAACCTGCCCGGCAACCTTGGCGGCAATGCCTTCTGTCACCGCGTCCGGCAAGCGCGAGAGGCCGGAGCGCCCAGCCAGCAAGCGCTGCCACGCCAGTTCTACGCCGCAGCCCAGCGGCGACACCAGGCCCATGCCCGTGACCACCACGCGGCGCATCAGGCCACCCCCTCGTTGCTGCACATACCACTCGCTTTTTTCATGGATTCACCTCGTCAGACAGTTGGGGCACAGAGGTTCTGCACCTTTATGATTGCAATCGTCATCATAAACCGCAAACTCATTTTTGCGTACGACCGCAATCAATAAGAGGCTTCCATGAAGGTTTCCAAAGCACAGGCCGCAGAAAACCGGCAGGGCATCCTGGACGCGGCGGCCCGCCTGTACCGCGAGCGGGGGCTGACCGGCGTAGGGGTGGCCGACATCACGCGCGATGCCGGGCTTACGCATGGCGGGCTGTACCGGCATTTCGCGTCCAAGGATGTGCTGGTGCAGGAGGCGTGCACCAAGGCGTTCGACTGGTCCATCCCCGTGCTGGACGGCGAGCGGCCTCACGCCACGGTGGGCGACCGCATCCAGCGCTACCTCTCACCTGAACACCGCGACGCGCCGGGCTCAGGCTGCCCCGTGGCCGCATTGGCGGTGGATGCCGCACGGGCGGGCGGCGGCTTGTCTGAAGTGTTTGCCCAGGGCATCGAGCGCAACATCCAGCGGTTTGCCCAGCTGCTGGCTGACGGCGCTGCCGATGCCGGCAGCGGCGCCACCCCATCGCCACAAGACCGCGCCCGCGCGATCCATGTGCTGGCCACCATGGTGGGGGGGATGGTGCTGGCCCGCGCCACGGCAGCGGCGCAACCCGCGCTGTCGAATGAGCTGATGGTGACGCTGCAGACGCAGCTGACGGACTGGCTGGACAACACATCCAGCCCCTCGAAGTAAAAAAGAGCGGCCAGCGCTTGCGTCACAAGCACTGGCCGTTCTTAACAAGTCACATCACCCAGGGCAAGACGCCCCAGGGATCATGTCAGGCGCAGCAGGCGTCGCCCCAGGCGGGAGCCCCATTGCCCACCGACGCACGGCGCCACCACGTGGCAGGGCGCGCATCGGCGGCATCGCCGCGCACCCAGCGGTATTGCAGGCGGCGACCGTTCAGGGGTTCGACTACCACCGCCTGGCCTGACGCCACAGGCAGCGACTGACCGGCGCACAGAAACACGTCGCTGCCATCGCCCAAGCCCTGGCCCAGCGTGACCCAGGCCTGGCCTTCGGCAATGCGCAGGGTCATCGCGGCCTTGGGGGCCAGGGTGACGGCGGCGCCTGCGGCCACATGTCCCGCCTCACCGGCGGCAGCGCCCGTGGCGCGGGAAGATGCAAACAGATGAAGAGCGTGAGAGGTTGTCATGGCTTTCTCCGGGTTAACCCTAATATGACCGTATGGTGCGCTGGTTGCAGAACAACGTCCAATGAAAAGCACGGCACCGATTGATGCTTTTCCTGCATGAGCCGCTCAAACGGTTCTGCGCTGTAGCGGTGCTGCTATCCGAAGCAGAGCAAACCGGGCAAAGCCGACGGCAAACCGGCCGCCAGCGCCCGCCACACCCGCCAGCGCCGTGCCCAGGGCGCGTCCGCCCTGCCCTAGCGCCTGCCCCAGATCGCGCAGCGGCTGCACGACGCCACATTCCCAATCTCTGGCAGCCGTGCTGGCGGGCTGCGCCAGAGCAGGGGCTGCCACGACGTCCCAGCGGAAAGCCACCGGCTCCGCGCAGCCGGAACCGCTCCAGGCTTCCATCACCACATGCTGCCCCGGCGCAACCGTCAGCTGTTGGCCGGGCTGCAGCACGTGGTCCACAGCGGCGCCCGGCATGTCCGCCAGAACGCCACGCAAGGTGACCCACGCCTGCCCCTGGGCGATCTGCAGCACGCCATGGGTGTCTGGGTGCAATGACAAGGCCTGGCCTGTGGCCAGTTTCCAGCAACCGGCCGCGCGACGGCCAGCCGTGGCGGCGTGGACGGATTGTTGCGATTCCAGAACGTTGCGGGGGGACATGACAGGCTCCTTGGCTTCAGTGAAACGTGTTGAGGAGCTTGGATAGTGCGCTTTACACCGTACACAGTCCAATGAAAACAAGGTACGCTATTCATTCCGTCAACGCATGAATCGCACTCAGGATCACTGCCATGGCCTCTGCCGAATACTCTCCCGCCGTCTTGCGCACTCGGCCCGTGGCCACAGGGCACTGGCGCGCCTTTCTGACCGTGGCCAAACACCTCAACTTTCGCGCGGCCGCCGACGAGCTGGCCCTCACCCAGTCGGCCGTGAGCCGCCAGATCCAGGCGCTGGAAGAAGAAGTGGGCGTGCCCCTGTTCCTGCGCCACACGCGCGCGGTGGAGCTGACCAGCGCGGGCGCGCAGCTGCAACGCGCCGTGGGCCCGGCGCTGGAGCGCATGGACGCCGCCGTGCGCCTTGTGCGCCAGACGGCGGGGCGCCGCAGCGTGGCCATCACCACCTGGGCCAGCTTTGCATCGATGTGGCTGATCCCGCGCATGGAGGAGTTCCAGCGCGACAACCCGGGCATCGACATCCGCATTGATGCGAGCGACGTGCAGGTGGACCTGGAAACCTCGGACGTGGACCTGGCCCTGCGCTATGCCATGCCGGCCGGGGCCACGCAGGGCGGCATCCGCCTGTTTGGCGAGCAACTGGCCGTGGTGGCCAGCCCCTGGCTGCTCAAGAGCGGCAAGCCGCTGCGCACCCCCGCCGATGTGGCGCAGTTCACCCTGATCGAGGCGGGCGACGCCCACCGCACGCACTACCTGGAATACCTGAGCTGGCGCCGCTGGTTCGACACCCGCGACCTCACCAAGCTGCAGCCCCAGCGCTGGCTGTACTTCAACTACGCCCACCAGATCGTGCAGGCCGCGCTGGCGGGCCAGGGCCTGGCACTGGCCCGCATGCCACTGATTGCCGACGCCCTGGCCGCAGGCGACCTGGTGGAGGTGCTGCCCGGCCACCGCATCGACTCGCCCCTGGCCTACTGGCTCATGGTGGGGCCGCGCAGCGCGCAACGGCCGGAGATCAAGGCCTTCTGCGCCTGGCTGCAGGTGCAGGCCGAGGCCACCCGCCAGGCGATTGGCGATGTGCCCGACCCGGACCTGAACGACAACCTGGACGGGTCATGAAAAAAGCG
This sequence comes from Acidovorax sp. 99, assembly GCF_003096455.1. NCBI lineage: Bacteria > Pseudomonadati > Pseudomonadota > Betaproteobacteria > Burkholderiales > Comamonadaceae > Acidovorax > Acidovorax sp. 99. The sequence goes on from NZ_QEKU01000001.1 coordinate 1,290,425, forward strand.
CTGGGCCTTGCGGCCTCAGCGCTTTCATTTTGATAGCTGCCAGCGCTTATTCTTCTAGCGCTTGCGGCTGTTTTGACCCCAAATCAGGCCAAAGTCACCCGTGCAAACTTGCGCTTGCCCACCTGCACCACGTAGGTGCCGGCGGCGAGCTTCAGGCACTTGTCGCTGACGACGCTGCCTTCCACACGCACCCCGCCGCCGTCGATCAGGCGGTTGGCCTCGCTGGTCGAGGGGGCCAGGTTGGCCTGCTTGAGCAGCGCACCAATGCCCAGGGGCGCGCCAGACACGCTCACCTCGGGGATCTCGTCCGGCACGCCGCCCTTGCTGCGGTTGATGAAATCCTGCTCCGCGGCATCGGCCGCAGCCGCGCTGTGAAAGCGCGTGGTGATCTCCTTGGCCAGCATCACCTTGGCGTCCTTGGGGTTGCGCCCGCCAGCGATCTCCGCCTTGAGCGCGGCGATGTCGGCCAGGCTCTTGAACGACAGCAGCGTGTACCAGTCCCACATCAGGGTGTCGCTGATCGACAGCACCTTGGCAAACATGGTGTTGGCGTCCTCGGCAATGCCGATGTAGTTGTTCTTGGACTTGGACATCTTGTCCACGCCGTCCAGGCCCACCAGCAGCGGCATGGTGAGCACACACTGCGGCTCCTGGCCATATTCCTGCTGCAGGTGGCGGCCCATGAGCAGGTTGAACTTCTGGTCGGTGCCACCCAGCTCCAGGTCGCTCTTCAAAGCCACGGAGTCGTAGCCCTGCATCAGCGGGTACAGGAACTCATGCACCGAAATGGACTGGCCGGTGGTGAAGCGTTTGTGGAAGTCGTCGCGCTCCATCATGCGCGCCACGGTGTACTTGGCGGCCAGCTGGATCATCCCGGTGGCGCCCAGGGGTTCGCTCCATTCGCTGTTGTAGCGGATCTCGGTGCGGGCCGGGTCCAGCACCAGGCTGGCCTGCTTGTAGTAGGTCTCGGCATTCACCTTGATCTGCTCGGGCGTGAGCGGCGGGCGGGTGCTGTTGCGGCCCGAGGGGTCGCCGATCAGGCTGGTGAAGTCGCCGATCAAGAAGATGACCTGGTGGCCCAGATCTTGCAGTTGCCGCATCTTGTTCAGCACCACCGTGTGGCCGATGTGGATGTCGGGGGCCGTGGGGTCCAGACCCAGCTTGATGCGCAGCGGCTGGCCGGTGGCCTCCGAACGCGCCAGCTTCTTGACCCATTCGTCCTGTGGCAGCAGCTCTTGCACGCCGCGCAGCGAGATTTCGAGGGCTTGTCTTACACCATCAGAGACCGGGGTTGTTGTAACAGCAGATTGATTCATAAGGGTTTTTTGGGATGTCTAGACAGCATGCACCGCTATACTTCAGCCCACATTGCAGAGGCGGATTCTAGTGGGCCCGCCGTTTCGACCTGTTTTTCATCAACCTGTCGAATGGCTGCAGCCTGACAGTCTGTGCTCCTGGCCCCGCCCCGCATTCACACCGGGGGTGTGCCACGGATCCGCAATCACCCTGGGGATAGACCTTTGATTCACGGCCTCACTACGGTCCGCACCGCCAGCATCGCTTTGCTTGACCGGCTGTCCCGCACGATCCAACAACATCCCAAACGCATCACCGCCGCCGTCGCAGCCATCCTGCTGACGGGCGGCGGCGGCGCATTTGCCGTGGCCTCCTTCGCACCCGACCCGGCCGAGCTGCCGGTGCGCATGGTGAACTACCCGGTCGAATCGCTCGCCGAGAACCTGGTGCTGGGCCAGCTGGATGCGCCCAGTTTTTCGCTGTTCCGCTCCGAACAGGTGCGCAGCAGCGACACCCCCGAGTCGCTGCTGCAGCGCATGGGCGTGGCCGACCCGGCCGCCGCCGCCTTCATGCGCAGCGACACGCCGGTGCGCCAGAACGTGCTGGGCCGCACCGGCCGCATCGTGTCGGCAGAGACCACCGACGACCACCGCCTGATCCGCCTGACGGTGCGCTGGGTGCCGGACGACAGCGGCAACTTCCGCCGCCTGATCGTCGAGCGCACGGGCGACAACAAGTTTGCGACCCGCATCGAAACCGCCAAGATGACGACCAACAGCCGTCTGGCGGGCGGCATCATCAATAGCTCGCTGTTTGCCGCCACCGACGCGTCGAACATCCCCGACGCCGTGGCCGTGCAAGTGGCCGAACTGTTCTCGGGCAATATCGACTTCCGCCGCTCGCTGCGCAAGGGCGACCGCTTCTCGGTGGTGTACGAAACCCTGGAAGCCGATGGCGAGCCCCTGTCCAGCGGCCGCGTGCTGAGCGCCGAGTTCGTCAACAACGGCAAGACCCACCAGGCCGTCTGGTTCCAGGAACCCAACGCCACCAAGGGCGCGTACTACACGCTGGACGGCGAAAGCATGCGCCGCGCCTACCTGACCTCGCCCGTCGAGTTCTCGCGCGTGACCAGCGGCTTCAAGATGCGCCTGCACCCCATCCTGCAAACCTGGCGCGCCCACCTGGGCACCGACTTTGCAGCCCCCACAGGCACCGCCGTGCGCACCGTGGGCGATGGCGTGGTGGAGTTTGCGGGTGTGCAGAACGGCTACGGCAACGTGGTGTTCATCAAGCACCGCAACCAGCACGTCACGGTGTACGCCCACCTGAGCCGCATTGACGTGCGCCAGGGCCAGTCGGTCGAACAAGGCCAGACGCTGGGTGCCGTGGGCGCCACGGGCTGGGCCACCGGCCCGCACCTGCACTTCGAGTTCCGCGTCAACGGCGTGCACCAGGACCCGATGACCATCGTCGCCCAGAGCGAAGCCGCAGCACCGGTGTCTGCAGCCGCACGCCCTGCGTTTGACCGCCTCGCGGCCAACATGCGTGTCCAGCTGAACGCCGCTGCGCTCATCGAGCAGGCCAGCGCAGACTGATCCCCCGCACTTCCAGATACCACCCGTCAGGCCATGTCCGATCTGTACATCGGCCTGATGTCGGGCACCTCGCTCGACGGGATCGACGGCGTGCTGGCTGATTTCTCGGGTCCGCGCCTGCAGGTCACACACCACGCCAGCGCCGCCTTTGCCCCCGCACTGCGCACCGAGCTGCTGGCCCTCAATACCCCCGGCGACAACGAACTGCACCGCGCTGCCCTCGCAGGCAACGCGCTATCCCGAGCCTATGCCAGGGTGGTGCACACCCTGCTGCAGCGCAGCGGCCACCCGGCAAGCGCCATCCGAGCGATAGGCGCCCACGGGCAGACGGTGCGGCACCGCCCCCAGGAATTTGACGGCACAGGCTACACACTACAACTGGGCAACCCCGCCCTGCTGGCCGAGCTGACGGGCATCACCGTGGTGGCCGACCTGCGCAGCCGCGACGTGGCCGCGGGCGGCCAAGGTGCGCCGCTGGTGCCCGCCTTCCACCAGGGCGTGTTCGGCCGGCCGGACAAGACGGTGCTGGTGCTGAACATTGGCGGCATCTCCAACCTCAGCGTGCTGGGGGCAGATGGCAGCGTGCTGGGCTTCGACTGCGGCCCGGGCAACGCCCTCATGGACCACTGGTGCCAGCAGCACACCGGCCAGCCGTTTGACAAGGATGGTGCCTGGGCCGCCACGGGCCAGGTGCTGCCGGACCTGCTGGCTGCGTTGCTGCAGGAGCCGTATCTGCACAAGGCCCCCCCAAAAAGCACGGGCCGCGACCTGTTCAACCCCGCCTGGCTGGCAACGCACCTGCAGCCCTTTGCGCAGGCCGCAGCGGCCGACGTACAGGCCACATTGACCGAATTCACCGCAAGCGCTAGTGCCATATGCGCCAAAAGCTATCTAAACAATAGCAAAAACCTGGCCGTATGCGGCGGTGGTGCGCTCAATGGCCAGCTCATGCAGCGGCTGCAGGCTGCCTGCCCGTCCTTGCAGGTGGTGGCCACCGATGCGCTGGGCCTGCCCGCCCTGCAGGTGGAGGCCGCCGCGTTTGCCTGGCTGGCACGCCAGGCGCTGCAGGGGGCGCCAGGCAACCTGCCCAGCGTGACCGGTGCGGCCGGTAGCCGTGTGCTGGGCGCGGTGTACCCCGCCTGAACCGTCCGGTCTACACAGCCCTGGACAGGGCGATCAGCCGTGGTCCCCGGCATCAACCGAGGCGCCTGCCTGGGTGCCGGAACGGTCTTGCGGCGACAGTTGCCAGAAGATACCGGCTGAAGCCACCGTGATCAGTCCCATGCAGGCAAACGTGGCCTGAAAGGCTTGCAGGGTCTGTGCCGCGCCGGTGGGCTGGAAGAAATCGGTGAACGCCGCCAGCACCGCCCCCGCCGCAGCCACCCCCATCCCCATGGCCACCATTTGCACCATGGACAGCAGGCTGTTGCCGCTGCTGGCCATGTCGTGCCCCAGGTCCTTGAGGGTCACGGTATTCATGGCCGTGAACTGCAGCGAGTTCACCGCACCAAACACCGCCAGCTGCACCACATGCACCCACAGCGGTTGCGAGGGTGCCGCCAGCCCGAAGCTGGCCATGGTCACCCCCACCAGCAGCGTGTTGCCCACCAGCACCTGGCGGTAGCCGAAGCGGGTGATCAGCGTGGTGGTGAACCGCTTCATGGACATGCCCGCCACCGCCACGGGCAGCATCATCATGCCCGCCTGCAGCGGCGAATAGCCCATGGTGACCTGCAGCAGCAACGGAATGAGGAACGGCATGCACGAGCTGCCCAGCCGCGCAAACAGGTTGCCCAGCAGCCCGATGCGCAAGGTGTCCACCGAAAACAGCCGGGGCGAAAACAAGGGGTCGGGCCGCCGCGCCGCGTGCAGCCAGTAGGCCACCAGGCTCGCCAGACCGAAGATCATGAGCACCAGCACGCTCGCCTGCCGCAGCCCCAGGCTGGCCAGGCCATCCAGCGCCAGCGACAGCGCCACCATGCCAAAGGCGAGCATCAGGTAGCCCGCCAGATCAAACCGCGCCACCGTCGGCGCGGGTACCCCGGGCATGTAGCGCATGGTGGCGGCACAGCCCAGCAGGCCCACCGGCACGTTGATCAGGAAGATCCAGTGCCAGGAGGCCACCTCAACCAGCCAGCCACCCAGCGTGGGACCGATCAGCGGGCCGATCAGCCCGGGAATGGCCACAAAACTCATGGCCTGCAAGAACTTCTCACGCGGAAAGGTGCGCAACACCACCAGCCGCCCCACGGGCAGCAGCAGCGCGCCGCCCAGCCCCTGGAGCACCCGGGCGGCCACCAGTTGGGTCAGGCTGTGCGACAGCGCACAGAACACCGAGCCCGCCACAAAAAAGACGATGGCCAGAAAGTACACCCGGCGCGCACCAAACCGGTCGGCCACCCAGCCCGATGCCGGAATCAGCATCGCCATGGCCAGCGAATACGCAACAACCACCGACTGCATGCGCAGCGGGCTCTCGCCCAGGCTCTGCGCCATGGCGGGCAGCGCGGTGTTGACGATGGTGGCGTCCAGCGTCTGCATGAAGAAGCCGACGGCCACCAGCCACAGCAGTACTTTCTGGGAGGGTTCCTGGTGCACGGTTTGCAGGGTTTTCAAACGAAACGAACGCACCCCATGAAAAAACCGCCCGAAGGCGGTTGATTCAGTCAGGGGTGCAGGGCTGCGCCTGTCACGGTGCCCCTCAGGCCGAGAAGCTGGAGCCGCAGCCGCAGGTGGTGGTGGCGTTCGGGTTCTTGATCACGAACTGCGCGCCTTGCAGGTCTTCCTTGTAGTCGATCTCGGCACCCACCAGATACTGGTAGCTCATGGCGTCGATGAGCAGCGACACACCGTTCTTGGTCATGGTGGTGTCGTCTTCGTTCGTAATTTCATCGAACGTGAAGCCGTATTGGAAGCCGGAGCAGCCGCCGCCTTGCACGAACACCCGCAACTTCAGGTCGGGGTTGCCTTCTTCGGCAATCAGGTCCGCCACCTTGGCCGCCGCGCTGTCGGTGAACAGGATGGGGGCGGGCATTTCGGTCTGGATGTTTTCGGCAACTGCGCTCATGGGGTACTCCGGGTTCAGGGTTTGCAGGGAATACTACTGCAAACCTCTCGGGAATTCAGGTCACTGGCTGTTTGACGCTAACTTCAGTGGGGGCTTTTCCTCCACCAGCACGGCCATTGGAATCAATTGCCCCGCGATCACGGCGCCCTGGTGCATCTCCAGGGCCTTGTAATGCACATTGCCCGTGATCTGCGCCTTGGGCTGCAGCTCCAGCAGCTCTCCCGCATGCACAGGGCCCAGCACCTGGCCGTTGATGATCACATGGTCGGCATGCACCGCCCCCTCGACCCGCGCCGTCTCGGAAATCACGAGGATGCTGGGCTGGTCCGCCGCCGCCCGGATATCGCCGACCACTTCACCGTCAATGCGCATGCCCTCGGCAAAATGCACATTGCCTTCGATCTTGGTGCCCTGTGCCACCAGGCTTTTGATAGGTGGCTGCTTTTTACGCGAGAACATGGTCGGAAGACTCCTGAAGTGCCAGGCGGTTGCAAAGGCCCGCTTGGGGATGGAATTCGTGCCAGCGAGGCGGATGGTTGTGGGTGGCAGCTGGTGCGTGGATTGCCGGGGCGAGAGCGCCAAAACCCGATCAGCGCATCCACCGTCCACCTTGCACTATTCGATGGCCATGGTCTGGCTGGTGCGTACGGTGGCGCCCTCTAGCACGCGCGCGGTCACGGTTTTTACCACGGCCTGCGGCGGCAGATCGAGCACGCCCTCGATGCGGCGGTATTGTTTGACCTGCAGCGACTGGCCTTGGGGTGGCTGGGTCTGTGCCCACGGTTTGCCATCCAGAGTGCCCGCCAGCACCAACTCCAGCCGCCCGTTGAACTCCGGCGCATTGCGGGCGGCCTGGATCACCAGCACCTGCCAACGCAGCTGCATCCCGCCCAGCACCTCGGCCTGCAGCGCGCGAATGGCCAGCCCATCGGTCTTGGCCGCAGGGATCAGCTTTTCAAAGAAGCCCAGATCCTCGCGCAGCGTGCGATTGTCGGCTTCAAGCTGGCGCACCTGGGCCATCAGGCTTTCCTTGGCAGCGCGCTCGGTGGCCAGCAGGCTCTCGGCGGTCAATGCCACCGTCTGGCGCTCCTGGCCCTCTTCGCGCAGGCGGCTGATCTCCGTCTTCATCTGGACCACTTCGTCACGCGAAACGGTATCGATCCCGGCAATGGATTTGCCGAATTCAAAGGCCCACAACGCCACGGCAGCGCAGAAACCCATCACCACGGCCAGGGCCAGCCATCGAAAGGGCCAGGGCAAGGCGCTGCGGATGGCCACCCGGGGGGCGCTGATGGTCAACCGACGGCGAAGCAGGCGAAAGCGCATAGGCTCAACAGGCGGACCATGGAAGGCCTTCCCAAAAAACGAAAAGAGCGCACCATAAACGAAAAAACCGCCCGAAGGCGGTTTTTCTCTGTAAAGCACCCGCGAGGAGTGCCTTGCAGTGGATGCTGCACAAGGCAACATCCGGCAGGGCCATAGCTTAACGCTTGGAGAACTGCTTGGCGCGGCGTGCAGAGTGCAGGCCGACCTTCTTACGCTCGACTTCACGTGCATCGCGGGTCACGAAGCCGGCTTGGCTCAGGACGGGCTTGAGGGATGCGTCGTAATCGATCAGGGCGCGGGTGATACCGTGGCGGGCAGCGCCAGCCTGGCCGGATTCACCACCACCGTGCACGTTGATCTGGATGTCGAAGGTTTCGACATGGTTGGTCAACGCCAGGGGTTGCTTGGCAATCATGATCGAGGTTTCGCGGCCGAAGTAGGACTGGATGTCCTTGCCGTTCACCGTGATCTTGCCGGAGCCTTTTTTCAGAAACACGCGGGCGACGCTGGACTTGCGACGGCCGGTACCATTGTTCCATTCACCAATCATCTCAAGGCTCCTTAGATTTCCAGCACTTTGGGCTGCTGGGCGGTGTGGGGATGCTCTGCACCACCGTACACCTTGAGTTTCTTGATCATCGCGTAGCCAAGGGGGCCCTTGGGCAGCATGCCCTTGACAGCCTTTTCCAGCGCGCGGCCGGGGTGCTTGGCTTGCATGTCGCGGAAGTTCGTAGCCGTGATACCGCCGGGGTAACCCGAGTGACGGTAGTACACCTTGTCCAGGGACTTGGTGCCAGTGACCTTGAGTTGGGCTGCGTTGATAACGACGATGAAGTCACCGGTATCGACGTGAGGCGTGTAAATGGCCTTGTGTTTGCCGCGCAAACGGAGAGCAACTTCGCTGGCTACTCGTCCGAGGACCTTGTTGGTCGCGTCAATCACAAACCACTCGTGCACGACCTCAGCGGGCTTTGCGCTGAAAGTAGTTGTCATGAGTTTTCTCTTCAAAAGAGGGTTTGGCGGGCCCTTTTCCACGGTCGGTGCTTCTCTGAAGGAAGCCTCTTAGGTGGCAAAAAGTCTTCGCCGCGGGACCACAAAAGCGCTGCGAAGCCTTCCATTATACGAAAGAGCCATGCGTTAGCGCAATAGCACCCCAGCCACGGCCCTCAGGGCACCTGCTCCGGTCAGTTCGGCGTCTGGCGGCGGCGCTGCTCGTCGGCCTCGTAACGGCGACGGTTTTCCACGCAGACAGTTTGATTGGCCTGGGACGGTTTCTGGCATTCCTGGTGAATACACATCGGGCGGGCCAGGAAGTTGGCGTCGGCGCACACCTCTTGCGGCGAGGGCAGGCGGGGCGGCGGTGCGGGGCGGGGCTTGGGCTCGGCCACCACCGGAGGCGGCGCCGGCACGGGCTCTTCATGCACCACGATGGGTGTGGGTGCGGGCTCTGCGCCTGCACGCTTGGCCACCCGGGGGCTCGGTTTGGGTGCAGACGCAACCACAAAGGCAGGAGCAGGTGCGGCCGCAGAGGCGGCGCTGGCTGACGCCACTGCGCCATCCGAGCTCAGACCTTGCGCGTCGCCCCCGGCAGCAGCCGGAGCGCTGACCTCCACCAGGGCAGCGTCTGAAGCCGCCGCTGCGGCAGGCCGCTCGGCCATCTCCGTAATGATCTCGTCACGGGGCGGCTTGCTGCCCTGACTCCAGCGCCAACCGGCACCGGCCACCACAGCCACCAACGCCGCCACCACGATGCCCACCACCAAAGGGGAACGCCGTGGGGATGGGGTCGGCTTGCCATTGCTGCGCACTACATCCCGCTCCAAAGGCGCAGAACACCGATCGGCCGCACGCGGCCCGCCCGCGCCCGGTGAACGGTGGTGTGGCAGATCCTCAAAGCGCGAATCATCGTCGGCCACCACGGTATCGCCGGCATCGATGAACACCGTGTCGCCAGCATCGGCCGCCACGGTGTCAGGACCAGCCAGCATGACCGTGTCCCCACCAAAATCCTCGCCAGGGCGGCTGGCATCCGATGCTGGAGCCGCCGCCACCAAGTCCTCACGCTGGGCCTGCGCCTGCATCTCGGCCACGATCTTGGGAGCGGAGGTTACGTCCACGGTAGGGGTGGCCAGACCCGGGCCAGGCTGGTCGGCGGGCTCCACCCAGATGTCGCCCAACTCCGCCCGGAAGTCGAAGTGCTGCACATCGTCCGGCGCCGACGTCATCTCCATGGTCTGGAGAAAGGCATCAATGCTCTGTGGGCGGTCCTCGGGCCGAAGGGCCAGCGATTGGGCAATCGCCGCGACAAAAGGCGCTGAATACTCCACCCCAAACTGCCGCTTGACGGTTTTGGCGATGCGGGAGAACGACACCATGCGGTCACGGATGGAGCGCAGCGTGGCGGGCAGGGGCGTGTCATTGGCCAGACACCCGTGCATGACCGCCGCCAGCGAGTACAAGTCGCTCCACGGGCCTTGGCGCAGTTCCTCGTCGCCGTCGGAATACTGCTCGATGGGGGCGTAGTTCACCTTCAGCACCGCCGTGTGCTTGCGGTCCTGGTCGTTGATGGCGTGCCGGGCGGCGCCCAGGTCCAGCAGCACCGGCGGGCCGCTGTCCTGCAGGAAAATGTTGTCCGGCGAAATGTCGCGGTGCAGCGTGTTGCCATCGTGCAGCACGCGCAGCGCATCCAGCACCGACCACAGCAGCTTGCGCAGCCAGGCCTCGGGTGGGGGGGTGCGCATCTGGGCACGGGCTTGCTTGAACGTCATGCCCGAGTACAGCGGCATGACCATGTAGGCCGTGTTGTTGGCCTCCCAGAAGCGGAACACCTTGACCAGAGAGGGATGGTCAAACTGCGCCAGCAGACGGGCCTCGCCCACAAAAGAGACCAGCCCGGCCTGGAAGGTCTGCTGGTCGGACGAGGACCGCACCCAGAGCGACTGCCCCTGCGAGCGCCCGGCCAGCGCCGAGGGCATGTACTCCTTGATGGCCACCGCCCGGTGCAGGGAATGGTCAAACGCCTTGTAGACCATGCCAAACCCGCCCACCCCCAGCAACCCCAGGATCTCGAACTCCGCCAGGCGGGTGCCAGGGGGCAGCGCATCGATATGGCTGACACCACTGGCGGGGGCTGTGCTGGAGCTTGCGGTCATGGTCAGAGGACGGGGCGGGCTGGCAATTTCAAATGCAAATCAATGAGGCAACTACGGCGACGGCGAAACGCTGACCCCGCCGCAGGCGCGATCATGAAGCATGGCCGCGCCGGATTTGGCAACAAATGGCTAACAAAGTGCGGCCTGTCTGCCAAAAACATCACGTCCCCCGCCACCACACGGCCCCCCGATTGTGCCGCGCCCGGACACGGGAGCCCCCCTTCGCACAACACACTCGTTACCATTGGGCCATGTTCAGTTATCGCCACGCCTTCCACGCAGGCAACCATGCCGATGTGCTCAAGCACACCGTCCTGATTGCCGCCTTGCAACATCTCACCGAAAAAGACGCGGCGCTGACCGTGCTGGACACCCATGCGGGCGCGGGCCTGTACCGGCTGGACGGGGACTATGCCAGCACCAGTGGCGAAGCCGCCGATGGCGTGGCCCGGCTGTTTGCGCCAACCACCCCCGCCCTCACCCCCGCCCTGCAGGCCTATGTGGACATGGTGGGCGCCTTCAACCAGGGCAAGGCGCTGCGCGTGTACCCCGGATCGCCCTTCATCACCCAGCGCCTGCTGCGCGACCACGACAAGCTCAAGCTGTTTGAGCTGCACCCCACCGACCTGCGCGCGCTGGCCGGCAACGTGGCCCAGCTGGAGGCGGGCCGCCAGGTGGCCGTGCTGCACGAGGACGGCTTTGAGGGCATCAAAAAGTTCCTGCCCCCACCGGCCCGGCGCGCCCTGGTGCTGTGCGATCCCAGCTATGAAATCAAGAGCGACTACGCCAAGGTGCTCGACATGGCGGCCGACTCGCTCAAGCGTTTTGCCACGGGCACCTATGCGTTCTGGTACCCCATCATTCCGCGCCCCGAAGCCCACGACCTGCCCCGCCGCCTGAAAACGCTGGCCACCAAGGCGGGCAAAAGCTGGCTGCACGCCACGCTCACCGTCAAATCGAGCAAGATCACGGAAACGGTCACGGGCGACACCAAGCGCCCAGGCCTGCCCGCCAGCGGCATGTTCCTGATCAACCCGCCCTACACGCTGAAGGCCGCGCTCAAAGATGCCTTGCCCCAGATGGCCGAGCTGCTGGCGCAGGACAAACACGCCACCCACACGCTCGAATCGGGCGGCTGACCGGCCTCCCAAGAACCTGTTCAAAAGCCTGGCGTCAAGGCGCCGCCGGGCAGTCCTTGTCGTCGTCCTGCAGGGCGAACAGCTCCACTGGCTTCAGCCCCAGGCCCACCATACCCAGCGCCTCGGCGGCGCCCCGGCTCAGATCAATCACCCGGTTGCGGGTGTGTGGACCACGGTCGTTGATGCGCACGATCACCGTGCGCCCTGTGGCCTGGCTGCGTACGCACACGCGTGAGCCAAAGGGCAGCGTCGGGTGCGCGGCCGTGAGCGCTCGCATGTCAAACAGCTCCCCGCTGGCAGTACGCCGCCGGTGGAACTGCGCCCCGTACCATGAGGCAAGGCCCACTTCATCCGCCTCCAGGCTGAGCGGCGACCCGGCAGGAGTGTTCGGCTCCGGTTTGGCCGGGGGATCGATCAGCATGGCCTCACCCGGCACGGACAAGAGATTAGGGGCCAGCGCAGCCGGCTCAGCTTGCAATCCCTGGGCCTGAACAGCGGCGCAGGCGCTGCACAGCAGCCACAGACCCACCGCTCGCCGCAGCAGCACCCGCAGGGCAGCGCCGCGATGGGCCCCGGGAGGCTGTGTGCCCCCCGCCATCAGATCCCCAGCCGGCGACAGATCTCCAGCGTCGCGGCGCTTTGGTTCATGGTGTAGAAGTGCAGCGCGGGCACGCCGGCCGTGCGCAGCTGGTCGCACAGGTCGGTCACCACATCCAGGCCAAACGCCTTGATGCTGGCGGTGTCGTCCCCAAACGACTGCAGGCGCAGACGGATCCAGCGCGGAATCTCGGCACCGCAGGCGTCCGAGAACCGCATCAGCTGCGTGGAGCTGGAAATGGGCATGATGCCCGGCACCACCGGCACGTCAGCGCCCAGGCGGTGCGCGTCTTCCACAAAGCGGAAATACGCATCACTGTTGTAGAAATACTGGGTGATGGCAGAGTCCGCCCCCGCACGCACCTTGGTCACGTAGGCCTGCAGGTCCGCATCGGGCGACTTGGCCTGGGGATGCACCTCGGGGTAGGCCGCCACCTCGATGTGGAAGTCCCGACCCGTTTCGGCGCGGATGAAGGCCACCAGGTCGCTGGCGTACTGGAACTCGCCGCCCGCCCCATAGCCGCTGGGCAGGTCGCCGCGCAGTGCCACCAGGCGCTTGACGCCCATGGCCTTGAGCGTGGCCAGCTGCTCGCGCACCGACTGGCGCGTGGCCCCGATGCACGAAAAGTGCGACGCAGCGCCCACGCCTTCGGACAGGATCTCGCGCACCGTGCCGAATGTGCCCTCTTGCGTGGAGCCCCCTGCGCCGTAGGTCACCGAACAGAAGTCCGGATGCAGTGCATACAGCTGCTGGCGCGCCACGCGCAGCTTGTCGGCGCCTTCAGGCGTCTTGGGCGGGAAAAACTCGAAACTCACCGGAAACCCGGTGCCTTGCGCGTGGGCTGCATTCATGCGGCTCTCCTTGCGTGTACAAAAAATTCTCGATTGCCATCACCGCCCTGGATCGGGCTGTCGATCCACGCCCGCACTTCCAGGCCCAGCGCTACGCAGCAGTCGCGGATGCGCTGTTCCACCACCGCATACAAGGACTCGTCGCGCACGATGCCGCCCTTGCCCACCTGCCCCGGCTGCAATTCAAACTGGGGCTTGACCAGCATGACCAGGTCGCCCTGCGGCGCGAGCAACGGCACCAGCGCAGGCAGCACCAGGGTGAGCGAGATGAACGACAGGTCGCCCGTCACCAGATCAAACACGGGCGTGACCTGCACATCCTCTCGCCCCGCTCGGCGCTGGCGCACCACCGGCAAAGTGCCCTCGGCCCGCGCGCGGGCCTTGGCTGCGCGCTCGGCTTTGAAGGCTTCTACGTCTTGCTCTTTGGCATCGTCGCTGTCGTCGTATTCTTCATCGACCAGACCGCCGTTGCGCATCCAGCTGTAAGGAGCGACCGGCTGGGTGTCGTTGTCTTCATGGTCTTGCACCAGCTCTTCGGACAAGGCCGCTTCACAGCCTTCGAGCAGCGACTCGGCCGTCATGGCACGGGCGTTGAGCCCTTCCACGCCGACCACGCGCACATCGTCACACAGGCGCTCGTGCAACTGGCCATGCCCCACGTCCACGCCCACCACCTGGGCAGCACCATGTTGCAGCAGGCAGTCCGTGAAGCCGCCGGTGCTCTGCCCCACATCCAGGCAGCGCAGGCCCTTCACGTCCAGGCCCGTGGCATGCAAGGCGCCTTCGAGCTTGAGCCCGCCACGCGAGATGTATTTGGCCTCGGCATCGTCCAGCAGCCGCACCTCGGCCACGGACGGGATGTCATCCCCGTTCTTGGCCACCTTGTTCCAGGGCGACAAGGGCGTCAAGCGCCACTCCACCCCCGAAGCGATCAGGCGCTGCGCCTGCGAGCGCGTGGCGGCATGGCCACGTTCCACCAAAAACACATCTGCGCGCATCGCGCCCATCCTTTTTGAGTCAAATCGGCTGGTAGCGCTAGTGAATCATGCGCCAGCAGCTATCAATTTATGAGCAATCAGGCATTGCTCAGCATCACGGCGCCAGACCCCCGTGCGCGCGCCCCGTCGCCAGGGCGCGCAGCACCGGGATCAGTAGCGGTAGGTGTCAGGCTTGTAGGGGCCTTGCTTGGGCACGCCGATGTAGGCGGCCTGCTCGTCGGTCAGCTCGGTCAGCATGGCGCCCACCTTCTTGAGGTGCAAGCGTGCCACCTTCTCATCGAGGTGCTTGGGCAGCACGTAGACCTTGCCGTTTTCGTAGTAGTCGCTGTGGGTGAACAGCTCGATCTGGGCAATGGTCTGGTTGGCAAAGCTGGACGACATCACAAAGCTGGGGTGGCCCGTGCCGCAGCCCAGGTTCACCAGACGGCCCTTGGCCAGCAGGATGATGCGCTTGCCGTCCGGGAAGATCACATGGTCCACCTGGGGCTTGATCTCTTCCCACTGGTACTGCTCCAGCGTGGCGACCTGAATTTCGTTGTCGAAGTGGCCGATGTTGCAGACGATGGCCTGATCCTTCATGGCCAGCATGTGCTCGTGGCGGATCACGTCCTTGTTGCCGGTGGTGGTCACAAAGATGTCGGCCTTGTCGGCCGCGTATTCCATCGTCACGACCTTGTAGCCTTCCATTGCGGCCTGCAGGGCGTTGATGGGGTCGATCTCGGTCACCCACACCTGGGCGCTGAGGGCGCGCAGGGCCTGGGCGCTGCCCTTGCCCACGTCGCCGTAGCCTGCGACCACAGCCACCTTGCCAGCGATCATCACGTCGGTGGCGCGCTTGATGCCGTCCACCAGCGACTCTCGGCAGCCGTACAGGTTGTCGAACTTGCTCTTGGTCACCGAGTCGTTCACATTGATCGCGCGGAACATCAGCGAGCCCTTGGCCGACATTTCCTTCAGGCGGTGCACGCCCGTGGTGGTTTCTTCGGTCACGCCGATGATCTGGGCGCTCTTGCGGCTATACCAGGTCGGGTCTTGCGCCAGCTTGGCCTTGATGGAGGCGAACAGGCAGGTTTCTTCTTCGCTGGTGGGGTTGGCGATCAGCGATGCGTCCTTTTCGGCGCGCTTGCCCAGGTGCATCAGCAGCGTGGCATCACCGCCGTCGTCCAGGATCAGGTTGGGGCCTTCGCCCTCGGTGCCGGCCGCGCCGAAGTCAAAGATGCGGTGGGTGTAGTCCCAGTATTCCGCCAGGGTTTCGCCCTTGATGGCGAACACGGGCGTGCCAGCGGCAGCAATCGCGGCTGCGGCGTGGTCTTGTGTGGAGAAGATGTTGCACGATGCCCAGCGCACTTGTGCACCCAGCGCCTGCAGGGTTTCGATCAGCACGGCGGTCTGGATCGTCATGTGCAACGAGCCGGTGATGCGCGCGCCCTTGAGCGGCTGCTTGGCGGCGAATTCTTCGCGGATGGCCATGAGGCCGGGCATTTCCGTTTCGGCGATGCGGATCTCTTTGCGGCCCCATTCGGCCAGGCCGATGTCGGCAATGATGCAGTCGGTGTTGACCGGGGCGTTGACGCGTGCGTTCATGATGGTGTGCTCCAAAGCATGTTTGAAAAGCCACTGCGCGAAGGGGATGGTCGATACGCCTCACCGCACGCGAAGTGGATGAGCGTCGTTGCTAGATGACTCCGAGCCTCACGCCCCGCCTGTGCTGGGGACGCTGCAACGCTCCTCGGATCGGCGGATTATAAAAGCAAGTGCTCGCCCGGCGCTACGCCAGCGGGGCAATCCATCCCCAGCCTTGCACGGAACAGTAAAATCCCGCCACTGCTGCCCCTGCGTCCCACGCCGGTCCCGGCCCGAAGATTCTTGCGCAGGGCGCTCTGCCCTGCACCCATCCCATTCAGGAACCCCCTGTGTCCTACGCCCCAGAAACCCGGCGCCGCCGTACCTTTGCCATCATTTCCCACCCCGACGCCGGTAAAACGACGCTGACCGAAAAGCTGCTGCTGTTCTCGGGCGCGATCCAGATCGCCGGCGCCGTGAAGGGCCGCAAGGCCAGCCGCCACGCCACCTCCGACTGGATGGAAATTGAAAAGCAGCGCGGCATCTCGGTGGCCTCGTCGGTCATGCAGATGCTCTACCGCGAGCATGTCATCAACCTGCTCGACACGCCCGGCCACAAGGACTTCTCGGAAGATACCTACCGTGTGCTCACCGCAGTCGATTCGGCGCTGATGGTGATCGACGCCGCCAACGGTGTGGAAGCACAAACCCGCCGCCTGATCGAAGTCTGCCGCCAGCGCGACACGCCCATCATTACCTTCGTGAACAAGATGGACCGCGAAGTACGCGACCCGCTGGACATCATGGACGAAGTGGAGCGCGAGCTGGGCATGCCCTGCTGCCCCATGACCTGGCCCGTAGGCCAGGGCAAGGCCTTCGGCGGCATCATCAACCTGCGCACCAAGACCATGACGGTGTTCGAGTCCGGCAGCGAACGCCGCCCGCAGGACTTTGAATCCATACCTCTGTCGGATGAAACCACACTGCGCGCGCGCTTCGGCGCCGAGTTTGACGCCGCGCTGGAGAGCATGGA
Source organism: Acidovorax sp. 99 (assembly GCF_003096455.1). Taxonomy (NCBI): domain Bacteria; kingdom Pseudomonadati; phylum Pseudomonadota; class Betaproteobacteria; order Burkholderiales; family Comamonadaceae; genus Acidovorax; species Acidovorax sp. 99. The sequence goes on from NZ_QEKU01000001.1 coordinate 1,307,043, forward strand.
ACTGGCCGTGGGCGCATCCCCCGCGTGGGACCATGAGGCCTTCCTGGCCGGCAAGCTGACCCCCGTGTTCTTTGGCTCCGGCGTGAACAACTTCGGGGTGATGGAGGTGCTGGACGCACTGGTGGACATGGCACCGCCACCCGGCCCGCGCGTGAGCACGCTCGAAGTCAACAAACAGCCCGTGGTCAAGACCATCCAGCCCGAAGACGAAGGCTTTGCTGGCGTGGTATTCAAGGTGCAAGCCAACATGGACGCCAACCACCGCGACCGCATCGCCTTCGTGCGCGTGGCGAGCGGCAAGTACACGCCGGGCATGAAGCTCAAGGTGCAGCGCACCGCCAAGGAACTGCGTCCCACCTCGGTCGTGACCTTCATGTCCCAGCGCCGTGAGGCCGTCGAAGAAGCTTATGCAGGCGACATCATCGGCTTCACCACGCACGGCGGCGTGCAGCTGGGCGACACCATCACCGACGGCGCCAACCTGCAGTTCACCGGCCTGCCGTTCTTCGCACCCGAGATGTTCATGACCGTCGTGCTCAAGAACCCGCTGCGCACCAAGCAACTCCAGCAGGGCCTGGCCCAGCTGGGCGAGGAAGGCGCAATCCAGGTCTTCAAGCCCGACGCCGGCGGCAACATGCTGCTGGGCGCCGTGGGCCAGCTGCAGTTTGAAGTAGTGCAGCACCGCCTCAAGGCCGAGTACGACGCCGATGTGCGGCTGGAGGGCTGCCAGTACACGGGCGCGCGCTGGATCACGGCCGACAACGCGGCCGACCTGCGCGCGTTCACCGACGCCTACCCCCTGCGCCTGGCGCATGACGCGGCCGACACACTGGCGTACCTTTGCACCTCGCCCTACGACGTGCGGCTGGCGCAGGAGCGGTTTCCGAAGATCCATTTCCACCCACTGCGTGAGCATGCGGGGTTGGCGCTGCAAGGGGCCTGAACATAAATGGCAGCAAGCAGGAAGGAGCAATTGCGACTCGTCTTTTCATCTGCATGGCTAGCATGGATGCTGATAATTGCCATGCGGCAGGTCATCCGCTTCTTCCCGGCTCCGGATGCAGAAATAAACGGTGACGCTTACTGGACCTATCTCCCAAACGCTCGCTTTTTTTTAGCGGACCCCTGGTCGTTCCTTACCAGGGAGCCCTCAAGCTTCTACGTGGCCCCACTAAGCTACATATGGCCAGCCATCTGGAATGCCAATCCTGCTGTCATACAGGTTGCTAACGGTGGACTCTATCTGCTATCTGTTCTCTTGATGTGGCGACTGGCGACTCGCCTTGGTGGGGTGGGTGCAGGCATGGTAGCCACCGCGCTTCTTGTTCGGTTTCCCGAACTCGCAAGCTACATCCCTCAGGTACTGACAGAGCCCCTCTACATGTTTGGGCTGCTGCTGTTTCTGACAGGGTTGGTTGACTATGTACTCGCGGAGCAACGGCGCCTTTTCTGGCTGACTGTGGCAGCCACAGGGCTCGCAGTGACGCTCCTCACGCGCCCCGTACTCCAGTTGTTTTCTGTTCTAGCGCTTGCTGCCCTGCTTTGCCTATTCATGGTGCGCCGTACCAGCACCGATCGGATTCCCAGCTTGGAACGAGTTGTCAATGAGAGCACCGTGATCGCCTTGGCGCTTGCATTGTCGCTACCCATATTGACTGTGGTGAAGAACGGTACGTATTTCGGCTACTGGGGAATTAGCACGGGCGCCGGTTCAGGGCTCTTCTATGGAGTGAGCCCGTTCAAGATGGGAGTAGAGCCAGTCTACGGAGGCTTTGGGTACGACGCTGGCATCACTGCCCGCATGGCCGCCCCAGCTACCCAAGGCCACCCGCTACACGTTGAAGCCGATCAAATCCAGTCGCGCGCAGCACTCAGCATCATCCAGTCCACGCGCTGGAGAGACAATGTCGCGTTCTTTTGGTTCAAGTTCAAGGCCTGGATGCTTTACAGCCCCGAAGACACTGCAATGCGCCCCAAACTGCGTCAGTTCCGCTTGTTCGAATGGCTGAGCATAGGTGGCGCCACTGCATGCCTAGCCTATCGACAGTGGCGCGCCAGAAAAAGGGCTCTTCTGAGAAAAAATTTGCCCATCCAAGATGGCGTCACTCTGCGGCGCTTGGGGCTGTGCACCTTCATCCTGCTACTTGCAATAGGTATGGCCGGACAGTTACTGCCGGTGCTGTACAACATCCGCTACAACGTATTCCTCTTGGACTTGCTCCTAATACCTCTTGCTGGCGTCGGCGTCGCCATCATGGCCAAGCAGCTCTGTGCCAATGCTTCGCATTATGGTTTGCACAGTGCACTCCAGTTCTGTTGTGGAATAGTTCTTGTGAGCCTGTTAATGGCCCTGACGGGAGCATTGAGCCGATCAAACGCCCGGGACGCATCATGGTCCATGGACCCAAGACGCCCAGGTCCTACAGAATTGGTGCTGGGCTCCAACGCACTGGGTACACCAACCTTGTCTAATGCCCGGCTGATATCCCCAGGTGCCTGGGAACTTTCCGCCCCCGCCACCCTTTCCATTCCTCTCACCCTGGATCAACCGCTGAATTTTATGGATGGAATCTGGCGATTCAAGCTGGCAATCGCAGTACCCCACCCCAGCCGTCAATGCATGGATGTGACAGTTTCGCTTGATCAACCTTCAGCAGAAACCCATTGGTATGTGCCCCGCCCGATTCTTCACGTGAAGCTGGATGGCAAATCGCATCTATATGCTATTCGGGGCAACGGAGCTCTGCGACCCTCGAATTCTGGCAGTCTCAACCTCCTGTTTCGGTGTCCCGAAGGTACTGTCGTGCAATGGCATGGCGCGCAATTGCTGCGATCAAGCATGCCAGAAGCTGCTCGTGCGCTAGTCACTGATGGCGAACCCATCAACCCGTATCGTGCTGACGATATTTGGCAGAAAAATTGACCCGAATGCCCAGCTTGATCGTGCAACACTTCTAGGACTAACACCCATGAGCCTTGGCTTAAGCCTTCTCACACTGCTATGCGTGACCTGCATTTCAATTGGTCAACTACTTTTCAAGAAAGCAGCTGCGGCCTTGCCTGAAGCGATTTCCCTCATGGCGCTGTTCACCAACGGTTGGCTCGTCACCTCCTTGGCTCTGTATGGCTTAACCACACTCGGCTGGATTTGGATTCTGCGCCATGCTCCGTTACATCTAGCCTATCCATACATGGGCTTGGCATTCTTGATCGTTCCCACTCTGGCCTGGATTTTCCTTGGTGAACCATTGCATTGGCGGAGCTTGGCAGGTGGCGCACTCATCATGGCCGGCGTGGCGCTGGCAGCATCCAGTTGAGAGCTTCACCTATGCGCATCGCCGTCGCCATCCCCTGCTACAAGGTAACCCAGCACGTACTGGGTGTGATCAACGCCATCGGCCAGGAGGTGGAAGCCATCTACGCGGTGGACGACGCCTGCCCCGATGGCAGCGGCCACTTCATCGAAGAGCACAACCCCGATCCACGGGTACGTGTGCTCTACAACACGCAAAACCGTGGCGTAGGTGGTGCCATCGTCACCGCCTACAAGGCAGCCATTGCCGATGGCATGGACATCGTGGTGAAGATCGACGGCGATGGCCAGATGAACCCTTCGCTTCTGCCGCATTTCGTGGGCCCGCTGCTGCGAGGAGAGGCCGACTACACCAAAGGCAATCGATTCTTCCGGCCCGAATCGGTACAAGGCATGCCGCCGGTGCGGCTGTTCGGCAATGCGGTGCTCTCCTTTCTGACCAAGCTCAGTTGCGGGTACTGGAATATCATGGACCCAACCAACGGATACACCGCAGCGCGCACCTGTGTGTTGTCGGAACTGCCGCTGGACAAGCTGGAGCAGCGCTACTTTTTCGAAACCGACATGCTGTTTCGCCTGAATACGGTACGTGCTGTGGTCAAGGACGTGCCAATGGACGCGGTGTACGCCGACGAGCAGTCCCATCTTCAAATTGGAAAGGTTCTCCCCGAGTTCTTGCACAAACACTCGTCACGGCTATGGCGACGATATGTCTATAACTACCTGGTGCGGGACTTCAACGTTGGCTCGCTTTACAGCATCTTTGGAACGCTGCTTGTGTTGGGCGGTTCTGCCTTCGGCACATGGCATTGGATTGCAAGCGCCAGTACTAGCCACCCGGCAACCAGCGGCACCGTTATGCTTGCCGCACTACCCGTCTTCGTCGGCATACAGTGCCTGATTGCTTTTTTGCACTACGACGTGAGCAACTTGCCAACCGAGCCGTTGAGCTCGTCGCTGCAAGACTTCCACACTACCTCCGTTGACGCACTGTAGTACCGGCGCTGATGGTGCGACGACGGTTGCTACAAACCAACCCCATCATCCCTGCTCCACGCGGAATTCATGCATCCTTTCCTGGTCAAGAACGTGAAATACACCAGTCTGGCGCTGTTGGCCGCCATGGCCCTCAACGCGAGCGCGCAAGGCTCGCGTCCGCCCTTCGTCATTGCACCAACCGTTGAGGGCATTTTCCTCTGCGACGAAGCCGTCGCACAGCCTCAGGTGCGCTCCGCCGACGAGGCCTACGCCTATTGCCGGCAACACAAGCTCGACGGTGCTCCCGCCGTGTCCCGGCTGCTGGACAAGCTAGAGCCTGGCGGGCCTCAAGGTGCGGTGCAGGTGGGTTACACCGCGACACTCCAATTGCTGGGACTGTACCGTTCCACCCCTAAAGGATGGGCCATTGATCCAGCACGCGTGGATGAATTTCTGAGTGTCATCAGCAAAGTGCAACGACCAGTAGTCATTTACTTCTCGGCCGACCACTTCGACTCCATCGGCCCCATCACCGAGGAGCTGCGGCGCGATTCGCGCAACCTCATGCAGTTGCGCGATGGCAAAGCGCTGGAGCTGGACTATTTCGGTTACCGGATCATGCCCTACACCTTGTCGACGGATGCGACCATCCCCGTCAACAAATACCGGCGTGATGCACTGAACTACGTGGCGCAGCGCATCAGAAAACTGCCTCAGGCAGTACAGAGTCGCATCGTGGCCTACACCTTGGCGGGCGAACTGCACCACATGTTCCCCGATTTCGAGAATGGAATGGGCGCATACCAGGAAATCCGGGTTACGGATTACAGTCTTGCTTCGGTGGCGGGCTTTCGCCAATGGCTGCGCGCTAAATACCAGACCATCGAGCAGTTCAACACCCAGATGGGGCTGTCGTACGCATCCTTTGATGTCATCCCGGCGCCGTCAAAGAATATCCGCAAGGAAAAGCTCACCTCCTACGGCGAGCATTACGACGCATTTGCAGACGGCACACTGCCCATCGCCGGTTGGCTTTGGGATCCCAGCAATGCCATACAAAAGCTGGACCTATATGTCGACGGGCGACATGTGGGCCCCGTTGCCTACGGACTGAACCGGCTGGATGTATACCGCGCTGAAGCCTCCGTAACCAGCCCAAATACTGGGTTTCGCCATGACCTCGACTACAGCGGACTGCGTCCTGGCAGACACTTAGCCCAGGTAGTCGCCACGTCTGGCGCCAGCCGTTACCAACTCGCCGAGGTTGAATTTGTTGTGGCCCCTCGCGACCAGAGGCAGGTGGTATCAGCCCCGAGAGCCGAGGTTCCATCGCTCAAGAATGCGAAGGCCCTTCCTGGCCTGCGTTCGTGGCTCGACATGCCCAGGCCCCTACAGGATGTCTACTACAACCCGCTGGCGCGTGATTGGAACTACTACCGCGAATCGCAGGTGTACGACTTCCTTAGGAATTTCCACCAATGGGCGCTCAAAGCCGGACTGCCCGCAGACAAGCTCTATTCCCACCAGATCGTGCCCAATGTCAACGCTTCGTGGAACCCGCAGCTGTTTGCCGCCGGGCAGACACTCAAAGGTAGCGCGCCGTGGAAACAGGGCTTGAACATGTACGGAGGCGCCACAAACAGTGCCTGGTTGCGGGATTTCATGGCACGTAACAAGATCACCGACTACGGTGTGCCGGAGTTCAACCCGCAGCAATGGAAACGCAACGGAGTTCACTTGGCCGCCATGCAGTCCCACTACGACGCAGGTGCACGCTTCATCAGCCCCTATTACTTCTCCGTGATACCTGATCGCTTCAAGGGGGGCGCCGAACATGGAGTCAACCGCATGGAGCTGAGGCCCGACAACCCAAAGGATGGTTCCGACCGCTTGTACCAAGCCATTGTCGAATACGCTAGGCAATGACGCTGGTCCCATACCATTGAATTGGATCTCCCCGCCCTCGCGTCCCAACCTCCGCTCTCTTTCATGCCGCCGCTCACCCAATGGACCGCCTTGGCGCGGGCATCGCTCCAAGGTGTTTTCACCGACATCGACGACACCCTGACCACCGAGGGCGCCATCACGCCCGACGCACTGCAGGCGCTGGCTGACCTGAAGGCGGCGGGCCTGGTGGTCATTCCCATCACCGGACGGCCGATTGGCTGGTGCGAGCCTTTCATGGCAGGGCCTGCCGGTTCGACCTGGCCTGTCGATGCCATGGTGGCAGAGAACGGTGCCGTGGCATTTACCCGCAGCTCTGGCGCTCAACCAACGCTGGTCAAGCGCTACCAGCAAGACGCCGCCACGCGCAGTGCCAACCAGGCGCGCATGCGTGAGATCGCCGCCCAGGTCGCTGCGGAAGTGCCAGGTGTCGCCCTCAGCCGCGACAGCGCCGGGCGTGAGACGGACCTGGCCTTTGATTACGCAGAGTTCGACCGGCACGCGCCCGACACCGTGGAGCAGGTGCTGGCTGTGCTGCAGCGCGCTGGCATGCAGACCACCGTGAGCAGCATCCACATCCATGGCTGCTTTGGGGATTTCAACAAATGGCAGGGTGCCAACTGGATCGTGCGCGAGCTTCTGGGCCGCGACTTGGCGCAGGAGCTGGACCGCTGGGTGTTTGTGGGCGACTCGGGCAATGACCAGGCGATGTTCCAGCACTTCACCCACAGCGTGGGCGTGGCCAATATCGCGCGGTTTGTGCCGCAGCTCACACATCTGCCACGCTATGTGACGCAGGGCGAACGGGGCGCGGGGTTTGCCGAAGTGGCGCGGGCGATCCTGGCGGGGCGCTGACTGTCAGCGAAGCAAGCGCAGCAGGCAACAGAGGGCGGTCGCTACAGCCCCTGGATGATCGACGCGGCGGGGCTGGCCCCCCCCCGAGACGGCACAGTGCACGCAAGACCTCCAGGAAGCAGTTTTGACTGAAAACGTCTGCTTGCGCTAGTGGAATATGCCGTGATAGCTATTATTTTAATAGCACGACCATCAAGCCTTGAGGAAGATATCGGTATCCGGCGCAAAACACGCATGCAGCGGCAGCAGTGCTCCGCCCAGAGCGCGGGCATCCGAGCCCATGGTGCCCAGCTCCAGCCGGGGCGGCTGGTGCAGGCCTTCCCAGTTGTAGTCGGCCAGCGCGTGGCGGGCGCCCTCGCACAGGGCCTGCAGCAGCTCGGGGGCTGCGGCGCCATCGACCACCACGGCGTCCAGATCCAAAAACGCGGTGGCCGAGACGATGCAGTGCGCCAAGCCCGCCGCAGCGCGCGCAATCCAGCCCCGGCTGTGTTCCAGCCACGGGGCCTGCAGCACACGTTTGTCGTAGGCGGCCATGGGGTCGAGTCCGTGTTCGCGAAAGCGCTGCTCCAGCTCCCACAGCGAGGCCTGGCTGATGAGCTGCGCGGGCGCCTGGCCCGGCTGGGCGGGTGACAGCGGCAGCGAGGCCACTGCGCCTGCGTTGCCATGCAGGCCTCGGTGCAGGTGCGAATTGATGACCAGCCCGCCGCCCACAAAGGTGTCCATGAACAGGTACAAAAAGCTCGGGATGTCGCGCCCGCGCCCCTGCAGCAGCTCGGCCACGCAGGCGGCGGAGGTGTCCTTGGCAAAGGACACGGGCAGCTCGGTCATCTGCTGCACCTGCTCAGCCAGGTCGATGTTGTTCCAGGCTTCGGACTGCGCCTCGGTGAGCCCCAGCATGCGGTGCCAGCCGCCGAGCTGGAACGGCGCTGCCACGCCCACGCCCACCACGCGCGAGCGCAGCGGACCCAGGCCGTCGAGCAGCTGGTTCAGGTGCGTGCGGATGGCGGGCAACAGCACGTCGATATCAGGGAAGGCGTAGTCGAGCACGATGCGCTCGCGCACATGGCCGGTGAAGTCCACCAGCAGCCAGTCGGCACTGCGGCGGCCGATCTTGATGCCGATGGCAAAGGCGCCGTCGGGGTTCAGGCCAATCGGCACCGAAGGCTGGCCCACACGGCCGCGCACCGGTGCTTCGCGGCGCAGCAGCTGGTCTTCGTCGAGCCGCGCAGTGATGAGCCCGATGGTCTGCGCCGTCAGGCCCGTGACGCGCGCCATCTCGGCCTTGGCCAGGCTGCCATGGGTGCGCAGCGCCTGCAGCACCACCCGCTCGTTGAACTGGCGCAGCCCCACGTGGTTGGAGCCGCGCTGGCGCAGCAGCGCGGGGCTGGCGGCAGTGTTGTCAACGGCGGGTAGGGATGCGTCGGTGTCCAGCATGGTGATGAAACGGTCAGGCGTTCAGAGTGTCGCCGATGACGCCCTTGCGCAGCAGGAAGTTGCCCCAGGGCTGCAGCTCTCCCGTCACCACGATGGCATAGGCCTTTTTGACGCGCTCGTAGAACGCGAAACGCTCCACGCCTTCTGCCTGCGCGCTGGCCACGCCCTCGCGCGCCAGCACGTCCATGGTTTCGCGCTGCAGGGCTGAGCGGTACGGCACCTCGGTGCCACCCACCTGCATGTAGGCCACGGGGTGCGTCACTTCTTGCGCCAATGGCAGCACGCTGGCCACCGCTTGCACGGCACGCGCCATGCCAATGCCGGGCAGGCGCAGCACGGGCTTGCCCGCGCCCAGGCTCATGGCGGTGAAGTTGGCGTCGGCCAAAACAATGGCGTCGTCATGGCCCATCTCGGCCAGCACCTTGAGCAGGTCGGGGGTCAGCAGGGGATCAATGTTCTTCAGCATGGGGGCGTTTCAGGCAAGGCATTCAGCGGGCAGGTCGGAGGCCGCCATGGCACCGGTCATCACGGCTACGGTATCGCTCATGCTGATCTTCTTGGGGTTGACGACGGCGGCGCGCTTGCCCAGGCGGGCGATGTGGATGCGGTCGGCAATCTCGAACACATGGGGCATGTTGTGGCTGATGAGAATGACGGGCAGACCTTTGTCGCGCACGCGGCGGATCAGCTCCAGCACCATGTTGCCCTCCTTCACGCCGAGGGCGGCAGTGGGCTCGTCCATGATGACGACATGGCGCGCAAACGCTGCCGCGCGCGCCACGGCCACGCACTGGCGCTGGCCGCCCGAGAGTGTCTCCACCGCCTGCGTCATGGAGCGGATGCCGACCTTCAGCTCGGCCATGCGGGCCACGCTTTCTTCGAGCATCTTCTTCTTGTCGAGCATGCGCAGCGCGCTGCCCAGCAGTCCGGGGCGGCGCAGCTCGCGGCCGAGGAACAGGTTTTCGGCAATGGTCATGGCCGGGGCCACGGCCAAGTCCTGGTACACGGTTTCGATGCCCGCGCGGCGTGCGTCGATGGGGCTTTTGAACTGGATGCGCTGGCCGTCGAGCAGGATCTCGCCTTCGTCGGGCACGGTGGCGCCCGACAGCGCCTTGATGAGGCTCGACTTGCCCGCGCCGTTGTCGCCGATCACCGCCAGGATTTCACCGGCGCGCAGTTCAAAGTCGGCGCCGTCGAGTGCAGTAACTTGGCCGTAGCGCTTGACCAGGCCCTTGGCCTGCATGACCAACGGGGCGTTCGTGGTGTGTGGGGAGGTGGTCATGATCAACGCACTCCTTTGCGCGAGAGTTGGTCAGTGGCCACGGCCAGGATCACGAGGATGCCGGTGACCAGAATTTGGTAGACCGACGACACGCCCATCAGCGTGAGCCCGTTGCGGAACACGCCCACGATGAGCGCCCCCACCAGCGTGCCCAAAATCATGCCGCGCCCGCCAAACAGGCTGGTGCCGCCCAGCACCACGGCGCTGATGGCGTCGAGGTTTTCGGTCTGGCCTGCGTTCGGGTCGCCTGCCCCAGTGCGCGCCACCGACAGCAGCGACGCAATACCGTAGAACAGGCCCGCCAGCACGTACACGCCCAGCAGCACCTTGTCGGTGGCAATGCCGGTGAGTCGTGTTGCCTCGGGGCTGTTGCCCACGGCGTACACGTGGCGGCCAGGCGCGGTTTCGCGCAGCGCAAACCAGGTGACGAGGTACAGTGCCAGCATGAGCACGGCCCCCCACACGATGGCGGTCTGCCCCAGCTGGAAGGTGTTGCCCAGTGCGGTCATGCCAGCGGGGATGTCGGTGATGGTCTGCGCGCCCGAGTACAGCTGCGTGGCGGCAAACGCGATGTTGAGCGTGCCCAGCGTAACGATGAAGGGCGGCAGCTTGATCTTGGTGACGAGCAGGCCGTTGATCAACCCGAACAGCATGGTCACCGCCATGCCGCAGGCAATCGCCACAGGGGCAGAGAGGCCGTAGTCCGCCGCCATCTTGGTCATCACGATGCCACCCAGTGCCATGACCATGCCACACGACAAATCGATGCCTGCCGTGAGGATCACCAGCGTCTGGCCAATGGCGATGACCGCCACCACCATGACCTGCTGCAGGATGAGCGCGAAGTTCTGCGCCGACAGAAAACGCTCGCTCTGCGTGGCAAAGAAGGCGCACGCCAGGATCAGCGCGATGAACGGCCCCAGCGTGGCCAGCGGCGGTAATTTGGAAGCGGTCGAGGACATGGCGGCTCCGTGCGGGTGGATGAGGTGACTCTCAGAGAGAAGGCGCTTTTTCAGAGCTGCTCGCAAAACTCAGCGAAGCGGTTCTGGCTAGGCGCTGCGTCGCAGGCAGTACGGTAGTACGACAAGACGCAGCAACGACGCCAGAAGAGTTTTGAGAACGGCTCTTACTTGGCGCCCCAGCACAGGTCGGTGCCGGTCTTCACATCCTTGCTGTCCACGCCCGCCATGGGCTTGGCAGCGATCAGCGTCACGCCCGTGTCGGTGTAGCCGCTGACCTTCTTGCCGGTCTTGGCGTATTCCACGCCAGCCGCCACGCCCATGGCCGCCATGCGCAGCGGGTACTGCTGGCTGGTGGCGGCGATCACACCCTTGCCCACGTCGGCAATGCCTGCGCAGCCGCCGTCCACCGAGACGATGAGCACGTTCTTCTCCTTGCCTGCGGCCTTGAGCGCGTTGTAGGCACCGGCTGCGGCGGGCTCGTTGATGGTGTAGACGATGTTGATGTCAGGGTTCTTCTGCAGGCAGTTTTCCATGCCGGTCTGGCCCTTGGCGCGGTCGCCAAAGCTGTCGGCCATGCACACCACCTCGGCGGGGCGCGACAGCTCATTGCTCTTGGCATCATTCGCCTGCAGACCAAAGCCCTTCAGGAAGCCGTTGTGCCGCTGTGCGCCCACCGGGTGGCCGGGGAACAGGTCCAGCGTGGCGATTACGGGCTTCTTGCCCGCAGCGGCGGCCTTGGCGTACTGGCCGATCAGCTCGCCCGCCTTGTAGTTGTCGGTGGCAAACAGCGCGTCCGTCGCATCCATGGGCTCGGTGGGGCTGTCGAGCGCAATCACCATCACGCCGCGCGCCTGGGCTTTCTTGATGGCGGGCACGATGGCCTTGGCGTCGCTGGGGGTGATGAGGATGGTCTTGGCACCGGCTGCGATCAGGTTCTCCATGGCCGTGACCTGGCCCGCGTTGTCGCCGTCGGTCTTGCCTGCGGCCGACACCAGCTTGGCGCCCAGCTTCTTGGCCTCGGCCGTGGCGCCCTCTTTCATCTTCACGAAGAAGGGGTTGGTCTCGGTCTTGGTGATGAGGCCGATGACGGGCTCGGACGTCTGTGCCTGGGCCAAGCCACAGGCCAGGGCGCCGGTGAGGGCAAGGGCAGAAAGCGCGAAAGCGGGGGTGCGTTGCATGACGTTGTCTCCGGGTGTTGGGATGGCAGATTCCTGTCGGCCCCGTGCTGCGCGGCTGGCAGGTGAACCACTCTTGTCGGGTGGATGGGATCGAACTATAGTTGCCGACAAGTTAATAAATCAAGTGGATTTACTTATGGTTTTCCCTATCCAATCCGCCGGTTCTGCCCCCACCTCCAGCGCACCCACCGCACCGCCGCTGCGCGTAGCCACAGCGGGCGAAGCTTTGTTTGACTTGATCGAGGAGCCCGATGGCCGCCTGAAGCCCTGCGCGGGCGGCGCGGTCTACAACCTCACCCGCGCGCTGGGCCTGCAGGGCGTGGGCACGCAGTACCTCAACCCGCTGTCGGGCGACATGCTGGGGCGACAACTGGCGCACGGCTTGCACGATGCGGGCGTGGCCCTGGCAGCGCCCACGCCGGTGCGTGCGCCCAGCGCGCTGGCGCTGGCCGCACTGGATGCCGAGGGCAAGGCCAGCTACAGCTTCTACCGCGACGGCGTGGCCGACCGCCAGGTGACGGCCGCCGCGCTGACGGCTGCTTGCGCCGCATTGCCAGAGCTGCAAGTAGTGGCCACGGGCTGCCTGGCGCTGGTGGCGCAGGACGCAGCCACCTACCAGCCCTGGCTGGCAGCGCAGCGCGCAGCAGGCCGCATGGTGGTGGTGGATGCCAACCTGCGCCTATCGGCCGTTGACGAAGCGGAGGCCTACCGCGCCAATGTGATGGCCGCCCTGCAGCACGCCCACCTCATCAAGGTGAGCGACGATGACCTGGAGGCGCTGGCTGTTCCGGGCGCCAACGCATTGGAACGCGCCCACTATTTGCAGCAGCAAACACAGGCCCAATGGCTCGCCCTGACCCTGGGTCCGGAAGGTGCCTGGCTGCTGCAGCGCGACGGCTTGGCCGTGCATGCGCGCGAGGAGGCTCCGATCACGGTGGTGGACACCGTGGGTGCAGGCGACTGTTTTCTGGCGGGTTTGATCACCGCCTGGCTGGCAGGGCCTGAGCGGGGCGAAGAAGCGCTGACCTTGCGCCCTGGTGGCTTGACGGCGCCCGCTTCGGAAGCCCGGCTGCGCGCCGTGCTGCACCATGCGCTGGCCAGCGCCAGCCACTGTGTGGAGCGGGCGGGCTGCACGCCGCCCCGCTACGAAGAAGTGCAAGAGCGGCTGGCGTTGCGGCGCTCAGCGACCGCAGCGGGCCAATAACACTTACTCGGCGGGTTTGGTGGCCGGCTTGCGGGCCCGGCTGCGCGGACGGGGAGCGGCCGCCTTGGTGGGAGCCGCGCCTTGTGCCTCAGCGGCTGGTGCTTCGGCTGCGGAAGCCGATGCCTCGGCAGCTGTAGCACCGCCCGCATCCGCCACGGCACGCGCACCGCGCGTTCGGGGCGTGGCAGCAGCCTTGGGGGCGCTGGCAGCTGGCTTGGCACCTCCTCCACTGCGGGCGCGACTGCGGCGAGGGGCTGCAGGCTCGGCACCATCGCTCTCAGCAGGTATCTGCTCTGCCGGGGCCTCGGAGCCATCCAACGCTTCGGCGCGCGCATCCTGCTCAGGGCTGCTGTCGATCACCCGCTCCAATGGCCCGGCCTCGTGGGCCACCGGCTGGCTGAAATAGCGGCTGGCCGGGCGCTCTGACGGCACATCCGCCTGCTCGGACGCCTGTGGCTCCTGGTTCGAGTCATTGCGCGGCTCGCTGCGCTGCGTGGAGCGGGTGTCGGGGCGGTCTGCGCCCTCACCGCGACGCCCCCGGCTGCGGCCCGGCGCGCCCTGCCCTTCGCCACTGTCAGAACGCAGATCGGGTGCCGTCGCCACCGCATGAAAGTCATGCCGCGTGGCGCCGCCCTGGCTGGCTCGCTCACCGGCTCCTTCAGGCCGCGCGGGCGCGGCGGCGGCAGTCGGCCCACCGTGGCTGCGGAACACATACGCACCCGATTTTTCATCGCGCCCAAACTCCAGCAGCCCACGCGCCTGCGCTTCCTCCAGCAAGTTGCCAAAGGTGCGAAAGCCGTAGCGGCCTTCGCTGAAATCGGGCTTGCGGCGCTTGATGGCCTCCTTGAGCACCGAGGCCCAGATCTTGCCGGTGTCGCCGCGCTCGGACAGCAGGGCTTCAAACGTTTCGGCCGCCAGCTCCACGCCCTGGGTGCGGCGTGCGTCCTGGCTTTCCTTGCGGCTGCGCTCCTCCTCGGGGCTGCGACGGGGTGCTGGTGGCGGGTTGCTGCCAGGGCTCTGGCGGCGGGCCTGGGCCCGCTGGTTTTCGCGCACCAGGTCGTCGTAGAAGATGAATTCATCGCAGTTGGCAATCAGCAGATCGGACGTGGACTGCTTCACGCCCACGCCGATCACCTGCTTGTTGTTCTCGCGCAGCTTGGACACCAGCGGCGAAAAGTCCGAGTCGCCGCTGATGATGACGAAGGTGTTGACGTGCGACTTGGTGTAGCAGAGGTCCAGCGCGTCCACCACAAGGCGGATGTCGGCCGAGTTCTTGCCCGACTGGCGCACATGGGGGATCTCGATCAGCTCGAAATTCGCCTCGTGCATGGTGGCCTTGAAGCCCTTGTAGCGCTCCCAGTCGCAATAGGCCTTCTTGACCACGATGGAGCCCTTGAGCAGCAGGCGCTCCAGGATGGGCTTGATGTCGAACTTTTCGTACTGCGCATCGCGCACGCCCAGGGCGACGTTTTCAAAGTCGCAAAACAGGGCCATGCTGATGCTGTCGGAGGGGGATGCCATATCGTGTGTGAGTTCCGTTCAATGCTGCGGATCATCACACGGAACGCATTGCCCCCTCCGAAGGGAGTGGCCTCAGGTGGGTTTGGCCAAGCCCAGCTTCTCCACCAGCGCCTTCTCGCGCGTGAAGGTGTCCTGCGCAAACTTCTTGTACGCCGACGTGCTCATGTACATCGGCACCATGTCGTAGCGTGCCAGCGCGGTCTTGTAGCTCTCCTGCTCCATGGCCTGCTTGAAGGCATCGTGCAGGCGCTTGACCACCGCATCGGGCGTGCCCTTGGGGGCGCCAATGCCGAATGGCGAGTTCTGTACCAGGTTCAGGCCCAACTCCTTGAGCGTGGGTGCATCGGGGAACTTAGCCAGGCGCTCGGCGCCCCAGGTGTTGAGCACGCGCAGCTTGCCAGCCTCGACCTGCGGTGCAAAGCCCGTGGAGTCGGCCGCCGCCATGATCTGCCCGCCCAGGATGGATTGCATCAGGTCGGCACTGCCCTTGTAGGGCACGTGCAGCAGCTCCAGGCCCAGCTGCTGGGCGATGAGTTCCATCGTCAGGTGCGGGCTGGTCATGGTGCCGGTGGAGCCGTAGCTCAGTTTGCCGGGGTTGGCCTTGGCCCAGGCCACGAAGTGCGTCCAGGTCTTGAGCGGGGAGTCGGCAGGCACCACCAGGCCAAACGCGTAGCCGGTGACGTTGAGCACGTAGCTGATGTCCTTGACCGGGTCCCAGTTGATCTTGGTGGTGTAGGGCAGGCGGAACACGCCCAGCGGAATCTGCGCCACCGTGTAGCCATCGGCGGGAGACGTTTGCAGCTGCTGTGCGGGCAAGGTGCCGCCGGCTCCGGGCTTGTTCTCCACGATCACGGGCTGGCCCAGGATCTTGCTGGCGTTGTCGGCCAGCGACCGCATGGTGATGTCGGTGGGGCCTCCGGCCGGAAAGGCGATGACCAGCTTGATGGGCTTGCTGGGAAAGCTCTGGGCCTGGGCCAGGAACGCGGGGGCGGCGAGGCTGGCGGCTCCCCATTGGATAATCTGGCGACGTTGCATGGCGAGGCTCCTGAAAATGCAAAAACAAAGACTTCACCATTGGACTGCAGGCCGCGCTGCGAGGGCATGCGGAAACCCCCTAGCCGCTGTCGCCCAGGCGCCAGCGCGCAGCCCTTGCGCTGGTGCACCGCCGGGGCCGCATCACGCCTTGTAGGTGGACAACAAGATACTGGTTTCGGTGTTGCCAATGCCGGGCGTGAGGCGAATGCGGCCCAGCGCGGCGTCAAACGCTTCCAGGCTCTCGGCACGCACCTCGGCCACGATGTCCCAGCGGCCATTGGTGGTGTGCAACGTCCCCACCGTGGGCTCGCCGCGCAGCGCGCGGATGACGGCGGGGGCGGCATTGCCTTCGACCGCAATGCTCATCCACGCACGGATGCGCTGCGGCTCGGAATCAGGGCGCAGGCGCACGGTGTAGCCGGTGATGACGCCGCTCTCTTCCATCTTGTGCAGGCGGTTCTGCACCGTGCCGCGCGATACGCGCAGCTTTTGCGCCAGCGTGGCCACAGGGGTGCGCGCGTCCGCACGCAAGATGCTGATGATTTCGCGGTCGGTGTCGTCGAGCTTGGTCATAGTGGGCTTCAGAACTGGCAGAACGGCAATTTATCAGCCATTTTGACCAGTTATGAGGCTAGAGGATAGCAGGGGCTGCCAAGAAAATTCTGGGACTTCTTCGCTCTTCTTTCACACCCAGCCCCGCCATGCACGTCTCAGTACAAGCCCCCAGCGCCGTTGTGATGGTGCGCCCGCACCGCTTTCACCCCAACCCCGAAACCGCCGCCGACAACGCCTTTCAGGTGCGCACCGCGCAGCCGGCGGCCCGTGACACCTCGCGCCGCGCGTTTGCCGAGGTCACTGCTGCGGCAGAGCGCCTGGAGGGCGCGGGGGTGCGCGTGCACCTGTTCGACGCCCCCGGCGAGCACGACACGCCCGACGCAGTGTTCCCCAACAACTGGTTCTCCACCCACGCGGGCGGCCATGTGGCGATCTACCCCATGTACGCCAGGAGCCGGCGGCGAGAGCGGCGCAGCGATGTCATCGAGTTGCTCAAGGCCGAGTACCGCGTGCAGGACGTGATCGACTACTCGGGACTGGAGGCCGATGGCATGTTTCTGGAGGGCACCGGTGCGATGGTCCTGGACCACATCGGCCGCATTGCCTACACCGCGCAATCGAACCGCGCCGACCCCGTGGCTCTGGAGCGCTTTTGCACACACTTCAACTACGAGCCCATGGTCTTTGCCACGGCCGACGAGGAGGGCCAGCCCTGCTACCACACCAACGTGATGCTCTGCATTGGCACCGCGTTTGCGCTGGGTGGCTTTCACATGATCACCGATCCTGCGCGCCGTGCAGCCGTGTGCGAGCGCCTGCGCGAGACGGGCCGCGAGGTCATCGCCCTGAGCCCCCACCAGATCAGGGAATTTGCCGGCAACGCGCTGGAGCTCTCGGGCGCCCAGGGCCGGGTGCTGGCGCTGTCGGCGCGCGCCGCTGCCAGCCTCACACCGGCGCAGCGTGCCACCATCGAGCAAAGCGCCCGCTTGCTGCCGTTGGACGTGCCAACCATCGAACTGGCGGGTGGATCGGTGCGCTGCATGCTGGCGGGCGTGCACCTGGCTCGGCGCAGTGCGGGGGGATGAAATTTCAGTCCAACTCACTGCTTGCGCTAGTGGAACATGCCCAAATAGCTATTGAATTTATAGCAGGCTACTTCAGCTGGTTGCCTGGTGGCGGACCCTGCACGTCCAGCCGCGCATCACAACCCACGCCCGATGCGATCCAGCGCCGCGCCAGCGCCGACATGGCGCGCACTGCCCAGGGGTGGGTGAGCCCCGTCACCCCGGCCGGATCGGCCACCATGCCGCACCAGTAGCGCTGGTCCACATCGCTCCAGCGCAGGGCTACGCAGGCGCCACGGCGGCGGCGCGAGACCAGTACACCCAGCGGACATGGTTCAGCAAGGCAACACAGACCACAGCCATTGCAGGGCGCTCCCTCGACCGGCTTGGCAGGTGCTTCGGGGTGCAGCCACACCACGGTGGTTGGTTGAGGGGGTGGTACGGGCATGGACGATGGGTAGCGTGCAGCGCGGTCACAGCGCCGCAAGCACACCGATGCATTGTGCCGCCAGCAAACCGCTGCGCGCACCGGGATCGCAGGTGCACAGGTTCGCCCAGCCCTGTGCCGCAACCCGAGGGAGAGCGGTGTGCACCCGCCCCACGCACGCCCCATAAAAAAAAGCCCCTGCCGCTATCGCAGCTGGGGCTGAACCGGCCGAAGGGACCGGGGAGGGAGACAAGCAATCAGATCTTGAACTGAGTCTCAGAGGCGCAAAACGCGGACTCAACAGCCCGAAGGACGGTTGGGGCGCATGGGCACGATGCCGCTGACGCGCAGCGTGGCGCCAGATCCATCCGACGCCGTCAGCGTCTTGCCGCTGAAGCGCACCTGGTCGCTTTCGCGGACCACGGCAGTGTCGGTGGGTTCGCCGCTGCCGTATTCCTTGCCATCGAACGTCAGGAACACCTGGTGCAGGCTGGTGGCGTCGGGGCGGTAACGGATATCGCCAAAGGCCGTGGCCGATGAGCCCACCTTGTTGGCGCCATCAAACCGGAAGGTGCACAGCTCCGGCACCGAACCGACAGGGTTCTTCTTGTCGACATCGGTGAGGTTGAGAGCGCCATTGCCATACACGCCATTCAGGCCGTCGATGGTGGCGTTGCTGACTGTCAGCACACCGGGCTCGTTGCTGGGAGATGGGTCGTCGTTATTGCCACCGCCGCAGGCCACCAGCAACACGGAGGTGGCCGCCAGAGCGGTACAGGTCTTGAGGAATTTGAATGCGTTCATGGTGATGGGCGTCCTTGAAATGTGGATGGAAGGTGGGGAGCCGATCCCCTGCAATCCATCGTAGGAAGCCCATCCCATGCAGCGCGTGCGCCATGTTCTGCGCAGTGCGTAGGACAGAGGCCGACAGGGCTGTGCGCCAACCACCAGGCTGGCCCAGCCTCCTGCCGTCAGCCCTGCACGCCTCAGCGGGCCAGCACGGGCGCGAGGGCCTTGCCGGTGTGGGTCCCCGCCGCCACCACGTCTTCGGGCGTGGCCGCCGCCACGATGCGGCCGCCTGCGCCACCGCCCTCGGGCCCCAGGTCCAGGATCCAGTCGGCCTCGGCGATCACATCGAGGTCGTGTTCGATCACGATCACGCTGTGGCCGCCGTCCACCAGGCGGTGCAGCACGCGGATGAGCTTGTCCACGTCGGCCATGTGCAGCCCCACCGTGGGCTCGTCCAGCACATACAGCGTATGCGGCGCCTTCTGGCCCCGGCGGCCGACCTCGTCGCGCACCTTGGTGAGTTCGGTCACCAGCTTGATGCGCTGCGCCTCGCCACCGCTGAGTGTGGGTGACGGCTGGCCCAGCGTGAGATAGCCCAGGCCCACGTCCTGCAAGAGCTGCAGCGGATGCGCAATGCTAGGCATGGTGGCGAAGAAGCCCACGGCCTCGTCCACCTCCATCTGCAGCACGTCGCCAATGCTCTTGCCGCGCCAGGTGACGGCCAGCGTTTCGGGGTTGAAGCGCGCACCGTGGCAGGTCTCGCAGGGCACCTTCACATCGGGCAAGAAGCTCATCTCGATGGTGCGCACGCCCGCGCCTTCGCAGCTGGGGCAGCGGCCTTCGCCGGTGTTGAAGCTGAAGCGCCCTGCGGCATAGCCACGGGCCTTGGCCTCCAGCGTTTCGGCAAACAGCTTGCGGATGGTGTCCCAGAAGCCGATGTAGGTGGCGGGGCACGAACGCGGCGTCTTGCCGATGGGTGTCTGATCCACTTCGAGCACGCGGTCGATGCTCTCGAAGCCCGACAGGCCCGTGCAACCGACCAGTGGCGGCGCCTTGCCCGCGTCCATGGCATCGCGCCCGGCCTTGGTACTGCGCTGCTGCACCCAGGCCTGCACGTTGGCCAGCAGCACATCGCGCGCCAGGGTGGACTTGCCGGAGCCACTCACGCCCGTCACCGCCACCAGGCGGTGCAGCGGCACGGTGGCTGTGACGTTCTGCAGGTTGTGCAACTGCGCGCCGTGCACCGTGAGCCAGCGCATGGCGGCGCGCTCCTTGGCTTCATTGAGGGCGTCAGCGGCCAGCGATGCCGCCTGCGCCGCACGCTTCTTGACGGCGGCGCTTTGGCGGCCCGTGAGCGCTGCCGCCTCGGCCTGTGCAAAGGCCGCTGTGGCCTCGGCGCTCACCTCGCCGGGCGCCATGCTGCGGCGCAGCTGGAGCGGGTGCTTCATGGCGTGCAGCAGGTAGCGGCCGGTTTGCGAATCTTCGGCGCCCGTGATGTCGGCCACGCTGCCCTGCGCCACCAGGCGCCCACCGCGTTTGCCCGCGCTGGGGCCAATGTCGATGATGTGGTCGGCACGGCGGATGGTGTCTTCGTCGTGCTCCACCACCACCAGCGTGTTGCCCTTGTCACCGAGCTTGTGCAGGGCATTGAGCAGGATCTGGTTGTCGCGCGCATGCAGGCCGATGGTGGGCTCGTCGAGCACGTAGCACACGCCCTGCAGGTTGCTGCCCAGCTGCGCGGCCAGGCGGATGCGCTGGGCCTCGCCACCGCTGAGCGTGGGCGCACCCCGGTCCAGCGTGAGGTAGCCCAGGCCCACTTCTTCGAGGAATTCGAGGCGGCTCTGGATCTCGGGCACCAGGTCGCGGGCAATGTCGGCCTCGCGCTGGGTCATGCCGCCTTCAATGCGCAGGGTCTCGATCCAGCGGCGCACATCGGTCACCGACAGCGCGGCGATGTCGGTGATGCCTACACCGGCAAATCGGACCGCTCTTGCTGTGGCATTCAGCCGCGTGCCGCTGCAGCTGGGGCAGGCGGTGTCGGCCAGGTCCTCCACCTCGGGCTCGGCAAAGGTCTGCTCGCGGCCTTTTTCCTTGTCGTCCTGCACCGAGTCGTCAAACACCTTGCGCTGGTCCTTGGTGAGCTTGACGCCGGTGCCGACGCAGTCGGGGCACCAGCCGTGCTTGCTGTTGTAGCTGAACAGGCGCGGGTCCAGCTCGGCATAACTGGTGGCACACACGGGGCAGGCGCGCTTGGTGGAGAACGCCTGCAGCGTGCCAATACCGGCCGTGGGCTGGCCGCCCTCCATGGCTTCGCGCAGGCCGGTGATGCCACTGAGCACATGCACCACACCCTTGCCGTGCGTGAGTGCGTCGGCCAGCGCGGTGCGCAAAGCCGCTTCGTTCTCGGGCGACACATCGAGGCTGGCCACGGGCAGCTCGATGGTGTGTTCCTTGAAGCGGTCGATGCGCGGGAAATTGGTGGTGGGCAAGAAGTTGCCGTCCACGCGCAGGTGCGTGTAACCGCGCGGGCGGGCCCAGTCGGCCAGCTCGGTGTAGACGCCCTTGCGGTTCATCACCAGTGGCGCGAGCAGGCCGATGTGCTGGCCGCGGAACTGCGTGAGCAGCTGCGCGGCGATGCTCTCGGGCGTCTGCGGCTGCACGGCGGCGCCGTCTTTCACGCAGTGCTGCGTGCCGAGCTTGACGTACAGCAGACGCAGGAAGTGCCACACCTCGGTGGTGGTGCCCACGGTGGACTTGCGCCCTCCGCGCGACAGGCGCTGCTCAATCGCCACAGTGGGCGGGATGCCGTAGACCGCGTCCACCTCGGGCCGACCGGCGGGCTGCACGATGCTGCGGGCATAGGCGTTGAGCGATTCGAGGTAGCGGCGCTGGCCTTCGTTGAACAGGATGTCGAACGCGAGCGTGGACTTGCCCGAGCCGCTCACGCCCGTCACCACATTGAACTTGCCACGCGGGATGTCCACGCTCAGGTTCTTGAGGTTGTGTTCCTTGGCGTTGACGATTTCTATGGCGTTTTTTGCCGCAGGCGCTAGATCCATATGCGCAAGGCGCTCTGATTTTCGTAGCGCCGCAGCCTTTTCGTGCACCGAGTGGCCGCCCACGCCCAGCGCCAGTTCGTAGTCGCGCAGTGCCTGCCCGGTGTGAGAGGTGGCATGGGCCCGCACGTCTTCGGGCGTGCCCTCGGCCACGATGAGGCCACCCGCATAGCCGCCTTCCGGCCCCAGGTCGATCAGCCAGTCGCTCGCACGGATCACGTCCAGGTTGTGCTCGATGACGATGAGCGAGTGCCCTGCGTCGATGAGCTTGCGCAGTGCGCGCATCAGCTTGGCGATGTCGTCAAAGTGCAGGCCGGTGGTGGGTTCGTCGAACAGAAACAGGGTGCCCTTGCGTGCCACCGTCTGGCGCGATTTGCTTTGTACGCGTGCAGCCTCGGCCAGAAAGCCTGCGAGCTTGAGGCGCTGCGCCTCACCGCCCGACAGGGTGGGCACGGGCTGGCCCAGCGCCACGTATTCGAGCCCCACGTCCACGATGGGCTGCAGCGCGCGGATCACGTCGCGGTCGTTCGCAAAGACGGCCGCAGCTTCGGCCACGGTGAGCGCCAGTACATCCGCCACATTCAGCGATTTGCCGCCGCGCTCAATGGTGATCTCCAGAATCTCGGGCCGGTAGCGCTTGCCGTCGCAGTCAGGGCAGCGCAGGTACACGTCGCTCAGAAACTGCATCTCCACATGCTCAAAGCCCGAGCCGCCGCAGGTGGGGCAACGCCCGTCGCCGCTGTTGAAGCTGAACTTGGCGGCGGTGTAACTGCGCTGCTTGGACAGCGGCGCCACGGCGAAGAGTTCGCGGATGCTGTCCCACGCGCCCACGTAGCTCACGGGGTTGGAACGTGCGGTCTTGCCGATGGGCGACTGGTCCACGAACACCACGTCCGACAGGTGGTCGGCGCCCAGCATGCGGTCGTGCGCACCCGGTGCATCCGTGGCCTTGCCGAAGTGGCGCAACAGCGCGGGGGCCAGTACATCCTGGATCAGGCTCGACTTGCCCGAGCCGCTCACGCCCGTCACGGTGACCAGGCGCTGCAGCGGAAATTCGACTGTCACATCCTGCAGGTTGTGCTCGCGCGCGCCTTCTAGGATGAGGCGTGGGGTCGATTCCGTCACCATGCGCTTGAAGCCAAAGCCCACATGCTTGCGCCCGCCCAGGTAGGCGCCCGTGAGTGTGTCGGCCTTGCGCAGGTCGGCGGTGGTGCCGTCGAACACGATCTGACCGCCCAGGCGGCCGGGGCCAGGGCCCATGTCGATCATGCGGTCGGCCGCGAGCATCACGGCGGGGTCGTGCTCCACCACCACCAGGGTGTTGCCCGCGTCGCGCAAGCGCAGCATGGCCTCGGTGATGCGGTGCATGTCCCGCGGGTGCAGGCCGATACTGGGTTCGTCCAGCACAAACAGCGTGTTGACCAGGCTGGTGCCCAGGGCCGTGGTCAGGTTGATGCGCTGCACCTCGCCGCCGCTGAGCGTGCGGCTTTGCCGGTCGAGCGTGAGGTAGCCAATGCCCACATCGCACAGGTACTTGAGGCGCGTGGTGATTTCTTCGTGCAGCAGCTTCAGCGCCTGGGCATCGCCGCCTTTGGCGTCATCACCCACCGGCAACTGCATGCGCGCAAAGAACTGGCGCAGGCGGTCGATGGGCAGCAGCATCAGGTCGTGCAGGCACAGGCCGGGCAACGCTTCGAGTTGCTCGCGCGACCACTGCACCCCCTCGGGCATGAACCGTTTGCCCGGCTCCAGCACCGCATCGGCATCTTCCTTGCGGCCGATGCGCCACAGCAGGCTTTCGGTCTTGAGGCGTGCACCGGCGCAGGTGGGGCACGGCGTGTAGCTGCGGTACTTGGACAAGAGCACGCGGATGTGCATCTTGTAGGCCTTGCTTTCCAGGTACTCGAAGAAGCGCTTGATGCCATACCACTGCTTGCTCCACTGGCCGTCCTTGTAGCCGGGCGCGCCGCCGATGACCCATTTCTTCTGGTCGTCCGTGAGCTTGTTCCAGGGCGTGTCGCGCGGGATGCCTGCCGCCTCTGCGTGGCGCATGAGGTCGTCCTGCGCTTCCTTCCATGCCGGCGTCTGGATGGTCTTGATGGCACCGGCGCGCAGGGTGAGCTTGTCGTTGGGGATGACCAGGCCGTAGTCCACGCCGATCACGCGGCCAAAGCCCCGGCAACTGTCGCACGCGCCCACGGCGGAGTTGAACGAGAAGGCCGAGGGGATGGGGTCGCTGTAGCGCAGGTCGCTGTCAGGGCAGTGCAGGCCGGTGGAGAAGCGCCAGAGTTCGGCCTCACCCTCATCCACGAGACGATAGACATTCAGCCGCCCCGTGCCGCGCTTGAGCGCGACCTCGATGGCTTCGATCACACGCGCCTTCTCGGCGTTGCCCAGCCGGAACCGGTCGGCCACCACATCCAGCACCTTGCGCGGGCCGGTGGGCGTGGCCACTTCGCGCTCGGCCTGCACCTTGGTGAAACCGCTGGCGGACAGCCATTGTTCCACCTGCTCGGCTGACGTGTTGGCGGGTAATTCGACCGGGAAGGTCAGCACGATGCGCGGATCACCGGCTGCGGCGCAACGCGCGGCCAGCTCGGCATAGATGGTTTCGGGCGAGTCGTGACGCACCGGCTGCGCCGTCTGCTTGTCGAACAACTGGCCGGCACGCGCGAACAACAGCTTCAGGTGGTCGTTCAGCTCCGTCATCGTGCCCACGGTGGATCGGCTGGAGCGGACCGGGTTGGTCTGGTCGATGGCAATGGCCGGGGGCACGCCCTCGACCTTGTCCACGGCGGGCTTGTCCATGCGGTCGAGGAACTGGCGCGCATAGGCGCTGAAGGTCTCCACATACCGGCGCTGGCCCTCGGCATAGAGCGTGTCGAACACCAGACTGGACTTGCCCGAGCCACTGGGGCCTGTGACCACCGTGAGTTCTCCGGTACGGATGTCCAGATCCAGGTTCTTGAGGTTGTGCTGGCGTGCGCCGCGGATACGGATCAGTCCCTGGGTCATGGAAGCGGTCTTTCGGGTGTGAGGCGGGACATTCTAGGGACGCACCCGGCGTTTGCGCCGGCGCGCGCCGATTACCCCCGAGGCGCGCTGCGGTGCTTTGACCGTGGACAAAGCACAAGCAATGGAGCAGCGGCGGGCGAAAAGCGGGTGTCCGGGCCCGAAACATCGGTTTAGACTGCGGCCTCCACACAAAACAAGAGGAGACCGCCATGACAAAACAATGGCAACTGCGAGCGGCTGGCCTGGTCCTGGCGCTTGCGGCCAGTGCAGCCAGCCATGCCCAGATCCTGATCGGCCAGACCGCAGGTTTCAGCGGCCAGGTGGCAGCGGGCGTGAAAGAGACTACCGATGGCGCGCTGCTGTTCATCGACGCCATCAACGCCAAGGGCGGTGTCAATGGCCAGAAGATCGAGCTGATCTCCCTGGACGACAAGTTCGACCCCAAGCTGGCGGCAGAAAACGCCCGCACGCTGATCGAGGACAAGAACGTGTCGGCCCTGTTCCTCAACCGGGGCACACCCCACACCGAGGCCATCCTGCCGCTGCTGGACAAACACGGCGTGGTGCTGGTGGCACCGTCCACCGGCGCCATGGTGCTGCACCAGCCGGTGCGCAAATACATCTTCAATGTGCGCGCCACCTACCAGCGCGAGGCCGAAAAGGCAATCACCCACCTGGCCTCCATGGGCATCACCCGTGTGGCGCTGGTGTATGCGGACGACAGCTTTGGCGCCGATGGCATCCAGGGCGCACAGAAGGGCCTCGCGGCCGCCAAACTGACGGCTGTGGTGTCCGAAAAATTCGACCGCGCCAAGCCCGACTTCGCCCCCATTGCCGCCAAGGTGGCCAAGGCCGACGCGCAGGCGGTGCTGATGGTGGCCTCGGGCTCTGCGGTGGTGGATGCCACCACGGCACTGCGCACGGCGGGCTCGGCCGCGCAGATCGTGACGCTGTCCAACAATGCCTCCAGCGGCTTCATCAAAAGCCTGGGGGCCAACGCGCGGGGCGTGATCGTGACACAGGTGTTCCCCAACGAACGGGCCGTGACCTACCCGATGGTGAAGGAAGCCCAGGAACTGGCCAAGACCAAGGGGCTCACCGAAATCAGCCCCGCCATGCTGGAAGGCTTTGCCGCCGCCAAGGTGCTGGTGGAAGGTCTCAAGCGCGCGGGCCCCAAGCCCACCCGCGAGAAGATCCAGGTCGCGCTGGAGAGCATCAAGAAGCTGGACCTGGGCGGTCTGGAGGTGAACTTCAGCCCCGAGGACCACACCGGGCTGGACTTTGCCGACCTGGCCATCATCGGCACGGACGGGCGCTTCCGCCGCTGAGCGCCCGCCTACGCGTTTTTACAGTTGTCCCGCGCGGGGGCGTCCCTACACTCGGGCGCTCCACACGCAGGAGACAACCCCATGAAGAAAACTGGCTTGGCCGGCGCGCTCTGCGCTCTGGCTGCTGCCCTGGGCATCGGTTCGGCCCATGCACAGATCCTCATTGGCCAGACGGTGGGCATCACCGGCTCGGCCGCCGCCACGGTGGCCGAATCCATGCAGGGCGCAGCCCTCTACATCGACCATGTCAATGCCAAGGGCGGCGTGGGCGGGCAGAAGGTGGAGGTGCTGTCGCTGGACGACAAGTTCGACCCCAAGCTGACCCTGGACAACACCCGCACCCTGATTGAACAAAAGGGCGTGATCGGCCTGTTCATGACCCGTGGAACGCCCCACACCCAGGGCATCATCCCGGTGCTGGAGCAGCATGGCGTGCCGCTGGTGGGTCCGTCCACCGGGGCGATTGCGCTGCACCAGCCGGTGAGCAAATACGTGTTCAACGTGCGGGCGCCCTACCAGCGCGAGGTGACCAAGGCCATTTCGCACCTGCACACGCTGGGCATCCAGCGCATTGGCGTGGTGCATGTGGACGACACGTTTGGCGCCGACGGGCTGGCCGGAGCACAGGCCGGATTCAAGGCCAACAACATCGAGGCGCTGTTCATCGAAAAGTTTGACCGTGCCAAGCCCGACTACAGCGCCATCGCCCCACGCGTGGCCGGCAAGCAGCCCCAGGCCGTGATCTTCATCGGCACGGGCGCTGCGGTGGTCGATGGCATCAAGGCCTTGCGCGCCGCGGGCGTTGCCGGACAGATCGTCACCCTGTCCAACAACGCGTCGGGTGGGTTTGTGAAGGCCCTGGGAGACCAGGCCCGGGGCGTGGTGGTGACGCAGGTGTTCCCGTCGGAGCGCTCGCTCAACTACCCCGTGGTCAAGGAGGCCATGGACTTGGCCAAGGCCAAGAACATCGGCGAACTGACGCCCGCCATGCTGGAGGGTTTTGTGAGCGCCAAGGTGCTGGTGGAAGGCCTCAAACGTGCAGGCGCTAAACCCGACAGCGCCAAACTCCACATGGGGTTGGAAAGTATCAAGAAGTGGGATCTGGGCGGCATGGAGCTGAGCTACAGCCCTACCGACCACAGCGGGCTGGACTTCTCGGACCTGTCCATCATCGGCACCGACGGGCGCTTCAAGCGCTGACACGGCGCAGGCCAACATCCCTAGGACACCATAAAAAAAGGCCCTGCCAGCGATTGCTGGCAGGGCCTTTGTCATGCCGGGCAATGTGCTTATTGCGCGCTGGCAGCCGATGCAGGAGCCGCAGCGGGTGCAGGTGCGGCAGCAGGTGCCGCCGCGCTGGCCGGGGCCTCCGGCGCGTGCACCGCATCGGCACCGTGCTTTTCACCACCCATGTCGGCCTTGTCGCCCGCCGTGATGATCACGTACATCGACAAGGCAGCAAACAAGACGAAGCCAACAACAATCTTCCACATATCAATATCTCCTGGGATGGGTTTGTTCAATCAAGGGGCCTGGCTGAACGCGCAGGGTTGTGGGTTGTACTGGTGCGCGGCACAAGCCCCTTGATGGAACACAGGGCCCGACCCTTGCGGGGCGGGCCCTGTACACCGGTCAGCAACGATCAGTCGTTGGCGTAAATGTCCACGTCCTTGGTTTCCTTGATGAACAGGCCACCGATCACCACCGTAGCACCGGCGATGATGATGGGGTACCACAGTCCGTTGTACATGTTGCCGGTCTGGGCCACGATGGCAAACGCCGTGGTGGGCAGCAGGCCGCCGAACCAGCCGTTACCGATGTGGTACGGCAGGGACATGGACGTGTAGCGGATGCGGGTGGGGAACATTTCCACCAGCATGGCGGCGATGGGGCCGTACACCATGGTCACCAGCAGCACCAGGTAGGTCAGGATGATGGTGACCATCACCTTGTCGATACGGGCAGGGTCTGCCTTGGTGGGGTAGCCAGCGGCCTTCAGGTCGTCGGCCACGAGCTTCTTGAACTCGGCGTCCTTCTTCTTGGCTTCATCAGCGCTCAGGCCCTTGCTGGTGTACGAGGGGATTGCGGTTTCGCCAATCTTGATGGTCGCCACCGTACCGGCGGGAGCCACAGCGTTTTCATAGCTCACCGAGGCGCCAGCCAGCACCTGCTTGGCGATGTCGCACGAGCTGGTGAACTTGGTAGTACCTGTGGGGTTGAACTGGAACGAGCACTCGGCAGGGTCAGCGGTGATCACCACCTTGTTCTTGGCTTGGGCTTCAGCCAGGGCGGGATTGGCCGCCTTGGTCAGTGCACCGAACACAGGGAAGTACGTCAGCGCGGCCAGCAGGCAGCCTGCCAGGATGATCGGCTTGCGGCCGATCTTGTCCGACAGCGAACCGAACACGATGAAGAACGGTGTACCGATCAGCAGCGAAACGGCCACGAAGATATTGGCGGTGGCGCCATCGACCTTCAGCGCCTGCGTCAGGAAGAACAGCGCATAGAACTGGCCCGAATACCACACCACGGCCTGGCCGGCGGTCAGGCCCACCAGTGCCAGGATCACGATCTTCAGGTTCTTCCACTGGCCGAAGGATTCGGTCAACGGTGCCTTGGAGGTCTTGCCCTCGGCCTTCATCTTCTGGAAGGCAGGCGATTCGTTCATCGACAGGCGGATCCAGACCGAAATGGCCAGCAGCAGGATCGACACGATGAACGGAACACGCCAGCCCCAATCACCAAAGGCTTCTTCGCCCAGCACTGTGCGGGTGCCCAGGATCACCATCAGCGACAGGAACAGACCCAGCGTGGCGGTGGTCTGGATCCAGGCGGTGTAGGCGCCGCGCTTGCCGTGCGGTGCGTGCTCGGCCACATACGTGGCAGCACCGCCGTATTCACCGCCCAGTGCCAGGCCTTGCAGCAGGCGCAGGGCAATCAGGATGACGGGAGCGGCCACACCGATGGACGCGTAAGTCGGCAAGATGCCCACGATGAAGGTGGACAGGCCCATGATCAGGATGGTGACCAGGAACGTGTACTTGCGGCCGATCATGTCGCCCAGGCGGCCGAAGAAGATGGCGCCGAAGGGACGAACAATGAAGCCCGCAGCAAACGCCAGCAGCGCGAAGATGAACGCCGAACCAGCATCCAGACCGCTGAAGAACTGCTTGGCGATGATGGCTGCGAGCGAGCCGTACAGGTAAAAGTCGTACCACTCGAAAACGGTGCCGAGCGACGAGGCGAAGATGACCTTCCTCTCTTCGGGCGACATCGGCCGCGGTGCGGGATGAACAGTTGCCATGGTGTGTGTCTCCTATTGGTGTTACAGACCGCACTGCGGCGGGCTGCACGCATTCTTGGAGATGGCACTGACCACCCTCTGACGCGAAACCAACAAGAGCTTTCATCAAACTGACCGCTCTCTGACAACTTAGGGTGAAACCCGCAGCACCCCTTTCAGCATCCGGAAATTGCTCAGGACTTGCCGGGTAAACCCGATGGGAGCTGGCTGACAGCGTCCCAGGCGGGGCCGTCGAACCAGGCGTCGCCATCGAGGTAGGCACGCAGCATGGGCAGGCCGTCGAGCCCCCAGAACAGCTTGCCGTCCACCCCAAACGCGGGCACGCCAAACACACCGGCTGCTTGCGCGGCTTCGGTGTTGGCGCGCAGCAAGGCCTTGGGGCCGTCGCTGTTCACGTCCTGCCCGGGGCGCACCTGCTCCGCGAGCGCCTCGGCCAGCGTGGCCAGGCGCGCAGGGTCCAGCGCGTCGGCGCCGCCTTGCCACACGTGCCGCAGCACCGTGCCCGCCACGTAGCGGTTGATGCTGCCGTCGTCACTGCATGCCAGGGCCTGGCGCAGCAGGGGCAGCGGGTTGAACGGGTGGCGCGCAGGCATCTGCAGTGGCGTGCCTTGCGCATGGCCCAGCCAGGTCACATGGCGGTAGGTCCAGTCGCGCTTGGGGGCAATGCCCGCAGGGCCGGGGTTGCCGTGCTGCTGCAGCAGGGCACCCAGCAGCACGGGCTGGTAGGTCACGCTATAGGTCAGCCCTTCCAGCACCTCGGGCAAGCGCTCAAACGCCAGCCAGGCATAGGGAGAAATGAAGTCCAGGTAGAACGTGATGCGCTTCATGCCTCGGTCTCCGGCACGGGCCAGTCAATGCCGGCGCGTTGCAACAACTGCGCCCAGATGGCGCGCCGCTGCGGAGCGTCGGCACGCGACCAGGCGCGGATTTCATCCAGCGTGCGAAAGCAGCCTTCGCAGTGGCTGCGGTCGGGCGTCATGCGGCACACCGAAATGCAGGGCGAAGGCACTGGCTCGGCACTTTTGGGGTCAAATTGGCCGGAAGCGCTAGTCTCTTTTGCCTTGACAGCTAGCAAATCAATAGCATTCATGCGGCCGCCTGGGTCGCAGACGCGTCCGCCACCGGTGCTTGCACCACGTCCACGACGGGTGCGCCCGTCAGGCGCTGCAGGTCGGTGGGGTGCAAGGGGAACACACCGTGGGGGTGGCCTGCTGCGGCCCACACCACGTCAAAGCGCAACAGGTCCTGGTCAATGAGCGTGACGGGCGGCGTGGCATGCGCCACGGGCGACACGCCGCCAATCGAGAAGCCGGTGCGCGATTTCACAAACTCGGCATCGGCCCGGCCGATCTTGCCGCCCACATGGGCTTCCACCTTTTTCTCGTCCACACGTCGGTCGCCCGAGGTGACCACCAGCACCGCAGCATCGTCGCTCTTGCGCCGAAAGATGATGCTCTTGGCCACCTGCCCCACCAGGATGCCCAGCGCATCGGCGGCCTGCTGTGCGGTGCGTGCGGCATCGTCCAGCATCTGCGGCAGGTGCGGGTGGCCGCGCCGCTGCAGTTCGGCAGCCACACGCTGTACGCCCTCGGGCAGGTTCTTCAGTTCGGCTCCACACATTCGCGTTGTCTCCAGCAGGTCTACAGGGGGGCGTGATTCGGTCGGGTCTCCCTCCATTTTGCCGCGCGCCATGGCCTCCCTCGCACCCCGGCCCGCATGTCCCTGCACGGCGCTCCGGCACCCGGGCCAAATCCGGCCACTTTACAAACAGGAAATGTGTGCGCCCCACAATGCGCCGAACCTTCCCAACCCAACCGCTCCCACGCCCATGAACGATGCTGCGTTGTCCCCGCTGTGCCCGAGCCTGCCCGCGACCTCCCCTGCCAACACTGTGCCGGGCCGCCCCGCCCTCGGGGCATTGCCATGCCGGGGAGCGTTGCTGGGGCTGCTGCTGATCGCGGGCATCTTGTCCGGCTGCAGCAAACCCAACGAGGCCCCCGCACCGGCCAGGGCCGCCCCCGAAGTGGGCGTGATCACGCTCAAGCAGCAAAGCCAGCAGCTCGAAGCCGCCCTGCCCGGCCGCACCCGCGCCTCGCTCACGGCCGAGGTGAGACCCCAGGTGTCGGGCATTCTGCAAAAGCGCCTGTTCACCGAAGGGATGCTGGTGCGCCAAGGCCAGCCGCTGTACCAGATCGATGACGCCTCGCTGCGGGCCACCGAAGCCAGCGCGCAGGCAGCCCTGGCCAAGGCCGAGGCCACCGCGCGCACCCAGGAGGCCACGGCCAAGCGCAATGCGGAGCTGGTGAAGATCGACGCCATCAGCCAGCAGGCGTTTGAAGAAAGCCAGGCCGCCGCCGCCCAGTCGCGCTCCGACGTGGCCGTGGCCCAGGCCAACCTGGCCACGGCGCGCATCAATCTCAAGTACAGCCGCATCGAGGCACCGATCAGCGGCCGCATCAGCCTGTCCAACGTCACGCCGGGAGCGCTAGTCACAGCCAACCAGGCCGACGCGTTGACCTCCATCGTCCAGCTCGACCCGATGTACGTGGACTTCACCCAGTCCACCACCGAGCTGATGCAGCTGCAGCGGGACTGGGACGCGGGCCGCTTCCAGAAGGTGGAGGGTGACAAGATCCCGGTGCGCATCCGCCTGGACGACGGTACCGAGTACGCACAGCGCGGCCAGCTGCAGTTTGCGGGCGTGATCGTGAACGCCACCACCGGCACCGTCACGCTGCGCGCCGTGGTGCCCAACCCAAAGGGTACGCTGATGCCTGGCATGTACGTGCAGGCGCTGCTGCCCACCGGCCTCGCGCCCGAAGCCCTGCTGGTGCCCCAGCAGGCCGTGACCCGCGACCTCACCGGCAAGCCCAGCGTGTTGGTGGTCAAGGACGGTGATGTGGTGGAAAAGCGCCCGATCAACATCGACCGTGCAGTGGGCAACCAGTGGCTGCTGCAAGGCGGGCTGGCTGCGGGCGAGCGCGTGGTGGTCGAGGGTTTCCAACGCGTCAAACCCGGCGACAAGGTGCGCGCGGTAGAGGTGGACCCGAAGGCCCCCGCCAAGGGCCGCAAGGGCGCCCCTGGCGCTGACGCACCCGCCGCCGCAGGTGCCGCGCCCGCGTCAGCCCCCGCATCCAATCCCGCTCCGGCAGCCTCCCGCTGAGCACGAAGGACGCAGCACATGGCTCAGTTCTTCATCAACCGGCCCATCTTTGCGTGGGTCATCGCCATCATCATCATGCTGGGCGGCGCGCTGTCCATCGTCACGCTGCCGCTGGAGCAGTACCCCGACATCGCTCCGCCGCGCGTGACCATCGGCTCGCAATACACCGGCGCCTCGGCCGAGACGGTGGAAAACTCGGTGACGCAGATCATCGAGCAGCAGCTCAAGGGCATCGACAACATGCTCTACATGAGCTCGACCTCGGACGCCTCGGGCCGCTCGCGCACCACCCTCACCTTTGCGCCCGGCACCAACATCGACGTGGCGCAGGTGCAGGTGCAGAACAAGCTGCAGGCCGCCACCAACCGCCTGCCCGACGCCGTCAAGAGCCGGGGCGTGTTCGTGAACAAGGGCGGGCAGGACTTCCTGGTCACCTACAGCTTCTTCTCCAAGGACCCGTCGATGAGCGCCGTGGACATCGGCGACTTCCTGACCAGCAGCCTGGTGGACGTGATCGGCCGCATCGACGGCGTGGGTGACGTGACGGTGTTCGGCACCAACTACGCCATGCGCATCTGGATGGACCCGGCCAAGATGGAGAAGTACGCGCTGATGCCGTCGGACCTGGTCAACGCGCTCAACGCCCAGAACGCCCAGGTGTCTGCCGGCCAGCTGGGCGCCCTGCCGGCGGTGTCCGACCAACAGCTCAACGCCACCATCACCGCCCGCACCAAGCTCAAGACGGTGGAGCAGTTCGAGGCCATCGTGCTCAAGTCGGCGCTCGACGGCTCTGTGGTCACCATCAAGGACGTGGCCCGTGTAGAGCTGGGTGCCGAGAACCTGACCGTGAAGGCCAAGCTCAACGGCATGCCCGGCGCGGGCATGGGCATCGTGCTGGCCGACGGCGCCAACGCGATGCAGGTAGCCGACGCTATTGCTGCCAAGCTGGCCGAGCTCAAGCCCTACTTCCCCAACCAGATCGACTACTTCGTCAGCTCGGACTCCACGCCCTTCGTGCGCGCCTCCATCAAGGAAGTGGTGAGCGCGCTGGGCGAGGCCATGATCCTGGTGGTGATCGTGATGTTCGTGTTTTTGCAGAACTTCCGCGCCACGCTGATCCCCGCCATTGCCGTGCCCGTGGTGCTGCTGGGCACCTTTGGGGTGCTGTCGCTCGCGGGCTATTCGATCAACACGCTGACCATGTTTGCCATGGTGCTGGCGATTGGCCTGCTGGTGGACGACGCCATCGTGGTGGTCGAAAACGTCGAGCGCGTGATGCACGAGACCGGCCAATCAGCCAAGGAAGCCACACGCCAGTCCATGCGCGAGATCACGCCCGCCCTGGTGGGTATCGGGGTCACGCTGTCGGCGGTGTTTGTGCCCATGGCGTTCTTTGGCGGCTCCACCGGCGTGATCTACCGGCAGTTCTCGATCACTATCGTGGCGGCCATGGCGCTGTCGGTGTTTGTGGCGCTGACCCTCACCCCGGCGCTGTGCGCCACGCTGCTCAAGCCCGCAGCCGCATCGGCCGGGCATGACCGGCCGATCCGGCGCGGCCTGCTGGGCCTGAACGACCGGTTCTTCCGCTGGTTCAACCACCACTTCGATGCCACTGCGGCGCGCTACCAGGGCACTGTGGCCTACACCCTGCGCCGCACCAAGCGCATGGCGCTGATCTTTCTGGCCGTGTGTGGCGTGGTCTGGCTGCTCATGGCGCGCCTGCCCACCTCCTTCCTGCCTGACGAAGACCAGGGCTTTCTGTACGTGAACGTGAACCTGCCATCGGGCGCCGCCGATGCGCGGCTGCAGAGCGTGCTGGACCAGGTGCGCGACTACTTTGCGCAGCAGCCCGATGTGCTGAGCTTCTACCAGGTCTCGGGCATCAACGGCGACCAGGCCTCGGCACGCGGCTTTGTGCGCCTCAAGCCCTGGGAAGACCGCACGCTGCCCAACCAGGCCGCCGCACAGATCGCCTACAAGGCCACGCGCGACCTGGCCTCCATCCGTGATGCGCGGGTGCTGGTCGTCATGCCGCCGGCCGTGCGGGGCCTGGGCTCCAGCTCGGGCTTCAACTTCGTGATCAAGGACATGAACGGGCTGGGCCACCAGGCGCTGCTGGCGGCCACCAACACCTTCCTGACCGAAGCGCGCAAGCGGCCCGAGCTGACCAACCTGCGCATGACCAACCTGGAGGACGCCAGCGAGCTGCGCCTGGAGATCGACGACCGCAAGGCCGCTGCACTGGGGCTGTCGTACAACGACATCAACAGCGTGCTCTCCAGCGCCATTGGCGGCACCTACGTGAACGACTTTTTGAACAACGAGCGGGTCAAGCGCGTGTACATCCAGGGCGACGCGCCAGCGCGCATGCTGCCGCAGGACGTGGCGCGCTGGAGCGTGCGCAACAGCAAGGGCGAGATGGTGCCGTTTGGCGCGTTCTCGACCAGCTACTGGGCCTACGGCTCGCCGCAGCTGCTGCGCTACAACGGCAACCCGGCCTACGAGCTGGAAGGCCGCGCGGCACCAGGCGTGAGCTCGGGCGCCGCCATGAAGATCGTGGAAGACATCCTGCGCACGCTGCCCCCGGGCATCGGTTACGAGTGGACGGGCGCTTCGCTGCAAGAGCGGCAGTCAGGGGCCCAGGCCCCCATGCTGTACGCGATCTCGATCCTGTTCGTGTTCCTGTGCCTGGCCGCCCTGTACGAGAGCTGGACCGTGCCGCTGTCGGTGATCCTGGCCGTGCCGCTGGGTGTGGTGGGCGCGCTCGCGGCCACTTACACCCGGGGCCTGACCAACGACGTGTACTTTCAGGTGGGGCTGCTGACCACCGTGGGGCTGGCGTCCAAAAACGCGATCCTGATCGTCGAGTTTGCGGTGCAGCTGCAAGAACAAGGCAAGAACCTGTTTGACGCCATCGTCGCCGCGGTGCGCCTGCGGCTGCGGCCCATCCTGATGACGTCGCTGGCCTTTGGGTTCGGGGTGATCCCGCTGGCCATCGGCACCGGCGCGGGTGCCGGCGGGCGGGTGGCCATCGGCACCGCCGTGCTGGGCGGCATGCTGGCGTCCACCGTGCTGGGCATCTTCCTGGTGCCGGTGTTCTTCCTGCTCATCCGCCGCTGGTTCAAGAGCCGGTCGCGCAGCGAGGACAACGCCCCGCCACCCGCAGCCACCACCCCACCGCACCCTACACAGGAGAGCGCAGTATGACGCGCCCCCCCTTGTCGCCAGGCCGCGAGCGTCGGCCCACCACCCTTGCCGCCATGACGGTGGCCTTGGCCGCTGCCACACTGCTCGCAGGCTGCAACCTGGCCCCTACTCACCAGACCCCTGCCCTGCCGGTGCCTGACACCGTGGGTACGACCAGCGGACAGCCCGCTGTGGCCAGCGACGCCAGCGTGCAAGCGGCGGCTGCGCTGGGCTGGGTGCAGGCCCAACCGCTGCGTGATGTCATTGCCCTGGCGCTGTCCAACAACCGCGACCTGCGGGTGGCCATCGAGGCCATCGAGCGGGCGCGCGCCCAGTACGGCATCACCCGGGCGGACCTGTTGCCCAGCGTGACCGCGCAGGCGCAAGCCAGCCGCGCCCGCACCGCCGCCGGCATGAGCAGCGCCACCGCCCCCGCACAAGTGGCTACGCAGTACACGGCGCAACTGGGGTTTGCCAGCTACGAAATCGACTTCTGGGGCCGCGTGCGCAACCTCAACGAGGCGGCGCTGCAGCAATTTCTGCAGAGCCAGCAGAACCAGCGCAACATCCAGACGGGCCTGATTGCCGATGTGGCCAACGCCTGGCTCACCCTGGCCGCCGATGAGGCCCGGCTGCAACTGGCGCGCGACACCCTGGCCAGCCGCGAAAAGGCCTATGCGCTGACCGAACGCATCCACGCCATCGGCTCCACCTCGGGGCTGGTGCTGGCCCAGGCACAGACCACGGTAGACGCTGCACGCGGCGATGTGGCGACCTACCTGGCCCAGGTGGAGCGCGACCGCAACGCCCTGCAATTGCTGGTGGGCGGCCCGGTGCCTGCGGCCCTCTGGCCCACTGCCAGCACGCTGCGTGCCGACGCGCAGGCCCCGGCGGCGTTGCAGCCCGTACCGGTGCCACTGGCCTCCAGCGTGCTACTCGCCCGGCCCGACATACAGGCCGCCGAAAACGCCCTGCGCGCCGCCGAGGCGAACATCGGCGCTGCGCGGGCGGCCCTGTTCCCCACCATCAGCCTCACGGCCAACATAGGCACCGGCAGCCGTGAGCTGGACGGCTTGTTTGGCGCGGGCAGCGGCACCTGGAGCTTTGTGCCACTCGTCCGCCTGCCCATCTTCGACGCCGGCCGCAACCGCGCCAACGTGCAGGTGGCCGAGGCCAACCAGCGCATCGCGGTGGCCCAGTACGAGAAGGCCGTGCAGACCGCGTTCCGCGAGACCGCCGATGTGCTGGCCGACCGCGCGCAATGGGACGAGCGAATCGCCGCGCAGACGCGGCTGGTGGCCTCCACCCAGAAGGCGTTCGACCTGTCGGAGGCGCGGTTCAAGGCCGGCGTGGACAACTACCTCACGGTGCTGGATGCGCAACGCAGTCTGTATGCGGCGCAGCAGACCCTCATCGGCCTGCGCCAGGCCGAGCAGGTCAACCGCGTGACGCTGTGGAAGGTGCTGGGCGGCACCCCGGACGCCGGTTGACGGCGACCGGGTGGCGTTGGACCAGCGGGGTCAGCCCGCGCGCTTGGTCAGCAAGGCGTTGGCTGCGCGTGAGTTGGGCTTGCGGTCCAGAAAGCCGCTGATGTAGGCGCCTGCGTCGATGAGCAAGTCGAGGTCGATGCCGGTCTCAATGCCCATGCCCTGCAGCATGTAGACCACATCTTCGGTGGCCACGTTGCCGGTGGCTCCCTTGGCATAAGGGCAGCCCCCCAACCCAGCCACGGACGACTGGAAATTCCACACCCCCAGCTCCAGCGCGGCCAGTGTGTTCGACAGCGCCTGGCCGTAGGTGTCGTGGAAGTGTCCCGAGACTTCATCGATGCCAAAGTGCTGCAGCGTCGCCTCCAGCGCCTTTTGCACCTTGCGCGGCGTGCCCACGCCGATGGTGTCGGCCACATCCACGCGCTGCACGCCAATGCCCTTGAGCAGGCCCGCCAGATAGGCCACACGCTCTGGGGCAATGTCACCCTCGTAGGGGCAGCCCACAGTGCAGCTCATGGCGCCGCGCACGCGGATGCCTGCGGCCAACGCGGCCTCTACCACTGGGGCAAAGCGCTCAATGCTCTCGGCAATGCTGCAGTTGATGTTGCGCTGGCTGAAGGCCTCGCTGGCGGAGCCGAAGACGACGATCTCGTCGGGCTTGTCGAGCACGGCCGCCTCAAAGCCCTTGAGGTTGGGTGTG
The DNA here is from genome assembly GCF_003096455.1 of Acidovorax sp. 99. Taxonomy (NCBI): domain Bacteria; kingdom Pseudomonadati; phylum Pseudomonadota; class Betaproteobacteria; order Burkholderiales; family Comamonadaceae; genus Acidovorax; species Acidovorax sp. 99. Next base: position 1,344,826 of record NZ_QEKU01000001.1, read on the forward strand.
AGCACCGAATACGCGACGCCGCTCTGGCGCGTGACACCAGCCATCACCTCATGGTTGTCGGCCATCTGCGGCACCCACTTGGGGCTGACGTAGCTGGTGACTTCGATCTCTTTGAGGCCCGCCTGCTGCAGGCGGTGCACCAGCTCGATCTTGACGGCGGCGGGCACCGGGGTCTTTTCGTTCTGCAGGCCGTCACGGGGGCCAACGTCGATGAGGCGGACGCGGGAGGGAATGCTCATGGGGCTACCAAGGGTGGACAGGAATCTCGCCATTGTCTCGCCAGCGCCGCCGCAGGGCCACCTCATATCGTGCCAGACCATTCGCCGGACGCGCCATCAGCCAGCCCGGGTGTGATCACCCTCGACCTCCTGCCGCAGCAAGGCCACCATGGCCTGCGCCGCCAGCGACAGCGGCCGCCCGCGCAGCGTGATCAGCCCGATGGGCCGGTGCAGCACGGGCGCCTTGAGCGCGCGCGTCACCACCTCGGGCCTGCGCACCACCTGGGCGGCCAGCTCGGGCAGCGCGCTCACCCCCAGCCCCGCCGCCACCATGGCCGCGATGGTGGCCAGGTGCTCCACCTCGTAGCGGGGTTCAAAGCGGATGCGGTGCGTCAGCAAGGCCTCTTGCGCGTACTGCCGCACGCTGGTGCCCGCAGGCATGGAGATGTGGGGCAGCTCGGCCACATCGGCCCAGGCAATGGCTCCCCGCCCACGGGCCAAGGGGTGCGTACGCGGCATCAGCAGCACAAACCGGTCGGACACCAGCGGGGTGTAGTCCAGGTCCGCATAGGCGGGGTTGGCGGCCGTGAGGGCAAAGTCCACGCGCCCGGCACGTACCATGTCGAACGCCGGGCCTGCCAGGCTGTCGATCAGCTCCATCTGTACGCCCGGGTGCTGCGCGGCAAACCGGGCAAAGGCCCGTGGCACGGCCCCGGCCGCCAGCGACGGCAGCGCCGCCAGCGCAATGCGACCCACCTGCAGCTGCGCCACCTCCTGCACGCGGCGCACGGTCTCCTCCATCTGGTGGCGCAGAAACCGCGCCTGCTCGGCAAACACCTCGCCCGCCAGCGTGAGTTGCACGGTGCGCGTGGTGCGCTCGAACAGGCGCACGTCCAGCATCTCTTCCAGCCGCGCCACCGTACCCGACACCGCCGACTGCGACAGGTGCATCTGCAAGGCCGTGCGCCGAAAACTCAGCGTCTCGGCCAGCGACAGGAACACATCCACCTCGCGGGCGGACCAATTGATCTTCATAGCCGATCAGTCTATCGAAAAAGACGTCTGGACCGCGCAATGTGGGGCCCCTAGACTGAATTCAACGCAAGCACACCGCTTGAGCAGATTGAGAGCCACAAGGAGACACGATGGAGAACAGTTCGCCGCGCAGCGCGCGCACCGTGGTGGTAGGCGGAGGCACCATGGGGGCCGATGTGGCCGTGGTCCTGGCCCGTGGCGGCGCGCAGGTCACGGTGGTGGACCCCCACGCCGCCCGCCGCGACCATCTGCGGCCCCACATCGCCCAGGAGCTGGCCGCTGCCGGCCAGGCTACCCACGCCGGCCCGGTGCAGGTGTGCGCCAGCCTGCAGGAGGTGGACTGGAACGGCGTGGTGCTGGTGGTGGAATGCATCACCGAGCAACTGGCTGCCAAACAAAAGCTGTTTGCCGAGCTGGAAACCGTGGCGCCCCCCAACGCCGTGCTGGCCAGCAACAGCTCGGGCTTTCCCATCAGTGCCATCGCCCAGGGGCTGGCCACGGCGCAGCGTATGCTGGGCCTGCACTTTTTCATGCCCGCCCACCTGGTGCCGCTGGTGGAGGTAGTGCTGGGCGGGCGCAGCGACCCGGCCCTGGGCACCTGGCTGCACGCCTTCATGCGTGGCTGCGGCAGCGTGCCGGTGCTGGTCAAGAAGGACAAGCCCGGCTTTCTGGCCAACCGCATGCAGCATGCGCTCTCGCGCGAGGCGTTTGCGCTCATCGACGAAGGCATTGCCTCGCCCGAAGACGTGGACGCCGCCGTGCGCTTTGGCTTCGGCTTCCGCTTTCTGGCGGCCGGGCCGGTGCTGCAGCGCGACCACGCGGGCATTGAGGTGCACACCGCCGCCGCAGCCACCATGTACCCCACGCTCTCGAACACCGACATACCCGCCCAGGCCCTGCGCGACAAGGTGGCCCAGGGACAGCTCGGCATGAAGACAGGCAAAGGTTTCTTCGACTGGCCGGAAGACCGCAAGCAGGCCGAGCGCGCGCGCTACGACACGCTGCTGCGCCAGGGACTGGCTCTGCTGGCGAGCGAGCTGCCCAACATCGAGCCCCCTGCAGACGCGGCCAAAAACACCGGAGATTGTTCATGACCGCATCGCCCACATCACCTGCTATGGCCAGCCAGTGGGCCGACCCGCTGATCGTGACCGTGGCCCCCAACGGCGCGTACAAACAGCCCGCAGACCACCCGACCGTGCCCATCACCCCCGCCACGCTGGCCACCACGGCCAAGGCCTGCCTGGACGCGGGAGCGGCCATGCTGCACATGCACATCCGCGACGCGCAAGGCCGCCACAGCCTCGATGTGGAGGGCTACCGTGAGGCGCAGCGCGTGGTGCGCCAGGCTGTGGGCGACGCGATGGTCATCCAGATCACCAGCGAAGCCGCAGGCGTGTACCAGGCCCCCGCGCAGATCGCCATGGTGGAGGCCCTGCAACCCGAGGCCGTGTCCATCGGACTGCGCGAAGTAGACAAGCCCGAGATCGGCGAAGCCGGACTGCAGCGCTTCTTCACTGGCCTCGCCCAGCGCCGCACCATGGTGCAGGTCATCCTGTATGACGTGGCCGACCTGCGCCGCTGGCAGGCACTGCGCGCCAGTGGCGTGGTACCGGATGCGCCTTGGTTCCTGCTGTTTGTGCTGGGCCGCTACAGCGCGGGCCAGACCTCCAGCCCGCGCGACCTGCTGCCGTTTCTGAACGCCCATGACGGCAACGAACCTTGGGCCGTGTGCGCCTTCGGGGCGGCAGAGAACGCCTGCGTGGCCGCCGCCGCCGTGTTTGGCGGCCATGCCCGCGTGGGGTTTGAAAACAACCTGCTGTGCAAGGACGGCAGCGTGGCCCCTGACAACACCACGCTGGTGCGCCAGGCCGTCGAAGCCGCCGCCGCACTGGGCCGCCCGCTGGCCACCGCCGCTGACATCCGGCAGCGCTTTGGCGCAGGCTGAGCGACACCACTCCACCGCGCTCCCCATCCATTGACATCAACCCGCAGCAGACGGGCTTTATCCATCCCCACAGGAGACAGACATGCACCACCGCCAACTTCACTCGTCCACGCCCCGCACCGCCCGGCGCGCCGTGCTGCGCGCAACCCTTGCCGTGCCCCTGGCCCTGGGCATCGCAGGTCACGCTGCGGCGCAGACGGCCGCCACCGCCTTCCCCAGCAAGACCATCCGCTTTGTGGTGCCCTACCCGCCCGGTGGACCCACCGACCTGATGGCCCGCATGCTGCAGCCCGAGCTGCAAAGCCGCCTGGGTGTACCTGTGGTGGTGGACAACAAGGGCGGCGCCGGTGGCAACACCGGCAGCGCCGAGGTGGCCAAGCAGGCGCCAGCGGACGGCCACACGCTGCTGCTTGCCGCCAGCGGCCCGATGGCGGTCAACCCCTCGCTGTACGCCAGCATGCCGTTCAACCCGCTGTCCGATCTGGTGCCGGTGATCCAGCTGTCGGCATTCCCGCTGGTGCTGGAGGTGCATCCCTCCCTGGGCGTCAAGACACTGGCCGAGTTCCTGGCCATGGCCAAGGCCGGCAAGCCGGTGCTGAGCTACGCGTCGGCCGGCAACGGCACACCGCAGCACCTGGCGGGGGAGCTGTTCAACACCACCGCGGGCGTGAAGATGGGGCACATCCCCTACCGTGGCGCTGGCCCCGCGCTCAACGACCTGATCGGCGGACAGGTGAACGTGATGTTCGACATCGTCGGTAGCTCCCTGCCCCACATCCAGGCGGGCAAGCTCATCCCGCTGGCCGTTACATCCAGCGAACGCGCCAAGGTGCTGCCCAATGTGCCCACCATGGCGGAGGCTGGCATTGCGGGCTACCAGATCACCGGCTGGCATGGCATTGCGGTGCGCGCGGGCACCCCGCAAGCCACCGTCGACAAACTCAACGCCACGGTGAATGCGATCTTCAAGGAACCCGCCTTCCGCACCAAATGGGAAGCCATTGGCACGCCCGTGGTGGGGGGCTCAGCGGCAGACTTTGGGGCGCTCATCAAGGCCGACGCGCAGCGACTGGGCAAGCTGGTGCGCGACGCCGGCGTGACGGTGGATTGAAAAGGCACCCCCTCTGTGCCCGCGCGCGGAGGGCTATGCGACAGACCTGGGGCGCAAGCGCAGCAGCAGCCAGCCCACTGCCATACCGACGGCGCTGGAGAGCAGCATCACTGCACCGATCACGATCTTCACGGTGGTGGAACTGCGGATTTCCGCCTGCGCCGGGTCCTTGGCGGAGTAGCGCACCGAAACAGTCTCACCCACCTTGTGGATGGCCTGCTGCTGGCGTGCGACCGAATCCGTGAAGCTGTAGGTTCGCCCATCGCCCGCCACAAACTCCACAATGCTTTTCTTGGCAAGCCCCCGGCGGTGGGATGGGCCGGTCATGATTTCTTCATGCGCCACCACCCGGCCCTTGGCGGTGTGCGTGTCGCCCAGCATGTTCATGGCAGAGGCCAATAACCACGCCGCACCCAGCGCGGTCAAGGCGCTGGGCACCAGCAGGATCCAGCCCAAAAGACCAAAGAAACGACGGAACGTGGAGGTGCTCATGCCCGCCATTCTCTAAGCTCGCGAGCGCGTGGACCGGCGGCTTCAGTAGCCTCTGGCAGGGTTCACGATGCCCGCCACCGCCTCGCCGTGCTCCAGCGCCACCATCTTGCGTGCGATCTGGGCAATGCTCTCGTCGCGCAGCGTGCGCGCCGAGGTGTGGGGCGTGACGGTGATGCGAGGGTGCGTCCAGAACGCATGGCCTGCGGGCAACGGCTCGGTGCGGAACACATCGAGCGTGGCTCCAGCCACATGGCCGCTGTCGATGGCGGCCACCAGGTCTTCGTCCACCAGGTGCGCGCCGCGCGCCACATTGATCACATAAGCACCGGGCAACAGGCGGCCCAGCGTGTCCTTGTTGATCACGTTGGCCGTATCGGGCGTGAGGGGCAGCAGGTTGACCAGCACACGGCTCGCGGCCAGAAAGTCATTGAATTGATCTGCGCCCGCAAAGCCGCGCACGCCGTCGATGGCCTTGTGGCTGCGGCTCCAGCCGTTGATGGGAAAGTCAAACAACGCCAGCGCCTTGGCAACCCGCTCGCCCAGCACGCCCAGGCCCATCACACCGATGGGATAGTCGCTGCGCAGGCGTGGCTTGCGGTAGCCCCAGCGGCCCGCCTGGGTGTCGGCCTCATAGCCATCAAACTCGCGGAAGTGGCGGATCACCGCGTGGCACACATATTCGGCCATCTGTACGGCCATGCCCGCATCATCCAGACGCACCACCAAGGCCTGGGGCGGCAGGCGCAGCTTGAGCAGGGCATCCACCCCTGCGCCGATATTGAAGAGCGCCTTGAGGCCAGGCTGTTCGTCCATGAACTGCTGGGGTGGTGCCCAGACCACGGCGTAGTCGGCCTGCGGGGCGCCGGGCTGCCAAACAGAAATCTCAACGCCGGGCAGCGCGGCGGAAAAGCCCTGGAGCCAGGGCTCGGGCTTGGCATCGGTACAGCAAAAGGTGATTTTCATGGGGCCCAAGCGTAGCCGCATTGGGCCCCCTGCGCTGTCACCTGCAGACGACTCGGGACACTGCGTGGCTCAGGCCTTGTCGGCGGCTACCAGCTTGAGCAGCTCTGCCCCCTCGGTCACCTGGTCGCCGGGCGCGTACAGCAGCTCCTGCACCACGCCGTCGGCTGGGGCGGCAATGGTGTGCTCCATCTTCATGGCCTCCATCACCGCCAGTGGCTGCCCCTTGGCAACCTTGTCGCCCGCCTTCACGGCAAACGACACCACCTTGCCGGGCATGGGGGCCGTGAGGCGTCCGCCTTCAGCCGCTGCCTCGCCCGCGTGGGCCAGCAGGTCGATGGCGGTGATCTGCGTGGCGCCCAGCGGGGTGAACACATGGTCCACCTCGCCCTGCGCATACACGGCAGCGCGCGTGCGCTGGCCGGCGAACTGCAACTCGATGGCGCCCTGGGGCGCTGCGCCAAAGACCAGCGGCCCGGCCACCGCCGCATCGCCCTCGCCCACCTTCAAGTGCAAGCCGCCACCGCGCTCGTAAGTCAGCAGCGCCTTGGCGTGTTCACCGCCAAATTCAAATTCAAACCGGCGCTGCACCACTCCATGCGTGTGAAAGCCGTCGCGGCGGCTGAACGGGTCCACGCCCTCGCTCGTGCGCTCATTCAGCAAGGCCTGCGCCACGGCCGCCGCAGCGGCCAGGGGCAAGCCCACGGGCTCCTGATGGAACAACACGGCCTGCTCGCGCGGGATCAGCGCCGTGTCCAGCTTGGCGCTGGCAAACGCATCGGTGCGTGCCACGCGGCGCAAAAACTGCACGTTGGTTGCCAGGCCCACGATGTGGGTCTGGGCCAGCGCCTCGTCCAGCCGCGCCAGCGCCTGTTCGCGCGTGTCGCCGTGCACGATGAGCTTGGCCACCATGGAGTCGTAGAACGGGCTGATCGCATCGCCCTGTCGCACGCCGGAATCCACGCGCACCGCGCCGCGTTCAAACGTCACGCAATCGGGCAGCGCATACACATTGAGCGCACCGGTCGCGGGCAGGAAGTTGTTGTCGGGGTTCTCGGCACAGATGCGGGCCTCGATGGCGTGGCCTGTGATGCGCAGGTCTTGCTGCTGGAGCGGCAAGGGCTCGCCCGACGCTACACGCAGCTGCCACTCCACCAGGTCGAGGCCGGTGATCGCCTCGGTCACAGGGTGCTCCACCTGCAGGCGGGTGTTCATCTCCATGAAGTAGAACTTCATCTGCTCGGGGGCGTCGTAGCCGCCGGGCTGCTCGACGATGAACTCAACCGTGCCCGCGCCCACGTAGTTCACAGCCTTGGCTGCGGCCACAGCGGCCTCGCCCATGCGGGCACGCAGCTCCGGCGTCATGCCCGGCGCAGGCGCTTCTTCCAGCACCTTCTGGTGGCGGCGCTGCACGGAGCAATCGCGCTCAAACAGGTACACACAGTTGCCGTGCGTGTCGCCAAACACCTGGATCTCAATGTGGCGCGGGCGCTGCACGTACCTTTCGACCAGCACCGCGTCGTCACCAAAGCTGTTGATGGCCTCGCGCTTGCAGGAGTCGAGCGCCGCCGCAAAGTCCTCGGCCTTGCCCACGGCGCGCATGCCCTTGCCGCCACCGCCTGCGCTGGCCTTGATGAGCACGGGATAGCCAATACGGTCCGCCTCGCGTTGCAGCAGCGCCGGGTCCTGGTCAGCACCGTGGTAGCCGGGCACCAGGGGCACATGTGCCTGCTCCATGAGGCGCTTGGACTCGGCCTTTAGCCCCATGGCATTGATGGCGCTGGCGGGGGGGCCAATGAAAACCAGGCCCGCGTCGGCACAGGCCTTGGCGAAGTCTTCGTTCTCGCTCAGAAAACCGTAGCCAGGGTGGATGGCCTGCGCGCCCGTGGCCTTGGCAGCCTCGATGATGCGTTCCCAGCGCAGGTAGCTGTCCTTGGGTGCGCTGCCGCCAATGTGCACGGCCTCGTCGCACACGGCCACGTGTTTGGCGTTGGCGTCGGCGTCGGAGTACACGGCGACGGTTTTCACGCCCAGGCGCTTGGCAGTCGCTGCGACACGGCAAGCGATCTCGCCGCGATTGGCAATCAGGATTTTTTTAAACATTGCGCCCTCCTGCGGCGAGATCGCCTGCGCACGCTACGCGTGCCATGCGATTTGTCGAAACGGTTGCTAAGCAACCGTTTTCACCACGGTTTGCAATAAGGATCTTGTTGAACATGTTTAAGCCACCTTGGCAGAACCAGAAAAGAAAGAGGACAAGCGCCGCACCACGGCGCGCAGAAACTTGAACAGCACCACCAGCAGCAGCACCGACACGACCACCATCACCACCAGCGCGATGCCAAAGGCCACCGGGTGCTGCGTGGCCAGCCACACCACGGCCACCACCAGGCCGTCTTCAAAGAACGACAGCCCCCAGTTGGAAAACGGCTCGGGCGAGGTGTTCACGGCAGCGCGGGTGGTCATCTTGGTGGCCAAGGCCGTGGCAGAGAGCGAGCCGCCCAGCAGTCCCGCCACCACGGCCATGGTCGCGTTGTCGGCACCGAACACGCCGTAGGCCAACGCAGCGCCCGCAGGTACGCGGATGAAGGCATGGATGGCATCCCAGGCGCTGTCCACCCAGGGCACCTTGTCGGCAAAAAACTCCACCAGCAGCATGAAGCCGCTGACCATCAGCACCAGCGGGTGCTGCAGCATCGCCAGGCCTGGCGGCAGGGGCATCCAGCCCAGCACGCCCATCATGCCGACCAGGAACACCACGGCATACAGCCGGAACCCGCTGGCCCAGCCCAGTGCGGCGGCCAGCGCCAGCAGGCTGGGCATGTCGAGCTTCGCAGTTGCTGTGGCTGCCGCGTCGCCCACGGCGCGCGCGGTGCCGCCATCCACATGCAGCCCCAGCGTGTGGAGCCACTGCACGATGTTGAACCAGAGGGTGTCCATGGTCTGCTTGTACTGATCAGCCCACCCAGGCGGGTTTGCGCTTGTTGAGGAAGGACTGCACGCCTTCCTTGCCCTCGTCGCTGGCACGGATGTCGGCAATGCCCTGCACCGTGGCGGCGATGAGGCCCGCGTTGATCTCCCGCTCTGCCACATCCATCACCAGCCTCTTGCACACGCGCACAGCGTTGGGGCTGGCGCTGGTCAGGGCCTTGAGCAGTTCGTCCACTTTGGCGTCGAGCTGGTCAGCGACCACGACCTCATGCACAAAGCCAATGCGCAAGGCTTCGGCCGCGCCAAAACGCTCAGCGGTGAGGAAGTACCGGTGCGCAGCGCGTGCGCCCATGGCACGGATCACATAAGGGCTGATGGTGGCGGGGATGAGTCCCAGCTTCACCTCGCTGAGGCAAAAGCCCGCCGTGTCCACGGCCACGGCCATGTCGCACGCGGCCACCAGGCCCATACCACCTGCGTACACATCGCCCTGTACGCGGGCAATCGTGGGCTTGGGGCACTCGTAGATCACGCGCAGCATCTCGGCCAGCTTGCCGGCGTCGGCGATGTTTTCATCGCGCGTGTAGTCGGCCATGCGGCGCATCCAGTTGAGGTTGGCACCGGCGCAAAAGGCAGGGCCTTCTGCGGCGAGCACCACGGCGCGCACATCGGCACGCCCGCCCACTTCGATGAAGGCGGCGGTGATCTCGGCAATGACCTCATCGCTGAAGGCGTTGCGAATCTCAGGCTGCGTGAGCGTGATACGCGCCACGGCGCCGGTCTGAGTGATGGAAAGGTTCTGGCTGCTCATGGCTTGGACGGGTTTTGCAGAAAGTAGACGAAGTCCAGCTCGGGACAGGGCTGGCCCAGCGCGGTCAATGCCGCAGTGATCTGACCCCGGTGGTGCGTGCCGTGGTTGAACACGTGCGCCAGCGTGGCCGCAAACGGCAGCGATGCCGCCGTGCCACGCATGGTGGTGTAGTCGAGCGTGCCGCTCCAGCGATCAGGCGAGAACGAAGCAATCAACGGTGCCCAGCGGGCAGCGCCTTCGCGCAACCGGGCATCGAGTTGCGCGCGGTCGAGTTCCAGCTCGGCGTCCAGCGCCACCTTGGGCGAGATGCCTTCGGCAAAGCGCACGAACCACAGATGGTGCTCGCCCACCAGCAGGTGGTTGAGCGTGCCGTGGATGCTGTGGAAGAACAACCCCACATCGCGCCGGTAGTCGTCCCCTGGTACCTCCGTCACTGCGTCGAGCAGGCGAGCAGTGGCCCACTGGTTGTAGCGTGCGAGTTGGGTGAAATGGTCGGTGGCGTTCATGGCGCGGTCGGGGTGCCCAGCACCCGTTTCCAGAAGGATTGCAGCGCGGCCAGCGACTGAACGCGCGCTGTGGGGTTTCCGCCCTGGTGCACACCGTGGGCCGACGTGCCATTGGGCACATCGCCGCGCAGGCGCACGGGCGCGGTGCCATCAAAGCCGTGGTAGCTGCCTTCGTACACGTGCACCGTCACGTCGCTGCCAGCGCGGGCCTTCAGCGTGCCGGCCCAGTCCACGCAGGGTTGGGCTGGGGTCCAGTCGTCCAGCGCACCCAGCTGTATCAGCAGCGGAATACTTTCTGCCACGGCCTGGTGTTTGAGCAGGGGCCCGCAGCCGGGGTAGAAGACCGCCGCACCGGCCAGTGTCGGCTCGCCCTCGCGCGGGCGGGTGAGCCGCTGCACCAGCAAATTCAACGTGGTGGTGCCGCCGTTGGACCAGCCCATCACGCCGATGTGCCGCGCATCCACGCCGGGCTGCGCGGCCAGCCACACCAGGGCCGCGCGCGCGTCTTGCACGCGGTCGTTCACGTTCAGGCTGCGGTCGCTGTAACGGGTCTGGCACACATCACGCAGCCCGCGCGATCCGAAACTGTCCGGCATCAGCACGGCATAGCCTGCGGCGTGCAGCGTTTCGGCCGTTTCACGGTAGCGGGAAGACAAAACGCCCGCCTTGGCAAACAGGCCTCCACAGCCATGCAGCGCCAGAACGGCCGGCTGTACAGACGCACTGGCCTGCGCGGATGATGGCTGGGGCGCTGGCCACCAATGGGCACGCAGCACGGTACCGGAAGGCAAAGGCAACTCCACCTGGTGCAGCGCCGCAGGCTCTCCAGCGGGCGACTGGGCCCGTGCGGCGCCAGTGCAGACGCCAACGCAGGCGACAACAAGAGCCAACGCGGCGAAGGCCTTGCGAGGAGAGAGGTAGATGGCGAACGTCATGGCAGACAAGTCAACGCGCAATGGCGGCGGGGAACCCGTTCGCATCCAGAAACTCGGACACTGCGGGCTGCCACACCTGCGGGAAACGCGTGAAGAGGGAATGCCCGTCCTCGCCATGGGGCGGCAACTGCACAAAGCTCGCCTTGCCGCCCGCCTTGGTGAACGCAGCGTGCCACTGGCGTGGCAACTGGGGGCCGAAGTACATGTCATTTTCGGTGTAGATCCACAGCATGGGCACCTTGGCCTGCGCACCGTAGGCCTGAAAAGTGCGCTCCAGCGCTGGCTGCGAGCAGGGATTCTGGGGCCGGCCCTTAGGGTCGCCGCCACTGCCGCCTGCAAAGTTGACGGCCGCAACCACTCCGGGCGGATTCATCGCAGCCAGGGCCACGGTGCTGGCGCCACCGAACGACTGCCCGACCACCAACACCCTGTCGGGTGCAACGTCCGGCCGCTGGCGCACGGCGTTCAGGGCGGCCAGGATTTGCACGGCTGCGGCGTCGAACCCTGGCGCGTAGTTGCGGTTGTTGCAGGCCCCCGTGTCCTCCACGTCTTCGCCACCGCTCACGCCATAGCCCACGCGGGTCGGCACGGCCACCACAAATCCACGGCGCAGCAGGTAACGCGATGCATCGGTATAACGCGCCCGCCCCAGGCTGGCCCGGCCTTGCGCATCCGGTGCGCGACCGTGGTTGATGAGTGCAATCGGCGCGGGCCGGGGGTTGGTGTCGTCGGACCAGACCGTCACGCGGATGTCTTGGGCGATCTGCTTGCCCCAGGGGTTTTTGACCTGCACGGGAACATGGATCTGCTCCTCCACCACCCGTGCATGCGCGGCACTGGCCAGCACCGCCAACGCCACACCCCAAGACAGTCCACAAGACACGCGCATCTCTGCAGCCCCTTACATGCGGAACAGGCCGAACTTGGTGTCTTCGATCGGCGCATTGCGCGTGGCGGCCAGGCCCAGCGCCAGCACACGGCGGGTGTCGGCGGGGTCGATCACGCCGTCGTCCCACAAGCGCGCAGTGGCGTAGTAGGGGTGGCCCTGGTCTTCGTATTGACGGCGGATGGGGGCCTTGAAGGCTTCTTCCTCCTCCATGCTCCACTGGCCGCCCTTGCCTTCGATGCCGTCGCGCTTCACCGTGGCGAGCACGCCTGCGGCCTGCTCGCCACCCATCACGCTGATGCGCGCGTTGGGCCACATCCACAGGAAGCGGGGCGAGTACGCGCGGCCGCACATGCCGTAGTTGCCTGCGCCAAAGCTGCCGCCGATGATGATGGTGAACTTGGGCACGCTGGCCGTGGCCACGGCCGTCACCATCTTGGCGCCGTTGCGGGCGATGCCTTCGTTCTCGTACTTGCGGCCCACCATGAAGCCGGTGATGTTCTGCAGGAACACCAGCGGGATCTTGCGCTGGCAGCACAGCTCGATGAAGTGCGCGCCCTTGAGCGCCGACTCGCTGAACAGGATGCCGTTGTTGGCGATGATGCCGACCATCATCCCTTCGATGCGCGCAAAGCCCGTGACCAGTGTGGTGCCGTAGCGTGCCTTGAACTCGTCGAACTCGCTGCCGTCCACGATGCGCGCAATGATCTCGCGCACGTCAAACGGCTTGCGCGTGTCCACGGGGATCACGCCGTACAGCTCCTCTGCTGCGAATTTAGGAGCTACCGGTGCATGATCTGCGGGCGCCCGCGGCTTGTTTTTATTCAAATTGCGCACTGCATTGCGTGCCAGTTGCAGCGCGTGCATGTCGTTCTGCGCCAGGTGGTCGGCCACACCCGACAAGCGCGTGTGCACGTCGCCGCCGCCCAGGTCTTCGGCCGTCACGACCTCGCCCGTCGCGGCCTTGACCAGCGGCGGGCCACCCAAAAAGATGGTGCCCTGGTTCTTGACGATGATGGACTCGTCACTCATGGCCGGCACATAGGCACCACCTGCCGTGCACGATCCCATGACCACGGCGATCTGCGAGATGCCCATAGCGCTCATGTTGGCCTGGTTGAAGAAGATGCGGCCGAAGTGGTCGCGGTCAGGAAAGACTTCGTCCTGGTTGGGCAGATTGGCGCCGCCGGAGTCCACCAGGTAGATGCAGGGCAGGTGGTTCTGCTGCGCCACTTCCTGCGCGCGCAAGTGCTTCTTGACGGTGAGCGGGTAGTAGGTGCCACCCTTCACCGTGGCGTCGTTGCACACGATCATGCAGTCCACGCCGCTCACGCGGCCAACCCCCGCGATGAGCCCCGCGCCGGGCGCGTCGTTGTTATACATGTTGAGCGCGGCCAGCGGCGCCAGTTCGAGGAACGGCGTTCCCGGGTCCAGCAGCATCTGCACGCGCTCGCGCGGCAGCAGCTTGCCGCGTGCGGTGTGCTTGGCGCGGGCAGCCTCACCGCCGCCCTGGGCCACCTTGCCGAGCTGGGCGCGCAGGTCATCCACCAGCGTGCGCATGGCGGCGGCATTGGCCAGAAAGTCCGCCGAGCGGGCGTTGAGTTGGGTGTCGAGAATGGTCATACGTTGTGGCTCTTTCAAGCGGTTTTCTGTTCTTCCAGGCCCAGCTGGTCCTTCATCTCGTCGCGGATCTTGAACTTCTGGATCTTGCCCGTCACCGTCATCGGAAAGCTGGTGACAAAGCGGATGTAGCGCGGCACCTTGTAGTGCGCAATCTGGCCCTTGCAGAAGGCGCGGATGTCGTCCTCGGTGGGCTGCGTGCCGGGCTTGGCGATGATCCAGGCACAGAGTTCTTCGCCGTACTTCTGGTCGGGCACGCCCACCACCTGCACGTCCTGCACCTGCGGGTGGCGATACAAAAATTCTTCGATCTCGCGCGGGTAGATGTTCTCGCCGCCACGGATCACCATGTCCTTGATGCGGCCGACGATGTTCACATAGCCCTCGGCATCCATGGTGGCCAGGTCGCCGGTGTGCATCCAGCCGCCGTCGTCGATGGCCTCGCGGGTCTTGGTCTCATCGCCCCAGTAGCCGTGCATGACGGAATAGCCTTTGGTGCAGAACTCGCCGCGCTGGCCGACGGGAGCGATGGCGCCCGTGTCAGGGTCCACGATCTTCACCTCCAAATGCGGCTGCACCTGGCCCACGGTCGATACGCGCTTGTCCAGCGGCGTGTCGGTGCTGCTTTGGCAGCTCACGGGGCTGGTCTCGGTCATGCCGTAGGCGATGGTGATTTCGCGCAGGTTCATCTGCTCCACCACACGCTTCATCACCTCGGTGGGGCAGGGCGAGCCCGCCATGATGCCTGTGCGCAGCGTGCTCAGGTTGAACTCGGCAAAACGCGGGTGGTCCAGCTCGGCGATGAACATGGTGGGCACGCCGTGCAGGCCGGTGCAGCGCTCGTCCTGCACCGTCTGCAGCACGGTGATCGGGTCGAATCCGTCATTGGGGTACACGATGGCAGAGCCATGCGTGAGGCAGGCCAGGTTGCCCAGGACCATGCCAAAGCAGTGGTACAGCGGCACGGGGATGCACAGCCGGTCTTCGGGCGTGAGCTTCATGCACTCGCCAATGAAGAAGCCGTTGTTCAGGATGTTGCGGTGCGTGAGCGTGGCCCCCTTGGGGAAGCCCGTGGTGCCGCTGGTGAACTGGATGTTGATGGGGTCGGTGGCCTTGAGCGCGGCGGCGATGTGCGCCAGGCGCGGGTCTGCCGCGTTGCCGCGTGCCATCAAATCGGTGAAACGCATCAGACCCGGTTCGTCGGCGCCCTGCCCCGCCTCATCGATCCACACCACAGTGTTCAGGTGGGGCAGCTTCACAGAGCCCAGCTGGCCTGGCTGCTGGTGGTGCCACTCGGGCGCCAGCTCGCGCAGCATGCCCAGGTAGTCGCTGGTCTTGAAGCGGGCCATGGTCACCAGCAGCTTGCAGCCCACCTTGTTCAGGGCGTATTCCACCTCAGACGTGCGGTACGCCGGGTTGATGTTGACCAGCACCAAGCCCACCTGGGCGGTGGCCAGCTGCATCAGCACCCATTCGGCATTGTTGTGCGACCAGATGCCCACGCGGTCGCCAGGGGCGAGCCCCATGCCCAGCAGCGCGCTGGCCAGGCGGTGCGCCTCGGTCTGCAACTGGGCATAGGTATAGCGGCGGCCCTGGTGCACGCTGACCAGCGCCTCGCGCTCGGGCTGGCGGGCCACCATGTCGGCAAAGAAGGCGCCGATGGTCTGCTCGATCAGGGGAACATCGGTGGCGCCACGGGCGTAGCTCTCCACCAGTGGTGCGGATTGTGTTGCGGCTGCAGTCGTCACGGGTTTGTCTCCTCGGTCATCCGGCCAGCGCGGGCAGAGCACGCGTGGCAAGCCATTCGAAAGCATAGGCAAGCATAGAAGCCCACGGCCCGGCCGGGTTGCCACAATGGTTGCAAATCGTGCCACGGCTGGCACACTCTGTAACGTGAAATCACCTGCCTCTATCGCCCACCGCCTGCCTGCTTCCGCCACAGCCCCCGCAGCGACGCCCATCGCACCGGCGGCCACGCCCATCGCGTTCGTGCGCGCCATTGCTCTGGCCTATGAACGGCGCGGCATGAGCCCCGAACGCGCCCTGGCCCAGGCACAGATTGCGCCGCAGCTGCTGCAAGACGACAGCGCCCGCATCACCGCCTGGCAGATGGAACAGATCTCCGACGCCGCCATGCAGGAGCTGGACGACGAAGCCCTGGGCTGGTTCAGCCGCCGCCTGCCCTGGGGCAGCTACGGCATGCTGGCGCGCGCCAGCATCAGCTCGCCCACGCTGCAGGTGGCCCTGGCCCGCTGGTGCCGCCACCATGGCCTGCTGGCAGACGACATTGCGCTGCACCTCACCACCCAGGGCGACACCGCCACCCTGGCCATCACCGAGGCCCGCGACCTGGGCGCGCTGCGCGAGTTCTGTCTGGTGTCGGTACTGCGCAATGCCCACGGCCTGGCCTGCTGGATGGTGGACTCGCGCATCCCCCTCATCGCCGCCGAGTTTGCCTTTGGTGCGCCCCCGCATGCCGATGCCTACGCCGTGCTGTTCCGTGGCCCCGTCACCTTCCACGCGCCACGCACCGCCATTCACTTCGACGCCCGCTACCTGCACCTGCCCCTGCGCCGGGACGAGCAGGCCCTGCGCCAGATGCTGCAACACGCCCTGCCCCTGACGGTGCTGAACTACCGCCGCGACCGCCTGCTGGTGCAGCGCGTGCGTCAATTGCTGGCCGCGCCCCTGCCAGGCCAGCCTGCGCACGCCCTGCCCCAGCACAGCGCCGAATCCCTGGCCGCGCTGCTGCACGTATCGCCGCGCACACTGCACCGGCAGCTGAAGGAAGAAGGCGCCACGCTGCAGGGCCTGAAAGACGAGGTGCGCCGCACCCGCGCGGTGGAGCTGCTGCACCGCACGCAACGGCCCATCAAGCAGGTGGCGGAAGCGGCGGGGTTTGATAACGAGAAGAGTTTTATCCGGGCGTTTAGGGGGTGGACGGGGCAGTCGCCGGCAGAGTTTCGGAGGGCGGTGCAGCTATGAGCCGAAGAAAAATGTACGGGCATCAGTAGATTCAAGACCATGACCAAGACAGACACACTAACGGGAACCTTAGAGCCGAGCGCCCTGATGACCTTCTACGAAGCACATTTCGGCCTAACTGCATCAATTCTTCAAAGAATAGGCGCCTTCGCAGTCGCGTGGGGAATGTTTGAAAATCAACTGGAATTGGCAACCTTAGTTCTTCTGGACGAAGAACTAGAAGTAGGGCAACGTCCATCAACAGACAGTCTTCAAGCAAGCGACTTGATTTCTCGCTTTAGAAGGGCAGGTGCGTCTTTTGGTCCTGTGTTTACTGAGGCCTGCGATGAACTAGCGAGCGCAGCCGCCGATTTGCTGATTTTTCGAAACACGATCATGCACGGCATGGCGATTCCTCCGCCCGCAGGCGGGCCTAAGTTCGCAAAAAACACTGCTTGGTTCGGAGAGAAACGGAAGCGTCCTTTTGCGGAAGCTCAGGTTAGCGAAAGGCTGCTTGACCTAGCCATCCAATGCACCAGCACCCTTTACACACAGAGCGTTTTTCTACAGATTGCAGCACGCTCCGAAAAGGGAGATCAGCACGCAATCGCATCCGACGCTATCGCCCCACTGATGAATTCGAGAAGCGCTGCTGATAAGTTGCGGCGCGAGACCAGCTAGTGATTTCTGGACTTACGCCACCTAACTCGTACGCAATCCCCATGCTCCACCTCCACCACTGCGTTAGCGCCCGTTCCTTCCGCCCCCTGTGGATGCTCGAAGAACTGCAACTCCCCTACCAGCTCCACATGCTGCCGTTCCCGCCCCGTGCCAAGGCGCGGTGGTTTCTGGAAGAAAACCCGCTGGGCACGGTACCGCTGCTCGTCCAAGGCGATGTCCGCATGACCGAATCCGCCGCGATGTGCCAGTACCTCGCGGCCACGCACCCGGATGCGGGGCTGGACGTGGCGCCCACGCACCCGGCGTATGGCGCTTACCTGAACTGGCTGCACATGAGCGATGCCACACTGACCTTTCCGCAGACGCTGGTGCTGCGCTACGGGCGCTTTGAACCGGCAGAGCGCAAGCAACCGCAGGTGGTGGAGGACTACAGCCGCTGGTTTCTGGCACGGCTGCGCGCCGTGGAGACGGCGCTGGTCCATGGCACCAGCGACTACCTGTGCGCAGGCCGCTTCACGGCGGCGGATGTAGCGGTGGGTTATGCGCTGCTGCTGGCGCAGCACCTGGGGCTGAGTGCGCAATTTGGCCCGGCCACGCATGCCTACTGGCAGCGGCTGCAGCAGCGGCCCGGTTACCAGCGGGCGATGGTGGCACAGGTGCGTGCCGCTGAAGAGCAAGGTGTGCCCACCACGCCTGCACCCGATACGCAGCCCTGAGAACCTGTTCAAAGTCTTTTTGCGATCGCGCGGGGTGCCGCAAACAGGCTCTGCGGTCAGCAGCCCAGCAGCTCTGGCAACTCCGCCATGCTGCGAAACACGTGCTGCGCGCCCGCAGCCCGCAGCGCGGCGCCGTCATCCAGCGGCGCGTAGGCAAACACTGTGGCCCCGGCCGCCACGCCAGCAGTCACGCCGGTCACTGTGTCTTCGACCACCGCGCAGCGCGTGGGCACGGCCTGCAGCGCTGCAGCGGCGGCAAGGTACACATCGGGCGCGGGCTTGGTGGCGGGCATTTCGTGGCCGCTGAAAATGCGGCCTTCAAAGTAAGGCGCCAGGCCCACCTTGGCCAGCTGCATCTCGACCTTGAAACGGTCGGCCCCCGAGGCACAGGCAATGCGCCCGTCGTGGTGGGCGTGCACACGCTCGACAGCGCCATGGATGTGCTCGATGGCGGTGAGCTGCGCCTCCAGCGCGGCGTTGCGGCGTGCGTAGAAGGCCGACATCCATTCGTCGGTCAGCGGGCGGCCGGTGTGGTGCTCAATGCGCGCGGCCTCGCTGCGCACCATCTTGCCGATGAAAAGGCGCATGCACTCTTCCGGCGTCAGCACCCACCCGGCCTCGGCCAGCATGTCGCGCAGCACGCCGTTGGTGATGGGCTCGCTGTCCACCAGCACGCCGTCACAGTCAAACAGGATTGCTTCAAATTTCATAGCTATCAAGGCATATTGCACTAGCGCTTGAGGTGGTTTTGGCTTGAATTTCAGCCATGGAGGTCTCCATCGACATAGAACCAGCGCCCCTCCTCGCGCACAAAACGGCTGGTCTCGTGCAGGCGCACGGCGCGTCCAGCGACACGGTAGCGGGCCACAAACTCGACCACGGCGTGGTCGGCGTCGGTGGCGACGTATCGGCGCACGTCCAGCCCGAGCCATTTGGCCCCCGCATCAAAGTCGAGCGTGGCCGGGCGCGTGCTGGCGTGCCAGGTGGCCTGCAGGTAGTCGGCCCGCTCGCACGCAAAGGCGGTGTAGCGCGACCGCATGAGGCTTTCGGCATCGGGGGCGGCCATGGCATCCAGCCCAGGTGCCGCCAGGTAACGGCCGCAACAGCTGGCGAAGGGCAAGGGGGTAGCGCTTTTGCCC
This sequence comes from Acidovorax sp. 99, assembly GCF_003096455.1. NCBI lineage: Bacteria > Pseudomonadati > Pseudomonadota > Betaproteobacteria > Burkholderiales > Comamonadaceae > Acidovorax > Acidovorax sp. 99. The sequence continues at coordinate 1,363,779 of NZ_QEKU01000001.1, forward strand.
TTGCTGCCCCCCGGGCCCGCAGGCGCCAGGCGCCCGCAAGGGCAGGGGTCGTTAGGCTGTGGCAAAGGCATCGTGACGTCTCTCAGCGCAAGGCACCAAACACCTTGCGCGCGATGGCGCTGCCGGCGGCGGCCGGGTCCTGGCGGATCTTGCGCTCTTCTTCGCCAATCATGAGGTACAGGCCGTCCAGCGTCTTGCCGGTGACGTACTGCGCCAGGTTGGCGTCTTCGGCCTTCAGCAGGCCAAAACTCGCGGCCTTGCCCGCGAAGGCGTTGTATTTCTGCGTGAGGCCGACTTTCTCGGTGGCCTGGTTCACCACCGGCAGAAAGCGCTGGCCCAGTGGCGTGCGCGTCTTGTCGGCAAAAAAGGCGGTCACCGAGTTGTCGCCGCCGGTGAGGATGTTCTTGGCATCGGTCACCGTCATGTTCTGCACCGCGCCCACCAGCAGGTCCTTGCCCATGGGCACGGCCGCTTCGGCGGCGCGGTTGATGGACACCACCAGCTCATCGATGCGCTTGCCCTGGCCCAGCGACTTCATCACCTTGGCGGCGTCGTCCAGGTAGCCCGGCAGGCCGATGCGCACCTTGGGGTTGCCCAGAAACCCGTCGTTGCGGCCCAGCAGCGACACCGCCGCCTGCGCGCCCTGGGTCAGCGCGGCCTTGAGGCCGCTGGAGGCGTCGGCATTGGTGAGGTCGCCCAGCGACAGCGCCCAGGCGTGCTGCGCAGTGGCGCACAGCAGCGCCCCCATGAGGCTGGTTTGGTGGAATTGGCGGCGTTGCATGGGGCGGTACTTTCGATGGGGGCAGCAGAGGAGGCCCGCTCGGCCGCCACTGCAATGAGGGCGCACTGTGCCGGAGCCGTGCGGGGGATTGCCCGGGATTTTCGCTCAGCGAATGAGGGGCAAGCCGCAGGCCGTAGACTGGCCCCACCCAAGCATCCAACAAGGAACCTTGCAATGTGGCAAATGAGTGTGCCGTGGTGGGAGTTTGTGCTGCGCGGCGTGGTGGTGTATCTGTTCTTGCTGGTGTTCATGCGCCTGTCGGGCAAGCGGCAGACAGGGCAGTACGAGCCGTTTGACCTGATCCTGCTGTTGATCCTGTCGAACGCGGTGCAGAACTCGATGAACGCGGGCGACAACTCGCTCGTGGGCGGGCTGATCTCTGCCAGCACGCTGATGCTGCTGCATGTGGCGCTGGCGCGGCTGGCGTTCCACTTCCCGCGCATCGGGCGCTGGGTGGACGGCAAGGCCCAGGTGCTGATCCACCAGGGCGAGCTGAACCAGGCGCTGATGCGCAAGGAGCTGCTGACCCGCGACGACGTGGAGGCCGCACTGCGCGCCGGTGGCTGCCTGCACGCGCACGAAGTGGAACGCGCCACCATCGAGACCAACGGGCAGATCACCGTGGTGCTGCGCCGCCGTGGCGAAGAGGGCTGAGCCGCCCCGCGCCCACTCCAACAATCTGCGCCCCCCATAGGCCCTCACAACACACGCGACCCGATATGACTGCACTGAACGTTCTGGGCACCATGCTGATGCCCTGCTCCTACGACCCGCTGACCGGCTACTACCGCGATGGCTGCTGCAACACCGACGAGCACGACCACGGCACCCACGTGATCTGCGCACGCATGACACAGGCGTTTCTGGACTTCTCGCTGTCGCGGGGCAACGACCTCATCACCCCCCGGCCCGAATACCGGTTTGCAGGACTCAAGGCCAACAACCGCTGGTGCCTGTGCGCCCTGCGCTGGAAGGAAGCCTACGAGGCGGGTGTGGCACCGCCGGTGATCCTGGAATGCACCCATGCCCGCGCGCTGGAGTTTGTGACGCTGGCGCAGTTGCAGAGCGCGGCGCTGTCCAGCAGCTGACCGTTCTGACAAGCGCGGGGCGCACTCCGGGCCGGGTGCGCCACCCCTTGCACCCTACCTCTGTCGGGTTGCCGGTGATTGGCTGCACGGCGAAAGATCAGGACTTTGTGTTCCTCCCTTTCGCTGCACATGCGGCCACATCCGTCACCATGACTATCACCCTTTCTGTCCAGCAACGGCGCGCGCGTGCCGCTGCCACCCCGCCCCGTTCAACCACCCCGCTGCGCCTGTGCGCAGTCAGCGCTGCCGTGGCCGCTGCTGCACTACTGAGCGGCTGCGAGACCACCAACATGCGCATGGGCAGCGCCGATGCCAAGACCGTGGCCACCGGCAGCGCTGCGGGCGGAGCCTCTACCGGCGCCAGCGACTCGCTGGAGCGTTGCGAAAGCCCGCTGGGCACCGTCTCGCTGATCGAAAACCAGCAGGCTGGCTGGTACACCATCCTGCGTGACCAATACCGCCTGCCGCCCACGGCCAACCTGCTGCGTCTGCTGGTGCAGCAGTCCAACTGCTTTGTGGTGGTGGAGCGCGGCGCCGCCGGCATGAACGCGATGACGCGCGAGCGCGCGCTGATGCAGTCGGGCGAAATGCGGCAGGGCAGCCAGTTTGGCCAGGGGCAGATGGTGGCCTCGGACTATGGCCTGTCGCCCGAAATCGTGTTCCAGAACAACAACGCAGGCGGTGCCTCCGCATCGCTGGGCGGCCTGGTCGGTGGCCGTGCGGGGGGCCTGCTGGCAGCCATCGGCGGCAACATGAACACCAAGGAGGCCAGCGCGCTGCTCACGCTCATCGACAACCGATCCGGTGTGCAGGTGGCGGCGTCAGAAGGCAGTGCCGCCAAGACCGACTTTGGCGCCATGGGGCAACTGCTGGGCGGATCGGGCGGCGCGCGCATGGGCGGCTACTCCAACACGGCCGAAGGCAAGGTGATTGCGGCCGCTTTCATGGATGCGTTCAACCAGATGGTGCAGTCGCTGCGCAACTACCGCGCCCAGACGGTGAAGGGCCAGGGCCTGGGGGGTGGCGGGCGGCTGAGTGTGGACGGCGCCGCACCGCCCTCGCAGACATCGGCCGCGCGTGCTGCCGCGCAAAACAATGGAGCCACCGCAGGACTTTCGCTGCGCGATGCGCAGGCCCGCCTGAACGAGCTGGGCTATAACGCGGGCACGCCCGATGGCGCCATGGGCGGCAAGACGACGGCAGCGCTGCGCGCCTTTCAGAAGGACAAAGGGCTGCCCACATCCGGGCGGCTGGATGCGGCCACGGCGGCGGAACTCGCTCGCTGAAGCCTGAGGGATGCCCCGGGGACACCGGGGCGGGTGGCCCTGCAGCAATGGGCGCGCTCCAACACAAAGCGGATCACATCCGAGCAAAGAAAAGCCCCCGCAGCAACTTCGCTGCGGGGGCTTTGGGTTGGTTGGGGGGCCACACGGCCCCCAGCACTCAGTTTTGCGTGTAGCAGGTCTTGGCAGGCAAGACGGTGTCCACGTAGCTCTCCACGCTGGCCGTCGTCGGGAACGCGGTGGGTATCTGATCGCCAAAGATGCACAGGCGGGGCCCCTTGCGTGCCCAGACAGCGCGCGATGTCAGGCCCGACGGCTGGGTCCACAGCCCCCAGAAAGCGGTCAGCGTGGCCGTACTGCCGTTGCGGTCGAACGCTATATTGCCCACATCGGTCAGCGGACCTGCAACGGTGCCCGTGCCGGAACAGCTGGCGTCGGCATAGGTCACCACACCAATCTGCCCCGTCACGCGGGTGTCGCTCTGGCGGGTGATGCGCCACAGCGAGCGTCCCCAGGTTCCTGGCCGCACCACCACGCACAGCTCCTGCTTCCAGTCGCCCTCCGGCAGCCCCAGCGCCGCCGTCGCGCAGCTCACGTCCACCGAACTCACATTGGCCGACCCTACCGTGCCCGTTCCGTTGCGCACCGTGCAGCTCTGGCCCGAAGGCTGCGTGCGCACCGTGATGGCGTAGGCCGTGCCACCCGCCAGTGCCGTGCCGAACGTGAAGCCGCCGTTGCTGGACACCGACAGATCGTCGCGCCCGTTGTTCTGCAGCACCACAGCGCCACCCGCCAGGCCGCTGACCGAGCCGCCCACCGTGTAGGTGGCAGCCGCCAGGTTTTCGCAGCGCACCTGCACGTTGCTCACGTTGGCAGTGGCTGTGCCGGTGCCTTCCGTCACCGTGCAGCGCTGCCCGCTGGGCTGGGTCTTCACGGTGACGGCATAGGCAATGCCGTTGTCCAGACGCGTGACGAACACGAAGTTGCCATTGGCGTTCACCGTCAGGTCGTCCTTGCCGGCGTTCTGCAGCGTCACCGTTTTGCCAGCCCCCAGGCCGCTGACCGCGCCGCCGATACTGAATGCGCCAGCGCTGGGCGGAGGCGTGCCGTTGTCGTCATCACCGCCGCCACAGCCCACCAGCAAGGCAGCAGCCAGGCCCAGGGGGGCCCAGCGGAAGATAGGTCGTGCAGAGTGCCAGGTGCGCCCGGCACCCGTTGCGCTGGCTTGTCGTGTCATGAACAGAAACCTCGTGATGGTGAATGGAGCGCGGATTCTGTGCAGCACCCCATCCCGTGCGAAACCCTACGCTAGTAGGGTTTGCGCGCCGCCCATCCTGCTGAACACTTGGCAGAATTTGCCCGCAGGCATACCTTCTGGCACCGGCATCCCGCCGGGTTGCGCCCCCTCCACCACCGCATGTCCTCCACCTCTCAGTACGCGCTCATCCTTGACGACCATCCGTTGGTGGCACACGGCATGGCCGAATTCCTGCGCGCGCGACTGCCGCAGATGGACGTGGTGGTGGCCGCTGGGGCAAACGACCTTCTGCGCTGGGTGGACACGCGGGGCACACCGGCCATCGCGCTCATCGACTTCTGGCTGGCAGAAGGCGCCGCCGTGGGCCTGATCGCCCAGGTGCGCAGCTACTGCCCCGGAATGCCCATCGCGGTGATCAGTGGCGACGATGACCCCGCCGTGATGGACCAGGCCCGACAGGCAGGCGCGCAGGGCTTCATCCACAAACAAGCGGCGCCTGAAACCTTCGGTCTGGCGGTGGAGGCCTTGCTGAGCGGGCTGGTCTGGTTTGAGCCGGGCCATCCGGGCAGCCAGCCGCTGCGCAGCCGCGACCTGCCGGTGACACCGGCCGAGCTGGGGCTGTCTGTCCGGCAGGGCCAGATCCTTGCGCTGGTGCTGCAGGGGCTGCCCAACAAGCGCATTGCATCGCAGCTGGATATTGCAGAGAGCACCGTGAAGGAGCACGTGACGGGCATCCTGGAGCGGCTGCGGGTGCGCACACGGGTCGAGGCCATCACCCTGCTGCGCGGGCGTCGGCTGGAGCTGCCCTGATGCGCCTCGTCCGGGCTGTGGTGCTGGTCGCGGCCTTGTGCCTGCAGACGACATTGCCCGCGAGGGCGCAGGCACTGAACCCGGACCTGGCCGAGCTGGACCGGCTGCAAAACCTGTCGCAACGCAACAGCGCCGAAGCCGTGCAGGCGCTGCAGGCCGCCGCGGCACGTTTTGCCAACGCGGCCGATGCCGCGACCCGGCGCACTTACTTGGCGGCGCTGACAGACGCGGCCTTCGAGACCGGGCAGACAACGGAGGTGACCGAGGGCATTGCGCAGCTGAAGGCGCTCGCCGCTGCGCAGAAAGATCCGTCGTCGCAGGTGCTGGCTGTCTGCTTCGAGGCCCGGCAACTGGCCGTGGCGGGAAAAACACGCGCCGGACTGGACGCACTGGCGCGCGAAGCGGCCGCCGCCGAGCGCGCACCCGACCCCTGGGTGCGCTGGCTCTACCACCTGACGCTGGGCGCCCTGCACAGCGGCAACGGCCAGTTCGAAACGGCGATGACCCACCTGCTGCGCAGCCTGGAACTCTCGCGCACGCTGCCACGCCAGGCGGCCACGTCTGAGCTGCGGTCGCGCACCCACCTGGAGCTGCTGCACTTCGACATGAAGAACCCGGACCGGGCGCTGCAAACCATCCGCGAGACGCTGCCCCTGGCCGAAAAGCTGGACGCCCGGCAGGCGCTGGGCTGGCTGCACCTGCACCGTGGGAATGTGGAAAACGTGCAGGGCAACCTCGACACCGCCGTGGCCGCCTACCGGCAGTCCTTGCAGATCGCTCGCGCTGGAGGGCTCACCGGGCTCCAGGCCACGGCGCTGAACAACCTGGGCGACGTCCTGCTGCAGCGCAAGGCGTATGCCGCGGCCGAGCCCGTGATGCGCGAGGCCCTGGCCGCGTACCGCAATGCACACGAGCTGAACGGGGCCGCAATGGCGCAGGCCAATCTGGGCTTTGCACTCATGGGCCAGGGCCGCATTGCGGCTGGCGTGCACGAGGTGGAGGCGGGCATCCGGTTCGTGCACGAAGCAGGCTCCCTGCCCATGGAAGAGCAGTTGCTGGGCGAGCTGTCGCGCATGTACGAGCAAGCCGGCCTGTACCGCGAGGCCATGGCCACCACCCGCAAGCAGCAGGCGCTGGCCAAGGAACTGTTCCATACCGAGCGCGACCAGGCTGTGACGACCTTGCAGGAGCGCTTTGACAGCGCTGAACGGCAGCGCCAGATCGAGCAGCTGGCGCAGGCCAACCGGGTACAGGATGCCGAGCTGCGCGTGCGCCGCATGCAGCAGATCGGACTGGCGGCTGCGGTGGCACTGGCACTGCTTGCAGCGGGCGCCAGCTTCTGGCTGTACCGCCGCACGCGCACTGCCAACGAGGCCCTGGCCGAAGCCCGGCGCCAGGCGGAAGGCGCCCTGACCGAGAAAAACCTGTTCCTCGCCACCGCCAGCCACGACCTGCGCCAACCCGTGCACGCCATGTCCTTGATGGTGGAGGCGATCAACCTGCGCAATACCGACCCGGTCCTGCGCCCGCTGGTGGCCGACCTGCGCACCAGCATGCAGGCCATGAGCCAGCTGTTCAATGCGCTGCTGGACCTGTCGCGCCTGGAGTCGGGGCAGCCGCTGGGCCACAAAGCCGCCGTGGACCTTGGCGCCCTGCTGGCGGACGTTGTGCGCCTCTTCCGCGAGCAAGCCAGCCTCGGCGGCCTGACCCTGCGGCTGCGGTTGCCGCGCCGTGGCGCCACCGTGTGGGCCGAGCCGGTGCTGCTGCGCCAGGCGCTGGCGAACCTGGTGCAGAACGCCATCCGCTACACACCGCAGGGCAAGGTGCTGGTGAGCGCACGCGCACGCGGCGGTGACTGGCTGGTGGAGGTGCGGGACACGGGCATTGGCATCGCCCCCGCCGATCAGGCCCGGGTGTTCAGCCCCTACTACCGGGGAGCGCGGGCCGACCAGATGGACGACGCGGGGCACGGCCTGGGCTTGGCTGTGGTGGCGCGGTGCGCCGAGCAGTTGGGGGCGGCGTACGGCGTACGTTCGCTGGCGGGACAGGGTTCGCGCTTCTGGCTGCGGCTGCCAGCCCATGTGGCACCCGATGCAGGCACGTCCACCGCCCCCGCAGCGGCACACCGCCAGTCCATCGTGGACCGTCCGCTGCAGGGCCAGTGCCTGGTGCTGGACGATGACCCCCAGGTGCTCAAGGCCTGGCGCGCCATGCTCGAAGCCTGGGGCGTGACGGCAGCCTATGCCACCACCGGGGCCGAAGCCCATGGCCGGCTGGACGAAGGCATGGTGCCAGATGCCATCTTCTGCGACCAGCGACTGCGCTCGGGCGAGAGCGGCTTTGACATCCTGCGCACGCTGCTGGCACGCTGCCCTGCCGCCCGCGGCGCGATGGTCAGCGGCGAGTTCGACGCGCCCGCCTTGCGGGACGCCGAGGACGAGGGCTACCTGGTGCTGCGCAAGCCGGTGAACCCTGCAGAGCTGCATGCGGTGCTGGTGCAGTGGCTGACTCATGGCAAAAGCCAGCGGGAACAGCACCCCGTGCCCTTTCAATAGCCCCTTCCACGGCACCGGCCGTCCGCCAGCGGTGCACCGCCCGTCTGCCCGCTGCACGCAGCAATCCCCAGCCCCCCTACCATCCGCAGCCATCGACCGGCGACGCCGACACGCTGGCAAGTCATATGAGGAGGGAGCCACACCATGACCACCACCGGGACCACCCCACCGCCCGGCCAGCCCCGCTGGCTGTACCAGGCGCAGGATGCGCAAGGCCGCCCCACCGAGGGCTTCGTGCATGCCCAGACGGCCGAAGAAGCCATGCAGGCCATTGCGGCGCTGCAGCAGCCCCCGCTGACCCAGGTGCAGCTGCACACCTCGGGGCTGTATGCCCGTGCGATGACCGAGATGGCGGACGACGCACTGGGCACCCTGGACGTGAAGGCACTGCGCCAGCTGGCGCGCGACCAGATCGAAGCGCAGCAGAACCCCGGCCTGTGGACCACGCTGCGCCAGCTGCTGCGCAACAACCGTACCTGGCTGCTGGTGTGCGCGGCCCTGGTGGCGCTGGCCGTGTGGCGCCAGTGGAGCCCATGGGTGCAAGGAATTCTGGTACTGGCCATGCTGGCGCCGCTGGGCGTCTTTGCCTACATGCACCAGTTTCAGCGCACGTACCAGCAGATGCTGCACGCGCACGCCACGGGCGACCTGCCCCGCCTCGAGGTGCTGGCCCAGCGGCTGGCCCGCGCGGCCGAACGGCATGCGTTCTTGCGGCAGCCCGCCTGGGACGCCGCCGTGCGCATGGCCTGGTTCGAGGCGCGCGCCGAAGGGGTGGACGCCGCCATCCTGCGCTTGCGCATCCACCCCATGCGCCCGGCGGACGAAGGCGAATTCTTGGCCCGCATCTATACCTTGCCCCTGGCCACGGGCGACCATGCGGGCTTTACCGCCCGCCTGCGCGAGCTGATGGCGCAGCGGCCGGGAGAGCCCACTCTGCAGTTGGACCTGGCCCTGGGTGAGGCCCGCGCGGGCCACACCGACGAAGCGCAGCGCCTCGTGGACACGCTGCAGCCCGCCATGCTGCCACCCCACGGGCAAGCGTTCATCGACTGGGTGCGGGGCATGATTGCGCTGCGCGACCCGGCCCGGGCGGGCGAGGCCGCCAGCCACCTGGGCAAGGCGTGTGAGCAGTTTCTGGGGCTGGTGCGCAAGGCCCCGGGCGCCTGGCCCTCACTGGCCGTATGCACCTGCGACTACGCACTGGCCCTGGCCTGGAGCGGGCGCGCCGAAATGGGGCGCACCGTGTTTGCCAGCGTGCAGCCAGTGGCCCGGCACCACGCCGAGCCCGAGCGGCTGGCGCTGCTGGAGCGCGAGTTACGCCTCAGGGGCTGAGCGTTGTGGACCGCACCCGAAAGGCCTCCTGCACACCACAGGCCGGGCACCGTGGCGCGCAGGCTCAGAGGCTGAGAGTTTTTTAGCCGAGCCCGAAAGGCGCGCGAAAACGCCTCGGATCGAGGCGCAAAGCACAGCCATAGCTCGGGCTATGGCGAGCATTTGCAACGAAGAGCCGGGGCGTTTTGGCGTGCAAGGCGGACATGGATCAAAGACTCTCAGCCTCTCAGGCCAGCGCGCGCTGGATGATGATCTTCTGCACGTCGCTCGTGCCTTCGTAGATCTGGCACACGCGCACGTCGCGGTAGATGCGCTCCACCGGGAAGTCGTTCACCACGCCGTAGCCGCCCAGCGTCTGGATGGCGGCGCTGCACACGCGCTCGGCCATCTCGCTGGCAAACAGCTTGGCCATGGCGGCTTCCTTCAGGCAGGGCTTTCCGGCATCGCGCAGCGCGGCGGCGTGCCAGATGAGCTGGCGCGCGGCCTCGATCTGCGTGGCGCAGTCGGCCAGGCGGAAACCCACGGCCTGGTGGTTGAAGATGGCGGTGCCGAAGCTTTCGCGCTCTTTGGAATACGCCAGCGCCGCGTCGAACGCGCTGCGCGCCATGCCCACGCTTTGCGCGGCGATGCCGATGCGGCCGCCTTCGAGCGCGCCCAGGGCGATCTTGTAGCCCTCGCCCTCGGCACCGATCAGGTTCTCGGCGGGGACGCGGCAGTTGTCGAAGTTGATCTGCGCCGTGTCGCTGCTGTGCTGGCCCAGCTTGTCTTCCAGCCGCGCCACCACGTAGCCGGGGCTGCTGGTGGGCACGAGGAAGGCGCTCATGCCCTTCTTGCCCGCGCCCTTGTCGGTGACGGCGATGACGATGGCCACATGGCCGTTCTTGCCGCTGGTGATGAACTGCTTGACCCCGTTGATCACGTATTCGTCGCCCTGCTTCACCGCCGTGGTGCGCAGGGCGGAGGCGTCGGAGCCCACATGTGGCTCGGTCAGGCAAAACGCACCCAGCATTTCGCCACGCGCCAGCGGCGTGAGCCAGTCGCGCTTTTGCTGCGCGTTGCCGTAGCGCATGAGGATGGCGTTAACCGGGCAATTGGTCACGCTGATGGCGGTGCTGGTACCGCCATCACCGGCGGCGATCTCTTCGAGCACCAGCGCGAGCGTGAGGTAGTCGAGGTGGGCGCCGCCAAACTCTTCGGGCACGCAGATGCCATACGCGCCCAGCGCGGCCAGGCCCTGGTGAGCCTCCTTGGGGAAGTGGTGTTCCTTGTCCCAGCGTGCGGCATTCGGCCACAGCTCGGTCTGTGCAAAGTCGCGCACCGCGTCGCGGATCATTTCCTGGTCTTGGGTCAGCAGCATGGGAGTGTCTCCAGAGTCGTTGTTCAAAAATTCGGGGGCTTGGTGGCTTGCGCACTACCAGTGGGCAGCGCGGCGGCCGTCGTAGTGCAGCAGGCGGCCCTTGTCGGCAGCGGTCACGCTGGCCAGCGTGCTGCGCAGGCCGCGCACACTGTCTTCGACCGTCAGCGGCGCACCGCCGCCGCCCATGTCGGTCTGCACCCAGCCGGGGTCGATGGTGACCAGCGTGGCGCCGGGGTAGTCGTGCTGCGCGGCGGCCACGGCCATGTTCAGCGCGGCCTTGCTGGTGCGGTACAGCCACGAGCCGCTGTTCGGCACACTGCCGATCTGCGACATGGAGGACGACAGAAACGCAAACACGCCACCCGCATCCGCCACCAGGGGCGCCACCTGCGGAATGGCCTGCATGGCGCCCAGCACGTTGGTGTGCATGACGGCGTCAAAGTCCTGCCGCGTGGGCGGGGTGAGCGCGTTGGGGCGGCGGATGACGCCGGCCACATAGAGCGCCAGGTCCAGCTTTTCGCCGTCGAGCTGCCAGGCCAGGCCGCTTACGCTGGCGGGGTTGGCCACATCGACGGTGAGCGCCTCGGCGCCCAGCGCCAGCACGCGTTCGCGGCCAGCGTCGTCGCGCACGGTGGCGATCACGCGGCGCCCGGCGTCGGTGTACTGGCGCACCAGCTCCAGGCCGATGCCCCGGGACGCGCCGATCACGAGTATGGAGTTCATTTTCAAGCCCAATGTGCCGCAAGCGCTAGTACATCATGCGCCAGCAGCTATCAATTCAGGAGTAAACAAAACAGCGACATCCACTCAGGCAGACAGGTAGCCGGCGTACTCGAAATAGCCCGACCACGCGGGGTCGTACGCCACCTTCAGCTCCAGCGATGCCGCCTCGTCGCGCAGCAGCAAGGGCGCCAGCGTCTGTTTGGCCAGTTGCTCGTCGCTCACGTAGTACAGCGCCTGCCGGCGGCCCGCGCGCATCAGCGTCAGCACCAGAATGCCCAACTGCGGCACTTGGAGCAGCGTGGCGGCTTGCTCGTGCAGGTCTTGCACGGCGGTCAGGGTGTCGCTGTCGGGCACCGCCAGGTCCACGGTGAGGGCGTAGGCCAGGTCGGCCCGCATGGCCACAGCGTTGGCACTGGTGTTGACCATGACCACGCCGGTCTCGGGCGCGTCTTCGCTGTCGATGTCGTCGGGTGGCAGCTCGTTGCCGTCTTCGTCGATGGGGCAGTCAAACTGCAGCTCCAGCCCGTCCCACTCGGCCTCGCCTGTAGGGAAGTGGCCGGTGCGGCCCAGGGTGTCGGTCCAGTAGCGATCGAACACCGGGGGCAGCTGGCTCAGCGGCACCCAAGGTGTGTGGGTGTCGCCGGGCTCGCCCACAAAGTCCACCGCGCCCACCTTCACGGCAAAGTCGTACTCGCCCAGCACATGGTCGAGCATGATGAATGCCATGTTGCGCGCATGGTCCTGGTAGTCGCTGGGGATCTCGCGGCCAAAGCGGATCTCCAGCGCCGCCTGCCCGCCATCCTGCTCCAGCGCCACCAGCACTTCGGCGGTGGCCAGCTCAAAGCCTTCCATGCCGATGGGAAAGTCCGGCTGCGTGGTGCGCTCGCGAAACGCACGCACGCGGTAGTGCGGCAACGCGGGTGCGGCCGCCACCACCTGCGCCAGCAACGGAAACCGTTCGATGCTGCCGTGGGCCGTGACAATGAGGTCCACCACCGCATCGGCATCGTCGCCAGACATCTCCAGCGCCAGGCCTTCCAGGTGCTGATCGATCAGCGCATTGGCCGCCCCCACGCGCTCGCGCAGCGGCTGGGCCTGGAGCGATGCCTGGGCATCCGAAAACGCGCGCCAGAAGGCGCCGATGGCGGGAGAGGGAGTTGTCATCGCGGTCCTTGTACAAAGTCGGGGATCATCCCATCTCCAGCCAGCGGCCTCAGACGAGTTCCAGCGCCACGGCCGTGGCCTCGCCACCGCCGATGCACAGCGTGGCCAGGCCCTTGGTCAGGCCGCGCGCCTTGAGGGCATGGATCAGCGTGACCATGATGCGCGCACCGCTGGCGCCGATGGGGTGGCCCAGTGCGCAGGCGCCACCGTTCACGTTGACCTTGTCATGGGGCAGGTCCAATTCCTTCATCAACGCCATGGGCACCACGGCAAAGGCTTCGTTGATCTCCCACAGCTGCACGTCGCCCACTTGCCAACCGGCCTTGGCGAGTGCCTTTTGTGTGGCGCCCAGGGGGGCGGTGGCAAACCACTCGGGCTCCTGCGCATGGGTGGCGTGGCTCACGATGCGGGCGACGGGCTTGCAACCCAGCTTCTTCGCGGTGGACTCGCGCATCATCACCAGCGCCGCAGCGCCGTCGTTGATGCTGGAGCTGGAGGCGGCGGTGATGGTGCCGTCCTTTTTGAACGCGGGCTTCAAGGTGGCGATCTTCTCGAGCTTGACCTTGCCCGGGCCTTCGTCCACGGACACCACGGTCTCGCCCGCACGGGTCTTGACGGTGACGGGCACGATCTCGGCCGCGAAGGCGCCCGACTCGGTGGCCGCCTTGGCGCGCTGCACGCTGGCGGTGGCAAACGCGTCCTGCTGCTCGCGCGTAAAGCTGTACTTGGCCGCGCAGTCTTCGCCAAAGGTGCCCATGCTGCGGCCCGCTTCGTAAGCGTCTTCCAGGCCGTCGAGCATCATGTGGTCGAAGATGCGGTCGTGGCCCAGGCGGTAGCCGCCGCGGCCCTTTTGCAGCAGGTAGGGGGCGTTGGTCATGCTTTCCATGCCACCCGCCACCATCACGTCGTGCGTGCCGGCCAGCAGCATGTCGTGCGCCATCATCGCGGCCTTCATGCCGGAGCCGCACATCTTGCTGAGCGTGACGGCGCCCGCGCCCTTGGGCAGGCCGCCTTTGAACGCCGCCTGGCGCGCGGGTGCCTGGCCCTGGCCGGCCATCAGACAGTTGCCAAACAGCACTTCGCCCACGGCGTCGGGCGAGACACCGGCACGCTCGATGGCGGCCTTGATGGCGGCACCGCCCAGGTCGTGCGCGGCCAGGCTGGAGAAGTCGCCCTGCAACGAGCCCATGGGGGTGCGTGCAGCGCCGACGATGACGATGGGGTCTTGGATGGACATGGTGAAGGTCTCCTGGGTAAGGGTCAGAGGAAAAAAAGGGGATCACAACCCGTGACTGGCGGGCCGGTCAACCCACCGCAGCGCGCTGCGCAAAGCGCCGCTCCGGGTCGTAGGGGAACACATCGAGCATCTGGCCGGCCTGGATGCGCTCCTTGTGCGACTGCCAGAACGCGGCGTCGAGCAGGTCGGCGTGGTGCTGCATGAACACCTCGCGCACCGCGTCGTTGCCCAGCAGGAAGGGGCCAAAGGTTTCGGGGAACACATCGCGCGGACCCACGCTGTACCAGACCTCGCCGCTCATCTCTTCTTCCTCGTTGCGCGGCGTGGGCACGCGGCGGAAGTTGCAGTCGGTGAGGTATTCGATCTCGTCGTAGTCGTAGAACACGACCTTGCCGTTGCGCGTGACACCAAAGTTCTTCCAGAGCATGTCGCCGGGGAAGATGTTGGCGGCCACGAGGTCCTTGATGGCGTTGCCATATTCGATGACGCTGTGCTCCATCTGCTGGCGCGCACGCGGGTCGGTGAGGCCGGTGTCAAAGGCCTCTTGCAGGTAGATATTGAGCGGGATCATGCGCCGCTCGATATACAGGTGCTTGATGATGACTTCGGTCTGGCCGTCGCCATCGCGGTCGCTGATTTCGAGCTGGCTAGGGGCGAACTTCTCGATCTCGGCAATCAGCGCATCGTCGAAGCGGTCGCGTGGGAAGGCGACCTCGCTGTACTCCAGCGTGTCGGCCATGCGGCCCACGCGGTCGTGCTGCTTGACCAGCAGGTACTTGGCCTTGATCTGCTCGCGCGTGGTTTCCTTCTGGTGTGGGAAGTAGTCCTTGATGAGCTTGAACACGAACGGGAAGCTCGGCAGGTCGAACACCAGCATCACCATGCCCTTGATGCCCGGCGCGATGCGGAACTGGTCGCTGGAATGCTTGAGGTGGTACAGGAAGTCGCGGTAGAACAGTGTCTTGCCTTGCTTGGCCAGGCCCAGGGCGTTGTAGATCTCGGCCCGCGGCTTGCGCGGCATGAGGCTGCGCAAAAACTGCACGTAGGCGCTGGGGATCTCCATGTCCACCATAAAGTAGGCGCGGGCAAAGCTGAACAGCATCTGCATGTCGTCTTCGCCGAACAGCGCGGCGTCGATGGTCAGCTTGCCGCTGTCGTCGTGCAGGATGGGCAGCGCTAACGGCACTTCATTGAAGCCGTTGATGATCTTGCCCACCACATAGGCGCCCTTGTTGCGAAAGAACAGGCTGGTGAGCACCTGGATCTGGAAGTTGGTGCGCAGCCGCACCTTGTCGAGCCGGCTGCGCATGGCGCCCACCACGCAAGCGGTGTCACGTGGCAGGTCGGCAAATTCGCGCTGCAGCTGGAAGTTCTCGACGATGGCCTGGAAGGTGTCGCCCAGCGTGTCGCGCGTGGGGTAGTAGGCGCGGTAGGTGGGCCGCGCGGCAGGCTCGTCGTTCTCGATGTATTCGGTGCTGACCGCAGGCCGCACAAAGATGAAGTCGTTGTGGAAATGCGTGCGGTGCAGGATCTTGGTGGTGACCGAGTTGAAGAAGGTTTCGGCCAGCTCGGGCTGGTGGTGGTTCACCAGCAGCCCGATGTAGTGCAGCTTGACCTGGTGCCACACATCCATCGGCTGCGCGCCGGCCTCGAACTCTTTTTCCAGGCGGCGCACACATTCCTTCACCCGCAGGTCGTAGAACTCGATGCGCTCGCGCTGCGCCCGCTGCTGGCCGTGCCAGTCAGCGGTTTCAAAACGGTGTTTTGCGCGCGCGGACTCGGTGCGGAACAACCGGTAATGCCGGTTGAAGCCGTCCATCATGGCCTTGGCAATGCCGTAGGCCTGGGGCGCATCAAGGCGTTGCGGGAACATGGTGGCGGGCCTATTGGCTTCTTCGTCAGCGCAACCGTCGCTCGGCAGACACAGGGCGGCGGCAGGCCTATTGCCGCCGGGTTGCGGCCACCCCGGCAATTGCCGCCTTGTACAGCGATTCGAGGCCTTCGGTGCTGTCCACGGACATGTGCAGGTTGTTGATCAGCCCATCCTTGAGGCCATAGCACCAGCCATGCAGCGTGACCTTCTGGCCCCGGCCCCAGGCGTCCAGCATCACGGTGGTCTGTGCAATGTTCACCACCTGCTCGATGGCATTGAGCTCGCACAGCACGTCGTGGCGCCACTCAGGCGCGGTGGCGGCGATCAGGTCGCGGTGGCGGTCACGCACGTCCTGCACATGGCGAATCCAGTTGTCGGCCAAACCCACGCGCGTGCCCTCCAGCGCGGCCAGCACACCGCCGCAACCGTAGTGGCCCACCACCATCAGGTGCTCGATGCGCAGCTGGTCCACCGCATACTGGATGGTCGACAGGCAGTTGAGATCGGTCGGCACCACCACGTTCGCCACATTGCGGTGAACGAAGACCTCACCAGGCTCCAGCCCGGTGATCTGGTTGGCGGGCACCCGACTGTCGGAGCAGCCGATCCACATGTACTTGGGCTTCTGCTGCGCCAGCAGGCTGGTGAAAAAGCCGGGCCGCTCGCGCTCCATCTGGGCCGCCCAGGCGCGGTTGTGAACAAACAGGTCGTCGATGGAGGAAGGCATGGGGTCCTTGGTGTGTGAGGGTTGGTCGATCAGTTGTCGCAGGTCAGCAGGTTTCGGCAAACAGCTCGCGGCCAATCAGCATGCGGCGGATCTCACTGGTGCCGGCACCAATTTCGTACAGCTTGGCATCGCGCCACAGGCGGCCCAGCGGGTACTCGTTGATGTAGCCATTGCCACCATAGATCTGCACGCCTTCGCCGGCCATCCAGGTGGCCTTTTCGGCGCACCACAGGATCACGCTGGCGCAGTCCTTGCGGACCTGGCGCACGTGGTCTGTGCCCAGCATGTCGAGGTTCTTGGCCACAGTGTAGGCAAACGAGCGGCCCGCCTGCAGCACGGTGTACATGTCGGCCACCTTGCCCTGGATGAGCTGAAACTCGCCAATGCTCTGGCCAAACTGCTTGCGGTCGTGAATGTAAGGGATCACGCTGTCCATCACGGACTGCATGATGCCCAGCGGGCCGCCGGTCAGCACCGCGCGTTCGTAGTCCAGGCCGCTCATCAACACCTTGGCACCGTTGTTCACGCCGCCGAGCACGTTTTCCGCAGGCACCTCGACGTCCTGGAACACCAGCTCGCCCGTGTGGCTGCCGCGCATGCCCAGCTTGTCGAGCTTTTGAGCAATCGAGAAGCCCTTCATGCCCTTCTCGATCAGGAAAGCCGTGACACCGCGTGCGCCCATTTCAGGCTCGGTCTTGGCATACACCACCAGGGTGTCCGCATCGGGGCCGTTGGTGATCCACATCTTGCTGCCGTTGAGCAGGTAGTAGCCGCCCTTGTCCTCGGCTTTGAGCTTCATGCTGATCACGTCGGAGCCCGCGCCGGGCTCACTCATGGCCAGCGCGCCCACGTGCTCGCCGCTGATGAGCTTGGGCAGGTACTTGGCCTTTTGTGCCTCGTTGCCGTTGCGGTTGATCTGGTTCACACACAGGTTGCTGTGGGCGCCATAGGACAAGCCCACCGACGCACTGGCGCGGGAGATTTCTTCCATCGCCACCATGTGGGCGAGGTAGCCCATGGCGGCGCCGCCATATTGCTCGGGCACCGTGATGCCGAGTACGCCCAGATCACCCATCTTCCGCCACAGGTCCATGGGGAATTGGTCGTTGCGGTCAATCTCGGCCGCGCGGGGAGCGATCTCTGCCTGCGCGAAGTCGCGCACGGCATCGCGCAGGGCATCGATATCTTCGCCCAGCTGGAAGTTGAGGCCGGGAAGGTTGGCGGGAATGCTCATGGGGTTTGTCTCCTCGTAGAAGGTAGGGAAATGGGCAGGGCTCAGCCCTGGATGCTGTCGCGTCCGGTGACCGCCATGAGAGTGCACCCCATGGTGGCGACCAGCTTTTCTTGGTTGCCGTCGATAGCGAAGGCTCGGCCTTCGCAGACGGTGATGGTGCGGCCGGGCTTCAGCACCCGTCCTTCCATGCGGAATCGCTCGCCTTTGGCAGGGGCCAGCAAGTTGATCTTGAATTCGATGGTGAGCACGGCGGCATCGGCCGCCATGAGGGTGAAACCGGCATATCCGCAGGCCGAATCCAGCGCGGTGGACACCATGCCCGCATGGAGAAAACCATGCTGCTGGGTCAGGGCGGCTGCCCAGGGGAGTTCAATGTCTACAGCACCTGGCGCCACCAATCCCAGCGACGCGCCAAGCGTCTGCATGGCACCTTGTCGCGCAAAGCTGTCGCGCACGCGGTCGGCAAAGTCGATGCAACGCGGCTCAAAGGGGGGCGTGCTCACTCCAGTCTCCTAATTTACGTTTACGTAAACGTCAATTATGGATCAATTTTGCTTTTCTACCTTGGCCAGTAGCGTGCGCGCCTCTTCTTCGTGCTCGCGCACCTCTTCCAGGTTGGCCTGCAGATCGGCCATTTGCTCTTCGAGTTGTTTGCGATGGACCACCAGCACGTCCAGAAACTTGCGGAGCTGTACGCCGGTATCGCGTGGGCTGTCATAGAGGTCGATGATCTCCTTGGCCTCCGTGAGAGACAGTCCCAGGCGCTTGGCCCGCAACGTCAGGCGCAGCCGCGTGCGGTCGCGTGCGCTGTACACCCGGTTGCGGCCGGCGGCGCCGGTGCGTTCAGGCTGCAGCAAGCCCATGTCTTCATAAAAACGGATCGCCCGGGTGGTGAGATCGAACTCTTTGGCAAGGTCGCTGATGGTGTAGGTATTGGCCATGGTGGGTGCTGCACACAGCAGTATCGGTTTCGCACAGGAGACAGCCGGGTGGCGGCAGCTCCCTACAATGCATCGAATGCATGACGTTTACGTTAACGTCAATGCTAACCCATCACACCGCCTCCATGAATCCACTTGAACACCAGATCCACTACCCGCTCGGCGACGCGCTGCCCGTTGAGGGCGCCATCTTGGACGTAGCGCCTGGAGTGCACTGGATCCGTATGGGCCTGCCCTTTGCCCTGGATCACATCAATCTGTGGCTGCTGCGCGATCGCCAGCCGGATGCTGGCGGTGTGCTGGTGGACGGGTGGACCGTGGTGGATTGCTGCATCGACAGCGCTGCAAGCCGCGCACAGTGGGAGCAGATATTTGCGAACTGCCTGGAGGGCTTGCCCATTCTTCGCGTCATCGTGACCCACATGCACCCAGACCATATCGGGCTGGCACATTGGCTGTGCGAGCGCTGGGATGTGCGCTTGTGGATCAGCGCCACGGACTACAACGTAGCGCGTGTCGCCGTCTATGACCCGCAGGGGTTTGGCGGGGAAGCAGGGGCCGATTTTTATGCGCTGCACGGTGCACAAGAACCGTCTTTTTTGGACCATGTGCGAGGACGCGCGTCGTATTTTCCGACCCTGGTCCCTGCTCTCCCACCCCGTTTTCGACGAATCATGGATGGAGACACGCTGAACATCGGGGGCCGCGCCTGGCGTTGCATCAGCGGCTACGGCCACGCGCCTGAGCACATGGCATTGTTTTGCGCTGAGCTGACCACCTTGATCAGCGGAGACATGGTGTTGCCGCGCATCTCCACCAATGTCAGTGTCCACGCCAGCGAGCCAGAGGCCAACCCGCTACAGCTGTTCTTGACTTCGCTCTTGCGGTATCTGGATCTACCAAAAGACACCTTGGTGCTTCCATCGCATGGCAAGCCGTTTACAGGCCTGGGCACGCGCGTTGCACAGCTACAAGACCATCACCGCGAGCGGCTCACTGAGATTTTGCAAGCCGCGCACAGCCGCGCACTAAGCGCTGCGGATACTTTGCCAATTCTGTTTCAACGCCAGTTGGACACCCACCAGATGACTTTTGCTATGGGTGAGGCGCTGGCACATCTTCATCATCTGTGGATGGATGGCAAGCTGGAGCGCTTTCTCGACCCAGCCGGGGTTCAGAGATTTCGCGCACCGAACGGTGGATAACCGCACCCAATGCGTGGCCGACCAGCGCTTATTGAGCAGCAATCAAATAGCACACTCAGCCGCGCTGATAGATGGTAATCAATGCCGGTAAGGCGTGTGAGTCGATGCAGGAGCCTGGGTGGTACAGGTACTTTTGTGTGCCTGGAAAGCAAAAAACCCCAGTCATAACTGACTGGGGTTTTCTGGGCTGTAAGAGCCTGACGATGACCTACTTTCACACGGGAACCCGCACTATCATCGGCGCAAAGTCGTTTCACTGTCCTGTTCGGGATGGGAAGGAGTGGGACCAACTTGCTATGGTCATCAGGCATAACTTGGTGCTGGGCAGTTTTTGTGAACTGCCTGGCGAATTCATAGAGTCTGGAATCAGATGTTTGTGTTTTGACTGCGTCTAACTTGGCATAACAGACTTTGAGCTTCACGCTGTGAGCGTGTTGGCTATCAAAGTTATAGGGTCAAGCCGCACGAGCAATTAGTATCAGTTAGCTTAACGCATTACTGCGCTTCCACACCTGACCTATCAACGTCCTGGTCTTGAACGACTCTTTAGGGGGCTCAAGGCCCCGGCAGATCTCATCTTGAAACGAGTTTCCCGCTTAGATGCTTTCAGCGGTTATCTCTTCCACACTTAGCTACTCGGCAATGCCACTGGCGTGACAACCGATACACCAGAGGTGTGTCCACTCCGGTCCTCTCGTACTAGGAGCAGGCTTCCTCAAATCTGCAGCGCCCACGGAAGATAGGGACCAAACTGTCTCACGACGTTTTAAACCCAGCTCACGTACCTCTTTAAATGGCGAACAGCCATACCCTTGGGACCGGCTACAGCCCCAGGATGAGATGAGCCGACATCGAGGTGCCAAACACCGCCGTCGATATGAACTCTTGGGCGGTATCAGCCTGTTATCCCCAGAGTACCTTTTATCCGTTGAGCGATGGCCCTTCCATACAGAACCACCGGATCACTATGTCCTGCTTTCGCATCTGCTCGACTTGTCAGTCTCGCAGTTAAGCACGCTTATGCCATTGCACTATCGTCACGATGTCCGACCGTAACTAGCGTACCTTCGAACTCCTCCGTTACGCTTTGGGAGGAGACCGCCCCAGTCAAACTGCCTACCATGCACTGTCCCCGATCCAGATAATGGACCTAGGTTAGAACCTCAAACACACCAGGGTGGTATTTCAACGTTGGCTCCATGAGAACTAGCGTCCTCACTTCAAAGCCTCCCACCTATCCTACACAGATCTGTTCAAAGTCCAATACAAAGCTACAGTAAAGGTTCATGGGGTCTTTCCGTCTTTCCGCGGGGAGATTGCATCATCACAAACATTTCAACTTCGCTGAGTCTCAGGAGGAGACAGTGTGGCCATCGTTACGCCATTCGTGCAGGTCGGAACTTACCCGACAAGGAATTTCGCTACCTTAGGACCGTTATAGTTACGGCCGCCGTTTACTGGGACTTCAATCAAGAGCTTGCACCCCATCATTTAATCTTCCAGCACCGGGCAGGCGTCACACCCTATACGTCCACTTTCGTGTTTGCAGAGTGCTGTGTTTTTATTAAACAGTCGCAGCCACCGATTTTTTGCAACCCCGTTGGGCTCCCTCTGTACGAGTTCACCTACTTGGGGCATACCTTCTCCCGAAGTT
>NZ_QEKU01000001.1:1390000-1662500 GCF_003096455.1 Acidovorax sp. 99
TGAACCTGGGATTTTTCAGTCGGATGATTCGAAAAACGCCCTGGGTCCGCATGAAAGCAGCTGCCTCGCTCGACGGTGTGACCGCCTTGCCCAATGGAGCAAGCCAATGGATCACTGGTCCCGCCGCTCGTACCGACGGACATGCATGGCGCGCAAGGGCTTGCGCGGTGTTGACCGGCATTGGGACCGTACTCGCAGATAACCCACGACTGGATGTGCGGGATGTACCCACCGATCGGCAACCCTCACTCGTTTTGGTGGATAGTGAGCTAGCTGTTCCTCTGGATGCCTTGCTTTTCGCAGCGAACCGGTCGGTCTATATCTATACAGCCTTTGCACACGAGAAAAAACGCAGCGCGCTCGAAGCCCTTGGCGCCACCGTGATCACAATGCCGAATAGTGCCGGCAAGGTGGACTTACCCGCGATGCTGCAAGACCTCGGGCGCAGGGAGATCAATGAACTGCACGTGGAAGCAGGTTACAAGCTCAATGGTTCGCTGCTGCGCGAAGGACTGGTCGATGAACTACTGGTCTATCTCGCTCCCAAGCTGATGGGCGAGGGCATGGGATTGGCCCAGATAGCTCCCTTGGCGACACTTGCCGAGGCACATGCCCTCAGCTTCCATACCGTAGACAGGATCGGGGAAGACCTGCGCGTCCTTGCACGCTTGCAGGGGCGCGACAGGTTCTGAAGAAATCGCTGCGTAACTGATCGCGGAATTTTCCGCCAATCAAAGTTACGCCCGACCGACTGTCACTCCATCATGTGACTGGCGCAAAAAATCCCGCCAGAGCGCGACACGGATAATCCCGCTCTATGGCACTTATCACCTTACTGGACGCCCAACTCGCATTTGGGCATGTTGCACTGCTGGACCACGCCGGCTTTTCCCTGGAGACCGCTGAGCGGGTTGGCCTGATTGGCCGCAATGGCGCGGGAAAGTCTTCCCTTCTCAAAATCCTGGGAGGACTTGCCAAGCCGGATGATGGCTCTTTGCAAGTTCAGCAGGGGGTACGCATTGCCTTCGTCGCACAGGAGCCGACGTTAGACCCCGATGCCACCATTTTCAAGGCAGCCTCCGAAGGCCTGCAACGCGTGATCGCCATCCGCGATCAATACCTCTCGGGAGCGGACGGATTGGATCTGGATGCATTGCAATCGGAGATCGAGGCTTACGACGCCTGGAACTGGGAGCAGCGTGTCGAAGAAACCCTGCAAAGGTTGCATCTCGACCCTGAAGCCGTGGTCGGAGCACTCTCTGGCGGCACCAAAAAACGCGTGGCGCTGGCGCAGGCGCTGGTGGCACGCCCTGACGTGTTGCTGCTGGACGAACCCACCAACCACCTGGATCTGGACTCCATCGAGTGGCTGGAAGACCTGCTGCTGGACTTTCCGGGCAGCGTCGTGACCATCACCCACGACCGGTCGTTCCTTGACCGTGTGGCCACCCGCATCGTGGAGCTGGACCGCGGTCAATTGCGCTCCTACCCCGGTAACTTTGCTCAATACCAGATTCAGAAAGAAGAGCAGTTGGCGCAGGAGGCAGTGATCGCCGCCAAGGCCGACAAGCTCCTGGCACAAGAAGAAATCTGGATTCGGCGTGGTGTGGAAGCGCGCCGCACCCGCAGCCAGAGCCGTATCAGCCGCTTGGAACAGTTACGCGCCCGGCGGGAGGCCCGCCGTGAGGTCGTTGGCAGTGTGCGCATGGATGTCGCCACCGGAAGCTCCAACGGCTACCAGGGCAAGATCGTGGCGGAACTGCAAGGAGTGAGCAAAGCCTTCGGCGACAAAACCATCGTTCACAATTTCTCCGGGACGATACTGCGCGGGGACAAAGTGGGCTTGATCGGCCCGAACGGCGCCGGTAAAACCACGCTGCTGAAGATGATCTTGGGCGAACTGCAGGCCGACAAGGGCACTATCCGGCAGGGAGCGAACCTGCAAGTGGCCTACTTTGACCAGATGCGCCACGCCGTCAACCTCGACGCCACATTGGAAGACTTCATCAGCCCTGGCAGCGAATGGATCGAGATCGGCAATCAGCGCAAACACGTCAAGAGCTATCTGAGCGACTTTCTGTTCTCCCCCGCGCGCGCGCACTCCCCAGTGCGGTCGCTGTCCGGCGGGGAACGCAACCGCCTGCTGCTCGCCCGGCTGTTCGCCCGACCGGCCAATGTCCTGGTGCTGGATGAGCCCACGAACGACCTGGACATTGACACCTTAGACCTGCTGGAGGAATTGCTCGAAAACTACGAAGGCACGGTGTTCCTGGTCAGCCATGACCGCACCTTTCTCGACAACGTGGTAACCAGCACCCTCGCTTTTGAAGGCAACGGCCTGTGGCGCGAGTACGAAGGCGGCGTCCAAGACTGGTTGCTCCAATCCAAGCGCAGTCGGTCACTGCAAGCTGCTGCTGCAACGTCCTCCAAACCGCCCACACCGGAAGTTTCCAACCAAAGCACGCCGGAGCGCACATCAAATAAGCCTGCACAGCTATCAAAAAAGAAGCTGAGTTACAAAGAGCAGCGCGAACTGGATCAACTGCCTGGTCTGATCAGTGCGCTAGAGACGGAACAGAAATCCCTTCAAGACGCACTTTCCGACGGCTCACTCTTTGGTACTGACCCCACACGCGCGGCAGCCATGGCAAGCCGAGCAGCCGCCATCGACGAGGAGCTGATGACCGCGTTGGAGCGCTGGACAGCACTCTCTGAATAGGCGCCAAACCGGTTCATGGCGCGATGCTCTGGCGGGGGCACACATGGTGAAGGCCCGCCGCCAGGGCTCGGTAATCGCCCTTAAATCCGGTGGTGCAGGCGGTCAGTTGTTCCGCGCAACCGGGCAATCAAGGCCGGGGCAATCTGCCCCAGCGGCAGCACCTCGTCGGCGGCACCGTGGGCAATGGCCTCCCGCGGCATGCCGAACACGATGCAGGTCGCCTCATCCTGCACATAGTTGTAGCTGCCGGCGTCTTTCATCTCCCGCATGGCAACAGCGCCATCGTTGCCCATGCCCGTGAGCATGATGCCAAACGCGTTGCGCCCCACCACCGCTGCTGCGGACTTGAAGAGTACCTCGACCGAGGGCTTGTGGCGATTGACCGGAGGGCCATCGTCCACCACCGCTACATAGTTGGCGCCACTGCGCGCCACATGGAACTGTGTGCCGCCCGGTGCGATGTAGGCATGGCCGGGCAGAATGCGCTCGCCATTCACCGCCTCCTTGACGGTGATCTGGCACAACCCATTCAAACGGGCCGCAAAACTGGTAGTGAACCCGGGAGGCATGTGCTGGGTGATCACAATCGCTGGCGAATCCGCAGGCATCTGGACCAGCACCTCCTTGATGGCTTCGGTACCACCGGTGGACGCCCCAATGCAGATGAGCTTTTCGGTGGAAAGGCGCCCCAGCAGGCCCGCTGCGGGTACGGCGTGGGGCACAGGAGTACCCCCCACAACGCTGGAGGCTGGGCCTGCATCACGCACAGGGGCGCGGCGCACTTGCGCCACAGCAGCAACGCGGATCTTGTCCACAATCTGCGCCGCCAAATCGTTGAGCCCGCTGGCCAGCCCCACACGCGGTTTCGCCACAAAGTCGACGGCGCCCAACTCCAAGGCCTTCATGGTGACCTCCGCGCCACGCTCGGTCAGCGTGGAGATCATCACTACCGGAGTGGGCCGCAGACGCATCAAGCGCCCCAGAAAATCAATGCCGTCCATGCGTGGCATTTCAACGTCCAGGGTGATGACATCCGGATCCAATTCGCGAATCATCTCGCGCGCCACCAGAGGGTCGTTGGCCGTGCCAATGCACTCCATGTCCCGCTGGCGGTTGATGATCTCTGACAGCAGACTACGGACCAGCGCCGAATCGTCCACCACGATCACCCGGATTTTCCTGCTCATTAACTCAAACCTTTATCAAAACAGATCCACAGAACCACCCGACGTGGTCTTGGCAACAGTGGCCGCGTTGCCACGAACCTCCTGGGCCACGAGGGCTTCGGGATGGGCATGCGCCAACCGTTTCACCATCGCTTTGCCGGTCACTGGAAAGAAAACCACCTTGCGCGGATAGATGTCCAGCACGTCCTCGGAGACGATAGGAATGCGCTCAGTGTGCAAATAGTTCAACACAAAATTCGTGTTGCGCTCACCCACATTCATGGTGGTGAAGTTGTGCATCACCTGGGCCCCACCAAAAATCTTGGCCTGCATGGTTTCACGGCGTGCACCGAGCTTGAGCATTTCATTGATCAACAGCTCCATCGCGTAGGAACCATAACGCCCGGATGCATCCGCCAGATCGCCGTCCGGCAGCATGAAATGGTTCATTCCTCCCACACGTGCGCGGCTGTCCCACAGACAGGCAGCGATGCACGAGCCGAGCACGGTCATGATGACCATGTTCTCATCCGACACGAAATACTCACCAGGCAGCACCTTCACCGCGTTGTGCTGGAAGTGGTGATCGAGGTAAAAAAACGAGGCCTCTCCTGGCTTGCGGCTGCGGGCCTTGAGCTCCTGCAGCGACGACTCGCGCGCGGGCCCGTTGCCAGAGCTGTAGATATCGGCGCTCAGCGGCGCAATACGCGGAGCGCGGCGCCTTTCGGAACTGCCGGGCACAGCAGCAGCATTGGAAGGGGATGAACCTGTTTGAATGTTGGTCATGGTTGCAATGTGCAGGACAACATGGACAGGTCAGCGGCGCTCGTACACCGTCTTGCCACGCAGGGTGAACAGGTCTTTGGACTCGCTGAAGTTCTCGGCGTGCCCCACAAACAACATGCCACCCGGCTTGAGCACGCGGTGGATTCTTTCCAGCACGCGCCGCTGTGTAGGGGCATCAAAGTAAATCATCACATTACGGCAGAAAACCACGTCAAAGGGCTCCTTGAATGGCCAATCGTCGCGGATGAGATTCACACTCATGAAGTCGATGGCGCGCCGCAACTCCGGCTTGGCACGGACCATGCCCGCGTTCCCGCCTTTGCCTTTGAGAAAGAATTTCTGCAAGCGCTCAGGGCTCAAGCCCTTGACGCTGTCGAGCCGGTACACGCCCTGCGCCGCGGTGGCCAGCACGCGCGAATCAATGTCGCTGGCTGTCAACTTGAAAGAGGCGTTGGCGCCGAGCGCCTCCAACGCGGTGATCACGATGGAGTAAGGCTCTTCACCCGTGGAGGCCGCGTTGCACCAGACCCGCCAGTTGGCGGATGGCTTGGAGCGCAGGTGCGACGCGAAAATCTCGAAATGATGCTGCTCGCGAAAGAATGCCGTGAGGTTGGTGGTCAGCGCATTCACGAACTCCTGCCACTCCGGCCCGTCATGGTTCTCCAGCCAGCTCAGGTAGTCGTGAAAGCTGGTGTGCCCCGTGTCGCGCAGCCGCCGCGACAGGCGGCTGTAGACCATGGCGTGTTTGCCATCATGCAAACTGATGCCGGCGCGCTGATAGATCAGCGCCTGAACACGGGCAAAGTCTGCATTGGTCCAGACAAATTCTCGCCCCTGGGCCAGAGGGCCAGAGGGCGCTGCGGCTGCGGCATACGCAGGATCTACCCGGGCTGGGCCTGACCGGACTGACGCCGAAGCACTGGTGGTTTGGGCCATATTGATCGTCCGAGGGGAAGTCCTGTTCGCTCCAAAAGGTCTGCGAGCACAGCTCACAGCCTGACATGCGCCTGCGCCACCACTGGCTGCTGACTGCTACGCCTTATTCGTTGGCGGTCACCAGGCCCATGTCCACGCTGGACATGAGCTTTTCAATATCCAGCAAGATCAGCATGCGCTCGCCCACGGACCCCAAGCCCAAGATGCAGCTGTTGTCGATCGCGCTCTCGATATCAGGGGCCGAACGGATGCTCTCTGGTGTCAACTCCATCACATCGCTCACCGAATCCACCACAATGCCCACCACACGGTTGCGCAGGTTGAGGATGATGACCACTGTGAAACTGTTGTAGTCCGCCTGCGCACAGTTGAACTTGATGCGCATGTCCACGATGGGAACAATCGTGCCGCGCAAATTGACCACGCCCTTGATGAAGTCTGGCGCGTTCGCAATGCGGGTGGGAGGTTCGTAGCCCCGGATTTCCTGCACCTTCAGGATGTCGATGCCGTACTCTTCCTGGTCGAGGCGGAACGTCAGATATTCACGAGCACCCGTTGGTGCAGCGTCTGCAGTTTTACCGATCACACTCATGGTGCATTCTCCTTTCATGGCGGCGCAGCGCCCCCAGGGGCGCACGCACCTGTATCTAGTGGCGCGCCCGACGCACCAAGCCACCCGTGTCCAAAATCAAGGCCACGGTGCCGTCACCCAAAATGGTGGCGCCCGACACATTGGGCACCTTACGATAGTTCGATTCCAGATTCTTGACGACCACCTGATGCTGACCGAGCAACTCATCCACCAGCAAGGCCACACGGCTTCCGTCAGCCTCGACCACCACCATGATGTTGCTGGATTTGTTGAGGTCAAAGCGCGGAACCTGGAAGATCTTCTCCAGCGCGATGACAGGCATGTATTCGTCGCGCACCTTGACCAGCTGCGAGCCTTGCGCCACGGTGCTGACATCGTCCGCATTGACCTGGAACGATTCCACCACCGACGACAGGGGAAGGATGTAAACCTCTTCGCCCACCCCCACCGACATGCCATCCATGATGGCGAGCGTCAGCGGTAGGCGAACGGACACCTTCATGCCGTAGCCCTCTGCAGAATCGATCTCTACCGAGCCGTTGAGCGCTGCGATATTGCGTTTGACCACATCCATGCCGACCCCACGGCCTGACACATCGGTCACCTCATCGGCCGTGGAAAAGCCTGGGGCAAAAATCAGCTGCCAGACATCGGCATCGCTCATCTGATCGGACACCTCGATGCCGCGCTCCTGGGCCTTGCTGAGAATTTTTTCGCGCGACAGGCCACGACCATCATCACGCACCTCGATCACGATCGACCCACCTTGGTGCGACGCCGACAAGGTGATGGTGCCGTGCTCGGATTTGCCCTTGGCAAGACGATCGGCAGGCATTTCAATACCGTGGTCGCAGCTGTTACGCACCAAGTGGGTCAGCGGGTCGGTGATCTTTTCGACCAAGCCCTTGTCCAGTTCGGTGGCTTCACCCAGGGTCACCAGCTCCACCTTCTTGCCCAGCTTGTTCGCCAGATCGCGCAGCATGCGCGGGAAGCGGCTGAAAACGATGGACATTGGAATCATGCGGATCGACATCACCGACTCTTGGAGGTCGCGCGTGTTGCGATCCAGATCTGCCAACCCGGCCAGCAATTGCTGGTAGGCCCCAGCATCAAGGCCCCGGCTGTTCTGCGCCAACATGGCCTGCGTAATCACCAACTCACCCACCAGGTTGATCAGTTGATCGACCTTCTTCACATCCACGCGGATGGTGGTGGACTCCATCTGTGCCTGCATCGCCACCTTGGGCTCGGCGCTCGCCTTGGGCGCAGCTTTGGGAGCTTGCGCAACAGGCGCATGGGCAGCCGCCGCAGCTTCACCATGGGGTGCTCCGGGTGCGCCGTTGAAGAATCCATAAGGCGCTTCGCCCCCGGAGGTATCTACAGCAACCACGGGCTCGTCGTCCGCATCTGCGACGGCAGCCTCGCCAGAAGCGGCAGCATCACGAATCAGCACCTGCTCCTTGGAAACATGGAACGCAAACAGGTCCAGCAGATCATCGTTGGTGGACGTCGTTTCCACCGCAAAGACCCGCGTATTGGCCTGGCTGCCCGGGACATCGCGGATCGCCCCCAAACCGGGAATGTCTCGGAACAATTCTTTGATCGCGTCGGCTTGCTCGGGGCGGTCCAGTGGCCCGATCTGGATTTCCAGCTGCCGTGCCTGACCTGGCACAACAGGCGCAGAAACCTTGGGCGCAGGAGCCGGAGCTACTGCCACCGGCGCGGGTGCAGGAGGCGGCGGCGCTGCGACCACAGGTGCAGCATCGCCGGGCACCAAGCCTGCCGCCAGGTCGCTGATTCGGCGAACCAGGGAGGTGGTGGAAACCGCCTCACCTTGTCCACCCGCCTGATGCCGTGCCAGCAGGCTGCGCGAAGCATCCGCAGACTCCAGCAGAACGTCCACCATCTGAGGGATGGGCTGCAGCTCATGGCGGCGCAGACGGTCGAGCAGGGACTCCATCTGATGGGTCAGCTCGGCCACGTCAGAAAACCCGAAGGTGGCAGAACCTCCCTTGATCGAGTGAGCGCAGCGGAAGATGCCGTTGAGCTCTTCGTCGTTGGCACTGCTCAGGTCCAGATTCAGGAGCATCTGCTCCATCTGGTCGAGGTTCTCACCCGCTTCCTCGAAAAAGATCTGATAGAACTGGCTGAGGTCGAAGTCAGCGCCTGCACCTGATCCTTCTTGGTAGGTTTCCGCCATGGTGGGCTCCTGTGTACTAAATGATCTCAGTCAACCCGGCTCAGCGGATCACTTTCTGGATGACTTCGATCAGGCGATTCGGATCAAAAGGTTTTACCAGCCATCCCGTGGCACCCGCTGTGCGGCCCGCCTGCTTCATTTGATCGCTCGACTCTGTCGTCAGGATCAGGATGGGAATGGTCTTGAATTTGGGATGCTCGCGCAGTTTGCGGGTCAGGCCAATGCCATCAAGACGTGGCATGTTCTGGTCTGCCAGCACCAGGTCAATGTTGTGCGTCTCAGCCTTTTCGAGGGCATCTTGCCCATCCACTGCCTCCACGACGTGATAGCCGGCACCAGTGAGGGTGAAGGACACCATTTTGCGCATGGAAGGTGAATCATCAACGGCAAGGATCGATTGCATGTATGGCTCCAACTGACTTGAATATATAAGGTAACCAGTGATGTGAACGTCAAAACAGGTCCACAGAACCTGCATCCATCTCGCTTTGGGTGACAGGGTTCGGCCTGTCGGGCGCCATCTCCGCAAAGGGCGCGGCATCTTCACCTTCTTCATGCCCCATGGCTTCCGAGGCCAGCCGGAAGGCACAGCCCTGCAGCACCTTGGTGGTGTGCCATATCAGTTGGGAGGCCATGTCCTGGAACTGCAACTCAGTCACTGCGCTGCGCAACGCCGTACGCGCGGCCACCAACTCCGGGGAGTCCGCCACTACAGCATCTGTCAACATGGCGTTTGCCTCTCCAAACCGTTCCAGCAGGTTGTCGGTGGCGTGGTTCAGCAAGCCTTCCAGGCGGTGCAAGTCGTGCATCACGACCAACAAAGAGTCCTGCAGCTCTGCCGCCACCATGACGGGAACCTGGACAGCAGGTCCTCCAGGCGTTGTTAGCGTAGATTGCATCGTTTCTCCATCGCAGCACGTAGCAGCAAAACACGCAAATACACAGGACTACGATACTTGCATCAGTAACCAGCCAAGGCCCCCGAGCAAACCGGAGCATCCGCGCCCATTGGACGCTGACGCACAAACCATCCCAACCGGACAAACACCCTTGTTTGTTCCAATTTGTATCCTATGATAGCGCTCCTATGGGCCCTGCAACACCAGACCAGACCCTTGAAATCCTCCATCTTGAAGATTCACCGGCCGATCACGAATTGGCAGCGCGTGCGTTGCGTCGATCAGGGCTCCGTTGCCACCTCCAGCGGGTTGACACCCTTTCTGAATTCCAAAGACTGACGGACACCGGCCGCTTTGACATCATCCTGGCAGATTACCGCCTGCCAGGCTTTACCGCATTGGATGCCTGGGCCCATGTGGCGCAAAAACCGCATCACCCACCTTTTGTGCTGCTTTCAGGTGCCATTGGCGAGCCCGCAGCGGTTGACGCGATGCGACTCGGGGTAGCGGACTATCTGCTCAAGGACGATATCCAGCGCCTCCCGCATGTAATTGCCCGCACCCTGGAAGTGCACGAAGCACGCAACGCGCGCGAGCAGGCTATTGCCGAGCTGGCGACGTCGCAACGCCGCTTGGCCGAGTTGGCCGAGCATCTGCAGACCTCCATCGAGCATGAGCGGGCCGCCATCGCTCGCGAGATCCACGACGACATTGGTGGCGCACTGACCGCAGTACGCTTTGACGTAGCCTGGATAGGGCGCCACAGTACCGATCCTGCCATGCAAGAGCATGCCACCTCTGCGGTGGACATGCTGCAACACGCGATTGGCGCCAGCCAGCGCATCATGATGAACCTGCGCCCACCCATCCTGGAACAAGGGCTGGTGGCGGCTGTCCAGTGGCTGGCCACGGGCTTTGAGCGCAGGACGGGCATCACCACAAGGATGCAGAGCAGCAGCGAAACCATCGATATACCCACCGACATTCAATTGGTGGCATACCGTACTGCCCAAGAAGCATTGACCAATATCTCCAAGCACGCGCAGCCCAGCAAGGTGGACATTGAACTGTCTGACAAGGAAGGGGTACTGACCCTGGAGGTCGCGGACAATGGCCGTGGCATGGATTCCACAGTTCGCGACAAACCAAAAGCCTTCGGCCTCAAGGGCCTTCAAGAGCGTGCACGCACCGTAGGGGGATGGCTGGACATCAGCAGTCGGCCGGGCAAGGGCACGTCGGTCATTCTGTCCGTCCCGTTACCATCTCCTCCCACATCCGCTCCAGGAGATGCCCAGTGATCCATGTCGTCTTGTGCGACGACCATGCCGTATTGCGGCGCGGCATTCGCGACACACTCGCCGAAGCACCGGACATTCAGGTGACCGGCGAAGCGGGCGGATATTCTGAGCTGCGTGAAGTTCTGCGCACGGCTGCCTGTGATGTGCTGCTGCTGGACCTGAACATGCCCGGACGCAGCGGCCTGGAAGTACTGGCCAGCCTGCGCGAGACCCACTCGACCATCCGGGTGCTCGTGGTTTCGATGTACCCCGAGGATCAATACGCGCTGCGCTGCCTCAAGGCGGGAGCCCAAGGCTACGCCAACAAGGCCGGCGATCCGGTGGAGCTGATTGCGGCAGTGCGCACGGTGATGCAGGGGCGCAAGTACCTCACTGCCGAAGTGGCCCAGATGCTTGCGGACAGCCTGGCTCAACCCACGCCGGAGGTGCCCCATGCGGCGCTTTCCGAACGAGAGCTGCAAACCCTGGTCAAGATTGCATCGGGTCGGCGCCTGTCTGACATTGCCGACGAATTGATGCTGAGTCCTAAAACCGTGAGTGTGTACCGCTCACGGGTTCTCGAAAAATTGAAGCTTTCGAACAATGCTGAACTGACCGTTTACGCTATCCGCAACCAGCTGGTGTAACTAACGGCCCTACCTGCCAACAGAGAACAGATCCACGGCTTGTTGCATCAACGCCAACACCGGTTGCTCCAGCATCGGCAACGTTGCTGCTATGCCCAGCATCCCCACCGTGAGCGTGACCGGGAAACCCACCGCATAGATATTCATTTGCGGCGCCACACGCGAGATGATGCCCATGGTCAGGTTGACGAAGAGCAGCAGCGCAATCATGGGCATGGCAATCCAGAGCGCACTGGAAAAGAGCGAAGCACCCAACTCATACAACCGCATCTGTCCCAACGCCTGCAGAAAATTTCCATCGACTGGAAAGCGGTCAAAACTTTTGACCACGGCCATCAATATCAACAAATGGCCATTGATGACAATGAAGAGCAGCATGGACATGTGGCCAAAAAACCGGGCCACAGCGCTGATCTGACCGTTGGAGGTGGGGTCAAAGAACGATGCAAAGTTGAGCCCCATCTGCAGGCCAATGATTTCACCAGCCAGCTCAACGGCTGTGAACACCAGGCGAACCGAAAAGCCGATCGCCAGCCCCACTGCCACCTGCTGCGCCACCGTGCCCAGCGCCTCACGGCCGTTCACGCTGATGACAGGCTGCTCACCCAGAACACCTTGCGCACACAAAGCCACAAGGAAAGCGAGACCGATTTTTACGCGCATGGGCACGACCCGCATGGAGAACACTGGGGCCACGGAAAACAATGCCAGCACGCGCAAAAAGGGCCACAGAATGGGAGACAGCCACGCCATGATCTGAGCTTCGGAGAAGGTGATCACGCCCCTCCTCCACCGGCGAGGCCTGGGTGCATTGACGGCCAAGGCACGGCCGCCCCCAGTGCTCGTCGCTGACTCCAGCAGCCCAGCATTGTCCTGAGGCCGCCAAGTGCCCAGATTGGCATGTGCTATCCGATCATCGACGGGATCGATTCGATTGTCCGGCGGATAAAGTCCACCAGGGTACTGAGCATCCAGGGCCCAGCAATCGCAAAAACGACCATGGCGGCAATCAGCTTGGGCACAAACGCCAGCGTTGCTTCATGGATCTGCGTGACAGCCTGAAAA
Source organism: Acidovorax sp. 99 (assembly GCF_003096455.1). Lineage (NCBI taxonomy): Bacteria > Pseudomonadati > Pseudomonadota > Betaproteobacteria > Burkholderiales > Comamonadaceae > Acidovorax > Acidovorax sp. 99. The sequence goes on from NZ_QEKU01000001.1 coordinate 1,402,288, forward strand.
ATACTGACCAACAAGCCCACCGCCATGACCACCCCCAGCACTGGCATGGAAATCATCAGCAGCAGGGTGAGGGCGTCACGCCCAATGGTTAGCACCATTTGTGAAGTCATGACGGAATCCTCTAGGTGACAAAGCTGGCGGCCAATGAGCCGATCAGCAGGTTCCAGCCGTCTGCCAGCACAAACAGCATCAGCTTGAACGGCAATGCCACCAACACCGGGGACAACATCATCATGCCCAGGGACATGAGGATGCTGGACACCACCATGTCGATGACAAGAAACGGGATGAAAATCATGAACCCGATCTGAAACGCCGATTTGAGCTCGCTGGTCACAAAGGCCGGCACCAGCACACGGATGGGCGCCGTCTCAGCCGTCACTTTGGGATCAAGACGTGCCAGCCTGGAAAACAGCGCAAAGTCAGATTGCCGCGTCTGCTTGAGCATGAAGCTGCGCATCGGCGCCTCCGCCCTGTCCAGCGCCTGTTCGAAGCTGATGGTGTTGTTGGTATAGGGAACGTAAGCGTCCTGGTACACACGGTCCAGCGTCGGGCCCATGACAAAAAAGGTCAGGAACAGTGACAGACCGATGATGACCTGGTTGGGAGGAGCCGACTGCGTCCCCAAGGCCTGACGCAGCAGGGACAGCACAATCACAATCCGTGTAAAGCCCGTCATCATCAGTAGCACAGCGGGCAAAAAAGACAACGCCGTGAAAAACAGCAGTGTCTGAATGGGTACCGAGTAGCTGGCGCCAGATGGTCCACTGCCCACCACCAGTGGCAATGCGCCCGGACTTTGAGCCCAAGCGGAGCCATGCGCCACCACGGTGGCAACAGCGACTGCCCAAGGCAAAGCACGTCCAGCTTTCCGCGCTACGCGCCTTGGAAGCAAGGATGCGTGCTCAGACATGCGCGGGCTTTCCAGAATCAGCGGACGCTGCTCGCATCTCGTGAGCAAACGATGGTTCTGTAGGGAGTGAAACGTTCACGGCGTCCCCAGCTCCCTTGGCCGCCACTGGTAGCACGTGGAGGCAACTGACCTGTTGAGCGGTGACGCCCAGCACCAGCCAAGTACGCGCATGTTCAGGGCCGACTTCCACCGTCACTACCTTCTGTTGTGGGCCGACGGCCACTGCAGACACCACGCGTGACGCCACCCCGGCAGCCAGCGTCCCGGAGGACTGGCGCTGCTGCAGCCGGCGCACAGCCCAGGGAAGCAAAGCCATGGCGCCCACAAAAAGCACCACGACCAGCAGCGTCTGGGTCATGCTCCCACTATCCACGGCTCACCCGCCGCAAACGTTCCGACGGCGTGACCACATCGGTCAGGCGGATACCAAACTTGTCATTGACCACCACCACTTCGCCTTGGGCGATAAGGTAGCCATTGACCAGCACATCCATGGGCTCGCCTGCCAATGCATCCAGCTCCACCACCGAACCTTGTGCCAGTTGAAGGATGTACTTGATGGGCACTTTGGTGCGCCCCAACTCCACCGACAGCTGCACCGGAATGTCCAGCACCATGTTGATGTCGTTGACGGTATCACCGCCCGCCGCACCGGAAAATGGTCGCACCGGCTCGCCGGAAAGTGGCCCTCCCTGCTCTGCGTCCGCCGGTTTTTCGTCCGTCCGCTTCTGCTCTTCAAGCGCCTCGGCCCAACCCGCAAACGGGTCATCCGCGCCTGCGTCCTTGTTGTCTTCTTCAGTTGCCATTCTTCTCTCCCAGCCAACTCATGTCCGAAGTGCGCAGGCACTCTTCAATGCGGATGGCGTACTTGGAATTGTGGGTTCCATACTGGCATTCAAAAATGGGAACCCCTCCGATCGATGCACGGATACGGGGCTCGCGGTCCAGTTCGATGAAGTCACCCGGCTTCATGGCCAGCAGTTGCTCCACAGTGGCATCGGCCTTCGCCAGCTCCGCCACCAGCGTAACCTCCGCGGATTGGATTTCACGCTTGAGCACATTCACCCAGCGGCGGTCCACCTCAATGGAATCGCCCTGCGTGGACGAATACAGTACATCGCGGATCGGCTCCAGCGTTGCATAAGGCATGCATATATGGATGGCGCCCGACAGGTCGCCAATTTCCAGCTGAAAGGCCGTGGAAACCACGATCTCGCTGGGCGTAGCAATGTTGGCGAACTGGGGTTGCATTTCCGAGCGCTGGTATTCCAGCTCCAGCGGATAGATCCCCTGCCACGCCTTCTTGTACTCCGCGCAGATCACATCTACGAGCCGGTTGATGACACGCTGCTCGGTAGGCGAAAAATCACGCCCCTCAATGCGGGTCTGGAACTTACCGACCCCGCCATAGAGGGTGTCAATGATGCCGAAGACCAGTGAAGGCTCGCAGACGATGAGTCCGCTGCCTCGCAGGGGGCGGATCGCCACGATGTTGAAGTTCGTCGGCACTGCCAGCTCTCGCAGGAAAGCACTGTAGCGTTGCACCGACACCGTCCCCACCGAAATTTCAGGACTGCGGCGGATGAAGTTGAAGAGCCCAATGCGAAAGTTGCGTGCAAACCGCTCGTTGACGATTTCCATCGTCGGCATGCGGCCACGGACGATGCGCTCCTGGCTGGAGATGTCGTAGTTGCGTACCGACCCCGCCTCAGCCACTTCCTCAACGGACTTCTGGCTCTCGCCAGTGACCCCTTCCAGAAGGGCATCGACCTCTTCCTGCGAAAGAAATGAATCACTCATGGCTGGTCCTTACCCGGCTGGCTCATTGGATGATGAAGCTCGAAAAGAGCACCTTGCGCACAGGATTGCGCTCTGTGCGCTTGCGCGCGGCGGGGCGTTCCTCTGCATCTCCGTCCTGCTCAGCGGCGGCGGCAGCCTTTGCACGCTCACGCTCTGACGGCACCGAGTAGCCCAGAGGGCGCGAGACTTCGCGCAAGACGTCGGTAGCGAGCTTTTCCTTGCCCTCGCGCTGCAGCAGCTCCGTGGACGTGCGTTGCGACACCAGCATCAGAATTCCACTGCGGATCGACGGCAGGTACTGCTTGACCTGTTCTGCAGTCTTTGCATCCTCCAGCTCCAACGTAATGCCGATCTGCGCAAAGCGATCACCGCCAGGATCAGCCAGATTGACCACCATGTTTTCCAGGGGCAGGAAGGTGGGGGCTACCTTGGGCGCCTCCTTGTGAGCCGCAGGTGCACCGCCGCCCTCTTCGTCCTCAGCGGCATGCGACCGACTGGAGATGAACCATGCTGCTGCGCCCCCTCCAATCACCAGCACAGCCACCACCACGCCGATGATGATCAACAGCATCTTCTTGCTTTTGGCGGGTGCGGCTGCTGCGGGAGTATTGGCTGACACAATGGAATTCCTTGCGGTAGGGAACAGGCAGAACAGACGCAATCAAAGTGAACGCACAACCTGTTAGCCCATTATGGGTCGGGGTGTAACCAATAATAGCCAGAATAAAAGCCCAAAACCATGGCATTCACCGCGCTCGCCTGGACTGCGGAAACGGGAGCAGAACTACAGACCGCCCACATTACCCCGCAGAATCAGACGAAGACGTCCACGGCCCGGTCTGTCGCCCCACCACCGCGCGCCAGCGAGGCTGTGCCAGCAGGCACGGCAGATACCACCTGCGCCTGGCGTGCTCCGTCGCGAGGTCGCTGCTGCCCTGCCTCGCCACCACCGGCACTGTCGCGTGCCGATGTGCCCACCGACATGCCAGACAACACCAAACCCTCACTGCGCAACAGATCACTCAACTGCGCCATGCTCTGGTCCAGCAGCTCCCGCGTCTGCTGCTGGTCGCTGCGGAATGACACGTGCGCTTCGTTGCCCGACAAAGACACCGACACCTCCACCGGCTGACCATCCCGCTGCAGCGTCAACTCCGCGTTCTGGGTCTTCTGGTTCACCCAGTAGGCCACCTGCTCTGCCACCTGCTCTTCTGCACCCAAGGCGTTAGGGTCTGCAAAGACCGTTGCATCGGTGAAGCTACTGGACTCCACAGGAGATGCACCCAATGCGCTCTCAGACCATGCACCCCCATTTCCCGGGTTCTCACCGGCAGAGTGCCCACCGGCAGCGAATTCGGGCGCCCGTGCAGAAGCGACGGAGGTCAACAGACCATCGGCAAGAGGTGTGACTCCTTCGAAGCCAGTAGCTGCGGATGACAGCCCGCCCACGCGCTCAGAAGATTGTGCCCCAGTCGATGCGGCCTGGGCAGAGCGCTCAGTCATCGCCTGTGAAAGCGCAGCGGCCGCCGGAGTGTGTCCCATTGAATGAGGTTTCAACTCGCCAACCGTGCCTTGCCCCAAACTGACGTCCCCCGAACCTGAAAGCCCAGTGCGGAGCGCCGCGACGTTCTGCAACCGAGAGAATGTACGACCAGCCATGGACGTCGCGCCCAAAGGTTGCGCATCCTTAATGTCTGCAGCAGAGTCCAACATCGCCGTCTCTGCCACCAAGCCTTGGGTACGGCCAAATGGCGTCCACTCGGCCCCAGAACCTACTGGAGACGCCCCCCCCGCACCCAAAGCGGCAGCGAGGCGCGAACCACCGTCAGCGCCTGTGGAGGCCGGAGGAGCGACATTGGCCGAAGCCATGCCCAATAACCCTTGCCATGCAGCCACCGCAGAGGCGTCTACAGCCGTGGATCCGACGCCAGGAAGGCCGTCCGCAGAGAGAACATCCGATCCTGCCGAGCCCAGTACGCCCCCCTCCTCCACCTCGCCCCCCAACGCCGCCAGCAAAGCCAAAAAACCACCCCCAGCCGCAGGATCGCTAGCGTCTGCGGCAGCAGGCTGGGCCGATGATTTGGCGCGAGTCGTGTGGGCGGGCTGGGTGCCCTGCGAGGAGGCTACTTTGGTCGGTTCCATGTTCAATTCTCCTGGCCCGCGTTGCGATACTGCAGCGCGGCGCGTTCATCGGTCTGTTTTTGGTCTCTGTGCTGTTGCTGCAGAGCGAGGTCGTTGCGTCGCTTGTCCACCACCTTGCGCAGACTGGCCAAACGCAGCTCTGCATCTAACAGAGCACGCTGGGCAGCTTGCACCCGCGCAGACTGGTCACCCACCACACTGGTCTGGATGCTGGCCGCATGACCCAGCCTGTCCATGAAGTGGTAGTGGTGGTACATCACTTCGGGCTGCATGGCCGTATCTGCCTTCATGCCCCAGCGTGACTCGGTTTCACGGGCGTAGTCTTCCAGCTGATCGAGCTGGGCACGTGCTGCCTGCTCGGCAGCCAGCGTGTCCTGCAGCACCTTGCGGGCATCGTCCCGCTTGCGAGAGGCCACTTCGACGGCGACAGAGAGGGCGTTAAGGTTGGACATGATGGCTTCCCTTGTCCGCCGTCAATGGTCCAGCACCGCCGCCATGGCGGCTACGCTGTGGTCCATGGAGGCCGCCTCGTACATGTCCTGCTGCAGAAAACCCGCCATCTGTGGCTGAAGGCGGATAGCCTCGTCCAATGCCGGGTCGGAGCCGCTCATATAGGCCCCCACCTGCACCAGGTCCCGGCTCTTCTGGTAACGCGAATACACCGCACGAAACCGCCGCGCCAAGTCAAAATGCCCGCGAGACACCACGTTGTGCATCACCCGCGATGCCGATTGCTCAATGTCGATGGCCGGGAAATGCCCGGTCTCAGCCAGCGCACGCGACAACACAATGTGCCCATCCAGAATGGCACGGGCAGCATCCGCGATCGGGTCCTGCTGGTCATCACCTTCCGATAGCACCGTATAAAACGCTGTGATGGAGCCGACACCATGCAGGCCGTTGCCGCTGCGCTCGACAAGCTGCGGCAGCTTTGCAAAACAGGACGGCGGATACCCTTTGGTTGCTGGCGGCTCGCCGATGGCCAGGGCAATTTCCCGCTGCGCCATTGCGTAGCGGGTCAGTGAATCCATGAGCAGCAGCACATGCTGCCCTTTGTCGCGAAAATGCTCCGCCACCGCAGTAGCGTAGGCCGCCCCCTGCATGCGCAACAACGGCGGCGCGTCGGCAGGTGCAGCCACCACCACGGACCGTGCGCGGCCTTCCTCGCCCAGGATGTCTTCCACAAACTCCTTGACTTCGCGCCCCCGCTCCCCAATGAGCCCCACCACAATCACATCGGCCTGTGTGTAGCGCGCCATCATGCCCAGCAGCACACTCTTGCCCACCCCGGAGCCTGCAAACAGCCCCAGACGCTGCCCCCGCCCCACGGTCAGCAAGGCATTGATGGCGCGCACGCCAGTATCCAAGGGCTCACGCACCGGATCCCGATCCATGGCATTGATCTGCCGCCGCCCCATGGGCTCCGACACGACATCCTGCACCGGTCCACCATGGTCGAGGGGCAGGCCTTGCGCATCCACCACGCGGCCCAGCAAGCCGTCGCCCATGGGCAAACGAAGCACCCCGGCGCGTTGTACCGGCCGGGGAGGCTCGCCCAAGCGAGGCATGGGGATATATGGCGCAGCCGGCACTACACTCGCGCCACTGGACAGCCCATGGATATCGCCCGCCGGCATTAAAAACGCACGGTCGGCAGAAAACCCGACGACCTCAGCCAACACCGGCGCGTGCCCTGGCATTTGCACCATGCACTGCGACCCCACAGGCACGCGGATCCCCACCGCCTCCAGCACCAGTCCCGTCAGTCGGGTCAGCGTACCCCGCGTCTCCAACGGCGCCCCTTCGGCCACGCGCTCGCGCGCGTCGTCCATGAAGCGGGTCCAGGCAGAGTCAAGGTCGACGGTCATCGCCATCCCCACGCGTCTCGTCGTCCCAGGGGGATTGCAGCCCGAGCGACGCAATGGCACGCTGCCACCGTTTGTCGATGCTGCCATCAACGACCGTGCCCGCCGACTCCACCATGCAGCCGCCAGCGGGCACAGCGGCATCCGCCATCCACTGCACGCCAGGCGCATTGATCTCTTCGCGCAGAGGCTGGGCCATGGCCTCCATATCCTCCGGATTGAGCCGAACGGTGGCTGGCCGCCCTTCAGTGACCAGCATGCCCACGGCCTCCCGCACCACCGGCAACAAGGCATTGGGATTGACCGACAGTTCCTGGCGCACCACCTGGCGCGCGATGTCACACGCCAGCTCCAGCACCTGCTGCGCCATGTGCTGCTGCATGTCGATCAGGCTGGCTTCCAGTGTCTGCAGCACGCTTTGCATGCGCTGTGCCGCCTCTTGTCCCTGCTGGGCAATGTATTCATCCATGCGGCGCTGCCACTCGAGCGCCGTCTGCGCCTGCCCTTGGGCAAAGCCCTCTGCATACGCATCGTCGCAAGCCTGCTGGACAAGCGCCTGCTGTGCCGCTTCATCCAGCTCGGCGGGCAGCTCCGCCACAGGTTCCGGCTCGGGCTCTGGCTCGACCAGATCGGAGCCGTCGACCGCGGCAAACTTCCACTGCTTGAAGTCGCCGACTTCCTCGCTGGGAATGAACCGCGAATAGGACCGCTGGTTAGACGAAGGCATCATCACCACCGCCTCCGATCACGATCTGGCCTTCGTCAGACAGGCGACGCACCGTCTTGAGGATTTCCTTCTGCTGCGCCTCGACCTCGGACAGCCGCATCGGGCCGCGCGATTCGAGGTCTTCGCGCAGCGCGTCGGCTGCACGCGAAGACATGTTGGAGAGGAATTTTTCGCGCAGTTCGGGCACTGCGCCCTTGAGAGCCACGATGAGGGTTTCGGATGCCACTTCCTTGAGTACCGTTTGAATGGCCTTGTCGTCCAGCTTGAGAACATCCTCGAACACGAACATCTTGTCCATGATCTTCTGCGCCAGGTCAGGGTCGTAGCCCCGGATGGATTCGAGCACCACGGCGTCCATGTTGCCGCCCAGCAAGTTGATGATCTCTGCGGCAGCCTTGACACCGCCCAGCGAACTCTTGCGGATCTTGTCCCCGCCCGCCAGCACCTTGAAAAGCACTTCGTTCAGGTCCTTGAGGGCCGTCGGCTGGATACCTTCGAGCGTGGCCACACGCAACAGAATTTCGCTACGCTGGCGATCCGTCAGGTGCATCAGGATGCCCGAGGCCTGGTCGCTGTCCAGATGTACCAGGATGGCAGCAACGATCTGCGGGTGCTCGTTACGCAGAAGTTCAGCCACTGACAGCGGATCCATCCACTTGAGACTCTCAATGCCCGAGACATCTCCGCCCTGCAAGATCCGGTCGATCAGCAGTCCCGCCTTGTCATCGCCGAGCGCGCGCTTGAGCACAGCGCGCACGTAATTGCCGGTGTCGGATACCAACAGGCTTTGCGCTGCGGCCGCGTTGGAGAATTTGTTGATGACCTCGTCCACCTTTTCGCGCGATACCGAGCGCATGCGCGCGATGGTCTCGCCCAGCTTCTGCACCTCTTTGGGCGAGAAATGCTTGAACACCTCGGCCGCCTCTTCCTCGCCGAGGGACATCAGCATGATGGCGGCATCGTGGAGTCCTTGGTCGTCCATGGTCGTGGTCCGTGCAATCGGTAGCGGTAGCGGCGACTAAACGGGCTCGCCGTTCAGCCAGGTCTTGAGAATATTGGCGACCGCGACCGGATTCTCCTTGGCCAGCGTGCGCGCATCTTCCAGGCGCAGCTGCTCGGGGGTCGCGGGCAACACTTCGTCCTTGCGGGCGGGCGCTGCCAATGCCGGGCGCTCGGGTGTTTCTGCCTCCAGCGCGTCCAGTTGTCCACCTGCCACCGGCTTGGCGGCACCGGCCTTGGCCGGCGCTGGGCCTTTGAGCGCAGGACGCACCAGACCCATCAGCACCAGGGCAGCAAACAGAACCGCACCTACCGGCCAGGCAAAGGTCTTGGCCAGATCAACCACCTCAGGCTGCTTCCACAGCGGGGTGTCTGTGGTGGGCACTGCAGTCACCTGGAACGGCGTATTCATCAGATTCACCGAATCACCGCGTTCGCGATTGAAGCCAATGGTTTCACGCACCAGCGCCGTCATCTGCTCGATCTGCTCGGGCGTCAGCGCCTTGGTCACGGTCTTGCCCTTGTCCTCGGCCGACTGGTAGTTGACCACGACCGCAGCACTCAGCCGCTTGACTGCGCCCGTACTGCCACGGACCACTTTCACCGTCTTGTCCACTTCATAGTTCGTGGTGGACTCGCGCTTGTTGGACTGCTCCTCAGTCCCCTGTTGGCCGCCCGCGTTGGGCGCAGGGTTGGCGCCATTGATGGGCGCTGCAGACGGAGCGGGAGGCTGGTTGGCAACCGCACCGGGCACACCCGTGGCGGTCTTCGTCGCGCTGCCACGGCTTTCCAGCACCTGCTGGCTGCGGACGGCGCTGGAGTCTGGCGTCTGGTTGGGGCGGAATTGCTCGGAGGTGGACTCGGTCTGGGAGAAGTCCACCTCAGCCGTCACCTGTGCCTTGACGTTGTCACGGCCGACCACGGGCTCCAGGATGTCCATGATGCGGCGCGAATACTGCTGCTCCAGCTGCTGCACATACAAGAGCTGCTGGGCATTGATTTCAGCACCGGCCGTGCTGTCGGGCGATTGGGACAGCAGCTTGCCCGTGTCATCCAGCACACTCACGGCCGACGGCGCCAGTTCCGGCACGCTGGAAGCCACCAGATGCACGATGCCCGCGAGTTGGGCACGGTCCAGAATACGGCCGGGGTGGAGGCTCACCAGTACCGAGGCCGACGGCTTTTGCTGCTCACGGAAAAATCCGTTCTGGTTGGGCAAGGCCAGGTGCACACGGGCACTTTGCACGGACGACAAAGCCTGTATGGACCGGGTGAGCTCCCCCTCCAGCCCCCGCTGGAAGTTCAGACGCTCCTGAAACTGCGTCATCCCGAATTTGTTGGACTCCATCAGCTCAAAACCTGCGACGGAGCCCTTGGGCAGGCCCTGAGTGGCCAGTCGCAGACGCACGTCATGCACGCGCTCCGCTGGGATCAGGATGGCGCCGCCACCCTCGGAATACTTGTAGGGCACATTCATTTGGGAGAGCTGTGCCACCACGGCTCCGCCATCCTTGTCGCCCAGATTGGAAAACAGTACCCGGTAGTCGGGTTGGCGCCCCATCACGACGGCCGCAACGGCAGCAGCCACCAGCAGCGCCACGCCCGCACCCAGCCGCATGCGCTGCGCCCGGTCGAGGGCGGACAGCCGCTGCAGCCAGTTGGGACTGGCCGGCGTCGGGAGCGGATTGAGAGGGACTTCAGCAACAGCAGACATCTTGCTTTCCATTAAAGCAGGCCCTGCAACAGACCTAGCGTGGGGTCGATTATTCGGTCACGCCCCCAAAATGTTCGCTGGATAAGCCGTCCGTTTGGCCATCTATTCAGAGCGATGCATCCTGGGCCGGTAGCTAGGATACGCAGCATACCGCCATTCCCCTACGGATACCGCCATGGACCTTCGCATCTCCAGCTCAACCGCCCCGCTGACGGGCGCTGGCGTCGCGCGCCGTGCTGCAGCGCCACAAACCACGGGCAATGAAGTCGGCTTTTCTGGCGCGCTCAAGGGCGCATTGCAGTCAGTGAGTGCCGCGCAGAACAAATCTTCCGAGATGCAAAAGGAGGTGCAAATGGAAAACCCCTCCGTGAGTCTGGAAGAGACCATGGTGGCTCTCCAGAAGGCGCAAATCGGCTTTCAAGCCACACTGCACGTGCGCAATCGCATGGTGCAGGCGTACACCGACATCATGAACATGCAGGTGTGAGCTGCTGGCGAAGTATGAAGGCCCCGTTCTCAACGGGGCAACCGTGTGGCACTGCGCTGTGCCAACACAAGAAACTATATTTTGATAGCAGCAAAGACATGCTGCACTAGCGCCTCAGGCACATTTAGTGCATTTTTTAACCCAGAGGCGCTTGGCGGTCGAAGTAGCGACAGGTTCAGCACCGCGCACTTTGGCACCCCACTGGACGGCACCGCCCCTCACCGCAGTGCTCCGCTAGTCCGGCCATCCCAGCCCTAACAAGCAACCACCTTTGACCGCAAGGTGTGAACCGTCAAGAGGTTATTTGCGGGGATGAGCCTGTCCATCGGGGCAATCGCTCCGATGCCGCTGCGCGGTCGGTGCCGGTTGTAGTGGTGCTGCCAGCTCGCCAGGGCTTGGGTTCGCTGCGCTGAGTTCTGATACTTCCAGCCATAGGCCCACTCGCGTAGTGCCGACTGGGTGAACCGCTCGGCCTTGCCATTGGTTTGCGGGCGGTACGGCCTGGCGAACTTGTGCTGAATCGCCAGAGCTTTGCAGGCTGCAGCGAATTCCTTTGATCGAAACGCTGCGTCGCTGTCCGTCAGTATCCGTGATACCCAAACCCAAGCCTGCGTAGTACCCCACGGCGCTCTGCAGGAATGCGACTGCCTCGTGCTTATTCTCGTCTGGGCGCATGGCTGTGAAGGCGATGCGGGCATGGTCATCTATGGCCACAAACAGCGTCTCCCAGCCAGCGTCATCCACCGAGTCGCGCTGGTTGCCCGTCACGCGATGGCTGGGTCTGACAATGCGCCCGAGCTTTTTGGTACCGATGTGCAGCAGGCCTCCAGGCGCGTCGTGCTCGTAGCGCCTTGCATGGTCATCTGTTTGACCATCTCGATTCGACGGGTGAAGGTGAGTCGGCATGCTTATGGCTGTTCATCTGGTTGGGTGTCCTGAGCGGATTGGGTGGTTGGCGACTTACAGTCTCTCAAACCCAATCCGGATGAACACGGGGTACAACCTATTGAAACTTCACAGCTAGGCCACTGTCGCACACGGCAGCAGCAGCCCGGGAGCGTTGCGCTGCCCGCACTCAGTGCATCATCTGGGGCTGCCCCTCGAACAGATGCTCAAACTGCGCAAGCCAGGGCTCTGCCAGACAGCGGATCTGCGCATCGTTGCGCAAGATGCGCTGCATGATGCGGGTCTTTTCACGGCGGTGCTCAGGCAGCAATTCGTGCTCTTGCGACTTGAAGCGCAGTTGCTCGATCAGCACTGCACAGGCGCCTTCATAGCGCACCACACCATCCCAATCCTTGAGCTTGGCAGCCTCCAGCATCTTGGCGCTGCTGTCTTCAATCGCCTTGTAGTAGTCAATGAGCATATGGGACATGGTTCAGACCCCCGCCAGCATCGGTTGGTTCTTGGCGGCAGGCGCCTGTGCCGTGGCTGCGGCCTGGCTTTTCTTGATTTCGTTCCAACCCTGGGCCACCGGCTCGATCAGCCGCATCACCTCGGCCATCATGGCGTCGTCGTTACGGGCGTTGGCCAGGATCAGACGGCGCAGGCAATAGTCATAGAGCAACCCCAGGTTCTCAGCCAGCTCACCACCGTCCACCCGATCAAGCGCCGTGCAAAGCCCTTCTTCGATGATGCGGATGGCTTTGGAGATGCTGTTCACCTTGGTGAGGACGTCGCCGCGTGCCAAGGCGCCGCGCGCCGTGGCGATGGCGTTGAGCACACCTTCATACAACAGGCTGACCAGCTGGTGCTGGTCCATCGTGTGCATGCTAGTTTCGACATTGATACGCTGATAGGCGTTGGCGGCGCGGGGGCTGTAGGCGCTGAACATGCTGACCATCCTTCCGATGTATTGCTTAAGTTATCGGCTTGCACCCAGAAAACTGAAGCCTTTCATCAACCGCCGGACTTGTTCCACGCGGTCACCTGCTGGGCAATATAGGCATTGAGCCCGTTCAGGCTGCTCATCTGCTTATCCAGAGCGTTATAGCGCTGCGTAATCCGTTTTTCATACGCATCCACCTTGTCCAGCAGCCGCGCCTGGTCGTCGACATTGCGCTTGAGGCTCAGCTGCAAGGTATCGTCCTTCGACTTGAAGAAACCAGTGTTCTTGTTGGACAGCAGGTCGGTGGTGAGCGCCTTGAGCTGCACGGCAATGCCATCGGCAGAGCCGCCGCCCGTGTTGCGGAACAGGTTCTTGAGGTCCTCCGGCGACTCCTTGAGCGCCTTGCTCAGCTTGGCGGAGTCCACCGCCAGGTCGCCGCCCAGTTGCTGGGTGATACCCACATCTGCCAGGCGCTTGAAGGCGCCGCCGCCACTGGTCACGCTCTGGATGGCGTTGCGCAGCGAGTTCTGAAGCGCCACAGCCGTGGAGTCGCCCTGCAGCAAACCCGCAGAATTAGTCTTCGCGTCGTACTTGGTGGCGTCCTGCAGCAGCTGGTTGACGGCGTTGTAGGCCTTCACAAAGGCGTCGATGTTGCTCTGCACCGCTGTGTCATCCTTGGCCACCGTGATTTCCACCGGGGCCGTGGTCACCTGCTCGGCCTTGAACGTCACACCGGAAATAGTGGAAGCAAAGGTATTGGTGGCCGAGGAAACGGCAATGCCGTTGACGGTGGCTTTGGCATCCGCCCCAGCCTGGGTGACCGTGGACCCGGCCACAAGGCGCGACAGCCCCGTGGCGTCGGTATTGCCAGCGCTGGCGATGTCCGTATCGCCCCCCTCCATCACACTCAGGCGGAAACCGGCTTCGGCGCCGGTGTTCTTGCTGCGCAGCAACAAGCGTTCGCCCGAAGCATCCGTGAGGATGGACGCAGTCACACCCGCGTTAGCACCGTTGATCTTGCTGGCTACGTCGGAGAGCTTGTCCGTGGCGGTGATGGTGATGTCCACCGGCTGGCCGCTGCTGGGCGTGAACGAGGCCGGTGCCACGCTCCACTTGCCCAGTTCCAGCCGCAGGGTACCTGCGCCAAGGGCGCCGCCCACGGGCAGCAAGGCCGCCGAGGCTGTTGCCTGCGCCTTGGCCAGGCTCTGCACTTCCACGCTGAAGCTGGTGGGCAGGGTGCCACCCACGGCACCGGCCGACACATATTTGGAATCGGAAGACGTAGTGTTGACGCCGTTCCAGCCGGTCACGCTAGTGAGCTTGCTGGCGGCGTCCTGCAGTGTGGACACCAGCGACTTGATCTGGCCGTAGGCAGAGATCTTGGTATTGACCGTGGCCGCCTGCAGCTTGAGCGTGTCCAAGGGCTTTTTTTCCAGCGCGACCAGTTGGGAAATGATGCTCTTGACATCAAGGCCGCTGGTGCCGACGCCTGGGGATGAAATGGTGGCCATACAAACCTCCTGAACTGTCCAACGGAAATTATGGCGCCGAATGGTCGCCAGCATCGTCCGTATTCACACCAGGAAACCCGTCTTATCCGGCAGCCCTGGCACCTACCGGTCAAAAAACGAAAGGGCGGCGACAGAAATTTTGCCGCCGCCGAAGGCCTGCCACGGCACTGCAACACCGTGGCGGCCATGCCTGCTGCCAATCAGCGCAGCAGAGCCAGCACGCCTTGGGGCAACTGGTTGGCCTGGGCCACCATTGCAGTTCCGGCTTGTTGCAGGATCTGCGAGCGTGACAGGTTGGCCGTTTCGGCAGCGAAATCGGCATCCAGAATACGCGAGCGCGAGGCCGACAGGTTTTCCGAAGTCACTTGCAGGTTGGCGATCGAGGTCTCGAAGCGCGATTGCAAGGCACCGAGCTTGGCGCGCTGGGAGCTCACGTACGACAGGGCGGAGTCCACGGTCTTAAGTGCTTCGGTGGCCTTCTTGAAGGTAGTCACGTCCAGGTCAGAGACCTTTTGCAGCGACGAGCCATTGTCGGTGAAGGCGTTGGAGGCCGTCACGTCAGTGGAGAAGGACTTGTCGGAGTCTAGCACCACATAGCCGCTGGTGAGGGAGTTGTCAGCAGTGGTGTCGGCCGCGAGAGTAACGGTGCCGGTAACAGCGGTGCCGTCGGCCTGCAGCTTGGTCACGTTAACAGCGCCGGCATTGGCCACCGTTGTATCTCCCACGCGGATATCGTTGCCCGTGGCGTTGGTCAGCACAATGGCTGTGCCTGCAGTATTGACCGTGGCCGTTACACCCGTCTTGGACGACTGGTCATTGATGGCGGCTACGGCGGCGGACAGCGGATCGGCGCCAGTGGCTGCAGACAGCGTGAAGGACACGTTCAGGTCCGCGCCGTTGTCCGAGCGCAGGGCCAGGGTGTACGAACCGGCAGCACCAAACGTCACTTCGGCATCGGTACGCGCCGTGGCGCCTACACCAGTGCTGGACTTGACGGCGTTGATGTTATCAGCAATGGTCTTTGCGGTCTGGTTGGCACCGATGTTCACCGTGCTGGAGCCCAGCGAGCCATTGATGGCCACCGTGCCGGAAGTCGTGCTGTTTGCACCCCAGGCCGCGCCCGAAGCCGCACCGCCCGCGCCGTTGACCGAAGTGTTCTGGTTATTGCCGTAGGTATTGGTGCGCAGGTTGGCCGTGGCGGCGGTGATGGTCTGGTTGGCGTTAGCTCCCACTTGGAATTGCTGAGTGCCGAAAGTGCCGTCGAGCAACTTGGAGCCGTTGAACTCGGTGGTTTGCGAGATGCGATCCAGTTCGGAAACCAGTTGCGAGACTTCTTGCTGCAGGGCTTGACGATCTCCTGCGCTGTTGGAGGCGTTGGCCGATTGCACCGCCAGCTCACGCACGCGCTGCAGAATGTCGCCGGAGGCCTTGAGCGCGCCTTCAGCCGTCTGCGCCAGGGAGATGCCATCGTTGGCGTTGCGCACCGCTTGGTTCATGCCCCGAATCTGGCCGGTGAAACGCTCGGAAATGGCCAGACCGGCCGCGTCGTCCTTGGCGCTGTTGATGCGCAGGCCTGAGGACAGGCGCTGGATGGATGTGTTCAGCGACGACTGGCTCGTGCCGAGGTTGCGCTGGGCGGTGAGCGATGCGACGTTGGTATTGATGGTGGAAGCCATTGCAAATCTCCAGATAGAACTGAGTAAATATGGCGTTGCCGCCAGCCTGGGCGCCAGCACCATGCTGGCCTCCTGGGTTCGCCAGCGCCTGTAAATGGCATCCGGTGAACGGCGGGCCGCTTACGGTCCGTTGCAATGGTTTTCGGGTGGTGTGCGGAAAACTTGAGGGCCAAACGCACAAGTTGTGCGACTTTTTGACCGCTTATCGCCCCAATAAGTCAAGGCAGGCTCTCCACAATCCATCCATCGTTCCCTTATTGACAGCCGGACGGGGCGCGCTTGAACCGGCAAACAACACCGTCTTCCGCTAAGGAGTGTCGCCATGGCAGCAACCATCAACACCAACGTCAGTTCCCTGACCGCGCAGCGCAACCTTGGCACCAGCCAGGCTTCGCTGAACACATCCATCCAGCGCCTGTCCTCAGGCCTGCGCATCAACAGCGCCAAGGACGACGCGGCCGGTCTGGCCATTTCCGAGCGTTTCACCAGCCAGATCCGGGGTCTGAACCAGGCAGCCCGCAATGCGAACGACGGCATCTCCCTGGCCCAAGTGACGGAAGGCGCCATGAAGTCCGCTGGCGACATCCTGCAGCGCGTGCGAGAACTGGCGGTGCAATCGGCCAACGCCTCCAACAGCGCCAGCGATCGCCAGGCCCTGCAACAGGAAGTCAGCCAGTTGGTGGCAGAACTTGACCGAATCTCCCAAACCACCGAGTTCAACGGCCAGAAATTGCTGGATGGCACTTTTGGAACTGCGCAGTTCCAGGTGGGCGCAAACGCCAATCAAACCATCATCGCAGCCACGGCTAACCTGCGCACCAATACCTACGGCAACAACCAGAATACCTCGGCCAACGGCGCGGGCGCTCCCACATCAGGCGCGGCCTGGGGCGCCAACAGCACCACCTCGGGCAGTGTGGTCATCAACGGCTCGCGGGGCTCGGCTACGGTGAATATTGCGGCAAACCAGACCGCCAAGACCATTGCCGACAATATCAATCTGGCGGGCGCCACTACCGGCGTGAATGCCACGGCCCGTACAGAGGCGGAAGTGACGTTTGCGGCTGCAGGCTCCTACACGTTGGCGTTGCGCTCCGACAACGGTGCGGACCAGAGCGTGTCCTTCACCCTGTCGGCCGCCACCGGCGCCGATGGCCTCTCGGCAGGCATTGCAGCCATCAATGAACAGTCCTCCAAGACAGGCGTGACTGCCTCGCTCAACGCGACGGGCACAGCCATTGTGCTGACCAACGCCACGGGCAACGATATCCGCGTGGGAGATACAACGGTGGCCAATGCCGGCGCTGTTAACGTGACCAAGCTGCAGGCCGACGGCACCGCTGTTACCGGCACCGTTACTCTCGCGGCCGACACCACTGCTGACAACTCCCTCACCAGCGGCTATGTGGTGCTGGACTCCGACAAGTCCTTCTCCACTGACGTGACGGCCTCCAACGCCTTCACCGACAATGGCTCGTCGCTGCAAAAGGTCTCTGACCTGGACGTGACTACCTTCAAGAAGGCCACCGAAGCACTTAAGACCGTGGACTCCGCCCTGGCCTTTGTTAGCAGTGAGCGCGCCAAGCTCGGTGCCTTGCAGTCGCGCTTCGAAACGAGCATTGCGGCCCTGAACATTACTTCTGAGAACCTGTCGGCCTCGCGCTCACGCATTTTGGATGCGGACTTCGCTGCCGAAACGGCCAACCTGTCGCGGGCACAGATCCTGCAACAGGCCGGCACGGCGATGGTGGCCCAGGCCAACCAGATCCCGCAGGGCGTGCTGGCACTCCTGAAGGGCTAGCAGCGCGGCGACAGGCGTAGATACCGCACAATCGACCCCCTCGCAGGCCACCCCACCTTTTTCCGGCCCTGCGTGCCCACCCGCAGGCGCACCCCCGACCATGCCGCTCACCGTCGCCATCGTTCAGTCGAACTATATTCCCTGGAAGGGGTATTTCGACCTCATGCGGGCGGCGGACGTCTTCGTGCTTTATGACGACGTGCAATACACCAAGCGCGACTGGCGCAACCGCAACCGCATCAAGACCCCCCAGGGCGTGCAATGGCTGACCCTGCCCGTGCGGGTCAAGAGCCGCTATCTGCAGCAGATCCGCGAGGTGGAAATTGCAGAGCCGCTCTGGCATGCGCGGCACTGGGCCAGCTTGCATGCGAACTACCGCGCGGCGGCGCACTACGACACCGTGGGCCCGCCGCTCGCAGAGCTGTATGCCCGCTGCGCTGGCCTTACGCACTTGTCTCAGGTCAACGCCTTACTGCTGCGCGGCGTGGCCGACCTGCTGGGTGTGCATACTCCGTTGGTGGACTCATCCACCCTGGGCCGCTGCCCGGGCCGCACGGAAAATCTGGTGCACCTGTGCCAGGCACTGGGGGCGACCACGTATCTAACCGGCCCCGCTGCGCGAAGCTACCTGGACGAGCACCTTTTTAAAGAGGCCGGTATCGCGGTGCAAGAGTTTGACTACGCAGGCTACCCCCCGTATCCCCAGCTCCACGGCCCGTTCGATCACCACGTGAGCGCGGTGGATCTGCTGATGAACACTGGCGCCCAGGCAGTACGCTACCTGGATCGACCAGCGCCCGCAGCCCCATGAACAGTCCCATCGCCGCTACCCGCACTTATTACGAGGACAAGTTCCGCGCCCACGGCCCCGTTCCGAACGGCGTCGATTGGGGCCACGCGCGCGCCCAGGCATTGCGCTTTGAACAACTGTGCAAACTCCTGCCTCAGAGCCGCGCCCGTGCATCGCCCCCCTCGCTCAACGACTTGGGTTGCGGGTACGGGGCCCTGCTGGACCACCTGGGTGCTGCGGGTGAGCCGGTCGACTACCTGGGCATCGACCTGGTGCCGGACATGGTGGACGCGGCTCGGCAGCGCCACGGCGCGCAGGGCGCGTTCGCTGTGGGCAGCAGATGCCCCCGCGTGGCGGACTACGCGGTCGCCAGCGGTCTCTTCAACGTGCGCGGCCAGGTGCCCGAGGCGGCCTGGCAGGAGTTCATCCTCAGTGTGCTGGACGACCTGAACACGCACAGCCAGCTGGGCTTTGCCTTCAATGCGCTGACCCGGTATTCAGATCCCGACCGCATGCGGCCCGACCTTTATTACGCCGATCCGCTGTGGCTCTTTGACTGGTGCAAACGGAAATACGCCCGGAATGTCGCGCTTTTGCATGACTATGATCTTTACGATTTCACGATCATCGTGCGCAAGGATGCGGCTTTTTCCGGGCCCGCCGATTGAGAAGGAAACGCATGAAAGTCTGCGACATCGATCGCAACCTGATGTACTCGGTGCTGCAGCATGGTTTCCGCGCCCTGCAGGTACAGCCCCATGTGGTGGAGCTGGGCGTGTGCAAGGGAGACAACGCCCAGCAGCTGCTGCAGCGTCTGGACCCCGCGCAGCTGGTGCTGGTGGACAGCTGGAGCACGGCGTCGAACCGCGACTATTGTCCCTTCGACCCCCTGCCCTCCTGGATCGACCCGCCTGAGGCCTACGACTTTTATTTTGGTGGCCCCACCTGGGAGCAAGCTACCTGGGACCGGCTGCACGACGGATGCCAGCAGCGTTTTACCGCAGAACCCCGCGTGTCCGTCGTGCGCTCGCCCACGGCAGATGCCCTGCCCGCCGTACGCCAGCTCAACCAGGGTGCGCCCTATGACCTGATTTACGTCGATGCCAGCCACCAATATGAATATGTGCTGCGCGACCTGATGCTTTACCAGGAGCTGGTGGGCGCCAACGGCGCTTTCATGCTCAATGACTGCTGCTTCAGCGACGCCGGCCTGCGCCAGAACCTCGGCGTGCTGGAGGCGGTGGGAAACTTCCTCAAGCGCAGCGATTTCACGCCCGTGGCCATCACCAACACCGATTGGTCCGACGTCATCCTCGCGCGCAAAGGCAGCCTGCTGGAGCAGGCGCTGCACTGGAGCCTGGTGAATTCCGACGTCGCGTTTGTCGATATTCCCGCCCAGCTGCTGCCCGCCGCCCGTCTGGTGCGCGGCGACCAGCGCGCCCACCTGAGCTTTGTCTGAGCCTTCGCCCGCTATGCCCTCTCCCACCTCCACTGCCAGCCACGCGACCCACGAGTCGTCGGCGCTCACATATTCCAACAGCGATAGCCTGGCGGCACGCGAGCAACTCTTCGGCATGCTGCAAGACTACCGCGCCACGCCCGAGGAAAAAGAGCGCTCGCTCGGCCTTTTCCTGCGCGGATCGCTGCTGGCGCGCATCCTCGCCATCGATGGGATCTACCGGCAGATCGTGGACATTCCGGGCTGCATTCTGGACATAGGCACCTGGCGCGGGCAGACCGCCGTGCTGTGCGAGAACCTGCGCGCCATCCACGAGCCCCTGCACTTCACGCGGCGCATCGTGTGCTTCGACACCTTTGAGGGCTATGCCGGCTTCTCCGACTCCGACCGCGCCAGCACCACCCATACGGAGGGCACCTACGCCGTGGGCGGCGACTATGCCCAATACCTGACCGAGTTGCTGACGGTGCACGAGCGCTGCAATGCCATGGGGCAGAACCATGGCAAGCACCGCGTGATCGCTGGCGACTGCCGGCAGACCCTGCCGGACTTCTTTGCCCAGCATCCCAACGAGTTCGTGGCCCTGGCGTTCTTCGACGTGAACACGTACGACCCCACCCGCCAGGCCCTGGCACAGGTTTGGGACCGCCTGGTGCCCGGCGGCATCGTCGCCTTCTGGCAGCTGACGCGCGATGCCATCGTGGCCGAAGGGCGCGCGTACGCCGAGCAGTTCCTGCACGGGCGAGCCCACACGCTGCATCGCGCCGCCACCTACCCTGGCCTGTGCTACGCACGCAAGGCCTGAGCCACGCCCCATGCACACCGTCGTCCTCGGCAATGGCATCGTCGCGCTGAGCACCGCCTTCCGGCTGGTGCAGCGCTGGACCGCACAATCCACCGACACGCTGACCATCGTGGGCCGCTTCGCAAGGCCCGGCTCCGCCACGCTGGCCGCCGCGGCCATGTTCAATTCCTTTGCCGAAATCGAGGCCGGATCGCTGGACCACCCCCTGGACCTGTACCGCTTCGAACTCAGCCACCTCGCTACACAGATGTGGCCGGATTTCGAGCGCGCTCTGATCGCCGCTGCTGGCGCGGCCCTGCCAGCCGGCTGCCAGGGTTGCCAGGGCTTCAACTGCGGTGGATGCATCACCAGCGGCACCTATGTGGTCAACAACAACGCCGCCGACGACCTGGACGACGAGAACTTCGACGCCATCGTGCAGGCGCTGCGCGACTTCAACGAACCGCACTCGCTGGTGTCGCCGCGCGACATCCCCAACTACGCACCCGAACAGCGCCAGCGTGCCACCCGGGCGGTCTACATCCCTGGCGAAGGCTGGGCTAACCCCCGCCTCATGCTGGAGAAGCTCGACGCCATCCTGCGGCGCGATGCCCGGGTGCGCTTCCAGGACGCCAGCGTGGACCGGCTGGAGGCCAGCGCGTCGGGGGCGGCCATCGCGGCCGCCGTGCTGGCCGACGGTACGCGCGTGGAAGGCGACTGGTTCCTGCTGGCCACCGGCGCCAGTGCCACCGATGTGCTGGCGCGCAGCCAGCTGGGCCTGCCCGTGCAGCGCATCTTCTATGGCGTGGGGGTGTCGCTGGAACTGGACAGCCCCGAGCACCCGCACACGCACTGCATCCGAACGCCCAACCGGGGCCTGGCCTGCGGCGTGTACAGCGTGCCCTACTACACGGTCCCACCGGTTCCCCGCGGGTCGCGCATCCTCGTCGGCGCCAGCAACTTCACCTCGCCCACGCCCGTGCACCACGGTCGTGTCGGCAGCGTGGAAGCCCTGCTCAAAGCGAGCATGGAGCAGATCAACCGCAATTTCTATCGCGCTGGCCTGGTCCGCGTGAACGTGGGCTGGCGTCCCACCAGCCAGGACACCTACCCGCTACTGGGCCGCACATCACTGCCCAACCTGCTGGTCGCCACCGGCACCAAACGCGACGGATTTCATCTGGCGCCCGTTATTTCGCAGTACATGGCGGCACTGCTGCATGGCGAGGCCGTGGACGAGCGCTTCGCAAGCTTCGCGCCGGAACGCGCTCCCCTGCGCCTGCTCACGCGCGAGCAGGCGGTGGAGAAGGCCGTGCGGCACCAGTTGAGCGCCGCGTACCAGCATGGCTTTTCGCCCGCGAAAAGCCGCATGCCCGAGCAGGTGGCCCAGATGCTGCGCGACCAAGTAGAGAGGTTGCACGACGAGGTCGGTGCCATAGACTGGGGCATTCCCCCTGAAATGCTGGACATGTACCGCTACGGCCATGCCCGCGCCTGAACCGACATACCTCATGCAGCCACACGACCACGCGCCCATCCCCTTTGGCAAGCCCTTCATCGTCGGCAAGGAGCTGTTCTACATTGCCCAGGCCGTCATGAACGGCTCCATCGCGGGAGACGGCGCTTTCACCCGGCGCTGCCAGGAATGGCTGGAGGAACACCTGGGCTGCCACAAGGCCTTGCTGACCACTTCGTGCACCACGGCGCTGGAGATGGCGGCCATCCTGGCCGACATCGGCGCGGGCGACGAAGTGGTGATGCCTTCGTTCACGTTTGTGTCCACCGCCAATGCCTTTGTGCTGCGTGGCGGGGTGCCGATCTTCGTGGACATCCGGCGCGACACGCTGAATATCGACGAGACACTGATCGAGCAGGCCATCACACCGCGCACCAGGGCCATCGTGGCGGTGCACTACGCGGGCGTTCCGTGCGCCATGGCGGTGATCAGGGCCATCTGCCAGCGGCACGGCCTGCTGCTCATCGAGGATGCCGCCCAGGCGATCCTCGCCCACGACGAAGG
Source organism: Acidovorax sp. 99 (assembly GCF_003096455.1). NCBI lineage: Bacteria > Pseudomonadati > Pseudomonadota > Betaproteobacteria > Burkholderiales > Comamonadaceae > Acidovorax > Acidovorax sp. 99. The sequence goes on from NZ_QEKU01000001.1 coordinate 1,424,804, forward strand.
CACGGCGCTGGGCACCATTGGCGACCTGGGCTGCCTGAGTTTCCACGAAACCAAGAACGTGATCAGCGGCGAGGGCGGCGCGCTGCTCGTCAACAACCCTGCGTTGGCCGAGCGCGCCGAAGTCATCTGGCAAAAGGGCACGAACCGCAAAGCGTTCTACCGCGGCGAGGTGGACAAGTACTCCTGGGTGGACGTGGGCTCGTCCTTCCTGCCCAACGAGCTGACTGCGGCCTTCCTGTATGCCCAGCTGGAACACGCCAAGCGCATCAACGCCCACCGGCGCGCGTTGTACGAAAAATATGTGCAGCTGCTGCGCCCGCTCGAAGAAGAGCACCTCGCCATGCTGCCCGCGGCCACATCCCAGCGGGCCAACGGACACATCTTCTACATGCTGTGCCGCTCTGCCGAAGAACGCGCCGCCCTCATGGCGCATCTGCGCGCGCAGCAGATCCATGCGGTCTTCCACTATGTGCCATTGCACGACGCGCCCGCAGGCCGCCGCTTCGGCCGCGCGCACGGCGAACTGCCCGTCACGGTGGACATCTCCGCACGGCTGCTGCGCCTGCCCATGTATTCGAGCATGGGCAATGAGGATGTGAGGGTGGTGGCAACGGCCGTGAAGCAGTTCTATGGCCTCCACAAGTAACGCGACCGACCTCCTCCCCGGCTCCACACCGGCCGACGGGGCCCAAGCCCACCTTCTGGCAACACGGGTTGCCGCGAACCACGACGCCTTTGCCGCGGCCCTGGACCAGGTGCGCCAGCGCATCGCCGAGGGCGACCTTGAGGCCGCTTTGCAAGCTGCCAGCGACTGCGCCCACGGCGCCTGGATGCGGCACAGCGGCCTGTTCGCCTCGCCCGCCCTGGAATCGCTGCTGGCGCAGGTCGGGCAGGCGTTGCCGGCGGCCGAACACGCACCGCCGCCAGGGGCAACCACCACGCCACGCCGCGTGTTGACCGTGCTCACCAGCGTGCACGCCGTGGGCGGCCACAGCCGCATTGCCTGGCGCTGGGTTGGCATCGACACGGGTTCGCAGCACACGTTGGTGCTCACGCAGCAGGAAGGCCGCCCGCTGCCCGAACAGCTGCAGGCGCTGGCGCAGGCCGGCCGGGTGCACATCGTGCAACTCGACGCCCCCTCCTGGCTGGGGCGTGCCGTGGCGCTGCGGGATCTGGTGGCCCAGGCAGACCAGGTGGTGCTGCTAACCCACCCGCACGACGTGCTGCCCTGCACCGCTGTGCCCGCCGTGCGCAACGCACCACCGGTGCTGGCCATGGACCATGCCTCGCACGTGTTCTGGCTGGGCGTGGGCATTTCCACACTGGCCATCAACACGGCCACCATGGTGCTGGAGCACCGCCGGGGCATTGCGCGCGCGCACATCGGCTGGGCCTTGCTGCCCATGGACTTCTCGCGGCTCGAACACCCCTCAGGGCTCGACGTTCGCGCGGCCTTTGGCATTCCGGCCGAGGCGCCGCTGCTGCTGTCGGCGGGCTCCCCGTTCAAATACTGGCCCATTGAGGGCACCGATCTGGCGGCACTGCTCACGCCCGTGCTGGAACAACACCCCGACGCCCATCTGCTGGTGGTGGGGGTGGCCGAAGCACCCTTCTGGCAGTCCTTCCTGCAACACTTTGCCGGGCGCGTGCACCTGTCGGGCTACTTGCCGGAGCCCGACCTGGCCGCTTGCTACCACGCCTGCGACGTGTATGTGGACTCGGTACCGCTGTCTTCGCCCACCACCGTGTTGGAGGCCGCTGCGCTGGGCAAGCCTATCGTCCGCTATGCACCCGCCGATTGGCGCGGCACGGGCTTCTCGCTGGAGTTCGACTGCATTCCGGCGGATTTCTACCTCTGGTCCACACCCGAGGCCTACGCGGCGGACATCCACCGCCTGCTGTGCGATGCCAACCTGCGCGAGTGGCGCGGCAGCTTCGGCCGGGCGGCGGTTCGTCTGTACTACGCCGACGACACCTTCCGCCACAGCATCGAAGTGCTGTACGCCAAGGCGGCCACTTTGCCCCGCATCGTCCCCGACGCGCAGGCTACCGCGGCACGCTGCGAGCGCATCGACACCCTGCTGGTCCAGCTGGCCGACAACATGGCGGCACAGCAGGCGCTGGAGGCAGCCCGCCCGCGGCCCAGCCAGCGCCCCCGCGTACTGGCCTTCCACCTGCCGCAGTTCCACGCGATCCCCGAAAACGACGCATGGTGGGGCGCCGGCTTCACCGAGTGGGACAACGTGCGCGCCGGGCAGCCGCTCTTCGAAGGCCACGCCCAGCCGTTCGTGCCCACGGAACTCGGCTACTACGACCTGTCCTCGGTCGAGGTGCTGGCGGCCCAGGCGCGCCTGGCGCGCGAGCACGGCCTGCATGGGTTCTGTTTCCACTACTACTGGTTCGACGGCCGCCGCCTGCTGGAGAAGCCGGTGGACCAGCTGCTGGCCCACCCCGAGATCGACCTCCCCTTCTGCCTGTGCTGGGCCAACGAGAACTGGACGCGCCGCTGGGACGGCGGGGAGCACGACGTTCTCATGCAGCAGTCCTACGCCCCCGGCCTGCACGGGCGCTTCGCCGGCGATTTGGCGCGCTACTTCGCCGATCCGCGCTACGTGCGCATCGACGGCCGGCCGGTGCTGCTGGTCTACCGCACGGACGTGATTCCCGATCTGGCCGAAACCACCGCCGCCTGGCGCGACGCCTGGCGCGAGCTGGGCGTGGGCGAGGTGTACCTGGTGGCGGTGGAGAGCTTTGTGCCCATCGACCCCACGGAGCACGGTTTTGACGCAGCCGCGGAGTTTCCACCGCACCAGGTCCATGCCGCCACCCTGCCGCCCGACAGCCCGCCCAATCTGCTGGCCGACCCGGATGCCCGCGTGGGCGACTACGGCAAACTGGCCCACACCTGGCTGACGCGGCCGCGCCCGCACTACAAGCGCTTCCATGGCCTGCTGCCGGGCTGGGACAACAGCGCCCGCCGCCGGCGCGGCGGTGCCACCCTGTTTGTGGGGGCAAATCCAGACGCTTATGAAGACTGGCTGGGCCAGGCCGTAGGCCGCACGCTGGACGAGTTTGAGGGCGATGAGCGCCTGGTCTTCGTGAACGCCTGGAACGAGTGGGGCGAGGGCTGCACCCTGGAGCCCGACGCCCGCTGGGGCCGCGCCTACCTGGAGGCGACCCGCCGCGTGCTGCAGCGGCCAGAAGACGAACTGCGCGCGCTGGCAGGGGAAAGCGCACCGCCTTCGGAATACGTGCGCTGGCTGGAAGACGTCTCTGCGGCATCGGATGATGCGCTGCTGCCCGCCCTAAGGGCTGCGGGCGTCGGCGTGGTGCTGGCTGTGGCGGTGAGCGACAGTGCCGATGGCCCGGCCGGCATGGCCACCACCCGCGCGTCGCTGGCCGCACAACTGCGGCCGGCCAACCGGATTGCGGCCATAACCCCAGGCGAACCGCTTACTGCACTCCTAGATGGGCTGGGGGGAAGCGGCTGGACGCTGTGCCTGTGCGCTGGCGACACACTGGCGCACGATGCATTGGCCCAGCTCGCCCGCGCGCTGGCGGCAGCGCCAGACACCGCGCTCATTGCCTACCTGGACCACGATGAGCGCGATGCAGGCGGCCACCTGGGCGCACCCTGCCTGAAGCCCGCCTTCAACCAGGACCTGCTGCTCTCCTGCGCCTACATGGGCCGGGCGCTGGCGGTACGCACGGGCTGGCTGGCAGAACATCTGGCGCAGGCGCGAGGCGCAACCCGCTTCGGCTTGGCCTTTGCCTATGGACTGGCGCTGGCTGCGTTGCGGGAACGGGGCGCCGCCGCCTTCCTCCCCGTGCCTGTGCCGGCCCTGCACCTCACGACCGCCGAGCCCGCGGTCTTCGCCACCGACAGCGCCACGTGGCAGGCCATGGCCCAGCAACTGGCCGAACATGCCGCGCAGGCAGAGCCCGGCAGCCAGGTGCTCGAAGGCCCGCTGCCCGGCAGTTTCCACCTGCTGCCGCCGCTGCCCCGCACGCCGCTGGTGAGCATCATCATCCCCACGCGGGACCAGCTGCCCTTTCTCAGCCGCTGCATCGAGTCGCTGCTGGCCAAAACAGCCTACCCCGCGTTTGAGCTGCTGGTGGTGGACAACGACAGCCAGACGGCCGAAGCGCGCGATTTTCTGGCGGGGCTCGAAGGCGTGATGCCCGACCGCATCCGTGTGCTGCGCCCCCCCGGTCCGTTCAACTTCTCGCGCATGAACAACCTGGCGGCGCGCGAGGCGCGGGGCGAATACCTGCTGCTGCTCAACAACGACACGGCCGCGCTCCAGGCCGACTGGCTCACGCACTTGGTGCGCCAGGGGCTGCGGCCAGGCGTGGGCGCCGTGGGCGCGCGGCTGCTGTTCCCGGATGGGCGCGTGCAGCACGCTGGGGTGGTGCTGGGCCTGTGCGGCCCGGCGGACCACCCCCTGTTGGGGCTGCCCGGGGAGCAGCCGGGCTACCAGGGGCGCGCCCAGCTCACGCAGGACTTCTCGGCCGTCACTGCAGCCTGCCTGCTGGTGTCCCGGGCCGTGTACGACGAAGTGGGCGGGCTGGACGAGGCGCAGTTCGGCGTGAGCTACAACGACGTGGACTTCTGCCTGCGCATTGGCACCACGGGCCGGCGCATTGTCTGGACGCCCCTGGCCACCCTGCTGCACGAGGGTAGCGCCAGCCAGCGCGCCGCCGTGGAGGGCAAGACCCAGGAGCAAAAGCAGGAGCGCTTTTCTGCCGAGCAGGCGGCCTTCTATGCCCGCTGGCCCGCATGGGTGGCACACGACCCGCACTACAGCCCCCACCTTTCGCTGTCGGAGCGCAATTACGAGATCGAAACCCGCACCGTGCTGCGGCCCGACCCGTTGCAGGGCCTGACGCCGCACCACATTGCTGTCTTCGCGGCCGATGCCACCGGGTGCGGCCAGTACCGCATCCTGCAGCCCTTGGCCGCCATGCGCGATGCCGGGCTGTGCACCGGCGCGCCCTCGCCCGAGTTGCTGCCCACCCACCTGCTGCTGCGCACTGGAGCGGATACGCTGGTCTTCCAGCGTCCCTACACCGAAGCCGGCCTGGCCGCCCTTGCAGCCGCCCGTGCCGTACCCGGGGTGCGCACCATCTACGAAGTGGACGACCACATGGCCCAGGTGCCCGTGAAGAGCATCCACCACCAGGACATGCCCAAGGACCTGCGCGGGCGCATTCTCAAGGGCATCGGTCTGTGCGACCGGCTTGTGGTGTCCACCGAGCCGCTGGCACAGGCGCTCGGCCCCCACGCCGCAGAGGTGCGCGTGGCCCCCAACCGGCTGCCCCCGCGCATGTGGGGCAGCGCGCCGCCCGTGCGCCCGCCCGTGGACGGCGCCCTGCCCCGCAAGCCGCGCGTTGGCTGGGCCGGGGGGGCGGGGCACCTGGGGGACCTGGAGATGGTTGCTGACGTGGTGCGCGAACTGGCCGACGAAGTGGAGTGGGTGTTCTTTGGCATGTGCCCTCCCGCGCTGCGCCCCTACGTGAGTACCTACTACGTGGGCGTGCCAACGCTGGAGTACTCACACCAGCTCATGGCGGTGACCCAAGGCTGGGACCTGGCGATTGCCCCCCTGGAGGCCAACGCCTTCAACGAGTGCAAATCCAACCTTCGGCTGCTCGAATACGGCTGGTGCGGCGTGCCCGTGGTCTGCTCCGACGTCCTGCCCTACCAGGGCGACGACTTGCCGGTGCGGCGTGTACGAAACCGGTTCAAGGACTGGGTCACCGCCCTCCGCGAGCGGCTGGCCGATCTGCCCGCCGCCCGACAGGAAGGCGCGGCGTTGCAGCAACAGGTGGCCGCGCACTGGATGCTGCGCGGGGTCCCTCTCAAGGACTGGTATCGCGCCTGGACGGATTGAAATGCCCTTTACGAATTGAATTACCCCTCCGCCAAGGCATTTCATTAACCCACAGCTATCAATAGAGGAGCATTTTCAGAGATACCCCTAGCGGAGCCGGCTGCCTGCGCCGCCAACGCCCGCCGGACGGACCGGAAAAAACGGTAGTCGGCCGCCAAATGGCGGCATCAGCGCCAGAGGGGCTGGAGTACATTAAAGTTAAAGTCATTGTTGGACATAGTCTGCGGACCGTACCGGTCACTCAGGCTGAACCTTCCTTTTCAAACATGTTTGTCATCATCGGTTACGTCGTCTGCCTCGGCTGCATCTTCGGTGTGTACATCATGCACGGAGGCAATATCAGCGTGATTCTCAAGGCACTGCCGTTTGAGATCATCACCATTTTGGGCGGCGCACTGGGCGCGTTTGTGGTGAACAACCAGCCCAAGGTGATCAAGGCCACCTTGGCCGCACTGCCGATGGCGCTCAAGGGTTCCAAATACACGAAAGAGCGCTACATGGAGCTGATGGCGATGCTCTATGACATCCTGCAGAAGGCCCGCAAAGAGGGGCTGATGGCCATTGAGAAGGATGTGGAAGCGCCCCACGAATCCGAGATCTTCAAGAAATACCCCACGGTGGGCAGCGACCACCATGTGATCGAATTCACCACCGATTACCTGCGGATGATGGTGTCGGGCAACCTCAATTCCCACGAGATCGAGGCGCTGATGGACAGCGAAATCGATACCCACCACCAGGAGGCCCATGCTCCCGTGGCAGCGCTGGCCCGGTTGGCAGGCGCCCTGCCCGCCTTCGGGATCGTGGCCGCCGTGCTGGGCGTGGTGAACACCATGGGCTCAGTGGGGCAGCCGCCCTCTGTACTGGGTGGGATGATCGGCTCGGCGCTGGTGGGGACGTTCCTGGGCATTTTGCTGGCCTACGGCGTGGTCGAGCCCCTGGGTGGACTCGTCGAGCAAAAGACCGAGGACGCCGCCAAGGAACTGCAGTGCATCAAGTCCACCCTGCTCGCCAGCATGCAGGGCTACAACCCGGCCACCGCCATTGAGTTTGGCCGCAAGGTGCTGTTCTCCAATGTACGCCCCAGCTTCTCGGAGCTGGAAGGACACGTGAAGGGCAAGAAGTAGCAGCTGCCGCGAATGCAGTAGCCGCGCCGTAACGCCCCACCACCACCATGGCAGAAAAGAAGCTCCAGCCCATCATCATCAAGCGCGTCAAGAAAGGCGGCCACGCGGTGCATGGTGGCGCCTGGAAGATCGCTTATGCCGACTTCGTGACGGCGATGATGGCGTTCTTCTTGCTGATGTGGCTTTTGGGCTCCACGGCCAAAGGTGAGCTGCAGGGCATTGCGGCATATTTCGCTTCGCCGCTCAAAGTGGCGATGACCGGAGGCGACGGTGCAGGCAACAGCTCCAGCGTCATCCCCGGTGGCGGCAACGATCTGGCCAAGGTGCATGGCCAGGTGCGCCGCTCCGATGTGGAAGAAGCCAAGCAGCGCCGCATGAGCATCGATGCCGCACGGGCCGAACGCGCCAAGCAGGACCAGGAACGCATCAAGGCCCTGGAGGCCAAGATCGATGCGCTGATCACCGAGAACCCGCGCCTGAATGAGTACAAGTCGCAGATCCGCATCGACATCACGCCCGACGGGCTGCAGATCCAGATCATCGACGACCAGAACCGCCCCATGTTCGACAGCGGTAGCGCGTTGGTAAAACCCTACATGCGCGACATCCTGCGCGAAATTGGCGCAGCCCTCGGTGGCGTCGAAAACCGCATCAGCCTTGCAGGCCACACCGACGCCGTACCTTATGGCAACAGCGAAAAGGGTTACAGCAACTGGGAGCTATCGGCAGATCGCGCCAACGCCTCGCGGCGGGAACTGGTCTCTGCTGGCATGCCAGACGCTAAACTGGGCCGCGTGGTGGGCTTGGCCGCCAGTGATCTGCTGGACCCCAAGAACCCACGCTCCCCCTCCAACCGGCGCATCACCATCACGGTGTTGACCCGGGAGGCCGAAGAACGGCTCATGGGCAAAGGGATTCCTGAAATCACGTCCACAGAACTGTTGACGGAAAAGCGGGAAAATCCCCCCCCAAGCAGGTAACAGTTACGACTTGTCACCAAACCTGCCACCCATGACAATGCTTACAGTAAATCTCGACTGAAAGGGTCCCAAGTGACCACAGCCCTTCGTTTTTTGATCGTTGACGACTTCTCCACCATGCGACGCATCGTTCGCAACCTGCTCAAGGAGAGTGGGTTTGCAGACGCCGACGAGGCCGAGGATGGTGTCGCCGCACTCAACAAGCTGCGCAACAGCAAGTTTGACTTTGTGGTGACCGACATCAACATGCCCAACATGAACGGCTTCCAGCTGCTGGCCGAGATCAAGAAGGACGACAAGCTCAAACACCTGCCCGTCCTGATGGTGACCGCCGAAGCCCGCAAGGAAGACATCGTTGCCGCCGCCCAGGGAGGCGCTGCGGGTTACATCGTCAAACCCTTCACCAAGGCAACTCTGGAAGAGAAAGTGACCTTGATTCTGAAGAAGATGGGGTTATGACGCCATGGACGACACACCGGACAACAGCCAGCCTGCCGATGTTCATCACAAGATTGGCCTGCTGACACGTCAGCTTCACGATTCGCTCAACGAGCTGGGTTATGCCGACAAGCTGCGCGGCTCCATGGGCGAGCTGCCCGACGCGCAGAGCCGACTTTCCTATATCGCCCGCCTGACGGGAGAAGCGGCAGAGAAGGTGCTCAACCGCGTCGAACAGGCCAAGGCCCAGCACGACTACATTGCGGCGGAAACGCGCCGGGTTGTCAACTCGCTGGTGGCGGACCCGGTGGCGGCCGTGGCCAAGGGCGAGATCTTCAACTTTCTGACCGACGTGGAGCGCGTGACCAAGGAGGCCGACACGCACCTCACCGAAATCATGATGGCGCAGGATTTTCACGACCTCACCGGCCAGGTGATTGCACGCGTGGTGAACCTGGCAGCCACCATTGAAGAGCAGCTGGTGCAACTGCTCATCCAGACGGCTCCGCCCAGCGCCCAGGTGCCCGCCGAGCCCGTCCGCGCAGCGCATCTTCAGGGCCCGGTGGTGGACCCGGAGAACACCCCCGACGTGGTCACCGACCAGTCCCAGGTGGACGACCTGCTGGCCAGTCTGGGCTTCTGACGCTCCGCTTCCAGTCCGGCAGCCCTACAGCGCTAGTGCAATATGGCCTGATTGCTATCATTTTGAAAAGAATGACAGCAATCCACAGCGTGGGTCAGACACAGAGCCGCCACTAGACACACCCCAGGCACCACCGAAAAGAGGGGGCCGCAGCCCCCTTATCAGCCTTTAGATTTCCAGGTCGCTCACGACAATGGCATGACACCAGCCGTCATGCCACCATGGAATCCAGCCAAGAAAAAAGCCTCCCCGCGTCAGAACGCAAGCTGCAAAAGGCGCGCGAAGACGGCCAAGGGGCACGCTCGCGCGACTTGTCGCACCTGGCCATCCTGGGCGCGGGCGCCGCATGCACGCTGCTGCTGGCCCCACAGCTGATGGACCGCATGCAGTGGGCCATGAGCCAGCAGCTGGCGTTCAATGCGGCCACGGTGATGGCGCCAGGCACCATGCTCTCGCGGCTGCAGGACATGGTCATCGTGGGCTTGGTGGCCAGCACGGTGTTTGCCACCCTCACCAGCGCTGCGGGGCTGATCAGCGCCATCGGGGCGGGCGGCTGGATTCTCAGTGCCAAGCCCATCACACCGCAGTTCAACCGACTCAACCCGATCTCCGGACTGGCCAACCTGTTTTCCAAGCAGCAGATGGCCAACGTGGCCAAGATGGTGCTGATGACCGCCATCCTGACCTACGTGGCCTGGAAGTTCCTGGGCAACAGCCTCGAAACGGTCGCCATGCTGGTGCTGCAGCCCTCGCCGCTGGCCATTCGCCAGATTGCAGACTGGCTGACCTCGGGCATGAGCCTGTTGCTGCTGGTCGTGTTTCTGGCAGCCTTGGTGGATGTGCCTTTGCAGGCGTTCTTCTTCAAGGAACGACTGAAGATGTCGCACGAGGAAGTCAAGCAGGAGCACAAGGAGTCTGACGGCAACCCCCACACCAAGGGCCGCATCCGCCAGAAGCAGCGCGAGATCGCCGACCGGGCTAGCGTAGGCGCCGTCCCCAAGGCCGACTTTGTGGTGATGAACCCCACTCACTACGCCGTGGCCCTCAAATACGACGAGAAGACCATGAGTGCGCCCCAGGTCATCTCGCGCGGCACCGACCTCATCGCCATGAAGATCCGCGACGTGGCCAAGGAGCACAACGTGCCCGTGCTGCAGTCGCCCATGCTGGCCCGTGCGCTGTATGCCCATGCCGAGCTGGACCAGGCCATCCCCGCGACGCTCTACACCGCCGTGGCCCAGGTGCTGGCCTATGTGTACCGCCTCAAGGCGGCCCTGCGTGGCGAAGGCCGCATGCCCGACAGCCTGGTGGAGCCTTTCGTGCCGCCTGAACTCGATCCGCTGAACCGCACCACGGTGCAAGGTGCTGCCGTATGAACACCTCCGTAAAGTCTTTGCAGCAATGGGCGGGCACCAATGCCAGCGCCCTGCAGGGCCTGTCGGCACCGCTGCTGGTGGTGGCGATTCTGGCGCTGATGGTGCTACCCATCCCGCCGTGGCTGCTGGATGCATTTTTCACGCTCAACATCGCCGTCGCGCTGATGGTGATGATGGTGGCGGCGTACATGCTGCGTCCGCTGGACTTCGCGGCATTCCCTTCGGTGCTGCTGCTGACCACACTGATGCGCCTGTCGCTGAACGTGGCCTCTACGCGCGTGGTGCTGCTCGAAGGCCACCAGGGCCCGGGTGCTGCCGGTGCAGTGATCGAGGCCTTCGGCCACTTCCTGATCGGCGGCAACTTCGCCGTCGGCCTGATCGTGTTTGCGATCCTCGTGGTGATCAACTTCGTGGTGATCACCAAGGGCGCTGAGCGCATTGCCGAAGTGTCGGCGCGCTTCACCCTGGACGCCATGCCCGGCAAGCAGATGGCGGTGGATGCCGACCTGAATGCCGGCCTGATCGACGAAAAAGAAGCCAAGCGTCGCCGCGCCGAAGTGGCGGAAGAAGCCAACTTCTTCGGCTCCATGGACGGCGCGTCCAAGTTCGTGCGCGGCGACGCCGTGGCGGGCATCCTGATCCTGCTCATCAACATCATTGGCGGCTTCGCCATTGGTGTGTTGCAACACGACCTGTCGGCCAAGCAGGCCGCAGACAGCTACATCCTGCTGGCCATTGGCGATGCGCTGGTGGCACAGATTCCCGGCCTGCTGATTTCGGTGGCAGCCGCCATGGTGATCTCGCGCGTGGGCAAGGACCACGACATGGGCCGCCAGATCGTTCAGCAGCTGTTCATGTCGCCCCGTGTGCTGGGCGTGACGGCGGGCATCCTGATCCTGCTGGGTTTGATCCCCGGCATGCCACATGTGGTGTTCCTGACCATGGGCAGCCTGCTGGGCTACGGCGCCTGGGTGATGTATGAGCGCCAGAAGGTTCCCCCGGTGGTCGAAGCCCCACCGCCACCCGCCACCGATGGCGAAGCCACCTGGGACGACTTGCAGCCCGTGGACCTGCTGGGCCTGGAACTGGGCTACCGCCTCATCAGCCTGGTGGACAAGAGCCGCCAGGGCGACCTGCTCACCCGCATCAAGGGCGTGCGCCGCAAGTTTGCACAGGAAGTCGGCTTCCTGCCCCCTGCCGTGCACGTACGTGACAACCTCGAACTCAAGCCCAGCGGCTACCGCATCACGCTGCGCGGCGTGGTGGTGGGCGAGGGCGAAGCCTTCCCTGGCATGTTCCTGGCCATCAACCCCGGCGGCATCACCACGCCGCTGATCGGCACGGCCACCACCGACCCTGCCTTTGGCCTGCCAGCACACTGGATCGACGATCGGCAAAAGGAAGCCGCACAAATGGCCGGTTTTACCGTCGTTGATTCCGAAACCGTGATGGCCACCCATTTGTCACACTTGATGCAAGTGCAAGCCGCCAAGCTCCTCAGTCGCACGGAAACGCAGCAACTGGTGGAACACGTGGCCAAGCTGGCCCCCAAGCTCATCGAAGAAGTGGTTCCGAAAATGGTCTCCATCGCAACGTTCCAGAAAGTCCTCCAGCTGCTGCTGGAAGAGTCTGTGCACATCCGCGATATCCGCACCATCATCGAAACGCTGGCCGAGCATGCTGGTGGCGTCTCGGACCCCGTCGAGCTGGCCCGCCGCGTGCGCATTGCGCTCTCGCCCGCCATCGTCCAGCAGATCTACGGCCCCACCCGCGAGCTCAACGTCATTGCCATCGAGCCCGGCCTGGAGCGCCTGCTGGTGCAAGCCCTGGGCAATACGGCAGGCCCCGCGCTCGACCCCGGCGTGGCCGACATCCTCACACAAAAGGCCGCCGAAGTGGCCCTCAAGCAGGAAGAGATGGGCCTGCCCGCCTGCCTGCTGGTTCCCGACCAGATCCGCAATGCCATCTCCCGCCTGGTGCGCCGCGTAGCGCCCCGCCTGCAGGTGCTGGCACACAGTGAAATTCCAGAGACCCACACCATCCGTATTGGGCCGATCCTTAAAGGTGCATCAGCATGAACATCAAACGCTTTACCGCCCCCACCTCTCGGGAGGCTCTGGCCAAGGCGCGCATGGCCTTTGGCGACGGCACGCTGATTCTGTCCAACCGCCCCACGGCCAACGGCGTGGAAGTGGTGGCCACGGCCGAGGACACGCTGTCGGCTCTGGACGGTGGTGCGCCCACCGCTTCGTCCAATCCGCCCCTGCTGGCGCCCAGCACTGCGCGCAGCACCCCACAGCGCGCCAGCCAATCGGCAGCAGCGTCGGGCCTGGGCCGCAACCCGGTCGAGGAAGACACCGAACAGCTGGCCATGAGCACGCTGTCGTTCCAAGACTATGTGCGCGAGCGCATGCTGCGCCGCCGCCACGAGGCACTGAATGGCCCCTCGGAACCCCAGACACTGTCTGAACGCAGCCGCGACCAGGAACCGGAACGTGAACGCATGCCCGCGCCCTCGGTGGCGCGCCACAACCCGCTGCGCACCATCCCGATGGACATGCCGCCCGAGCCACCGCGCCGTCGACAGGAAGCTCCCAGCGCCCACCTGATCCAGTCGAACAACCAGCAGAGCGTGATGAACGAGCTTCACGCGATGAAAGAGCTGATCGAAGACCGCTTCAACACGCTGGCCTGGCTGGGGCAGGCGCGCCAGAACCCGATCCAGTCCAACCTGATGCTGAAGATGATCCGTGCTGGATACTCCCCATCGCTGGCCCGCGCCGTGCTCGAACGCATGCCCGAAGACCTGTCGGCGGGCGAATCGGTGCGCTGGCTGATGGAGGTGCTGGAACGCAACCTCAAGACCGACCAGACCGATCCCCCCCTTTATGAACAGGGCGGCATCTTCGCCATGGTGGGCTCTACGGGTGTGGGCAAGACCACCACCACCGCCAAGCTGGCTGCCATGTGCGCCCGCATCCACGGCCCCGGCAGTGTGGGGCTGATCACACTGGACACCTACCGTGTGGGCGCGCACGAACAACTGCGCACTTACGGGCGCATGCTGGGCATCGTGGCCCACCTGGCGCACGACCGTGCCGCGCTGCAAGACCTGCTGGGCCTGCTCAGCGGCAAGAAAATGGTGTTGATCGACACCACCGGCGTGGCCCCGAGGGACCCCCGCAAGCGCGACATGCTGGATGTGCTGGACCTGCCCCATGTGAACCGCCTGCTCGTGCTCAACGCCGGCTGCCATGGCGACACGCTGGATGACGTGCTGACCGCCTTCAAAACCGACGGCTCGCAACAGGCCATCCTGTCCAAGGTGGACGAGGCCGTGAAGCTGGGCCCCGCTATCGACGCACTGATCCGCCACCAGATGGTGCTGCGCGGCGTGACCAACGGCCAGCGCGTGCCCGAGGACTGGGAGCGTGCCAACGCCCACCAGCTCATCAGCGCCTCCATGCGGTCGCCGGCGAAGTCGGCTTTCGACCCCAAGGCCACGGACCTGAACTTCTTCTTCTCGCACTCTCCTGACACCGTGACGGAGGGGGGGCTGGTCGATGCTTGATCTGGGTTTTCACCAGGCGGCCAGCCTGCACAGCCTCACCCCGCAGGCAGAGCTGCGGCTGCTGGCAGTCGCCAGCCAGGGCAACACAGCGAGCGGCCTGGAAACGCTATGGCAGATCTGTGCCAGCCTGCAGCGGCTGGGCTATCCGGTGGTGGTGCTCGACGGCACGGCGCAGGAGTCCGACGACAGCCCCGGCCTGCTGCACCTGCTGCAACATGCCACGTGGAATGACGGCGCCAGCCTGAACCTGGGCGCCACCGCATCCTCCCTCGCCGTGATTCCAGCGGCCAAGGGGCTGCAGCACCTGAGCCGCAAGGCCAGCGGCAGCACACGCTCGCCCATGGAGAGCTTGCTGCCCTGCTTCAGGACTTACGGCCTCATGGTGATTCACGCACCAGCCTCCACCCTGGGGCCCCTGCTCACCCACACGGCCACGGTTCCGCTGGTGGTCATGGGCAGTGGCGCAGCGGGCGTGATGACCAGCTACAAGAGCCTCAAGCAGATTGCGCTACACACTGGCTTGCCCTGCATGGTGGCCGCTTTGCTGCACGGCAACACCGCCGCCGAACGCCGCAAGGCCCAGTCCCAACTGATGACCTTGCAGGCATGTGCCGAGCGCCATCTGGGCGGCCCGATACGAACCACCACCATTGCCACGCAGAACCCCCAGGAGCTTCAGCGCCTGGCCTTGCAACTGCTGGAAAATGCGGGCACTATGAACGGAGCGCTGGCTGCGCTGACACCCAGCAACTTGACAGGCATGCCTGCGCATTTTGTCCGGAGCCACTGACCAGAGCCTGTGATGCACCTCTACGTACGCACGTTGACCCGAAACGCTCCCCACGGTCTGGCAAGTTGCTGGCCCCGGGCGGCGGAAAAAGATCGGGTGATGGCACCCCCAAGCGGCTCCAGAACAAGATCGCATACCCGCCCTACCAGTGCATAACACCCTCTCTATGTACACCGCCAAAGGCCAGCTTGATCGCGATGCCATGATCCGCCAGCATGTACCGCTGGTCCGGAGGATTGCGCACCACATGATCGCCAAGCTGCCTCCCAATGTCGAGCTGGATGACTTGATCCAGGTCGGCATGATGGGGCTGGCCGAAGCCCTGTCGCGCTACGAAGTGGCACAGGGCGTGCAGTTTGAAACCTTTGCCACCCAGCGCATCCGGGGCGCCATGCTCGACGAGCTGCGCGAGGGCGACTGGATGAGCCGCAGCTCGCGCAAGAGCCAGAAAGACATTGAACACGCTGTGCACCGGCTGGAGCAAAAGCTGGGACGCAGCCCGCTGGAGTCCGAAATAGCCAGCGAAATGGGCATGAGCCTGGCGGACTACCAGAATCTGCTGGGCAAGGTCCGGGGCACCCAACTGGTGTACCTCGAAGACATGACGCATGGCAACGATGACGAGGATGGGTTTCTGGACCGCCACGTTGCCGACAGTGCGGCTGACCCGGTGGAGCTGCTGCGTGATCAACGGCTCAAGACGTCACTGGTCAACGCCATCAAGACCCTGCCGGAGCGCGAGCAGCACATCATGGGCATGTACTACGAACATGACATGAACCTCAAGGAAATTGCCGCCGTGCTGGGCGTTACCGAGTCGCGCGTGTGCCAGCTGCACAGCCAGTCCATTGCCCGGCTGCGGGCCAAGATGCGCGCGCACTGAGTGCCCCCACCGGCGGACACCAGGCGCCGCGCAGGTCGTTGCGCAGGGCCATAGGGTTACGGGCCGCCGCTTTTCGCGACCGGGCCCACAACCCCTTCAGAACAATGGATGCCGCTCAGCCTGCAGAGCGGTAGATGCGCGCCACACCCGGCGCGGCTCCGCGCGCCCCCAGGCCATCGCCATAGGTA
Organism: Acidovorax sp. 99; assembly: GCF_003096455.1. Classification (NCBI taxonomy): domain Bacteria; kingdom Pseudomonadati; phylum Pseudomonadota; class Betaproteobacteria; order Burkholderiales; family Comamonadaceae; genus Acidovorax; species Acidovorax sp. 99. The sequence goes on from NZ_QEKU01000001.1 coordinate 1,440,694, forward strand.
GCCGCCGCATTGGAGGGGGGCAACAGGCCAGCGGCTTGGCGGTCCGTGCTGGCAGCAAGCCGGGCCAGGCTTTCACGGTGCAGGATCAGCATGCTGCGGATCGCATCCGCGCGCTTTTGCAGCGACGCTGGCAAGGGCAACCCCCGCGCGGCCGCCTGCTCCAGCGCACGCGAAAAATCGGCCGCTGCATCACGCAAGGCCGTGCTGTTTTTTTCCAGAGAGGTGGGGTCGGCCGCGAGAAGTGCGGCGGAGACTTGTTCGATCAGCTGCTCAACAGCCGAGAGAGATTCTTCCAGAGACATGGCGCATTGTGCGATGGATTGCGCCCGGGAGCAAAACGCCGGTCAACCCCGCGAGCGGGACAGGATCTCCTGGGCGTTGGACAACAGCTTGTCGGCAATGGCTTCGGCGTCGACCGAGAATTCGCCCTTTTCGATGGCAGCGCGCACTGCCTTGACCTTACCCGCGTCAAAATCTGCCGTGCTGCGGGTGGTAGGGCTGAGCGCCCGGGCCGCGGTGGACACAGTGACAGGCACACCGGCGGATGACGCCATCAGTGCGTCCTTGGTGGCTCCTTCAGCAGCGCTGGCTGGGGCCTTGGCTTGCTTGGCAAGCCCCGTCGGCGGCAACCCGCCCGGCAGTTCCGGTGTTTGACCTATCTTCATCGCTCTCTCCACCACCCCGTTGGATGTGGGGCATCAGTAGCAATGTTTTCGACCCATTTGGCCCGGACTTTAGCCATTTATTACCGGGGCGTCATCACAGAGTGACATCCACTGTCCCAGAATCATTCACAGTTCCACTCACGATGCGGCCATTCTCCATGCGCACGCGCACAGTCTGCCCGACAGAGCCTGCGGTCAACGCCTGGCCCGCAGAGCTGACCGCATAGCCCGGCCCCTGGGCCACCACTTTCACCTGCGCACCGGCCTTGAACAGCAGGGGGGCACGCACCATGGCCTGGCGCACCGCCTGCCCCGCCACCAGTTGGCGGGCCGCGGTCTGCCCTACCCACAGGTCGGGATTGGCCATGACGGGAGAGGAATCGGCCGCCCAGTCCACTTCGGCCTCTGTGGCGTCATTGGCCGTCAACACGGCGCCCGGCGCTACATTGTTGGTCAACACCCAGGCCGGGCCAAACGCCTTGATGGTGACGGGCAAAAACACGTTCCATGCGGTGGCGCCCTCCACGCAGCGCAGCCCCAGACGGGTCCGGCCCCACAGGCGGGCACCGACGGGCAGATAGGGTTCAACGCGCGCACAGGGCGCCAGCCGCAGGCGCGAATCCAGTGAGCCAACACTCACTTCCATACGCAGTGGCAGCGCGGAGGACGGATTGCGGGCCAACGCATCGTCCAGCCAGCGCTGGGTAAGCGGCCCCAGGTCCGCCGCGGGGTCTGCCGCCGACTGGGCGTGCACAACACCATGGGGGCCCAGCGCAGCCACAGCCAATACACCCACCAGACAGAACGTACGCACCAAGGCGCCGGCACGCACAGCGTGCGACTGCCGGGTGGCGCCGCACAGCGCGGCGTCGGTGTTGGCGGCAGAGAAAAGGAAGTGGGCGGTCATAGGGGCCTCCAGGGCATCGGCTGGCCAGGCTGCCCGCGCACGGGGTGCTACGGAAGGCAGGGGCCATTTCACCCCTGGAACTATAGGCAGATGACCCGGACGCAAAACCCGGAACTGCGCATTCATTTGCCACTTCTTCGCGCTTTAGAAAAAGGGCGCGGTTTCCATAATCGAGCCACGCCAAAAGCCCCCCGGGGATGGCGACTTTGCAACCGACGGTGTGAGGCACACATGCTTGACAAGATGACCAACCAGCTGAATTTTCACGGCAACGCCCTGGTGCTGCGCGGTGAACGCCAGCGCGCCATCGCCAGCAACATTGCCAACGCCGACACGCCGGGCTATGTGGCTCGGGACTTCAAGTTTGGCGATGCGCTGCGCGAAGCCACGGGCGTGACCTCTTCGGCCACCGGCACGCCTGGCGCAGCTGTCACGCGGCTGGCCACCAGCGGCTCGTACGGAACCGCAGGCACCACCGATCCGCACCACATTCCGCTGCCCACCGTGAATTCCAGCACCAGCATCGACCGGCAGGGCGCGCTGGGCTATGCCGTGCAGACACAGCCCAGCCTGGACAACAACTCGGTGGACCTGGACCGCGAGCGTGCCAACTTCGTGGACAACGCCGTGCGCTATGAAGCCACGCTGCGGTTCATCAACGGCAACGCCAAAACCATGCTCAGCGCCATCCAGGGCCAATAACCAGCCAGCCCCGCAGCGCAGAAAGCGAGCCACCCCATGTCCATGTTCTCGATCTTCAACGTGTCCGGCAGCGCCATCAGCGCGCAGTCGCAGCGGCTCAACGTGGTGGCCAGCAACCTGGCCAACGTGGATGCCGTGGCCGGTCCCGACGGTCAGGCCTACAAGGCACGCCAAGTGGTGTTCCAGACAGCGCCCATGGGCGCCGACAGCTCTGCGGGCGTCAAGGTCAGCGGCATCAGCGAAAGCAATGTCCCGGGCCGCCGCGTGCACGATCCCAGCCACCCCTCAGCAGACGCCGAGGGCTACGTGACCCACTCCAACGTCAATGCCGTGGAGGAGATGGTCAACATGATCTCCGCCTCGCGCTCGTACCAGAACAACGTCGAGGTCATGAACACGGCCAAGTCGCTGCTCCTCAAGACCCTGCAGATGGGCCAGTAATTCCCGGGAGACCCCACCATGATTCTCAGTGCCACCAATGCCGTCACGACCACCACAGACGCGTCCACCAAAGCCAACGCGGCCAGCGACCCGTCGGCCGCGCAGGACCGCTTCCTGAAGCTGCTGGTGGCGCAGTTGAACAACCAGGACCCGATGAACCCCCTGGACAACGCCCAGATGACTTCGCAGATCGCGCAGATCAATACGGTGACCGGCATCCAGCAACTGAACCAGACCATGCAGAGCATGGCGTCGCAGTTCAACTCGCTGCAAGTCATGCAGGGCACGGCCCTGGTGGGCCGCAGCGTGCTGACCGAAGGTTCCAGCATGGCGGTGGCGGACAAGACCGGCAAGGGCGGCTTCGAGCTGGGCTCGGCGGCTACCGACGTGAAGATCGAGGTCACGACTGCAGGCGGCCAGGTGGTGGACACCATCGATCTGGGCGCCAAGGCCGCAGGCCGCCATGCCTTTGACTGGGACGCCAGCAAGTACACCGGCTCCACCGATGCACTGCAGTTCCGCGTGACGGCCGTCAACGGCTCCACCAAGCTGGACTCCACCCCGTTGAGCCTGTCCAAGGTCACCGCCGCAGGTGCCGAAGACGGACAACTGGTGCTGAGCCTGTCCAACGGCAAAACCATCAACTACAGCCAGATCAAGGCCTTGGTGTAACACCAGCCCGCTTCGTATCGCGTCAACAGGAGAACACCATGAGTTTTCAGCAAGGCCTGTCCGGCCTGAACGCCGCCAGCAAGAACCTCGATGTCATCGGGCACAACATTGCCAACTCCAACACCGTCGGGTTCAAGGCCTCGCGGGCCGAGTTTGCCGAGATGGTGGCTTCCGCCATTGGCTCTGCGGGCGGCTCCAACGCAGGTATTGGCGTGGAAGTGGCGGCCGTGGCGCAGCAGTTCACGCAGGGCAACCTGACCATCACCGGCAACAGCCTGGACGTGGCCATCAACGGCAACGGGTTCTTCACCCTCACGCTGCCCGACGGCACCGCCGCCTACACCCGCTCCGGCAACTTCAAGCTGGACAAGGAAGGCAACATGATCACCAACGACAACGCCAAGGTGATGGGCTTCCCGGTGGATCCGGTCACGGGCCTGCGCACGGGCACCGACCCCATTCCCATGGTGTTCCCGACCGCCGAGCCGATTCCCGCCAAGCAAACTACCAAGATCACGGCGGCCTTCAACCTGGACGCCCGCGCCACCGACGCGGCTGGCGACCCCACGGCCACGCCCCCCATCCCGGCCACGCCACGCGCCACGTATGGCACCTCGATCAACGTGTTCGACAGCCAAGGTGTGGCCAAGCCGGTGAGCCTGTATTTCCAGAAGACCGCTACCGACAACACCTGGGACGTGTACGACGCGCTGGACGACCCCACGGCCGTTCCGCCCGTGGTGGCCACGCCCATCGGCCAGATCACGTTCGACAACAACGGCGCCATCACCGGCCCGGTGGCCACACCACCCGCCACCGGCTTTTCGCTGCCGCTCACCGTCAACCCCACGCCGCCCAACCCCAACAACCTGCCTGCTTACACCGTGGAAGTGAGCCTGGACAAGGTGACCCAGTTCGGCACCAAGTTCGCGGTGTCCAACCTGAGCCAGGACGGCTACACCTCGGGCGAGCTGACCGGCATCAACATCGAGAACAACGGGATGATCATGACCCGTTATTCCAACGGCGTGACGCGTGCCGAGGGCCAGCTCGCGCTGTCCAGCTTCCGCAATACACAGGGCCTGGCCTCGGTGGGTAGCAACAACTGGGTGGCCACGTTCGAGTCGGGCCAGCCTGTCGTCGGCACCGCCACCGATGGCAGCTTTGGCTCGCTGCGCTCGGGCGCCCTGGAGGACTCCAACGTGGACCTCACGGCCGAGCTGGTGAACATGATGACCGCCCAGCGCGCCTACCAGGCCAACGCACAGACCATCAAGACGCAAGACCAGGTGATGTCCACCCTGGTGAACCTGCGCTGATCGGCTGAACCCCCACTGAACCCGCCCAGGACACCGGAGAGCCCCCATGGACCGCATCATCTACACCTCGATGACAGGCGCCAACGCCGCCGCCCACCGGCAGGCGGTGCTGTCCAACAACCTCGCCAACGTGTCCACCGGCGGGTTCCGCGCCGAGATGTCCACCTTCCGCTCCGTGCCTCTGCAAGGCGACGGTGCCAAGACGCGCGTGTTTGCACTGGAGGCCACCTCGGGCTACGTCAACACCCCCGGCCCTGTACAACGCACAGGCCGCAACCTCGACGCCATGGCGGCCGGCAATGCCTGGTTTGCGGTGCAGGGGCTGGACGGCACCGAGGCCTACACCCGTGCGGGCAGCTTTGAGGTGTCGGCCACCGGCCAGCTGCTCACTCCCACCGGCCTGCCCGTGTTGTCCGATGGCGGAGCGCCCATCGACGTGCCGCCCGGTGCCGATGTGTCGCTCGGGTCGGACGGTACCGTGACCTCCAAGATCCCGGGCCAGCCCGCCCAGGCCATTGGCCGCCTCAAGCTGGGCACACCCACGCCGGAAGACCCGCTCAAGCGCGGCGACGACGGGCTGTTTCGCACCACGTCGGGCGACCCCATGCCCAACGACGCCAACGCGCGCATGCTGTCGGGCGCGCTGGAAGGCTCGAACGTGAACCCGGTCGAATGCATGGTCGGGATGATCGCTGCATCGCGCCAGTTCGAGCAGCAGATGAAGCTGCTGCAGACCGCCGAAACCAACGACAAGACCGCCAGCCAGCTGCTGAGCATGAACGGCTGATGCCGCTGCCCCCCAGCACGCACCCGCCATAAGGAAGCACCATGATCAACTCCCTCTGGATCGCCAAGACCGGCATGTCTGCCCAGCAGACCCAGCTCGACGTCATCTCGCACAACCTGGCCAACGTCTCCACCACGGGCTACAAGCGCAACAACGCGGTGTTCGAAGACCTGATCTACCAGAACCTGCGCCAGGTGGGTGCCAACACCACCGAACAAAACCAGCTGCCCACCGGCCTGCACCTGGGCCTGGGCGTGCGCACGGTGGCCACCAGCCGCAACTTCATGCAGGGCAGCCTGCAGGAGTCCAAGAACAACCTGGATGTCGCCATCAACGGCAACGGCTTCTTTGAAGTGACCATGCCCGATGGCACCGTGGGCTACACCCGCGACGGCTCCTTCCAGGTCGATGCCCAGGGCCGCATGGTCACGTCCAGCGGACTGCCCGTGGTCAATGGCATCACCATTCCGGCCAACGCCACCAGCGTCAGCATCAGTGCCGAAGGCGCCGTGGCAGTCACCGTGCCGGGCAACACACAGCCGCAGACCGTGGGCAACCTGGCCATGGCCAGCTTCATCAACCCGGCCGGCCTGGAGCCCATCGGGCAGAACCTGTTCAAGGAATCCGCCGCCTCCGGCCAGCCCCAGCAGGGCACCCCCGGCACGAACGGGCTGGGCATCATCAAGCAGGGGTTTCTGGAAGCCTCCAACGTCAACGTGGTGGAAGAGCTGGTCACCATGATCCAGACCCAGCGCGCCTACGAGATGAATTCCAAGGCCATCCAGACCTCGGACCAGATGCTGGCCAAGCTCGCCCAGTTGTGACCGGAACGCCCCCCGCGCTTTTGCCCAGGACCTTCGCCATGCGCACTTTCACACGCCCTCTTCGCCTGCTGCAGGCACTTGGCTCGCTGCGTGCGGGCATCCCCGCGCTGGGTGCAGCACTGCTGTGCGCCGGCTGCGCCACCCTGTCGCCACCGCCGCCGGTGGACATCCTGCCCACCACCCCGCCCCCGCTCGCCGCTGCACCGCGCACCCCGCCCCCGGTGACGGGCGGACTGTTCCACAACGCCAGCTACCGGCCCGCGTTTGAAGACCGCCGCGCGCGCCTGGTGGGCGACAACGTGACCATCCAGATCGTGGAGAACGTGACGGCCAGCCAGAAGTCTTCGTCCACGGTGGACCGTGACTCCAAGGTCTCTGCGGGCGTGACCGCCCTGCCCTTCACCAGCACCAGCTTCACCGACAAGCTGGGCGTGGGCGCTTCGTCAGGCAACGCGTTCTCGGGCAAAGGCGGCACCGAAAGCGCCAACACCTTCACCGGCTCCATCACCGCCACGGTGGTGGATGTGCTGCCCAACGGCCACCTGGTCATCACTGGCGAAAAGCAGATCGGCGTGAACCAGAACGTGGATGTACTGCGCTTTTCGGGCACGGTGGACCCACGCGCGCTGCAACCTGGCAGCATCGTGAACTCGACCCAGGTCGCCAATGTGCGCGTCGAATCGCGCGGACGCGGCGCGCAGAACGAAGCCCAGGCCATGGGCTGGCTGGGCCGGTTCTTCAACACCGTCACGCCGTTCTGACCGCACTGGGCGCACCGAAAGCGCCCAGGTCCCCAGTCCTTCCGGCATCCGACGGAGGGCTGGGTGCGTTCTTTTTTTACTACAAATTTGATAGCTACTTGCGCATATAGCACTATCGCCTCTGGCCGTTTTTACTCAAAAACCGCCACCCAGAGCGCCCACGGGCCGTTTCTGCGCGGACCTTGCCGACGCGGCTTCAGACCCAGCCAATAAGCCGGTGAACCCGCTTCTTTTTGGGTTTTAGTTCTGGCCATGGCCTACCACAATGGATGCCATGAAAGCCTCGTCCCATTCCCTCTTGCCCCGCACCGCGCGCGTGCTGTGGCTGCTGCTGGCCCTGGTGGCCGCAGCGCTGACAACGCCTGCACAGGCCTTGCGCATCAAGGAAGTGGCGGCGGTGCAGGGCGTGCGCAGCAACCAGTTGACCGGCTACGGCCTGGTGGTGGGGCTGGACGGCACGGGCGACCAGACGACGCAGATGCCCTACACCACGCAGGCCATGTCCAACTACCTGCAGCAGATGGGCATCAGCCTGCCACCCGGCACGGCGTCGCAGCTGCAGCTCAAGAACGTGGCGGCGGTGATCGTCACGGCGCAACTGCCCGCCTTTGCCCAGCCGGGCCAGCAGATCGACGTGAACGTCTCGTCCATGGGCAATGCCAAGTCGCTCAAGGGCGGCACGCTCATCGTCACACCGCTGCGCGGCGCTGACGGCGAGATCTATGCACTGGCCCAGGGCAACATGGTGGTGGGCGGCGCTGGCGCGTCGTCCGGTGGCAGCAAGGTGCAGATCAACCACCTGAGCGCAGGCCGCATTCCGCTCGGTGCGCAAGTGGAACGGGCCGTGCCCACCCCGCTCAACGAAGGCGACACCATCAACCTGGGCCTGAACGCCTCGGACTTCCAGACCGCCCGCCGCGTGGCGCAGGTGATCAACGCCAAGCTGGGTAACGGCCTGGCCACTGCGCTGGACGGTCGCACGGTGCAGGTGCGCGCTCCCATCGACCCCGGCGCCCGCGTCGGCTTCATTGCCGACCTGGAAGAGCTGCCGCTCGAATCCTCCACGCCCTCTGCCAAGGTGGTCATCAACGCCCGCACGGGCTCGGTGGTGCTCAACCAGTCGGTCACGCTGGGGCCTTGCGCCATCGCCCACGGCAACCTGTCGATCACCATCAGCTCCACGCCCGTGGTCAGCCAGCCCAATGCGTTCTCGCAGGGACAGACGGTGGTCACGCAAAAGAGCGACATCACCATCAACCAGGAACCGGGCAACGTGATCCAGATGCCCGCGTCGCCGCAGCTGGCCGACGTGGTCAAGGCCCTCAACACGCTGGGCGCCACACCCGGCGACCTGCTGGCCATCCTGCAGGCCATCAAGGCCGCCGGCGCGCTGAACGCCGAGCTGGAGGTGATCTGAATGAAGCACCCCCTGAGTCGCTTCGCGCCTTCCCCCTCTCCTGCGGGAGGGGAACGCACCCGGTGGCCTGGCAAAGCCAGTTCCACGGGTGCACGGGCCTGCGCCGCGCCAGACTCACAGCCTGTGGGTGCCCCACCGCAAGAGGCTTGACCATGGCCCTCACACTCCCTTCCTCCGGTAGCACCACCAGCCCGTCGAACGCGCTGGCCGTCGATATCCGCTCGCTCAACTCCCTCAAGTACGAAGCGGGCACCGCCAACAGCGCACAGGTCACGCGCGAGGCAGCCAAGCAGTTTGAATCGCTGTTCATGCGCGAACTCATCAAGAGCATGCGCGACGCCACCATGAAGTCCGGCCTGATGGAGGGCGAGCAGGCCAACCTGGGTCAGGACATGCTGGACCAGCAGCTGTCTGTGAATATGTCGGGCCTGCAGGGCGGCCTGTCGGAAGCCATCGCCCGCCAGCTTTCGCGCCAGATGGGCGGTGCGGACACCAACTTCTCGGTGCCGTCCACGCTGAGCCTGCCGCAGGCACAGAACCGGTCTGCAACCTCCGCCACCACGTCTTCCGTCGATACCACCCTGCCCGTCCCCAAGGGCCGCGAAGGCTTTGTGCAGCACCTGAGCGGCACCGCCGAGCGCGTGGCGCAGGAAAGCGGCATTCCCGCCAGCTTCATGCTCGGCCAGGCCGGGCACGAAACCGGCTGGGGCAAGAGCGAGATCAAGACCGCCAACGGCGGCAACTCGTTCAACCTGTTCGGCATCAAGGCGGGCAAGGGCTGGACCGGCAAGGTGGCCGAGATCACGACCACCGAATACATCAACGGCACACCGCGCAAGGTGGTGGCCAAGTTTCGCGCGTACGACTCGTACGAGGATTCCTTCCGCGACTACGCCAAGCTGATCACCGACAACCCGCGCTACGAAAAAGCCCAGGCCACCGCCAAGACGGGCTCTGCCGTGGCCTACGCGGCCGAGCTGCAAAAGGCCGGATACGCCACCGACCCCGAGTACGCCAAGAAGCTCAGCGGCGCTATCAACAGCGCGCTGCGTGTACAGCGCGCCCAGGCGTGATGGACGAGAAGAACCGAGGTAAGCCATGAGTCTGCTCAACGTCGGCGCCCGCGCCCTGCTGGCCAACCAGGTGGCCCTGCAGACGGCAGGCCACAACATTGCCAATGTCAACACACCCGGCTATTCGCGCCAGACAGTGGTGCTGCAAACCGTCCAGGGCCAGTTCACGGGCGGTGGCTACATCGGCCAGGGCGTGGATGTGCAGACCATTCTGCGCAACCAGAGCGAGCTGCTCACGCGCCAGTCGGCCGCGGCTGGATCGACCCAGGCGGCCGACGCCATCCGCGCCCAGCGCCTGAGCCAGTTGCAGGAAGTGTTCAGCGGCGGCACCCAGGGCCTGGGCGCCGCCATCAACGACATGATGAACGCGTTCTCGGACGTGGTCAGCAGTCCCACCGACATCACGGCACGCACGGTGGTCCTTACGCGGCTGGACGAAACGGCCGCACGCATGCGCACCGCCAGCGACCGGATCAACGAAATCGAGTACACCGTCAAGGAACAGCTGCAGAGCAGCGTGACCGCCATCAACAGCCTGGCCACGCAGATGGCGGCCATCAACGAGCAGATTGCCCGGGCCACCGGCAACGGCCAGAGCCCCAACGACCTGCTGGACCAGCGCGACCAGATCATCCGCGACATCAACCAGTATGTGCAGACCACCCAGATCCCGGCGGATGACGGCACCGTGGGCCTGTTCGTGGCGGGCAGCCAGCCCCTGGTGCTGGGCAGCACGGCCGCCAGCCTGTCGATCGACGATGCAACGACTTTCCCGGGCAGCGGGCAGTCCAAGCTGTTTTTCAACCGCCCCGGCGCCACCCCCGTGGAGCTGGACGAGAACGTGCTGGGCGGTGGCAGCGTCTCGGGCCTGCTGCGCTTTCAGAACACGGACCTGAGCGAAGGGCGCAATCTGCTGGGCCGCATGGCGCTGGCCATCGGCATGACGATGAACGACCAGCAGAACCTGGGCCTGACGCTGGACGGCGTGCCAGGCAAGGACCTGTTCGCCCTGCCCACCAGCATGCCGGGCTATACCAACGGCGCAGGCGTGGGCACGGTGTCGTTCACTGGTCCCACGCAGTTTGAAGCCTCAGACTACGAGATCCGCTTTACCACCGGCACGGCCGGCCAGGTGGTGCGCCTGTCCGACGGCAAATCGACCCCGTTCACCGACGCCGCCAACCTGGCCACGCTGCAGATCGACGGGCTCAACTTCAACCTGACCACGCCCGGCAACCCCGGCGAGCGCATGCTGTTCAAGCCGTTCAGCACGGCTGCCAACAACATCCAAGCGCTGGTGTATTCGCCGCGCGACCTGGCAGCCGCCAACCCCATCAACGCCGCCATGGGCACGGCCAACGGCGGCACCATGCAGCTGGGCAGCCTCAAGGCAACGGGTATTCCGGCCCTCACCCCTCCTGCCATTGGCACTCAGGTGACCTTAACGTTCAACGGTGCAGGGGGTTTTACCGTCGCCGGTGGGGGCATACCGCAGGATATTTCCACCGTTCCGCCTACCCCGCTTGCGGGCCCGCCATACAGCTACACATCTGGCCAGGCCATCAACATCGACGGCTGGCAAATCACGCTGCAGGGCACGCCAAAGACGGGTGACACCGTGGCGATTGGCAACGCCCTGGACCCGCAGTATGGCGACGCTTACACGCGCAATGCAGGCAACGCCAATGCCCTGATGGGGCTGCGCGACGTCAAGATGTTCGACGAATCGACCCTGAGCGACGGCTACGCCAGTGCCATTGCCCAAGTGGGCACGCGCACCCAGAGCGCCAAGTTTGCAGAACAGCTGTCCTCCACCATCGCCGCCAACCTGGAGCGCGACCGCACGGCGGTCTCGGGCGTGAATCTGGACGAAGAGGCCGCCAAGCTGATTCAATACCAGCAGGCCTACCAGGCCTCGGCCAAGATGATCCAGATTGCGCAGAACATTTTTGATTCGCTGATCCAGGGCCTGGGCCGATGAACGGAGCCCTAGCGTGAGGAGTTCGACATGAGCACAAACATCTACCGCGTCGGCACGGCCAACATGTATGACAACGCGCTGCGCAACCTGGGCGCGCGCCAGACCAGCCTGACCACGCTGCAAGAGAACCTGACCTCGGGCAAACGCGTGGTGCGCGCCAGCGACGACCCGGTGTCGGCCGCGCAGGCTGAGCGAGCCCTCAACCGCCTGTCGCGCATCCAGACCGAACAACGTGCGCTGGAGACCCAGCGCAATGCGATTGCACAGGGGGAATCCTCACTGGGCGATGCGGTGAATCTGATCCAGAACTTTCGGGAGCTGGTGGTCAGTGCGGGCGATGCCAGCATGACCCCGAACGACCGGGCCACTGTGGCCAACCAACTCCAGGGTTTGCGGGAACAGCTGCTCGAAGTCGCCAACCGGAAAGACACCAACGGCATCCCCTTGCTGAGTGCATTGGGCAGCGCGCTGGCGCCGTTCCTGGGCCCCTTGAGCAGCTCCCCCGACTACAGCTTCCAGGGCTTGCCGGGTCAGACGGCGAGCAACGGCGTGACGGTACCGGGGGCCCTCGACGGCGACTCGGCCTTCATGTTCGACCCCACCCGCGACAGTGTCTACACCGCCGGGGTCAGCAACATCCCGGTAGGCCGACAGCTCACCACCACGGCCATCACGCCCACCAACAAAGCTTTGGTGACGGGTGACAACTACACCGTCACCTTCAGCGCAGTGGGTCCAGGCGCCACCACGGGCACCAGCACAGCCACGTACACCATCACCAATACCACCACGGGTGCCGTCTCCGCCCCGGTGGTGGTGCCGGACTACCCGACCGACAAGCCGGTCACCATCTCCGTTCCAGGCATTCCGGGGCTTTCCTTCGATATCAAGGGCAACCCGGCCAACGGGGATACCGTCACCCTGCAGCCCAGCGCGAGCATGTTCAGCACCATGGACAGTGCCATCAATGGCATCCGCAACGCTCCCAACAACAACGGCGCCATCCAGGCCGTGGGGCAGGCACTGGCCAACATCGATATTGGACTGGAGCGCGTACACAACATGCGCAGTTACGCCGGCGAGCTGCTCAATCGCGCAGACCGCATCACCGGCGACCAGGACAAGCGCTCCATCCAGCTGGAAGGCGACCGTTCGCGGGCAGAGGATCTCGATATGATCAAGGGCATTTCCGACTTCCAGAACCAGCAGGTGGGTTATGAGGCTGCACTCAAGTCCTATGCGCAGGTTCAGAAGTTGTCGCTGTTCAACTTTATTGGCTAGGAGCCTGTGAGGCAGAGGGTGTTCGGGCGCAGAGCCCATCGCACGCTGTGCCAGCAGGCTTCAGCACCGGCTGGTGCACCGTGGCGACACCCATCCCGCGAGTGCTGGCTGGCCCTGTTTTTTTGCCTGAGAGCCCATGGTCCAATCCGTCCTAGGTAGCCTGATCCTGGGCTACCGCCCTTTGTGGAACCGCGCCCGCAAACTTGCAGGCATCCAGCTGTATGCCCACAACGAGGCCTCGGCAACCGTCGACGGCGGGCACCTGTTGCGCACGCTGCAGGAGCTGTGGTCGGCCAGCTCGCCGCCGTTGCTGATCTCGGCACAGACCCGCCAGCTGCTGTGCGACCTGCTCGAAAACGCGCCGCGGGCTGCACCGTGGATCGAGGTGCGCGGCGAGTGGCTGTCGGACTCTGCCATCTATGACCGCGTGAAGGCCGCGCACCAGCGCGGGCTGCGCATGGTGTGGCGGGGCGACATGGACAAGCTGCCCGAGCCCGAGATTGCCCGCTGCTTCGACAACAGCCTGCTGACCCTGCGCCCGGAAGACGCCGTGGCTGCGCTGCAAGCCACGCCCCCACGCCCAGGCAGTGCCGCCGCCGCAGCAGCACCTGTTGCCAAACGCACCCCCAGCCCGGTGCTGGCTGGCCAGATGTACGAAAACATCGCCAGCCGGGCACTGATGGAGCACTGTCTGGACCAGGGCAACGCGATGGCGCTGGCTGGGTGGCCGACGGAGGACGTGCTCTACAGCCTGCGCCACCACCCGCAGCAGCCCTCGCACGCGGTGATCTTCAAACTCATGAAGGCCATCGACGACGAGCAGTCGCTGGAAACCTTTGAAGACATCATGGGCGAGGACCCGCTGCTCGCGTACCGCTTCATGGTCTATACCAACTCGGCCGCCCTGGGCCTGCGCACCGGAATTGATTCGCTGCGCCGGGGCCTGGTGATGATGGGCTACAGCTCCATCAAGCGCTGGCTGTCCGACCAGCTGCCCCATGCGAGCACCGAGGCCAACATGCAGCCGGTGCGCGAAGCCATGGTGATCCGCGCACAGCTCACCGCGCGGCTGCTGGACGCGGGCATCGAGAACGACCTGCGCCGCGAGATCTACCTGTGTGGCCTGCTCTCCCAGCTCGATGAGCTGCTGGGCGAGCCCCTGGGCACCATCCTCAAGCGCCTGCCCCTGTCCGAACGCATCTACGACGCCACCGTGTTGCGCACCGGCCCCTACACCGGCGGTCTGCAGATGGCGTGTGCACTGGAGACAGATGACGCCAGCGCCATCCGCCAGCTGTGCGAGACTTTCGAGATGGACCTGGAAGAGGTCAACCGCGCGCTGCTGCGGGTGTTGTCTGACCTGGAAGTGGAAAGAAAGTAGGCCCCTGCGCCGGTTCCTGTGGGCGACACCCCCATGCGATTGCGCGACTCCAGGGCAATGTCTGCGGCTCACCGCCCTTGCTCAGCCCGCACACGCTCAAAGATGCGCCAGAACGCCGCGTCCTGCGTCGTTGCAAAGTTGATGCGCATGAGCGTGCTGGGTTTGCGCTCGGCATGGAACAACGCACCGGGCGCCAGCAGATAGCCTTCGTCCAGCATGCGCTGCGACAGCGCATCGGTGTCCACCCCGGTCTCCACCCAGCCAAACAGGCCCACCGGCTCGGCCGCAAAGGTGCAGCCCGCCCCCAGGGCGAGCTTGACGCTGCGCGCACGTGCGGCATCCAGCCGGGTGCGGATGCGCTCGGCGTGGCGGCGCAGCTGGCCCTGCTCGATGCACAAGGCCAGGGCTTTTTCCAGCAGCGCGGGTGTGGTCAAAGTGGCCAGCAGCTTGGTGTCGAGCAACTGCTCCACCAGCGCGGGCGGCGCGGCCATGAAGCCGATGCGCCAGTTGGGCGCGAGGATCTTGGCAAAGCCGCTCACATAGATGGTGCGCTGCAGGCCATCCAGCGCCGTGAGGCGCGTGGCGTGCTCCGGCGCTATGTGGCTGTAGGTGTCGTCTTCCACCACATGGAAGTTGTGCTGGTTGGCCAACTGCAACACGCGGTGGGCACTGCCCGGCGTAAGGCAGTAGCCCGTGGGGTTGTGAAACACGCTCACGCTCACGTAGAGCTTGGGCTTGTGCACCTCGCAGTAGCGCGCCATGACTTCCAGATCCGGGCCATCGGCGCGGCGCGGCACGGGCAGGATGTGCATGCCCAAGGCGGCCAGCCGCGCAAACTCCACTGCCCAGCCGGGCTCCTCCACCATGACCGGGTCGCCCGGGCGCAGCAGGGTGCGGCTCACGATGTCCAGCGCATGCGTGGCCCCCACGGTGGTGATGATGTTCTCGGGCACCGTGTGCACGTTGAGCGTGGACAGCTTTTTGGCCAGCACGCGCCGCAGGCCTGCATCGCCCAGCGGCTCGCCATACTGCAGCGAAAACTCCTGCAGGGCGCGCGAGTTGGTGACCTTGCGCACGGCGGCGGGCATGAAGGTGGACTCCAGCCAGTCGGGCGGAAAGACCCCCATGCCGGGCTGGGGCTTGTCGCTGATCTTGTGGAACATGCCCCGGATCAGCGCCGTGGCGTTGACGGGCGACACCCCTGGGCCCGCGCGGCCGGCGGCACGCGCCGCAAACCAGTGCGCCGTGCTCCAGTTGGCGGCAGCACTTTCCAGAGCCAGGTCGTCGGGGCGCGCGCGCGTGTCAAGGTCGCCGTCGGCTGCCTCCACCGCTCGGCCACTTTCGCGGACAAAAAACCCCCGGTTCTTGCGCGCCTCCACCAGGCCCTGCGCCAGCAGCTGGTCATAGGCCGCCACCACGGTGGACGGGCTCACCCCGTGCTGCTGCGCGCACTGGCGCACCGACGGCAGGCGTGCACCCGGCGCCATCAGGCGGTTGCGGATGCGCTCGGCAAACCGGGTGGACAGTTGTTCGGTCAGCGACTGGGTGGACGATTTCATCAGCATGGTGGCATTCCGCTCGCTGCGCCGCCAGGCGCCGGTGTGTATTGTTTTGCCGGGCAATACAGATTTGCAACTGCGCCGACTGTCTGTACTGGTTGTGTATTGGTAGCAAGATTACATTGAAGGCAGATCCCCGACAAGTCCCCCACCCCTTCCCGCACCCACCATGAGCGTCGCCGAACTCACCGCCCTGCTGCTGTTTTGCACCGCCATGAGCTTTTCGCCGGGGCCCAACACCACCCTGTCCACCGCGCTCGCGGCCAACCTGGGCCTCAAACGCGCGCTGCGCTTTTGCTTCGCCGTCCCTGCGGGCTGGACGCTGCTCATGCTGGGCAGCGGCCTGGGCCTGGGAGCCCTCATCACCGGCGTGCCCGCCCTGCGCTGGGCCGTGACCTTGCTGGGCGTGGTCTACATGCTGTGGCTGGCTTTCAAGCTCAGCCGCGCGGGCCAGATGACGGCCATCGACACATCGCGCCTGAACGTGACCTTCTGGCAGGGTGTGGGCCTGCAGTTTGTCAACATCAAGGCCTGGATGCTCGCCCTCACGCTCAGCGCGGGCTGGGTGGTCAACGCCGCCGGGCAGCCTGCCTCCAACCCCGGGGAGCGCCTGGCCATCATCTGCGGCGTGATGATGGTGTTCGCCTTCACCAGCAACTTTGTCTATGCGCTGGTGGGCTCGCTGCTGCGCCAGTGGCTGGCGCAGGGCACCCGGCTGCTGTGGTTCAACCGCACGCTGGCACTCGTGCTGGTGCTCACGGCGTACTGGATGCTCACCCTATGAACCGCACACAGGAAAAAGAAGCCCTGCTCTGGGGCCTGGTCGGCGTCACGCTGTTTGCGGCCACCTTGCCCATGACGCGGCTGGCCGTGGGCTCCACCGATGCGCCCCAGTTGTCCCCCTGGTTCGTCACGTTCGGGCGTGCCGCCGTGGCGGGGCTGCTGTCCATCGGCTACCTGCTGTGGCAACGCGGTCAGGGGCGCCTGAACCTGCCGGTGCGCGCCGAGTGGCCGCTGCTGGGCATCACAGCGTTCGGCGTGATCGTGGGCTTCCCGTTGTTTCTGGCGCTGGCGCTGCGCCACGTGCCCAGCACCCATGGCGCGGTAGTCACCGCGCTGCTGCCACTGTCCACCGCCCTGCTGGGTGCGCTCTGGTACCGGCAGCGGCCCTCGGCAGGCTTCTGGGCCTGCGCGGTACTGGGCAGCGGGCTGGTGCTGGGCTTCATGGTGTGGCGTGCGGGCGGCCTGTACCTGGGCGCGGCCAACGTCTACCTGCTGATTGCCATGACCACCGGCGCTTTGGGCTACATCGGGGGCGCCCGCCTGACACCCCGGCTGGGGGCCGAGCAGGTCATCTGCTGGGTGCTGGTGTGCAGCCTGCCACTCACCCTGCCCGTGGCCTGGTGGTTCGCTCCCGCCGTGCCCTCCAGCATTGGCGCGATGAGCTGGGCGGGCTTCCTGTATGTGGCCCTGTTCTCGATGTGGATCGGCTTCTTTGCGTGGTACCGCGCCCTGGCGCTGGGTGCCGTGCGGGTCAGCCAGATCCAGCTCATCCAGCCCTTTTTGAGCCTGCTGTTTGCAGTGCCCCTGCTGGGCGAACACCTGGATGCCGTCACCCTGGTGTTTGCAGTGGCCGTGATCGCCACCGTCTTCGTGGGCAAACGGATGCCCGTTCAACAACAAGGAGCCCCCGCATGAGTGCCATGACCCCAGAGCAGCGACTGCAGCAGCTGGGCCTGGTGCTGCCCACCGTGTCCGCCCCGCGCGGCAACTTTGACGCCTATGTGCTGGACGGCAACACGCTGTACCTGTCGGGCAAGGGCTCGCCACTGCGCAACGACATGGTGGTGGTCCCCAAGGTGGGCCGCGAGATCAGTGCCGACGAGGCACGTCAGCACGCCCGCGAAGTGGGCCTGCAGCTGATCGCCACCATGCAGGCAGCACTCGGAGACCTCTCGCGCGTGCGCCGTGTGGTCAAGCTGCTGGGCATGGTGAATGCGGTACCCGACTTCATGCAGCACACCGAGGTCATCAACGGCTGCTCCGACCTGCTGGTGGAAGTGTTTGGTGATGCCGGACGGCACGCACGCTCGGCCGTCGGTGTCGGCTCCTTGCCGCGTGGCTT
Organism: Acidovorax sp. 99; assembly: GCF_003096455.1. Lineage (NCBI taxonomy): Bacteria > Pseudomonadati > Pseudomonadota > Betaproteobacteria > Burkholderiales > Comamonadaceae > Acidovorax > Acidovorax sp. 99. The sequence goes on from NZ_QEKU01000001.1 coordinate 1,458,589, forward strand.
TGCGGTGGAGATCGAGGCCGTGGTGTCGATCAAGGACTGAAAACCATGCATTTGCAGAACATTCCCTTTGCCACCACCGACTGGGCCAGCATTCCGCGCGAAGAAAAAAGCGCCGCAGCGGGCCAGGCCTTCTGGCGCACCCAGACATTTGGCGAGGTGCGCGTGCGCATGGTCGAGTACACACCCGGCTATGTGTCCGACCACTGGTGCACCAAGGGCCATGTACTGCTGTGCCTGAGCGGCGAGCTGCACACCGAGCTGGCCGACGGCCGCCAGTACACCCTGACACCGGGCATGAGTTACCAGGTGGCGGACAATGCTGAACCTCACCGGTCCACCTCCCCACAGGGCGCCACCCTGTTCATCGTGGACTAAGAAGATATGAACGCGCCCGCCAGGGCTGCTGCACACCCATTTTTTGACAACAACTTTGCAACCGTAGCGGCCCAGGCGGCCACCCGCAGGAGACGAGAGTGAAACTGAACGACCTTCCCACCACCAGCACGTGGACCCTGGCACGCCGTGCCGAGCGCATGAACCCCTCGGTCATCCGCGAAATCCTGAAGGTCACCGAAAAGCCCGGCATCATCAGCCTGGCGGGTGGCCTGCCGTCGCCCAAAACCTTCCCGGTCTCCGCGTTTGCCGCCGCCTCTGCCGCGGTGCTGGCCAATGACGGCCCCGGCGCCCTGCAATATGCCGCCAGCGAAGGCTACGGCCCACTGCGCCAGGCGATTGCCGACTTCCTGCCCTGGGATGTGAGCCCCGACCAGATCCTGATCACCACCGGCTCGCAGCAGGCGCTGGACCTGATCGCCAAAATCCTCATCGACGAAAACAGCCGCGTGCTGGTGGAAACCCCCACCTACCTGGGCGCGCTGCAAGCCTTCACGCCCATGGAGCCCAACGTGGTGTCCGTGGCCAGCGACGACCAGGGCGTGCTGATGGACGACCTGCGCGCCAAGGTGGGCACGGGCGCGGACAAGGCGCGTTTCCTGTACGTGCTTCCCAACTTCCAGAACCCCACGGGCCGCACCATGAGCGACGCACGACGCGCCGAGCTGGTGGCCGCCGCCGCCGAGCTGAACCTGCCCCTGGTGGAAGACAACCCCTACGGCGACCTGTGGTTCGACGCCCCGCCGCCCGCCCCGCTCACGGCCCGCAACCCCGAGGGCTGCATCTACATGGGCTCGTTCTCCAAGGTGCTGGCCCCCGGCCTGCGCCTGGGCTACATCGTTGCGCCCAAGGCCGTGTACCCCAAGCTGCTGCAAGCCAAGCAGGCGGCCGACCTGCACACCCCCGGCTACAACCAGCGCCTGGTGGCCGAGGTGATGAAGGACGGCTTCCTGGACCGCCACGTGCCCACCATCCGCGCGCTGTACAAGCAGCAGTGCGAGGCCATGCTGGCTGCGCTCGACAAGGAAATGCAAGGCCTGGGCGTGCACTGGAACCGCCCCGACGGCGGCATGTTCCTGTGGGTGCGCCTGCCCGAAGGCATGAGCGCCATCGAGCTGCTGCCCAAGGCCGTGGAGCGCAATGTGGCCTTTGTGCCCGGCGCGGCTTTCTATGCCGACAACGCCGACCACCGCACGCTGCGCCTGTCGTTCGTCACCTCCACCGTGGAGCAGATCGCCACCGGCATCGCCGCCCTGGCTGCGGCGATCCGCGAGAGCAAGGGCTGATTCACCATGCTGAGGCTCTGGGGGCGCCTGTCGTCCATCAACGTGCGCAAGGTCGTGTGGGCCGTGCAGGAGCTGGGCCTGCCCTCGGTGCAGCGCACCGACGCGGGCGGCCAGTACGGCATCGTGCGCGAGGCACGCTACCTCGGCCTCAACCCCAATGGCCTGGTGCCGCTGATTGAGGACGAAGACACGGGCGTGACGCTGTGGGAGTCCAACGCCATCGTGCGCTATCTGTGCGCCCGGCATTCGCTGGGCAACCTGTACCCCGAAGACCTGCCCACGCGCTTTGTGGCCGAACAGTGGATGGACTGGCAACAGACCACGCTCAACCCCGCCGGGCGTGATGCGTTCCTCCAGTGGATTCGCACGCCCGCCGCACAGCGCAATGAGGCGCTCATCGCCGCATCGGTCGCACTGACCGAGCCGCTGATGGCGATGCTCGATGCCCACTTGGCGCGCCAGCCCTTCATGGCGGGTGAGCGGTTCACCATGGCCGACATCCCGGTGGGCTGCGAGATCCACCGCTGGTGGGGCCTGCCGCAAGATCGCGCCGCACACCCCCACCTGGAGCGGTGGTACAACACGGTCAGCACCCGCCCCGGCGCCCGGGGCGTGTTGGATCAGCCTCTCGCGTGAGCCTCTCCATGCACCAGCGCCCCTTCAAGCAGATCGACGTGTTCAGCGACCGCCCCGGCTACGGCAACCCCGTGGCCGTGGTGCTGGATGCCGACGGCCTGAGCGACAGCGACATGCGCCGCTTTGCGGCCTGGACCAACCTGTCGGAAACCACCTTTCTGATGCCGCCCACCGACGCCGGGCGCGCGGCCGGGGCTGACTACCGCCTGCGCATCTTCAGCCCCAATGGCGAGCTGCCTTTTGCGGGCCACCCCACGCTGGGCACCTGCCACGCCTGGCTGCAGGCAGGCCACCACCCGCAACAAGACGGCATGGTGATCCAGGAATGTGCGCTGGGCCTGGTGCGCATCGCCCTGAGCGGCGACACCCTGGCGTTTGCCGCGCCCCCGCTCAAGCGCAGCGCCCCCAGCCCCGCGCTGGTGCCACTGATTGCCAGTGCCCTGGGCCTGCGCCCGCAGCAGATTCTGGGAGCGCAGATGCTGGACAACGGCCCCGTGTGGCTGGGCTTGCTGCTCGATAGCGCCGACACGGTGCTGGGCCTGCACCCCGACCACGCCCGCCTGAAGGACCTGGGCCAGGACGTGGGCGTGATCCATGTGGGCCCTGCCGCCAGCAACACCGCCCAGCCCGGCGTGGTGGTGCGCGCCTTTGCCGCCCCCATGGGCAACCCTGAAGACCCGGTGACGGGCACCCTCAACGCGAGCCTGGCCGAATGGCTGATTGCCGATGGCCTGGCCCCCCGCAGCTACCTGGTGGCCCAGGGCGAATGCCTGGGCCGCGCGGGCCGCGTGCACATCCGCCAAGACGATGACCACCAGCTGTGGGTGGGCGGCAGTGCCGTCACCTGCATCGAAGGCACGGTGCTGCTATGAACCCGCGCCGCCCTGCCCCACGCCCCAGCGGCTGATTTCCCCCTCGGCCTCGCCAGGGCGCCGAGCCACAACCACCTGCATGCACACCGGGCCACACCCCGGTGAGCCCCCGGCGTGCCCGGCCCACCCCGCTTCACTGCCCGTTTGATTGACCAAGGACCTGACCACCATGCACCAACGCCCGTTCCAGCAAGTCGATGTATTCACCGCCACGCCCTACCGTGGCAACCCTCTGGCCGTGGTGCTGGACGGCTCCGGCCTCAGCACCGAAGCCATGCAGGACTTCACCAACTGGACCAACCTGTCCGAAGCCACCTTCCTGCTGCCCCCCACCCCGGAAGGGCGCGCCGCCGGTGCCGACTACCGCGTGCGCATCTTCTGCCCCGGGCGCGAACTGCCTTTTGCAGGCCACCCCACGCTGGGCAGCTGCCACGCTTGGCTCCAAGCCGGCGGACGGCCCCAGGTCGCGGGCCAGGTGGTGCAGGAGTGTGGCGTGGGCCTGGTCACGCTGCGCCAGGACGGCGAGCGCCTGGCCTTCGCCGCGCCGCCCCTCATCCAAAGCGGCCCGCTGGCCGAAGACGACGTGGCGCTGATTGCCCGGGGCCTGGGCGTGGCGCGCAGCGACATCCTGCACCACGCCTGGTGCGACAACGGCCCCAACTGGCGGGGCGTGATGCTGCGCAGCAGCGAGCAGGTGCTGGCTCTGAAGCCTGACGCCAGCATCCTTGGCCAGCTGGACGTGGGCGTGGTCGGCCCGCGCGGCAAGGTGGGTGTCATTGGCAGCACCGACGCCGAAGGCATCGCCTTTGAAGTGCGCGCCTTCTTCCCCGGCAACAACGGCCTGGCCGAAGACCCCGTGACCGGCAGCCTCAACGCAGCGCTGGCGCAATGGCTCATCGGCGCCGGGCTGGCCCCCGCCCAATATGTGGCCGCCCAAGGCACCTGCCTGGGGCGCGCCGGGCGGGTGTACGTGCAACAGGACGGCGACACCATCTGGGTCGGCGGCAGCTCGGTCACCTGCGTGGCCGGTGAGGTGCTGCTGTGACCGCCACCACCACCCAGCACCCCGCCTGCGTGGACCACCTGGTCGTGCTGGCGGCCGACCTGGCCAGTGGTGTGGCCTGGTGCGAACGCACGCTGGGCGTCACTCCCACGGCGGGCGGCGAACACCCGCTGATGGGCACCCACAACCGCATCTTCAACGTCTCCAGCCCGGCGCATCCGCGCGCCTACCTGGAGATCATTGCTATCAACCCAGGAGCATCCAAGGCAATATCCACTGGCGCAAGACGCTGGTTTGACATGGATGACGCCAATTTGCAGGCCCAGGTGGCCCAACACGGCCCCCAGCTCATCCACTGGGTGGCGAGCGTGCCCGACGTGGAGGCCGCGTGCACCGCGTTGTCGGCGCTGGACATGGATCGCGGCGCCGTCATCACCGCCAGCCGCCCCACGCCCCATGGCGTGCTGCAATGGCAGATCACCGTGCGCGATGACGGCCTGCGCCTGATGGACGGCTGCCTGCCCACGCTCATCCAGTGGGGCGCGGTACACCCCTGCGACAGCCTGCCCGCCAGCGGCGTGCAGCTGGAGCAGCTTGCACTGCAGCACCCGCAAGCCGCCACATTGCAGGCCGCGTGCACCGCCGTGGGTGTCGCCGCCTCCGTCCTCGCCACGCCGGGCACCGCGCCGCGCCTCTCTGCCCAGCTCCGCACGCCACGGGGCCCCGTCACCCTCACCTCAGTCACCTCTCAGGAGTAAACCGCCATGCTGTTTTCGTTGCAGGAATTGCTGCTCTTCGCGCTCGCCGCGCTCGTGCTGGTGCTCACGCCGGGCCCCAACATGGTGTACTGCGTCTCGCGCAGCCTCACCCAGGGGCCACGCGCCGGGCTCATCTCGCTGACCGGCGTGGTGCTGGGTTTTGTCGTGCACCTGCTGGCGGCAGCGCTGGGTCTCACCGCGCTGCTGGCGGCCGTGCCGCTGGCGTTTGACGCCATCCGCTACGCCGGCGCCGCCTACTTGCTGTGGATGGCCTGGCAGGCCGTCAAACCCGGTGGCGCCGCGCCGTTTGAAGCGCGCAACCTGCCGCACGACAGCCCGCGCACCCTGTTCCTCATGGGCTTCATGACCAACCTCTTGAACCCCAAGGTGGCCATGTTCTACCTGTCGTTCTTCCCGCAGTTTCTGCACCCCGAGCGCGGCCAATTGCTGCAACAAAGCCTCACGCTGGGCGCGGTGCAGATCAGCACCAGCGCCGCCGTCAACGCCCTGCTGGTGCTGGGCGCCGCCCGCGTGGCGCTGTTCCTCAACCGCAACGCCGCATGGATGCGCGCGCAGCGCTACTTCATGGGCACCGTCCTCGGTCTGCTCGCCCTGCGCCTCCTCACCGAAAAGAAAGCCGCCGCATGAACACCCGCCTCGACCCCACCGCCCTGCTGCCCACCCTGGCCGACATCGAAGCCGCCGCCCAGGTGGTGTACCGCGACTTCGCCGCCACGCCCCAGTACCGCTGGGGCCTGCTCAGCCAGCGCCTGGGCACCGACTGCTGGCTCAAGCACGAGAACCACACGCCCGTGGGCGCGTTCAAGATCCGGGGCGGCCTGACCTACTTCGACCAGCTCGCCCAGCGCGGCGCGCTGCCCTCTGAGGTCATCAGCGCCACACGCGGCAACCACGGCCAGAGCATGGGCTGGGCCGCACGCCACCACGGCGTGGCCTGCACCATCGTCGTGCCGCGCGGCAACTCGGTGGAGAAGAACGCCGCCATGCGCGCGCTGGGCGTCACGCTCATCGAACACGGCGACGACTTTCAGGAAGCGCGCGAACACGCCATCCAGCTGGCAGCCCAGCGCGGCGCCCACATGGTGCCCAGCTTTCACCCCGACCTGCTGCGGGGCGTGAGCACCTACTGGTGGGAATTTTTGCGCGCCGTGCCGCAGCTCGATGTGGTGTACGTGCCCATCGGCCAGGGCTCGGGCGCGTGCTCGGCCATTGCGGCCAAGCTGGCGCTGCAGCACCCGGTCCGCGTGGTCGGCGTGGTCAGCAGCCACGCCACCACCTATGCCGATTCGCTGGCCGCAGGCCGCGTGGTGGAGGCACCGGTGACCACCCAGCTGGCCGACGGCATGGCCTGCCGCGTGGCCGATGCCGAGGCCCTGGCCGTGATGGCGCCACACATCGACCACATCGTGCAGGTGAGCGACGCCGAGGTGGCCGCTGCCATGCGCGCCTTGTTCACCGACACCCACAACGTGGCCGAAGGTGCAGGTGCGGCGGCGCTGGCAGCGGCGCTGCAGGAGCGCGACCGCCTGAAGGGTTTGAACGTGGGGTTGGCGTTGACGGGCGGCAACGTGGATGCGCCCATGTTCGGCAGCGTTCTGGCGGGCTGAAGCCCTTGCAGCTTCAACCGAAAAAGCTACACATTTAATAGCATCGGTCGCTTTTGCGACAAACGCCTGCGGCGGGTTCTGATCACAATCCGCCGCATGGGAACCCTCTACCTCGTGCGCCACGGCCAGGCCTCGTTTGGCGCGGAAGACTACGACCAGCTCAGCGCGCTGGGCCGCCAGCAGGCGGTGCGACTGGGCGAACACTGGCGCGCACGCGGCCTGGGGTTTGACGCCGTCATCACCGGCACGCTGCGCCGCCACACACAGACGCTGGAAGGCATTGCCGAGGGCCTGCAGACCACGCCCAATGCGCTGCAGTTGCCAGGCCTCAACGAATACGACAGCCACGCACTCATCGCCGCCATCCACCCCCAACCATTGGGCCCGGCCGACACGCCCGAGCGTTACCGCGCGCACTTTCGTATCCTGTGCGACGCGCTGGCGCAGTGGATGGCAGGTGTCATCAGCCCCCAGGGCATGCCCAGCTGGAACGAGTTTTCGGCCGGTGTGCGCAGCGCGCTGGACCATGTGCGCCACCACCATGCGGGCCAGAACGTGCTGCTGGTGAGCAGCGGTGGCCCCATCTCGACCGCCGTGGGCGAGGTGCTGGGCACGGCGCCCGAGGTAACCATTGCGCTGAACATGCGCATCCGCAACAGCGCGGTGACGGAGTTCTCCATCTCGCCCAAGCGGTTGATGTTGCAGACCTTCAACACGCTGCCGCACCTGAACGAGCTGGAGCACGCGCAGTGGGTGACGCACGCCTGAGCACCGATATCTCGGTTTTCTGAGCCTTTCAGGTCGCTTGCGCTAGTGGATCATGCGCCGGAAGCTATGAAAAATATAGCAAACCGATTCAGCGCAAGTGGGGGCCATCCGCCAGGGTAGACAGCGGCAGCGCCTGCAGCTCCTGCAGCAGCGCCACCAGTTGCTGCGCTGCAGCGTCCACCACCGCTTGTCCCTTGTCGGCCGTGGCTGCGGCCGCGTTACCCACGGCACCCGCCGGGTGGTAGTCCTGCATCTGCCAGCCCAGCTTGGCGCTTTTGCCGTTGCCCAGGATGGCATAGCGCTCCGACCGGTCCTGCGAGGTGGAGCGGAAGTTTTGCGCGTGCGCCATCTGCACCGTGGCGGGCGCCAGGTGCAGCATCATCGATGTCTCGATCTCGCCCGCATGGATGCCAAAGCGGTGCTCCTGGGCGCTGAAACGGCCCGCCACCGCATCGGGCAGCGGCAGGCTGAACCAGCTGGCGCTGTAGACGATGAGGTTGCAGCGCGTGCGCAGCTCGCGCGCCACGATGTCCATCACGCTCACCTGGCCGCCGTGGCCGTTGAACAGCAGCAGCTTTTGGATGCCCGCGCGGGCCACGCATTCACCGATCTCGGTCCACAACGCGATCACCGTGGCGGGTGACAGCGTGAGCGTGCCGGGAAAGCGGATGTGCTCCGGGCTCAGGCCCACGTTCTGCGGCGGCAAGAACAGCACCGGCAACTCGGCGGGCAGCTGCGGCAGCGCGGCGTCGATCACGCCCTGCAACAGCGTGGCATCCACCGACAACGGCAGGTGCGGGCCATGCTGCTCGACGGCCGCCACGGGCAACACGGCCACCACCTGTTCAGCCTGCCCGCTGGCCTTTAGCGCCGCGAAATCACGGGTGGACAAGTCGGCCCAGAAGCGGGAGGGCAAGGGAGTCAATGCGGCAGAAGTCATGCGCGCATGGTAGCGGCGCTGTTGATGCCTGGGAAACGGCCAGCGCCGCCGCTAACATGCCCCCATGACCCAAGACCTCTTCCGCCAAGACGCCTACCTGCGCGAATGCAGCGCCCACATCACCGCCGTCACCGATGCCGGGATCGTGCTGGACCAGACCGTTTTCTACCCCCTGGGCGGCGGCCAGGCCGGCGACAGCGGCGTGCTGGTGCTGGCAGACGGCACGCAGATCACCATTGCCGACACCCGCAAGGGCAAAGATGCCGATGGCAACCCCACCAGCGACATCGTCCACGTCCCTGCCCCCGGGCAGGAAGAGCGTGTGGCGCAGCTCACGCCTGGCACGGCTGTCACCGCCCGCATCGATTGGGAGCGCCGCCATCGCATGATGCGCCTGCACACCACCAGCCACCTGCTGTGCCATGTGGTGCCGCAGCTGGTCAATGGCTGCTCGATCACGCCCGACTACGCGCGCCTGGACTTTGCAATGACCGACCCGCTGGACAAGGAGCAGCTGACCGCCGCCATCGCCACCCTGGTCGCCGCCGCGCACCCGCTCACCGTGGCCTCGATCAGTGACGAAGAGCTGGACGCGAACCCCGCCCTGGTCAAAAGCATGAGCGTGCAGCCTCCGCGCGGCACCGGGCGCATCCGCACCATCCGCATCGGGGGCGAAGCCGACGCGCCACCGATCGACCTGCAGCCCTGTGGCGGCACGCATGTGGCCAACACGTCGGAGATCGGCGCCATCGTGGTGACCAAGATTGAAAAGAAAAGCGCCACCACCCGCCGGGTGGTGCTGGGCTTTGCCCAGTGAGCGCAGCGAGGAGCGCTTTTCTTTGGGGTGGAATCATTTGCACGTAGTGCAAATGAGCGCGCACCAAAAGACACGGTCCTGAGCCACCACCCGCAGGGTGGTGCCGGGCTTTGCCCTGTGAGTGCAGCCACGGACGACCGCACTCACTGTCAACAATGTTGAGCCACCACAGCCGCCCGTTGCATTGGCTTACCCAGGCTGACGCACAAGGCGGACAATAGCGGCTCGCGCGCGACCCCTCTGATTTTTCGCCAGCCCCCGGGGCCGCAGCGCCCACCCTAGCCTGCCGTCATGCCGATCTCCCTGCGCTCCGTCTCTTTTGCCTCTTTGCGCCAGCACCGCTGGTTCCGCCCCGCCGTCCGCGCGCTGGCGGGTTTGATCGCCCTGTGGCTGATCACCTGGCTCGCCATTCCGCCACTGGTCAAGGGCCCGCTGGAGCGCATCGCGTCCGAGCAACTGGGGCGCACCGTGACGGTGGGCGGCATCGACTTTGAGCCCTGGAGCCTGGAATTCGCGCTGCGTGACGTGACCGTGGCAGGCGTCAATGGAGCGCCCCCACAGCTGACCATTGGCCGCATCTATGCCGATGGCGAGCTGCAATCCCTGCTGCGCCTGGCGCCCGTGGTGGACGCCTTCACCATCGAAAACCCGTTGCTGCGCATCACCCACCTGGGCGACGGCCGCTACGACGTGGACGACATCATTGCCAAGGTCACCGCGCCCAAGAGCGAGCCCGAGCCCGACACCGGCCCCGCGCGCCTGGCGCTGTACAACCTGGCGCTCACCGGCGGCAGCATCGACTTCATCGACAACACGGTCAGCGAGACCCACGAGGTGCGCGCGCTGGCGCTGAAAGTGCCGTTCATCAGCACCCTGCCCTCGCAGCGCGAGGTGAAGGTGGAGCCCCACCTGGCGTTCACACTGGACGGCAGCCGGTTTGACTCCTCCGCCCAGGGCACGCCGTTTGCACAGACCGGCAAAGCCGACGCGCAGATCCGGCTGGATGGCCTGAACCTCGCACCCTACCTGGGCTACCTGCCGGCCAACCTGCCCGTCAAGGTGTTGGGTGCCACGCTGGATGCGGATGTGAAGGTGGCCTTTGAACAGCACCCGCGCATGGCCGTGAAGCTGACCGGCACCGTACAGGCCAGCGGTGTGCGCATGGCCGACCGCCAGGGCGCCGACCTGCTGAGCTACGAGCGCCTGAAGATCGATATGGCCGACGTGCGCCCGCTGGAGCAGATCGTGCGCCTGCAGCATGTGGAGCTGACGGCGCCAGTGGTCACAGCCGCGCGCGACGCCAGCGGCCAGATCAACCTGGCACAACTGGCAACGCCCGCCCCGCCAGTGCAGCCTTCCACGCCCGCCAAGGGCAAGCCCGCCACACCTGCGGCATCCGCCTCAGTTGACACAGCCGCTTCGCCACCGGCCAGCGCAGCATCCACCCCAGCGTCCCTCGCCTCCACAGGCAAAGCCAAGGCCAAGACAACCGCCCCCGCTTGGGCGGTGGAAGTCGCCACCGCCGCCGTGCGCGGGGGCACCCTGCGCTGGGCCGACGCCACCACGCGCCCCGCTGCCGCCCTGCAGGCCACCGACATCACGCTGGATGCGGCCGACGTCGCCCTGCCCTTTGCCAAGGACAACGCCAAGCCCTTCAGCTTCAAAGGCGGGCTCAACCTGCAAGGCAGCACGCTCAGCTTCAACGGCGAAGCCACGGACCAGAAGGCCCAGGTCAACGCCACCCTGAACGCCCTGGCCCTGCAATTGGCCGCGCCCTACCTGGCCCAGACGCTGGAGCCTACGGTGACCGGCCAGCTCAGCGGCGACGTGGGTGTGGCGTGGCAAGCGCCCGCGCCACAGGCCGCGCAGGCGGGCGCCACCGGCGTCACCCTCAAGGCAGGCCCCCTGGCGCTGGAGCAACTGGCCGTCAAGCAGGGCAAGACCACCTTGGCCAGCCTGGGCAAGCTCGACATTGCGGGCGCCGAGGTGCCCCTGGATGCGCGCACTGCCACGCTGGAGCGCCTGGCCATCAGCCAGCCGCAACTGGCGGTGGAACGGGGCGCCGACGGGCGCTGGATGTTCGAGCGCTGGCTGAAGGCAGCGCCCGGCAGCACCACGGCCCCGGCGGCAACGGCTGACGCAGCACCCGCCAGCACCAGCACCCCCTGGAAGCTGCGCGTGGCCGACTTCTCGCTGCAGGGCGGCACCGTCTCGCTGGCCGACAACGCCCAGCCGCGCCCCGTGGCGCTGGACGTGACGGCCCTGGGCATCACCGCCCGCAACCTGGCCAGCGACGGCAGCAAGCCCGAAGCCTTCACGCTCACCGCCCGCGCCGCCGCACCGGGCAAGGGCAGCAAGGCCGCGCCGGGCAAGCTCGACTACCAGGGCACGCTGGCCCTGCAACCGCTGGCCACCCAGGGCAAGCTCGACGCCACGCGCCTGCCGGTGCACGCACTGGACGGCTACCTGGCCAGCCAGCTGTCGGTGGAGCTGCTGCGCGCCGACGTGGGCTACCGGGGCCAGGTGGCGCTGGCACAGACCGACAAGGGCACCAGCCTGCGCCTGAGCGGCGATGCCGTGGTGGAAGACCTGCGGGCCAACAGCACGGCCGCCTTCACCCCCAAGACCGAGGCCCAGGTGGGTGAAGAACTGCTGGCCTGGAAGAGCCTGAACCTGCGCGGCCTGGCCGTGGCCACCGCCCCCGGCACCGCGCCGCGCGTGGAGGTGAAGGAAACCAGCCTGGTCGACTTCTTTGCCCGCATCACGATCAATGAGGCGGGCCGCATCAACCTGAGCGACATTGCCAAGACCCCGGCTGAGGCCCAGGCGGCCAACGCAGCCAGCGCTGCGGCCAGCACAGCAGCACCCACGGCACCGGCCCCCGCCACGGCCGCATCGGCTGCGCCTGCTGCCACCCCCACGGCCGCCGTGGCCCAGGCCGACCCGCTCGCCCCCGTGGTGGTCTTTGGCCCGGTGAGCCTGGTCAACGGCAAGGTGCTGTTCTCCGACTTTTTCATCAAGCCCAACTACTCGGCCGACCTGTCGGAGCTGACCGGCAAGCTCAGCGCGTTCTCGTCCGAAGCCTCGGGCGGCGAGCCCGTGCTGGCCGACCTGGAGCTGCGCGGCCGCGCCGAGGGCTCGGCATCGCTCGAAGTCACCGGCAAGCTCAACCCGCTGGCCAAACCGCTGGCCCTCGACATCGTGGGCAAGGTGCGCGACCTGGAGCTGCCCCCGCTCACGCCGTATTCCGTCAAGTACGCCGGGCACGGCATTGAGCGCGGCAAGCTCAGCATGGACGTGAACTACAAGGTGCTGCCCAGCGGCCAGCTCACCGCCAGCAACCGTCTGGTGCTCAACCAGCTGACCTTCGGCGAGCCCGTGGAGGGCGCGCCCAACAGCCTGCCCGTGAAGCTGGCCGTGGCCCTGCTGGCCGACCGCCAGGGCGTGATCGACCTGGACCTGCCCATCAGCGGCTCGCTCAACGACCCCCAGTTCCGCATCGGCCCGGTGATCTTCAAGATCATCGTCAACCTCATCGGCAAGGCGCTGACCTCGCCCTTCAGCCTGCTGGCCAGCGCCTTTGGTGGCGGCGAGGAAATGAACCATGTGCCCTTTGCCCCCGGCAGCGCCGCCCTCACGCCCGAGGCACGGCAGAGCCTGGACAAGGTGGCCAAGGCCCTGACCGACCGCCCCGCGCTCAAGATCACCGTGACCGGCACGGCCAGCCTGCCGGACGAACGCGAAGGCCTGCAGCGCGAGCACCTGCAGCAGCTGGTGCTGGCCGAAAAACGCCGCGCCAACCCGGCGGACACCGCCTCCGTGTCGGCCGCCGAGTACCCTGCCCTGCTCAAGGAGGTGTACCGCCGCGCTGACATCCCCAAGCCGCGCAACCTGGTCGGCCTGGCCAAGGACCTCAGCGTGCCCGAGATGGAAGCCTTGCTGCTGGCCCACCAACCCGCCACCGAGGCCATGGCCGCCGAACTGGCCACGCAGCGCGGCCAGGCGATCCGCGCGTACCTGGTGGCGCAAAAGCTGCCGGTGGAACGGCTGTTCGTGGCCGCGCCCAAATCGGGCAAGCAGCCCGAAAAGTGGACCCCGCGTGCGGATTTGAGCCTGGCGACACAATAAGCGGCTGGCTGGCGGGAGGTTCTGGGCGAATCTCCCGCCAGCCCGTCCCATCGCCCCGCAGGCAGAGCGCAGGGCGCCGGAACCAATCCCGCCCCGCCCGCTCCCACACTGCACCATGCCTTCACGCCTGTTCCACCGCCTTGCAGCCACTCTCTTTTTTATAGCTGCCAGCGCTTTATGGACTAGCGCTACCGCCCAATTGAGCACCAAAACGACCGGCCAGGGCACCAGCGTGGTCACCACGCCCTATGTGCGGGCCGAGCTGCTGGCCCATGCGCCCCAGGGCGTGGCCCCCGGCCAGCCACTGTGGCTGGGCCTGCAGATCACCCACCAGCCCGAGTGGCACACCTACTGGAAGAACCCCGGCGACTCCGGCCTGCCCACCGACCTGGCCTGGACGCTGCCCGCCGGGCTGGACGCGGGCGAGATCGCCTGGCCCCTGCCCAAGAAGATCCCTATCGGCACGCTGGCCAACTATGGCTACGAAGGCACGGTGCTGCTGCCCGTGCCCGTGGCGGTGGCCAGCACCTACGCCCCCGGCCCATTAGCCAAGGACGCCACCATCAAACTGCGCGCCTCGTGGCTGGTGTGCCGCAAGGAGTGCATCCCTGAGGAGGGCGAGTTCACGCTGCAGCTGCCCATCCAGAGCACCACCGCGCTCAGCGGAGCAGCCTTTGAAGCCGCCGCCAAGGCCCAGCCCCAGCCCGTGCTGGCGGGCACCAACGGCGTCGTTCCCGACAGCCAAGCGCAGATTGCGGACGGCAATGTGCTCAACGTCAGCGTGCAGGGCCTGCCCGTGGCGCTGCGCGGCAAGACGCTGGACCTGTTCCCCGAGACCGCCGAAGTCATCGACAACGCCGCGCAGTGGAAGCAGGCCTGGAACGGCAGCGTGTGGACCGCACAGATTCCCCTGTCGGCCCAGCGCAGCGCCAGCCCCAGCCTGATGCCCGTGGTGCTGGCCGAGCAGGCGGCCCCGGGCCACGGCACCGGCCCCGACACCCGCACCGGCTACCGCGCCGAACTGAAGGTGCTGGGCACCTGGCCGCAGGGCACGTCAGTCGCTGCGGTATCACCCGCCCTGGAAGCCGCGCTCAAAGCCAATGCAGCGCAGGCTGGCGGCTCGGCAACGCCTGCCGCAGCCTCCGGCGCGTCATCCCTCACCCTGACGGCCGCGCTGCTCGGCGCCTTGCTTGGCGGCCTCATCCTCAACCTCATGCCCTGCGTGTTCCCGGTGCTGGCGATCAAGGTGGTGGGCTTTACCCAGCACGCGCAAGACCGGCGCGCGCACCGCATCAGCGGCATCGCCTACACAGCGGGCGTGGTGCTGTCGTTCATCGCCCTGGGCGCGCTCATGCTGGGCCTGCGCGCGGCGGGCGAGGCCGTGGGCTGGGGCTTTCAGCTGCAGTCACCCGCCGTGGTGGCATCGCTGGCGGCGCTGTTCACGCTGATCGCGCTGAACCTGGCGGGCGTGTTCGAGTTCGGGCATTTCCTGCCGTCCTCGGTGGCCAGCCTGCAGGCGCGCCACCCGGTGGCCGACAGTTTTCTCACCGGCGTGCTGGCCGTGGCCGTGGCCTCGCCGTGCACGGCGCCGTTCATGGGCGCGTCCCTGGGCCTGACCGCCACGCTGCCCGCACCGCAGGCGCTGGCCGTGTTTGCAGCACTGGGCCTGGGGCTGGCGCTGCCGTACCTGGCGGCCAGCTTTGTGCCCGCCGTGGCGCGCGCCCTGCCCCGCCCCGGCGCGTGGATGGACACCTTCCGCAAGCTCATGGCCTTCCCCATGCTGGCCACCGTGGTCTGGCTGGTGTGGGTGCTGGGCCAGCAAAGCGGCATCGATGGCGCCGGTGCGCTGCTGATCCTGCTGGTGGGCCTGTCGCTGGTGGTGTGGGCCCTGTCGCTGGCCGGGCGGGCGCGGGTGTGGATGGCCACGGTGTCCATCGCGGCCATGGCCTTGCTGGTCTGGGCCTTTGCGCCGCACGTCACCAACATGCCTGCCGCGCAGGCGGCCACGCACTCCACGCAGGCTTCGGCCACCGGCTGGCAACCCTGGGCACCCGGCGCGGCCGAGCAGATCGTGGCCGGTGGCCGCCCCGTGTTTGTGGACTTCACCGCCGCCTGGTGCGTGACCTGCCAATACAACAAGAAGACCACGTTGGCGGATGCCAACGTGGTCGCCGATCTGCAAACCAAGAACGTGGCCCTGCTGCGCGCCGACTGGACGCGCCGCGACCCCGCCATCACCGCCGCCCTGGCATCGCTGGGCCGCAATGGCGTGCCTGTGTACGTGTTCTACCGCCCTGGCAAACCGCCGGTGGTGCTGACCGAGGTGCTCAGCGTGGACGAGGTGCGCGCCACCATTGCCCAGTTGTAGCGCGGGAGAGCTGGTGCACAAGGCGTGCAGTGCACTTGAAGTGCCCACGTCCATAATGCCGCCCCATGCTGAATTACCCCGCCATTGACCCCGTCGCGCTGCAGCTTGGCCCGCTGGCCGTCCACTGGTACGGCCTGACCTACCTCGCGGCCTTCGGCCTGTTCCTGCTGCTGGGCCGCCTGCGCCTCCACCACGCACCGTTCGCCGCCATCAGCGGCTCCGGCGCCTGGACGCGCAAGGATGTGGAGGACATCCTGTTCCTGGGGGTGGTGGGCGTGGTGGCGGGCGGGCGCCTGGGCTACTGCCTGTTCTACAAACCAGCCTACTACCTGAGCCATCCGCTCGAAATCCTGATGATCTGGACCCCGGGCATGTCGTTCCACGGCGGCCTGCTGGGCGTGGTGGCGGCCATGCTGTGGTTCGCCCATTCGCGCCAGCGTCCCTGGCTGCAGGTGGCCGATTTTGTGGCGCCCTGCGTGCCCACGGGGCTGGCGGCAGGGCGTGTGGGCAACTTCATCAACGGCGAACTGTGGGGCCGCTTTGCCAGCCCCGATCTGCCCTGGGGCATGGTGTTTGCGCACAGCGGCTCCATGCAGCCGCGCCACCCGTCGCAGGTCTACCAGTTCCTGATGGAGGGATTGCTGCTGTTCGTCCTGCTGTG
This sequence comes from Acidovorax sp. 99, assembly GCF_003096455.1. Taxonomy (NCBI): domain Bacteria; kingdom Pseudomonadati; phylum Pseudomonadota; class Betaproteobacteria; order Burkholderiales; family Comamonadaceae; genus Acidovorax; species Acidovorax sp. 99. The sequence goes on from NZ_QEKU01000001.1 coordinate 1,474,847, forward strand.
GCTGTATGCACGCAAGGAGCGCCGCCCCGGCCAGGTGGCGGCTGCCTTCCTGTTCGGCTACGGCGTGTTCCGCTTCATTGCCGAATACTTCCGTGAGCCCGATGCCCACCTGGGCCTGCTGTCCTTGGGCATGAGCATGGGGCAGTGGCTTTGCCTGCCGATGATCGCAGCGGGCGCGGGGCTGTGGCTCTGGGCGCAGCGAACCGCCGCCGTCGCCCCACTCCCCCACACCACCCAGATCAGCCAGGCCAGTCCGAAGTGATGGACTGAAGTGATGGCTTAAATGCCCGGCTCGCTCGTGGGCCCCCTGGGCCGCCCCACAGGCGCTAGCCGCAGCAGCGCGCCGGTGGCCGCGGGGTGGTCGCGCCAGCGGTTGTGCGGCCTGCACCGCCATCGCCCAGGTCTTTCAGGATGGTGCACCCCGAGGCGGGCCCACCGGCACATTGCGCGCCGCAGTCGGTCACATAGGCGCTCAGGGTGCGCTCCAGCCCCTGCAGTTCGGCCAGGCGCTCCCGCACCGCGTGGAGGTGCATTTGCGCAATATCGCGCGCTTCCACACAGTCCCTGTCACCCACGGACGCCAGCGAAACCAGCGCCTTCGTGTCCTCGACCGAAAAGCCGAAACCACGGCAACGCCGGATGAAGGTGAGCAGGTCCTCCGCGCCCGCGCTGTACACGCGGTGGCCGCTGGGCCGACGCGTCGCAGCGGGAATGAGCCCGATCTCCTCGTAGTAGCGGATCGCGGACACGTTCAGCCCGGTGCGCTGCGCAAGCGCGCCAATGGTGAGTGGTGCAGAAGGGTTATTCATGGTTCGCGCTTGCATCTCAAGCTACTTGAGGTTTTAGAGTCAGTCTATCTGAACTCTTTCTGAAGGAACCGCGATGAAAAAGCTACTGATCACCGGCCTTGGCGTGGCTGGCGCCTGTGCGGCGTGCTGCGCCATGCCGCTGGTGGTCCCCATCATTTCAGGTCTGTCGGTGGCGGCATTGGCCGTGCCGGGCGGTCTGGTATTTGCAACGGAATTCAGCGGTATTGCTACGCTGGTCGGCATTGCAGCGGGCGTGGCGGCGTGCGGAGCGGTCTGGTGGGCGCGCCGCCGTCGCACCGCCCGGGCCTGTGCATCGGGGCCCCAGGCAGTGGGCAACCCAGCTCCGCTGGCGGGCGCCGCCTGTGGCTGTCACGGTTCGTGCAAAGGCCCCGCGGGCGCTGCCTGAACTTGCCACCACCCATCACCAATCCAGGAGACCTTGCCATGAAGTTGCTTCGTCGAACGTTGATTGCCACCGCCGCCCTCGTCGCCTTGGGCGCCCAGGCCGCTGCCACCGTGGGCCAGCCCGCGCCCGACTTCACGCTGAAAGACACCAGCGGCAAAACCGTGCGCCTGTCGGACTTCAAGGGCAAACACGTGGTGCTGGAGTGGACCAACCCCGGCTGCCCCTTTGTGCGCAAGCACTACGACAGCGGCAACATGCCCGCCACGCAAAAAGACGCCACCGGCAAAGGCGTGGTGTGGCTGTCCATCAACTCCACCGAAAAAGCCAGCAGCGACTACCTGGAGCCCTCCAAGCTGATGGCCTGGAAGCAGGAGCGCAAGGCCGCCCCCACCGCCGTGCTCATGGACGAGGAAGGCACCGTGGGCAAGAGCTACGGCGCCCGCACCACGCCGCACCTGTACATCGTCAACCCACAGGGCCAGCTGATCTACGCGGGCGGCATCGACAGCATCCCCTCGGCCCGCCCGGCCGACATCGAGAAGGCCACCAACTATGTGAAGGTGGGGCTGGCCGAGGCGCTGGCAGGCAAGCCGATCTCAGCGGCGACGACGGCGCCGTATGGATGCAGCATCAAGTACAAGTCGCCAGCCTGACCCGCTGCTGCGAACCCGAGGGCATGCGTACACTGTTTGCATGCTCCACACCCCCGACACCATCAGCACCCTGCGCCACCTGCTCACCGCCTGCCGCACCATCGCGGTGGTGGGCCTCTCGCCGCAGTGGCACCGCCCGAGCTACTTCGCGGCCAAGTACATGCAGGCGCACGGCTACCGCATCGTGCCCGTCAACCCGCTGGTGGCGCGGGAGGGCGGGCAGATCCTGGGCGAGACGGCCTACGCCAGCGTGACCGAGGCAGCTGCCGCGCTGGCAGCGCAGGGCCAGAAGATCGACATGGTGGACTGCTTTCGCAAGAGCGAGGACATCCCGCCGCTGGCCGACGAAGCCGTCGCCATCGGCGCACAGTGCCTGTGGCTGCAGCTGGGCGTGTTCAACGAGGCCGCTGGCCTGCGCGCGGAGGCGGCGGGCCTGCAAGTCATTCAAAACCGCTGCGTGAAGATCGAACACGCGCGTCTGTTTGGCGGCCTGGGCTGGATGGGCGTGAACACGCGCGTGATCAGCGCCAAGCGCTTGCGGCAGCTGCCTTACTAACAAATTGATAGCTGCCAGCGCATATCGCACTGGCGCTTGCGGCCGATTTCTTTCAAATCCCTTCACCCAACCCCCTGCGCAGCACTGCGGGCTGCGCCACCGCCATGACAGAGCCCACATCCAACGGCGCCGACCGCCACTTCGGCTTTGGCACCCGCGCCATCCACGCCGGCGCCCAACCCGACCCGGTGACCGGCGCACGCGCCACACCCATCCACCAGACCACCAGCTTTGTGTTCGACAACGCCGAACACGCGAGCAGCCTGTTCAACCTGCAGACCTTTGGCAACGTCTACAGCCGCATCAGCAACCCCACGGTGGCGGTGTTCGAAGAGCGCATCGCCAGCCTCGAAAACGGCCGCGCCGCGCTCGCCTGCGCCAGCGGCATGGCCGCGCAGATGGCGGCGCTGCTGGCCATCCTCAAAACCGGGGACCACATCGTGGCAGCCAGCACGCTCTACGGCGGCACCGTGGGGCAGCTGGGCGTGGGCTTTTCGCGTCTGGGCATCGAGACCACGTTTGTGGACCCGGCCGACCCCGAGAACTTTGCGCGCGCCATGCGCCCCAACACCCGCGCCGTGTATGGCGAGACCATTGGCAACCCGCTGGTCAACGTGCTCGACATCGCGGCCGTGGCCGAGGTGGCGCATGCACACGGCGTGCCGCTCGTCATCGACAACACGGTGGCCAGCCCCTACCTGTGCAACCCCTTGCAGCTGGGCGCCGACATCGTGGTGCACAGCGCCACCAAGTACATCGGCGGCCACGGCACGACCATGGGTGGTGTGGTGGTGGAGGGGGGCAAGTTTCCTTGGGACAACGGCAAATTCCCCGAGATGGTCGAGCCCAGCCGCGCCTACCACGGCGTGAAGTTCTACGAGACCTTTGGCGACTTCGGCTACACGATGAAGGCGCGCATGGAGGTCAACCGCACCTTTGGCGGCGTGCTCTCGCCCATGAACGCGTGGCAGCTGCTGCAGGGCGCCGAGACGCTGCACCTGCGCATGCGCGAGCACTGCCGCAATGCGCTGGCCGTGGCGAAGTTTCTGCAGAGCCACCCGCAGGTGGCGTGGGTCAACTACCCCGGTCTGGCGGATTCGCCGTACTACGATCTGGCGCAAAAGCAGTTCCGCGCGGTGGATGGCGCGCCGGGCGCCTCGGGCATCCTCACGTTTGGCGTGAAGGGCGGCGCAGCCGCCGGCGAGCAGTTCATCGACGCATGCGAGTTTTTGAGCCACCTCGCCAACATCGGCGACGCCAAGACGCTGGTGATCCACCCTGCATCGACCACGCACCGCCAGCTGAACGAAGAAGAACTGGCCCGCGCGGGCGTGAGCGCGGACATGGTGCGGTTGTCGGTGGGGATTGAAGACCTGGACGACATCCTGTGGGACGTGGACCAGGCGCTGGGGCGCGCAGCGGGCTGATCGCCCCACGGGCTACGCAGGGCTGACCGGCGCCCCCAGGCGCTGCGACAAACTCCGCGCCGCCTCGCGCAGATGTTGCGCCGCCGGGCTGGCGGGCCCGGTCTGCAGCGTGGCACTGGGGCCGATCACGGCGATGCACAGCACCAGCTGCCCGAATCCATCAAACACCGGCGTGGCCAGTGCGCTGATGCCGGGCAGGAGCTGGTCGGTCACCTCGCTGATCTGGTGCTGGCGCACAGCCTCCAATTCGGCCGCAAAGGCGGGCTCGTCCAGCGCGCCCGCAAACCCTTCGGCCGCCAATGCGGCGGCGGCGCGCTCGCGCGGGCCGAAGGCCGCAAACACCTTGCCCGTGGCCGTGTGCCGCACCGAGGCCGTGGTGCCGTGGCGCATGGCCACATACACGGCGGTGGGGCCTTCTTCCACCCGAATGATGGTGGGGCCGTTGTCGCCCCAGACCGAGGCCGACACGGTGTAGCCGATGCGCTGGGCCAGCGCGGGCAGCTCGGCAATGGCCAGGCGCACCGGGTCCACCTGCTGCAGGCTGATCAGGCCCAGCTGCATGGCCAAGGGCCCCAGGCCGTAGTGGCCGCTCACGGCGTCCTGCTCGATCAGGCCCAGCTTGCCAAAGCTCACCAGGTAGGGGTGGGCCTTGGCGGCCGTCATGTCCGCCGCACGGGCCAGGTCCTTGAGCGCCATGCGCCGGCCGGTGCGCGCCAGCACCTTCAGCAGCTGGCCACCCACCTCCACGCTCTGGATGCCGCGCGGGCTGCGGGGCGTGTCTTCGTCGTCGGCGGGGGGCAGGTCGGGGGTCGTGGTGGGCATGGGGCGATTGTCCACGCAGCGCAGCATCCACACGCTCTTCGGGTTTACACCTAAACAAATGCGTTAGACATAAACAAATTTCTTGCCTAACATCAACGCATTCCGTTTAGATAAATGCATTCGCCATTAACAAATCACCACCATGAGCACCGTCAAAACCTTTGCCTCCGCCGCTGACCTCGAAGTGAAGAAGGTGAGCTTCGACAAGCTCTCCGACCACGCCTATGCCTACACGGCCGAGGGCGACCCCAACACCGGCATCATCATTGGCGACGACGCGGTGATGGTCATCGACACCCAGGCCACGCCCGTGATGGCGCAGGACGTGATCCGCCGCATCCGCGAGGTGACGGACAAGCCCATCAAGTACGTGCTGCTCTCCCACTACCACGCGGTGCGCGTGCTGGGGGCCAGCGCCTACGGCGCCGAGCACATCATTGCCAGCGAGGACACGCGCGACCTGATCGTGGAGCGCGGCCAGTTCGACAAGGACAGCGAGATCGGCCGTTTTCCGCGCCTGTTCCAGAACGTGGAGAGCGTGCCCGACGGCCTGACCTGGCCGACCATCACCTTCAACCAAAAGATGACCCTGTGGCTGGGCAAGCTGGAGGTGCAGATCCTGCAGCTGGGCCGGGGCCACACCAAGGGCGACACGGTGGCCTGGCTCCCGCAAGAAAAGATCCTGTTCAGCGGCGACCTGGTGGAGTTCGACGCCACGCCGTATGCGGGCGATGCGTACTTCCAGGACTGGCCCCAGACGCTGGACAACATCGCCGCGCTGAAGCCCGAAAAGCTGGTGCCCGGCCGGGGCGCCGCGCTGCAGACGCCCGAGCAGGTGCAGGCGGGCCTGGCGGGCACACGCGCCTTCATCAGCGACCTGTACGAGAGCGTGAAGGCCAGTGCAGCCAAGGGCGAAGACCTGCGCAAGGTGTACGAAGCCACGTTTGCCAAGCTGCAGCCCAAGTACGGCCACTGGGTCATCTTCAACCACTGCATGCCGTTTGACGTGACCCGTGCGTACGACGAGGCCACGCAGTACCCCGACCCACGCATCTGGACCGCTGAGCGCGACATCCAAATGTGGAAGGCCCTGGAAGGCTGAACCACCGAGGTTGGAGGAGACACAACGATGAACCCCAGAGACATCCCCCCAGAGGCCTTCCACGCCAGCGGCGCCGAGGTGCAGGCCCTCGATTTTGGTTATGTGCGCTCGCCCGATCAGGACGGCGCGACGCCCGCACAACACCCCATCGTGGTCATTGGCGCGGGCCCCGTGGGCCTGTCGCTCGCCATTGACCTCGCCCAGCGCGGGCAGCGCGTGGTGGTGCTGGACAACGACCACAAGCTCTCCATCGGCTCGCGCGCCATCTGCTTTGCCAAGCGCACGCTGGAGATCTGGGACCGCCTGGGTGTGGGCCAGCGCATGGTTGACAAGGGGGTGTCGTGGAACCTGGGCAAGGTGTTCCTCAAAGACGAACAGCTGTATGAATTCAATCTGCTGCCCGAGGAGGGCCACGAGCGCCCCGCCTTCATCAACCTGCAGCAGTACTACGCCGAGGCCTATCTGGTGGAGCGCGCGCTGCAGCTGCCGGGCATCGACATCCGCTGGCACAACAAGGTCACTGCGGTGCAAAGCCGCGCGGACGGCGCGCTGCTGAGCATCGACACGCCCGAGGGCGCCTACCAGATGGATGCGCAATGGCTGGTGGCCTGCGACGGCGCACGCTCGCCCACGCGGCAGATGCTGGGACTGGAGAGCAAGGGGCGCATTTTTCAGGACCGCTTCCTGATCGCCGACGTGAAGCTGGCGGATGAGGCGAACTTCCCCACCGAGCGCTGGTTCTGGTTCGACCCACCCTTTCATCCCAACCAGAGCGTGCTGCTGCACCGCCAGCCCGACAACGTCTGGCGCATCGACTTCCAGCTGGGCTGGGACGCCGACCCCGAAGAAGAAAAGAAGCCCGAGAACATCATCCCGCGCGTGAAGGCGCTGCTAGGTGCGGATGCACAGTTTGAGCTGGACTGGGCCAGCGTCTACACCTTTGCCTGCCTGCGCATGGACCAGTTCGTGCACGGCCGCGTCGTCTTCGCGGGCGACAGTGCCCACGGCGTCTCGCCCTTTGGCGCACGCGGCGCCAACAGCGGCGTGCAGGACGCGGAGAATCTGGCCTGGAAGCTCGATTGGGTGCTCCAGGGCCGCGCCAGCCCCGCGCTGGTGGGCACCTATGGCCCCGAGCGTGAATACGCGGCCGATGAGAACCTGTGCAACTCCACCCGCGCCACCGACTTCATCACGCCCAAGAGCGAGGTGAGCCGCCTGTTCCGCGACGCGGCACTGCATCTGGCGCGCGAGCATGCGTTTGCACGGCGCATCGTCAACAGCGGGCGCCTGTCGGTGCCCGCCACGTTGCACCAGTCGCCACTGAACACGCCGGATACCGATCACTTCCCAGGCACCCAGGTGCCCGGTGCCGTGCTGCTGGATGCGCCGTTGACGAAGCAGGGCCAGCCCACCTGGCTGCTTCGGGAGCTGGGGCCGAACTTCACGCTGCTGGTGTTTGGCCCGGCCCCGGCATGGGCCCATGACCTGCCCGGCGTGAAGGTGCTGCAGATCGGCATCGACGTGATCGACCACCAGGCGCTGGCCGCCCAGCGGCTGGATGCGCTGCCGCGCACCGTGTACCTGGTGCGGCCCGACCAGCATGTGTGCGCACGCTGGCGCACGCCCACCGAAGCGGCCGTGCGCAGCGCACTGGCCCGTGCCACGGCCGCAGCCGCCTGACCAGGAAGACGACAAGGAACACGCCCATGCTGAACACCCAACCGAACCTGCAGGCCTGCGACGATTTTTATGAAGCGCTGATTGCCGCGCACCAGGGCCTGTCCACGCCCGAGAGCCACGCCATGAACGCACGCCTGGTGCTGCTGCTGGCCAACCATATCGGCGACCAGGCCACGCTGCAGCACGCGCTGCAACTAGCGCGCGGCAGTGCCGTGCCCACGGCCGACCGGCGCACCACTCCGGCCATCACGCCCGTGGTGCCCACCCACGCGGTGGCGGCCTAGCCCGCACCTTTTCACCTGGCACTTCAGCACCGCACAGACGGTGCGGGGTCCGACCCGCCTTGAACTTTGACCACTACGGAGACAACACCACCATGCAGCGCAAACATTTCCTCGCCACCCTCGCGGGCCTGGCCCTCGCCACCACCCTGCCCCTGGCCCACGCCCAGGATTCCAAGCCACTCGAATGGGTGGTGGGCTATGCGGCGGGCGGCGGCTCGGACATCGTGGCGCGCACCATTGCCGAATCCATGTCGGCCACGCTGGGCCGCCCCATCATCATCAACAACAAGCCCGGCGCGGGCACCAACATCGCCGCAGAGTACGCAGCGCGCAACAAGGACTACGGCAACCTGATGTTCTCGGCCGACTTCGCCACGCTGGCGGCCAACCCGTTCCTGTTCAGCAAGCTGGCCTACAACGCCGAAAAGGACTTCCAGCCCGTGGGCCTGCTGGTGCGCTTTCCGATGTTCCTGGTGGTGTCCAACAACGTGCCCGCCAAGAACCTCAAGGAGTTCATGGCCTGGGCCAAGGGCCAGGCCGATGGCGTGAACTGGGCGTCGGCCGGGCCGGGCAGCCCGCACCACTTGGTGGGCGAGCTGTTCCGCGAGCAGAGCGGTCTCAAGCTCACGCATGTGCCCTATCGCGGCGCAGCCCCGGCCATCCAGGACGTGATCGGCGGCCAGGTGCCAGCGATGTGGATCGACAGCGCCACGGTGTACCCGTTCCTCGCGGGCAACAAGGTGCGCGCCATTGGCGTGGCCAGCCCGCAGCGCGTGACCACCATGCCCGATGTGCCCACGATTTCCGAGCAGGGCCTGCAAGGGTTTGAAGGTTTTGCGTGGCAAGGCCTGGTGGTGCCCACCGGCGCGCCGGCCGATGTGGTGGCGAACTTCAGCAAGGCACTGCAGACGGCACTGGCCGACACGCGCACCAAGGCCCGGCTGCAGGCCCTGGGTGTGGAGCCCATGCCCGGCACCGCCGCCCAGATGGGCAGCTTTGCGCGCACCGAGCGGGAGAAGTGGGGGCGAGTCATCACCAAGGTGGGCGTAAAACTCGACTAACCCCCCAAGCGGCTGCGCCCCATCCCCCTGCGGGGGAGCCCACGTTGCGGGCCGAATACGGGGCTCAGCGGCTGCGCGCCAGCCTCCGCTTACGGTGCAAGGCGGGTGCGAGCCACAGCAGCTGCACCGTCACATAGCCCAGCACCGCCAGCAGCAGGCCCAGCGTGGGCAGGCCGATCAGCAGCGGCGTGCCCAGCGCCTGCATCCAGGTGCCCAGGGCCTGCACCGTGAACTCACCCCCAGGCGCCACGCTGCTCCAGGCGGGCAGGGTCTGCGCGCCGGGCATCACCAGCGCCCCGAGGTAGAAGGCCATGACATACAGCGGCACCGTGGTGAGCGGGTTGGTATAGAAGGTGGCCACGCCCCCAGCCACCACGTTGCCGCGCAGCCAGGCGCACACCAGCAGCGTGCCCGGGATCTGCAGCGGCCCGGGGATCAGGCCGCAGAACATGCCCGCCGCCACCCCGCGCGCCAGCGGCTGGCGCTGGAAGCGGAACAGCGCGCGCCGCTCCAGCCAGGGCTGGAACTGCGCGAGCCAGCTGCGGTCCAGCAGCTGGCGGGCCCGGGGCTCCAGCGCGCGCAGCCAGCGGCGCAAGCGACACAGCGGCTGCATCATGCGACGAAGGCTACCGCAGTGCCGGCGCCCCACAAGGCGGTGAGGCCCACCAGCAGGTTCACGTCGCGCGGCTCGTTCTCAGCGTGGTAGGCCATGGCTGTGGCCCCTACCAGGCCCAACAACATGCACAGCATCACCGATTCGATCAGATCCATGGCTCAAGTCTCCCGGTTTGGCAACGATCAGGCCTTGGGGGGCAGTGCGGGTGGGGCGCCCTTGGCGGCCTCGCCCGAATTGCGCAGCGACAGGAAGATCGACCCGGCGATCAGCGTGGCCGTGACCAGCAAGGCATAGCCAATCGGAATCTTCACAAAGTCGATGAGCAACATCTTGCCGCCGATGAAGACCAGGACCAGTGCCAGGCCGTAGGCCAGCAGGTGGAAGCGGTCGGCCAGGTCTGCCAGCAGGAAGTACAGCGCACGCAGGCCCAGGATGGCAAAGATGTTGGCCGTGAGCACGATGAACGGGTCGCTGGTGATGGCGAAGATCGCCGGGATGCTGTCCACCGCAAAGATGATGTCGGTCGTGCCGATCAGGATCAGCACCACGAACAGCGGGGTGTAGTGCTTGACGCCATTGATCATGGTCGAGAGCTTTTCACCGTCGAACTGGTCAGTGATGCGGATGCGCTTTTTCAGGAACTTGAGCACCGGGTTGGTGGCGATGTCAGGCTCCTGCCCGGCGGCAAACCACATCTTCACGCCCGTGACGACCAGGAACGCACCGAACACATACAGCAGCCAGTGGAAGGTGGCCAGCAGCCAGGCGCCTGCCAGGATGAGCAGCGTGCGCAGCACGATGGCGCCGATGATGCCGATGATGAGCGCGCGCTTCTGGTATTGCGGCGGCACGGCAAAGTAACTGAACAGCATCAGGAAGACGAAGATGTTGTCCACCGACAGGCTCTTCTCCACCAGGTAGCCGGTGATGAACTGCATGGACACCGTGTTGGCGATCTCGCGCCCCTGGCTGCTGTCCAGGTACCACCACAGGATGGCCACAAACACAAAGGCCAGCGAGAACCACAACAGGCTCCAGCGCGCGGCCTCGCCCATGGTGACCTTGTGCGCGCCCTGGCGCTCCATGACCAGCAGGTCCACGCCTATGGCGATGACCACGAAGACGGCAAATCCCGCCCACATCCACCACGTTCCGATTGTTTCCATCGAGTTTCTCCAAAGATGCCCTCACACGCCCAGGCACGCCGGACGCCCAAGCCCCGGACTGTAGGGGCTGGGGCACTTCTTTAAAACCTGCGATCACAGTAGTATTGGTTCGGTTTTTACGAACCAAACACTTTTTTAACGGCCCCACCGCAAAGAGATCATGAGCCAGAGCTTCAACTACCGCCATCTTTTCTACTTCTGGGTGGTGGCCAAGGAGGGCGGCATCGCCCGCGCCGCCGAGCGGCTGGACATGGCCGTGCAGACCATCAGCGCCCAGGTGCGCGAGCTGGAAAAGTCGCTGGGCGTGAGCCTGCTGCGCACCGAGGGCCGCAACCTGGTGCTGACCGACGCGGGCGTGGCCGCGCTGCATGAGGCCGACCACATTTTTGCGCTGGGCGAATTGCTGCCCGTGCGCGTGCGCGAGGCCGCCAGCGGCCAGACACTGCGGCTGAACCTGGGCATCTCCGACGGCATTGCCAAGCTGGCCGTGCACCGGCTGCTGACGCCCGTGCTGGACGAGCCGCACCTGCGCCTGCTGTGCCATGAGGGCGAGTTCCAGCCCCTGCTGGGCGAGCTGGCGCTGCACAAGCTCGATGCCGTGCTGGCCGACCGCGCCGCGCCGCCCAACCCGGCCCTGCGCACCACCAGCCAGCTGCTGGGCACGAGCGCCATTGCCTGGTATGCGCCCCCGCTCTGGGCCGAGGCGGCGGCCAACAACTTCCCGCACAGCCTGGCTGTGGTGCCCGTGCTGCTGCCCACCGACCACGCCGCGATGCGCGCACGCATCGACCACTGGCTGGAGCGCGAGCGCATCCGCCCGCGCATTGCCGGGGAGTTTGAAGACAGCGCCCTTTTGAGCACCTTTGCCGCCACCGGCATGGGCGTGATGCCCGCGCCGGTCTCGCTGGGCGAGCACCTGGCACAGACCCACGGGCTGGTGCAGGTGGGTACCGCACCCGACGTGCAGGAGCAGTTCCACCTGATCTACAGCGCCCGCAAGGTGATGCACCCGCTGCTCACGCGGCTGCTGGAGGCAGGCCAGGGCGGAATGCTATTGAATTGATAGCCACCAGCACATACCGATCTGGCGCTTGGGGCCCAAAAGACGCAAAAAGCTGGCGCAATGCCCTCGCAGGCCCCGTCAGTCGCGCCCTGCCCGCTCGATGTGCTGCGCCGCCGATGCCGGGTCGGAAAAGCACAGTTCGTGGCTGCCCGGGCACTCCACCAGGCGGAACAGGCCCAGCCGCTCCGACAGGCGCGGGTGCCAGGGCAGGCTGTGGGGCAGCGCGGCGTCCTGCTGCGCGTTGAGGTAGCTCTTGCCCACCTCCAGCGCGGCCAACGGCACGGGCAGCTGCGCCGGGTCGGTGAAGGTGCGGTAGGGATGGGGGTTGAGCAACGCGTAGGTGCTTTGCGCCAGGGCCTCGTCGGCATCGTTGATGAAAGCCTCGCGCCAGATGGGGTACGGCAGCATCACGGCATTGCCGTTGCCGGCCGCCACCTGATCGAAAAGCGCGCGGTAGTGCGGCGGCACCAGGTCGTTCAGGCACTCGCCCGGCTGCGGCACAAAGGCGTTCCAGTACACCAGGCGGCGAATGCGCCCGGGCAGGCGCGCAGGCATGTGGCTGATGACCATGCCGCCGTAGCTGTGGCCCACCAGGCGCACATCGCTCAGGCCCTGGCCCTCAATGAAGGCCGCCAGCGAATCCACCGCGTCGGCGAGACCCGTTGCCGCGCGGTCGTCGCCGGGGTTGTTGCCCGCGAGCGTGGGGGAGTGCACGGTGTGGCCCCGCGCGCGCAGGTGGGTGGCGGTGGCTTCCATCTCGGCGCCGGTGTGCCAGGCGCCATGGACCAGGACATAGGTATCCGGCATGTGTGTGTCTCCTTGGGGTTGTGTTGCAGGACCGGGCTATCCGCCCAGCCGTTACCTTAGAAACACCGTGCGGCGCGGAATGGCCCGTGCGCGCCAGCCCGCTGTGCTGGGTGTGCCAAAAGCTCCACCGCCGTGCAGCACGGCAAGGCGAAGCCACAACGACACGGAGGATGGGGAGACGGATTGGAATCAGCCGCCGCGCCGCCACTGCGCGGGCGACACGCCCATGGCGCGCTGAAAGGCGCGTGCGAAATGCGAGGGGTCGGCAAAGCCGCAGCGCCGCCCGATCTCGCCCACGGCCACATGGGCCAGCTGGTGGCGGCGCAGCAGCTCGGCCGCACGCGCCAGGCGCAGTTCGCGCAAGGTGCCCGCAAAGGTGTGGCCCTGCGCCGCAAAGGCCCGGTGCAGGGTGCGCGGCGACACGCCCGCCTCCTGCGCCAGCGCGGGGGCCGAGAGGCTGGGCTGATCGATGCGCGCCCGCAGCAGCGCGCACAGGTGGGCATGCAGGCTGCCTGCCGCCGTGGGGGTGGGTGGCTGGGGCGGCTCCAGCGCCGCGCACAGCAACGCGCCCAGTTGGTCGGACAGCAATGCGGGCGGCAGGGCCTGCGCCGAGGCCGGGTCGCGTGCCAGCTGCACGGCCAGCGCCCCCAGGCTCTGGCCCCAGCCCTGGTCACGCCAGGCCACACGCGGGCCGGGCGCCTCGGCCTGCTGCAGCCACTGCCCCACCCAGGCGCGCGGCAGCTGCAGCGACACACAGTGCACGCCTTCTGGGAAGTGCAGTTCGTACGGCCGGGCCGAATCCAGCAGCACCACGTCGCCCGGCCGCAGGTGGGCCACATGGCCGTCCTGGCGCACATGCCACGCGGTCTCGGCCTGGCCGATCAGGTAGAAGGGCAGCTGGCGACTGCGCGCAATGCCGGCGGGCGTGCGAAACACGTCCTGGGTGGAAGCCCGCACGCGGTTGACGGACAGCGTCTCCACCGGCAGGCTTTGCAGCTCGCCGCCAAACAGCGGTGCCTCGCGGGAGCTGCAATCCATCTCCAGAAACGCCTCGCAGATCGCACCCACCCAGTAGTCCAGGCGCGCGGGCGGCGCCACCACATCGGTGGTCCACTGGCGCAGAGCAGCGGGGGACGAAGGCGCGGGGGCGACGGCGGGCATGGTGCCCAATCTACCGGCAAGCGGGCTGGGCAGGCAACAGGGCAAGCCCGCCCAAACACTCCCCTGACGGTCTGCCCGCCAGGCTCAGCGCTGCGGCATGTCCTTGATCGAATACCCCAGGCTCACCGTGGCATCGTCAGGAATAGCGGGCATGGAGACATTCCACGCCTCCCACGCGGCGCGCATGGCCCGCAGGCGGTCGGGCTCCACAGGCGCACGGTTGGCGCGCTCGCGTTCGTCGTCGGCCAGGTTGAACAGGTAGTCGTTGCCATCCACCCGCAGGTACTTCCACACGCCCTGGCGCATGGCGCGCTGGCCGCGGTGGTTCATGCGCCAGAACAGCGGGGGCTCGTCGTGCAGGCTGGCATCGCGCAGCAGCGGCATCAGCGAGCGGCCGTCCAGCGGGTAGTCCGCATGCGCGGCGGCGCCTGCGGCATCGAGCATGGTGGCCGACCAGTCCATGGTCATGCAGGTTTGCGCGCTCACGCCGCCCGGCGCAATCAGCGCAGGCCAGTGGGCGATCCAGGGCACGCGGATGCCCCCTTCGGTCAGGTCCATCTTGCCGCCCACCAGCGGCCAGTTGTCCGAGAAGCGCTCGCCGCCGTTGTCGCTGGTGAACACCACCAGCGTGTCGCGCGCCAGGCCCTGCTTTTCCAGCAGCGCCATGATGCGGCCGATTCCCTCGTCCATGTGGTGGATCATGCGGCGGTAGGTCTCGATGTTGCCGCCGTGCAGGTGGAACAGGTTAGTCTTCACCTCCTGCGCCAGCGCCTCATCGTCGCGCGTCTCCCAGGGCCAGTGGGGCGCGGTGTAGTGCAGGCTCAGAAAGAACGGCGTGCCGGCCTGTGCGCCCGGCGCCATGCGCTGCACATAGTCGAGCGCGTGGTCGGTGATGAGGTCGGTGAGGTAGCCGTCCTGCTGCTTTTCTTCTTCGCCCAGGTACAGGTCGTGCGTGCCGTTGGAACTGCAGTGGGTGAAGTAGTCCACCCCGCCCGACATGGGCCCGAAGAACTCCTCATAGCCCGAGCGCAGCGGCCCGAACGCGGGCGGGTAGCCGAGGTGCCATTTGCCCATCAGCGCCGTGCGGTAGCCCGCTGCGCGCAGCAGCGAGGGCAGCGTGGGGTGCTCGGGCGGCAGGCCCAGGGTGGTGCTGCCCCGGCTCTTGCTGTTGATGGGTTCCTCGGCCGCGCCGCGCAGGCGGTACTGGTAGCGCGCCGTCATCAACGCAAAGCGCGTGGGCGAGCAGACGGGCGAATTGGAATAGCCCTGCGTGAGCTTGAGGCCGTTGGCCGCCAGGCCGTCGAGCACCGGCGAGACGGGGCCGAAGGCCGCGTCGCGACCGCCGTAGCAGCCGAGGTCGGTATAGCCGAGGTCGTCGGCGACGATGAAGATGATGTTGGGGCGGGGTGGTAGGGTCATCTCGAAATCCAGTTTCACTCAACGTGGCGCGCAGTCTTCGCGACAGGCGCGGCCGAGGCGGGGGCGGCAAGCAAGGGCCGCCCCGCAGCGAGGCCGCCGTCCCCCTCCGGGAGAAGCGGCGCAGCCGCTCAGGGGGGCTTCCTTGCTATGGTTTGAAGCCCGAGCGCTGCACGACCGGCGCCCATTGCGCGCGGTAGGCCATGAGCATGGCCTCGGTTTGCGCCATGGTCGCCACCACGGACTCCATCTTGGCGGTCTCGAACTTGCGCTGCGTGTCCGGGTCTTTCATCACCTCCACGATCAAACCGGACAAACGTTCGGCCTGGGCCTTGGGCATGCTCATCGGGGCAAAGAAGGTGTTCCAGCCAGTGGCGGCCAGGTCCATGCCGCTTTCCTTGAAGGTGGGAATCTTTGCATCGAGCGGGCTGCGCTTGGCGCTCGACACGGCCAGGATGCGGATCTTGCCGGCCTCGTGCTGGGGCAGCAGGCTGTCAAACGTGTCGAACGCCACGGGCACCTGGCCGCCCAGCAGGTCGTTGAGCAGCGGCGCGGAGCCCCGGTAGCCCACCACCTCGGCGCGCACCTTGGCGGCGTCGCCCACCATCAGGCCAAAAAAGTGCGGCAGGCTGCCCGTGGCAGGCACGCCGAAGTTGGCCTTGTCGGGGTTGGCGCGCAGCCACGCCATGAGGTGCGGCAGTTCCTTGACCGGCACGGCACTGCCCACGGCCACGCCAAATTCATAGCTGTTGACATGGCTCACGGGGCGGAAGTCGCGCTCCGGGTCGTAGCCCGCATCGGGGAACACCAGGGGTGCCACCAGCATCACGGCGGGGTTGGCCAGCAGCAGCGTGGGCTGGTTGGCAGGGGCGGCTTTGACAGCCTGGGCCGACAGGCGGCCGCCCGCGCCGGTCTTGTTCTCCACGATCACGGGCGTACCGAGCTTGCTGCCCAGCTTGTCGGCCACGATGCGGGCCACGCGGTCGGTCGCGCCGCCGGGGGCGTAGCCCACCACGATGCGCAGCGGGGTGTCCTGCGCCTGGGCCAGGGTGGCGCACAGGGCGAGTGCGGCAGTCAGCACAAAAGCAAGGGGTTTGCGCATGGTCGAAATCTCCAGGGGCGATGGCAGGGCCCGCGCAGCCGCGCAGGGGGTGGATGGCCGGACTGTATTGGGCACACAATCAATTGATCTAATCAATCATCGCCCGGATATACCCTGATGCCCGCGCCTGCACCGGCCCCCCACCCACCCGCCGCGCCCGGCCACCGGCTGGCCCACCCGCAGGCCGCGAACGACCTTCTCATGTACCGCCTCAACCGCCTGATCGCCGTGGCGGGCAGCCTGGTGGTGCGGCTGTGCGAAGGCGGCTACGGCATCACCCGCCGCGAGTGGGGGCTGATGATGATGCTGGCGCAGCACCCCGGCATGCCCCCGGCCGAGCTGGCCCAGCGCCTGGGGCTGGACCGGGCCCGCACCTCGCGCGCCATCACCTCGCTGCTGACCAAGAAGCTCATCACCCGCGACGCCATGCCTGGCGACCGGCGCCAGGCCCGGCTGTCGCTCACAGCGACGGGCCACGCCGTGCATGACGAACTGTTTCCGCAGGTCAGGGCGCTCAACCAGGAGCTGCTGGCCGGGCTCGGTGCCGAGGCGGTAGCAGGCCTGGACCGTGCCCTGGCCGACATGCAGCAGCGCGCCGAGGCGCTGGTTGCCACCCGCACCGACGTTCCGCGCACCTACCGGCTGCGCGGTGGGCGGCATATGGATTGAGGGACATCCCCGGCCGTGTGCCCCAAAAAAGGGAGACGGCGATATCCTTCAAGACGCCCTGCAGCACCCCTGCAGGGGCGCCCCGCGCTTTACTGTCCGACCACGCCCCACGCTCTACCACCCGCCTTCATGTCACAACACTCGACCTCTTTGTGGAGTCCCCTGCGTCAACCTGCGTTCCGGGGTCTGTGGATTTGTGGCGGGATCTTTTTTGTGGGCAGCGGCATGCAGACCATGGCCGCCGCCTGGCTCATGGTCGAACTGACGGGATCGTCCTTTCTGGCAGCTTTGGTGCAGACCGCCGTCTTTATGCCAATGTTCCTGCTGGCCCTGCCTGCCGGCGTGCTGGCTGACACCACCGACCGTCGGCGCCTGATCTCCGGCGCACTCCTGGCACAGGCGGCGGCCAGTGCGCTGCTCACACTGCTGGTGCTGGGCGGCTGGGGCGGGTCGGCGTCGGTACTGTTTCTGGTGTTCGTGTGCGGCTGCTGCACGGCGGTTCTCACACCCGCGTGGAACTCCTCGGTCATCGACCCCGTGCCGCGCGACGAGTGGCCCCAGGCCATCACCGCCGTGAGCATTGCCTACAACGCCGCGCGCGCCGTGGGCCCAACGCTGGCAGGGCTGGTGTTTGCGCAGCTGGGCGCAGGCTGGGTGTTTGCCATCACCGTCACCACCACCCTGGTGATGTGGGAGTCCATCCGCCGCTGGCCGCCCAAGGCACACCCGCCCTCCAAACTGCCCGCCGAGCGCCTCTGGGGCGGCACCCTGAGCGGGCTGCGCTTTGCCTGGCACTCACGCATGATCCTGGCGCAACTGGTGCGTGTGATGGCCTTCAGCGCTGCGGGCTCGGCCCTGTGGGCGCTGCTGCCGGTGATTGCGCAGCGCCTGGGCACGGGGGCGCCGGGCTTCGGGCTGCTGATGGGCTGCCTGGGCACTGGGGCCGTGGCCGTGGGCCTGGTGCTGGGGCGGCTGCGCGCGCGTTTTGGCATGGAAGCCATCGTGGGCGTGGGCGGCATCGTATTTGGCGCGGCCATGCTGGTGGCGGCGCTCACCCACATCGCCTGGGTGGTCTATATGGCCATGCTGTTTGCGGGCGCGGCGTGGATGTCGGCCATGTCCACCTTCAATACCGCCACCCAGGCCAGCGCCCCGCAGTGGGTGCGCTCGCGCGCCGTGGCCATGCACATGGTGGCGGCGCTGGGCGCGTTTGCGATGGGCTCGGCGTTCTGGGGCGCGGCGTCGGACATCCTGGGCCTCACGCCCACGCTGTGTGTGGCCGCTGCGCTCATGGGCGTAGGCCTGCTGCTGGCCCGACCCATGCCGCTGCGCATGGGTGCGCTGCACGAGGTGACCCAGGCCACGCCCTGGGACGAACTCTTCATTGAAGCCGAGCCGCTGCCCGAGGCAGGCCCTGTGGCGGTGGAAGTGGGCTACCGCATCGCCCCCGGCACGGACGCAGCCTTCCTGGACACGATCAGCCGCATGAAGGCCCCGCGCCGCCGCGATGGCGCCACCTTCTGGCGCATCTACAAGGACCTGGGCGAGCCGTCGCGCTATGTGGAGCGCTTCATCGTCGAATCCTGGGCCGACTACCTACACCAGCGCGCCCGCGCCACGATGGCCGACCAGGCGCTGGAGACGGAAGTACGAGCGTTTTTGGCACCGGGCGAGGTGGTGCGGATGTCGCACTACATCGCGGAGCGGTAGGCGCCCTTGAGCCGACCCGCCGTGGTTCCGGCTTGATGCGCGTCAATTTCCGCAGCCGGATCGGGTACCGACACCGGCGGTCGGCCTGCGACAATCGCAGCATGACCTTCGCCCCCCTTGCCAACGACACCTTCCTGCGCGCCTGCCGCCGCCAGGCCACCGACTACACGCCCCTATGGCTCATGCGCCAGGCGGGGCGCTATCTGCCGGAATACAAGGCCACGCGTGCCCAGGCAGGCAGCTTCATGGGCTTGGCCACCAATGTGGATTACGCCACCGAAGTGACCCTGCAGCCACTGGAGCGTTTTCCGCTCGACGCGGCCATCCTGTTCAGCGACATCCTCACCGTGCCCGACGCCATGGGTCTGGGCCTGTCGTTTGCCGAGGGCGAAGGCCCGCGCTTTGCCAAGGTGGTGCGCGACGAAGCCGCCGTGGCCGGGCTGGCCGTGCCCGACATGGACAAGCTGCGCTACGTGTTCGATGCGGTCACCAGCATCCGCAAGGCGCTCAACGGCCGCGTGCCGCTCATCGGCTTCTCGGGCAGCCCCTGGACGCTGGCCTGCTACATGGTCGAAGGCAAGGGATCGGACGACTACCGCCTGGTCAAGACGCTGATGTACAGCCGCCCCGACCTGATGCACCGCATCCTGGCCGTGAATGCCGACAGCGTGGCCGCCTACCTCAACGCCCAGATCGACGCGGGCGCACAGGCTGTGATGATTTTTGACAGCTGGGGCGGCGTGCTGGCCGACGGTGCCTTCCAGGAGTTCAGCCTGGCTTACACCAAGCGCGTGCTGGCACAGCTCAAGCGCACCGGCGTGGATGGCACCGATGTGCCGCGCATTGTCTTCACCAAAGGCGGCGGCATCTGGCTGGAGGACATGAAGGACATCGACTGCGAGGTGCTGGGCCTGGACTGGACGGCCAACCTGGGCAAGGCGCGCGCCATCGTCGGCGGGCAGGTGGGCGGCCCCGGCAAGGCACTGCAGGGCAACATCGACCCCAACGTGCTGTTTGCGCCGCCTGCGCAGATCGTGACCCAGGTGCATGCCGTGCTCGACAGCTTTGGCAAGCCCCACACCGACCGCAACACCACCGGCCCCACGCACATCTTCAACCTGGGCCATGGCATCAGCCAGTTCACCCCGCCCGAGCATGTGGCGGCATTAGTGGAGGCTGTGCACAGCCACTCGCGCGCGCAGCGCCAGGGCTGATCGCCTGAGCGAGGGCTCCAGGCCGCGCGGCGCACCCGGCAGGGCCCCGGTGATGGCAATGGAACACCCCACACCAGCGCCAGCGGAGCCCCCCACCGGCCCGCAGGCGCTGCCCGCCTCGGCCCTGCAAACGCCCCCCGGCGCGCTCGCGGACTGCGTACGCGCCTTTTTCTGGCGCGACCTGGGCCGCCAGCCGCACCACACCCCGGCGGACACGCGCGTGCCGCCCAGCCCCTACCCCGGCATCATCTGGATCACGCGGGGCACGGCCCAGCTTGTGGAATGTGCAGGTACGGCCACGGCAGCGGCCCTACCGGCCATCACGCTGTCGGGCGCACACCGCCATCCTTACCACTCGATCTCTTCCCGCGATGGCGATTCGTTCTGCCTGGCTTTCCAGCCCGGCGCGCTGGGGCTGCTGACAGGGCAGGACCTGGCGCCGCTGACCGACCGCATCACGGACGCGGTGACCTGGCTGCCCGAGGAGTGGCACCCCTTCCTGGCGGCCGTCCACACGGCGCCCGACCATGGCGCGCGCCAGGCGCTGTGCGTGGACTTTCTGACCCCGCGCTGGGCAGCGGTCGCCGACCAGCACGCCGCCTGGCTGCAGGTGCTGCACCAGGCATGGCAGCGCGGCGCACGCCAGGCCCTGGCCTCCACGCTGGACTGGACGCCCCGGCACCTGCAGCGCCGCACCCGGCAGCTAACGGGCCTGAGGCCGGGAGAGATCGAACGCATGCTGCGCGCCGAACATGCGCTGCTGGCCATGCGCGATGGCAACGCCGGGGCCCTCGACGCCGCACTGCGCCATGGCTACGCCGACCGGGCGCATTTCAGCCGCGAGGCGCGTGCATTGTTCGAGAGGCCCCCTGCCGCACTCAAGGCCCACACCCAGCGGCCGGGCGACGATGCGGACTGGCTGCTGCGGCGCAGTTAAACCACCCGCCGTTTACCGCTGGATCACCCGGGGCCGCTTGATCTTGGCCTGCAACTGCAGGATGCCGTAGAGCAGCGCCTCGGCTGTGGGCGGGCAGCCGGGCACATACACATCCACCGGCACGATGCGGTCGCAACCCCGCACCACCGAGTAGCTGTAGTGGTAGTAGCCACCGCCGTTGGCGCACGAGCCCATGGAGATCACATAGCGCGGCTCGGGCATCTGGTCGTAGACCTTGCGGATGGCGGGCGCCATCTTGTTGGTGAGGGTGCCGGCAACGATCATCAGGTCGCTGTGGCGCGGGCTGGAGCGCGGGATGATGCCGAAGCGGTCCAGGTCGTAGCGCGCCATGGCGGCGTGCATCATCTCGACCGTGCAGCACGTTAGGGCCTGCTAACCCCATTTTTGCCAGATGCGTTGCGAAGCAAACGGTCCAGACGCAAGGCGCCAAACGAAGCTGGGGTGCTGCCCCAGCGAGGCTTGGCAACACAGCGGGTGGCCCGTTTGCCTCGCAACCCGGAGGGAAGGCCTCCCCCGCCACGCCACTCGTCGTTGCACTCCTAGTCAAGGCCCCGGCCTTGGCGTCGTCGCGCGCCTCGATTGGCGTGGCGGGGGAGGCCTTCGCACTGGCAAAAAAGGGGTTAGCAGGCCCTAAGCCCGAAGGTCATGAACCACAGGCTGTCGGTGCGTGCCGCCTGCAACACCTCATCCAGCCGGGCCAGCACAAAACCGTCGCGCTCCATGGTGGGCGCATCTGCCATGGGGGAAGAAGAGTAAATAGCCATGGCGGCATCGTCGCCCCAAGTCGCCGCGCCGTCTTGAAGCAAAGCGACATGGACCGCTGTGACACCGAGAACGCCAGACACTCCAGGCCCTGCGACAATCCCCGGGCATTTCGCAGCAGATCCGGCGTCCCCGCCAGCGCACTTATGCACAAAATTGGAGCATCCTCGTACCCGGCGCGAGTTCGTACGGCAACTTGCACACAAACCTCGCCACGATGCTAAGTGCTTGATTTATATGGCGTTAAATCCCCTGCTTTTTTGACAGGCAATCCAGCCAAAGCACGAATTGACAAGGACTTGCGGAGCAAACCCAAGGGATATCAACAAAGTTATCCACAGGAATTCTGGATTTCTTACAAATACCCTGTCAAATCAACCACTTGCAGCCCAAATCGAAGAAATGCATGAACATCCGATGACGGCACTAGCACAAAAAGGGGGCTGCCTGTCCTCTTGACGAACCCATGCTGTCCGACTTATGCACACAAAACGTGATGCAGCGCAACATCGAGACGCCGAATGGGCTTAGCACAAAAATCGAGGCCAAATTTCTTCAGATGATTGATTCATAAGGATTTTTTTGGAGTGCCGCATTTCCGGGCAATCTGTTCGCAGCCAGTATTCATGCGGCTTGGGCGGGGGTCCAGGCGGGATGTCAACAAAGTTATCCACAGAAATCCGGGATTACTCACACACCCTCGGCAAATCAAGCACTTAGCCGCCAAAGCTCCAGATCACATCCACAACGCGCACTAAGCTCGCCAGTCACCCCATAGCCCGTGCCTATGCCCACCTACATCGTCCACGTTGCCCTGCAAACGCCCTCGCACAGCGGGGTCGGCGACTTGCTGAGCTACGCCAGTGAGCGCCCGCTCTCACCCGGAACGCTGGTGCGTGTGCCCCTGGGCACGCGCGAGGTGCTGGGCGTGGTGTGGGATGCCGACGAGGCCCCTGGCGAGCTGCCCGATGGCGCCACCCTGCGCCCCATTGCCGGCGTGCTGGAGGGTGTGGCGCCCCTGGATGCGCCGTGGCGCCGACTGGTGGGGTTTGCGGCGCGCTACTACCAGCGGGCCTTGGGCGAGGTGGCGCTGGCCGCGCTGCCCCCCCAGCTGCGCGACCTGCGTCCCGAGCAGTTGGCGCGGCGGCTGCGGCGCCCGGCCAAGGGCGCTGGAGAGGCCTCAGGCACTATTGAAAACATAGCACTCACCGCAGAGCAGGAAAGCGCCAGGGCCCGAATTTCTGCAGAAAAAGGGCCCTTCCTGCTGTTTGGCAGCACCGGCAGCGGCAAGACCGAGGTGTATCTGCGCTGCGTGCAGGAGATGCTGGAGGCCGACCCCACCGCCCAAGCGCTGGTGATGGTGCCCGAGATCAACCTCACGCCCCAGCTGGAGGAGCGGTTTGCAGGCCGCTTTGCGCCGCGCTTCGGCCCCGGCGCCGTGGTGTCGCTGCACAGCGGCATGACGAACCCGCAACGCCTGGCCAGCTGGCTGGCCGCCCATGGCGGCAGCGCACGCATCGTGCTGGGCACGCGCATGGCGGTGTTCGCCAGCCTGCCGGGGCTGAGGCTCATCGTGGTCGATGAGGAGCACGACCCCAGCTACAAGCAGCAAGAAGGCGCGCGCTACTCCGCCCGCGACCTGGCCATCTGGCGCGGACGCGAGCAGGGCGCGAAGGTGATCCTGGGCTCGGCCACCCCGTCGCTGGAGAGCTGGCACGCCAGCCGCCCGCCCACGGCCGAGGACCCCGAGGGCGGCCGCTACGTGCGCCTGCACATGCCCAGCCGCATCGGCGCCGGAGCCCTGGCCCGCGTGCGCCGGGTGGACATGAACCAGCAGCCCCGCCGCACCGTGTTCAGCGCGCCGCTGCTGCAGGCCATCACCGAACGCGTGGCGCGCGGCGAGCAGAGCATGATCCTGCTGAACCGCCGGGGCTACGCGCCCGTGCTGCACTGCGTGGACTGCGGCTGGAAGAGCGACTGCCCGCACTGCAGCGCGCACCAGGTGTTCCACAAGACCGACCGCACCCTGCGCTGCCACCACTGCGGCTACACGGTGCGCGTGCCGTTTCACTGCCCGACCTGCGGCAGCCCCGACATCCACCCCATGGGCAAGGGCACCGAGCAGTTGGAGGAGCAGCTGGGCACCCTGCTGCGGGAGGTGCTGCGGCCCGACCGCACGCCCGCCCGCATCGCCCGCATCGACGCTGACACAACCAAAGCCAAGGGCGCGCTGGAGGCGCAGCTGGCACAGGTGCATTCGGGCGAGGTGGATGTGCTGGTGGGCACGCAGATGATTGCCAAGGGGCACGACTTTCGGCGCATCACGCTGGTGGCCGCCGTGCAGCCCGATGGCGCACTCTTCAGCAGCGACTTTCGTGCCGCCGAGCGGCTGTTTGCCCTGCTGATGCAGGCTGCAGGCCGCGCCGGGCGCGACGCTGCCTACATGGCCGCCCAAGCGGTGCACGGCACGCAGCCCGAAATGTGGGTGCAGAGCTTTCACCCCCAGCACGCCGTGTTCGAGGCGCTGCGCAAGCACGACTACGAAGCTTTTGCCGCCCAGCAGCTCAAGGAGCGCGAAGAGGCCGCCATGCCCCCGTTCTCGTACCAGGCGCTGGTGCGAGCCGATGCGCGCACGCAGGAGGTGGCGCAGGGCTTTCTGACTGCGGCCACCGCCGCCGCCCACGCTGCGCAGTTGCCGGGTTTGCCCGATGGCACGGTGATCCTGTTCCCGCCTGTGCCGCTCACGATCCAGCGCGTCGCCAATGTGGAGCGCGCCCAGATGCTGATGGAAAGCAGCAGCCGCACCACCCTGCAGCGCTTTCTGGCCGCATGGCAGCCGATATTGCAAGCCACGCGCAGCCAGCCGAAGCACAAGGGGCTGATCCGGTGGCTGGTGGATGTGGACCCACTAGCCATCTAAGTCCGCCCGGCAGGCCCACACAGCGGCCTCAATACAAAGCAACGGGGGCTGCGCTTTTCAACGCAGCCCCCGTCTCGTCAGAGCGTGGTTCGCCGGTTACAGCGCGCCGTCACCCAGCACGATGCCTTCACGGCGGGGGTCCACCCCGCCTTCCAGCCGGGTCTGGCCGTTGCGGTTGACCCGCATGATGGTGGACACGCCGCTCGACTGCGCGGCGTTGTTCACCGTGTGGCCCTTGGCCTTGAGGCCGTCGATCAGCCCGGTGAGGTCCAGCGCCGTGTTGGCGCCGTCCACGTTGGTGGTGGGGCTGTTGGTGGCGCCAAAGTTCACCAGCGACGTGGCTTGCTGGGCATCGAGGTTCCAGTCCACCGCGCCGACCACGGTCTTGAGCACGTACTGGATGATGGTGCCGCCGCCGGGCGAGCCCGTGGCCATCACGAAATCACCCGGCTCCGTGCCCTTGAACACCAGCGTGGGCGCCATGGTGCTGCGGGGGCGCTTGCCGGGCGCCACGCGGTTGGCAATGGGCACACCGGCGCCGTCAGCCGGCTGGGCCGAGAAGTCGGTGAGCTGGTTGGTCAGCAGGAAGCCGCCCACCATGTGGAACGAGCCCATGCTGGACTCGACCGTGGAGGTCATCGACACCACGTTGCCGTAGGCATCCACGATGGAGAAGTGCGTCGTGCCGCGCTCCACCGTCTTGTCCACGCCCAGAGGCACATCGCCCAGCGCCCCTGCCGACGCCGTTCCCAGCGACTTGCCGTCCGGCTGGATCAGTGCCGCGCGCTGCTTGAGGTAGGCCTTGTCCAGCATGGTGGACACGCCCTTGCCAGGCAGCGGGATGAAGTCGGTGTCAGCCACGTACTTGTCACGGTCGGCATAGGCCAGGCGCTCTGCCTCGGATACCAGGTGCACACCCATCACGCTCGGCACGCCGCCTTCATTGCTGGGGTTGGTAGGGCCGTGTTTGGAAAGGTCGAAATTCTCCAGAATGCCCAGCGCCTGCGCAATGGCGATACCGCCCGACGACGGCGGCGACATGGTGCAGACGTAGTAGCTCGCGCGGTAGGTGGTGCACACCGGCTCGCGCTTTTTGGCCTGGTAGTTCTTGAGGTCGTTCACCGTCATCAGGCTGGGGGTGATGGGCGTCTTGGCCGCATCGTCACCCACCGCCTGGGCCGCCTTGGCCACGATGGCTTCGGCCAGAGGGCCGGAGTACAGGGCGTTGGCGCCGCCGCTGGCCAGCGTGCGCAGCGTCTGTGCATACGGCAGGTTGGTCGTCACGGTGCCGGTGGCCTTGGGTGTGCCGTCGGCATTGAAGAAGGCGGCGACCGCATTCGCGTCCAGCGCCAGGCTGGCGGCGTTGCCCTTGATGGCGTCGCCCATGCGGCCCGGAATGCGGTAGCCGTTGGTGGCCAGCTGGATGCCTTCGTCGAACAGCTTGTCCCAACCCAGCTTGCCGTGTTCCTTGTGGGCCATGTCCAGCATGCGCATCACGCCGGGCACGCCAATGGAGCGGCCGCTGCGCCGGGCGCTGGGCACGGGCGCGGGGGACGAGGCATCGCCCTGGTCCTGGCGCACCAGGTAGTAGCCATTGGCGGCAGCAGGGGCGGTCTCGCGGCCATCGTACGCCACGACCTTCTTGGTGTTGGCGTCGTAATACATCATGAAGGCGCTGCCCGCCAGCGTGCTGGACTGCGGCTCCACCAGGCCCAGCACGGCCTGCACGGCCACGGCAGCGTCCACCGCCGTGCCGCCGGCCTTGAGCACGTCACAGCCGGCCTTGGTGGCCAGCGGGGTGTTGGCCACCACCATGTATTTGCTCGATTGCTTGGCCTTGTAGCCCAGGCGGTAGCCCGATGCCGCCTCGGGCGCTGCCGGGTCACCCGCCACGCCGGACCCCACCACCACGGCCGAGCCGGAGCTGGACACCACCGAGCAGCTCTGGGCATTGTTGTCCACGGCCAGGTCGTTGTCCGAGCCGCTGCCGCAGCCCGAAAGCACCAGCGCAACGGCCACGGGCGTGAGTGCCCACAGCGCAATATTCCTCTTCCTCATAGTGAATCTCCTGTTGTTGTCCGTTCGTGGGCATGGGTTGACCACGTGGCATCGTCGGCGCAAAAAGCATGCCGTGTCGAATGTTTTTTCGTATCGTTTTCTCAAGGCAGCCATCTCAGGAAGGCAACGACAGGCAGGCCAAGGCGGCGGCATCGCAGCGGCACCGCCACATTGCCTGGGCGACGCTCACGCGCGATCCCGCATGAAAATGAAAGCAAATCCGGCAGTAGCGCTAGTGCATCATGCGCTGGTAGCTATCATTTTTGAGAGTCCGAGCCCCCACCCTGGCTTTGAGCCCGCACCTACACTGCCCCGTACCGAAGCAGGAGACCCCATGACCCCCGAACAATTTGCAGACGAACTGGCCCGCGAGGGCTTCGAGCCCGCCGTCACCGTGACCCGCGAGGCCGGCGGCATGCTGGGCGACCACACGCACCCGTTCGAGGCCAAGGCGCTGATCCTGTCGGGCGATATCCGCATCGCCACGGCTACGTCAGAACGCGTGTACCAGGCGGGTGATGTCTTTCACCTGGCGGCCGAAGAGCCGCACTCGGAGTTCTACGGAATGCTGGGCGTGCAGTACCTGGTGGGACGCAAGACGCCGGCAGCGGCCTGAGCCCACCGCACCGCACCGCAGCGGCCTGGCGGCTCAGGTCAGCAGCGCGACGGCGGCAGAGAAGCTCAGAAACGCCAGCGCGGTGGACACCAGGATGATGCGCGCCACCCGCTCGTTGTTGGCGCCAAACTTCTCGGCCAGCAGCGACACGTTGCTGGCGCTGGGCAAGGCGGCCAGCAGCACCATCACCGTGAGCGCAAACGGCGTGAGCGGCACCCCCAGTGCCATGGCCGCGGTGCCTGCGCCCCACACCAGCAGCGGGTGCACCAGCAGCTTGGCCAGCGCCACCGGCACATAGTCGCGCGCGGGCACCTGCTCGTGCTGGTTCATCTGCGAGCGCGCCAGCACCGCCCCAATGGTGAACAGCGCCACGGGCGAGGCCGCGTCGGCCAGCATGGCGATGGTCTTGTCCACCGGACCTGGCAGCTTGAACTGCAACGCCGACGCCAGCGCGCCCAAGGCAATCGACCAGGGCATGGGGTTGGTGGCCATGCCCCTGAAGGCGTTCTTCAGCGCCACGCCCACGCCGTGGGTGCCTGCACCGTCCAGGCGCGACAGCGCAATGCACAGCGAGCTGGTGATGACCATGTCCACCACGATGGTGACGATGGCTGGTCCCGCGCTCTGCGCGCCCAGGAGAGCCACCAGCAGCGGCACGCCCATGAAGCCGGTGTTGGGGAAGGCCGCAACGAGCGCCCCAAAGGCGGCATCGTTCCAGCCGATGCGCGCGTTGCGCGTGAGCGCCACCGTGGCCCCCACCATCACGAGCGCACACAGCACATAGACGCCCGCCACGGCCGGGTCCAGCAGTTGCCCGATGGGCGTGCTGGCGCCAAAGCGGTACAGCATGCAGGGCAGCGCAAAGTACAGCACGAAGGCGTTGAGCCCCGGAATGGCGGGCTGCGGCAGCACGCCGCGCCGTGCGGCAAGGTAGCCGCAGAGCACAAGCGCAAAGAAGGGGAAGGTGATGAGCAGGACGGACAGCACGGCCCGATTGTGCTTGTTGCGCCTGCAGCCAGGGCCTGCAGCCCACTAGGTGGTCAGCGCAAAGTCAGGTGGGTGGGCTCGCGGGTGGCGAGCGCAGGCACCCGCTTTTTGTTATTGCTTGCGCTGGATGATGAGGTTGCGCTTGGCATCCTCGGGGTAGGCAAAGGTGATGGCACCGTTCTTGACCATGCCCATGACCAGCATGTTGCGCGTGATCGCGTCCTTGTCCTGCGCACTGAAGGGCTTGTCGTAGGTGGTGACCACGCCGTAGTAGGTCTTCATCTTGCCCTCCAGCGACTCCTTGATGGCCTTGCCGTTCAGGTTGCCGTCGCGGATGCCGAGGAACGAATACATCAGCAGATAGGTGGCGTCGTAGGCGTTGGCCGCCGCCATGGGCACGGCCACCTTGCCTTGGTACTTGCGGGTGTAGCTCGACAGGAATGATGCCCGGCGCTCGTTGCTGGGCTCGGCGATGAAGGTCTGCACCATGAGCGCGCCCTCGGCCGCGTCCTTGGCGCCTTCGAGGAAAAACGGGAAGGACAGCGGCCATGGCCCCACCTGCGGCACCTTCCAGCCAAGCGCCTTCTTGCCGTTGGCAATGGTGGCGTTCTCCGGCCCCACGGTGTAGCTGTAGACCACGT
Organism: Acidovorax sp. 99; assembly: GCF_003096455.1. Classification (NCBI taxonomy): domain Bacteria; kingdom Pseudomonadati; phylum Pseudomonadota; class Betaproteobacteria; order Burkholderiales; family Comamonadaceae; genus Acidovorax; species Acidovorax sp. 99. Next base: position 1,503,513 of record NZ_QEKU01000001.1, read on the forward strand.
TGGCGCCCGCGTTGCGCGCCGCAGTCAGCTCGGCCGTCAGGTCCTTCACCCCCAGGTCAAAGCGCGCCACATGCACGGGTTTGAGGTTCTTGGCCGCCAGCGCGGCCACCACGTCGTTGTAGCCGCCTTCGCCATAGCCGGTCTTGTCGGCAAAGATAGCGACCTTGTCCCAGCCGCGTTTGACGATGTCGTCCACCAGGAAGGGCGCCTGGATCGCGTCGCGCGCCTGCACGCGGAAGATGTAGCTGTCGGGCGCGGGGTATTTGGCCGTGACGGCCGTGCCCGTGGCGCAGGGCACGATGAGCGGGCTTTTGGCGTCCTGGAACAGGTCGATGGCCTTGAGCGCCACGCCGGTGTTGCAAAAGCCGATGGTGGCAACGACCTTCTCCGCCAGCAGCTCCTGCGACACCTTGCGGCCCTGGTCGGGGTCGGCCCTGTCGTCCTTGATGACGAGCTCCAGCGGGCGGCCGAGGTAGCCGCCCACGGCATTGATCTCGTCCACCGCCAGCTTGATGCCGTTGAGCATGGGCACGCCAAAGTCGGCCGATGGCCCGGTGAAAGGCCCCACCACGCCGATGCGCGCGGGGGCGTTGCCCCCCGCCTGCGCATGCGCCGCCCATGGCAGCAGCGCCGCGCCCGCCAGCACACCGGCAGCCGCCAGGGCGGCGCATGCGGTCCATGCAGGCAGGGGCAACCGACCGTGGACCGCCCGGGGCGTGGCGGCGGTCAAAGCGATGGAAGGCGGGGTCACAGGGTTCATGGCGGTGCTCGGTTCACAACACTCCCCTCCCGGTGGGGGAGGGACTCGCCAACCAGTATCAAATTGTGAAAACAAAGCCCCTAGCGGGGTTTCCCGGAGCTCTGGGCCTGCCAAATGGGCTGCGGGGCGCCCCTGTCAGCCGACCGTCAGGCACCGGTCGCGCGTGGGCGACTAGGGCATGCCGGGGGGTACGCCGGTATCATTGCGCCCTTGCGCTGCACGTCCCCTCGGCGTGCACCCCACGCCCGTGGCACCCACCGCCCCGCGCCTGTCCGGTTCCCCCTTCGCCCTTTCTGCACGTTCCTTTTCCTCCATGTCTGCCGGTCTCAATCTCGCCCAGCTCCAGGCCGTTCACTACACCGACGGGGCCTGCCTCGTCCTGGCAGGGGCTGGCTCGGGCAAGACGCGGGTGATCACCATGAAGATCGCCCACATGATCGAAAAAGGCATGGACCCCAAGCGCATCGCGGCCATCACCTTCACGAACAAGGCGGCGTCTGAAATGCGCGAGCGCGCGGGCCACCTGATCGGCCGGCGTGCCAAGGATGTGCTGATCTGCACCTTCCACGCGCTGGGCGTGCGCATGGTGCGCGAGGACGGCCATGTGCTGGGCCTCAAGCCCCAGTTCAGCATCCTGGACGCCGACGATGTGACGGGCATCCTGAAGGAAGCCTCCGGCGGCACCACCGACATGGCCACGGCGCGCCAGTGGCAGTGGGTGATCAGCAAGTGGAAGAACATGGGCCTGACCTCGGAGCAGGCGCTGGCTCAGGCGGCGGACGACAACGAACGCATCATCGCCACGCTGATGGCGCGCTATGAAGAGCGCCTGGCGGCCTACCAGAGCGTGGACTTTGACGACCTGATCGGCATGCCGCTGCGCCTGCTGCGCGACTTCCCCGAAGTGCGCGCCAAGTGGCAGGCGGCCCTGGGCCATGTGCTGGTGGACGAATACCAGGACACCAACGCCACGCAGTACGAGCTGCTCAAGCTGCTGGTGGGCGAAAAAGGGCACTTCACGGCCGTGGGCGACGATGACCAGTCCATCTACGGGTGGCGTGGCGCCACGCTGGACAACCTCAAGAAACTGCCGGTGGACTACCCCCACCTCAAGGTCATCAAGCTGGAGCAGAACTACCGCTCCACCAGCGCCATCCTGCGCGCGGCCAACAACGTGATCGGCCCCAACCCCAAGCTGTTTCCCAAGACGCTGTTCAGCGAACTGGGCGAAGGCGAGCCGGTGCGGGTGGTGGATGCCGACAACGAGGAGCACGAAGCCGAGCGCGCCGTAGCCCGCATCCAGAGCCTGCGCGCCGCCAGCAACCCACCGCCGGACTGGAAGAGCTTTGCCATCCTGTACCGCGCCAACCACCAGGCCAAGCCGTTTGAAAAGGCGCTGCGCAAGGCCAACATTCCGTACAAGGTCTCGGGCGGCACCAGCTTTTTTGACCGGGCGGAAATCAAGGACCTGTGCGCCTGGTTCCGTCTGTGGATCAACAACGACGACGACCCGGCGTTTCTGCGCGCCATCACCACACCCAAGCGCGGCATTGGCCACACCACGCTCGCAGCGCTGGGCGCGTTTGCCACGCAGCACAAGCAGAGCATGTTCGGTGCGCTGTTCAACGGCATGCTGCCGGCCGCCGTGCCCAAGCGCGCCATGGATGGCCTGCATGAGTTTGGCCGCTACATCAACTACCTGGAGTACAGCGCCCGCCGCACCGTCGGCGCCGAAGACGCCCGCGCCTTTCTGAACGAATGGCTCAAGGAAATCGGCTACGAGCAGCACCTGTACGACAACGAAGACAGCGAGAAGGTGGCCGCCGCCCGCTGGAGCAACGTGATGGAGTTCTGTGACTGGATGGCCCAGCGCGCGGGCGGGCAGATTGACGACACCGCGGGCGCCGTGGTGGCCAAGGAGACCAAGAGCCTGCTGGAGGTGTCGCAGACCATTGCACTGCTCTCCACCATCAGCGAGCGCGAGCAGGAGCAGGACATGGTCACGCTCTCCACCCTGCACGCCAGCAAGGGGCTGGAGTGGCCGCATGTGGTGCTGGTGGGCGTGACCGAAGGCATGCTGCCCTTCAAGCTGGACGATGACGAAGGCCGCCAGCAGAAGGTGACCGACGACGTGCTGCAGCGCCTGCAGGAAGAGCGCCGCCTGATGTACGTGGGCATCACCCGCGCCCAGCGCACCCTGGCCGTGAGCTGGACCAAGCGCCGCAAGAAGGGCCGCGAAATGGTGGCCGCACAGCCCAGCCGCTTCATCGCCGAAATGGGCCTGGACAAGACCACCGCCCGCGAAGACCCGCGCGAAAAGCTCAAGGCCCTGCGCGCCGAGTTTGCAGCCAAGGCCCAGGCCACCACGGCGGCCAACGCCGCTGCGGCCGCCAACCCGGCGCCCACCGCCTGAGAGCGCACACGCACCATGGCAAAACACCCCAGCACGTATCCCCATCCATGCTCGGCCCTGCCCCCTGGCCGCAGCGTCTGGAGCATTGCTGCGCTTTTGATAGCTATCAGCGCTTGTCCTACAAGCGCCATCGGCCAAAAAGGCCCACAATCCACCGCGGCATGCCCGACGGCGGCAGACATGGACCACCAACACCTGCAGGGCCAGTGGCGCGCCGAGCTGCAGGCCCCTGCGCCGGGGGACCAGCCCACCACGGCCACGCTGCAACTGGGCCCGCACCCCGAGCTGGCACAGAGCGTGCGTGGCACCGTGGTGCGCGGCAGCACCACGGCCCAGGTCAGTGGTGACGTCGATGGCGGCGACCTGACCCTGGAAGAATCGATCAACGGCACCAACATCAGCGCCACCTGGACAGGCCAGGTGGTCGATGGAAGTTGCGGCAAGGAAATACGCGGAACATGGAACAACGCCCACCCCACCCCCACCACGCCGTCGGCACCGTTTGTGCTGCGCAAACAGGCGGCCTGGCAATGAGCGCCGTAACGCGCGTGCCCGCTGCGCCCCATCGGCACCGCTCGCTGGCCCTGCTGCTGGCGGCCGCCCTGGCCCCGGCCGGCGCGGCGCTGGCGCAATCAGCCCCTGCCGCAGCCACCGGCGCCGCAACAGGGACCGACGCCGCCCTGCGCCGCTGCACCGCCCTGTCCAGCGACAACCAGGCGCGCCTGGCCTGCTTTGATGCCTGGGCGGCCGAGCAGGCGCAGGCAGCTCCTGCGGGTGGGCAGGCGTGGCAAGCCCCAGCAGCATCGGCCAACGCCAGCGGAGCAACGTCTTCGTCGGCCGTGCCACCCCCGGTGGACGCCACGCTGCCCGCCACGCGCATCATCGACGTGGCGCGCACTGAAGGCTGCCGCGACCCGCAGTACAGCGACCTCTCCCGCTTCTGGGAGCTGGAGACGGGCACCGACTGCGGCACGTTCAGCTTCCGCGGCTACCGCCCGATCACGGTGTCGGTGGTGGCATCGAGCAGCGTGAACCGCCAGCCCACGTCGGATGCCGACGGCAACTCGGCCACCGACTCCACGCCGTACCGCCGCACTGAAAACCGCATCCAGCTGTCCGTGCGTACCAAGATCGCCCAGGGCATGCTGACCCAGGGCCACCCCACGCTCAAGGACTCGCTGTGGTTTGGCTACACGCAGCAGTCGTACTGGCAGCTGTTCACGCCCGAGATCTCGCGCCCCTTCCGCGCCACCGACCACGAGCCCGAGCTGATGTACGTGTACCCCACCACGGCGCAGCTGCCGTTTGGCTGGAAGTGGCGCTACAGCGGCATCGGCCTGGTGCACCAGTCCAACGGCCAGAGCAAACCCCTGTCGCGCAGCTGGAACCGCGCGTACCTGATGACCGGCATCGAGCTGGACAACCGCTTCAGCGTGAACGCCCGTATCTGGAAGCGCATCCCCGAAAGCGCGGGCAGCGACGACAACCCGGGCATCAGCGACTACATCGGCCGGGGCGAGTTGTCGCTGCTGTGGAACGTGAATAAGGACAACACCCTGGGCGCCACCGTGCGCCACACGCTGGCCAGCAGCGACCGGGGCTCGGTGCGCGTGGAGTGGCTGCAGGCCCTGGGCACCGGCCTGTTCGGCAGCAAGAGCAACCTGCGCCTGCACACCTCGCTGTTCAGCGGCTATGGCGACAGCATGATCGACTACAACCGCAAGCGCACGGTGTTCAGCGTGGGGTTGAGTCTGGTGGATTTTTAGCAGAGACATCCCCCTGAGGCGCTGCGCGCCTTCCCCCCGCTCTCACATCGCAACGCGATGTGGGCAGGGGGACGCAGCCTTCGCTGCGGGGCGGCCCTGGCTTGGCTGCCCGCGCCTGGGGCCGCGCCAGTTGCATACGCCTTGGACCAAGCACCAGCCAGCAGTAGCCCAAGGCGGGGCGAAGGCCCTCACAACTCGTTACGACATCGTCCTCAAGTTTCTCCGGATGACGCCGACGCGCGGCCACAATGGCACGCGCACAGAAACCGGCTTGGCCCCCGGTGAGAGGCGTTCAAAAAGAGCCCCTTTCCCACCGTTTTACCTGCCATTGCCTGCAGCGTGCCCCTCGACAATGCCGACAAAGAGGAACACACCCATGGACATGCAATACCAGCTCAAGGCAGGCAGCTATTACCTGTATGACATGCGCGAGGCGCCCAGCGCCGTCACGGGTGAACGCCGCTTCAAGCTCAAGACCGACACCGTGGCCATTGCGTTCGACAAACACACGGGCGAGGTGCACCAGCATGGCAGCCCCACGCGCATCCAGTCGTGGGCCAACAACACGCGTCGCCGTCTGCGCGCTGCCGGGGCGCAGGACGTGGCCAACGACATCGTGGTGGTGTCGGGCCCGCTGCCCGTGGATGAACTCAACAAATGCCTGTGGGTGCGCGGCTATGTACGCCGCATGTTCTCGCGCCTGGCCACCCTGCCCCATGGCAAGCTGCAGCGCCCGGCGGCCGAGCCGTTCCGCAAGGCGGCCTGAGCCCGACGCCTTTTCATCCCGTTCACCCCTCAGGGCCGCGCACAGCGGCCCCGGTCGTTTTGGGGGGCCGAAACGCTTCAGGGCCTCAGACCTCGGCGTCCTCGGCCACGTCGCTGTCCGCGCCCTCCAGCACCTCGGCGTGTTTGACGATGGTCACCGGCACGGGGCTGGCATGCGCCACCTCGTGCGACACGGAACCCAGCAGCGCACTGGTGATGGCGCCCTGGCCCTTGGCGCCGATGATGACCATGTCGCACCCCGAGCGCTCGATCATGTCCACCAGCGTGTGCGCCACATCGCCCACCCCCACATCGGTTTCGTAGACCACCCCGGCGGCATCGAGCAACGCGCGGGCAGGTGCCATCAGGTGCTCGCCCGCCTCCAGGCTGGCGGCGGCGATCAGGTCGGGGTCGCGCGTGGTGACCAGCTCGTACAGCGTGGCGGGCTCCTGCACATTGGCCAGCACCATGGTGGCCTGCAGGCCCTGGCGCACCAGGGTCAGCGCGTGGTGCACGCCGTCCAGGGAGAGTTCAGAGCCATCCACTGCGATGAGGATCTTGAGCATGGTGTTCTCCTTGAGTGAGTCAGTGAAGACCAGTGTAGCCACGCCATCGCCCAGCGCCAGCCTATGCCCTTGCGCCATGTCAGGCAGGGCGCTTTCAGCCTGTCTGGGACAATGCGGCCCATCATGCTGCAGTTCGAACTCCTCAAAACCGACCCCTCCAGCCACGCGCGCCGTGGCCAGCTCACGCTCAACCATGGCGTGGTGCAGACCCCCATCTTCATGCCCGTGGGCACCTATGGCACCGTCAAGGGCGTGATGCCGCGCAGCCTGCACGACATGGGCGCGCAGATCATCCTGGGCAACACCTTCCACCTGTGGATGCGCCCGGGCCTCGATGTGATGCAGAGCTTTGGCGGCCTGCACGGCTTTGAAAAATGGGACAAGCCCATCCTCACCGACTCGGGCGGTTTCCAGGTCTGGAGCCTGGGCGCAATGCGCAAGATCACCGAAGAAGGCGTGACCTTTGCCAGCCCCGTCAACGGCGACAAGCTCTTCATGTCGCCCGAGGTGAGCATGCAGATCCAGACCACGCTCAACTCCGACATCGTGATGCAGCTCGATGAGTGCACGCCGTACGAAACCAAGGGGCACAAGACCACCGAGGCCGAGGCGCGCAAGAGCATGGAGATGAGCCTGCGCTGGGCCAAACGCAGCCAGGACGAGTTCCACCGCCTGAACAACCCCAACGCGCTCTTCGGCATCGTGCAGGGCGGCATGTTCAAGAACCTGCGCCAGGAGTCGCTGGAACGCCTGGTCGAGATGGACTTCCCCGGCTATGCCGTGGGCGGCGTGAGCGTGGGCGAGCCCAAGGACGAGATGCTGGACATCATGGCCCACACGCCCCACCGCCTGCCCGCGCACAAGCCGCGCTACCTGATGGGCGTGGGCACGCCCGAGGACCTGGTGCAGGGCGTGGCCGACGGCGTGGACATGTTCGACTGCGTGATGCCCACCCGCAACGCGCGCAACGGCACCATGTTCACACGCTTTGGCGACCTGAAGATCCGCAACGCCCGCCACAAGGCCGACCACAAGCCCATGGACACCAGCTGCACCTGCTACGCCTGCGCGGGCAGCTCGGGAGTGTCGTGGGACGACGGCGGGCGCGAAGGCTTCTCACGTGCCTACCTGCACCACCTGGACCGCTGCGGCGAGATGCTGGGCCCCATGCTCACCACTGTGCACAACCTGCACTACTACCTGAACCTGATGCGCGAGGTGCGCGAGTCGCTGGAGGCCGGTACCTTTGCCCAGTTCCGCGCGCAGTTCAAGGCCGACCGGGCGCGCGGGGTGTGAGCGGCAGATTCGCTCTCCGCCAGATTGCTATTTTTTTCATAGCATGTCAGGCATGATCCACTAGCGCATCGGGCCAAAATCATTCCAAAACTCCTGCGCCATCTGCTGCACTGGCCTCTGCGGGCCCTCACGGGCCTGGGCAGCGGCCTGCTCGCCCTGCTGATCCTGTTCGAGGAATGGGGGTGGGAGCCATTGCAGCGCCTGCTGGCGCGCATCGGCCGCTGGCCGGGCCTGCGCTGGGTGGAGGGCTGGGTACGCTCCCTGCCACCCTGGGCGGCGGTGGCCCTGTTTGCGCTGCCCACGGCGCTATTGCTGCCCATCAAGCTGCTGGCGCTCTGGGCCATCGGGCGCGGGCATGTGGTGCTGGGCATGCTGGTGATCGTGCTGGCCAAGGTGGTGGGCACGGCGGTGGTGGCGCGGCTGTTCACCCTCACGCAACCTGCGCTGATGCAACTGCGCTGGTTTGCCTGGACCCACGCGCACTGGATGCAGCTCAAGCACGCCGTGCTGGAGCGTGCCCGCGCGTCGTGGGCCTGGCGCGTGGCGCGGGTGATCCAGCGGCAGTGGAAGAAGCGGTGGCGTCAGCGCTGATCGATCGGCCCCGCCAAGGTGGCCCGCTCAGCCTGGCGGGGCTGCTGCAAAATCCGCCCCATGACCATGGTCCCACCCGCATCATTGCCCCCTCTGAATGAAGCGCTGGAACTGGCCTTCAACCTGGCCCCTGTCGGCATGTGCGTGACGCGCGAGCGCTGCATCGAGATCTGCAACGACGCCTTTGCCCGCATGTTTGGTTATGAACAGGCCGAGCTGCTGGACCAGCCGCTGGCGCCGCTGTATCCGTCGCTGGACGAATTCACCCACACCGGCAACCTGGGCCTGCCCGCCATGATGGACACCGGTAGCTACAGCGACGAGCGCGTCATGCGCCGCCGCGACGGCACCCTGTTCTGGTGCCACGTGGTGGGCCGGGCGCTGGACCGCGCCCAACCATTTGCGCGGGCGGTGTGGATGTTTGAAGACATCTCGCACCGCCGCGTGGTCAGCACGCCGCTCACGGTGCGCGAGCGCGAGGTGGCGCAGCACATCGTGACCGGCGCCACCAGCAAGCAAATTGCCCGTCACCTGAACATCAGCCACCGCACGGTGGAAGCCCACCGGGGGCGGCTGATGCGCAAGCTGGGCGCCACCAGCACCGGCGAATTGGTGGCCCTGCTGCTGGGCATGCCCTGACAGCGGGGACAATCGGGGCCCACACGCCCCTGCACGCATCCGCTGCCCACATGCCGCCCACCCTGCCCCGCCTTTTTGCCCCTGCCCGGACCGTCCCACCGCCCGTGGCCTGGGCAGGCCTGGCGCTGTTGATCTTCACCGCCTGCCTGGTGGGCATCTTTGCGCGTCCCATCGGCTTTTTGTCGGCGTTCTGGCCTGCCAATGCACTGCTGCTGGGGCTGCTGGTGCGCTACCCCCATCTGGCACGGCCACCCGCCTGGGTGGCGGCGGCAGTGGGCTATGTAGCGGCCGACCTGGCTACCGGCAGTGCCTGGGGCATGGCCCTGTGGCTCAACGCCGCCAACCTGCTGGGCGCCACCGCCGGCTGGCTGGTGCTGCGGGGGCTGGACGAGCCCATCCTGCGGCTGCAGCGCACCGTGGCGGCGCTGTACCTGCTGCTGGCAGCGCTGGTTGCCAGCGCAGTGGGTGCGCTGGCAGGCTGCGGCGCGGCACCGGTGTATTTCGACTCCCCGTGGACGGACCTGCTGTCGCTGTGGTTCAGCACCGAGCTGATGAACTACATGCTCATCGTGCCCGTGGTGCTGGCCGCTCCGCGCGCGGCAGATCCCCCCTCGCACACCCAGGACCCCCCCCTGTTCTGGCGCGTCGCACCCGTCAGTTCTCTGGTGCTGGCCGAGGGCATCCGCACGCTCATCGGCGGGCCCGGCATGCTGGCTTTTGTGGTGCCAGGGCTGCTGTGGTGTGCGCTGAGCTACAGCGCCTTCACCTCCAGCCTGCTGTCGCTGGTGGTGTGCCTGTGGACCATGGCGGGCGTGGCCACCGGCGTGCTCAACTTCACCCCGGCCCATGCGGGCGATGTGTTCTCTCTGCGCGTGGGCGTCACGCTCCTGGCCCTGGGGCCTCTGGCCGTGGCCTGCGCCAGCGCGGCACGCGCCGAGGCCCTGCGCCGCCTGCACCATGCCGTGCGCCACGACGACCTGACGGGCGTGCTGGCACGCCGCGCGCTGCTCAAACAGGGCGATCGTCTGCTGGAGCGCTACCAGCGCGAATCCACCGGGCTAGCGGTGATGATGGTGGACGTGGACCACTTCAAGCAGGTCAACGACCAGCACGGACACGGCGCGGGCGACCGGCTGCTGGTCAGCATTGCCCAGACCATGCTGCGCGCGCTGCGTGCCGACGACGTGCTGGGCCGCATGGGGGGTGAAGAGTTTGCCGCCGTGCTGCCCGGCGTGTCCCCCACCGAGGCCCAGGCCATTGCAGAAAGGGTGCGCAGCGCCGTGGAGCGGCAGGCGCTGGATGCGACGCAGGGCGGCCCCCAGCGGGCCACCGTCAGCATCGGCCTGGTGCACAGCGCCACTCTGGGCGCGGATGCCGACATGGACACCCTGCTGCTGGCCGCTGACACGGCCCTGTACCGCGCAAAGGCCGAGGGGCGCAACCGGGTGATGGTGGGCTAGGCCCGCGTGGGCCGCAGCGCGGCCTGCCTCACTCTTGCGCCAGTTTCACGCCCGCCCCGGTGCCGCAGGCATGGCAGAACCGCGCAAACGCGCTCTTGCGGGTGCTGCAGTGGCCGCAGTGGTCGAACAGGCCGATGCCGCAGTGCGGACAAAAATCGATCTTCTCGTTTTTCAGGTCCACGGGCCGTTCGCAGCCGGGGCACACGCTCTTGGCCAGGCGGGCCAGAGCCACGTCGTAGCTCAGTTCCTTGCGGCGCTCCTGGTCGGGCAAGGCCTCGGCCAGCTTCTGGCGCTCCAGATAGCGATTGAGCGCCTGGATGGCGTAGCGCCCTACCACAGCCGTCACGGCAATGCCCACCACGTAGCGCACGTAGCCGCCGTAGCTCGGCAGGTAGGGCACCAGCTCCACAAAGAAGGCAAACAGCGCAAAGAAGATGAAGCCCCACACGAACGGCCAGTAGGTGCTCTTGCGCTTCTTGACGAACAGCCAGCCGGCAGCGGCCAACAGCGGCAGCGTGAGGGCCAGGCGGTACAGGAACACGCGCAGCTCGACCTTGCGGCGCTCGGCCCCGAGCTTCACGTAGCCGTCGGACTCCATCTGATTGAGCTGCTCCTGCCGGGCGGCCGCCGCCTGGCGGGCATCAAGGGCGGCCTGCTGCTGCGTCTCCACCGCCTGCTGGGCCTTGCGCTCCACCAGTTTCAGGGCGTCGAGCGCCTGGGTGCGCGCGATCACCTCGGGGTCCTGGTCGGCCCGCTGCGTGGCGCTGCGCGTGGACAGCCAGTTGTTGAAGCTCTCTCGCTCGGCCTGCACCTCGCTGCGCACCTTGCTGCGCTGCAGCTGGGCCTGCTCCAGCGCGGTCTGCGCGTCCTGCTCGGCCTGGCGTGCTGTTTTGACCTCGGCGCGCAGCTTGTCGGCTGCGGTTTTGTCCAGAAAGTCGTCCACCCGCAGCGGGGTTTCAACCTTGGGCAGATCGCCCACGATGGTGCCACCCAGCCCGATGAGGAAACTGGCAAACACCAGCGCCACCAGCCACAGGCCACGGCGGAACCATTTCTCGGACAGTCTCAGGGACTTGCTCATGTTCTTCTCCTCGGTGGCGCCGGGCGCCGGGGTTGGGTGCACCCTGCAGTGCACCGGAAAATGCTCTTCTTTTTATAGCTACCAGCGCATATATTGATTGCGCCTTCAGGCATTTTGATTCAATTTTTGATCACCAGCACCACGGGGGCGGCTGCCAGCTGCGTACGCTGCATCCAGGCCAGGACTGAGTCGACGGTCACGGTCTCGATGCGGTCCGAGAACCGCTTTTCGTTCGGATGGTCGTCAAACGCAATGTTGGCCGACCCCACCCGCCCGCCCATGCGCGTGAGCGGGCCCAGCCTGAGCGTGGTGGGCTCGTAGCCCTTGAACTGCAGCCAGGCCTGCGCCTGGTCGCGCGAGCGCACGGTGCTGGGCTCCATGGCCATCGCCAGGGTCTCCAGCGCCCACTGATTGGACTGCTGGTATTTGCGACCCCACGCGTAGCTGACCATGCTGTAGGGCGGGTGCTGCAGCGCCTTGGTGCGGCCCTTATCCTGCAACACGGCCAGCAGGCGCTGCTGCACCTCGGGCGTGGGCACGGCGTACACGGCCTCATAGCGCCACAGGTCGTCCAGAAAGAATTCGCCCAGGCCCTGGCGGTACAGGTGGCCCACCGCCGTGCCACATTCGTTGAGCTTGTGCGCCACGCGCCACGGGCCTTCGGCCGTCTTGTAGGCCCAGCCAAAATGCGAATAGCGCAGGCCGTACTTGGAGAGGTCCTGCCCCGCACGGGCCAGCGCCACCACCTGCACGCCCGACTTGGCGTGCTCGGCATCCAGCGCTACCGAGGTCTGCTCGGCCAGCTTCATGCCGCGCTCGATCACCTGCGGGGGCACGGGCTTGCGGGATTCGCACGAGCGGCCCGCGTGGGCCGGGGTGGCTGCCAGCAGCGCGACCCCTGCGAAGAACACCATGCCCACCACGGCAGGGATGCGCTGCGCGGGGTCGCGGCCAAGGTTCAGGGCTTTCACCATCGTGCTGCTCCTCACAGCCGCTCGTTGTGCAACAAAGCGCGGCCGATGGCATTGGGCACAAAAGCAATCGCCTCGCCTGCCGCCGACAGGATCACGCCCGTGCCGATCACGCTGCAGGTGACCACGGTGCCCACGGCATAGGCCGAGCCCACCACGCCGCGGCCGACCACCTCCACACTGACCTGGGCGCCATCCGAGGCGCGCTCCAGCAAGTACACCGTGCCCACGGCCGAAGCTTCCACCGCCCGCACCGTCAGCACCGCGCCGCCCACCGACAGCGCCGCCGGCACCGTCACCACCGCACCGGCGGCCGCCGAGGCCACCGACGCTGTGCCCACCACCGAGGCCACCGGCAACATCGACAGCGCGGCAGAAGCCTCGCTCTGCGCCCGGGCCGGTGCAGCGGCCACCAGGGCTGCACACACCACACCGGCCGCCAGCAGGGCGCGGGGCAGGCGCGCCGCAGAGCCCCACGAAGAAAACATGGCATTCATCATCATTCACTCCTCAGGGTACGGCCCGCCCACACACCCAGGTGCGGGACAGACCGGGTCGAAAGACCAGAAAGAACCAGAAAGAAATTCATCCACAACGGCGGCTGGTTGCCGCCTGCGCATACCGTTTGCGATCAGTTCGCGCTGTGGTTCTGGGCGGCTGCCTGGGCAGCTTCGCGGCGGCCTTGCAGGCGGGCTTCCATCAGATCGGCTTCGTGGCGATCGCGCAGCATCTTGGCCAGCGTGAAGGCGGTGGTGATCAGGTACAGCCAACTGACGCCCAGGAACGCCTTGTAAGTCCCATTGATGTCCATGCTCATCAGGCCCCAACCCGTGAGGCCCATGGCCACCGCAAAGCCGCCCCACACCACCAGCTTCCACATAGGGGTGTCGCCACCGCCACGGCGCGAGGCGCTTTCGTTGTCCCGCACAAACTTGGCCAGCACAAACGCGGCCGAGAGGCAGAACACGTAGCCCATCACCATGAACGCCTGCTCCAGTTGCTCGCCCGGCAGCCATGCCAGGCCCACGGCGCACAGAAAAACCGCGATGCCGAACGAGACCCACACCTGCAGCTGCCAGGCCTTGGTGTCACGCTGAACAACGATGGGAGAAGAAGACATTGCTGTGGTGCCCGGAGGGCGTTGGTTGAACACGGAACGAATGGTGCCCAGACGTAACTTGCGTGTCTGCATTGAACCGTAACAGTGGCCACCTGCAGGCCAACCGGTATCGTTTTGCGATACTTTTTCTCAGAAAATGGGGAGCAAGCCGTTGTTCAGGCCCTACGCGCCCCTCGCCACGCACCTGCGCGACAGAGGCAGCAGGCACGGCCACAGAGAATGGCGGCCTCTCCGGGCAAGGCAGCTTCTGCCTGCCCCCGGACCTTGTACTTTTGACGGACGGAGCCCCCACCATGACCAAACCTTTTGACCTCGTCGTCCACGGCGCCACCGGCTTCACCGGCCGCCTGGTGGTCGAGTACCTGCTGCAACGCTACCCCGCCGGCAGCGGCCTGCGCTGGGCCATGGGGGGCCGCAATGCCGACAAACTCGCCGCCGTGCGCGACGAAGTGGGCGCCCCCGCCGACACCCCACTGGTCGTGACCGACACCAGCGACCCCGCCAGCCTGCAGGCGCTGATGGACGCCACGCGCCTGGTGCTGACCACCGTAGGCCCCTACCAGCTGTATGGCAACGAACTGGTGGCCGCCTGCGCCAAGGCCGGGGTGGACTATGTGGACCTGTGCGGCGAGCCCGCCTGGATGCGCCAGATGATCGACGCGCATGAAGCCGCCGCCAAAGCCAGCGGCGCGCGCATCGTGTTCTCGTGCGGGTTCGACTCGATCCCGTTCGACCTGGGCGTGTTCCTGCTGCAAAAGGAATTCCGCCACCGCTTCGGCCACCCGGCCCCGCGCGTGCGCGGCCGGGTGCGCAAGATGAAGGGCACTTTCTCGGGCGGCACCGCCGCCAGCCTCAAGGCCACCATGGCGGCCGCTGCCACCCAGCCCGGTGTGCTGGACCTGCTGAAAAACCCCTTCTCGCTCACCCCCGGGTTTGAAGGCCCGCGCCAGCCTTCGGGCAACAAGCCCATGGTGGACGAGGCTTTGGGTGATGGCGTCTGGGTGGCCCCGTTCGTGATGGCCGCCATCAACACACGCAATGTGCACCGCTCCAACTTCCTGCTGCAGCACGCCTACGGCACGGATTTTGTCTACGACGAAATGCTCATTACCGGCCCCGGCGAAAAGGGCGAGGCCATCGCCAACGCGGTGGCGGGCGACAAGTCGCTGGGTTCGGACCAAGGCCCCAAGCCGGGCGAAGGCCCTTCGCGCGAGGAACGCGAGAACGGCTTTTATGACGTGCTGTTTTTGGGCACCGACGCCGCAGGCAACACCCTGCGCGTGGGCGTGAAGGGCGACCGTGACCCGGGCTATGGGTCCACCTCCAAGATGATCACCGAAGCGGCCGTGTGCCTGCTGCAGGAAGCCACGGAAACGCCTGGCGGCATCTGGACCACCGCTCCGGCGATGGGCGACCGGCTCATCGCGCGGCTGCAAGCGAATGCGGGGCTGAGCTTCGCGGTCGAGTCGACATAACGCCCTCTGAACTTCTTCACGGTCTGGTCCGTTTTTGCACCTTGCCCGTCCTGAAACGACCGGCTGGCGGCCTCCCCGATCCCAGAGAATACAGGGCATGAACACTTCCCTGCGCCCCCGCGACCTCGCCCTGGCCCTGCTCGTCATCGTGGTCTGGGGCCTCAACTTTGCTGTCATCAAAGTGGGGGTGGCCGGGGTGCCGCCCCTGCTGCTGGGCGCGCTGCGCTACCTGCTCGCAGCCTTCCCCGCACTGCTGTTCGTCAAGCCTCCCAAGGTGCCCCTGCGGCTGTACCTGCTGTACGGCATGACCATGGCCGTGGGCCAGTTTGCGCTGCTGTTCACCGCCATCCACATCGGCATGCCCTCGGGCCTGGCCTCGCTGGTGCTGCAGTCGCAGTCGTTCTTCACCCTGCTGCTGGCCGCGTGGTGGCTGCGCGAAAAATGGCATGGCAACCAGGTGGCAGGCCTCGCGCTGGCGGGCTGCGGGCTGGTGCTGATCGGCAGCGCGCATGGCGCCTCCATGCCCCTGGCAGGCTTTGCGCTGACCGTGGCGGCAGCCGCCATGTGGGGCTGCGGCAATATCGTCACCCGCGCTGTGGGGCGGTATGGGCCGATGAACCAGTTTGCCTTCATCGTCTGGTCCAGCGTAGTGGCGCCGCTGCCTTTTGTGGCGCTGTCGCTGTGGCTGGACGGGCCCGCCACGGTGTGGGCGGCCGTGCAGCACCTGTCCTTCCAATCGATGGCCGCCGTCGCTTACATCGCATGGATATCGACGCTGCTGGGCTTCGGGCTGTGGACCTATCTGATGTCGCGTTACCCCGTGAACCGCGTTGCGCCCTTCACGCTGCTGGTTCCGGTGGTAGGCCTGACCACGGGCTGGGTGGCGTTTGGCGAGCAGTTGCTGCCCGTGCACTTTGCGGGCGCCGGGCTCTTGATGGCGGGGCTGGTGGTCAACGTGTTTGGCGGCCCGGCCTGGGCGGCCATGATGGGACGGCTGCGCGGCGCCCAGTAAGCGGTCGGTCGGACGCAGGCCGCTACATCGCCAGCGGCAATTCGGTGGTCGAGAGCACGTTGCGCAGCACCATGAACGAGCGGACCTGCCGCACCCCCGGCAGGTAGAGCAGCTGCTCGGCATGCAGGCGGTTGAAACTGTCGTTGTCGCGCGTGCGCACCAGCATGAAGTAGTCGAACTCGCCGGTGACCACATGGCATTCCATGCAGCCGGATACCTTGGCCGCTGCCTTTTCAAACTCGGCAAACGACTCGGGCGTGGAGCGGTCCAGCACCACCCCAATCATCACCAGCATGCCCGCACCCACCGCCTGGGGGTTGAGCAGCGCCACCACCTTATCGATGAGTCCCAGACGCCTGAGGCGCTCCACCCGGCGCAGGCAGGCGGGAGGGCTCAGATGCACCTTCTCGGCCAGTGCCACGTTGGAGAGCGACGCATCACGCTGCAGCTGACGCAGGATGGCTTTGTCGGTGCGGTCCAGCTCGGCCGAGACATCAGCCAGCGGCGCATTCTTGGGACGAACTTTTGTTGCGCTCATAGGTCACCCAGAGAAATATTTACCGCTCATATTCTGATCCATTAACCTTAAACACTGAAATTTTGGAAAATTTTGCAACCACTTGACGCGCGTGTTTTTCTACGATGAAGGCACTGCAAGCCCCCCCGCTTGCGCCTCCTCTTCATCGACCGGAACACCGCCATGAACCTGCAAAAATTTGCCCGCCACCCGCTCACCTTCGGCCCCTCTCCCATCACGGCGCTGCCGCGCCTGTCGGCCCACCTCGGCGGCAAGGTGCACCTGTACGCCAAGCGCGAGGACTGCAACTCGGGCCTCGCCTTCGGCGGCAACAAGACGCGCAAGCTCGAATACCTGATCCCCGAGGCCATCGCAGGCGGCTACGACACGCTGGTCTCCATCGGCGGCATCCAGTCCAACCAGACGCGCCAGGTGGCCGCCGTGGCTGCACACCTGGGTATGAAGTGTGTGTTGGTGCAAGAGAACTGGGTCAACTACTCCGACGCTGTGTACGACCGCGTGGGCAACATCGAGATGAGCCGCATCATGGGCGCCGACGTACGCCTGGACGCAGCGGGCTTTGACATCGGCATCCGCCCCAGCTGGGAGCAGGCCATGGAAGACGTGAAGAAGGCCGGTGGCAAGCCCTTCCCCATCCCCGCAGGCTGCTCCGAGCATCCGTACGGTGGCCTGGGCTTTGTGGGCTTTGCCGAGGAGGTGCGCCAGCAAGAAAAAGAGCTGGGCTTTCAGTTCGACTACATCGTCGTGTGCTCGGTCACGGGCAGCACGCAGGCGGGCATGGTGGTGGGCTTTGCGGCCGACGGCCGGGCGCGCAAGGTGATCGGCATCGACGCCTCGGCCAAGCCCGAAAAGACCCATGCCCAGGTGCTGCGCATCGCGCAGAACACCGCCAAGCTGGTGGAGCTGGGCCAGGAGATCACGGCCGAGGACGTGATCCTGGATACTCGCTACGGCGGCCCCGAATACGGCCTGCCCAACGAAGGCACGCTCGAAGCCATCCGCCTGTGCGCGCGTCAGGAGGGCATGCTGACCGACCCGGTGTACGAAGGCAAGTCTATGCACGGAATGATCGACATGGTGCGCAAGGGCGAATTCCCCGAAGGCTCCCGCGTGCTCTATGCGCACCTGGGAGGGGTGCCGGCGTTGAACGCCTACAGCTTTCTTTTTCGCAACGGCTGATGCATCCACGGAGCAGCAACGGCTGGCGCAGCTGGCCGGGCTGTCGTTGATCTGAGCGCCTGTTCGAAAGTGCCCTGGCCGCAAGGCGGGGCCCACCCGCTTCCCCGTCCCAAGGAGTCCCCATGAAGTGCTTGCAGCTTGTCAGTCGGCGTAGCGTGATCCTCGTGGCGGCAGCCGCCGCGGGGCTGGGACTCGGCACGTGGCGGCTCGCCCATGCCGACGGTTATCCCGCCAAGCCGGTGCAGTTGGTCGTGCCCTTTCCGCCGGGGGGCGCCGTGGACATCGTGGGCCGCACCATCAGCAAGAAGCTGGGCGACCGCCTGGGCCAGCCCATCGTGGTCGAGAACAAGGCGGGCGCGGGCACCGTGGTCGGTGCGGCGTATGTGGCCAATGCGCCTGCCGATGGCTACACGCTGCTGATCAGCTCCGGCTCCACCTTCACCGTAAACCCCGCGCTGAACGCCAAGCTGCCCTACGACCCCGTCAAAAGCTACGAACCCGTCGGCCTCGTCGCCCGTGTGCCCCTGATTCTGCTGGCCCACCGCGATGTGCCGGTCAACAACCTCCGGCAGCTGATCGCTGCCGTTCAGCGCACGCCCGACAAGTTCTCCTACGGCTCGTTTGGCAACGGCACCACGGGGCATTTCGCAGCCGAGCTGACCTGGTCGGCCGCGGGCATCAAGCTGATGCACGTGCCTTACCGGGGCAGCGCCCCCGCCATGGCAGACCTGATGGGCGGGCAGATTCCCTTCACCATCGACACCGTGGCGGCAGCGCTGCCACAGCTCAAGGCAGGCAAGATCAAGGCCATCGCCGTCACGGGCGCCACGCGGGCCATGCAGCTGCCCGACGTGCCCACGGTGGCAGAAAGTGGCTTCCCGGGGTTCTCGGCCGATTCCTGGCTGGCCGTGGTCGCGCCGCGCGGCCTGCCCGCCGAGGCGAAGGCCAAATTGCACAAGGCCCTGGCCGAGACCCTGGCGGACGCCGAAATCCGCAGCAAGCTCATCGCCGCAGGGCTGGAGCCGTCTTACGCCACGGGCGATGCCGTGCTGGCGCAGATCGAGGACGAGCTGCCACGCATGCGCGCCATTGCCCAGCGCGCGCAAATTCGGGCGGACTGAACCCGCCCAGCCACGGGCGGCTTGCACTCTTGGCGGTCAGGCCGCCAGCAGCTTCTGCACCCGCT
Organism: Acidovorax sp. 99; assembly: GCF_003096455.1. Classification (NCBI taxonomy): domain Bacteria; kingdom Pseudomonadati; phylum Pseudomonadota; class Betaproteobacteria; order Burkholderiales; family Comamonadaceae; genus Acidovorax; species Acidovorax sp. 99. The sequence goes on from NZ_QEKU01000001.1 coordinate 1,522,331, forward strand.
CGCGCAGCAGTGTGGGCTGCACCTCGGTCGATGCCACGGCAGAGCCCACATTCAGCCCCACGCGGCTGTAGAACCCCCTGCGGAACGGCCGCACCATGGCGCCGCCCTTTTCAATGCGGCTGAAGTACGAGCCCCACAGGTTGGTCAGCGCCATGGGGATCACCGGGGCCTCGACACCCTCGGCCTTCGCCCGTTCGATGATCTTCATGATGCCGCCCTTGAACTCCTGCAACTGCCCGTCCTTGGTGATGCCCCCCTCAGGAAAGATGGCCAGCAGATCGCCTTCGCGCAACACCTGGGCCGCGCGGTCGAACGCCGCTTCATAGGTCTTCGGGTCTTCCTTGTACGGCGCAATCGGGATCGCCTTGGCCAGGCGGAACAGCCAGCCCAGCACGGGCACGCGGAAGATGCGGTGGTCCATGACGAAATAGATGGGGCGCGGGCTGGCCGCCATGAGCAGCACCGCATCCACAAAGCTCACGTGGTTGCACGCCAGGATGGCCGCGCCGGTGGACGGCAGGTTCTCGTCGCCTTGCACCTTGAAGCGGTACACGAACCGCGAAGACACCCAGGCGACGAAGCGCAGCAGGTACTCGGGCACCAGCATGAAGATATAGAACGCCACCACGGCGTTGGCCAGGCCGGTGAACAGGAAAATCTGCGGCACCGTGAAACCCGCACCCAACAAGGCGCCTGCGATGAGCGAGCTGCCGATCATGAACAGCGCGTTCAGGATGTTGTTGGCCGCGATGATGCGCGCACGGTGCGTGGGCTGGCTGCGCATCTGGATCAGCGCGTACATGGGCACGCTGTACAAGCCCGCAAACAGGCTGAGCAGCGCCAGGTCAAGCATCACGCGCCAGTGGGCGCCCTGGGCCATGAAGGCGGCCAGGCCCATGATCTCGGACGGTGGCAGGCTGCGGGACGCGAAATACAGGTCGATGGAGAACACGCTCATGCCGATGGCGCCCAGTGGCACGAGGCCGATCTCGACATGGCGGCGCGACAGCACCTCGCACAGCAGCGAGCCCACACCAATGCCGATGGAGAACACCACCAGCAGCAGCGAAGCCACCTGCTCGTTGCCATGCAGCACGTTCTTGGCAAGGCTGGGGAACTGGCTCAGAAACACCGCGCCAAAGAACCACATCCAGCTGATGCCCAGCAGCGAGCGGAACACCACGATGTTCTCGTGTGCCAGCTTGAGGTTGCGCCAGGTTTCGGTGAAGGGATTCCAGTTGATGGTAAGCCCCGGGTCGGTGGCCGGCACCGAGGGAATGAACTGCGCCACCGCGCGTCCCGCCAGGGCCGCCACCACACAGGCCACGGCCACGGTGGTGTGGCCGATGCCGGGCAACGCCACCAGCAAACCACCGGCCACATTGCCCAGCAAGATGGCCACAAACGTGCCCATCTCGACCATGCCATTGCCGCCCGTCAGCTCCCGCTCGTTGAGCACCTGGGGCATGTAGGCAAACTTGACCGGGCCAAACAGCGTGGAGTGCACGCCCATCAAGAAGGTGCACAGCAGCAGGATGGGGATATTGCCCGCAATGAAACCCACGGCCGCCACCAGCATGATGGCGATCTCCAGGTTCTTCACGAAGCGGATCATCTTCGTCTTGTCGTACTTGTCGGTCAGCTGGCCCGACGTGGCCGAGAACAGCAAGAACGGCAGGATGAACAGGGCGCCGATCACCAGCCCCGCCATGGCCGGCGGCAGCCAGTCCACACTGAGCTGGTAGGTCACCATCACCGTGAAGGCGAACTTGAAGAGGTTGTCGTTGGCCGCACCCGAAAACTGCGTCCAGAAGAAGGGTGCAAACCGCCGCTGACGTAGCAGGGCAAACTGGTTCGGGTCCTCGTGCGTGGGTGCGGGGGCCACGCTGGTGGAGGCGGTGTCGGGGCTCATGCGTTTCTCCTCGTTTCCGATGGGTTGGCTTGTTGGAATTTTCCGGACCTGCGCTTCATGCGCCGGATCTGCGGGCGACACCCACGGCGTGGGCGCCATTCTGCCCGGACGGCATGACCCGCGGCATCACCGCCGCGTCACTGTGGCGCAAAGCCACCAGCGACCCCAGTGCCGTCAGCACCGGCCAGGCCGCGCCCGCCGCCAGCACATGCTTGAGGCTGTGGCCTGACACCCATCCGCCCGTGGCCTCGAACACCGAGTGGTCTGCCGCCTCCAGCAGCTTGGCCAGGGCGTACAGCACCACCACCACGCCCAGGTTCAGCGCCAGTCCGCCGACGCGGCGTGGCAGGCATGCCAGCACCAGCACCACCAGCAGGCCACCCAGTTGCACCACGGCCCACGGCAGCAGGTTGCCGGTGTGCGCCCACGCCCACACGGCCAGTGGCCCCGCCAGCAGCACGGCGCCTGCAGCGGCCACGCCCGCCCGCGCGCTCACCCGGCTGGCCGCCGCCAGGCCCAGCAGCCCCGCAAAGGGCAGCACCATGCCCAGGCGGTCCCACAGCAGGCCGGTGTCCTGCGGTTGCCAGTGGTACAGCGTCGAGCCTGCGGCGGTGCACAGCAGCCCGCCAAAGAACAGCGCGGCCAGCGCACGGGAGGTGGCGTCCAGCGTGGCCGGCGGCACACGGCGCAGCACCCACCAACCCCATGCACCCGCGAAGGCAAAGGCCAGGTTGCTCAACACGTCCAGCGCACAGGGAATGCCCCACAGCGTGCGCTGGTCGGCAAAGTCATGCTGGTGCGCACTGGCAGGCAGCACCGGGCCGAACAGCGCCAGGGCGAGCAGCGCGGCCGCGCCCAGCAGCAAGCCGGTTTCGGCACCCGACAGTCGCGACAGCCTTGCCAGGCCGCGCGCACGAAGGGGAGTCACAGAGGAAGAAGACATCACACACACCGTAGAAAGTGAACGATGCCGCGCAGTGTGGGCAGCGGCCGCATCGGCCGCCTCAAAAAGTCGCGCAAGGGGCTACCCACGCACCTTCGGGTATTGATAATCGATACCCAGGAGCCCCAACCTATGAGCACGACCGCCGACCTCGTCACCGCCCTGAAAAAAGAACTCAAGACCGCGCAGATGACCTACGCCGACCTGGCGCAGGCGCTGGGCATGGCCGAGTCCAGCGTCAAGCGCATGCTGGCCAAGGGCGACATGCCGCTGTCGCGCATCGACGCCATCTGCCGCGCGCTGGCGCTGGACTTTGCCGACCTGGCGCGGCGCGTGGCCGACGAGCAGCCCTTGCTGAAAGAGCTGACCCACGAGCAGGAAAAAGCCGTGGTGGCGGACAAGAAGCTGCTGCTGATGGCAATTTGTGTACTGAGCCAGTGGACGCTGGAGCAGGTGACCGGCTACTACCGCCTGACGGACGCCGAAGGCATCAAGTACCTGGCGCAGCTGGACCGCATCGGCATCATCGAGCTGCGGCCGCTCAACCGCTACCGCCTCAAGCTGGCCAAGACCTTCCGCTGGCGCCCGCACGGCCCGGTGATGAACTACTTCCGCGACCATGCGCTGCTGGACTACTTTGCGGGCGGCTTTGACGGACTGGGCGAAGGCGTGCTGCTGGTGCACGGCAACATCAGCCGCAGCCTGGCGCCCGCCTTCATGGAGCGCATGCAGCGCGTGGCGCAGGACTTTGCCCAGCAGCACCTGGCCGACCAGAAGCTGCCCGACCGCGAGCGCGAGGGCTACACCCTGCTGCTGGCCATGCGCAGCTGGGAGTTCGAGGCGTTTGCCAGCATGCGGCGGTAAGCGTCCCGTCGATTTCGCGGGCCCCTGCAAGCGGCAGCCGTCGCTGCCAGCCCACTTCTGCCCCTGGTTGAGCGCAGCGGCCGCCTCACAGGTGCGGGGACTGGCCGCAGTGCCATGAACCAGCCTCCAATTACTATCTTTTTGATAGCTATCAGCGCGTGAAATACCTGCGCCTGGGGTCAAAAACGTCTCAAAAACCCTCCTTGCGCCCGGCAAGAGGTAGCTTGACGCCACAAACAGAAATAACTATTCTTTAAATTGCAAATTTAATCAATTTAAGAATAGTCTTATGAAAACCACCCGCCAGCAGCAAGACGCCACGCGCCGCCAGATCGTGGCCAGCGCGGTGGATCTCATGACCCGCCAGGGCTTTGACGGCACAACGATGAAAGACATCGCACGCGCCGCCGACATTGGCGACGCCACGATCTACAAATACTTTCCGACCAAGGACCGCATCGTGCTGGGCTACCTGGACGATGTGGCACACCAGGCGCTGGCCGACACGCTGCTGACACCGGGCTTTGCGGGCTACGGCCTGCAAGAAAAGCTGCAGCGCCTGACCGACGCCGTGCTGGAGCGCCTGCTGGCCGACCGCGAGTTTGTGGCCCAGGTGCGCGGTCTGGCGCGGCGCTCGCCGCTGTCGATGCTGGCCGAGCCGCTGGCAGCGCGCCAAAGCCTGCGCGATGCGGTGGCCAGCTTTCTGGAAGCCGCCGAGGCCAGCGGCGAGATCGAGCCCTGCGACTTCAAGGGCCTGGCGGGCAGCCTCTACACCGACTACCTGGCGGGCGTGGTGACGTACTGGCTGGCCGACACCTCCGACGAATTTGCCGACACCACACAACTGGTGGACCTGTCGCTGGGCGTGCTGGTGCAGGCGCTGCGCGGAGGGCTGGTCAACCGTGTGCTGCAACTGGGCGGCTTTGTGCTGCGCAGCCAGATGGCCCGCATGGTGCAACACGGCAGCGGCCTGATGGGCATGCTGCACATGGCCCAGCAGGCCATGGCCAGCGCGCCCACAGCACGGGCATCGCAGCCCCCTGCCGGTAGAGCCGGGGCCGAAGGCCTCGCCCCGAAAACTGCGCAGCCTGCGCGCGCACCCCGCAAACCCCGGGCGACCACCGGCCCCACGAAGGACCCCGCCGCCCAGCGCCCCGCCACGCCCCGCAAAAGAAAGAGCGCCCCATGAATGCGTCCTCTGCCCTCGCCGCCCCCACCACCGCGCGCGCAACCCAGGTGCCGCCCGGCACGGCCATCCACGCCACGCTGCCCGGGGCCGATTTTTTTGATGCCTACGAAGTGGCCGACCGGCACCCCGCGCGCTCAGCCCTGCAGTCGTGGCTGGACGTGGCGGCCCGCACCCCGGCGTGGACACGCGCCCTCATGTTCGTGCGCAACAAGGCCGTGCGCCTGGTGGGCCTGAAGGACCTGGGCCAGCTGGATGACGGCCACCCGCCCGCCAGTGGCCGATCCCTGCGCGACGCGCGCAGCTACCGCGTGGGCGACCGCGTGGGCATCTTCCGCATTCGACACCTGAGCGACACCGAGGTGGTGATGGGCCAGGACGACAAGCACCTGGACGTGCAGGTGTCCATCTGCAAACAGCCCGCCGCCCCCGGCACCGCGCCCCGCGTGGTGCTGAGCACGGTGGTGCACATCCACAACAAGCTGGGCCATGCGTACATGGCGGTGATCACGCCGATCCACCGCGTGATTGCACGCGGCACGGCGCAGCGCCTGGCAGACCATGGCCCAAACTGACGCAAACGCACCCCGCACCGGCAAGCTGGCGCGCAGCGCCATCACGGGGCTCGCTGCTGCGCGCATCGGCATGGCCGAGCTGGGACACCGCACGCGCAAGCGCTCGGCCCAGGCGCAGACCCAGCACGAGGCAGCACTGGGCCGCATCCTGTTTGGTGCGCTGGGGCAGCTGCGCGGCTCAGCGCTCAAGGTGTCACAGCTGCTCAGCATGCACCCAGGCCTGCTGCCCGACGGCGTGCGCAGCGAACTGGCTCGCGCCCACCACCAGGCCCCGCCGCTCAACCGAGCCCTGGTGGGCCGCGTGTTCCGCCAGGCGTTCGGGCAGGAGCCAGAGGCGCTGTTCGACCACTTTGAACCCACTGCGTTTGCCGCCGCCAGCCTGGGCCAGGTGCACCGCGCACAGCTGGCCGGCCACGGCACGGTGGCTGTCAAGGTGCAGTACCCCGGCATTGCCGCCACCATTGCGAGCGACATGCAACTGATGCGCGCCGCGCTGCGCGCGCTGGCCCACACCGACATGCCTTTGCCTACGGATGCCGTACTGGACAGCGTGATGACCGAGATCGAGGCCACGCTGCTGCGCGAGGTGGACTACCTGCAGGAGGCTGAACAAATGCAGTGGTTCGCCCAGCACGCGGCCAGGCCAGGCGTGGTGATGGCGCAGCCCCTGCTCTCGCACACGCGGGCCCAGGTGCTCACTCAGCAATTTCTGCCCGGCCAGCCGCTGCAGGCCTGGCTGACCACACAGCCATCGCAGGCGCTGCGCGACCAGGCTGGGCAGCACCTGTGGGACTGGTTCATGCACTGCATTTTTGTGCTGGGGCGGGTACATGCCGACCCGCACCCGGGCAACTTTCTGTTCGCGCCCGATGGCACGGTCGGCGTGCTCGACTTTGGCTGCACGCGTGCCCTGCCCAGCGCATTCCGGGCGCAGGTGGTGCAGGCGTGGTCGGCCCTGCTGCGCGCTCCCGCCGACCCCGCGCGCAACGCGCAGGTGCTGCAGGCCTACCAGGCGCTGGGGCTCTTGCGCAAGGACCTGACCGTGCAGGCCTACACCACTGAACTCGCCCCCGCGCTGGCCGAGATGCAGGCCTGGCAGATCGAGCCCTTCACCCAGCCGGTGTTTGACTTTGGCACCAAGACACCGCCGCCCATCACCCCCAGCCAGCACCAGCGCGTGCTGGGGCAGCACCTCGCCCAGATCCCCGGCGAGATGCCCGCGTTCGAGCGCATGTGGATGGGGCTGATGCACCTGCTGACGCAGCTGGGTGCCCGGGTGCACACCCGCGCCCACAAGGCACTGGCCGTTCACCCATGACAAACACCGCGAACACCGCGCTGACCCTGGCAGCCGCCGGGCTGACCCTGGTGGGGGTGGCACATTCGGTGCTGGGAGAACTTCTGCTGTTTCGCAGGCTGCGCACGCAGGTCCGCCAGACGGCGGGGCGCGCGGAGGTTGGCACGGCGCAGCAGTTGCTGCACACCCCGCACCTGCGCATCCTGTGGGGCACCTGGCATGTGGCCTCGGTGCTGTGCTGGGCACTGAGCGCCCTGCTCTGGCGCCTGGGCACCGCACCTTGGGACGCGGCCCTGGGCGCCTGGGCCGCCGACGCCGTGGGCATTGCCATCCTGGCCAGTGGCATGCTCGTGTTCTTTGCCACGCATGGCAGACACCCGGCGTGGTGCGCGTTGCTGGTGATTGCGACGCTGGTGTGGTGGCGCTGAAGCAAGCCATCGCGGGCGGATGGATGGGAGACGCCGACGCCGGATGCCTGAGCAGGCGTGACAAAAATCACACGGCAACCGTTTGCCTCCGAAGTCGGCAACACAACTTCACAAAGCTTCGCAATTGGCCTACACCGGCTTGACGCAGCGTGCGCACCATGAAGTCTCCGGTTCCGCAAGGAATCACATCTGAGGAGAACCTTATGGCCCGCAAAGCACTTGCCGCTGTGTCCATCGCCCTGCTGTCGCTGGGCGCCGCGAGCGCGGCGCAGGCGCAGACCAGCGCCACCGTTGTCATCCAGGCAGGTACGCCCGTCTACCAGCAACCCGCCCCGGTGCGCGTGCAGTACCAGGCGCCGCCCCCACCCCGCTACGAGGTGGCGCCGCACCCGCGCCGCGGCATGGTGTGGGTGCCCGGCCACTGGGAGTGGCGCGGCCACCGCCATGTGTGGATGCAGGGCTACTGGGTGAAGGCCCGCCCCGGCTACCACTACCGCGAGCCCCGCTGGGTGGAACACGGCGGCCGCTGGAACATGCAGCCCGGCGGCTGGGACCGTGATGGCGACGGTGTACCGAACCGCCATGACCGGGACCGCGATGGTGATGGCGTGCCCAACCGCTACGACCATCGCCCGGACAACCCCTACCGCCGTTAAGCCGAGGGGCGGCCGCCTGCGGTAGCGCGCAGGCCAGCCCCAAAGCGCCCCCCTGCGCCTACGCCAGGGGCGGCCTCGCGCCTACAGCGCGGTGCAAGGTACCCGTGCACCATCGATACACCCGGTTCCGCATCGAACCACCCACAGGAGACACTCATGGCCCGCCACCCGCTCACCGCAGCATCCCTCGCGCTTATGGCGTTTTTGGCCTTCGCTCCTGCGCAGGCCGCCACCCAGGGCACCGTCATCATTCAGTCCGGCCAGCCCGAGCGCGGATACCAGACTGCGCCCACCTACCAGGTGATTCCTGCGCCGCCACCTCCGCGCAATGAAGCGATGCCCCGCCCTCGCCGAGGCCAGGTATGGGAAGAAGGCCACTGGGAATGGCGTGGCAACCGCCACCACTGGGTGCGCGGCCACTGGGTGCAGGCGCGCAACGGTTACCAATATCGCCAGCCCCAGTGGATCGAACGCGAAGGCCGGTGGGAGATGCAACGCGGTGGCTGGGACCGCGACGGTGACGGCATCTCCAACCGCAACGACCGGGACCGCGATGGCGACGGTGTGCCCAACCGCCGTGACAGCCAGCCGGACAACCCGCGCCGCAATTGAGGGAGCAACTCCCACCGCGACCAGGGCGCTGAGCAGGCCCCATCCCTGCGGTAGCGGCAGACACTGCTACCGCAGCAACAACACAGCCTGACCGAGCCCCGGAAAGTCCGCCACCACTTCGGTACCTGGCGCCACCAGTACGGTGCCAGTGCACGACCCCGTGGTGACCCACTGCCCCGCGCGCAGCCCGCCCAGGCTGCGCGCGCCTTCGTTGGCCAGCCACACCAGCAGCCGCAGCGGGTCGCCCGCCGGATTGCCCCAGGTGGCATGCTGCACGGCCACGGCCCCGTTCACCGACAAGGTCACCGCTTGCGCCAAGGGCTGCACGGCGGCCACATCGTTGGTGCCAGTCCCCACAATCAGCGCCCCGTGGCAGGCCTGGTCGGCCAGACGGCTCCACTCGCCCTGTTGCGCCCAGGCAGCAAAGCGCGTGTCGCACACCTCAATGGCGGCGCGCACCGACACCACCGCCGCCAGCACCTCGGCGGCGCTGAAGGGGGTGGCGCGGGCGGGCAGGTCGGCCCCCAGTTCGTACACCAGCTCCGCCTCCACGCCCATCACGGCAAAACCCGCTGCAGACAGAGCAACCGCCTCACCCGCTGCGGCCGCCCACACCGAATCGCGCGTGAGAGCGGCCCGCGCGGGTTGCGCCTGGGGCGACGCGGCGCCGACCTTCCAGCCTGCGATCTCCCCGCGCGCGCGCACCACGGCGTCCTGCACCGCGTAGGCCTCGGCGGCATCGCGTGGGCGAAGCCCTGCGGGAAAGTCCAGCGGGCGGGGGGTGCGCCCCTCCCGGGCCTGGGTGATGACGGCGGCGCTGGCGACAGGGTCCAAAGCGGTGGGGGGCATGGCAAAACTCTCAGTGGGATAAGGGGTCGGCGGATTATCGGCACCTTCACCAGCGGCCCCGCGCCGCTGCATCAGCAACGATTGCGCCCCATTAGCAGCCGGAGTTGATCTTGCGCGCAGGCTTGGCCCCTAGAATCGGCCTCGCAGGAGAGCACGGCAGCCACAGGCCGCCGCTGCACCGAAGGCGCAAACTCCCATACACGCTCAGGTCCCGTACTGCACCATTCATCAAAGCCGTCTGGAGAGCCGCCTCGCGCAACGCGAAGCGCACCGAAGGAGCAAGCCGCAGCCCGGGTGGGTGGCGGTGAATCTCTCAGGTACCAAGGACAGGGGGAGCGGCAGCCAGGGCATTCATGCGCCAGCTGCACGCTATTGAATTCATAGCTGCCAGCGCATGTTGTTCTAGCGCCAGAGCCCAGAAAGGCTTTGAAAATCATGCGCGTGATCGTTTTGGGCGCCGGCTTGCTCGGCGTGACTTCGGCTTATTTCCTCTCGCAACTGGGTCACGAAGTGACCGTCATCGACCGCCAGGGCACGCCCGGCGCCGAAACCAGCTTTGCCAACGGCGGCCAGATCTCGGTAAGCCATGCCGAGCCCTGGGCCAACCCCAGTGCGCCGCTCAAGGTGCTGCAATGGCTGGGCAAGGAAGATGCGCCCCTGCTCTTCCGTCTGCGCGCCGACATGCGGCAGTGGCTGTGGGGCCTGTCCTTCCTGCGCAACTGCACGCCCGCACGCACGCGCCACAACATCGAACAGATCGTGCGCCTGGGCACCTACAGCCGCGACACGCTGCAGCAGCTGCGCGCGGCCACCGGCATCCAATACGACCAGCGCACGCAGGGCATCCTGCACTTCTATACCAACCAAAAAGAATTCGACGGCGCTCTGGCCCCTGCCGAGCAAATGCGCGCGCTGGGCTGCGAGCGGCAGGTCATCAGCGCCGACGAAGCCGTGCGCATCGAGCCCGCCCTGGCCCATATCCGCCCGCAGCTGGCCGGAGCCACCTACACGGCCGAGGACGAATCCGGCGACGCCAACCAGTTCACACGCGAGCTGGCCAAGCTGTGTGAAGCGGCGGGCGTGCAGTTCCGCATGGGCCACCACATCACCGCGCTGCGCGAGGCAGGCGGCGGCATCGACCATGTGGAAGTGACCAATGCCGAAGGCCGCTTCGAGCGCGTGCGCGGCGATGCGTTTGTGCTGGCCATGGGCTCGTTCAGCCCGCTGCTGGCGCAGCCACTGGGCATCCAGCTGCCGATCTACCCGGCCAAGGGCTACTCGGTGACGATGCCGGTGAAGGACGCTGCCAAGGCGCACCAGGTGAGCCTGACGGACGACGAGTTCAAGCTCGTGTTCTCGCGCTACACCAGCGAACGCGGCGGCGACCGCCTGCGCATTGCCGGCACGGCCGAGCTGAACGGCTACGACCGCCACCTGAACCAGGTGCGCTGCGAGGCCATCGTGCGGCGCGTGGAGCAACTCTTCCCTGGCGCGGGCGACGCGAGCCAGGCCCAGTTCTGGAGCGGCCTGCGCCCCGCCACGCCCAGCAACGTGCCGCTGATCGGCAAGACGAAGGTGGGCAACCTGTTCCTCAATACCGGCCACGGCACGCTGGGCTGGACGCATGCCTGCGGCTCGGGCAAGGCGTTGGCCGACATCGTGAGCGGCCGCGTGCCCGAGGTGGACTTTGCGTTCCAGGGCTTGCAAGGGCGCGCAGCCGGAGCGGCGCTGGTGCCGTCGCGCACGGCGGCCTGAAGCAGCGCGCGGTTGCAGCGAGGCAACGCTGCTGCAACCGCCGCGAGAGGCTGCGCCTACTTGGCGGCGCCTGTGGCGTGTGCCACAAACTGCGCCACGGCCAGCATGTCCTTCTCGCTCATGCGCTCGGCATAGGACGGCATCACGCCGATGCCTGCCTTGAGTGCACGCAGTACACGGCCGGCGTCGGGTTTCAATTCATCCAGCACCGGGCCCACCTGGCCCTCGGCACCGGCGGCCTGCAACGTGTGGCATACGGCGCAGGCGGGCTGGATCTTGGTGAACAGCTCCTTGCCCCGCGCCAGTTCGGCAGGGTCGGCGGCCCAGGCCGACGCACAGGCGCCAGCCGACCACACCGCGACGGCTAGGCGGCGCGCTCGGTTCAATCCATCCATGTCAGGCCACGGTCACGGTGACGGCGTGGTCGCGCCAGCTGGCGTTGTTGTAGCCGCCCAGGTTTTCCTCGCGCTGCTCGGCCTGCACATTGCCGGCCGTGTCGGTGGCGCGGCTGGCCAGCACATGGGTGCCCGCCTCCAGGCGCACCGGCAGCGCAAACTGCCGCCAGGCAAAGGGGCCCAGGTCGGGGCCGATGAGCTTGGCCGCCAACCAGGTCTTGCCGCCATCGGCCGACACCTCCACGCCCTTGATGCCGCGCGTGCCGCCAAAGGCCACGCCATGCACCTGCACCTGTCCGGGCTTGAGTGCCCCCTTGTCGGGCAAGGGGCCGTTGATCCACGACTTCACGCCCATCTCCCACACCGAAGGCTGGTCGGGGCTGGCCTTGCTGCCGGGCGGCGACATGCGGTAGCCGTGCGACATGATGCGCGCCTGCGACTGTGCGCTGGTAAACGCCACGCGCTTGACGTACTTGATGTTGTTCACGCCCTGGTAGCCGGGCACCACCAGCCGCAGCGGGCCGCCATGCGCCAGCGACAGCGGCTCGCCGTTCATCTCCCAGGCCAGCAGGGCATCGTCCATCGCCTTCAAGGGCACCGAGCGCTCCACCAGTACCGACAGCGGGTCCACACCTTCGGGCAGCTTCTCGCCCCCCGTGCCGGTCAGGTAGGCGGCCCCATCGGCCAGCCCGCCCAGGGCGGCCACCACGTTGCGCAGCGGCACACCGCTCCAGACCACACAGCCAGCTGCACCCACCGACCAGGGCGTGCCGCTGGGCTTGCTGGGGAAAAAGCCCCGGCCATTGCCCGAGCACTGCAGCACGGTGGCCACGGTTTCCACGCCCAGCGTCTTGAGCTCCGCCAGCGTCAGGCTGCGCGGGCTCTTGACCCCTTCGACGGACACCGTCCACGCGTCGCGGTTGTCCAGGATGGCCGCGTCAGGCGCAGGCAGGTTGTTGCGCACGTACAGCTGGTTGGACGGCGTGATGACGCTGGTGCCGAACGCGGAGCGGCGCGTCTCCAGCGTGCTGCTGCTGTGCACGATCAACGCATCCGGCGACTTCCACCCCGCATAAGCGGGCAGCGGCTTGGCCGCAGAGGCTGCGGCCTGCTGGGCCCGCACACTGCCCGTCCATCCGGCCAGGCCCAGCGCGCTCAGGGCAGCAGCACTTCCGGCCAACATGTGGCGGCGCGGCAGGGTCATCGAGTCTTTCATGGAAACGTCTCCAAATAGTGGGGTGGACAAAACCTTGTGGCCCCTCGCCATTGGGCGGGGACGGGGGATCGGGTCAGCCCGCATTCTGTGCGGCCGCTCCTCCTGCCGCACGCACGGCGTCGTTAGCAGAAGTAACAAGAACAAAAGATCGGAAACATTCGTACGCAGGTGCGGGGGGCGTGGGCATATTCGCGCTTTGTTTTGGGGAGAGGAGCAGCGCAATGAACACCACCAGAAAACCGACCCGAGGCCCGCTGGGACTGCTACTTGTCCTATGGCTGGGATGCGGCGCAGCACAGGCCCAGCTGACGGCCATCGTGGCCGTGGAACCCACCGCCCGCAAGGCGGCGCATTCCATCCTGCGCACCGCTGCCGAATCAGGCCTGTCGAAAGCCGCGGGCCAGTCGGTGGCACTGACGACCAGCGACGATATGGCCGACGTGATGCGCGCCACCCGCAGCGCGGGCTATGACATCTTCATTGGCCCTGCCCAGGTGGCGGCGTCTGCGTTGCAACGCGGCTACGAACTGGTGGGCGCAACGCAAAAATCAGACAGATACCTGCTGGTCGGGCTGCAGCAGTTGGCGGCAGTGCCTGCGATGAAGGGCCGCAGGCTCTACCTGCCCCAGCAGGACTCGGTCTATACCTACATGGCGCGCGGCATGCTGAACGAGGCAGGACTGTCGTTCCAGGACCTGCGCGCCGTGCAGTACGAAAAATTTCCCCAGGCGGGCCTCACCGCCCTGACCCTGGGCACGGCCGATGCCACCGTGGTGCGCGAGGACGACTGGGCCGAATGGTCTGCGGCGCACCCCGGCATCGCGCGGGTGCTGGCCACGTCGCAGCCCGTTCCGGGCGGGTTCTCCATCGTGGTGAAAAAAGACCTGCCGGCGGATGCGCGCAACAAGCTGGCCCAGTGGTTCAACGCGTCGTCCTCCGCCAGCGGCCTGCCGCCAGTCTCCGTGCGCCCGGAGGCGGTGGAATACCGTCGCGTGGCCGAGCTGGGGCTGTTCACGCCCACCAGCCTGCCTGGGGTCAACCGTGTCACCGCGCGCGAGGCCCAGACCCTGCTGGCGCAGGGCGCCACGCTGGTGGACACCCGCACCGAAAAGGAATTCAAGACCAAGCGCATCCGCGGGGCCGTGTTCGCTGCGTATGTGGAAAAGAGCCTCAAGGACGTGGCCTTCAATGCCGCGCAGGATGACTTCCAGGCGCTGGACAAGCTCCAAGGGCTGGACAGAGCCAAGCCGGTGATTTTTGCGTGCAATGGCGCCGAATGCTGGAAGTCCTACAAGGCCGCCAAGGTAGCCTCCGCCAAGGGCTTCCAGTCGGTGTACTGGCTGCGCGGCGGGTTGCCCGAATGGGACGAAACCGGCCTGCCAACCGAAGGTGGCTAGGAGTCTGCGCAAGGCCTCTGGCCCCTGTCCTTACAATTGGTCGCTTCTCAACTCCCAAGGGCGCGCAAGGCGCCCTTTGTATGGAAATAGCAATACTGTTCGCCCTCATCTGTCTCAACGGCCTGTTTGCCATGTCCGAGATCGCTCTGGTCACGGCCCGCAAAGTCCGGTTGCAAAAGCTGATTGATGAGGGCGATAGCGGTGCCGCCGCGGCCGTGAAGCTGGGCGAAGACCCCACGCGCTTCCTCTCCACCATCCAGATCGGCATCACGTCGATCGGCGTGCTCAACGGTATCGTGGGCGAAGCCGCGCTGGCCGCGCCGCTGGCCTCGTGGCTGGAGCGCCTGGGGGTGCCACTGCCCTACGGCGGCTACGCGGCCACGGGTCTGGTGGTGGTGTTGATCACGTACTTCTCCATCGTGGTGGGCGAACTGGTGCCCAAGCGCATCGGCCAGTCGTACCCCGAGACCTTTGCCCGCCTGGTGGCACGGCCCATCAACTTTCTGGCGCTGGCCACCAAGCCGTTTGTGCTGCTGCTGTCCACATCCACACGCACGCTGCTGCGCCTGTTGGGTGTGAAGGAAACCAGTGGCAGCCCGGTGACCGAAGAAGAGATCCACGCCATGCTGGTCGAAGGCACCACCGCCGGCGTGATCGAGTCGCACGAGCACACCATGGTGCGCAACGTGTTCCGCCTGGACGACCGCCAGATCGGCTCGCTGATGGTGCCGCGTGGTGATGTGGTGTGCCTGGACATCGATGCTCCGTTTGAAGACAACCTCAAATGCATCGAAGAGTCCGACCACGCACGCTTCCCGGTGGTGCGCGGTGGCATGGACAACATCCTGGGCGTGATCAACGCGCGCCAGTGGCTGTCCCGCACCCTGCGCGACAAGGCGCGCGGCGGCCTGGCCGACCAGCCGCTGCAAACGGCGCTGTATGTGCCCGAGACCATCACGGGCATGGAGCTGCTGGACAACTTCCGCCTGTCGGACGTGCACATGGCGTTTGTGATCGACGAATACGGCGAGGTGCAGGGCATCGTCACGCTGCAGGACCTGATCGAAGCCATCACCGGCGAGTTTCAGCCGCGCGACCCAGAGACCTCGTGGGCATTGCAGCGCGAGGACGGCAGCTGGCTGCTGGACGGCCACATCCCCGTGCCCGAGCTGAAGGACCGCCTGAACCTGGACGCCGTGCCCGAAGAAGAACGCGGCCGCTACCACACGCTCAGCGGCATGATCATGCTGCTGACCGGCCGCCTGCCCAAGGTGACCGACACCGTGCAGTGGGAGGACTGGAAGCTGGAAGTGGTGGACATGGATGGCAAGACCATCGACAAGATCCTGGCCACGCGGCTGACGCCCGAGGAAAAAGCCGAGTCTGACGAGAACGGCGCGGGCTGATCGAACCCGCCGGGGGGACTGCTTGCCGGCAAGCCCCCTCTTTCCTCTTCTACATCAGGACGGTGAGGGCTCGCCGTCCACAAACACCGTCAACACGCCGGTGTAGCCGTACAGATGGTGGTGAGCAATTTCGCCCCCCGCAAAGAACCCCGCCAGGGGCACATCGCCCAGCGCATGGCGCACGATCTGCAGCTCAGCGCTGGGCCCGCCAAAATGCGGGCCGCCCCGGCCCGAGCAGCTCACATAAATCGCGCCGCAAATGCGCCGCCCGATGGGCGGTTGAGCGCCAGCGGGCGTTGCGGCTCCCGGTGCGGCATCGAGGCCGCCGGGGGCATCGGACGACAGCATCGGCGCGGGCTCCAGCTCCTCGGGCGATAGCTCCTCCCGGATTTCGGCGCAGATGCGCATGAGGTCGGCACGTGCGGCCGCCACGTTGCGCTGGCAGAACGCCAGGTGCATGCCGGGCTCCACATGGTCGGCCAGGGCCACACCCCGGCGGGAGCCGTCCAACCCCAGGATATGGCGCACGCGCGTGTCGGTGCCAAAGTGGCCCGTGCGGCGCTGGCCCTGTGGCTGCTCCCCCGCACTGACCAGTCCGGCCAGCGTGGCGCGCACCTTGCGCAGGGCAGGCTGCGGATCGCCACTGTCGAGCGACACCTGCAGCGTATCGAGCAGCACATCCAGCGCCGGCTCGCCATCCAGCACAAGCACCACGTTCTCCTGCGCGGCCGTGATGGTGTGCAGCGCGCCCACGGGCTGGCAGCCCTGCGTGACGCGCGACACCAGCGACACGCCCGCGCCAAACGCCACGCCCGAGAGCCCCCCGTCAAACACCCCGCTGGCACCGCCCTGCCCGGCCATGTTGCCGTCACCGCCCACGGCAAACTGCACGCTGGCCGTGCGGCTGGCGCTGAGGCCGCCAAACAGGTAGCCGGTGTCAGTGCGCGCGGCCATCTCGGTCAGCAGTTCGGCCAATTCCGGCGTGTGGCCGTCGGCATGCACCAGCGCTGTGTGGGCCACAAAGCCTGCGCCGGCATGCGGCGCATGGGCGGGCAGCGGCGCCACGCCAGAAAACACGCGGTACTGGTCGGCCGGCACGTCGAGCAGCATGACCGACAGCGCGGGCTCGTCAAAGTATTCGGCATTGTTGGCCGATACGCCCACGCCCACGGTACCGCTCCAGTCGGTCACCTCGGGCAGTTCGCTGCTCAGGTAGTCGAGCAGCGCCTGGGCCTCGTTGGCATAGTGGTCGGTGATGTACAGCAGGCCCAGGGTGGGCGCCGACGCGTAGTCAGGCAATGCCATCTGGGCGCGCAACTGCGCCAGTACCAGCGCAGCGGCCATGCGCCACTGCGGGTGGGTGGCATGGCCGGTGGGGAAGAGTTTCATGGTGATGGTCTCCAGGCCTGGGCGGGGGTGGGGCAGTGCCGCGCCATCTGCGGGCTGCCACACCGGCCCGCTTTGGCGTCAGCCCGCTCGCTTGCGTGCCGCAGGGCTGCGGGTGCTGCCGGCCTTTGTGGCGGCGGGTTTCGTAGTGGCTTTGCGGGCTGCGGGTTTCTTGGCGGCAGCGGCCTTTTTGGCAGTGCCCGCTGATGACGCGGCGGCGCGCTTGGCACCGCCCTGCATGGTCTGCATGCCCTTGGCGGCAAACTGGCTGGCCATGCCGGTGGCTGTCTTGAGGGCTTCCTTGGCCAGGCCGGTGGCCATGTTCTTGGTGGTGTCGATGGCAGTCTGCTTGGCCGCGTCCTTCATGGCGTTGGCCGCGATCTGCTGAAACTGGCTGGTGAGCGCGCCCCACCACTGCATCGGGTCCACCACGGCAGGCTCGGCGGCCGCCGCTGTCTTGCCCTTGGCTTTGCCTTTGGCGGGTTGAGGGGCGGGCTCGGTGTCAGCAGGCTCCTCCTCGGACTCGTCGGCAGCGCTGGCGCGGCCGGTCACGCGGGCGGCAGCACCCGCCACGGCCTCGGCGGCTCCGGTCACCGTGTCAGCGGCTTTTTGCACGCCGCTCATCACCGTGTCGGCGGTCTTGAGCTTGAAGGCGTTGGCCACATCGCCCATGCTGAAGTTCATGCCCTTGAGCGTGGCCAGGGTCATCTTCTGCACCTCCAGCGCCTGGATGGTGGCGGCCAGCGCGCGCGAGTTCTGCTCCAGCCAGAACTGCACGGCCTTGAGCTCGTCGATGCGCTTTTCCAGCTCTTCGACGCTGATGGTGGGCGCCACCCAATTGCTGAGGTTGGGCAACTGCGGAATGCTGCTGGACGCCCCCTTGGCAAGGCTTTGCAGAAAGTCAAAACCGGGGACGAATTTGCCGAAACCGAAGTTGGATGTGTCGCTCATGGCCGCTCCGCAAGAGGTGGGTCGTGAGAACCTGCTGAAGGTTCTGAGGAGTCACAGCTTACTCCAATGCGTTGCGCCCGCGAAGGCGCTGCGGCGGCTGTCACCTCAGTGTTTATGCCCATCCATCATGCTGCCTGCCGTGGCGCCACCGGGTGCAGCCGTGCCCACGGGCAACGTGAGGTTGAGCTTGCTTTCCACGCCCTTGGCGTCCTGGAACACCAGGGTGATGGGCACCGCGCTGTCCTTGGCCAGGGGCGCCTTCAGGTCCAGCAGCATGATGTGGTAGCCCCCGGGCTTGAGTTCCACCGTCTTGCCTGCGGGCAGATCCAGCGTAGGCACCGCACGCATCTTCATGATGTCGCCTTCCATCTTCATCTCGTGCACCTCGGCAAGGCCGGCTGCGGGCGACTCGGCACGTACCAGGCGAGCACCGTCCTTGGCGGTCAGGCGCATGAATGCGCCCGTGGCCTTCTGGCCCTGCACGCTGGCACGCGCCCAGGCGCCTTCGACCTTGACGGCGGCGGTCTGGGCCCATGCAGGGGCACTCAGCAGTGCGGCAAAGACGGCAGCGGTGTGAAGCAGTTTTTTCATGGTGAATGTCTTTCGGTTTGCGAGAGAAGAAAGGGAAGCAGCAACAGGCTCTGGGCCCGACTGTCAATGATTGTGGGCAGCGGCGCCACCGGTGGGCAGAATCTCCAGCGCAGCGGCAGGGGACTTCAGGTCCGACAGCTGCTGGCCCGCCTTGGGCACCTCGGTCCAATCGTTGCGGCCCTCGGTGCAGACCTGGCGCACCGGCCAGTACACGGTGCCCGCCTGCTCCGGCGCCTGGGCCACGAGCACAAACTCGTCGTAGTGCGCGCTTTGCAACATGTCGTCCGGCGTCTTGGCCGTCCAGGTGATGCGCACCACGTCTTCGGTGATGCTGCGGCCGTGGCTGGTGTAGGGCTGGGCCAGCTTGTCGCGCTGCACCTCCACCGTCCAGCCCGGCTTGGGCATGGGGCGTGCACCGCGCATGCCTGCAGGAATGTCCACAACGACCTGCCGCGTGGGCGACGCACCGCAGCCGTGGCCGACCTTGAACGCGGCCTTGTAGCTGGCGCCGGCCGGGGCCACCTGGTATTCGAGCACCACATGGGCAGATGCAGTGCCAAACAGGGCGGTAGCGCCAGTCAAACATGCGGCAGCAGCTATCTTTTTCATAGTATTCAGAGACATGGGATATTTTCCTTTCAGAGGCTTACCTTCAGCTCGGCCATGTAGCTGCGCTGCGGGTAGGGGTGGAAGTTCCAGAACTGGTAGTTGTTGAGGTTGTCGATGCCCACGGCGGCGCTGACCGCTTTGGTGATCTGGTAGCGCACGCGCACATCGGTGGTGAAGTAGCGGCTCGCGCCCTGGTAGGCAAAGCCGTTGGGGTCACTGTTGTCAAGCGTGCTGTACTGCTTGCCGCTGTAGCGCGCGCCCAGGGTGTACGACCACTTGTCATCGGGCCGGTAGGTGGCCACCGCAGTGGCGCGCCACTCGGGGATGCGGGGCTGCCATTGGCCGACGCTGGCCGGGAACTTGTCGTTGCGCGTGATCTTGGAATCCGTCCAGGTCAGGCTGCTGCCCAGCTCCAGCCCGCGCACAAAGACGTTGGTGGCCTGGTACGACAGCTCAATACCCTTGGTACGGATGGCATCCACGTTCTGCACGTTGGTCACGTTGGGCGTGACGAGCACATTGGTCTGCGAGTACAGCGCGTCCTTGGTGCGCTCAAAAAACGCGGTCAGGCGCAGCAGGCCATTGCCCATGTCCCGCTCGGCGGTCAGCTCGGTGGTCCAGCTCTTCTCGGGTTTCAGATTGGGGTCGTTGTTGATGAGCGTGCCACTGCCGTTGATGCCGCCCTGGTACAGCTCGGCCACGGTGGGCATGCGCACGGCGCGGCCAGTGGAGGCCTTGAGCACCCACAGGTCGCTGGCCTGGTAGGCCACGGCAGCCTTGGGCGACACATAGGTTTCGTTGCGCTCGGGGTGGCTCAGCGTGGTGGTGGCGTTGCTGGTCTGGCCATTGCTGGCGCTCCAGCGCTCGGCGCGGGCGCCCAGCACGGCCTTCCACCGTGGCGCGATTTTCCAGGTGTCTTGCGCCCACAGGCCCAGCAGTTGGGTGTCGCCGTTGAAAGCCTGGTTGCGGGCGCCGGCATCACCGCTGATCCAGTTCGTCGTAGCGTTTTCGATAGTGCGCAGCTGGTAGCTGTCGCGCTGCAGCCCAAAGTCCACGATGTGCGCGCCCTGCAGCCCATCGGGCCGCCAGGTGCCCTTGGCGGCCAGCGTGTTCCAGCCCGTGCCTTTACTGTTGACGATGCGCCCTGCCCCACCGTTCAGCGCGGCAGGCAGCGCGACGGTAGCAGCGCGCAGGGTGTCGGTCTGGTAGTCGTACAGGCTGGCGGCCACCTCCCAATCAAACACGCCCTGTGTGCGGCTCTTGACCGACAGACCGTGCATGAAATGCGTGAGGTCTTCGTTGGACACATTGAAGTCCGTGGGCGCGAGCGCAAACGAGCGGCCATTGATGTTGACCGTGCCGCCGTACACCGCATTGCCATTGGCATCGCGCAGGTAGCTGGTGGGCCGCCCTTCGGATTCGTTGTGCCACCAGCCGAAGGTGTAGGCGGCGCGCACGGTGGGCGAAAAGTCATAGGCGATCTTGGCCTTGATGTGGTCTTGCTGCGTGTGGTACTGGGTGGCCGTGCCCAGCAGGTACCAGGGCTGGTTGCTGCGGTTGTTGCCTAGCACCGCGCCCGTCACGGGCGTGCCCGCGCTGCCCACGGTGCCTGCAGACACCAGGCGCGTGGGGAATGTGAGCGGCTGGCCTTCGCTGTCGGTCTTGTTGAAGTTCAGGAACCACGACCAGTCGCCATTTTTGTTGCCCACCGAGGCACTCACCTGCTTGCCGCCGTAGGTGCCGTTGGTGCTGTACAGGTCAAAGGGCTGGTGCTGATAGCTGACCTGCCCGTGCGCCTCGAACTTTGTCGGCATGCGCGTGACGTAGTCCACCACCGCGCCCACCGAGTTGCCTGCGTAGGCGGCCGAAAACGGGCCGTAGAGCACGTCCACGCGCTCAATTTCTTCTGGCGTGACCAGCATCCAGCGTGGCGCGTTGGTGGGGCCGTTGCCCAGGTAGTTGCTCAGCAAAATGCCATCGGCAAACACCATGGACCGCGCCGGGTTGCCCGTGCCCGAGGCGCGGGTGGACAGCACGGCATGGTTGTAATCGCCGATGTAGCGCTTGCGCACCAGCAGGCTGGGCAGGTACTTGAGGGCGTCTTCGCTGTCGGTGGCGTTGATCGCATGCTCGATCTGCTCGCGCGTCACGCCCTCGATGGTGGTGGGGATCTGCGTGGGCAGCGAGGTGGGCTGGCCGCCGGTGATGGTGACCACGCCCAGTTCCTTGGCCGGGGCATGGCTGGTGGTGCTGGTGCTGGTGCTGGTGCTGGTGCTGTCAGCGGTCTGGGCGAATGCGGATGAAGCCCCGGCGGACGCGATGCCAAGGACGACGGGAAAGGCACTGGCCACGGCCAGCGCCATGCGGCTTTTGCGCATGGAAACTCCTGAAAATCAAACCAAATAGGCCGCAAGCGCGAGTGAATCATGCGCCAGCAGCTATCGAATCAATAGCGATTTCAGGAGAGCGACGGGGGCCCGCGCGGCGGCAGGGGCGCAGCGGTGCGCGCTGCAATGTGCGCGGCGGGGATGGGGTGCAGGGCATGCGCCAGCGGGTGAACCACAGGCAGCTGGGCCTGCGATGCGGGAGGGGGAGCGCCCACATGCGCGCACAGCGGGCAGTCCAGCGTGTGGCTGGGCAGCTCCTTGGCTCCGTCGTCGGTCTTGACCAGCACCTTGATCGCCCCTGAGCCGGAGCAGATCAGCTCCATGGCCTGCGGGTGCACCAGCGGCGACGCCACGGCCACGCCGATCGACAACACAAACCACGCCAGCACACAGCGGGCGAGCCAGCGAAGGCTGCGGATGGTTTGGAGGGACGGCAACGACATGAAGGCGCCATTGTAGGTGCGCAGTCCGCGCCAGCCAGTGCACGGGTCATCTGCGTGACCGCCCCGCACCAGGTGCGGGCCTAGGATGTGCGCTTGCCCCTACAACACATCGGAGACACACCATGCTCACACTCTGCGGCTTTTCGGCCAGCAACTACTACAACAAGGTCAAGCTTGCGCTGCTCGAAAAGGGCCTGCCGTTCACCGAAGAACTGGCCTGGGTGGGCGAGACCGACCGCAGCGCCAGCCCGCTGGGCAAGGTGCCCTACCTGCGCACGCCGCAGGGAGCGCTGTGTGAGTCGGCGGTGATCGCCGACTACATCGAAGCCGCCCACCCCGATCACCCGCTGATCCCGGCCGACCCCTTCCAGGCCGCCAAGGTGCGCGAGCTGATCACCTTTCTGGAGTTGCACCTGGAGCTGGTGGCACGCAACCTGTATCCGCAGGCGTTCTTTGGCGGCACCGTGAGCGACACCGCCAAGGAAAAGGTGGGCGCACAGCTGCAGAAGAACATTGCCGCCTTCGGCCAGTTGGCAAAGTTCAGCCCCTACGTGGGCGGCGACACCTTCACGATGGCCGACTGCGCGGCCGTCGTTCACCTGCCGCTGGTCAGCTCCGCCACCAAGATCATCTACGGCAAGGACTACCTGGCCGACCTGCCTGTGCGCGACTACCTCGCCCGCATGGCCGAACGCCCCCATGTGCAGCGCGTGAACGCGGACCGCAAGACCAACACCGCCGAGATGCTGGCGCGCCCGCCCAAGCGCTGAGCCCGCCACGCAGCGGTGTCACCAGGGTGGGGACACCGCACGCCATCCCTTGACCTTGGTCAACCCAGCGCGCCGCGCACAGGCGCACCATGCAGGTATCCGATCACCCCGAGGAGACCCCGCATGGACAAGACCCAAGCCGCACCTTTCCGCCAGCAGTTACTGGCCCAGCAATCCGAGTTGCTGGCCCAGCTGGCCGCGCAGCGCGGTGGTGTCATCGGCCGCGCCGAGGCCGCCGCCGACCACTTCGGACAACCGGAAGACCCGCGTGCCCAGGTTGCCACCGAACGCGAGCTGGAATTTGCCCTGGACGAACGCGAAACCGCACACCTGGCGGCTGTCGAGGCCGCCCTGGCCCGCATCGAAGCCGGCACCTATGGCGAGTGCACGGATTGCGGCACCCACATCACCGCCGCCCGCCTGCACGCCACGCCCGAGGCCGCACGCTGTGTGCATTGCCAGGAAAAGGCCGAGCAACACCGGCGGGCGGCATGAGCGAACGCACGCACTCAGGCTGCTTCTTTCCCGTTTTTTGTCACTCCTTCAAGAAAGCCGATTCATGAGCACTTTTCACGCCGTTGTCTGGATGGACCAATCCGAAGCCCATGTGGTGATGTTCGATCGCGAACACGCGGAAGCCCAGCGCATCAAGTCCCGCAGCCACCACAAGCACCAGGGCAAGGCCGACGACCTCGCGCCGTTTTTTGCCGATATCGCCCAGACACTGACCCACACCCGCGAGGTGCTGCTGGCCGGCCCGGGCCTGGTGCGCAACCAGTTCCGCGACTGGGCCGCCAAACACCATGCGGCCGTGGCCGGCGTGGTGGTGGACTCGGTGGCCGCAGACCACCCGACAGACGCCCAGCTGGTGGCCATGGCGCGCCAGTACTTCAAGAAGTTTGACAACATGGCCGCCGATCCGTCGGTCGCCTGACCGACCTCCCGGCCGCGCCACGGCGTGGCACTGGCTGCTATCCTCTGCGGGATGCGCAGCCTTTTTCACCTCGCCTTTCACGTCACCGACCTGGATGCCGCCCGGCGCTTTTACGGCGGCGTGCTGGGCTGCCTCGAGGGTCGAAGCACCGACACCTGGGTGGACTTCGACTTCTTCGGCCACCAGATCTCGTTGCATCTGGGCACGCCTTTTGCCAGCGCCCGCACCGGGCACGTGGGAGACCATCTGGTGCCCATGCCGCACTTCGGCGCCATCCTGGAGTTGCCCGACTGGCATGCGCTGGCCGCACGGCTGAAGGCCGCCGACACCGCCTTCGTGCTGGAGCCGCAGGTGCGTTTTGAAGGCCAACCCGGCGAGCAGTGGACGATGTTCTTCCACGACCCCAGCGGCAACCCGATTGAGATCAAGGGCTTTCGCTCGCTGGACGCGGTGTACGCAACGTGAGCTACACCTTCGCGTCGGCCACCATCCTGCTCCTGCTGATCACCGATCCGCTGGGCAACATCCCCATCTTTGCCAATGCCCTGCGGGGCGTGGCGCCCGAGCGCCGGGCGCGGGTGATCCTGCGGGAGGTGCTGATTGCGTTTGCACTGCTGCTGGTGTTCTTGTTCTTCGGAGCGGAGTTCCTGCGGGTCATGAATTTGAGCGACTTGTCGCTGCAGATTGCCGGTGCCGTGGTGTTGTTTCTGATCGCACTGCGCATGATCTTTCCGTCGGCGGACGGACCACAGGCGGAGCTACCGGGCGAGCCGCTGATCGTGCCGCTTGCCATCCCCGCGCTGGCAGGCCCTTCGGCGCTGGCCACGGTGATGCTGCTGGTGGCCCAGGCCCCCGAGCGGCGATGGGAATGGGTGGGCGCACTGTGCGTCACCATGGCCGTATGTGCCGTGGTGTTGCTGCTGGCCGAACGCATCCAGCGCCTGGTGGGCGAACGCGTGGTGATGGCGTTTGAACGCCTGATGGGCCTGATCCTGGTCGCGATCTCGGTGGAGATGCTGATCCGGGGAATCAAGCAACTCGCACACCAGTTGTAGCGTAGCCGTCGGCAGCCGGGCATCCTGCCGCGGCGCCAGCCTCGGTGGGCTTGGCGCCGCACCCGACGCCTTGCACCACCGCAGGGTCCCTTCGCCTCAGCGGCGCTGCAGGATCGGCATGCTCCCCAAGGCAAACACCGAGTTGGGCACATTGACCCGCGCCATCAGTGGACGGGGCTTGGGCGCCAGGGGCAGCTTGGTCCGGGCAGCTGGGGCCTTTTCCTCCACCACCGTGCCCTGCTTCAGGGCCTGGTCCACCAAGTCCTGCAGCGTCACCGACTGCAGGTATTCCATCACGCGGGAGTTGAAGCTGGTCCACAGCTCGCCCGTCATGGATTTGACCTGCGCAGCCTGGCCGGCGCCGAGGTTCTGCAGCTCGTCGTTCTTGAGGTTCTCCACCGCCAGGATGATTTCGGCCACCGACACCTGCTCGGCCCGCCGCGCCAGCGTGTAGCCGCCGCCTGGTCCGCGGGTACTGTCCACGAGGCCGGCACGGCGCAGCGCGCTGAACAGCTGCTCCAGGTAGGAAAGGGAAATACCCTGCCGCGCGCTGATGGTGGACAAGGGCACGGGCCGCATCTTCTGGCGCAGGGCCAGGTCGGTCATGGCGGACACCGCCAGCTGTCCTCGGGTCGTGATACGCATCGTTGCTACTCCTTGTGAACACAGGCAGCTCCAGGCCGCAGCGCAGATCGCCACGGAAGCTGCCAAACGTCAATGTAGAGAATTTCATACTTCGCGTATATTCGTTTTATTGAGTTTTATTCTTCGATTTACACGAAGTATTGACTGTATGAACTTCAAGCACCTGCGCTATTTCTGGACGGTTGCCAAGGCTGGCGGTGTGATGCGGGCCGGTGAGCAGCTCAACACCACTCCGCAAACACTGTCCGGCCAGATCAAGCAACTGGAAGAGTGGCTGGGCCACGACCTGTTCCGGAAAAGGGGACGGGGCCTGGAGCTGACCAGCGAGGGGCGTGTGGCCCTGGGGTATGCCGAGCAGATCTTCGCGCTGGGCGACGAGCTGGAAAAATCCATCCGGTTGGCGCGCGGACAAGAGAAGCCGCTGGAATTCCGCGTGGGGGTGGCAGACTCGGTAGCCAAGTCGGTGGCCTACCACCTGCTGGAGCCCGCACTGGGCATGCCGCAGCGCGTGCACATGACCTGCCATGAGGGCAAGTTCCCCGAATTGATTGCGCAGTTGAGCCTGCACCGGCTGGACCTCGTGCTGGCAGACGAGCCTGTTTCCAACAAGATCGGCGTCAAAGCCTTCAACCACCCACTGGGCACCAGCAGCATGAGTTTTTTGTGCGCTCCCGCCCTGCGTGCGCAACTGGAGGGGCCATTCCCCCAGTGCCTGCATGGCGCGCCCATGCTCATCCAAGGTCCTATGTCGTCCGTTCGCCAGCAACTCGACCACTGGCTGAACAAACACCACCTGCAACCCCGTCTCGTCGGTGAGTTTGACGACAGCGCGTTGATGAACGCGTTTGGGCGTGAAGGCCGGGGCATCTTCACATCCCCTTCCGTGCTGGAGGAGGAGACCACTGCTCAGTTTGGCGTGGAGGTTATCGGCCGCTCCTCAGACTTGGTGGAAGAATTCTTTGCGATCTCCATTGAAAGGCGCATTACGCACCCCTGTGTGGTGGCCATCACCAAGGCCGCCAAGGCAGATCTGTTCGCTCACTGAGCCGGTAGGAGCGCGATGGCGCTCTGCACAGGAGGAACAAGTTGTCATCAACACGCCAGCTCGCGCCCTCATGGAGCACAAGCAACGAGTGAGAGCACAAACAAAAACGCCCACTGTTAAGTGGGCGTTTTGTTTTAGCAATGCTTGCTATGTTTTGGTTGCGCGAGAAGGATTTGAACCTCCGACCTTTGGGTTATGAGCCCAACGAGCTACCAGACTGCTCCATCGCGCGGTAAGAAATAAATTATACCCTATTATTCAGCTGCTGCCGAATTATTTTCGGTTTCTGCAGCACGATCGACCAATTCGACCAGGGCCATAGGCGCATTGTCGCCCACGCGGAAGCCCATCTTCAGAATGCGGGTGTAACCGCCAGGACGCACCTTGAAACGCGGGCCCAGGTCGTTGAACAGCTTGGTCACGCTGTCACGGTCACGCAGACGGTTGAATGCCAGGCGGCGGTTGGCGACAGAATCTTCCTTGGCCAAGGTGATCATGGGCTCGATCACGCGGCGCAGTTCCTTGGCCTTGGGGACGGTGGTCTTGATGACTTCGTGCTCAATGAGCGAGTTCATCATGTTCTGCAGCATCGCGAGGCGGTGCGAGCTGGTGCGGTTGAGTTTGCGAAGGCCGTGTCCGTGGCGCATGGTGCTTTCTTTCTACTGTCTATGTAATTAAATCAGGCAGCCGTATCAGGTACTGTCCGAGGCACTGTTCCCAGGAGGGAACGAAAAGTCCCCCTTGCGGGGGACATCAAACCGGGCGCCCAAAATTTGGGCAGCTTTCGATTATAGCTTTGGCTTAACGCTTGTCCAGACCTGCTGGCGGCCAGTTCTCAAGCTTCATGCCCAAGGTGAGGCCACGCGATGCCAGCACTTCCTTGATTTCGTTGAGCGACTTGCGGCCGAGGTTAGGCGTCTTGAGCAGCTCGTTCTCGGTGCGCTGAATCAGATCACCGATGTAGTAGATGTTCTCGGCCTTCAGGCAGTTGGCAGAACGCACGGTCAGTTCCAGCTCGTCCACAGGACGCAGCAGGATCGGATCGAACGTTGCATTGCCACGTGGGCCTGCGGGTGCGTCGAACGCAGCCAGCTCGCCGCCTTCCAGCTGCGCGAATACCGCCAGCTGTTCCACCAGGATCTTGGCAGATGCCCGCACGGCATCTTCGGCAGTGATCGCGCCGTTGGTCTCGATCTCGACCACCAGCTTGTCCAAGTCGGTACGCTGCTCCACACGGGCGCTTTCCACGGTGTAGCTCACACGCTTCACGGGGGAGAACGACGCGTCCAGCACGATGCGGCCAATCGACTTGGTCGACTCGTCGGCATAGCGGCGCAGATTGCCGGGCACATAGCCGCGACCCTTCTCTACCTTGATCTGCATGTCCAGCTTCCCGCCAGCAGACAGGTTGGCGATCACGTGATCAGGGTTGACGATTTCCACGTCGTGAGGGGTCTGGATGTCACGGGCAGTGACCACACCTTCGCCATCTTTGCGCAGGCTCAACGTCACTTCATCACGGTTATGGAGCTTGAACACCACACCCTTGAGGTTCAGCAGGATATTGACCACATCCTCTTGAACACCGTCAATAGACGAATACTCGTGCAGAACGCCTGCAATGGTGACTTCCGTCGCTGCGTAACCCACCATGGACGAGAGCAGGACGCGCCGAATGGCGTTGCCCAGCGTGTGGCCGTACCCACGCTCGAACGGCTCCAGTGCGACCTTGGCACGGTTGTGGCCAAGCTGCTCGACATTGATCGCCTTGGGTTTCAGCAAATTGGTTTGCATTCAGACTTCCTCTCAATACCCCCAGCTCGTTACACCGGTAAGGCTGGTGAAGCGCCTAAACCGCGATGCCTCGCGGTTCAGGGACGGTTTTCTTGAATTACGTACTCGACCGATTAGCGCGAGTACAACTCAACGATCAGCGATTCGTTGATGTCGGCGCCAAACTCATCACGGTCTGGCACCTTCTTGAAGATGCCTTCTGCCTTCTCGGCATTCACTTCCACCCATGCGGGCATGCCCACTTGAGCTGCCAGTTGCAGGGCTTCCACCACGCGATTTTGCTTCTTGGACTTTTCACGCACAGCCACCACGTCACCCGTCTTCACGAGGTACGAAGCAATGTTCACGGACTTGCCGTTCACGGTGATCGCCTTGTGCGACACCAGCTGGCGCGCTTCAGCGCGAGTGGAGCCGAAACCCATGCGGTACACGACGTTGTCGAGACGGGACTCCAACAGGAACAGCAGATTGGCGCCAGTGTTGCCCTTCTTGCCTTCGGCGGCTTCGAAGTAACGGCGGAATTGCTTTTCCAGCACGCCGTACATGCGCTTGACCTTCTGCTTTTCACGCAGTTGCAGACCGTAGTCAGAGGTGCGGGCACCCGAGGTGCGGCCGTGCTGACCAGGCTTGGAGTCGAATTTGGACTTGTCAGCGATCGAGCGACGGGCGCTCTTCAGGAACAGGTCAGTGCCTTCACGGCGGGAGAGTTTGGCCTTGGGGCCGAGGTAACGTGCCACTTGAGCTTCCTTTGTGTCATCTACCGCAAACCATTGCGGGAGCCGCCTGAGGCGCTTGCGCGTTCACAGGCGGCGGTGGGCTTAGAGAGATTAGATACGACGGCGCTTTTGAGGGCGGCAGCCGTTGTGTGGCACCGGGGTCACATCGGAGATCGATGTGATACGGATGCCCAGTGCGCCCAATGCGCGCACCGAAGACTCACGACCAGGACCTGGGCCCTTGATTTCAACGTCAAGGTTCTTGATACCTTGATCGATGGCAGCGCGACCAGCCACTTCCGAAGCCACTTGGGCTGCGAATGGGGTGGACTTGCGCGAACCCTTGAAACCTTGGCCACCGGACGAAGCCCACGACAGAGCGTTGCCCTGACGGTCGGTGATCGTGATGATGGTGTTGTTGAACGAGGCGTGCACGTGTGCAATGCCGTCCGAAACATTCTTCCGGACCTTCTTGCGAACGCGCTGAGCTGCGTTATTGGCAGGAGACTTAGCCATGATGATCTTTCAATCTTTATTTCTTCAGTGCAGCTGCACCCTTGCGCGGACCCTTGCGAGTGCGAGCATTGGTACGGGTGCGCTGACCACGCATTGGCAGACCGCGGCGATGGCGGAAGCCACGATAGCAGCCGATGTCCATCAAACGCTTGATGTTCATCGTGGTTTCGCGGCGCAGGTCACCTTCAATGGTGAACTGCTCGATTTGCTCGCGAATTTTTTCCAGATCGCCGTCCGTCAGATCCTTGATCTTCTTGGAGTAAGCGATACCAGTTGCTTCGCAGATCTTGCGAGCGCGGGTGCGACCAATGCCAAAAATGGCGGTCAAACCGATTTCCGCGTGCTTGTGCGGCGGAATGTTAATGCCAGCGATACGTGCCATATGCGTCCTCTAATACTTTCCAATCAACCTTGGCGCTGCTTGTGACGCAGATCCGTGCAGATCACGCGCACCACACCCTTGCGGCGGATGATCTTGCAGTTGCGGCAGATTTTTTTGACCGAAGCCGAAACTCTCATTGCATTCTCCTAAAACTTTTCCATCCGTCCCGGCTGCTTCGCACGGAACACAATTTGTGCCCGCGAAAAATCGTGGGGCGCCAACTCAACCGATATCCAACTCTTTGCAGGCAGCGCTGGGCGCTGCCCTCGTGATGTCAACCGCCTGCACTGCCTTTGAAGTTCGCCTTCTTGAGCAGCGATTCGTACTGTTGCGACATCATGTAGTTCTGGACCTGGGCCATGAAGTCCATGGTCACCACCACAATGATCAGCAGGGAAGTCCCACCAAAGTAAAACGGTACGTTGTACTTCAGGATCAGAAACTCCGGCAACAGACACACGAAGGTGATGTACACGGCACCGGCCAAGGTCAGGCGAACCAGGATCTTGTCGATGTAACGGGCAGTTTGTTCACCGGGACGAATGCCTGGGATGAACGCGCCACTCTTCTTCAGGTTGTCTGCTGTCTCGCGGCTGTTGAACACCAACGCCGTGTAGAAGAAACAGAAGAAGATGATCGCAGCGGCATAGAACATCACATAGATCGGCTGACCTGGAGTCAGTGCACCCGAGATGTCCTTGAGCCAACGCATCGATTCACCAGCACTGAACCAATTCACCACAGTCGCAGGCAGCAAGATGATGGACGACGCGAAGATCGGAGGAATCACACCAGCCATGTTCAGCTTCAAGGGCAAGTGCGACGATTGACCGCCGTACACCTTGTTGCCGACTTGTCGCCGTGCATAGTTCACCAGGATCTTGCGCTGACCACGCTCCACAAACACCACGAAGTAAGTCACCAGACCCACCACGATAACGATGAAGATGGCTGCCAGGATGCTCATCGCGCCAGTACGAACCAGCTCCAGAAGACCACCGATCGAACTGGGCAACCCGGCGGCGATACCACCGAAGATCAGGATCGAAATCCCGTTGCCCAGACCACGCTCGGTGATCTGCTCACCCAACCACATCAGAAACATGGTTCCGGCCGTCAAACTGACCACTGCAGTCAGGCGGAAGCCAAAACCGGGGCTCAGAACCAAGCCAGCAGAGCTTTCGAGAGCCACGGCAATACCCAGAGACTGGAACAGGGCCAGGCCCAGGGTTCCGTAACGAGTGTATTGCGTGATCTTCCTGCGACCAGCTTCGCCTTCCTTCTTCAACTGCTCAAACGCGGGCAGCACGTAGGTCATCAGCTGCATGATGATCGATGCCGAGATGTACGGCATGATCCCCAGTGCGAACACTGTGAAACGCGACAGCGCGCCACCCGAAAACATGTTGAACAGGTTCAGGATGCCGCCCTGCTGGCCACTGAACAGCTGCTGAAGTTGGGCTGGATCGATACCAGGCACAGGGATATGAGCCCCGATGCGGTATACGACCAGCGCCAGCAACAGAAAAACCAGACGACGACGCAGGTCGCCGAATTTTCCGGTCTTTGCAATTTGAGCCGCGCTAGTAGCCACAGATGCCTTCCTTCAGTGCCACACTCAGGCGACGCTGCCGCCAGCAGCTTCGATGGCTGCCTTGGCACCAGCCGTAGCACCCACGCCAGACAGCTTGACTGCCTTGCTCAGGGAACCGCTCTTGATGACCTTGACCACCTTGGCCAGCTCGCCCACCAGACCAGCTTGCTTCAGTGCCAGCACATCCACTTCGGCCAGGCCCAGTTGGTCCAGCGCCGTCAGCGTGACTTCTGCATTGAACTTGAGCAGGTGCGACTTGAAGCCGCGCTTGGGCAAGCGACGTTGCAGCGGCATTTGACCGCCTTCGAAGCCCACCTTGTGGTAGCCACCAGAGCGGGACTTTTGGCCCTTGTGACCACGGCCAGCGGTCTTGCCCAGGCCGGAGCCGATACCACGGCCTACGCGGCGCTTGGCATGCTTGGCGCCGTCTGCGGGCTTGATGCTATTGAGTTCCATGATCTATCTCTCAGACGATTTTGACCAGGTAGCTGATCTTGTTAATCATGCCGCGAACTTCGGGCGAATCCTTCAATTCGCTGACGCTGTTCAGCTTGCGCAGACCCAGGCCACGGACGGTGGCGCGGTGCGATTCCTTGGTGCCAATCGGGCTGCGCACCAGTTGAATCTTGACGGTTTGTTGCGTTGTCATATTCAGGCTCCGGTTCAGGCGAAGATGTCTTCGACTGTCTTGCCGCGCTTGGCTGCAACGTTCGACGGAGTCGTCGAATTGACGAGCGCGTCAAAGGTAGCACGGACCATGTTGTAGGGGTTGGACGAACCATGGCTCTTGGCCACGATGTCGGTCACACCCAGTACTTCAAAGACTGCGCGCATAGGACCGCCAGCAATGATACCGGTACCCTTGGGTGCGGGAGCCATCATCACCACCGCCGCGCCATGGTGGCCGGTCACGTTGTGATAGATGGTGCCGTTCTTCAGGGACACCTTGACCATGTTGCGGCGGGCTTCTTCCATCGCCTTTTGCACAGCAGCAGGCACTTCCTTGGACTTGCCCTTACCCATGCCCACGCGGCCGTCACCGTCGCCAACCACAGTCAGTGCGGCGAAACCGAGAATACGGCCACCCTTCACGACTTTGGTCACGCGGTTGACCGCGATCATTTTTTCGCGCAGACCGTCGTCACGACCTTCGTCTTGCACTTTGGGTTGAAATTTAGCCATTTTTTATTCCGCTCCGCTTAGAACTGCAGGCCGGCTTCACGGGCTGCGTCGGCCAAAGCCTTGACGCGACCGTGGTAAGCAAAGCCTGCGCGATCAAATGCAACCTTCTCGACACCTGCAGCTTTCGCCTTTTCAGCGATACGCTTGCCGATGATCTGGGCTGCAGCGGCATTGCCACCCTTGCCCGAACCGCCGAGCGACTTGCGCACGTCGGCTTCTGCCGTCGAAGCGCTTGCCAGCACCTTGCTGCCGTCGCCGGAGATCACACTGGCGTAGATATGGAGGTTCGTACGGTTCACGGTCAGACGCGCCACGCCTTGCTGTGCAATGCGGATGCGGGTCTGGCGCGAACGACGAAGACGCTGCTCTTTCTTGGTCAACATGTTGCAGCTCCTTATTTCTTCTTGGTCTCTTTGATCGTGATCTTTTCGTCCGCGTAGCGGATGCCCTTGCCCTTGTAGGGCTCGGGTGGACGAACAGCACGGATCTCAGCGGCGATCTGACCGACGCGTTGACGATCAGCACCCTTGATCACCACTTCAGT
The DNA here is from genome assembly GCF_003096455.1 of Acidovorax sp. 99. NCBI lineage: Bacteria > Pseudomonadati > Pseudomonadota > Betaproteobacteria > Burkholderiales > Comamonadaceae > Acidovorax > Acidovorax sp. 99. The sequence continues at coordinate 1,555,366 of NZ_QEKU01000001.1, forward strand.
GGGGGTAGGGGTGGCAACCGTGATACCAGCGGGCATCTCGATGTTGACCGGGTGCGAATAGCCGACGGCCAGGTTCAGCTTGGAACCAGCTGCAGCAGCCTTGTAACCCACACCTACCAAGCTCAGCTTCTTTTCGAAACCCTTGCTAACGCCGACCACCATGTTGTTGACCAACTGGCGAATCGTGCCGCTCATGGCATTGGCTTCGCGGGAATCATTGGCAGGCTCAAAGCTGAGCTTGCCTTCATTGCTGGACACCTTCACCAGCGCGTTTTGCGCCAGCGACAGGGTGCCGCCAGAACCCTTCACGGAGATCTGGTCACTCTTCACGGACACATCCACACCTGCGGGGATGGTCACGGGCATTTTTCCTACTCGGGACATTTCAGTTTCTCCTCAATGCCGCGGGTTAGGCCACGTAGCAGAGCACTTCGCCACCGACACCGGTAGCGCGCGCCTTGCGATCGGTCATCACGCCCTTGGGCGTTGTGACAATTGCCACACCCAGACCGTTCATGACTTGTGGAATGGAATCACGGCCTTTGTAGACACGCAGACCAGGGCGGCTGACGCGCTCGATTCGCTCAATCACTGGACGGCCTGCGTAATACTTCAGGGCAATTTCGAGTTCGGACTTGCCAGCTTCGGTCTTGACCTGGAAGCCGTCGATATAACCTTCGTCCTTCAGCACCTGGGCGATGGCGATCTTCACTTTGGAAGATGGCACCAGAACCGTGGCCTTGGAGACCATCTGTGCATTACGGATGCGGGTCAGCAAGTCAGCGATGGGATCACTCATGCTCATGTTTAATCTCTCCTGCCTGCTTACCAGCTGGCCTTGGTGACACCTGGGATGTCGCCATTGAAAGCCAGTTCGCGGATCTTGGCGCGAGCCAGACCGAATTGACGGAAGGTGCCACGTGGACGACCGGTGATTTCGCAACGGTTACGCTGACGTGTGGGGTTTGCGTTGCGCGGGAGCTTTTGCAGGCCCAGACGGGCTGCATCACGCTCTTCGTCGCTGCGCTTGGCATCGCCAGCGATTGCCTTCAGTTCCGCATACTTGGTTGCGTACTTGGCTGCCAGTTTTTCGCGCTTCAGTTCGCGCTGGATCAAAGCTACTTTAGCCATGCTTCGCCTCAGTTCTTGAACGGGAAACGGAAACCAGCGAGAAGCGCCTTGGCTTCTTCGTCGGACTTGGCCGTCGTGGTGATGCTGATATTGAGACCGCGCAGGGCGTCAACCTTGTCGTACTCAATTTCAGGGAAGATGATCTGTTCTTTGACGCCGATGTTGTAGTTGCCACGGCCATCGAAGGCGCGACCGGAGATACCACGGAAGTCACGAACGCGGGGCAGCGCCACGGTCACGAAACGATCCAGGAACTCATACATCTGCACGCCACGCAGCGTGACCATGCAACCAATGGCCTGACCTTCGCGGATCTTGAAACCAGCGATAGCCTTCTTGGCCTTGGTCACCACAGGCTTCTGACCAGCAATCTTGGTCAGGTCGGCCACAGCGTTGTCCATCACCTTCTTGTCCGAGACTGCTTCGCTCACGCCCATGTTCAGGGTGATCTTGGTCAGACGAGGAACCTGCATCGGCGAGGTGTAACCGAACTGCTTGGTCAGCTCGGGAGCGATCTTGTCGCGGTAAATTTCTTGGAGTCGTGCCATGTTTACCCCTTAGGCCGCCTTGATTTCAGCGCCGCTGGACTTGAACACGCGAACGCGCGTGCCGTCAGCCTGCACCTTGATGCCCACGCGATCAGCCTTGCCAGTAGCGGCATTGAAGATGGCCACGTTGGACTGGTGAATCGGCATGGCCTTTTCGATGATGCCGCCCGTCGTACCCTTCATAGGGTTTGGCTTGGCGTGCTTCTTGACCAAGTTGATACCGTCGATGACGAGGTGAGAGTCATCCTTGCGCAGCGACACAGTGCCACGCTTGCCCTTGTCACGGCCGGTCAGCACGATGACTTCGTCGCCCTTGCGAATCTTGTTCATGGCGCGTCCTTAGAGAACTTCAGGAGCCAGGGACACGATCTTCATGAACTTCTCGGTACGCAGTTCACGCGTCACGGGTCCAAAGATGCGGGTGCCAATGGGCTCCAACTTTGCATTCAGCAACACTGCTGCGTTGCCGTCGAATTTGACGAGCGAACCGTCGCCGCGACGAATACCCTTCGCCGTGCGAACCACCACTGCGCTGTAAACCTCGCCTTTTTTGACGCGGCCACGTGGAGCGGCTTCTTTGATGCTCACCTTGATGATGTCGCCAACGCTTGCATAGCGACGCTTCGAGCCACCCAGCACCTTGATGCAAAGGACGGACTTGGCGCCGGTATTGTCGGCAACCTCTAACCGAGATTCTGTCTGGATCATTTCAATATTCCCAACTTGCACCAGAAGACAACAGCCCCAGAGAACTTCTCAAGGGCTGCAAATCAGCCAGTCAGTCTTGGGCCCGTCGTCCGCACCGCAAACCATTTGCAGCACTTCCCGCTGGGCAGAAACTTCACGTATGAAACGCGAAGCCTTCGATTATTGCAAAAGACTTTTAGGAAGTCAAGCGCGTGTTATGTGGGCACATGCAGATACTGTTGCGCCAGGGCCAGAAAGGCCTCGAGTTGCGGATCGGCGCCTAGCTCCTCGCGCAGGAGGCCTGCGACAACCGGCGCCAGCTCAATCGCCTTGCGGGCATCCAGGAACAGCAGACGCGAACGCCGCGCCAGCACATCTTCCACCGTACAGGCGTATTCGTAGCGGGCCGCAAAGCGCACCATTGCCTCCGTCAGGCCGCCCCCGAGATCCGTCTGCGCTCCGGGCATTGCCCGCACCTCAGCCGCTTCCGTGCCGTAAGAGTGCAGTCCTTGGGCATCGCTGATGCGGTGCTGTACGGGCTCCCGAGGAGTTCCCACCAACGGAAGATGATTGGTCACCCCAGCTGGTTTTTCAGGCAACAGCCCCGTGGTGAAGCATTTTTGCAACACATCTTCGGCCATTGCCCGGTAGGTGGTCCATTTTCCACCCGTCACGGTGATCAGGCCGCTGCGGCTGGCCAGCACCGTGTGCTCCCGGCTGATCTTCTTGGTGTTGTCGCCGTCGTCGTCTTGCGGCTTGACCAGCGGGCGCAAGCCCACCCAGATGCTGCGGATGTCCTCGACGCGAGGCGCGCGGGTCAGGTAGCGGGCGGATTCCTCCAGGATGAAGCGCACTTCCTCCCGGAAGGGCTCGGGCTCCCGTACCACGTCCTGGCGCGGGCTGTCGGTGGTGCCAAGAATGAGTTTGCCCAGCCAGGGCACGGCAAACAGCACGCGGCCATCGGCCGTTTTGGGCACCATCAAGGCGTGGTCGGACGGCAAGAACTCCCGGTCCACCACAATGTGTACGCCCTGACTGGGCGCCACCATGGGCTTGACGGGCCGCCCGATGGCTTCGCCGTCCATCTGGCGCAGGGTGTCCACCCACACGCCCGTGGCGTTGACCACCGACCGGGCGCGCACGGTGAACTGTTGGCCGCTGTCCGCGTCCTCGCAGACAAAGCCCACGACCTTTCCGGCCTCGTGGACCAGCGACTTGGCTGGGCAGTAATTGACCACCAAGGCGCCCAGGCTGGCCGCCGTGCGCGCCAGCGCCAGCGCCAGGCGCGCATCGTCAAACTGGCCATCCCAGTATTTGACCCCGCCTTTCAGGCCCTCGGTACGGGCGGTGGGCAGGCACCGCAGGGTGCGCTCGCGCCCCAGGAACTGGGTGGCGCCCAGGCCCGCCTTGCCTGCAAGCGCGTCATACATCATCAGCCCGATGCCATAGAAGGGTGTTTCCCAGAAACGGTAAGACGGCATCACAAAGGGCAGCGGTTGCGCCAGATGGGGCGCGTTGTGCAGCAGCGTGGTGCGTTCATGCAGCGCCTCGCGCACCAACGCGATGTTGCCCTGGGCCAGGTAACGGACCCCGCCATGCACCAGCTTGGTCGCACGGGACGAGGTTCCTTTGGCGAAATCGTGTGAATCCACCAGCACGACGCTAAAGCCGCGCGCCGCGGCATCCAGCGCCACCCCCAGGCCCGTCGCGCCACCACCGATCACGGCGAGGTCATACTGGTGCGGCTGGGCGAGGCGGGCCAGGAGGTCGGCGCGCCGTGTAGGAAGGGGTGCGGTGGCAATGGTCATGGGGTGATTGTCCATGGGCGGAGTAGAAACCAAGGGTTTACCCTTGAATCCCTGACACTCCCGGGGTGAGAACCCGCCCCGCAGCCGCACAGGCGCCGAGGGCGGTATCGAGCAAAAAAGGCAGCCAGAGACCTTGTGAGCCCTGGCTGCCGATCAATGGTGGTTACAACCACACCTTGATCTGTGGATCAGCGCGTCTTGCCGTCCTTCCACGCCTGCAGCAACTTGTCGTAGGCAATGGTTTCGCCCTTTGGCTTCTCATTGGCCAGCTTCTTCCAGGGGGCCTGCTTGTCGCTCAGCCACTTGTTGGGGTCGCTCTTGGGGTTGAGCTTGGGCGCGCAGTGGGCCATGCCTGCGCGTTCCAGGCGGGCCATCACCTGGTCCATCTCGTCGGCCAGGGTGTCCATGGCGCCCTGGGGAGTCTTCTCGCCCGTGACCGCCTGCGCCACGTTCTTCCACCACAACTGGGCCAGCTTGGGGTAGTCGGGCACATTGGTGCCGGTAGGCGACCATGCCACGCGCGCCGGGCTGCGGTAGAACTCGACCAGGCCACCGAGCTTGGGCGCGGCGTCCGTCATGGCCTTGGACTGGATGTCGCTCTCGCGGATCGGGGTCAGGCCCGTCAGCGTTTTCTTGAGCGACGTGGTCTTGGCCGTCACGAACTGGGCGTACAGCCAGGCGGCAGCCGTCTTGTTGGCGTCATGGTCCTTGAAGAAGGTCCAGGAGCCCACGTCCTGGTAGCCGTTCTGCATGCCCTGCTTCCAGTAGGGGCCGTTGGGGCCGGGGGCCATGCGCCACTTGGGCGTGCCGTCGGCGTTCACCACGGGCAGGCCGGGCTTGGTCATGTCGGCCGTGAAGGCGGTGTACCAGAAGATCTGCTGCGCGATCTGACCTTGCGCGGGCACGGGGCCGGCTTCGCCGAAGGTCATGCCCGTGGCTTCCTTGGGCGCGTACTTCTTCATCCAGTCCACGTACTTGGTCAGCGCATATACGGCTGCGGGCGAGTTGGTCGCACCGCCACGGGCCACGCTGGCGCCCACTGGCGTGCACTTGTCGTCCGCCACACGGATGCCCCATTCGTCGATCGGCAGGCCGTTGGGCGCGCCGATGTCGGCAGAGCCCGCCATGGACAGCCATGCGTCGGTGAAACGCCAGCCCAGGGAGGGGTCCTTCTTGCCATAGTCCATGTGGCCATAGATAGGCTTGCCATCGATGTTCTTCACGTCGTTGGTGAAGAACTCGGCGATGTCCTCATAGGCGCTCCAGTTGAGCGGCACACCCAGGTCGTAGCCATACTTGGCCTTGAACTTGTCCTTGATGTCCTTGCGGTCGAACAGGTCGGCGCGGAACCAGTACAGGTTGGCGAACTGCTGGTCGGGCAACTGGTACAGCTTGCCGTCTGGCCCGGTCGTGAACTTGGTGCCGATGTAGTCCTTGATGTCGATGCCGGGGTTGGTCCACTCCTTGCCTGCACCGCCCATGTAGTCGGTCAGGTTCATGATCTTGCCGTAGCGGTAGTGCGTTCCGATCAGGTCCGAGTCCGAGATCCAGCCGTCATAGATGGACTTGCCCGACTGCATGGAGGTCTGCAGCTTCTCGACCACGTCGCCCTCCTGGATCAGGTCGTGCTTGACCTTGATGCCAGTGATTTCCTCGAACGCCTTGGCGAGCGTCTTGGATTCGTATTCGTGGGTGGTGATGGTCTCGGACACCACCGAGATTTCCTTCACACCCTTGGCCTGCAGCTTCTTGGCCGCGTCCATGAACCACTTCATTTCGGCCATCTGCTGGTCCTTGCTCAGCGTGGAGGGCTGGAACTCGGTGTCGATCCATTTTTTGGCCTCCGCCTCGCCCGCCATGGCGGCCTGACCCGTCATGACCGCCACTGCCAGTGCCAGCGCTGTGTACCGCGTCTTCATAGTGCCTGTCTCCTCATAGTCATCTCCCCTTTGGATGCAAGGGTCACGCGGCTCCGGGGAAGGGTTGAGCCGCGCGACGGGAACCATTGAAACCAAGGCTGCCTGCAAACACCTCACCCCTTGCGCAGGATGAGCAGCAGCAGCGCCATCGACAACACAAAGCTGATCCAGATCGACGGGTCGCCCTGCAGGCTGAACCACTGGGCCAGCTTGCCGCTGACACCAACAAAAATCAGATTCACGTAGGCCGCCGACAACAGCCCAATGAACAGCCGATCACCGCGCGTTGTCTCCAGCGGCAAAAAACCCTTGCGCATCGTCGTGGGCGACTTGATCTCCCACACCGTCATACCGATCAGCATCAGCACGATGCAAATGAAGAACACCGCCACGGGCAGCGTCCAGGCCATCCAGTCAAACATGTCGCTGCCTCCTCAAACCCGCCCCATCGCAAAGCCTTTTGCGATGTAGTGGCGAACAAACCAGATCACGATCGCACCCGGCACGATGGTCAGCACGCCAGCGGCGGCCAGCGTCGCCCAGTCCATGCCCGAGGCGCTCACGGTGCGCGTCATGGTGGCCACGATGGGCTTGGCATTCACGCTGGTCAGCGTGCGCGCCAGCAGCAGCTCGACCCAGCTGAACATGAAGCAGAAGAACGCGGCCACACCCACACCAGCCTTGATGAGCGGCAGGAAAATGGTCATGAAAAAGCGTGGAAAGCTGTAGCCATCGATATAGGCCGTCTCATCGATCTCGCGCGGAATACCGCTCATGAAGCCTTCCAGAATCCACACCGCCAGCGGTACGTTGAACAGCAGGTGCGCCAGTGCCACGGCAATGTGCGTGTCCATCAACCCCACGGTGGTGTAGAGCTGAAAGAACGGCAGCAGGAACACGGCGGGCGGCGTCATGCGGTTGGTCAGCAGCCAGAAGAACACATGCTTGTCGCCCAGGAACTGGTAGCGGCTGAAGGCATAGGCGGCGGGCAGCGCCACGGTGAGCGAGATCACCGTGTTGATGCCCACATAGATCAGGCTGTTGACGTAGCCCGAATACCAGGACTCGTCGGTGAAGATGGTCTTGTAGTTGTCCCACGTGAAATGCTGGGGAAAAAACGAGAACGTCGAGAGAATCTCCGCGTTGGTCTTGAAGCTCATGTTGACCATCCAGTAGATGGGCAACACGGCGAAGACCAGGTAGGCAACGAGAAAAATCGACCGCTTCTGGAAGCGCTTTTCATTCATGGCCGGCTCCTTCGTTGCTGGCGGTACCCACGCGCTGCATCCAGTTGTAGAGGATGAAGCACAGCAGCAGGATGATGAAGAAATAGATCAGCGAAAACGCTGCGGCAGGGCCCAGGTCGAACTGGCCCACGGCCTTGGTCGTCAAGTACTGGCTCAGGAAGGTGGTGGCATTGCCCGGCCCGCCGCCGGTCAGCACGAACGGCTCGGTGTAGATCATGAAGCTGTCCATGAAGCGCAGCAGCACCGCAATCATCAGCACGCCACGCATCTTGGGCAGCTGGATGTAGCGGAACACCGCGAACTTGCTGGCGCCATCGATGCGGGCCGCCTGGTAGTACGCGTCGGGGATGGAGCGCAACCCGGCAAAGGCCAGCAGAGCGACCAGCGGCGTCCAGTGCCACACATCCATCAGCAGCACCGTGAGCCACGCCTGCGTGGCGTTGCCGGTGTAGCTGTATTCGATGCCCACCTCTTGCAGCAGCCTGCCCATGAGGCCGATATCGGCACGGCCATAGATCTGCCAGATGGTGCCCACCACGTTCCAGGGGATCAGCAACGACAGCGCCACCACCACCAGCACGGCCGACGACTTCCAGCCCTGCGCAGGCATGGACAGCGCCAGCAGGATGCCCAGCGGAATCTCCACCGCCAATACGGCCAGCGAGAAGGTGAGCTGGCGCAGCAACGCGGCGTGCAGTTCCTCGTCGCGCATCACCTGCACGAACCACTCGGTGCCCACGAAGACGCGGCGCTCCGGGCTGATGATGTCTTGCACCGAGTAGTTCACCACCGTCATCAGCGGCAGGATGGCCGAGAAGGCCACGCACAGGATCACGGGCAGGATCAGGAACCAGGCTTTCTGGTTGACGGGTTTGGTGGTTGCGCTCATGCCAGCAACTCCTCATTTTGGTAAAAGCAGGTGTGCTCACCCAGCACCTGCAGCCAGGCCGTGTCACCGGCCGATGGCAGGCGCGTCTCGGGCGTGAAACGCGCCTTGACGGTGTGCTCGCCCACCTTGGCGGTCAGCATCTGGTAGGTGCCGATGTCCTGCACCTGCACCACCGTGCCGGGCAGTGCACCGGCCTGTTGCGGCTGGGCCAGCGCCAGGTATTCGGGGCGAATGCCGACCTGCAGGGCGCCAGCGGGCAGCGTGCGACCCACGGGGCTGGCCAGGCGGTTGCCAGCCACGGTAAGGCTGTCGCCCTCGCTGTGCGCTGGCAGGAAGTTCATGCCCGGCGAACCAATGAAGTGCCCCACGAAGGTGTGTGCAGGCCGCTCGAACAAGGCGTCGGCCGAGCCCACCTGCACGGCCTTGCCGCGCGTCATCACCACCACCTGATCGGCAAAGGTCAGCGCCTCCACCTGGTCGTGGGTCACATAGATCAGCGTGAGCTTGAGTTCGTGGTGGATCTGCTTGAGCTTGCGCCGCAGCTGCCACTTGAGGTGCGGGTCGATCACGGTGAGCGGCTCGTCGAACAGCACGGCCGCCACATCGGCGCGAACAAGCCCCCGGCCCAGCGAGATCTTCTGCTTGGCATCGGCCGCCAGGCCTGCCGCGCGCTGGTTAAGCTGGCCGCTCATCTCCAGCATCTCGGCGATCACGCCCACACGCTGCTTGATCTGGCCCTCGGGCACCCTGCGGTTGCGCAGCGGAAATGCCAGGTTCTCGGCCACCGTCATGGTGTCGTAGATCACCGGGAACTGGAACACCTGCGCAATGTTGCGCTCCTGCGGGCTGGCGCGTGTCACGTCGCGGCCGTCAAACAGCACCTTGCCATGCGAGGGCACGAGCAGGCCCGACATGATGTTGAGCATGGTGGTCTTGCCACAGCCCGAAGGGCCGAGCAGCGCATAGGCGCCGCCGTCCTCGAACTCCATCTTGAGCGGCAGCAGCGCGTAGTCGCTGTCCTGCTGCGGGTTGGGCTTGTACGAATGCGCCAAGTCCAGGCTGATGCGGGCCATGTCAGCGCCCTCCTTGTGCAGTAGCGGGCCGGGCGGGCGCCCAGGCCAGTCGGCCGTCGGCACCAAACACGTAGGCCTGGGCGGGGTCCAGGTGCAGCGTGATGGACGTGCCCAGTTCAAAGTAATGCACGCCGGTCAGCTGCGCCACCAGGTCACCCCAGGGCGTGGCCGCGTGCACAAAGGTGTCGGAGCCCGAAATCTCGGCCAGCTCCACCACCCCCGCCACGCTGACGTCGCCCGGGCGGGCCGCAACCCGCAGCGCACTGGCGCGCACGCCCACCGTGAGGCCGGCGGCTGCCGCCACGCCTTGTGGCAGCGGCACGCTCAGCTCCAGGCCGCCCTGCAAGCGCACCCCGGCAGGGGTTGCCGAGGCGGCAATCAGATTCATCGGCGGGTCGCTGAAAGCGCGCGCCACGCGCAGCGAATTGGGCGCATGGAACACCTCGGCCGTGGGGCCGTACTGCAGCAGCTGGCCTTCGTCCAGCACCGCCGTGTAGCCGCCCAGCAGCAGGGCCTCGCCCGGCTCGGTGGTGGCGTAGACCACGGTGGACTGACCGGCAGCAAACAGCTGGGTCAGCTCCTCGCGCAGTTCTTCACGCAGCTTGTAGTCCAGGTTCACCAGGGGTTCGTCCAGCAGCATCAGCGGCGCACCCTTGGCCAGGGCGCGGGCCAAGGCCACGCGCTGCTGCTGCCCGCCAGACAGCTCGGCCGGGTAGCGGTCCAGGAACATGTCGATGTGCAGGCGGCTGGCGATTTCGCGCACACGGGCGTCAATGTTCTTTTCGCCGCGCAGCTTCAGGGGCGATGCGATGTTGGCCGCCACCTTCATCGAGGGGTAGTTGATGAACTGCTGGTAGACCATGGCCACATTGCGGTCGCGCACGGGGGTGCCCGTCACGTCCTTGCCATCCACCAACACGCGCCCGTGGGTGGGCACATCCAGCCCGGCCATGATGCGCATCAGGCTGGTCTTGCCCGCCTGGGTCGCTCCCAGCAACACCGTCACGGCATTGGGCTGCAGCGACAGGTTCATGTCGTACAGCCAGGTCTGCGCCCCGACTTTTTTGCTGATGCTGTCCAACGCCAGCTGCATGAAGCATCCTCTTCCGGCCCTGCGGCCTGTGTGAAAGGGCTGCACACACGCACGGCAGCCCTCAAATTTCGATCTTTTTCATTTTTGTTCCTTTTTGTTCGAATCGAATCAAGGTTTACCCTTAATCAATTCGTTTTTGTTCGATTTACAGTCTTTAGCGTGTCACCGGGCACCCAAACGGATGTTTCAGATTCGTTACGATTCGGTGACAAACCACTGCGCACCACACCCCACCGTGAACACCAATCCCCGCCAACTCCAACTCCTCGAAGAAGTGCGCGCGCGCAAGTCCGCCACGGTGGAACAACTTGCCGACACCCTGGGGGTCACGCTGCAGACCGTGCGCCGCGACGTGCAGCGCCTGGCGGAGTCGGGACTGCTCACGCGCTTTCATGGCGGCGTGCGCGTGCCCAGCTCCACGGTGGAGAACCTGGCACACACCCAGCGCGAAAACCTGCATGCCGAAGGCAAGGCACGCATTGCGCGCGCCGTGGCCGAACAGGTGCCCAACGACTGCTCGCTGATCCTGAACATCGGCACCACCACCGAGGCCATTGCCAAGGCGCTGCTGCACCACCGGGGCCTGCGCGTGATCACCAACAACCTGAATGTGGCCGCCATCCTGAGCGGCAACCCCGAGTGCGAGGTCATCGTGGCGGGCGGCGTGGTGCGCGCGCGCGACCGGGGCATCGTGGGCGAAGCGGCGGTGGATTTCATCCGCCAGTTCAAGGTGGACATTGCGCTCATCGGCATTTCGGGTATTGAGCCGGACGGGTCGCTGCGCGACTTCGACTACCGCGAGGTGAAGGTGGCGCAAACCATCATCGAACACGCGCGCGAGGTCTGGCTGGCAGCCGACTTCAGCAAGTTCAACCGCCCGGCCATGGTGCAACTGGCCACGCTGGCACAGATCGACCGCCTGTTCACCGATGCACCGCCGCCACAACCCTTCCCGGCCCTGCTGCAAGATGCTGAAGTCATCTGCACGGTGGCCGCGTAGCTTCCCCTATCCTTTGCCCCCATGACCTACCTGCTCGCCCTCGACCAAGGCACCTCCAGCTCCCGCAGCATCGTTTTTGACGAAGGCGGCCACATCGTGGCGCAGGCGCAGCTGGAGCTGCCGCAGATCTACCCCCAGCCCGGCTGGGTGGAGCACGACCCGCTGGAGATCTGGCGCACCCAGCTCGCCACCGCGCGCGATGCGCTGGCCAAAGCGGGCATTGCGGCCCGCGACATCCGTGCCGTCGGCATCACCAACCAGCGCGAAACCACGGTGCTGTGGAACCGCCAAACCGGCCAGCCCGTGCACCACGCCATCGTGTGGCAGGACCGGCGTGCCGAGCCCGCCTGCGCCCAGCTGCGAAGCCAAGGCCACGCCGCCGCCATCCAGGCCAAGACCGGCCTGCTGGTGGATGCGTATTTCTCGGGCACCAAGCTGCAGTGGATGCTGGACCACGTGCCCGGCGCGCGCGACACGGCCGAGCGCGGCGAACTGGCCTTTGGCACGGTGGACAGCTGGCTGATGTGGAAGCTCACCCACGGCAAAGTGCACGTGACGGACGTGAGCAACGCCTCGCGCACCATGCTGTTCAATGTGCACACCAACCAGTGGGACGACGAGCTGCTGGCGCTGCTGCGCATTCCCAAGGCGCTGATGCCCGAGGTGCTGCCGTCCAGCGCCCACTTTGGCGACATCGCGGCCGACCTGCTGGGCCACGCCATCCGCATTGGCGGCGTGGCGGGCGACCAGCAAAGCGCGCTGTTCGGCCAGGCCTGTTTCACCGCCGGCATGGCCAAGAACACCTATGGCACGGGCTGCTTCATGCTCATGCACACGGGCGGCACGTTCCAGACCTCGCAGAACGGCCTGCTCACCACCAGTGCGGCACAGGCGACGGCGCAACCTGAATTTGCGATGGAAGGCAGTGTGTTTGTCGGCGGCGCGGTGGTGCAGTGGCTGCGCGACGGTCTGCGCGCCATCTCCACCAGCAACGAGGTGGAGTCACTGGCCCAAAGCGTGCCCGATTCGGGCGGCGTGATGATGGTGCCCGCCTTCACCGGCCTGGGCGCCCCGTACTGGAAGCCTGACGCACGCGGCACCATCACGGGCCTCACGCGTGGCACCACGCTGGGCCACATTGCGCGCGCGGCGCTCGAAAGCATTGCCTACCAGAGCGCCGCCCTGCTGCTGGCCATGAGCCGCGACGCCGTGGCCGCCGGCGGCGCCCCGGTGAGCGAGCTGCGTGTGGACGGCGGCGCCTGCATCAACGACTTGCTGATGCAGTTCCAGGCCGACCTGCTGGGCATCCCGGTGGTGCGGCCTGCAGTCATCGAGACCACCGCTTTGGGCGCGGCCTACCTGGCAGGGCTGTCGAGCGGCGTGTACCGCAGCACGGATGAACTCTCGCGGCTGTGGCGCGCCGACCGCCGCTTTGTGCCCACGCTCGGCAGCGCGCGTGCGCAGGAGCTGATGGCGAACTGGGAACACGCCGTGCGCCAAACTGTCGCAGAGTAGCCCCCCTGAGTCGCCTTCGGCGCCTTCCCCTCGCATCGCTGCGCGTTGCGGGCGGGGGACGCTCCCAGCGCCCCTACCAGGGAATGCTGGCAGCCCTTGCGCGGGAGCACTGGCATGGGCCGCGCCAGTTGCACAGGCCATTCGGACAATCACAGGTCTCCGGCGCTACCATGGCGCCTCCCTTTCTCGCCTGACCGTAGCATGACCTCCTCCGCTTCCGCCGCAGCAAATTCCCAACTCCCCACCATCGCCTTCATCGGCGGCGGCAACATGGCCAGCGCCATCATTGGCGGGCTGATCCGCCAGGGCCACCCGGCCAGCCAGATCGAGGTGGTCGAGCCCTATGCCCCCACGCGTGAGGCGCTGCTCAAGAACTTCGGCCTTACCGCACAACCCGAGGCAGGCCCCGCACTGCAGCGCGCCAGCATCGTGGTCTGGGCCGTCAAGCCCCAGACCTTCAAGGACGCGGCCGCGCAGGCCAAGGCCCACACGCAGCAGGCCCTGCACCTGAGCGTGGCAGCAGGCATCCGCTCGGACAGCATCGCCCAATGGCTAGGCACCGAGCGCATCGTGCGCACCATGCCCAACACGCCCGCGCTGGTGGGCAAGGGCATGAGCGCGATCTACGCCCGCCCCGCCGTAACCAGCGCCGAGCGCCAGAGCGTGGAAGCCATCATGGCGTCCACCGGTGAATTCCTGTGGGTGGAGAGCGAGACCCAGCTCGACGCCGTCACCGCCCTGTCGGGCTCGGGCCCGGCCTATGTTTTCTACTTCCTCGAAGCCATGACACGCGCCGGCGTGGGCATGGGCCTGACCGAAGCGCAGGCGCACCAGTTGGCCGTGGGCACGTTTGTGGGCGCGTCCGAGCTGGCCCGCCGTTCCGACGAATCCCCCGCCGTGCTGCGCGAACGCGTCACGTCCAAGGGCGGCACCACCTACGCGGCCCTGCAGTCGATGGAAGCCAGCGGCGTATCGCAGGCGTTCGAGGCCGCCATGCGCGCGGCCGAAAAACGCGCCAACGAATTGGGCAACGAGTTCGGATCTTGATGTTTTGGGGCGGTAGCGCTGGTGGATCAAGCGCTTTCTGCGATTAATTGGTGAGCATTGCGCGCACGAGGTAACTGCCCGCAATGCCCGCAAACACCGTGGCGCCCAGCCAGTGGTTGATGCGGAACGCCTTGAAGCAGCCCTCGCGGGTGCGGGTGCGGATGAGCGTGAAGTGCCACACGGCCTGGGCCAACGCCACCGCAAGCGCTACATAAAAAATAGCACCCAGGGCATATGGTTGTAGCGCTACCGCCCAAATTCCCAAGAAAAGCAGATAGAACACCACGATGGCGGCCACATCCAGCCGCCCCAGGGTGATGGCCGAGGTCTTGATGCCGATCTTCAGGTCGTCGTCGCGGTCCACCATCGCGTATTCGGTGTCGTAAGCCAGCACCCAGAACATATTGCCCAGCCACATCCACCACGCCACCGCGGGCACGCTGCCCTGCACAGCGGCAAACGCGATGACGATGCCGAAGTTGAACGCAATGCCCAGCACCGCTTGCGGCATGGAAATGAGGCGCTTGGTGAACGGGTAGGCAATGGCCACCAGCACGGCGGGTACCGACCACGCGATGGCGGCGGTGTTGGTGGTGAGCACCAGGCCAAAAGACACCAGCGCCAGCACCGCGCCCAGGCCCAGCGCCTCCTTCACCGACACCGCACCGGTGGTCACCGGGCGCTGCGCCGTGCGCTTGACGTGCTTGTCAAAGTCGCGGTCGGCCACGTCGTTCACACAGCAGCCCGCGCTGCGCATGAGGATGGTGCCCAGCACAAACACCGCCAGCAAATGCCAGCCCGGAAACCCGTCAGCCGCAATCCACAGCGCACTCAGCGTGGGCCACAGGCACACCAGCCAGCCCGCAGGCCGGTCCCAGCGGATCAGGTCGAGATAGAGCGAAAAACGGCTGCGGGCAGGGACAGATTGCGGCGACATGGCGGGACGATCGGATGCAGAAAGAGCAGGCCCGGCAGCAAGGCGCTGCGACGGGTGGCAACCCACGGGCGCACCGAATGTAGCAGCAGCGCCGCCAACTGCTGGTGCGGCCCGCGCAGGCCGAGTAACAGCGCCCTACTGGCGCGTAAAACCCGTTACAGTCTCCGGTCCTCCCCCAACGCACCCGCCCTTTTGGGGCACCGACGCATGCCCCATACATCGACCTCCCAGGCCGCCACGCGTTTTGCTGTCCCCCGCGGAATGCTGGTGGGATTTGTGATTGCCGCCCTCGCCACCGTGCTCATCGCGCTGGTGAACTTCCGCACCGCCCAGGTGCGCGCGCAAGCGGTGGAAGCCATGGACGAGACCACGGTGACCATGCGCCACCTCAACCTGTTCGTGTCGTCGCTGAAGGACGCCGAGACCGGCCAGCGCGGCTACCTGCTGACGGGGGACGACACCTACCTGCAGCCCTACAACCTGTCGCTGAGCGCCATGGAGCGCAACATGACGCGCCTGAAGGAACTGACGGACGACAGCGCCGTGCAGCGGCGCCTGGTGCTGCAGATCGACGACCTGCGCCACGAAAAACTGCGCGAGCTGGGCGAGACCATTGAACTGCGCCGCTCCAAGGGCCAGGAAGCCGCCGTGGCCGTGACCCGCAATGATGCCGGCCGCGTGCTGATGGACCGCATCCGCGACCTGGCGTCGGACCTGTCCACGCTGCTGAACCAGCAGCTGGAGAGCGACCGCAAACAATGGGTGGAGGCTGCGGCCATGTCCACCTACTACTCCTGGGGCGGCTCGTTTGTGCTGCTGGTGCTCATCTGCCTGTCGGCCGCCGCCAATGCGCGGGAGTACCGCCTCAAGGCGCAGCAGTCCTGGGTGGCGGCCGGCCTCAACGGGCTGAGCCAGCGCATCCAGGGCGACCACCGGCTGGAAGACCTGGGCCAGCTCACACTCGAATACCTGGCGCAGTACCTGCGCGCCGCCGTGGGTGCGGGCTACGTGGCCGACTGCAATGGCGCACTCACCCTGTTTGGGGGCTACGCCCTGCCCCGCGAGCGGCTGGAGCAGCGCCTGCTGCCCGGCGAGGGCCTGGTGGGCCAGGTGGCGCGCTCGCGCCAGATGCTGCATGTGCGCGATGTGCCCGCCGGGCACCTGATGGTGTCGTCCAGCACCGGCCAGTCCGCACCGACCGAACTGCTGCTGGCACCCGCCATCGAGAACGGCGAAGTCTTTGCCGTGATCGAGCTGGGCTTTCATCGCCCGCTGACGGAGCCCGAGCGCACCCTGATGGAACGCGCCTCGGGCATTCTGGCGGTGGCGATCCGCGCTGGGATTGACCGCAACCGCCTGGAAGCCTTGCTGGAAGAAACCCAGCGCCAGTCCGAAGAGCTGCAGACCCAGCAAGAAGAGCTGCGCGTGAGCAACGAGGAGCTGGAGCAGCAAAGCCGCATCCTGCAAGAGTCGCAGGCCCAGATGGAGGTGCAGCAGACCGAGCTGGAGCAGACCAACGCCCACCTGGAGGCGCAGACCCAGCAGCTGGAATACCAGCGCGAGCAACTGCTGCGCGCCCAAAGCGCCATGACGGACAAGGCGCGCGAACTGGAGCTGGCCAGCCAGTACAAGAGCGAGTTCCTGGCCAACATGAGCCACGAGCTGCGCACACCGCTCAACTCCACCCTGATCCTCGCCAAACTGCTGTCCGACAACAAGCCAGGCAACCTGAGCGCCGAGCAGGTGAAGTACGCGCAGACCATCTACGCGGCGGGCAACGACCTGCTGGCACTCATCAACGACATCCTCGACCTGTCCAAGATCGAGGCTGGCCAGGCCACCGTGTCGGTGGAAACGGTGACGCTGTCCAAGGCCCTGCAAACCCTGATCGACCCGCTGCGCCCGCTGGCGCAAGAAAAGGGCCTGACACTCACTGCCACTGTCGCGCCCGACGCACCCGCCACGCTGGACACCGACCCGCAACGCCTGGGGCAGGTGCTCAAGAACCTGCTGTCCAACGCGCTCAAGTTCACCGAGAAAGGCTCGGTGGCGCTGCATGTGTCGCGCAACCCGGACGACACGCTGTCGTTTGCCGTCAAGGACACGGGTATCGGCATTCCGGCGCACCAGCAGGAGCTGATTTTCGAAGCCTTCCGCCAGGCCGATGGCAGCACCCACCGCAAGTACGGCGGCACGGGCCTGGGCCTGTCGATCTCGCGCGATCTGGCGCAGCTGCTGGGTGGGTCCATCCACGTGCACAGCACGCCGGGCGAGGGCAGCGTCTTCACCCTGGTCCTGCCCCAGAAGCTGGTGCCTTCGTCGCCTGAAGCTGAATCCGCAATGCCGCTGGCGGCGCCTGCGCCAGCCCACGCGACGGCACCGGTCGCCGCACCGGCTCCTTCGGCCCCCGCGTTGCCATCCGTGGCGGCCCCCACCGCACCCGTAGCCCCGCGCCGCGCGAGCGCGCGCAGCATTCTGGTGATTGAGGACGACGTGCGCTTTGCGCAGATCCTGAGCGACCTGGCCGGTGAGATGGACTTTGACTGCCACCTGGCCCACAACGCAGCGGATGGCCTGGCCTACGCCGTACACAGCCTGCCCAGCGCCATCGTGCTGGACGTGAACCTGCCCGACTTTTCGGGCCTGGGCGTGCTCGACCAGCTCAAGCGCAACCCGGCCACGCGCCACATCCCGGTGCACGTGGTTTCGGTGGCCGACTACTCCCAAGAGGCCCTGGGCCGGGGGGCCGTGGGCTACGCCCTCAAGCCCGTCAAGCGCGACGAACTGGTGCATGCCCTGCAGCGGCTCGAAGCCAAGTTCACCCAGAACCTGCGGCGCGTGCTGGTGGTGGAAGACGACGAACGCCAGCGCGAGAGCGTGCGCCACCTGCTCACCAACGACGACGTGGAGATCGTGGGCGCCGGCACGGCAGCCGAGGCGCTGGCGCACCTGCGCGGCTCCACCTTCGACTGCATGGTGATGGACCTGAACCTGCCCGACCTGAGCGGCTACGAGCTGCTGCAGCAGATGACGGAGCAGGACGGCGTCTCCTTCCCGCCCGTCATCGTGTACACAGGCCGCGCCCTGTCGCGCGACGAGGAGCAGCAACTGCGCCGGTTCTCCAAGTCCATCATCATCAAGGACGCGCGCTCCCCCGAGCGGCTGCTGGATGAAGTCACGCTGTTCCTGCACCAGGTGGAGTCGGAGCTGTCGGCAGAGCACCGCCAGATGCTGCAGGTGGCCCGCAACCGCGAGACCGCCCTGGAAGGCCGCAACGTGCTGGTGGTGGAGGACGATGTGCGCAACGTGTTCGCGCTCTCCAGCATCCTGGAGCCCACCGGCATCCGCGTGGAGATTGCGCGCAACGGCCTGGAGGCACTGCAGGCGCTGGAGCGCGCCGGCAGCGGCGGCCAGCCCGCCATCGACCTGGTGCTGATGGACATCATGATGCCGGAGATGGACGGCTACACCGCCATGCGAGAGATCCGCAACCGCCCCGAGTGGCGCCGCCTGCCCATCATTGCGCTGACCGCCAAGGCCATGAAGGACGACCAGGAAAAATGCCTGGCCGCCGGGGCCAATGACTACATCGCCAAGCCGCTGGACGTGGAAAAGCTGCTGTCCCTGGTGCGGGTGTGGATGCCCAAGTAGGCCCCGCCATGCCGCACCGCAAGGCCCGCACCGCAGACATCGAGCAGCGCCTGCTGATCGATGCGATCTACCACCGCTACCACTACGACTTCCGGGGCTACGCGCAGGCGTCGCTCAAGCGGCGGCTGGCGTCGGCGCTGGTGCAGTTTGACTGCAAGACGCTGTCGCAGCTGCAGGACCGCGTACTGCACGAACCCGCCGTGTTCCCTGCGCTGCTCGAATACCTCACCGTGCAGGTGAGCGACATGTTCCGCGACCCCAGCTACTTCCAGGCGCTGCGCCAGGAGGTGGTGCCACTGCTGCGCACCTACCCGTCGCTCAAGGTCTGGGTGGCCGGGTGCAGCGCGGGAGAAGAGGTTTATTCGCTGGCCATCCTGCTGCAGGAAGAAGGCCTGCTGGACCGCACGCTGATCTACGCCACCGACATCAACCCGCATGCGCTGCGCGCCGCCGAGTCGGGTGTGTTCGACGTGTCGCGGGTGGCCGCTTTCACCGAGAACCATGCGCGCTCCGGCGCCCGCAGCTCGTTGTCGGACTACTACGCCGCCGCCTATGGCCGTGTGGTGTTCGACAAGGGGCTGCGCGAGCACATGGTGTTCTCCGACCACAGCCTGGCCACCGACAGCGTGTTTGCCGAAGTCCATCTGGTGTCCTGCCGCAATGTGCTCATCTACTTCGAGCGCGACCTGCAGGACCGCGCCCTGGGGCTGTTCCGCGAGTCGCTGTGCCACCGGGGGTTCCTGGGCCTGGGCTCCAAGGAGTCGCTGCGGTTTTCTGCGCATACCGATGCGTTCGACGACTTCGTGCTGCAGGACCGCATCTACCGAAAGAAGGCCGGGCTGTGAGCAGCGTCCACCGCACACCCAGGCCAGTGCCCTCCGGGGGCTACGCCGCCATCGTGGTGGGCGGCTCTGCGGGCGGTATCGACGCCCTGCTGGAGCTGCTGCCCGCGCTGCCCGCCACACTGCAGGCGGCGGTGCTGGTGGTGCTGCACCTGCCCCGGGACCGGCGCAGCCTGCTGGTGGAGATTTTTCAGCCCCGCTGCGCCCTGCCGATGCGCGAAGCGCAGGACAAGGACGCCATCACGCCAGGATCGGTGAGTTTTGCGCCACCGGACTACCACCTGCTGGTCGATGCCGGACCCCAGGGCCCGCATGTGGGGCTGTCGGTGGACCCTCCCCTGCATTTTTCCCGCCCCTCCATCGACGTGCTGTTTGAATCGGCGGCAGACCACTACGGCCCCCGGCTGGTGGGCATTCTGCTGTCGGGTGCCAACGAAGACGGTGTGCACGGCCTGCAAGCCATTCAGGCGGCGGGCGGCCTCACCATCGTGCAAGAGCCCGCCAGCGCCAGCATGCCCACCATGCCGCAGGCGGCCATCGCGGCCTTGGCGGTTGACCACATCCTGCCCCCCGAAGGCATTGCAAGGCTGCTGGCGGACCTGCACCAGCGCCAGCAGCTTTGATCCGGGCGCATGCGTCCCTTTTTGAGAACCCCACCCACCCTCCCCACCGCCCATGCCCCAGACCGACCGCACCAAATGCCTGCTCGTTGACGATGTCGAGGAAAACCTCATCGCCCTGGAGGCGCTGCTGCAGCGTGACGGGGTGGACATCCTCAAGGCCCAGTCGGGCCCCGAGGCCCTGGAACTGCTGCTGGCCCACGACGATGTCGCCCTGGCCTTGCTGGACGTGCAGATGCCCGAGATGAACGGCTTTGAGCTGGCGGAGCTGATCCGGGGCAGCGAACGCACCCGGCACATTCCGCTCATCTTCATGACGGCGGGATCGCGCGAGCAGAACTGGCAGTTCCGGGGGTACGAGAGCGGTGCGGTGGACTTTCTGTACAAACCCATCGACCCGCACATGCTCACCAACAAGGCGAGCGTGTTCTTTGAACTGCACCGGCGCAAGCAGGCGCTGGCGCACGAGCTGCGCGCGCGCACCGAGGCGTTGCGCATCAACGAGATGTTCATGGCCGTGCTGAGCCACGACCTGCGCACCCCCCTGCAGTCCATCGTCGCTGCCGCCACGGTGCTCAAGCGCCAGCCGCCCCCCGACAAGGCCGCACTGATGGCCGACCGGGTGCTGGGCGCGAGCCAGCGCATGGGCCACATGATCGAAGACCTGCTGGACGTGACCCGCATCCGCCAGGCGGGCGGGCTGGCCCTGCAACTGGGCCCTGCCCACATGCAAACGCTGGTGCAACGTACGCTGGATGAGGTGGCGACCAGCCACCCGGAGCGTCCCATCGACTCCACGCTCGCCGGGGATCTGGCCGGCACCTGGGACGCCGAGCGTCTTTGCCAGGTGGTCACCAACCTGGTGGGCAACGCCCTGCACCACGGCAGCGCCGACCACCCGGTGCGCATTGCGGTGGACGGCACCCGCCCCGAGGAGGTGAGCATCACGGTGTCCAACGGCGGCACCATTCCCCCGGAGCTGCTGCCACATCTGTTTGACCCGTTCCGGGGCGGTGAGCGCGAGCCGGGCCGCCACCAGGGGCTGGGGCTGGGGTTGTTCATTGCGCACCAGATCGTGCGGGCCCACCATGGAACCATCGAGGCCCGGTCACACAACGATGTGACGAGCTTTCGGGTGACGTTGCCACGCCACGCGCCCGCACGCAGCCCCCGCAGTTGACATGGCGCAGCCCCATCGCACGCCCCAGACCCTCAGGGTCCAGGGAGGCGCGATGGGGGAAGAAGGAAAGAGGACGGCAGGAAACGCGAGCGGTGGCCGCCCGCCAGACTTAGAGCGGCTAACAAAACTCAGCGAAGCGGTTCTGGCCAAGCGCTGTATTGCAGGCAGTACGAGCAGTACGACAAGACCCAGCAACGACGCCAGAAGAGTTTTGTGAGCCGCTCTTAACCGGCGGCTGCAGCCAGCGCGGTATGAATGGAAGTCAGGAGCTGTTCCAGCTCTTCCAGCTCGAAAGGCTTGAGCAAGACGCGCACATTCGGGCCCCATTGGGTTGGATGGCTGCCCAGTTCGTAGCCGGAGCACAGCACTACCCAGCGCTGCGGGTCATCCGCCAGCAGCTGGCGGGCCAAGTCCGTGCCCGAGAGGCCGGGCAGGCTGACATCGGTCACCAGCACGTCAAAGGGGTCGCCAGCATCCAGGGCCATCGCCTCCTCGGCAGAGGCGCAGGGCGTGACCGACCGGCCTTCACCTTCCATGAGCATGCCAATGGTCTCGCGCAGCTCCGGATGGTCTTCAACGTACAGGATTCGCATACATCAGAGGGGGTTGATCCGCCATGCCACCCAGCAAAGAGAGGACATGGCCCAAACCCGCATCATGTGCAGGCAGGAGTGCTGCGCCATGTAGGACAAGGCGCCCTTTTGCACCCTGGTGCCCCCTGCGCCCGCGCTGGCTACGCCGGACTTCGGGCAACGCAGGCGGGTGCAACTGGCCTTTTTATTCTTCCAGCAGCGAGCGGAGCATCCACGCCGTCTGCTCATGCACCGTGAGGCGCTGCGTCAGCAGGTCGGCCGTGGGCTCGTCGCTGGCCTTGTCGGCCAGGGGGAACAGGCTGCGCGCCGTGCGGGCCACGGCCTCGTGGCCCTCGACCAGCACGCGCACCATGTCCATCGCCTTGGGCGGCTTGGCCGGTGCGTCAGGCACGGTGGCCAGCTTGCCAAACTCGGCATAAGAGCCCGGGGCCACGTGGCCCAGCGAGCGGATGCGCTCGGCAATCGGGTCCACCGCGTTCCACAGTTCGGTGTACTGCGCCATGAACATGGTGTGCAGCGTGTTGAACATCGGGCCCGTCACGTTCCAGTGGAAGTTGTGGGTCGTCAAGTACAGCGTGTAGGTGTCGGCCAGCAGGCGCGACAGGCCCTGGGCGATGGCAGCGCGGTCTTTGTCGCTGATGCCGATGTTGATGCTGGGGGCAGAGGTTTTGCCGGATGCGGCTTTGCCAGGAGCTTTGGCCATGGGGGAGGTTCCTTCCGTGCGGAAAACATGAAACACCCCGCGCCGTGCGGGGTCCTCAAACACTGTAGCGCAAGCCGCAGCGCCCCTGTGTCAGCCAAGGCCGATGCCTTGGACCAGGGTCAAGAAACCAGCGCGGGCGCCCCCCCCGGTCGGCTGGTTTATTGCATCTTCGGCAAGTTGCCGATGCGCACCAGCATCTCGGTGAACATCTGTATGTCGGCATCCAGGTCCACCACTTCCTTGAACTCCTTGGCGTTGTGGGCCGTGTACTTCTTGCCAGGCATGGCAGGGCCGAAGTTGATGGCGTTAGGCATCAGCTTGGCGGTGGTGCTGCCGGCCGTGGGCACGGGCTTGGCTTCGAGGCCGGTGGTGTCGCCAAAGGTGTTGAGCAGCGTGGCCAGCCAGGCGCCCTTGGGGTCGCGCGCCATCCAGTTGCCCTGCTGGTGATCCACTTCCACCGCCACACCGGCCTGGGCGCCCCAGGCCTTGATCTTGGCCGACGTAGCCTGCGTGAGCGCCTCAGGCGTGCTGCCACGGGGCATGCGCACGTTCACCAGCACATCGACCTTGCCGTCCTTTTCACGGATGAGGTTGGGCGACATCGTGAGCGGGCCCATGAAGTCGTCGCTGTAGGCCAAGCCCATCGTGCGCCCCAGGTAGTCGGTGCCGTAGAGGTCGGTCAGGTAGCGCACGGCCTGCGCGTAGCCGTTGGGTGCCAGCGCAAGGCCCGACTCCTTCAGGAACAGCGCCAGGCGCGGCAGGGGGTTCACGCCTTCTTCGGGGCGCGATCCGTGGGCCGAAGCGCCCGTGACCTTCACCACCACCGCGCCGCCGTCCTGCGCCACGTCGATGCTGAATGCGCCGCCTTGCGGCTGGTACTTGGCGACAAAGGCGCCCTTCGCCGCGTTCAGCCGCGCAGCCACGTCGGCCAGGTTGCCGCCCTGCAGGCGGGCGGTGGCCGTCTGGGGCACAGCGTTGGCCGATGCAGCACCCGCCATGGCGGTGATGGCCGTAGCGCCCGGGTTGGCAGCCGGTGACAGCGGGAAGGAGGCGCGCAGTGCGCCCGATCCCTTTTCGGCCACCACGGCCGGGTACTTGCTGTCGAGCACGATGTTGTACTCGGGCAGCGCGGTCTTGGCTCGGTAGTACTTCATCGCGTCGCCGCCGGTTTCTTCGGTGGTTTCGATCATGAGGCGGATGGTGCGCGCCAGCGGCAGGCCGCTGTCCTTCACCGCCTTCATCGCAAACAGCACGGTGGCGATGGAGCCTTTGTCGTCGATGGAGCCCCGGCCATACAGGTTGCCGCCCACGCGGGTCAGCTTGAAGGGGTCGAGCCGGGTGCCGTCGTCCAGCACCCATTCGTCGGCCACCACGGGCACCACGTCGGCGTGCGTGAGGATGCCGAACTCCTCGGGGCCGCTGCCGGGCAGCTTCACTTCAAAGATGCGGTTGTCCACATTGCGGTACTGCAGGCCAAAGTCCTTGGCCATGCCCTCTACCAGGGCACCAAACGCAATGATGTGTTTGTCTTCGTGCGGCGGCACCTTGTCGGCGCGCACCGTGGGAATGGCCACCATCTTCGCTGTGGCGTCGATCACCGCCGCCTGGTTGCGCAACCGGTTGTGCAGGCCCAGCAGGCGGCTGATGTTGACCAGGTCATCGCCCGCCAGGGGCTTGTGGGCCAGATACGCCGACACGGCGGTTTGCAACTGCGGCTGCATCTGCGCGGCCAGCGCCAGGAACTGGCGGAAGTCCGCCGCCGTTGCTGCCGCAGGCGCCGCAGCAATGCGGTCGAGTGCGGGCTTCTTCAACGTCTGGGTGGCAGGCGGAGTGGCGGGGGTGGAGCATGCCGTCAGGGCAGCGGCCAGCGTGGCGGTGAGCCAAAGCGTCTTCATAGGAACCTCTTGTGGGGGCAAGGGCACCGACCGCCGATGGGCGGAGGGTGCCGTGGAGGGCGCATCGCCTGCCCAGGCCGGATGGACCTGCGCAGGGGCGGCGCGAGTGTAGCGCCGATCCCCCGTCGCGAATCAGAGTCCTGACGATGTCAGGACAGTCGCGTCACGCCCGGGAGCTCACACGCATAAATGGCATTGCGCAGGGCCGCAATGGCCTCATAGCGCGTAAAGCTGCGACGCCAGGCCAGCACCACGCGGCGCATGGGCGGCGGGCTGCCGTCTTCCTCGCGGATGGGCAGATAGCGGATATAGGTCTCGTCGCTCTTGCGGCGGCGCGACACGGTAAGCAGCGCATCGCGGGGCACCGACAGGCGGGGCACCAGCGTCACGCCCATGCCTGCGGCCACCATGTGTTTGATGGTCTCCAGCGACGAGCCCTCGAACGACTTGCGGATGCCCTCGGCGTTGCTCGCAAAACGCGCGAACTCGGGGCACACCTCCAGCACATGGTCGCGAAAGCAATGGCCTGCGCCCAGCAGCAGCATGGTTTCGTTCTTGAGTTCAGCCGCCGTGACCGACTTCTTGGATGCCAGCGGGTGCGTGCTGGGCACAGCCGCCATGAAGGGCTCGTCATATAGAGGCGCCATCGCCAGGCCGGTGTCGGGGAAGGGCTCGGCCAGGATGGCGCAGTCGATCTCGCCCGTGCGCAGCATCTCCAGCAGCTTCACGGTGAAGTTCTCCTGCAACATCAGCGGCATCTGCGGGGTGCGTGTGATGGACTGGCGCACCAGTTCGGGCAGCAGATAGGGGCCGATGGTGTAGATCACGCCCAGCGTGAGCGGCCCGGCCAGCGGGTCCTTGCCGCGCTTGGCGATTTCCTTGATGGCCGCCGCCTGCTCCAGCACGCTTTGCGCCTGGCGCACGATGTCTTCGCCCAGCGGCGTCACCGTGACCTCGCCCGCGCTGCGCTCGAACAGCTTCACGTCCAGCTCTTCTTCCAGCTTCTTGATGGCCACCGAGAGCGTGGGTTGCGACACATAGCAGGCATCGGCCGCATGGCCAAAGTGCTTCTCGCGGGCCACCGCAACGATGTACTTGAGTTCGGTGAGGGTCATGGTGTCATGCCTTGAGATAGTCCGATTTTCCACCCAACCAGCGCGCCACGTGTTTGGCGGCCAGGTCAGGATACCGGTCCAGCATCTGCGGCGCCAGTTCGCGCGCCCATTCCAGCAGGTGGGTGTCTGTGGCCAGGTCGGCAAAACGCAGCAGCGCATCGCCCGACTGGCGCGCGCCCAGAAACTCTCCGGGGCCGCGGATTTCCAGGTCGCGCCGGGCGATCTCGAAGCCGTCGTTGGTCTCGGCCATGGCGCGCAGGCGCTCCTTGGCCGTTTCGCCCACGCGGCCGCTGTCGTTGGTGGCGTACAGCAGCACGCAGGCCGACGCCGCCGCGCCCCGCCCCACCCGGCCGCGCAGCTGGTGCAGCTGGCTCAGGCCAAAACGCTCGGCATGCTCGATGACCATGAGCGATGCGTTGGGCACATCCACCCCCACTTCAATCACGGTGGTGCTGACCAGCACGCCCATCTGGCCGCTGGTGAAAAGCGCCATCACGGCCTTCTTCTCGGCCGTGGGCATGCGCGAGTGCAGCAGGCCGACCATCACGCCGGGCAGGGCCTCGCTCAGGTCGGCATGCGTGGCGGTGGCGTTGGAGAGGTCCAGCGCCTCGCTCTCTTCGATCAGCGGGCACACCCAGTACACCTGCCGCCCGGCCTCCACCTGCGCGCCGATGCGCTCGATCACTTCGTCCTTGCGGCTGTCGGCGATCAGTTTGGTGACGATGGGGGTGCGGCCCGGGGGCAGCTCGTCGATCACCGACACATCGAGGTCGGCGTAGTAGCTCATCGCCAAGGTGCGTGGAATAGGTGTGGCACTCATCATCAGCATGTGCGGCTCCATGCCGTGTGCGGCGAGCTTTTGCCGCAGCGCCAGCCGCTGCGCCACGCCAAAGCGGTGCTGCTCGTCGATGATGGCCAGCGCCAGGTTCTTGAACTGCACCTGTTCCTGGATCACGGCGTGCGTGCCCACCACCAGCGCGGCCTCGCCGCTCGCCACCAGGGCCAGCATGGCGGTGCGGTCCTTCTTTTTTTGCCCGCCCACCAGCCAGGCCACCTTGCGGCCGTGCTGCGCCAGCAGCGGCTCCAGCCAGCCGATCATCTTGGCGAAGTGCTGCTCGGCCAGGATTTCGGTGGGTGCCATCAGCGCACATTGCCAGCCCGCATCCATGGCCAGGCAGGCGGCCAGGGCCGACACCACGGTCTTGCCCGATCCCACATCGCCCTGCAGCAGGCGGTGCATGGGCACCTGGCGGGCCAGATCGGCGGCAATCTCTTCCCCCACCCGGCGCTGGGCGGCCGTCAGGTCGAACGGCAGCACGGCCATCAGCTGTTCGTGCAAGGGCAAGGCGCCCTGGGCGCTGGGCCGGGGCCGCAGCACGGGCGCGCGCAGCATGTCGCGTTCGCGCCGCGACTGCTGTTGGGACAGCTGCTGGGCCAGCAGCTCTTCCGCCTTCAGGCGCTGCCAGGCGGGGTGGCTGTGGTCCTCCAGCGTCGACAGCGCCACGTCCGGCGTGGGGTGGTGCAAAAATGTGAGCGCCTCGCGCAAGCTGAACGCGCGGCGGAGGCCATTTTGACCATGAAACCGTGCCCAGGGCGGCTCAGCCCCCGGCGGCAGCGTGTCTGACAAGTCCACCCGGGTCAGGGCACTGACCACGGCGCGGCGCAGGTAAGGCTGGGGCAGCCCGGCGGTGGTGGGGTACACAGGCGTGAGCGAGGCGGGCAGCTCCCCCCCGGCCAGGCGAAACGCGGGGTGCAGCATCTGCCGCCCCCAGAAGCCGCCCTTGACCTCGCCCCGGATGCGCAGCCGGTTTCCCACGGCCAAGGTCTTCTGGTGCGACGGGTAAAAGCTGAAGAAGCGCAGCTCGCAGCTGCCGGTGTCGTCCTCCACCTGCACCAGCAGCTGGCGGCGGGGGCGCAGTTGCACCTCGCAGGCCGTGACCGTGGCCTCGATCTGCACCGTCTGCCCGTCCCGCGCGTTGGCCAACGGGGTGATGCGGGTTTCGTCCTCGTAGCGCAGGGGCAGGTGCAGGGCCAGGTCAATGTCGCGGCGCAGGCCCAGCTTTTGCAACGCCTTCTGCGCGACCGAGGCCGCGCCCTGGCCCCGCGCTGCCGGGGCGGCGGTGCGTGCAGGGGCTTTGGCGGGGGCTGGGGCGGCAGCGGGCATGGAGAGCAATTTGCTAGGGAAAACGAGCGGAGATGGCAGCCCGAAAAGGCTACCATGGTTACTATTGCTCACGCCTGACCAGGACGTGTTTTCGAGTCCCGGGTTTCTGCCATGCTCAAGCGCATCCACATCCAACACCTCACCCTGGGCATGTACCTGCACGAGTTTTGTGGCTCGTGGATGGATCACCCCTTCTGGCGGGCCAAGTTCCTGCTCAAGGACCCCAAGGACCTCGCCCGCATCCAGGCCACCGCCATCCAGGAAATCTGGATCGATACCGACAAAGGCCTGGACGTGGCAGCAGGCACCGCATCGATGTCCCGCGAAGAGGTGGATGCGCAGATCGAAACCGACTTCAGCCGCCTGGAAGAACTGCCCCCGGTCAAGGTCAAGCTGCCGTCGCCCCCCCCGCCCCCCAAGCGCGACCGCAAACCGGCTGACATGCACAGCGAACTCAAGATGGCCGCCGCCATCTGCGTGAAGTCCAAGGAAGCCGTGGTGTCGATGTTCAACGAGGCCCGCATGGGCCGGGCGGTGGATTCTGCGGGCGCCCAAAGCCTGGTGGAGGAGATTTCGGACTCCGTCACCCGCAACCCCGGCGCGCTCATCAGCCTGGCGCGGCTCAAGACAGCCGACGACTACACCTATATGCACTCGGTGGCCGTGTGTGCACTCATGGTGGCGCTGGCCAAGCAGCTCAAGCTCAAGGAAGACCAGCAGCGGCTGGCCGGCATGGCGGGCCTGCTGCACGACCTGGGCAAAGCGGCCATTCCGCTGGCCGTGCTCAACAAGCCCGGCAAGCTCACCGACCAGGAGTTCACCGTGGTGCGCAGCCACCCGGTGGAGGGCTTTCACATGCTCAAGGAGGGTGGCAACGTGCCCGATGCGGTGCTGGACGCCTGCCTGCACCACCACGAAAAGGTGGACGGATCGGGCTACCCCGACAAGCTGGCGGGCGAAGGCATCAGCGTGATCGCCCGCATGACCGCCATCTGCGACGTGTACGACGCCATCACCTCCGACCGGCCCTACAAGCGCGGCTGGGACCCGGCCGAATCGCTGCGCCGCATGGCCGAGTGGACCAAGGACCACTTCGACGCGCGCATCTTCCAGGCGTTTGTCAAAAGCATCGGCATCTACCCCGTGGGCTCGCTGGTGCGGCTGACCTCGGGCCGCATCGGGATCGTGACGGAACAATCGCCCACCGCGCTCACCACTCCCATCGTCAAGGTGTTCTTCTCCACCAAGTCCGACCTGCGCATTCCGCCCGAGGTGGTGAACCTGGCTGCCCCGGACTGCAACGAGAAGATCGTGGCACGCGAAGACCCCGAGAAGTGGCGCTTTCCCGACCTGGACGAGCTGTGGTCCGGCTTCTCCGACAAGGTCTGGTAGCACATGCCTGCACTGATCATCACCCTGACACTCAACCCCGCCCTGGACCTGGCGACCACCACCGACCACGTGGCCCCCACACACAAACTGCGCTGCGGCCCGGTGCGGCGGTTTGCGGGGGGCGGCGGCATCAACGTGGCGCGGGTGCTGCACCGCCTGGGCGCGGACGTGAGCGCGTGGGCACTGGCGGGCGGCGCGGCGGGCGCCCAGGTGCAGCAGTTGCTGGCCGGCGAGGGCGTGCCCACGCGGCTGCAGCGCATTGCGGGCGACACGCGCGAGAACTTTTCGGTGGTCGAGACCAGCACGGGCCAGGAGTTTCGGTTTGTGCTGCCCGGCCCCATGCTGCAGGCCAGCGAGTGGCAGGCTTGCCTGGATGCGCTGGCTACCCACACACCGCCACCCCGCTGGCTGATTGCCAGCGGCAGCCTGCCGCCTGGCACGCCGGACGACTTCTACGCCCAGCTGGCGCGCGCCGCATCCGGCCGGGGCGTGCGGGTGGCCGTCGACACCTCGGGGCCGCCGCTGGCGGCGGCATTGCAGGCTGGGGTGGCGCTGGTCAAACCCAGCCTGCGCGAGCTGCGCGACCTGTTGCAACAGCCCCTGGAACAGGCGGCCGACTGGTGCACTGCCGCCCAGTCGCTGGTGCGCAGCGGCGCCGCCGACACCGTGGCCCTGTCGGTGGGCGAGCAAGGCGCCGTGCTGGCCACGCGGGAGGGGGTATGGCAGGCGCCAGCGCTGAACGTGCCCGCTACGACCGGCACCACGGGCGCTGGGGACTGCTTTTTGGCGGCACTGGTCTGGGCGCTGGACCGGGGCGATGCGCCTGCCGAGGCGCTGCGCTGGGGCGTGGCCGCAGGCGCTGCCGCCTTGCTGCATCCGGGCACCACCCTGGCCCAGGCCGATGACGTGCAACGGCTGGTGCACAGCGTACCGGCACCGGTGGCATTCACCACCTCGCCCTAGCACCGCGCCTGCAGGGGCTGCAGCCCCGTGGGACAATCGCGCCTTCCGCAATTTTTACCTTGGCACGGGCCCGTTCGGCCCTCAAGCACGATGACTGATCTCTCCAGCGGCGCAACCAGTGCGCCCCTCGCCTCCGGCGGCCCTTCCACGCCCCGCGTGTTCACCCTCAGCGACTTCGACTTCTCGCTGCCCCCCGAACTCATTGCCCAGCACCCCGCGCCCGAGCGCAGCGCCTCGCGCCTGCTCGATGGCCGCGCCATGCAGCCGGTGGACCGCATCTTTCGCGAGCTGCCCGGCCTGCTGCGCGAAGGCGATTTGCTGGTCTTCAACGACACGCGCGTGGTCAAGGCGCGCATCTTTGGCGAGAAGACCAGCGGCGGCAAGCTGGAGCTGCTGATTGAGCGTGTGCTGCCCGCCGAAGCCGGTGGCCAGGGCAACGAAGTCGTGGCCCACATGAAGGTCAGCAAGAAACCCCTGCCCGGCAGCGTGGTGCACATGGCCGGTGGCCGCCAGGCCGGTGGCTTTGACGCCCAGCTGCTGGGCCGCTGGCCCACCGAGGACGGCCCGCTGTTCCGCTTTGCGCTGCACGGCCCGGCGGGCGAATCGCCCTGGGAGCTGATGGACCGCCACGGCCACCTGCCGCTGCCGCCCTACATCGAGCGCCAGCAAAACACCGACCACGACCCCGACGAGGCCGAGGACAGCCAGCGCTACCAGACCGTGTTTGCCCGCACCCCCGGCGCCGTGGCCGCGCCCACGGCCGCGCTGCATTTTGACGAAGGCGTGCTGGCCGACCTGGCCGCACGCGGCATCGAACGCGCCAGCGTCACGTTGCACGTGGGCGCAGGCACCTTCCAACCCTGCAAGACCGAGAACCTGGCCGAGCACCAGATGCACAGCGAGTGGTACGAGATTCCGCTGGCCACGTTGGCCGCGCTGGAGCGCTGCCGCCAGCGCGGCGGCCGCGTGGTGGCCGTGGGCACCACCACCGTGCGCACGCTGGAGTCGTGGGCCAAGACCGGTCAGGCCTCGGGCGACACCAACATCTTCATCACGCCGGGCTTTGCGTTTCAGGTGGTGGATGTGCTCATCACCAACTTTCACCTGCCCAAGAGCACGCTGATGATGTTGGTGAGCGCGTTTGCGGGCTATGCCCACATCATGGGCCTGTACCGGCACGCGATTGCGCAGCAGTACCGCTTCTTCAGCTATGGCGACGCGATGCTGCTGGAGCGCGCACGCAGCACGCCGTGAGCCCGCCCGGCCCTGCGTTGTCCACCGGCCCTGCAGCCCGCCGGCGTGCGGCGCTGGCAGGCATCGCGCTGGCCGTCACAGCCTGCGCGTTCTTTGCGCTGCTGGACACCGCGAGCAAGCTGGTCAGCGTGGGCGTGCCCATCGTCATGGCGCTGTGGATGCGCTACGTGTTCCAGTCGCTGCTGACCACGGCCTTTGTGCTGCAGCGCGCGGGGCGCTCGGCGCTGCGCACCACACAACCCCGCTTCCAGGCCCTGCGGGGCGCGCTGTTCGCCATGACCAGCCTGTTCGGCTTCATCAGCCTCACGGCCCTGCCGCTGGCAGAGTTCACGGCCATTGTGGCGACGGTGCCCCTGTGCGTGACGGTGGTGGCGGCTCTGTGGCTGCACCAGCCCGTCAGCGTGGTGCGCTGGCTGCTGGTGGTGGCCGGGCTGGCGGGCACGCTCGCCATCATCCGGCCCGGGGGCGAGGCCTTCACCTGGGCGCTGCTGTGGCCGCTGTGCATGCTGGCTGCGGGCACGGGCTACCAGGTGCTGAGCAGCAAGATGGCGGGCCAGGAAAGCCCCGCTACCACACAGCTTTACACCAGCTGGATCGCCACCGCGCTGGTGTCGCTGGGCGTGCCGTTCTTCTGGCAGTCGGTGAGCGACCCGTGGATGTGGGCGGGCATGTTCACCATGGGCCTGTCGAGCGCGGTGGGCCACATGCTGCTGCTCAACGCCTATGCACGCACCACGCCGGTGACAATTGCGCCGTTTTTGTATTCGCAGATCGGGTTTGCCATGCTGGCGGGCTGGCTGGTGTACCGCCATGTGCCCGATGCGTGGTCCATGGCGGGCATCGCGGCCATCGTGCTCAGCGGCGCGGCCAGCGCCTGGCTGACCGTGCGCGAGACACGTTAAGCGCCAAAACAGCCGGTAGCGCTAGTGCAATATGCCTGAAAAGCTACACATTCAATAGCACCAAACCCGCCACCTGGGCATGGATCAGAACGCCACCGCGTGCCCGTCCTTGCGCGGG
The DNA here is from genome assembly GCF_003096455.1 of Acidovorax sp. 99. Taxonomy (NCBI): domain Bacteria; kingdom Pseudomonadati; phylum Pseudomonadota; class Betaproteobacteria; order Burkholderiales; family Comamonadaceae; genus Acidovorax; species Acidovorax sp. 99. The sequence continues at coordinate 1,587,652 of NZ_QEKU01000001.1, forward strand.
TCCGAACCTGCGATATAGCTGTTGCCGTTGCGTAGCACCAGCTGGGCGCCGCCAAAGGCGAACACGCCGTTGCCCTCTTCCACCGTCACCTCGTGCCCGCGCGCGCGCAGCGCGGCGACCACGGCGGGGTCAAAGCCTGGCTCCACCGCCACACCCTTGCCGCCGGTGATGCGCCAACGGGGTGCATCGGCGGCTGCCTGTGGGTTCTGGCCGTAGCGCAGCACGCGCAGCGCCATCTGGGTATGGCCCTGGCTTTGCATGGGGCCGCCCATCACGCCGAAAGCCATCTGCGGCGTGCCGTCGACATGCATGGCAAAGGCCGGGATGATGGTGTGCGAGGGGCGCTTGCGCGGCGCCACCTGGTTGGCGTGGCCCGGGACCAGGTTGAAGCCATGGCCCCGGTTCTGCAGGCTGATGCCCGTGCCCGGCACCACCACGCCCGAGCCAAAGCCCATGTAGTTGGACTGGATGAACGAGACCATCATGCCGGACGCGTCGGCCGCCGCCAGATACACCGTGCCGCCGGGGCGCGGCGCGCCGTAGCCAGGGTCGCCAGCGCGCGTGGTGTCGATCAGCGCGGCGCGGCTGCGCAGGTAGTCGGGGTGCAGCAGCGCATCCGGCTTCACCGGCATGGCGTCGATGTCGGCGTTGTACTGGTGCAGGTCGGCAAACGCGAGCTTCATGGCCTCGATGCTGGCGTGCACGGTCTCCACATCGTCCACCGGGTGCGCGCCAATGCCGTGTGCGTCGAGCATGCCCAGCGCCATCAGTGCGGCAATGCCCTGGCCGTTGGGCGGGATCTCATGGATGACCGAGTCACCAAACCGCTGCTGGATGGTGCCCACCCAGTCGGCCTGGTGTGCGGCCAGGTCGGCCATCGTCATCGCGCCGCCGTTGGCTTGCGCATGGGCGGCAATGCGTTCGGCAATCACGCCCCGGTAGAAGGCCTCGCCCTCGGTTTCGGCAATCAGCTCCAGCGTGCGCGCATGGGCTTCACTGCGAAAGATTTCACCTGCCTTAGGCACCCGACCATTCGGCATGAAGCACTCGGCAAACCCGGGTTGCGTGCCCAGCTTGGCCGCGCCCAGCGCCCACAGGCGGGCGATGGTGGGCGACACCGGAAAGCCATTGCGCGCGTAGTCGATGGCGGGCTGCGCCAGCTGCGCAAACGGCAGCTTGCCCAGGCGCTTGGACAGCGCCACCCAGGCCGACACGGCGCCCGGCACGGTGACGGCGTTCCAGCCCGTTTCGGGAATGCCGCCCAGCTTCTCGAAGTATTCAGGCGTCCATGCCGCAGGCGAGCGGCCCGAGGCATTGAGGCCGTGCAGCTCCTTGCCATCCCACACGATGGCAAACCCGTCGCTGCCCAGGCCGCAGCCCGTGGGCTCCACCACCGTGAGCGCCATGGCAGCGGCAATGGCGGCGTCCACCGCGTTGCCACCCGCCAGCAGCATGCGCAGGCCCGCCTGCGCGGCCAGCGGCTGCGAAGTGGAGACCACGTTGCGGCCCATGACCGCACTGCGGTTGGAGGCGTAGGGAAGGGACCAGTCGAGGGATGGGGTATTCATAGCGTTCTGACTCTGTTGCCCCGCACAGGGCGGGCTGCATGAAACCGGCGCGGCGCAAAGCGAGGGACGCCGAGGAAGGGCCGCCCCGCACCGAGGGCGTCGTCCCCCTTCCCGAATGGCAACGCCATTCAAGAGAAGGGGCTGAGAGCCGCGGCTCCAAGCCTACTTTCGTAGGCTTGGACGGCATCGAAGAGCGGCCGCCTCTGGCGGACGCACCGAGTGGCAACCCTCAGGGGGATGTCACTCCAGGGTTATTTTGTGCTGGCGAATCACCGTCGCCCAGCGGTTGCTGTCGGCCTGCACCATGGCACCAAACTGCGCGGGCGTGCGCGGTGCGGCGGGCTCCACGCCCAGCTTGGCCAGGCTCTCGGCCACTTCGGGCGCCTGCACGGCTCTGGCGAAGGCCTTGTGCACCTTCTCCACCAGCGCGGGGGATGCCCCGGCAGGCAGGTACACGCCAAACCAGGTCACCGACGAATAGCCGGGCAGGCCAGATTCGGCCAGCGTGGGCAGCTCGGGCGCCAGGGTGCTGCGCTTTTCGCTGGTCACCGCGATGGCGCGCAGGCGGCCGGCCTTGGCGTGCGGCATGCCGGTGGGCAGCGAGTCAAACAGCACATGCGTCTGCCCGGCGATCAGATCAGGGATAGCCAGGGCCGTGCCCTTGTAGGGGATGTGCGTCATCTCCACTCCCGCCTGGGCGCTGAAGGCGGCCGTGTTCAGGTGCACGATGGTGCCGTTGCCGCTGGTGGCGTAGTTGAGCTTGCCGGGATGGGCCTTGGCATACGCAATCAGCTCGCCCACGGTCTTGACCGGCAGGCTGTTGGTGACCAGCAGCACGCTGGGTGCGTCGGCCACATGGGCCACCGGCGTGAAGTCCTTGCGCGGGTCATAAGCCAGCTTGGGCATGAGGTGGGGCGAGATGGCATGTGTGCTGCTCGTGGTCAGCAGCAGGGTGTAGCCGTCGGGTGCGGCCTTGGCCGCCTCGGCCGTGCCCAGGGTGCCGCCAGCGCCGGGCTTGTTGTCCACCACCAGTTGCTGTCCCAGGTCGGCCGCGACGCGCTGGGTGACGGTGCGGGCCACCAGGTCGGTCGCGCCGCTGGCGGGGAAGGGCACGATCACCCGCACCGGGCGATCCGGCCAGTTGGCTTGTGCCTGCGCGGCAGATGCCAGCACCAGCAGGCCGGCCAGGCCCCAGACACCACGGCCCCAGGAAAGTAGACGCATACAGAGCACTCCCGCAAAGAAATCGGACACAACAGAGGATGGAACCATCTTAGGAAGCTGCGCCTTGCTTGACCACCAGCATTTCAGCAAGCTGCTTTGCCACCACGGCAAACCGGCGCATACTGAACACCTCCCTCTCCGCCCCTTCCTCCATGCGTCCCCACCTGCTGCAAGACACCACCCTGCGCTACTTTCTGGCCGTGGCGCAGAGTGGATCGCTCACCGAGGCCTCGGCCCGCCTGCATGTGGCCGCCTCGGCACTGAGCCGCCAGATCGCAGGGCTGGAGGCCCAGCTGGGCACGCCCCTCTTTGAGCGCCACCCGCGCGGCATGGTGCTGACAGCGGCGGGCGAGATCCTGGCGGTGCACGCGCGCCGCACGTTGCTGGACGCCGAGCGCGCGCTGGGCGAGATCGGCGCGCTGCAGGGCCTGCGTGCGGGGCAGGTGCGCCTGGCCACATCGGATGCGTTCGCGAACGAGCTGGTGCCGCGCCTGTGCGTGGAGTTCCAGCGCACGTACGCAGGGGTGCAGTTCAGCGTCATCGCCTTGCCCACGGCCCAGGTGCCCGACGCCGTGCGCAGCGGCGCAGCCGACATCGGCCTGTGCTTCAGCCGCGCACCGCACAAGGACATCGACGTGGCCTACCGCCAGAGCGCGCCGGTGCTGGCCCTGCTGCCCCCGGGCCACCCACTGGCCAGCACAGGCAGCGTGACCCTGGCGCAGATGGCCGGGTACCCGCTGGCCCTGCCCCCGGCCGAAACCACGGTGCGCCAGATGATCGACATCGTCTGCAGCCGCCAGGGCCTGCAGCTCGAAGCCGTGCTCATCAGCAACCACGCCAAGACGGTGGTCAACTTTGTGCAGCTGGGCGGCGGACTGTCCGTGGCCAGCGAGATCGCCGTGCGCCACCTGGTGGCCGAAGGCGCCATCGTGGCCCTGCCCATCAGCGACCCCGGCATGGACCTGCGCGACATCGAGATCCAGACCCTGGCCGGGCGCAGCCTGCCGGTGGCGGCGCAGGCGTTTCTGGAACTGCTCAAGGAACGGCTACCGCAGCCGTGGTAGGCCTTGGCGCGGGTTAGTCGCTGGGCTGGTCATCCATCGGCCGGCCGAGGCGAATCGGGCCGCCGGGCGCCGTGGCATCCACCAGCACCCCGCCGCGCGTGACGCGCAGGCGGTGCTGATGTGCCAAAACCTGCGCCACCTGCCTGACTTGAGGCATGTAGTGGCGCCAGTCACCGCCCTCTGGCACCAACGCCCGAGCGACCTCTGACGGGCAGATCGTCGTGTGCGGCTTGCGCTGCGCCAGCAAGGCAAAGATTTGCGCCTCCACGTCTGCGTCGGTCATGGCGCGCGCGCGGTGTTGCGAACCCTGCTCAGTAACCGTGCTGCGCGCGAAAATCCCGCGCCTTGCCAAAGTGCCCGTTGCCAATGAAGGGCACGGGCGGGCGCAGCGCCGACAACGGCGAGGGGTGGTTGGACGTGAGCACCAGGTGCCCCCGGTCTGCGGGGATCCACGCGCGCTTTCCCTGTGCGTGCGAGCCCCAGAGCATGAACACCACCGGACGCGGGCCCTCGGCCACGTGGCGGATGACGGTGTCGGTCAGCTCTTCCCAGCCCTTGCCCGCATGGCTGGCGGCCTGGCCCTCTTCCACCGTGAGGCAGGTGTTGAGCAGCAGCACGCCATTCTTTGCCCACTTGACCAGGCTACCGCCGGGGTTCGGGAACGGGGGAAACGCCACCCCCAGGTCGCGCTGCATTTCCTTGAAGATGTTCTGCAGCGAGGGCGGCAGCCGCACGCCCGGCGCCACCGAAAATGCCAGACCCTCGGCCTGGCCCCGGCCGTGGTACGGGTCCTGCCCCAGGATGACCACGCGCACGTCTTCGGGTGGCGTCAGGTCCAGCGCGCGCAACGGCTGGGGCGGAAAGATCGCTGCTCCCGCCTGCAGCCGCGCCTGCAAGTGAGCGAGCAACGCCTGCCCACGCGCGCCTGCAAAAAAGGCGTCCACCAAGGGCTGCCAGCCAGGGGCCACCGGCCAGTCGGCGGGTTGGGCCGTCTGGAGTTGCGTGGCGGGCATTTCAGAGGGATTCATGGCGAAATGGGCTGGTAGCGCTATTTAAATATGCTCCAGCAGCTATCAAAAACATAGTGATCGATCACTGTCAAGCAAACAGCTTGGCCAGCGCCAGGCCGGGGTCGTCGGCGCGCATGAAGGCCTCGCCCACCAGAAAGGCGTGCACACCCGCGTCGCGCATGGTCTTCACATCGGCAGGCTTGAGGATGCCGGACTCGGTGACCAGCAAACGGTCCGCAGGCACATCCTTGAGCATGCCCAGGGTGGTGTCCAGCGTGACTTCAAACGTGCGCAGGTTGCGGTTGTTGATGCCCACCAGCGGGGTCTTGAGCTTGAGCGCGCGCTCCAGTTCGGCGCGGTCATGCACCTCCACCAGCACCGCCATGTCCAGGCTGCGGGCAATGGCCTCGAAGTCAGCCATCTGGGCGTCATCCAGGCAGGCAGCGATCAGCAGGATGGCATCGGCGCCCATGGCGCGGGATTCGTAGATCTGGTACGCATCCACCATGAAGTCCTTGCGCAGCACGGGCAGCAGGGTGCTCGCGCGTGCCTGCTTCAGGTAGTCCGGCTGGCCCTGAAAGAACTGCCGGTCGGTCAGCACCGACAGGCAGGCCGCGCTGACCTTGCCATCGCCTTCCATATAGCTTTGCGCAATGTCAGCGGGCTCGAAGTCAGCGCGCAGCACGCCCTTGCTGGGGCTGGCTTTCTTGACCTCGGCAATCACCGCCGCCTGGCCCTTGGCGATCTTGGTCCGCAGCGCGCCTTCAAAGTCGCGCGTGAGCACGCGGCTCTCCGCATCGGCGCGCATGGCGTCGAACGGCTGGCGCTTCTTGGCGGCGGCCACTTCTTCGTGCTTGACGGCCACGATCTTGTTGAGGATGTCACTGCTCATGGTTGGCTGCCTTGTCGGTTTCAGTGGGCTCAGCGGAGCCCTGTTTCAGAATGCGGGTGAACACGCGGTGCATCACGACCCCGGCCACGATGAACAGGGCAGAGACGCCCAGTGCGATCCAGGTGCCCGGGTCGTGCCACATGGCTGGGTCAGGCCGCCGTATCAGACCGCTGTGGCCAGCGCATGCGTGCGGGTGACCACCTGCTCCAGCTTGGCCAGCGCGGCGCCGGAGGCAATCGCAGCGCGTGCCTTGGCAATGCCCGCCTGGATGGACTCGGCCACGTTGGCGGCATAGAGGGCCACGCCTGCATTCAGGCAGACGATGTCCTGCGCGGCACCGGGTTCGCCCTTCAGCACGCCGATCAGCATCTCACGCGACTGCTCGGGTGTTTCGACCTTGAGGGCGCGGTTGCTGGCCATCGGCAGGCCGAAGTCTTCAGGGTGGATCTCGTATTCGGTGATCTGGCCGTTCTTCAGCTCACCCACCAGCGTGGCGGCGCCCAGGCTCACTTCGTCCATGCCATCGCGGCCGTACACCACCAGCGCGTGTTCGGCGCCCAGGCGCTGCAGCGCGCGCACCTGGATACCGACGAGGTCGGGGTGGAACACGCCCATCAGGATGTTTGGCGCACCGGCCGGGTTGGTCAGCGGGCCCAGGATGTTGAAGATGGTGCGCACGCCCAGTTCCTTGCGCACCGGGGCCACGTTTTTCATGGCGGGGTGGTGGTTGGGCGCAAACATGAAGCCGATGCCGACTTCAGCGATGCACTGGGCGATCTGCTCGGGCTTGAGGTTGATGTGGATGCCCAGGGCCTCCATCACATCGGCGCTGCCGCTTTTGCTCGACACACCGCGCCCGCCATGTTTGCTGACCTTGGCGCCCGCTGCGGCGGCCACGAACATCGAGCAGGTGGAGATGTTGAAGGTGTTGGCTCCGTCGCCGCCCGTACCCACGATGTCCACCATGTGGGTCGCGTCCTTGACGTGCACCTTGGTGCTGAACTCGCGCATCACCTGCGCGGCAGCGGTGATCTCGCCGATGGTTTCCTTCTTCACGCGCAGGCCGGTGATGATGGACGCGGTCATGACGGGCGAGAGTTCGCCGTTCATGATGAGCCGCATCAGGTGCAGCATCTCGTCGTGGAAGATTTCGCGGTGCTCGATGGTGCGCTGCAGCGCTTCTTGGGGGGTAATGGGCATGGAATGTCTCCTGGTATTTATGCAGAGGGCTGGTCTGTGAAGGCCAGCTTGAGCCCGAAGCCGATGAACATGGCACCGGCCACGCGGTCCAGCCAGTGCATGCCGCGCTGGATCACCCCGGCGCGCCGTGCCATCCACGATGCCGCCAGCGCCCAGCCCACATTGACGGGGACGGCGTTGAGGTTGAACAGCACGCCCAACAGCACAAAGGCCAGCGCCTTGTTGTCCGCGCCCGGCGCGATGAACTGCGGCACAAAGGCCAGGAAGAAGATCGCGACCTTGGGGTTGAGCACATTGGTCCAGAAGCCACCGAGGAACACCTTGCGCAGCGGTGTGTGCTGCGCAGGGGCCGCCTGCGCGGCTGCCAGCGCTGCGCTGTTACCGCCATCAGCACCGGGCTTGGACAACAGCATGCGCACACCCATCCACATCAGGTACGCTGCACCGATCCACTTGAGCACGGTAAACGCCGTGGCCGATGCGGCCAGCAGCGCGCCCACGCCCACGGCGGCCGCAAAGATGTGCACAAAACACCCAGCCGTGATGCCCAGCCCCGCCACGATGCCCGCGCGGGTGCCGGTCTTGAGCGCGTTGGTCACGATGTAAAGCACATCGGGGCCTGGCGTGAGGTTGAGCAGCCAGCCTGCGGCAATGAACATCACCAACTGGTGGGCGTCAATCATCATGTGCGCTGCTCCAGAAAGTTCTTCAGCATGGCGTGGCCGTGTTCGGTGAGGATGCTTTCGGGATGGAACTGCACGCCTTCGATCGCCAGCGTCTTGTGGCGTACGCCCATGATCTCGCCGTCCTCCGTCCAGGCCGTCACCTTCAGCACATCGGGGCAGGTGGCGCGCTCGATGGCCAGCGAGTGGTAGCGGTTGACGGTGAACTGCTCGGGCAACCCGGCAAACACGCCCTTTTGCGTGGTGGTGATGACGCTGGTCTTGCCGTGCATCAGCTCCTGCGCGCGGATGATGTTGCCGCCGAAGGCCGCGCCAATGCTCTGGTGGCCCAGGCACACGCCCAGAATGGGCAGCTTGCCGGCAAAGTGCTTGATCGCGGCCACGGAGATACCCGCCTCCGCAGGCGAGCAAGGGCCGGGCGAGATGACGAGGCGGTCGAGCTGGCCCGCGTTGAGACGCGCCTCGATCTCGGCCACGGTGATCTCGTCGTTGCGGAACACCTCGACCTCGGCGCCCAGTTCACCAAAGTACTGGACGATGTTGTAGGTAAAGCTGTCGTAGTTATCGACCATCAAGAGTTTAGTCATGCGGCGCTCCCGGCAAGGGCGGGCTCGCGCAGACGGGCGAACTCGCGGTGTTCATAGGCAATGCAGGCTTCCATGAGGCTGCGGTAGATGGCTTCCATCACGTCGGCGTCACCGCCTTCGGCCTGGGCGCGCTCGCGCACGCGGGCCACGATGGCCTCGATGCGCGCTTCATCGCGCACCTGTTCCACACCTTGCTTGATGCGGGCGGCCTGGGTCATGTAGCCCACGCGCTCCACCAGCAAGGGCACCAGGACGTCGTCCAGCGCGTTCACTTCGCGGCGCACGTCCTGCATGGTGGCGCAGGGTTTGACTCGGGTGATAGCGAGGGTCATTCCAGCCCCTCCTCGACCAGTTCGGCGGCGCGCAGCAGCGCACGGGCCTTGTGTTCGGTTTCTTTCCATTCCAGCTCGGGCACCGAGTCAGCCACCACACCGGCTGCCGCCTGCACGTAGAGCGTGCCGTTCTTGATGATGCCGGTACGGATCGCAATCGCCACGTCCATGTCGCCCGCGTAGCTCAGGTAGCCGCAGGCGCCGCCGTACAGGCCGCGCTTGGTGGGTTCCAGCTGGTCGATGAGCTCCATGGCGTGCACCTTGGGCGCGCCGGTGAGTGTGCCGGCGGGGAAGGTGGCCTTGAGCACATCCATGCTGGTCATGCCGTCGTGCAGGATGCCTTCCACGTTGCTCACGATGTGCATCACGTGGCTGTAGCGCTCCACTGCAAAGGCCTCGGTCACCTTCACGGTGCCCGTTTTGGCAATGCGGCCGATGTCGTTGCGCGCCAGGTCGATCAGCATCACGTGTTCGGCGCGTTCCTTGGGGTCGTTGATGAGTTCAACCTCGGTGGCCTTGTCCTTCTCGGGTGTGGCGCCGCGCGGGCGGGTGCCAGCCAGCGGGCGGATGGTGACCTTGGTGCCTTCGTCGGTCTTCTCCTGGCGCACCAGGATCTCGGGGCTGGCGCCCACCACGTGGAAGTCGCCAAAGTCGTAGAAGTACATGTACGGCGACGGGTTCAGCGAACGCAGCGCGCGGTACAGCGACAGAGGCGACTCGGTGTAGCGCTTGTGGATGCGCTGGCCCACCTGCACCTGCATGAAATCGCCCGCAGCGATCAGCTCCTTGGCGCGCTCCACGGCGGCCAGGTAGTCAGCCTTGGCAAAGTCGCGCTGGGCGGGGTGGCTTTCGGTGGCCTTGACCACGGGGGCGCTCACCGAATACTTGAGCTGCTCTTTCAGCTCGCGCAGGCGCTTCTTGGCCTTGGCGTAGGCCTCGGGCTGGGCCGGGTCGGCGTAGACAATGAGGTACAGCTTGCCCGAGAGGTTGTCGATGACGGCCAGCTCCTCGCACTGCAGCAGCAGGATGTCGGGGCAGCCCAGGGTATCGGGTGGGCAGGTGGTCTCCAGCTTCTTTTCGATGTAGCGCACCGCGTCGTAGCCGAAGTAACCGGCCAGGCCACCGCAGAAGCGCGGCAGGCCGGGGCGCAAAGCCACTTTGAAACGCTTTTGGTAGGCCTCAATGAAATCGAGCGGGTTGCCTTGCGCGGTCTCGACCACCTGACCGTCGGTCACCACCTCGGTCCTGGCCTGGTCGCCAAAGCCGCTGGCGCGCAGCAGGGTGCGGGCGGGCAGGCCAATGAAGCTGTAGCGCCCGAAGCGCTCGCCGCCCACCACGGATTCGAGCAGGAAGCTGTGCTTGCCGCCGTCTTTGGTGTGCGCCAGCTTCAGATAGAGCGAGAGCGGAGTTTCCAGGTCCGCAAAGGCCTCGGCCATGAGCGGAATGCGGTTATAGCCTTCGCTGGCCAGGCTTTTGAATTCAAGTTCTGTGATCACGGGGAGGGCTCCCAGCTGTCGCAGCGCGTGTCCCTGTGCAATGAAAAAGGGGCGCTGCGGTCCATTCAATCGGCCTCACCGCATCCGGGTGGAGGCCACGGGTGCACGCTGGGGCTGCTGCCCAGGTGCCATCAGGCGTTCAAAGCGACAGGCTGACGCCAGGGCCAGGCTCCCCGGTCGCTGCAACCTGTGATGAACACGTGGTGAATGAACATGGGCCAAAGTGTAGCAAAGCTTTTTTAGCGGGCTGATTTGACAGCCCTCACAGCGAGATCGCACAACCGCTCGAAAACCCTGTTGCGGCCCGACAGGAGCGCTGCAACAATTTGAAACGAACGACCGTTCTTTTTTAAGGAGCTGCGCATGAAATTCCTGACGCGATGCGCTGTGATGGCGGGAGCTTGCCTGTTGGCAGCCAGTGCCATTGCCCAGCCCATTACCGTGGCCGACGTGAAGTACGAAGAAACCGCCAGCCTGAGCGGCAGCACCCTGCAGCTCAACGGCGCAGGGGTGCGCTACAAGGCAGTGTTCAAGGTGTACACGGCGGGGCTGTATCTTGAAAAGAAAGCTGGCACACCCGCCGACGTCATGGCCCAGAAGGGCCCCAAGCGCATGAGCATCACCATGCTGCGCGACATCGACTCCACCGAGCTGGGCAAGCTGTTCTCGCGCGGCATGGAGGACAACATGGACCGCGCGGCATTCTCCAAGCTCATTCCTGGCGTGCTCCGCATGAGCCAGATCTTCTCGGACCACAAGAAGCTGGTGGCGGGAGACCAGTTCCAGATCGACTGGATTCCGGGTACCGGCACGATCATCACCGTCAAGGGCAAGCCGCAGGGAGAGCCCTTCAAGGAACCCGAGTTCTTCAACGCGTTGCTGGGTATCTGGCTGGGCAATGCGCCAGCTGACTGGAAGCTCAAGGACGCGTTGCTGGGCAAGACCGCCCAGTCATCGTCCTAGTTGTCCTAGGGCAAACACCCACGCTCTCCCGGCCCCAGTTGTCGCGCGTCCGACAGACGCGCCCTCTACCCGGGAGTAGCCTGCCTCTTACTTTGTGCCACAGCCATTTCCCATCTGTTTGAGACTTCCGACGACGCGACAACCGGCCTCCCACTGCGCACACCCGCAGCGCCCGAGGCCACGGCCTGAACCGAGTTTTATGCGCTACCCGCGCCCCGCAACGAGCCGTCTGTAACGCCCCTTGTGATCCCTGCCCTCCTTCGCGCCAGACACCACCATGAAACTCAGCAACCTTTCCGTCGGCTTGCGCCTGGGCGCATCCTTCGGCGCCATTCTTCTCATCACGGCTCTCATTGCGGCCACAGGGATGTGGCGCATTGCCAGCCTGCAAAGTGCCAGCGAGCGCGTCGCCACGCAGGAGATCGAGCAGCAAACCCTTGTGGAGGACTGGGCGTCAGACATCCGGCTGAACTGGGTACGCACCGAGGCCTTCCTCAAGGCCATCGACCGCGACTACATGGACAAGCTCACCGCCGATACCCAGGCGACGGCGAAGGGCATGGAAGCCAAGGTCAAGCGCATTGAGGCACTGGTGCAAGGCGACCAGGCCAAGGGGCTTCTGGCCGCAATTGCGACGGCCCGGCAGGCCTACAACGACAAGCTCAACGAAATCCGGGAACTGCACCGCGGTGGCGAACCCAACGTGCCCGCCCTCGTGGACAAAGACCTGCGCCCGCTGGCCGACAAATACCTTCAATCCCTCGACGACCTGCGCAAAACCATGGCCGCCCAGCTGGCCGAAAGCCAGGCAGACACCTCCACCCTGGCCAAAGCCAGCCAGGTGCTGTTGGGCGTAGGCACGCTGGTGGCCGTCGCGCTCGGCGCATTGATGGGCCTGACCGTCACGCGCTCCATCGTGCGCCCCTTGCAGCAAGGCCAACAAGCCGCCGAAAGCATTGCAGATGGCGACCTGACCCACCCCATTACCACCAGCGGCAATGACGAAACCGGCCAGTTGCTCCAAGCACTGTCCACCATGCAATCGCGCCTGGCCACCATCGTGGGCAACGTGCGCAACAGCGCCGAGGGCGTGGCCACGGCCAGTGCCGAGATTGCGTCAGGCAACAACGACCTGAGTGCCCGCACAGAACAGCAGGCCAGCGCACTGGAGGAAACCGCAGCCTCCATGGAAGAGCTGGGCTCCACCGTGCGCCAGAACGCCGACAACGCCCGCACCGCCAACCAGCTGGCCATGAGTGCCAGCACCGTGGCCGTGCAGGGCGGCGACGTGGTGGCCGAGGTGGTGGACACCATGAAGGGCATCAACGACAGCAGCCGCAAGATCGCCGACATCATCAGCGTCATCGACGGCATCGCCTTCCAGACCAACATCCTGGCGCTGAACGCGGCCGTGGAGGCCGCCCGCGCGGGCGAACAGGGCCGTGGCTTTGCGGTGGTGGCGGGCGAGGTGCGCAGCCTGGCACAACGCAGCGCCGAGGCCGCCAAGGAGATCAAGGGTCTGATTGGAACCAGCGTGGAACGCGTGGAGCGTGGCACGGCCCTGGTGGACAAGGCCGGCGCCACCATGACCGAGGTGGTCAGCGCCATCCGCCGCGTGACTGACATCATGGGCGAAATCAGCGCCGCCAGCAGCGAACAGAGCCAGGGCGTCTCACAGGTCGGCGAGGCCATCACGCAGATGGACCAGGCCACCCAGCAAAACGCCGCCCTGGTGGAACAAAGCGCCGCAGCCGCCGATAGCCTCAAGACCCAGGCCGGCCAGCTGGTGGATGCCGTGGCAGTGTTCCGCCTCTCGGACAACGCCACGCGCCCCAGCAGCACCGCGCCCGCCCCCGTGCGCAGCAATCCCCCCGCGTCATCACGTCTGGACTACCGCAGCGTGGCGCCGCGCCAGCTGACCGCCTGAACAGGCAGGCTCGGCCAGCTCAGGCGAGCTGCGCCAGCGCATCCACAAAACCATCGGCATCCACGGCCCGCACGGGCTGGCCGTGGTTGTAGCCATAGGTGACCAGCACCACCGGGCAGCCCGCAGCCCGCGCGGCCTGCGCATCGTTGCTGGAGTCGCCCACCATGAGCGTGCGCGCGGGGTCGGTGCCCAAGGCTTCGCAGGTCTTGAGCAACGGCAACGGATCGGGCTTCTTGCGCTCGAACGAGTCGCCACCGAAGACCTTCTCGAAATAGCCGTCAAGCCCCTTGGACTGCAGCAAGGGCAGCGCAAAGTCCCGGGGCTTGTTGGTCAGACAGGCGAGACGCAGACCCCGGGCGCGCAAAGCCTGGAGCCCCGCCTCCACACCGTCATACACCCCGGCATACTGGCCATTGATGGCGAGATAGTGGCGTTGGTAGCTGGCCCAGGCCGATGGATACAACGCTTCAATTTCAGTAGCAATAGAGGCATGATTTATCTGCGCCAGCACGTGGTGGAGCACTGAACGCAGCAAATGCTCCGACCCCTTGCCCACCATGTGCTCGATGGTCTGTGCCGCTATCGACGGCAGCTCCAGTTCGCGCAGCATGCGGTTCAGTGCCTCGTTGAAATCACCCATGGTGTCCACCATGGTTCCGTCCAGGTCGATGATGGCGGCGTCCACGCCGGTGAGCAATGTGGACAGCGGGGGGGTAACGGCGAGAGACATTGGGCAAGCATTCGGAAAGAGAAGACGGGACCAAGTTTACGGAACCCGTCAAATCCTCCCCTGGTCTGCCTTGCTTCGCTCACCGCAGACTGAGCGTCTCGCGCTTCCACGCTGGGTCTTGCCAGCGCTGGAACAGGGGCAGCGCTGCCACATCGCCCGTCACGCGCTCGGTGGTCAAGCCCTCCAGCCGCACCACCTCAAAACTCTTGCGGTAGCGGCCCTGGCCCCGGGCTTCGCGTGCCACCAGCATCTGCTGGCCGCCGGGCACCCAGCCCGCCCATTCGGCCACGCCGGTCTCGGGCGTTGCGGCGGCGGGCGGCAGCACATCGGCCAGCCAGCCACCTTCCGTTTTGCGCAGCACCCACAGCTCGCGCCAGCCTTCCATGGGCTGCACGGCCAGGGTCAGGGCTGTTCCTTCGCGGTTGGTGCTGGCCGATGCAGTCCACACCACGCCGTAGGTGCAGCGGCGCAGCAGTGGCGCCTTGGCGCTGTGCTGCGCGTCCACCAGCAGCACGCAGGTTTCGCCGGGGGTGCCGGGTTCGGTCAGCAGTGTGGGGCGGGCTCCGGCGGCGGTCGCGACAGGCGCCGCAGCAGGCACCAGCGCCCAGCGTACGGCGCTCACCCGCATGGCAGCGTCGTTGTAGGCGCTCTGGTCTTCGTCGGGCAGGTCGGCCTTGCTCACGCCGGTGAATTCCGTCAGGGCGCGTGCTGCGGCTGCGGCCACGGCCAGGTCGGCTGCGTTCTTGCGGGCTTGCTGGAAAGCTGCGGCGCCCCACACGCTGGCGCGCCGCATCTGCACGCGGTTGCGCAGGTAGCCGGGCAGGCCCGCCACGTCCACGCGCTCCAGTACCTCAGCCTGCCAGGTGGTGACCTTGGCACGCTCGTGTGCGGGCAGGTCGGGGTTGATGCATTCGGGGCGGGTCAGCGCCAGGACGGCACGGGCGCGCTGCTCGGCATCGGCCACGGGCATGGCCAGCAGGCGGCGAAAGGCCTCGCCCTCGTAGCAGACCTGCATGCGGCCTTCGACCTCGTAGGTGGCAAAGCGCACGCCGTAGCCATTGGCCACATCCAGGTGGGCCGACAAGGTAGCGCCCGAGGCCTTGCCCGGAACGGCCACTGAGGCACGGCGCGCCAGGCGGTCGGCAAAGGTGCCCAGGGCATCGAAAGCCTGGGCACCCTCCACACCCGCCAGGGCCTTGGCGGGCGCGGCTTGCAGGTAGGCGGCGGTGAGGCCAATGCCCATCGCTTCGGCGCCCGGCGTGTCCTGCACAAAGCGCATCACGGCCAGCAGCGCGGGGCCTTCTGCATCGGTCAGGGCCACGCGGCGCACATCGCTGGCGCGGATGAAGCCACCGCGCTCACGCTTGTGGTCCCACACCTGCAAATAGTCGAGGCGTTCGCCGCGCACTTCGAGCACTTCGCCCTGCCACAGGCTGGCCTGCTGCTGGGCTCCGTCACGGGGTGCGGCGCGCAGGCTGGCCTGGTCTTGCACCACGATGGCGCTGCCCTGGGCGCCGGGCGATGGCTGGGGGGCGGCCACGGCCGCCACGGTCACTGCGGCGCTCGCCACGGCTGCCAACAAAGTTGCGAAGGTCGCGTTCATGTTCACTGCTCCACGGCTTGGGTGGTGGTGACGTCGTCGGCCACGGCTGCAGCCTGTGCGGCCCCGGCCTGGGCGTTGCGGTTACCGCCCAGCAGTGCGGCACCAATGAAGTCGCCATTGGTGGGCGGGGGCGCGATGATGACCTGGATCTTGTCCGAGAGCTTGTCGGCCAGCGTCTTCTGAATGAGCAGCGGGTGTTTGGTCACCAGTGCGCCTTCGCGGGCCATTTGCTCGGCGTTGACCTTGCCCACGCGGTCCATGCGGTAGGCTTCGGCCTCGGCCAGCTTCTGACGGGCGTCGGCCTCGCCGTTGGCTTCGATGCGGCGGGCCTGGGCACTGCCCTCTGCGGCTTTGACGCGGGCCACGCGTTCAGCTTCAGCTTCGAGCTGGCGCTGTTCGATCTGGCGTTGCTTGAAGGGCAGCACGTGCTTCATGGCCTCTTCCTGGGCCTTGGCAGCGATGACCTGCTCACGCGCGGCGGCTTCGGCGGCCACTTCGCGACGCACCTTGTCGGCGTTGGCGTCCAGCTCGGTTTCCTTCACACGCTTGTCTTTCAGCTCCAGCGTGTAGCGCATTTTTTCGGACGCCAGCTCTTCGGCCAGCAGGCTGTCCATGCCGCGGCGGTACTCCGCGGGCAGGTCCACCTTGCCGATCTGGAGGCTGCGCAGCGTCACGCCATCGGCAGCCAGGCGGGCACGCAGTTCGGTTTCGATGATCTGTGCAATTTCGGCGCGCTTGGACGAGAAGATTTCGCGCACGGTGTAGCGGGCAAACACCTTGTAGACCAAGCCTTGCACGGCGGGCTCCACGATGTCGACACCCACGTTGTCGGGCAGGTTTCCGGCCTTGACGGCGGGCGAGTTGGGGTCCAGGGCGTAACGCACGCTCAGGTCCAGCCCCAGCGACAAGCCTTCTACCGACTGCAGCGGCGCGCTGCCCGTGGCCTGGCGCATGGCTTCGGGACGGTAGCTCTGGTCGCGCAGGGAGAACACCCGCACCGTGTGCAGGCCGGGCACCACCCACACGCTGCCATCGCGCCACAGGCTCACGGCACCGGTGAACTGGTTCAGGCGCACACCCAGGTCGCCTTGCGCCAGGTGTTGCACCGGGGGGTTGCGGACCACCATCAGGCCTGCGGCGGCCACCACCGCGCCAGCAGTCAGCCAGCGCACGGTGCGGGCAGTGGGCAGCAGGTAGGCCCAGTTCAAGGGTGCGGCCAACGCAGCGTCTTCCGTGAGCGTGCTGCCTGGCAGATCAGCGTCCAGCACGGGTTCCGTACCCGCTTCAGGCAAGGAGCTAGAACGACGGCCCTTCAGGGTCTGCACGATGCGGTTCCAGGTGGCTTTCATGGCGTTTCTCTCTCAGGTTGGTTCGGTGTTGTTGTCGGTGTCTGAGTCGCCGTCATGGCTGGCTCATTGAGGACCGATTGTTCGGATCCACCCCGGAAGCAACAACGCAGCGCAGCCCCCAATGCGCTCACACCGCCCGCACGAACCTTCCGGCCCCGGAAGAAAAACTCACACCGCCCGGAACGGGGCGCCGGGATAATCCGCCCACCCCTCCACTGCCCGCCCTGCCCATGACCCGCATTGCCGTGATCGAAGACGACCTGCCCACCAGCAACCAGTTGGCCGGGTGGATACGCAGCGCCAAGAGCGGCATCGTCATCGATCAGTGGTTCACCCGCGACGAGGCCGAAGCTGCGCTGGCCCGCGAGCACTACGACGCCGTGGTGCTCGACATCGAGTTAGGCCGCGAGCGCCATGCGGGCGTGGCCCTCATCAACGCCATCAACAAGCTGCGCCAGGGCACGCCGGTGCTGGTGGTGTCGGCCATGCCTGCGGCCATCTACCGCAGCATCATGAAAGCGCTGGACGCGTGGGACTACCTGCAGAAAACCACGTTCGAAGAGGCCGATTTCATCGAGACCTTTCTCGACATCCTGCGCACCACGCAGGCACAGACCCCGGCCAGTGCAGCCCCCGCCCCGGTGGGCGATGCGCTGGTGCTGGACCCGCTGTGGCAGCGCACCCCCACCTGGCGCGGCGAGCGCATCAACCTGCCACTCACGGCCCAGCGCATCCTGGCCACGCTGCACCAGCGCAGTGGCGAGGTAGTGTCGTATGACGAACTGTTCGAGGTGGTGAAAAGCGGCCGCAACCGCGACAACGTGCGCAAGCACGTGAGCACCATCCGCGAGGCGCTGCGCGAAGTGGACCCCGGATTTGAAGGCATTGAGAACGTGCCCATGCGCGGCTTCCGCTGGACGGTAAAGTGAACACCCCCCTGAGGCCCTGCGGGCCTTCCCCCCGCTCTCGCATTGCTGCGCAATGCGGGCAGGGGGACGCCGCCAGCGCGGCGGGGCGGCCCTTGCGCGGCGGCCCTGGCCTGGGCCATGCCAGTTTTGACCGCCCTGCACGGTACTTTCACGCGAGAGGAATGGAGTGAAACGCCTACTGCACCCCGCACTTGAAATATCGCGCCTAGAAATGCCCCGCCTGGGCCTGCCCGCGTTCCGCCTGCGCATTCTGGTGCGCGGGGTGTTCATGCTGCTGGCCCTGGCCACGGTGGCGCTGAGCGTGGTGGTGCTCAAGGACGAAAAAGAACGCGCCTGGCAGGCCTACCAGCACGGTTTTGTGCGCAGCCAGGCCGAGGTCATGGCACGGCTGCGCCACCCCTCGGGCCAGTTGGCGCTGCTCAACGCCAGCCACCTCGGCCAGGGCGTGACGCCGCTGGCGCCGCTGCTGCTGCCCTACGCCGCCATCGACTTTGACGACCCCCAAAAATCGCAACAGGCCGTGGAGATGGCGGGCTGCTCGGTGCAGTACCCCGATGGCGCCTCGGTGTGCGCGGCGATTGGCAACAACCCCTATGCAGGCGGCTTCATTTACCTGGTGGGCAGCTTCTATGCAGGCGAGCTGATACCCCGCGAGCGCGGCGCCTTGGTGCCCGCCGAGGCGCACCGCGCGCGCATCAGCCTCGACATGCGGGGCACCACCTACCGCTGGATTGCGCCGTACGAGGCCATGCCCTCACAGGGCAGCGCGGCCGTGCGCGGGCGCCTGACGGGGTTTGTGGACAACGGCACGCCGCAGCTCGACGCCCGCGCGCGGCCGGTGCGCGACTTTCGCGGCTGGCTGTGGCAAAACGGCCAGTGCCGCGACCTGCCGCCCCCATCGGCCAGCTCGCCCGCTGGCGAGACCACCACCACCGACTGCCTGCGCCGCACCCACTACTCCATCCGCCTGCCCGTCGAGCTATTCCGCGAGGCCCTGTTCCGCAAGGACGAGCGCTTGGTCTGGCCGCCGGAAGACTTGGGACAGATGCGGGCGCGGGTGGAGATGCTGGCGCCGGGCGAGGACACCAAACCCCTGTTCGACAGCGACGCGCCCGGCGCGCAGCTGGCCGCATCGCTGGGCGACCTCTCGCGCAGCTTGCTGCCGGGCGAGCGTGTGCAAATCCGCAAGCTGGGCAGTGACGAGGCCAGCGCCATCACCCTCAAGGGCGTCGAAGTGCAGGCCGATCCCTCAGCCCCCTGGCTGCTGCGCCTGATCCGCTGGCTGCCACTGGAGGCCGCAGGCGTGGGCCCGGCAGCAGCCACGCCCGCCGCCCCCACGGCCCTGGACATTCTGGACACGCCCACCGGCAACTACGTGGTCAACTTCACCGGCCACCTGCGCGGCGTGGAGCAAGGCCTGGCCGCTGTGGCCACGCGCCTGTCGTGGTACCTGGGCGCCATGCTGGGCGCCATTGCGCTGGCCTGGCTGGTGGTCGAGATGGGCCTGATCCGCCGCGTGACCGCCCTGACCCGCCGCGCCGCCGCCGTGTCGTACAACGTGCAGCCTGGCCACACCGGCCCCCGGCTGGGCGACCTGGATGTGTCGGACCTGCGCGGCTCAGACGAGCTGGGCATTCTGGCCGGGGGCCTGGCCGACCTGCTGCAGCGCGTGAAGGACGACCTGCAGCGGGAGCAACTGCGCGCCCAGCAAGAACGCGACATGTGGCACGCCGTGGGGCACGAGATCATGTCGCCCCTGCAGTCGCTGATGGCGCTGAACGGCCCACAAGACCCCGGCCACCGCTATGTGCAGCGCATGCAGCAGGCCATCCATGTGCTCTATGGCACAGCATCGCCCGCCGAGGCACTGCAGGCCGCCGATGTGCCCGAGGGCCGACTGGACCTGGATGCCTTCTTGCGCAACGTGGCCGACAACGCGCACTTTGCGGGCATTCTGGATGTGGTGTACGACCTGGGCCCAGGCCACCCTGGCCCGGTCATCGTGCGGGCCGACGAGTTTGCGCTCGAAGACGTGGTGACCCACATCCTGCGCAATGCCGACCGCTACCGCCCTACGGGCAGCCCCATCAGGCTGACGCTCACCGCGTCGGAATCCACGGCCAGCGCCACGCTGCAAAACCAGGGCTCGACCATTGCCGAAGACCTGCTGGAGCGGATTTTTGAGCTGGGCGTATCAGACCCGGACAGCCCCACCCCGCTGGGCGAAGGCGAACACCGGGGCCAGGGGCTGTTTGTGGCCAAAACCTACATGGCCAAGATGGGCGGCACCATCAATGCGCGCAACACGTCTGATGGCGTGGCCTTCATCCTGACCTTTCAGCGCCTGGGCTGACCCAGCCCAAGAAGCGAAGCGCGCGCACGGGCAAGGGCGGCTCTGTCCGACAGGGGCAAATGGCCCCGGCGCCTACCCTGCAGGCATAGGTGCAGACTTTCGTCTGCCATTGCCTCAGGAGCCCTCCATGAAACGCCTTCGCTTTGCCACCTCTGTATTCACTGCGGCCGTGCTGCTGGCCTGTGCGGGCGCATCCGCTCAAACGCCGCCGCAGGACGCGCGGGCACGCTACGAGCAGGAGCGGGAAAAGTGCATGACCAACAACACCCAGGACAGCCTGGCCACCTGCCTGCGCGAGGCCAACAACGCACTGGACGCTTCCCGCAAGGGCGATCTCAGCACCCCTGGAGCCGCCGCCACCGACAACGCCACCCAGCGTTGTGCAGCGTTCCAGACGGCTGCTGACCAGGCGGATTGCATGCGCCGCGTGCAAAGCAGCCCGGCGAGTGGCTCCGTCTCAGGCGGCGGCGTGCTGCGCGAATCGACCACGACCACCATCACCGTGCCTGCGCAACAGTAACCTGACCTCCCATTAGGTGCGGTCTGTCACAAAGGCATCCGCACCCAATCTTCGCAGTGACCCAGGCGATCAGCCCAAAGCCACACGCATCGCGTCGATCACGCCCCGGTAGTCCGGCTTGCCAAAGATGGCGCTGCCTGCGACAAAGGTGTCAGCGCCCGCGTCAGCCACGCGGCGGATGTTGTCGGTCTTGATGCCGCCATCGACTTCCAGACGAATGTCCTTGCCAGAAGCATCAATGCGCTTGCGCACAGCTTCGATCTTGCGCAGCGCGGAGTCGATAAAGCTCTGGCCGCCAAAGCCGGGGTTCACGCTCATGATGAGAATGAGGTCGATGTCGTCGATCACCCAGTCCAGCACGTCCAGAGGTTCGGCAGGATTGAACACCAGGCCAGGCTTGACGCCTTTGGACCGGATGGCCTGGATGCTGCGGTGCACATGGCCCGAGGCATCGGGGTGGAAGCTGATGTAGTCAGCACCCGCGTCGGCAAAGGCAGCGGCCAAGGCATCCACGGGCTGGATCATCAGGTGCACGTCAATCGGCACGGCCACGCCCGCAGGCGTTTTGGCGTGGGGCTTCAAGGCCTGGCAGACCATGGGGCCAAACGTCAGGTTGGGCACGTAATGGTTGTCCATCACGTCAAAGTGAATCCAGTCGGCGCCAGCGGCAATGACATTGCGCACTTCCTCGCCCAGGCGGGCAAAGTCGGCGGAAAGGATAGAGGGGGCGATTTGGAATGTGCGGCTCATCCCCCGATTGTCGCAAAGCGCAGAACCACTGGGGTTTTGGCACGTGGGAGTTGCCCACACACGGGGCGGCACGGTTACCATGCGGCCCATGCCAAAGTACCAGTTTGACGTGGAAGTGCTGCCCGAATACCTGCCCGAGCAGTCTGCGCCGGACACCGGGGTGTTCAGCTTCGCCTACACCATCACCATCACCAACGCAGGGGACGCGCCCGCCCAGCTGATCTCGCGACACTGGATCATCAGCGACGCGCGCGGCCACACCGAAGAGGTCAAGGGCCTGGGCGTGGTGGGACAGCAGCCGCTGCTCAAGCCGGGTGAGTCGTTCCAGTACACCAGCGGCTGTCGACTGCGCACCTCCAGTGGCACCATGCACGGCACCTTCCATTGCGTGGCCGAAGATGGCGAGCCTTTCAACACCCCGGTGCCCTTGTTCGTGCTGGAGGCGATCAGCCACGGCCCGTCGGGTGAGCCCCTGAGCGGCCGGGTGCTGCATTGAAGAACCATTCCCACAGCCCCCATGCCCACCCCTCCATGGGACCGCTATCCATCGGATGGGCGGCTTTTCCTGTGGGAGCAGGCCACCCATGAAAAATAGCGCCGAGCCCAAAGACCTGGCCCACCTGCTGGCGGCGCTGGACCCTGCCGCCGACCTGGCCGATCGCCACCTCTGGCTCATCCACCTGCTGGACTGGGTGCGCGGCAAGCGTGATTCGGTGCCTGCCGCGGTGGGCCGAGTGCAGCTTTTCATCGATGCAGTCGCGGCGCGGCCCGATATTCAGCAGCGGCTGCAGGCCTGGTGGGCGACGCTGGTGGACCAGGTAGACATCACCACCTTGCTGGCGGACTTTGGCTTTGCACCCCGCACCGCCCTGGTCAGCGAGATGGCCGAACGCCTGCGCACCAAGCTGCTGCCGGGCAGCCCAGAGACCATCGATGCGTCCGAACTGTTCATGCTGGCCTTGCCCAGTGCGTTCGACGCGCAATGGCTGGCCGCGCTGGATGAAGCCACCCTGAACCGCCTGGTGATGTTGCTGGCCCAGGACAACGCCGATGAGCGCGCAGGCGGCGCGACACGCTGGCACCGCGCCTTGCTGGACGCCATCACCTACTGTGCAGGGCAAATCCTCTCGACCGGCTTTGCACCCGAACTGCGGCTGCGCATGAGCGAATCTGCACGGGAGGCACAACCCTTCCACGCCCTCATCCGCGACGTGGAAAGCCTGCGGGTCGAGGTGCTGCACGCACTGCGCACCCCCGACCGGCTGGACGCATCCGCCCAGCGCCTGCGCGAACGCCTGGAGGCCTGCCGCGCGGCGGCTGCCACCGTCTATACGCATTTCGAGGACAACGGCATTTCGGTGGGGCTGGTGTTCCGGCTGCGGCAGCTGCGCGAGCGCATCTTGCGCGTGCGCGTGCTGCTCGACTGCCTGCTGTCCGCGCAGCCCGCAGTCACTGCGGCGCAACTCATGGCACAGCTGGTGATGGTGGGACAGGAGCGGCGCAGCCTGCGCGCGCTGCTAGCCTCCAACTCCTCGCTGCTGGCGGCCAAGGTGGCCGAGCGCAGCGCCGAAACGGGCGAGCACTACATCACCCGCACCAGTACCGAATACCGCTCCATGCTGCGCAAGGCGGCAGGGGGCGGTGCGCTGATGGCCTTCACCACACTGATCAAGTTTGGCCTGTATGCGCTCGCGCTCTCGGCCTTCTGGGGCGGCTTCATGGCGGGCATCAACTATGCCGTGAGCTTTGTGCTGATCCAGTTGCTGCACTTCACGGTGGCCACCAAACAACCTGCCATGACCGCGCCCGCCATGGCGGCCAAGCTCAAGGAGCTGGGCACCGGCGATGCGATCGAGTCGTTCGTGGACGAGATCACGCACCTGGTGCGCTCGCAGGTGGCTGCTGTGCTGGGCAATGTGCTGGTGGTGTTCCCGGCCGTGCTGGCGCTGGCTGCACTGATTGCACTGGCCACGGGCCACCCGGCCATCAGCGAGAAGCAGGCCGAGCATGTGTTCGAGTCCCTGCACCTGCTGGGGCCGTCGCTGTTCTTTGCCGCCTTTACCGGGGTGCTGCTGTTTGCCTCCAGCATCATCGCGGGCTGGACAGAGAACTGGTTTGTGCTGCACCGCATGGACTCGGCCTTGCACTACAACCCGCGCATCACCGGGCTATTAGGTGCCGAGCGCGCCGCGCGCTGGGCGCGCTTCCTGCGCGAGAACCTGTCGGGTTTTGCAGCCAACATCTCGCTGGGTTTCATGCTGGGCCTGGTGCCTGCTTTCGCTGCGTTTTTCGGCTTGGGGCTGGATGTACGGCACGTCACCCTCTCCACCGGGCAGGTGGCGGCCGCTGGCGCCACGCTGGGTCTGCAGGTGCTGCAGTTGCCCGCGTTCTGGTGGGCGGTAGCCTCGCTCCCGTTCCTGGGCGCACTGAATGTGTCGGTGAGCTTTTATCTGGCCTTCAGTCTGGCGCTGCGTGCACAGAACGTGAGCGGCGTGGACCGCTCGCGCATCTATGCCGCCATCCGCGCCCGCCTGCGCACCGCGCCGTTGAGCTTTTTTGTGCCCGAGCGGCGGGGGCCGCTGGCGACAACGGCACAGGGCTGAGGCGAAACCGCCGCCTCTGTCCTACAAGGGCGGAGTGTTTCCGCCTGTAAATTCAAGGGCCCAACGCCCCAGCGCACCCCGTCCCATCCGCGGAGGGCCTGTGCGCCGGGGCCTCCACTCCAACGGGCAGCGCCCGTCTGACGCAGAGGTCCGATGACATGAATGAAATCCTGAGCTTTTGGGCGCAGTGGCTGCGCCCCTCGGCCGGGCTGCCCACGGTGCAATGGTCACTGCTGCTGGCGGTAGCCGCCATGGCAGGCTATCTCACCCAACGCCACACCGGCCTGCCCAAGGTGGTGGGCTATTCGCTGGTGGGCACGGCAGCCGGCCTGGCAGGCTTCAGCGGTGCAGTCTGGCCGCTGCAGGGCATTGGCCTGTTCCTGCTGGAGCTGGGCGTGGCCATTGTGCTGTTCGAATGTGGCGGCCGTATCCCGCTGCGCTGGTTCCGCCACAACCCCATGGTGCTGGTGCAGAGCATTGCCGAATCGGTGCTGACCTATTTCGCGGTGTACTGGGTGCTGGTGTGGCTGCAGCTGCCGCCCCAGGCGGCTGGCCCGCTGGCCCTGGTGGCGCTGGCGGCATCTCCTGCAGTGCTGACCCGTGTGGTGGCCGACACCCGTGCCGCCGGCCCGGTGACCGAACGCGCCATTGTGCTCACCACACTCTCCACGCTGTATGCCCTGACCCTGGGCAGCGCCAAGGCAGAACTCATCAACCGCCAGAGCCTCACCGTGCTGGAGGCCGTTTCGCCCGTGGTGGTGGTGCTGGGCGTATCGATCGTGGTGGCCGCCGTGCTGGCCCTGGTGCTGCGCATGGCGTTACGCTTCATGAGCCCCACCAGCGAAAACACCTCCATGCTGTTCCTGGCCCTGGTGGCTGCAGGCACGGCAGTGGCCGCTCACATGGGGGGCTCGGCACCACTGGCCGCGCTGCTGGGGGGCATGCTGCTCAAGCAACTCAATCCGCGCCCCTGGGCCTGGCCGCGGCAACTGGGCAATGCATCGTCCCTGCTCACCATGCTGATGTTCGTGCTGGTTTCCACCGTGGCAGCGCAGGCCGACTGGAGCGCGCCCGTGGCCGGCGTGGTGCTGGCCCTGATTGCCGTGCGCCTGCTGGCCAAGGCCACCGGCGTGGCGCTGGGCAATGTGGGCAGCGGCGCCAGCTGGAAGCAGGCGCTGTGGGTGGGCTGCGCGATGACCCCCATGTCCTCCATCGCCCTGCTGATCGCCTCGCAGTTTGTGCTCGCGTCGCCTTCCACCGGCCATGTGATCGCGGGTGTGGCGCTGCCCGCCATCTTGCTGATGGAGGTATTTGGTGCCGTCATTGCCACCGTGGCCATTTACCGTGCGGGCGAAAGCTCCAAACCCTGGGCACCCCTGACCCGCAGCAACAACAACAACGGAGAGTCCCCCCGTGAGTCTTGAAGCCTTCACCCATTCCGAGCCGCTGACGCTGGGCGTCGAGCTGGAGCTGCAGCTGGTCAACACCAACGACTACGACCTGGCGCCCTACGCCGAGGACATGCTGCGCCTCATGAAGAAAACCCCGCTGCCCGGTAGCGTAGTGCCCGAGATGACGAACAGCATGATCGAAATCTCCACCGGCATCTGCCACTCGGCCAGCGAGGTGCTGGGCCAGCTCACGCCCATCCGCGATGCGCTGGTCAAAAGCGCCGACAAGCTCAACATTGCCGTGGTGGGTGGCGGCACGCACCCGTTCCAGCAGTGGCACGAGCGACGCATCTACGACAAGCCGCGCTTTCGCGAGCTGTCCGAGCTGTACGGCTACCTGTCCAAGCAGTTCACCATCTTCGGACAGCACGTGCACATTGGCTGCCCGGATGCGGATGCGGCGCTGCTGATGCTGCACCGCATGTCGCGCTACATCCCGCACTTCATTGCGCTGTCGGCGTCCAGCCCCTACGTGCAAGGGCAGGACACGGCCTTTGACTCGGCCCGGCTCAACTCGGTGTTCGCGTTCCCCTTGTCGGGCCGCGCCCCGATGGCGCTGACCTGGGACGACTTCACGACCTACTTCAACAAGATGACCCGCACGGGCGTGGTCAAGAGCATGAAGGACTTCTATTGGGACATCCGCCCCAAGCCCGAGTTCGGCACCATCGAGATCCGCGTGTTCGACACGCCGCTCACCATCGAGCGCGCTGCGGCCCTCGCAGGCTACGTGCAGTCGCTGGGCGCGTGGTTCCTGGCCGACCAGCCCTTCATGCCTGAAGAGGACGACTACCTCGTGTACACCTACAACCGCTTCCAGGCCTGCAGGTTTGGCATGGACGCGGTGTATGTGGACCCGGCCACGGGCGACCACATGCCGCTGCGCGAGCACATCCTGCGCACCATGGACAAGATCGCAGGCCACGCGGCCGTACAGGGCGCATCAAGCGCCATGCACATGCTGCGCACCGAAGTCGAGGCGGGGCAGAACGATGCCCGCTGGCTGCGCCAGCGCCAGAGCGAAGAGCAGCTGCTGGCCGAGGTAAGCCGCCAGGCAGCGCAGCGCTTTCGCGGCGTGGCGGCCTGACCCGCACGCCAGGCGCTGGCCACCTCAAGCAGCGAGCGCCAATCTGCGCGCCTGCTGCGTACGCCCGCCATAGCCCCAGTCGCTGGCGGGCAGCTCCCGCACCACCACGTAGCTCGCAGCGGCCAGGGCGCCATCCCCCGCCAGCTGGCGCTGCAGCTCGGCAAACGCGGCAGCGATGAAGGCGGCCTTTTCCTCCTCGGAGTTCGTGCCCTCGGTGATGCTGATCTCCAGCAAGGCCGTGGGTTGCGCCACCGGTGCACCACCGATACGCCAGCGGGCAGGGGGCAGGTCGTCGATGACCACAGCAGTCACCTCGCGGCGTTTGCCCAACCGCTGGACCGTGAGGTCGGTGAGGGCGCTGGCCAGCGCCTGGTAACGCTCAGGGTTTTGCAGCGGGGTCAGTTTCAGAACAAGGGTTGGCATGGTGTTGGGGCCTTCGGGGTCAATGGGGTTGTGGGTGCGGACCGGGTCCGCAGGAAGAGGAAAACCCGGCGGGTCCTGCGCACAAGCCCCCGCGCCACCCAGGCATGGGCTTCGCGAATCGCCTCCCGGCGCAACTGCATGGCATGGCGCTGGGCCGCATCGCGCAGGCGCTGGTACTCGTCGGGGTGTAGGTGGGGGTCCATGGCATTCCTTTCGGGGTGAGGCCACTGTAGGCAGCACCACGCAAGGCCGAAAGCGCATCCCGCGCAAGACCGTTTTGCACCCAGCGCACAGCCCCACCGTTACCATCGGCCGATGCGCGACATCCGCTTTGAAGACATGCACCTGTTCGCCCGCGTGGCCGACCTGGGCTCGCTGTCGGCCGTGGCGCGCGAGCGCGATGCACCGGTGAGCCAGGTCTCGCGCACCCTGGCGCGCATCGAGAAAGCCTGTGGCGCACGGCTGCTGCACCGCACCACCCATGGCCTCACGCTCACGGCAGAAGGGCAGACCTTTCTGGACTACTGCCGCCGCATCAACGGTACGCTCGACGAGCTGGAAGGTGAGTTCGCCCAACAAAGCGGCCAGCCCAGCGGCTGGGTGCGCGTGGCGTCCAGTTCGGTGGTGGCCGAGCACCTGCTGATCCCCAGCTTTGACAGCCTGCAGCAAAAGCACCCGCAACTGCGCGTGGAACTGGTGGTGGACGACCGCATGGCCGACATGGCACGCGATGGGATCGACATTGCCATCCGCACCGGCCCGCCGCTGACCGACACCGTGGTGGCGCGCCCCCTGGGCACGCTGGCCCGCGCGCTGTACGCCACACCCGGCTACCTGCAGGCGCACGGCGTGCCACAGCACATCGACGATCTGCGCCAGCACCGGCTCATCACCAACAGTGCGGTGGCGTTTCTGAACCACTGGCCTTTCCAGATCGATGGCGCACCCCGCGTGATGGTGGCCGAGGGCCACTGGCGCTCGGGCAGCACGGCCATTACCGCGCGCCTGGCGCTGCAGGGCCTGGGCATTGCGCGCCTGGCCACGGTGGTGGCAGATCCCCTCGTGCGCCAAGGCCTGCTGGCACCCGTGCTGGCCCACTGCGTGGACCTGCAGCCCAGCACCATCCACGCCATCACCCTCACGCGCAGGCACCGGTTGCCCAAGATCCAGGCCTGCATCGACCACTGGGCGGCCTGGTTTTCTCAGACAGAAAGCAGCACCTGATGCCTTTGACCTTTTTGACCCTTTTTTCTGGGACCACCGAGCGACGCCATGGGTGAGTTCGACCTGATCGCCCGCTACTTCACCCGCCCCGTGCGCAAAGCCGCCCTGGGCGTGGGCGACGACTGCGCGTTGCTCGTGCCCGCACCCGGCATGCAACTGGCCGTCTCCAGCGACATGCTGGTGGAGGGCCGCCACTTCTTTCCCGACGTCGACCCCGAAGCCCTGGGCCACAAGGCGCTGGCCGTGAATCTGTCAGACCTGGCGGCGTGTGGTGCCAAGCCGCTCGCGTTCACGCTGGCCCTGTCGCTGCCCCGGGTCGATGAGGCCTGGCTGGCGGGCTTCTCGCGCGGGCTGCTGGCGCTGGCCGATGCCCACGGCTGCGAGCTGGTGGGCGGCGACACCACGCAGGGCCCGCTCAACATCTGCATCACCGTGTTTGGCGAGGTACCCACCGGCCAGGCCCTGCTGCGCAGCCGCGCACAGCCCGGTGACGACATCTATGTGAGTGGCACGCTGGGCGACGCCCGGCTGGCGCTGGAGGCGCTGCTCGGCCACATCGCCCTGCCCGCCGAGGAGCTGGCCCGCGCCCGCCAGCGGCTGGAGCGCCCCACCCCGCGCGTGGCCCTGGGCCTCGCCCTGCGCGGCGTGGCCACCAGCGCCATGGATGTGAGCGACGGGCTGCTGGGCGACCTGTCGCACATCCTCCAAGCCTCGGGGGCAGGGGCCTGTATCGACACCTCAAAAACTATACATTTGATAGCAGCAAAGGCATATTCGACTAGCGCAACCAGCCCATTGGACCCTGAACTGGTCCACCAATGCACTTTGGCGGGCGGTGACGACTACGAGCTGGCCTTCACCGCCCCGCGCGCGCGACGTGACGCGGTGGCCGCCTCGGCGCAGGCAAGCGGCACACCCGTCACCCGCATCGGCACCGTGCTGGCTGAGCCAGGCCTGAGGCTGGTGGACGCGCAGGGGCAGGCGGTGGAGAACCGTTACGCCTCGTTCGACCATTTTCGGTGACGGGCGGTGGCGGGCAAAAATTTTTTGCAACCCATGAATCCTTTTGCGCAACCAGCCGCTCTTGGTAGGGAAGGTGCCCTGTGCCGGCGCCTTCATTTCCCCACCAAGGAGTTTTTCACCATGCTGTACCGCAAAAACATCACCCGCCCCGAAAGCCTGCTGCGCGTTGCAGGGGGCGTCGCCCTCATCGCTGCAGGCCTGTGGTGGATGTCCGCATCGCCCCTGGGCCTGGCATTGGCCGCCTCGGGCGTTGGCAGCATCCTGAGCGGCGCGTTTGGCTACTGCCCCGCCTGTGCCATGGTGGGCCGCAAGCCTGTCGAGTGACATGAAACAACACCCCCCTGAGTCGCTTCGCGCCTTCACCCCCGCTCTCACGCTGCGCGTGGGCAGGGGGACGCAGCCAGCGCGGCGGGGCGGCCCTTGCGCGGCTGCCCGCGCAGGGGTCGCGCCGGTTTCACAGGCTGCGGTTGGCGCAATGCGCTGTGGAGGACTAAAACCATGACCGCACCCACACTCGCCCAGCTTCTGCCCGCCGCACGCAGCGGTGACGCGGCGGCCATGGAGCAGCTGCTGCGCCTCACCCGTCCCGACATCCGCCGCTATGCGCTGCGCCACTGCGCCGCCACCACGGCGACGGACGACGTGGTGCAGGAGGCGCTCATCATCGTGTACCGCCGCGTGGGCGCGCTGCGCGAGGTGGCGGCGTTCGGTGGGTGGGTGGTGCGCATCGTGCAGCGGCTGTGCATGCAGCCCATGCTGGCCTGGCTCAAGGGCGAGCCGCTGGCACAGGTGGAAGACAACCTCGCCTGGTCGCACCGCCCCGACCACGAACTGCGCCATGACCTTGCCCTGGCCATCGACTCGCTGCCACCCCTGTACCGCGAGGCCCTGCTGATGCGCGACTTCGAGGAGCTGACCATCGAGGAGATGGCGCAGCGGCTGGGTGTGACGCGCGAGGCGGCCAAAAGCCGCCTGCACCGCGCGCGGGCCCTGGTGCGGGAGTACCTGGCACCCACGGACCGCACCGGCACCACGTAGCGCTGCGGCGCGGAGAAACCGCCTCAGCGCATCTGGAACAGCTCCTGGTGAAAGCGCGCAGGCGAGCGCCCCAGCTGCTCCATGCCCCGGCGCACCGCCTCGGCAAAACCCTGTGGCCCACAGAACCACACACTCGCCGCCGGGCTGGTGCCCGCGAGCAACGCTGCGGGTGTCACGGGCCCGGTGTCGTTGCTGTAGTGAGTCTCCAGCGTCACGCTGGGCAAGCGGGCACACAGTGCAGCCATGCGCTCGGCAAACACTGCCTCGCCCGCATGGCGCACACAGTAGTGCAGGTGCACCCGGGGCGCCAGCGCGGGCGTGGACTGCATCGACTCCAGCCAGGCCATGAACGGCGTGGCGCCAATGCCTGCGGCGACCCACACCTGCTCGGTGGCGCTGTCGCTGCGAAAGTCAAAGCAGCCGTACGGCCCCTCGATGCCCACCTGCTGCCCGGGACGGACATGCAGGGGCAACTGGCTCGTGTGGTCGCCCAGCGCCTTGATCGCAAAGCGCAGCACGCCATCGCCCTGGTCGGCGTTGAGCAGGGTGAAAGGGTGCGCCCCCTCGGCACGGCCAAAGGTGACAAACGCAAACTGACCGGCCGCATGCGTCCAGCCACTGGCGGGGCTGACCTGGCAGGTCACTTCCAGCACCCCACCCCCTTGGGACGACACGCCCACCACACGGGCTGCATGGCGGCGGCGGCGCCCGATGGCCCCGGCCAGCGAGCGCACGGCGCACAGCGCCCCCACCAGCGTGCACAGGCCCACCAGAACGCCTGCAGGCTGTTGCCACCAGGCGGGCGGCGTGAGCACCACGGCATGAAAGGCCAGCACCAGGTACACCACGGCCAGCAGCTTGTGCAGGTAGCGCCACACGTGGTACGGGAACCGCTGCCACAGCGTGATGACCAGCATGGCCGCGAGGAACCACACGGCCCATTCCCCCATCTCCTCGGCCAGGTGGCGGAAGGTGTTGAGCCACCAGTCCGCGCGCGGCGCGCGCACCGGGCGACCCACCCAGGCGGCCAGCAGGCTGCGCGACAGCTGCAGCCCGTAGTGCAGCAACGCCAGCACGATCGCGCCGATGCCCGCCCACTTGTGCAGGCGGTAGCTCTTGTCCAGGCCGTCCAGCGGCTTTTCCAGCCACGCGGGCCGCACGGCCAGCACCATGATCAGCGACATGAGTGCCCAGGCCGATACCCCGCTGAGCAGGATCAGCTGGTTGCGCCACCACCAGACATCGCCCCACGCGGGCGGCGCAGGCTGGGGCACCCACAGTGCCAGCAGCCACGCCGTACATGCCAGCACCAGGGAGACCCCCAAGATCTTCTTCCACATCACCAGCCCCAAACACTTGTTGCAATGCAGCAAATATAGAAACCTGCGATGAACGTCACCTGAACGGTGTGTGAAGCAGCGGCAAAGCGCTGCAGCTTGTGGCCGGAGGTTGATCTGCATCAGCCCGCTGCGCGGGGCCGGCATCCCCGCAATCAAGTCCGCACAAAACGCGCGAGCGGCCTGCGCGGCGCGGCAGGCACCTCGCCCTGCGGGTAGCCCATGCGGCAGAACATCTGCACCGTGGGCTCCTGGGGCGTGCGCGGCGCGGGCCGCCCCAGCAACAGCTGGTGCACGCGCTCGAAGTGCGGGGCCATTTCGGCAAACTCCTGCACCGCCTGGCTCATGGGGTGCATGCCCACACCCAGCGCCGTGGCCTGCAACTGCTGGCGCACATACAGGCGCCCGGTACGGATCTGGTCGCTGCGGGTGTTGGGGCCGGTGATCCACACAAAACCCATGGCCGTGCGGCTATGGCCCTCAAAACGCCCCATGGCGCTTTTGTAGGCGGCGCTGCCTTCGGCCGGGGGCTGGGTGCGGTCGAACATGCCCAGAGCGTCCACGGCGCGCACAAAGGGCGAGTTGATCGAGATGCCGTCGCGGTGCTGCAGGATTTCGCCTGGCCCCACGCGGGTGAGCTGGATGCTTTCCATCATGGTGCGCGGCGTGAGCAGCTCTACCCGGGCAGATTCCCAGCACAGCGTGCGCAGCGCGGGCAACTGGTCGGCGCTGACGGTGCCGCCCACGCGCAGCGGGGCTTCAGCCGGGGTGCTGCCCAGCAACTGGGCCAGCACCCCGGGCGCGATGGCCCGGGTGGTATCGAAATCCGTCTTGGGCGTGCGGCGCAGCAGCACCTGCGCAAACAGCGGGTCGGGCTGGCCACCAGGCTTGAGGGTGATGCGCGCCACGGGGCGGTCGTCCCAGTCCTTCAGGGCCGCAGGCATCTCGCCCTGCGGCCACAGCAACACCTCGCTGGCCACGCCTTGCTGAGCCAGCGCCATCACCAGCAGCTCCAGAAAGGCGCCATGGCCGATCAGGATCTGGCGCCCCCACGGATCCGTCTGTGGCAGCACCCGCGCAGGGTCGGTGCGCAGGGTGATGACACCGCTCTCGCGCAAGTCCACCAGCCAGGGCTGCAGGTTGTGCGAATTGGGTGCGGTGATGGCATAGGCCACGGCACGTCGGCGCAGGTCGGTCTCGCCCACCGGGCCTTTCCAGGCCTCCACCGCCTCGGCGGGATAGTGCGAGCCCACGGCACCACAGGCGACCAGCGTGCCCGCAGTAGCGGCGGCGATGGTGCCGCCCCCTGCCAAACGGATGAAGTTGCGACGGTTCATGAGAATGCTCCGGTGGTTCAAAAGGTGATGCGGTCAGGCCAGCGCGGCGCGGATTGAACGGGTGGACACCAGCCCCAAATCGACCAGCGCCTGGCGCACGGCCTGATCGAAGGGGGTGTGGGGCTCGTCGCCGATGAGCGCGCGCAGGCGGGTGTTGTCCAGACGGTGGGGCGTGCGCCACAGATAGCGCATGTCCGCCAGCGCAGCGAACGTGGGGGCCACCAGCCCCATCACGCGCAGCAGCGGCCACGGTAACTGGCCCACCCGCAGCGCGCCCGCATCGGGCAACCAGCCCTGCTCTGCTGCAATGGCCGTGAAGCTGTGCAGCCACTGCTGCGCGGTAACGTGGTGCCCAGCGAAATGCAGGCACTCGAAAGCGGCCAGCCGGCCACGCTCTTGCGCCACGCGCACGAAGGTGCGGGCCAGGTCGGGCAGATAGGCCCAGGGCGTGGCCAGGTCGAGCGGGCCCGGCCAGGTGATGCGGCCCTGGGGCAAGTCTTTGGCAATGGCCTGGTCCAGCCAGCTGCCGGTGCCACTGCCAAAGAAGTCTCCGGCGCGCAGCACCACGGCGCGCATGTCGCCCCCTTGCGTGGCGGCCTGCAGGCGCTGCTCCAGTTGCACCCGCATGCGGCCCTTGAAGCCCGTGGCGGCCTGGGGCGTGTCTTCGCGCAGGACGGGCGGCATGGCTTCGCCAAAGTTGTAGACATTGCCCGGCAGCATAAGCGTGGCGCGCAGCTGCCGGGTGACGGCAATGGCTGCTTCCATCAGCGCGGGGGCCTGCTCGCGCCAGGCCTTGTGGGTGTAGGCAGGGTTGAGCGCATGCACCACCACCTGCGCGCCCTGTGCCTGGGCCGCCAGCGCGGCAGTGTCTTCCACTGCCACCGGCATCCACCACACGCCAGGAATGGCGGGCAATGCAGCGCTCTGCGCACTGGGGCGCACCTGGGCCAGCACCTGCCAGCCAGCCTGCGCAAAGGCGCGGGTGGCCGCCAGTCCCAGCCGCCCCCGGGCGCCCAGGATCAACACGGTGGAGGGATTGTCCGTGGAGTGTGGAAAACGGGTGTGGGTGATCATCTGAGGGCTCCATTCACAAGGGATGGAGCGATTGTGAAAACGCCGGCACCGTTACACAATTGGCTAAGTATTCATAACAACAATGCAAATATGAATACCTCCAACCACCCTCCTGCCGCCCCATTGCGGGCACGCTATTGCCATGAACCAGACCTTTGACTGGAGCCTCGTGCAGTCCTTCCTGGCCGCACTCGACCAGGGCAGCCTGCTGGGCGCCGCCCGTGCGCTCAACGCCAGCCAGCCCACCATCGGCCGCCACATTGCCGCGCTGGAATCGCAGCTGGGCGTGGTGCTGTTTGAGCGCACCGGGCGCGGCCTGCTGCCGACGGCCACGGCGCTGCGGCTGGCCGAATCGGCCCGCGCCATGGAGATGGGCGCCCACCAGCTGGCACGCAGCGTGTCGGGCGCGGAGGAAGGCGTGAGCGGCACCGTGCGCATCACCGCCAGCCAGCCCGTGGCCTGCGTGCTGCTGCCGCCCGTGCTGGCGCGCATGCGCCAGGCGCTGCCCGAGGTGCAGGTGGAGCTAGTGGCCAGCAACCAGGTCACCAACCTACTGCGCCGCGAGGCCGACATTGCGCTGCGCATGGTGCGCCCCGACCAGGCCAGCCTGGTGGCCAAGCGCATCGGCGCGGTGACGCTGGGTGCCTACGCCCACCGCGACTACCTGCGCCGCAAGGGCACACCCCGCCAACCGCCCGACCTGCTGCAGCACGAGCTGGTGGGCAACGACCGGCACGAAGACATCCAGCAAGGCTTTGCCGCGATGGGCTACCCGGTGGAGCGCGGGCACTTCGCGTTCCGCACCGACGACCTCATGGCCTACTGGGAGGCTGTGCGGGCGGGGCTGGGCATTGGCTTTGTGGGCAACTATCTGGCCCGCACCGACCCGAACGTGGTGGCCGTGCTGCCCATGCTGCCCCTGCCCGATCTGCCCATCTGGCTCACGGTGCACCGCGAGATCCGCACCAGCCGCAAGATTCGGGCGGTGTATGACTTTCTGGCGGCAGAGGTGCCCTTGGTGCTGTAGACCACGGGCAACTCGCTGCCTGGCTGCTAGCATCCCAGTCCCTTTGTCCATTGCGCCCAAGGAGCCCCATGCGCCCCGTGAGCCCCCCATTCCCCTTCCTTCACCTTCCAGCGCGCCCCGCACTGCTGGTACTGGGCCTGGCCGTCCTGGCCCCGCTGTCTGCAGCCGCCCAAGACACCTCCCGCATCGCCCGTGTCACCGTCTACCCCGGCAGCGCCACGGTAGAGCGCGTGGCCAAGGTGGCCGCTGGCGCGCGCAGCCTCACGCTGGCCTGCCTGCCCGCGTCGCTGGATGTGCAAAGCCTGCAGATCAACGCCGACCCCGCCGTGCGCGTGGGCGAGTTCAATGTGCTCACCGAGGACCGTGATGTGGCGGCAGGCTGCGCCAGTCCGCTGGACGGCCGCATCCGCGAGCTGGAGGACCAGATCGCGGGGGTGAAGGCCGAGGCCTCGGCCCTGCAGCTGGTGGACGGCTATCTGCGCAGCGTGGCGCAAACCGGCGCGGGCCCGGAGTCGGCAGCGCCTGCCACTTCCGCCCCCCGTGCTGCCACACCGACGCCCGCACAGATCACCGCCACCGCCGAGGTCCTGCGCAAATCCGGGCAGGACAGCTTTGCGCGCGCGCACCAGCTCCAGCGCAAGCAGGAGGCACTGGAGCTGGCCCTCAAGCCGCTCGTGGCAGAGCGCGACCGCGTGGCCAGCCAGCGTGCGCGGGTGGTGTCAGTCACCATCAACCTGGCTACCGAGCGCGAGGCTGAGCTGCGCCTGTCCTACCAGGTGCGCGGCCCCGGCTGGCAGCCCAGCTACCGGGCGACGCTCGATGCCAACAAATCCACGGTGCTGATCGAGCGCCAGGCCTTGGTGGCGCAGAACAGTGGTGAAGACTGGGGCAACGTGCAGCTGACTTTGTCGACGGGCCAGCCCGGGCGCGCCACACAAGGACAACTGCCGCGCCCCTGGTGGCTGAACGTGGCGCCCCCGCCCCAGGGTTCGCCCGCACCCGCCATGGCGATGGCACCAGCGCCCGCACCAACCGTTGCGTCACTGTCCCGGTCCCGCAATGCCGCCGAAGAGGCCATGCCCACGTTTGACGTCAGCGCCCTCGACAAGGGGTTTGCCACCGAGTTCGCCGTGCCCCAGCGCATCACCGTGCCTTCCAGCGGCCAGCGCGTGACGCTGGCGCTCGGCAGCCACAGCGCCCCCGCCACGCTGATCACCCGCACGGCACCCTCCGTGGAAGAAGCAGCCTATTTGGTCGCGCAGATTGCGCAGCCGCCCGGCGTGTGGCCTGCGGGTGCAGCGGGCCTGTACCGCGACGGCGCCTTTGTGGGCAACGGCCGCATCGACTTTGGCACGCCCAGTGCGGGTGCCCCGGCCGGCAGCACCAGCCTGTCGTTTGGCCGCGATGAACTGGTCACCGTGCGGGCCGAGCCCGCGCAGGATCTGACGGGCAGCAGCGGCTTCACCGGCTCGCGCGTGGAGCGCAAGACGCGCCGGGCTTACAGCGTGGAGAACCGCCACAAGACGGCCATCACGCTGCAGGTGCTGCATGCCGCACCAGTGTCGCGCAACGAGAAGATCGAGGTCGAATCGCGCTACCAGCCCCAACCAGCAGACACGGCCTGGAACCGCACGCCCGGCACTGTGGCCTGGCAGCAGCCCGTGGCCGCAGGGGCCACGGCACAGTTCAGTGCCGAGCACACCATCCGTTACCCCAAGGACGTGGAGCTGATCGAACGCCAGTGACCTTGGAGACACGGTGACTGGCCCTCTGAACGCCCCGCGCAACAGCGGGTCGGTCACAATCCGTCGCAGCGCCCGCCAAGGCGCCACCGAGCCCCCAGGAGCCCGCCACCATGAGTTACCAACACCTCCTCGTTGCCGTTGACGGCAGCCCCACCGCCGACCACGCCGTGAACGAAGCCACGGGCCTGGCCAAGGCCACGGGCGGACGCATTCGCCTGCTGAACGTGATGGACCCTTTGGCCCACATCAGCGGTTTTGAGCGGCCCGATGTGTACAGCCAGGAGGTGCTGCCCCGCCTGCGCCAGGCGGGCGAGGCCTTGCTGCGCCGCGCCCAGGAGCGCGTGGCGCAAAGCGGCGTGCCGGTGGACACCGTGCTGATCGAAAACCTGGACGCCCGGGTGGCTGACCTGGTGGTGGAACACGCCCAGGCCTGGGGCGCCGACCTGATCGTGCTGGGCACCCACGGGCGCCGTGGCCTCGCCCGCGTGCTGATAGGCAGCGATGCCGAGCAGATCGCGCGCACCGCCCCTGTGCCCGTGCTGCTGGTGCGCCTGCCCGCCGGGGCAGACGGCAGTGCCGCCAATGCCGCCAGCGCCGCCAGCGCCTGACCCTTTTTCTTCCGAGCCATGACCGTTTCCGAGCCCCAGCCCAGCCTTGCCCCCCTGCGCCCCAGCGTGCGCTTCATGCTGTCCCACCCGGCCCACTTCATGGCGCTGGGCTTTGGCGCGGGCCTGGCCCCCAAGGCACCGGGCACCGTGGGCACGCTGTGGGCCTGGCTGGCATACCTGGTGCTGCAGCAGTGGCTGAACCCGCGGCAAATGGGCCTGCTGATCGCGATCAGCACCGTGGTGGGCTGGTGGGCCTGCACCACCACGGCACGCCACATGCGCGTGGCCGACCCCGGCAGCATCGTGTGGGACGAGGTGGTGGCCTTCTGGCTAGTGCTGTGGCTGGCCATGCCCATGGGGCTGTGGGGGCAGGTGGTGGCGTTTGGGCTGTTCCGCTTTTTTGACGCCGCCAAACCCGGCCCGGTGGGCTGGGCCGACAGCCTGTTCAAAGGCTTTGGCTGGCGCGGGGGCTGGGGTATCTTGTGGGACGACTTTGTGGCAGCCTTCTGTACCTTGCTGGTCATTGCACTGTGGAGGTTCTGATGGCACCCACATCACTATCAAAAAGTGAGCTACTAGCGCAAGAACTACAAGCGCTTGAGGCCAATTTGACGCAAATATCGCTGCGTTTGCTGGCCCGCCGCCGCCTACTGGCCACTGCCGAGAGCTGCACTGGCGGCATGATCGCCGCCGCCTGCACCGACCTGTCGGGCTCCAGCCAGTGGTTTGAGCGCGGCTTTGTGACCTATTCCAACGAGGCCAAGGCCGAGATGCTGGGCGTGCCCCCCGGCCTGATCGAGCAGCACGGTGCAGTGAGCGAGCCCGTAGCGCGTGCCATGGCCGACGGCGCCCTTGCCCACTCGCGCGCGCAGGTCAGCTTGGCCGTGACGGGCGTCGCGGGCCCCACAGGCGGCACCGAGGCCAAGCCGGTGGGCACCGTGTGGTTTGCCTGGTGCGTGGGCGGCGAAACCCACAGCGAAATGCAGCACTTTGCAGGGGACCGCGCCGCCGTGCGCACGGCCACGCTGCGATACGCCCTGAAGCGGCTGCTGAGCCTGCTGCCTGCCTGACCTCGCTGGCAAGATCCCGGCCCCGGCATGGGCGGCCGCTGTCGTCCACAAGACAGGGCTTCACCCGCCCCTTGCCACACCATATGGCCATGACAACGAAACCCTCCTGGTTTGACGGCTTCGCCACTCGGCGCATCACCACCTCGGGCGCGGAGATCTTTGTGCGCACCGGCGGCACCGTGGGCGCGCCCCCGCTGCTGCTGTTGCACGGCTTTCCGCAAACCCATGCGCTGTGGCGCCGCGTGGCGCAGCAATTGGCACGCGACTACTGTCTGGTGCTGCCGGACTTGCGCGGTTATGGCGACTCATCCCACGCGCCCGGCCTGCCCGACCACAGCAACTACAGCAAACGCGCCCTGGCTCAGGACATGGCCGAGGTGATGACCACGCTGGGCCACGACACGTTCTACCTGTGCGGCCACGACCGGGGCGGCCGTGTGGCCCACCGCCTGGCGCTGGACCACGCCGCGCGCGTGAAGAAGCTGTGCGTGATCGACATCGCCCCCACGCTCGACATGTACGCGCGCACCGACATGGAGTTTGCGCGCGCCTATTACCACTGGTTCCACCTGATCCAGCCCGCACCGCTGCCCGAGACCATGATCGGCGGCAACGCCCGCGCCTACCTGCACGCCAAGCTGGGCGGCTGGGGCAGCGCGGGCCAGGCCCACATCGAGCCCCAGGCCCTGGCCGATTACGAACGCTGCTTTTGCACACCCGAAGCCATCCACACCGCCTGCGAGGACTACCGCGCCAGCGCGGGCATCGACCTGGACCACGACCGCGCAGGCCGCGCACGCGGTGACAAGATTGCCTGCGACACCCTGGTGATCTGGGGCGAACACGGTGTGGTGCACCGGCTGTTTGACCCGATGGCGCTGTGGCGAGCGCAGTGCGCGGGCGTGGTGAGTGGGCAGGCGGTGCCAGCAGGGCATTTCATCCCGGAGCAGTTGCCTGGTGAAACGGCCGATGCGCTGCGCAGTTTTATGCGCCCTGAGCATCCAGCATCGCGCTGAGACCGAGTGTGCGAGGGCATGCCCGGCATACCGGCGCAGCGCCATCAAAAGACACGGTGGAGCTTTGCCTGCTTCGCCACGGCATTCCCTAGATCCTCATGACCAGGCTGATCACCCAAAATCACAGACTCGGGATCGCGGCCATCGGGCCCAAACGGTGCCATCACCACGACATGCCCATCCTGCCTCAAGACAATTGCGCGATCGTTAGAGCACAAAGCAGACGGCACCGAATCCCCACTCAGTCCTTGCCAGCCCAGCTGCTGGGGATGCTTCACTTTCAAAGCCTCCAGCACATGGCGGCCCAAGGTTTTCATATCGGTGCCGCCCTTCAGCGGGAGCATCGTCTCGTCGCACCGCCGCCAGATCAGCCAGGACTGATCGGACTCTTCCAGATAGACATCAACTACATATTGGGGATTCATATGTGAAGGGCGTTACGGCAGATGGTTACGGCAGCCATTGTCGTCACCTCGCACGCAGCCGGAGCGGGTGGTGTGGAGTGCGATGCCGATGTGACACCGATTGCAGCTGCTGCCCCACCACCCCGGTGTAGCATGGACGCCCTTGAGGAGGAGAACCCATGCACCCCAACGCCCAGACCCTGCAACGCTTCTACACCGCGTTTGCGCAACTGGACCACGCCACCATGGCCGCCTGCTATGCGCCTGACGCCACGTTTGACGACGAAGCCTTTTCCCTGAAAGGCCGTGAGCAGGTGGCAGGCATGTGGCGCATGCTGTGCACTGCGACGAAAAAGCCCGGCGCCGCCGAGCACTGGAAGCTGGAGTTCAGCGGCATCGACGCCGATGCGCAGGGCGGTAAGGCGCACTGGGAGGCGCACTACCTCTTCAGCGCCACCGGGCGCAAAGTGCACAACATCATCGACGGCACCTTCACCTTCACGCCCGACGGGCTGATTGCCACGCACCGTGACCGCTTCAACTTCTGGCGCTGGGCCCGGCAGGCGCTGGGCGCGCCAGGCCTGCTGCTGGGCTGGTCGCCTTCGCTCAAGCGCAAGGTGCGGAGTACGGCAGCGGGGAATTTGAAGAAGTTCCTGGCGTAGGAAGTAGGGTCTCTCTGACCCGCGCAGAAGCCCGCAGGACACGAAATAAGCCCCTTGTGCAAACGACTGCGCTTTAGCTTCCGATTTTCTTGCGACGTACAGCATTGAATGCCGATGCCGCCATAGCCAGTAACAGCGCCATAAGTCCCCATTCGCTCAGCGTCGGAACCGAGGTTGCGCTGGCGGCGAGCACGTTGAGTGTGGCATTGGCGGCAGGGGCGCTGCCAGAACTGGAATTCAGGCCCGTAGTAACGTTGTTTTTTACACCCGGCGCTGTTGCGGTGACCTGAACAGAAAACGTGCAACTGGCCCCACCGGCCAACACCCCGCCGGCCAAGGCCACCGAGGAGGAACCCGGTGCGGCGGTCACCACGCTGCCGACCCCGCAGTCGCCCACCAAACCGTTGGGAGCGGACACCACTAGGCCCGCCGGCAAATTGTCTGTGAACGTGATGTTGTTCGCAGCTGGCCCCAGCCGATTGATGGTGAACGCCAGCGAGGTGGAACTTCCGACCGAGACGCTGGGCGCTCCAAACGCCTTGCTAAAAGTAAAAACAACGCCTGCTTGCGCACCTGTTGCCGCCAAAGCGCCTGCGCCAACCAACAGCGCGCCCACCCAACGAACTTTCGACATATCACCCTTAAAAAATGCAATTTTCTGAACGCTCAATCGAGCGAGTGGCGTTTGTACTTCAGGGTTTTGCAAATGTCTTGCAAAAAATGACCGCGTGCCCCCGGTCTTGAAGGGGAGGCCTCAGGGCAGCTTGCCAAAAGGTTGGATCAGGGCCCGCCAGAACCCGTCAGGCCGGGCATCATTGTTGTTGTCGTTGGCCAGCCCCAAATGCATGCCCTGATGGCCCAACGCTGGTTGCGCGCAATATGTTCCCATCAGGCGGTCCCACCAGGGGAACACCATTCCGAAGTTGCTGTTGCCTTCATCCATGCGGTCGGAATGGTGCACACGGTGCATATCAGGGGTCACCATCACCCAACGCAGCCTCCGATCCCAGCGTAATGGGATCGCAACATTGGCATGGCAAAACGCGGTGTGCACCAG
The DNA here is from genome assembly GCF_003096455.1 of Acidovorax sp. 99. Classification (NCBI taxonomy): domain Bacteria; kingdom Pseudomonadati; phylum Pseudomonadota; class Betaproteobacteria; order Burkholderiales; family Comamonadaceae; genus Acidovorax; species Acidovorax sp. 99. The sequence goes on from NZ_QEKU01000001.1 coordinate 1,629,018, forward strand.
TTGAAGCACCGCATAGGACAACAAGGACACAAGAGGCATGCCCAGTGCCGCGCACAGCATCAGCGTCAGAGCCGCAAGTGCCACAACTTCCAGAGGATGGTGGCGCACACTGGTCGTCACATCGAATGCGGCATCCGCGTGATGCACTTGGTGCATTCGCCACAGAAGTGGAATGGCGTGCGAAGCACGATGCAGCACATACTGGATTGCATCCACCAGCAACACGCCGATGACGATCTTGGGAACATCGGGCAATGCCCCCCCGGCCAACCCGGTCCACCCCAAGGACGCCCCAAGTCGCACCGCAGCGGTCTGCACAGGCTCGGCCACCCACCACATCAACAGACCACCCAGCCCATACAGCAGCAGGTTGACCCTTCTCCGGCCTTGGTGGCTTTCGCCAGTCACACGGCGAGGCCAGAAGTGCTCTGTCAAAGCAAGAATGCCCAGGACCACTGAGAGCAATACGTACTGACCCCATTCAAAGTGATCCATCACGGCCTGCATGAACTGCATCAGGTTTGTGTACCCAAAGAGGTCAAAGAGGCCTCAAGCCCCGTGGCATTTCTTGTACTTCTTGCCGCTGCCGCAGTGGCAAGGGTCATTGCGCCCCGGCTCGGGCGCCTTGCGCACGGTCTCCACGCGCGGGCCCATGCTCTTCCACAGCTGGCGCAGGTCGTACACGGCCCAGATGGCTTCGCCGAAGGCTTCCACGCGCGCCTGGCTGGTGCTGGGCGGGCCGTCTTCGTCGTACATGCAGACCTCGGGCTTGCCGGTGTCGTCTTCGGTCAGGGCGACGATGCGCTCCAGCGCATCGTCCAGCCACTTGGCAGCTTCCTTGTCGCGCGGGGCGGCCCAGTCTTCGGGCCAGTTCTCCACCGCAAACATGAAGCCCAGCGCCCAGACCTGGCCGAAGGACGGGATCTCCTGGTCGTCGCCCATCTCGGCACGCTGCTCGTCGGTCAGGCTGGCCACGGCGCCGCGCATGTCCATGGCTTCGGGCTGGAAGGTGCGGTCGTCGTCCAGCGTCTTCACATCGGTGTCGAGCTGGGCCACGATCTCGTTCCAGCGGCGCATCCACAGGTCCATAAAGCGGGCTTGCTGGGCGGCATCGGCAAACGCGGGCAACTGCGGCAGCGGGTCGCCTTCGGCCACATCCAGCTCGGCGCCGTCGCCCAGCAGCATGGGCAGGTATTCGGCCGGGCCGATGGGGCGGCGGCTGCAGATCAGCGCGGTCATGAAGCCATCGCAGAACTCCCACTGCGGGATTTCCTCGCCGCGCGCGCGCAGGTCGTCGAGGATGTTGTCCATCTCCTCCAGCTCATCCGGGCCGAGCGCAGCGGCCGGGGCGGTGGTGGGGTCGAGATCGTCAGTGGCGGGGGTGGGCGATGTGGGTTCGGTCATGGGAGGACTCCGGTCGTCAAGGGAGAAAGCGGGGGCGGCAAAACAATGTTTTACTTTTATGATGCGCAGGCCTTGTGCCGTGGCGCGGGCCACGGCGGCCAGGGGTGGTGGCGGGGCAGAAAAAAGCGCCGAGCGCCATCCGGCAACCCCACAAAAAGGCGGCCAGTGTAGCCCCTGCGCCCTCCGCTCGCGCCACCGACCCCAACCAGGACGCCCCATGATCCACCAGCTCAACTCCCTCTACCCGGTGCGCTATACGGCCTTTGCGCTGTGCGTGTTCGGGCTGCTGCTGTCCCTGTTTGCGCTGGTGGCCTTTGGCGTGGGGCTGCCCGTGGTGCTGGTGTTTGCGGCGCTGGTGGCCCTGGGCGTGTACGACTTGCAGCAGTCGCGCCACGCGATCCTGCGCAACTATCCGGTCATTGGCCATATCCGCTTCATGCTCGAATACGTGCGGCCCGAGGTGCGCCAGTATTTCATCGAAAGCGACAGCGAGGCCGCGCCGTTTTCGCGCGCGCAGCGCTCGCTGGTGTACCAGCGCGCCAAGGGCGACCCGGACAACCGCCCCTTTGGCACCCACCTGGACGTGGGCGCGCAGGGCTACGAATGGGTGAACCACTCGCTCGCGCCCACTCAGCTGCCGTCGCACGACTTCCGCGTGTGGATCGGTGGCAGCCCCGATGCGCCGTCGCCGTCCGTATCGCCCTGCACCCAGCCCTACCACGCGAGCGTGTTCAACATCTCGGCCATGAGCTTTGGTGCGCTGTCGGCCAACGCCATCCTGGCGCTCAACCAGGGCGCCAAAAAAGGTGGCTTTGCGCACGACACGGGCGAGGGCAGCATCAGCCAGCACCATCGCGTGCATGGCGGTGACCTGATCTGGGAGATCGGCTCGGGCTACTTTGGCTGCCGCAACCCCGATGGCACCTTCAGCGAAGAGCGTTTTGCGGCCAATGCCACCGACCCGCAGGTCAAGATGATCGAGCTCAAACTCAGCCAGGGCGCCAAGCCCGGCCACGGCGGCGTGCTGCCCGGCGCCAAGGTGACGGCCGAGATCGCCGCCGCACGCGGGGTGAAGGAGGGCGAGGCCTGCATTTCGCCCGCCAGCCACAGCGCCTTCCGCACGCCGGTCGAGATGATGCAGTTCATCGCCAAACTGCGCGCGCTTTCGGGCGGCAAGCCCACGGGCTTCAAGTTCTGCCTGGGCCACCCTTGGGAGTGGTTTGCCATCGTCAAGGCCATGCTGGTCACGGGCATCACGCCCGACTTCATCGTGGTCGATGGCGCCGAGGGCGGCACGGGGGCGGCGCCCGTGGAGTTCAGCGACCACGTGGGCGCGCCGTTGCAGGAGGGCCTGCTGCTGGTGCACAACACGCTGGTGGGCGTGAACCTGCGCGACCGTGTGCGCATTGGCTGCGCGGGCAAGGTCATCAGCGCTTTCGACATCGCGCGCATGATGGCGCTGGGCGCCGACTGGTGCAACGCGGGGCGCGGCTTCATGATGGCGCTGGGCTGCATCCAGGCGCAAAGCTGCCACACCGGCCACTGCCCCACTGGGGTGACCACGCAAGATCCGCTGCGCCAACAGGCCCTGGTGGTGCCCGACAAGGCCACGCGCGTAGCGCAGTTCCACCGCAGCACCTTGCACGCGTTGCAGGAGCTGGTGCAGGCTGCCGGGCTGCGCCACCCCAAGGACATCACCGCCCACCACATCGTGCGCCGCATCAGCGACACGGAGGTGCGCCTGCTGTCCAACCTCATCACCCGCATGTTGCCCGGTGCGCTGCTGGGCCCGCTCGACGCGCAGCACAACGTGTTCCGCCTGTACTGGCCGCTGGCCAGCGCGCACAGCTTTCAGGCCAGCGAGCCGACACTGGAACCCTCCATCCCCCACCATGTCGAGCTGGTGCATGCTGCAGCCGTGGGCACCGCAGCGGCGGTGGCAGGGGACGCTGCTGTATGAATCTGACGATGGACGCATCCGCCCCCACCCACACCACCACCCCGGACTACGCCGCCTTTTTGCAGCAACAACTCGCCACCCAGCCGCACAACGTGATGGCCCATGTGCTGGGCGATGAACAGATCTGGATCAAGCGCGCGGGAGCCCCCCATGGCACAGGCCGCTACCGCGCCATGGCCTTGCTGGCAGCCCTGCTGCGGCTGGACGCCCTGCGCCCCGTGCCCAACCCCGGCGGCCCCACGGCCATTGCCACCGAAGTGCAGCGCCTGCGCGACCTGGCAGCGCGTGGCATCCGCGTGCCCGTGGTGCTGGCCGCGTTGCCGAATGGTTTTGCCATGCGCCACCTGGGCAACGTGGGTGAGGAAACCCATTCGCTGGGCAACGAGATCGACCACGCCGTGCAGGCGGGTGACACGGCCGCTGTGCTGGCGCTGTGGCAACAAGGGCTGGACACCTTGACCCAGGTGCATCGCCAGGGCACCTGCCTGAGCCAGGCCTTTGCGCGCAACCTGGTGCGCTGCCCCGATGGCGAGGTGGCCTGCATCGACTTTGAGGACGACCCCGCCGCCGTGCTGCCGCTGGCGGTGTGCCATGTGCGCGATGCGCTGTGTTACGCGCATTCCACCGCGATTTACCTGCATGCCAGCGGTACGCTGGCCGAGGGGCGCAAGCGCTGGGCGGCGTGGGTGGCGCAGGGGAGCGTGGAGATGCAGGCGGTGCTGGCCACCAGTGTCCGGCGGATGGGGTGGATGCGGAATCTGCCCACCAACCGCAAACTGGGGCGGGATTTGCAGCGGGTGCGGGCGGCGTATGACTTGCTGGCGTGATTGAACGGCTGAGCGTCAATAGGCGCCGAACAGTGCGTCCAGAGCGCTGATGATCAGATCGGCCTGAGCGCGGAGATTACCGACGGGGCTCTTCAGCATGGACAAGGGCACGGCACCGATGGCCGCCGCGTCCAGGATGACCGCAACACCTTCCACCTCCAGCGCGGGATTGAGGTCACGAAGCGGTATCGCCACACGCTCGGCGCGACGCAAGGGGAGCACCACGCGTGTCTGCAAACCGCTGATGTACTCGTTTTGCACATCCAGCAGAAAGGGCGTGGTGACACGCTGTTTGGCGTCGGGGTGCCGATAAACGTCAAACCGCGCCATCGCTCAGAAGCTCCTGTACTGGGCCAGCGGCAGACCTTCGCTCTCGATGCGCGCGTTGTAGGCTGCAATGGCCTCTTGGTTGGTGGCGTTCCAGCGCTCCCAGTACCGGCGCTGGACTTCGGCAGCGAGCAGTTCGTCCACGGTTTGGGAAATGTTCATGCCCATATCGCGTGCGGCTTCCAGCACCTTGCTGTTGAGCGACAGGTTGGTGGACTTCTTGGGGGCGTTGTCAAAGCGAAGCATGGCGGTGTCTCCAGCAGAGCATATGCGCATATTTTATGCGCATACCACATCAACACCCAGTACGACTTCCGTCGCCACATCCGCCCCCAGGTTCGCCAACCGCTTGCGCATGCAGATCACCGCCTTGTCCTTGCTCAACAAAATTGCCCGGTGCGCCGCCGCCAGGTCGATGAACTTCTGGTCGTCCGCGTCCTTGCATACGTAGGCCACCTTGGGTGCGATGCCTACCAGACGTGCCTGCGCATCAAAAGCTGCCAGCACCTGTGCGGCACCCACGCGGTAGTAGTCCATGCGCTCTGCGATGTGCGGATAGGCCAGCACGCGCTCCAGCTCGTCGCGCATGACCTGCGTAGCGATCCACAACAGACGGCCTTGGACCAGCAGCGTGCGCAATGGCACGGTGCGCGGGTCGCGGAAGATCAGCAGGTCCAGCGCCACGTTGGTATCCACCACCACAGGGCGCGCCGGCTCGCCCGCCGGGGCCCTGGCGGGCAGGGGCAGTTCAACCTTCATGGCGTGGGCTGCCGTCGGGGGCAGGCTTGGTGGCCCGGTCGCGCACAGCACCCTTGATCATGTCGAAGCGGAACATGCGGCATTCAATGGGCCCGTTCCACATGGGCACGCGGCGCGATTCCTTCAGGCGCATCTTGCCGGGCAGTTTCAGGTCGGGCGTGAGCATCCAGGCCGTCCAGCCGCTGTAGTTCTTCTTCCAGTGAGTGGCCAGCTGACTGAAAAACTCACCGCCGTCTTCGGTCTGCGCCTCTTCGCGGCCCACGGCCATGCCCTGGGCGCGGTCGGCCGCGCGCTCGCTGGCGTTGCGGCCCGCGCTGCCTGCGGCGGCAATGCGCTCGCCGTAGGGTGGGTTGAGCAGCATCACACCGGGTTGCTCGCAGGGTGGCATGCGCTGCAGGGCGTCGCCGCCGCGCAACTGCACGGCCTGGGCCACGCCTGCGCGCTCGGCGTTGCGCTGCGCAAAATCGACCATGCGGAAGGCCACATCACTGCCAAACAGGGGCACAGCGCTAGTACATATTGCGCCTTCAGCTTCGTTTTTGATAGCAGACCAAACGTGCGCCTGGAATGGCAGCAGCTTTTCAAACGCAAAGCGACGCAGCATGCCCGCCGGGATGCGGCAGGCGATCTGCGCAGCCTCGACCACGATGGTGCCGCTGCCGCAGCAGGGGTCATACAGGGGCTGGGGGTTGTCGCCGTGCGGGTCCCAGCCGCTGGCGGCAATCATGGCGGCGGCCAAGGTCTCCTTGAGCGGCGCGTCGCCCTTGTCCTCGCGCCAGCCGCGCTTGAACAGCGGCTCGCCCGAGGTGTCGATGTAGATCGTGGCCTCGTCGGTGGTCAGGTGCAGGTGGATGCGCACATCGGGCCACTGGGTGTTCACATCGGGGCGTACGCCGCTCTTGTGGCGGAAGCGGTCGGCCACCGCGTCCTTGACCTTGAGGCCCGCGAAGTTCAGGCTCTGCAGCGGGCTGTGCTGGGCCGTCACCTCGACCTTGAAGGTCTGGCGCGTGGTGAACCAGATCTCCCAGGCCACGTCGCTGGCCATGTTGTAGAGGTCGTTTTCAGACCGGTATGGGCGGTGGGCCAATTGCACCAGCACTCGCTGGGCAAGGCGGCTGTGCAGGTTGAGCTGCATGGCCTGGCGCCACGAGGCGCGCAGCAGCACGCCACCCCGGCCCACCAGCAGGTCTTGCCCCGTGAGGCCGGTGATGCCGTGCACCTCGTCGGCCAGAAAGCCCTCGACGCCCGCGGCGCAAGGGAGAAAAAGTTGGAGTTGGTTCATGTCGATGGGGAGGATACGCGCTCGGACAATGCATGGGAATCCGGCGTGCCTGCGCGGGCCAGCAGCAGCTGACGGATGGAGTCTGGGATGGGAGCAACCTTGCGGCTGGCCTTGCCGATGAAGACGATGCCGATCTTGCCGCGCGCCACCTCACGGCCCGTGGCCTTCTCGGTCATGCAAAAAACCAAGTCAAAACCGTAGCGATTGAAGTCCGCAGGCGCCATCTCCACCCGCATGGTTTCGCCGTGGAAACCTTCGGACTTGTACTGCGCCACGATGTCGCCGACCACGATGGACAGACCGCCCACATCGGCCTCGGGGTAGCCGAGTGACTGAAAGAAGCGCACCCGCGCTTCGGACACCAGGCTGAGCAACTGCGCGTTGTCCAGGTGCCCGCCCTGGTTCACGTGGCTGATGTAGATCTGCATTTCGGTGGTGAATCCGAAGTGCGGTGGGAGGTCGAAGACGATGCGGGCCATGGTGGGCTGCGGTGGCTAATACGGAAACAACAAAAAAGGCTGCGGCAGCGCAGGCGCGCAGCGCGCCATCTGCCGGAGTGACTACAACGCCTTGCGCAGATTCGCTGGCGCGATCTTGAGCGCCTCGCGGTACTTGGCAACGGTGCGGCGTGCGCACTCGATGCCCTGCTCCTTGAGCATCTCGGCGATCTGGCTGTCGGACAGCGGCTTGGCCGGGTTTTCGGCGGACACGAACTGCTTGATCAGTGCGCGCACGGCCGTGCTGGACGCATTGCCACCGGTCTCGGTGCCCAGGCCAGAGCCAAAGAAGTACTTCAGCTCGTAGGTACCGATCGGCGTGGCCATGTACTTGGCCGTGGTCACGCGGCTGATGGTGGACTCGTGCAGACCCAGTTCGTCGGCGATGTCGCGCAGCACCAGGGGGCGCATGGCCAGCTCGCCGTGGGTGAAGAAGTTCTTCTGCCGCTCGACGATGGCGCGCGAGACGCGCAGGATGGTGTCAAAGCGCTGCTGGATGTTCTTGATGAACCAGCGCGCCTCCTGCAGGCGCTGCTGCATGCCCTGGTGGCCTTCGCCGCCCTTGTGGCCTCGTAGCGCGCCGGCGTAGATGTCGTGCACGCGCAGGCGCGGCATCACGTCGGGGTTGAGCTGCACGATGAAGTTGTGCTGGCCGTCCCGCCCGTTGGCGCGACCGGCTTTGCGCACGATGACGTCGGGGATGATGATGTTGCGCTCTACGTCGGCAAAACGGCGGCCGGGACGAGGCTCCAGGCGGGCGATGAGTGCCATGGCAGACCGGGTGCGTTCTTCTCCGGCCACGCCACCTTCGCTGCACAGCTGCGTCAGGCGGCGGATGTCGCGGCGGGCCAGCATCTCCAGCGGCTGCTGACAGATGCGCAGCGCGGTCTGCACGGTCTCGGGGTCGGCGTCGCTGTCTTCGTCGGCCGCCAGCGCGGTGAGCTGCAGCGTCAGGCATTCGGCCAGGTTGCGCGCGCCCACGCCCACGGGCTCCAGGCTCTGCAGCAGACGTTGGGCCACGGTGAAGCGGTGCACCAGTTCTTCGATCTGCTCCAGGTCGTCGGGCCCGGCCAGGCTGATGGCCAGCTCTTCAAGCGACTCTTCCAGGTAGCCGTCGTCGTTCAGCGATTCGATGAGAAAACGCAGCGCGGCCGTGTCCACTTCAGACAGCCGCAGCGACAGTGCCTGGCGGTGCAAAAAGGCGGTGAGCGATTCGTGCGAACGGGCCAGCTCGGTGGCGTCGGCCTCGTCGCCTTCCGCATCGTTGCGGGTGCGCGCCGGGGCGTCGCCACCCCACTCGGCGTCGTTGGGCGCCATCTCGACGGTGCCGTCGCCGCTCCAGTCGGGCTCGTCGGCACCTGCACTGGGGATTTCAGCCTCGTTCTGGCTCTCAGAGCTAGTACTGCTTGCGCTGACAGCTCCTGAAAACATAGCATCATCGGCACTGTAGTCGTCGGCCTGCGCGGGCGTGTCGGCGGCTTCCAGGCCAAACTCCTCGCGCGGTGCTTCGTCGGCATTGCGTTCGAGGAACGGGTTTTCGTCGAGCATCTGCTCGACTTCCTGCGAGAGTTCGAGCGTGGACAACTGCAGCAGCCGGATGGACTGCTGGAGCTGGGGGGTCAATGCAAGGTGCTGCGAGACGCGCAGCGACAGTCCAGGCTTCATCACATGCGGAAGTGTTCGCCCAGGTACACCCGTCGCACTTCTGCGTTGTCCACGATCTCGGAGGGCGTGCCCTGCGCCAGCACGCGGCCGTCGCTGATGATGAAGGCGTGGTCGCAGATGCCCAGCGTCTCGCGCACGTTGTGGTCGGTGATGAGCACACCGATACCGCGTGCCTTGAGGAAGCCGATGATGCGCTGGATCTCGATCACTGCAATCGGGTCGATGCCGGCAAAAGGCTCGTCCAGCAGGATGAAACGCGGCTGGGTGGCCAGGGCGCGGGCGATCTCGACGCGGCGGCGCTCGCCACCGGACAGCGCCAGCGCGGGCGAGGCACGCAGGTGGTCCACACGCAGCTCTTGCAGCAGTGCCGTCAGGCGCTCTTCGATGGCGTCGCGCGACAGCGGCTGGCCGTCATCGGCGCGCTGCAGTTCCAGCACCGCACGCACGTTTTCTTCGACGGTGAGCTTGCGGAAGATCGAGGCTTCTTGCGGCAGGTACGACAGACCCAGCCGCGAGCGGCGGTGGATGGGCATGTGGGCGACCGAGTGGCCGTCGATGCGAATATCGCCGGCATCGCTGCGCACCAGGCCCACGATCATGTAAAAGGATGTGGTCTTGCCCGCGCCGTTGGGGCCGAGCAACCCGACAACCTCACCTTTTTGCACCACCAGCGACACATCCTTGACGACCTTGCGGCTGCCATAGGATTTGGCCAGATGCTGTACCTCCAGGCGGCTACCCGCCTGGGAGTCACGACCGGTACTCACAGCAGGCCCGCTCACTTGGCGCCGCCGCCAAGGCTGTTGCTGGGGCGCAGCGCCGGTGCGGGCGCGTCAGGCGCTGGGGCCGGGGCTGCCGCGCCGGACGGAGGGTCTTTGGGCGCCAGCACGGCGCGCACACGACCACCGGGCGCTGGTGTGTCGCCCGCCGCAGCCGAAGAGGCTGGTGCCTTCTGGCCATCGACGGTGAACACGTCGGTGAGGTTGTTGTAGACGATCACAGCGCCGGTGATCTCGTCGTTCAATACCGACCCACGGTACCGGCGGAGTTCGGCGCGGGTGATGAAGCGCACGTTGTCGGCCTTGCCGTCGTATTCGATGACTTCGCTTTCGCCTTCGATGAACTCATCAGGCGCCCCCGCCACGGTGTCGCGCTTTTGGCGGAAGAACGCCCGTTTGCCCGCCTCGGCCGTGACCACGCCGTACTGGTAGCCGTCGGCGTCCTGGCGCACATCCAGCCGCGCGCCGCGCAGCACGATGGTGCCCTTGGTCATCACCACGCGGCCCGAGAACACGCTGGTCTGCTTGAGTTCATCGTGCCGCAGGGCGTCGGCCTCGATGTTCATGGGCTTGGCACGGTCTGCCTTTTCGGCATGTGCCATGCCCGCAAGGCCGGTCAGGGCTGCGAGCACAAGGAGGGGGAGTAGGCGGTGGGTCATAGGGCACGAATCTTGCAATGATTGTAGCCACCCGATGGTACCCACCCCGAAAAAAAAGCCCGCGTCAGCGGGCCTTTGGGACAACTTGCCGACAGGGTCGGCAGATCGTCAGGCTTTGCGTGCCGTGGCCGCCAGGTATTCGACCACCTGCAACACGGTCTGCATGCTGCCGGCCATTGTGCCGTCGGTGTAGTACTTGCCTGCCACACCCATGGAAGGCACGCCCTCAACACCGTACGAATCCTGCAGCTGCGAGGCGCGACGCACCTGGTTGGCCACGCTGAAGGAGCCGTAGACCTCCTTGAACTTGGCCACGTCCACGCCCTGCTGGGTCACCCAGGCCAGGATTTCGTCGTCCTTGGCGAGCTTGGCCTTTTCCACGTGGATGGCGCGGAAGACCTTGGCATGCAGGGCTTCGAGCTTGCCCATGCCTTCAAGCGTATAGAACAGCTTTTGCTGGGGCACGAAGCTGGCGTTGAACGCCACGGGCACGCGGCGGATGGAGAGATCCTTGGGCGCAGCCTTGACCCAGGCGTCCAGCGTGGGCTCGAAGGCGTTGCAGTGGGGGCAGCTGTACCAGAAGAACTCGATCACATCGACCTTGCCGGCCGGCGCATCGGGGGCGACGGGCTTGTCCAGCCGCTTGAAGTCCTTGCCCTCCTTGAACTGGCGGGCTTGCGCCATCGCGGGGTTGGCCACTGGCAGCGTCAGGGCAGAAGCGGCAACCGCCGAGGCGGCGGACAAAGAAAACTCACGGCGTTTCATGACAAAGACTCTCCTGGTTCAGGTATGCGGGATGTGAGACATCCCTTTACAAAAAGTTCAGCCCTGGTGGTGGCGCTGTATGCGCAGGCCCCTGTTCACAGCCACAGGCCGATCAGCGCTGCACACGCACCAGCGCCGATTCCAGCCCGGCGCCATCGAGTTTCTCTTTGAGCACTTCGGCATCGCCACGCTTGGTGAAGGGACCGATGCGCACCCGGAACACCGCCCGGCCATTTTGCTCACGCTCGCTCACGCGGGCCTCCCAGCCCAGCATGGCCAGCTTGGCGCGCTGGGCGTCTGCGTCGGCCTGCGTGCGGAAGGCGCCCGCCTGCACAAAGTAGTCAAACGGGTCCACACTGCCCTTGGCCGCGGCCTTGGCCACGGCCAGATCGCCCAGCGGGTCAGCGCCCGGCTTGCTCTCGGCCTTGGCCTCGGCTTTAGCGTCTGGCTTGCTCGCGGCAGGCTTGGCCGAAGAGGCTGCGGCGCGCACCTCAGGGGCGGGAGCCGATGCAGGGGCTGACGCGGCTGCCGCCACCGCTGGCGCCGCAGGGCGGGCCGGGTTCTTGCCATACAGCGGCGAGTTCGGGTCCCAGTTCTTGTTTTTCTGGGACTCCGCTGCGTCCAGGTCGGCACCGCGGCCATTGCCCTTGTTCAGGAAGGGCACCGGCACCTTGGTCACGTACACGGCCACGGCCAGCGCCGCGCCCAGGCCCACGATGACCCCGACGATGAAGCCGACAATGGTCCCGCCAGTCTGTTGCTTTTTCATATTGGTAGTAACTGCTTACATTCTGGCTGGGGCCGACACGCCCAGCACGGCCAGGCCATTGTGCAATACCTGGGCGGTGGCAGCGACCAGCGCCAGGCGCGCCTTCTTCACGGCCTCGTCGTCCACGAGGATGCGCTCGGCATCGTAATAGCTGTGGTAGCTGGCGGCCAGGTCGCGCAGGTAGAAGGTCACATCGTGTGGCGCCTCACCGTCGGCGGCGGCGGTGAGCATCTCGGGGTACTTGGCCAGTTGCAGCATCAGCGCCTGGGCCTGCGGGCCTTCGAGGGCGGACAGGTCCACATCCTTGAGCGAAGCCACATCACCACCGCCCGCCTCTTGCCACGTACGCAGCACCGACTGGATGCGGGCATGCGCGTACTGCACGTAGTACACGGGGTTGTCGTTGTTCTGTGCCACGGCCAGGTCCACGTCGAAGGTGTACTCGGTGTCGGGCTTGCGAGACAGCAGGAAGAAGCGCACCGCATCCTTGCTGGTCCACTCGATCAGATCGCGCAGCGTGACATAGCTGCCCGCGCGCTTGCTGATCTTGACCTCTTCGCCGCCCTTGACCACGCGCACCATGGTGTGCAGCACATAGTCGGGGTAACCCTTGGGGATGCCCACATCGGCCGCCTGCAAGCCCGCGCGCACGCGGGCGATGGTGCCGTGGTGGTCCGTGCCCTGGATGTTGACAACCTTGGTGAAGCCGCGCTCCCACTTGGCAATGTGGTACGCCACGTCGGGCACAAAGTAGGTGTAGGTGCCGTCCTGCTTGCGCATGACGCGGTCCTTGTCGTCACCGTAGTCGGTGCTCTTGAGCCACAGCGCGCCGTCCTGTTCGTAGGTCTTGCCGTTGGCGATGAGCTTGTTCACCGTGGCCTCGACGCGGCCGCTGGTGTACAGGCTGGATTCGAGGTAGTACTCGTCGAACTGGAGGTTGAAGGCCTGCAGGTCCTTGTCCTGCTCGTTGCGCAGGTAGGCCACGGCAAACTGGCGGATGTTGTCGTAGTCCTCCACATCGCCGTTGGCCGTGAACTCGCGGTCGTCAGCCTTCACGGTGGCCTTGGCCTTGAAGGCCTCGGCGATGTCGGCGATGTAGTCGCCGTTGTAGAAGTTCTTGGCCAGCGGGTTCTCGCTGTCGGTGGGCCAGCAGTCGTCGCCGGGCTTGAAGCCCTTGGCGCGCAGCTGCGTGCTCTTGGTCAGCGTGTCGATCTGTACGCCTGCGTCGTTGTAATAGAACTCGCGGTGCACCTTCCAGCCCTGGGTGCTGAACAGGTTGCAAATCGCATCGCCCAGCGCGGCCTGGCGACCGTGGCCCACGTGCAGCGGGCCCGTGGGGTTGGCCGACACGAACTCGACCAGCACCTGCTGGCCGTTGCTGGCTTGGTAACCAAAGCGCTCGCCTGCAGCCAGCACCTCACGCACCACTTCCTGCTTGGCGGCGGGTTGGAGGCGGATGTTCAGAAAGCCCGGGCCCGCGATTTCAATGGCGGACACCCAGCGCTGAAAGGCGGGCGTGCCTTCGAGGGCGGTCTTGAGCTGTTCCCCCAGTGCGCGCGGGTTGAGCTTGAGGGGCTTGGCCAGTTGCATGGCCGCGGTGCAGGCGAAGTCGCCATGGGCCGCCACCTTGGGAGATTCAAAGGCCGCCTTGGCACCAGCGCCGGGGGACAGTTTTTCCAGCTCGGCTGCGAGCGCAGCGAGCAATTCATTTTTGGCTGTGAGCATCGGTGGATTTTACGGGTCTGCCAGCAGCAGGGCGCCAGACGCGCCGCCAGGAGGCATCCCGCAGCCAAAGGCACAATAGGCCGCAATGCCCTTTCAACCGGAGATTGCGCGTGCAACCCCAGCCCATCCTGCTCTATCGGCGCCGCTGGGCCCTGGTGTTTCAGGTGCCTTTTGTGCTGCTGATGGCGGTATGCCTGGCCTTCTCGCTGTATTGGGCGTCTGTATCGAACGACCGGCTGCTCACGGCCCTCTGCCTGTGTGCCGCATTCGTCTCCTTCTGTGTGGGCGGAACCCTGGGCCGGTCCGCCCTGGAGGCCTACCGGGAGCAAGACCCGGCGGTGGTCATTGACGCCACCGGCATCACCGATCTGCGCCAGGACGACCCGCACACCGTGACCTGGGAGGCCATGGAACGTGTGCACCTGGACGACTACGAAGGCGTGATCCTGGTCAAGTTGCGCCCCGGCCACAGAGACTCCGCACTGGGTGTGATCGTCAAGGCACTCAAACGCTGGCAGCAACGGGGGGATGTGGTTTTTGCCCTGGGTGGCCTGGCGCACGACCCCCGGCAGATCCACACGGCACTGAAAGCCTTTCATGCAGCCGCGGCCACCAGGCCCCGCGCTCGGTTGTCATGACTTGTTCCCGTTGTCGCACGCCATGTTCTATGGTGCAATGCCATCGGGACCCCCCATAACGCATTCACACCAGGAGATTCCATGAAAAAGCTTCTTTCCCTGACTGCACTCGGCCTGGCGCTGACACTGGGCTTTGGTGCCCACGCCGCCGAAGACGCCAAGGCCCCTACCAAACAGCAATCGAAGATGGCGACCTGCAATAAGGACGCTGGAGACATGAAGGGCGACGAGCGCAAAGCCTTCATGAAGACCTGCCTGAGCAACAAGCCCGCCACCCAGCAGGACAAGATGAAAACCTGCAACGCCGACGCCAAGACCAAGACCCTCAAGGGCGACGAGCGCAAGGCCTTCATGAGCGAGTGCCTGAAAAAGTGAAGTAAGTTCATACCCGGTGCAGCGCCACCGGCTCAGACAAAGAAAAGCCCGCCGGCATCAAGCCGGGCGGGCTTTTTTTATTGGGGGGTATTTGCGCTTACCAGCCGCGCGCCCAGAACACCGCAATCACAGCCACCACAGGCAGCACATGCGACTGGATCATCACCAGGCGGCGGACCCGCGCGACTTCTGCGGCGGGCGGCAGCGCACCGGTGCTGCGCAGGTTCTGGCGCCAGCGGCGGAACGCGGCCGAGGGCACAAACGACAGCAGGACCATGGCCAGCACCAGGGTGATCTTGATGTGAAAAAGGGGCTGCGACAGGTACCAAGAAGCGCCCTTCACGCCCCAGATCAACCGGGCTATGCCGCTCCCAATCATGACCGCACCGGCCACACCGTAGATCACATCCAGCCGGGCCAGGCGCTCGACCACGGCGGCGTTGAGCCACTCGATACGGCACAGCGCCGCCTGGCTGGACAGAAAAACCACAAAGGTCAGGATGGCCAGAAGGTGAAAAGCGGCCAGGAAGGCTTCGAGGGTCATGGTGAGGATTCCTTGTAGCGCCCGAGGCCACTGCGCCGCGCCAAGCGCTCACAGTGCCGTCCGGCAGGGCCACCATTGTGCGCGATGGCGTGGGCTCAACGCGCTCGAAGAAAAACGGCGCGGGCCCGAAAGCCCGCGCCGCTGGGAGCGCAGATTCAGCAAGTGCCAACCATCAAGCCACAGTGCGCGCCACCGTGGCCACAGGCACATCCGCCGGCACCACGGGCGCCGCTGCCGCAGACACCGCGAGCGGCAGCGGATGGCCATTCATCGCCGCGTCCAGGCGTTCCTGGTCCAGCGCGTTTTCCCAGCGGGAGACAACCACCGTGGCCACGGCGTTGCCGATGAAGTTCGTCAGCGATCGGCATTCGCTCATGAAGCGGTCCACGCCCAGAATCAGCGCCATGCCGGCCACGGGCACTTCGGGCACCACGGCCAGGGTGGCGGCCAGGGTGATGAAGCCCGCGCCCGTCACGCCCGCTGCGCCCTTGGACGACAGCATCGCCACCAGCAACAGCGCCACCTGGTGGCCCAGCGTCAGCTCGGTGTTGGTGGCCTGGGCGATGAACAGCGCGGCCAGCGTCATGTAGATGTTGGTGCCGTCCAGGTTGAACGAGTAGCCCGTGGGCACCACGAGGCCCACCACCGACTTGCTGCAACCGGCCTTTTCCATCTTTTCCATCAGCGACGGCAGGGCCGATTCAGACGAAGACGTGCCCAGCACCAGCATCAGCTCAGCCTTGAGGTAGCGGATCAGCTTGAACACCGAGAAGCCACACAGGCGCGCCACAAAGCCCAGGATCACCACCACAAACAGCAGCGAGGTGATGTAGAACGAACCCACCAGCCAGGCCAGATTGACCAGTGAGCCCAGGCCAAACTTGCCAATGGTGAACGCCATGGCACCAAACGCACCCAGGGGCGCGGCCTTCATCACGATGCCCACCACCTTGAACACTGGCGTCGTCAGCGCGTCCAGAAAGTTCAGCACCGGACGGCCTGCCTCACCCACCATGGCCAGGCCAATGCCGAACAGCACGGCCACCAGCAGCACCTGCAGGATGTTGTCGCCCACAAACGGGCTCACCAGCGTCTTGGGGATGATGTCCATCGCAAAGCCCGTGAGCGTCATCTCGTGCGACTTGGCCACGTAGCCCTTCACAGCCGTCTGGTCCAGGTCGGCCACATTGATGTTCATGCCCGCGCCGGGCTGCACCACGTTGGCCACCACCAGGCCCACCACCAGGGCCAGCGTGGAGAAGAACAGGAAGTACGCCATGGCCTTGCCGAACACGCGGCCCACGGTGGAGAGCTGCGACATGCCAGCGATGCCGGTCACGATGGTCAGGAAGATCACCGGAGCGATGATCATCTTGACCAGCTTGATGAACGCGTCACCCAGCGGCTTGAGCGCCTCGCCGTAGGACGGCTCGAAATGGCCCAGCAGAACGCCCAGGACGATGGCGAACACCACCTGGAAGTACAGTTGCCGATAGAAAGGCAGCTTCAAGGTCGAAGCTGCGGGAGCGGAATGGTTGTGCATGGAACGGGTCTCCTGGGGTCACGGGTCTGCACCACCGGGGTGCCTCCGGCGCGCGTCAAGGGTGCCGTTTGTACCGCTGCACTCTGTTTCAGCCGATAACCTATTGGTATTAGTCGCCCAACGCCCCAGAGGAGAACATCGGCGCACCATAAGGGTAACTACCTAGACCTTGGAGCCCCCTGGAACCGGTGCGGCACACTCCCCACCTGCACCAGACTGGTTTCAGAACTCCGTTTTTTCATGCCCACGCCCCGCCTTCGCCCGTTCTGGACGCTGCTCATCCTGCTAGCAGGCACGGTGGCCAGCATGTTCGCGGCCGGCCAGTGGGCCTGGCACCGGTCCTTGCTGGACGAAAGCGAGAGCGTGCAGCGCCAGCTGGCCCTGTACGGGCAGACGCTGGCCCAGCGCATCGACCGCTACCGCACCCTGCCCGAGGTGCTGGCCCTGGACGCGCAGTTGCAGGACGCCCTGCGCCGCACCCTGAGCACCGACGAGGTAGCGCAGCTCAACCGCAAGCTGGAGCAGGCCAACGGCGCCAGCCAGTCCTCCACCCTCACCCTGCTCGACCGCGACGGCCTGGCCGTGGCCGCCAGCAACTGGCGCACGGCCACCAGCAACGTGGGCGTGGACTACAGCTTTCGCCCCTACGTGCAGCAGGCGCTGGCCCAGGGGCGCGGCAGCTTCTACGGCATTGGCGTGACCACGGGCGAGCCGGGCTACTTCCTGTCGCAGGCCATCCGTGACGACAGCGGCCACATCCTGGGGCTGGTGGCCATCAAGATTGCGCTGCAGGAGCTGGAGCGCGAATGGCTGCAGACACCCGACATCGTGCTGGCGTCGGACGCGCATGGTGTGGTCTTTCTCGCCAGCCAGGACGCATGGCGCTACCGCCTGCTGGAGCCGCTGGACGACGAAGAGCGCCGCGAGCTGAACGCCACCCGGCAGTACTCCGACCAGCCGCTGCGCCCGCTCGACGTCCGCGTGGACGACCGCCTGGACAACGGCGGGCGGCTGGTGCGTGTGCAACCGTCCGCCGACATGCCCGCCCCGCCCGGCCGCATGCTGTGGCTGACCCAGCCCCTGCCCGGCACGCCCTGGCAACTGCACCTGGTGCACACCACCCACAGCAGCATTGCCGACAGCCGCTGGGCGGCCGCAGCCGGGGGCGGCGGCTGGCTGGCCCTGTCGCTGCTGGTGCTGTTTGTGCGGCAGCGCCAGCGCCTGGCCCGCCTGCGCCAACGCAGCCGCCAGGAGCTGGAGACCGTGCTGCAACAGCACGCGCAGGAGTTGCGCACCGCGCAGGACGGCATCGTGCAGGCGGCGCAGCAGGCCGCGCAACAGACCGACACGGGCCTCTCGCGCAGCCTGGAGCACCTGCCCCAGGGCGTGGTCATCATCGACGCCGGGCTGCACCTGGTGGCCTGGAACTCGCGCTACGTGCAGCTGTTTCGCTACCCCGGCGACCTGATGCAGGTGGGCCGGCCCATCGAAGACCTGCTGCGCCACAACGCCCGCCGGGGGCTGCTGGGGCCGGGCCCGGTGGAAGAAGCCATCGCGCGGCGCCTGGCGCACCTGCGCAGCGGCCAGCCCCACCTGCACGAAAGCGCCAAGGGCGACGGCACGGTGCTGGAGATCCGGGGCAACCCGTTGCCCGAGGGCGGTTTTGTGACCAGCTACGCCGACATCACCAGCTACAAGAACGCCGCACGCGAGCTGCGATCGCTGGCCGACGCACTGGAGCAGCGCGTGGCCGACCGCACCCGCGACCTGGACGCCGCGCGGCGCGAGGCCGAGCAGGCCAACCGCTCCAAAACCCGCTTTGTGGCCGCCGCCGTGCACGACCTGCTGCAGCCCCTGAACGCCGCACGCATGTTCACCTCGCTGCTGCGCAGCCATCTGCCAGGCGACGCCGAACGGCACGCCGTGGACAGCATCGACGGCGCCCTGGCCGCGCAGGACGCCATCCTCAACAGCCTGCTCGACATCTCGCGCATGGAGTCGGGCCAGTTCGATGTGCACATCCACGACGTGGCCCTGGGGCCCCTGCTACAGGTGCTGGGCCACAACTTTGGCGTGCTGGCTGAAAGCCAGGGCCTGCAACTGCGCTGCGTGCCCACGCGCGCCGTGGTCCGCACCGACGACAACCTGCTGCGCCGCATCCTGCAGAACTTTGTCTCCAACGCCATCCGCTACAGCCGGCGCGGGCGCATCGTGGTGGGCTGCCGCAGGGTGGGCGACCACCTGCGCATCGAGGTGCACGACCAGGGCCCTGGCATCCCCGAGGCATTGCAGCGCGAGATCTTTGAAGAATTCCGCCGCCTGGACGAAGGCCGCGCTGACGACCGGGGCGCAGGCCTGGGCCTGGCCATCGTCGAACGCCTGGGCCGCTTGCTGGGGCACGAGATCGGCCTGCGCTCGCAACTGGGGCGCGGCAGCGTGTTCTGGGTGTGTGTGCCGCTGGGCAACCCCGCCGCCGCGCAGCAGGCTGCGCCCCCCGCCACCACGCAGCAACCCGCCGACGACGCCCCCCTGCAAGGCAGCAGCGCCTGGGTGATTGATGACGACGGCCCTACCTGCGCCGCCACGCAGGCTCTGCTGCAGCGCTGGGGCTGCACGGTGCCACTGGCCGCTGGCGCGCCCGAGGCCCTGGCCGCCGCCCAGCCCGGCCAGGCGCCGCAGCTGGTGCTGCTGGACGTGCACCTGGGCGCCGGCCTCCACGGCCCCGAAGTGTTCGCGCAGCTGTGCCAGCGCTGGGGCCAGACACCCGCCGTGATCCTGGTCACCGCCGAGCGCGATGCCACCCTGCGCCGCCAGGCCGCCGAACGCGGCTGGGGCTTTCTGGCCAAGCCGGTGCGCGCGCCTGCACTGCGGGCGCTGGTGAGCCAGACGCTGCTGAGGTTGCAGCAAGGCACGCCTTAAAGCTGCATTTTTGATAGCTTGAGGCGCTTGATGGGCAAGCGCCAAGCACCTATTTCACTGCCAAGTAGGTAATTCCTTTGCCATCCGATGCAGTGACCACGTCCTTGCGCGCCTCCAGCAGGCTCAGCACACGCTGCGCCATGGCCGCCGGGTCTTCTGACCGCGCGGCCTGGGTCTGAATGTGCTTGAGCAAACCAGTTCGTTGCCGAGGCTTGTTCGCGGTCATCTTCTGAAGACTGGCCAGCACTGCCCGCGCCACCTGGGCTGCGGTGGGGGGTTGCGCAGTCTTTGCTGCGGTCTTGCCAACGGCGGGGACGGATGGCTTGGATGGGGCTGAGACGGCGGATTTCTTCGGCACCGGCAGTTGTGCGGGCGCTTTGGAAGCGGAGGCTTTCTTTGCAGTCCCTGTCTTTGAAGGAGCCGTCTTAGCGGCGGAATTTTTCGCCACGGGCTGGGCCGCCACCACGGGCGGATAGGACACAGCATCGCCCTTGACCACCACCCGCTTTCGCGCTTGCAACTGTGCCAATGCGTGGGATGTGCGCGGCGACCGTGCGCTGGGCTCGCCCAACCAACTTTGGAGCAGCACCAACAGCGCATCCTTCTGCGCGGGGCGCTGGGGTGACGCCAGCCCATCCAGCTGGGCCAGCAGTTGCTGCATGTCTGCCCGCGTGGCCTGGGTGCGGGTTGGGGCAACTTTTGCAAGCGAAGGCTGTGCTGCTGCTTTTGAGGTGGTCCTGACCGTCACCTCCACCGCAGGGCTCGCCGCCGACGGGGGCTTTGGCTGCAGCAAGGGCGCGGACTTCAGCGCTGGGGGTGCGGCGGGCGGTGTCGGCATTCTGCGGAACCCACACCGCTGCGCATGAAACCCCAGTTCCCTCGCATGCTCCAACATGGGTTCATACCCCTGGTCGTTTGAGACGACCACAAACGTGCCCTCCGGCTGACGGGCTGAGATATACCCGACGTAGTAAGCCAGCTGGAAATCCAGCGCGTTCCTGCCCGAGCCCGTTCTCGGGATCTGCGTCACCTGCTCTGCTCCATAAACCTGCTGATGCCCCGAAGCGTCCACCGCCTGATGCGGGCCATGGAACAGCCACACATCTGTGCCCTCTGGCACCAATGCTTTGAGTTCATCGCCCTTAGGCTGCACGTTTTCCCAATCAACGAGCAGGTGCACCCTGGGGGCTGTAGGTGCCGGCATGACAGCCACGGCGGCGTTGGGCATCCGAGGTTCCAGCTCCGGGTGCTTGGGTGGGTGTTCAAGCGCCTTCGCACGCAACGTTTGCTCCACGGCCTCTGGAAGGTCTACCCCCGCCTGGTCTGCCATTTGCAGCAGACACAGCAGCACGTCGGCAATCCCATGGGCCACGCGCTCTTTGTGGGCAGGGTCGCGCACCACGCCGCGCGATTCGCTCAACGTTGTCCACTGGAACATCTCCAGCAGCCCCGCCGACTCCACCGTCAGCGCCATGGCCAGGTTCTTAGGTGTGTGGCGAGACTGCCAGTCCCGAGCTGCAGCAAAACTGCGCAGCCGGGCTTGCAGCGCTGGGTAATCCATTCCCTCACTCCTCTTTTCATAGCTACTTGCGCATATCTAACAAGCGCAAGCGCCTATTTTTCTCAAAACCGCCCCTTCAATCCGGCTCCACTCCCTCCGCCTCCAGGCTTTTGACCAGCACAGCCGCCTGCGTGCGGCTGTAGCACTCCAGCTTTTTCAGGATGGCGGTGACATGCACCTTGACGGTGTTCTCGGCCAGACCCAGCGTGGCCGCGATCTGCTTGTTGAGCAAACCATCGGCCAGGCAGAGCAGCACGCGGAACTGCTGGGGCGTGAGCTGTGCCAGCCGCGCGGCCAGTTCAGCGTCGGCCTCGGAGCGCTCGGCCGCCATGGGCGGGAACCAGCTGCCGCCATCCAGCACGGCCTGGATGGCGTCGCCCATGGCGTCGGCGGGCGCGGACTTGGGGATGAAGCCCGCAGCACCAAACTGCTGCGCGCGGCGGATGACGCGGGGGTGGTCGTTGGAAGAGATGATGACCACGGGCAGCTCGGGGTATTCGCCGCGCACATGCAGCAGGGCCGAGAAGCCGCGCGTGCCGGGCATGCTCAGGTCCAGCAGCACCAGCTCGACCTCGGGGTGGTCCTGCAACGCCTGGCCCAGCGTGGCGGCGCTGGCCGCCTCCAGCGTACGGAACTGCGGCAGCCGCTCGCGCAGCACGTGCAGCACAGCCGCACGGAACAGCGGGTGGTCGTCAGCAACGAGGAGTGTGGGCGCGGTGGACATGGAGTGTTGTGCAGTCTGCCACGGGGGCTATCAACCGCCGGCCTGCGGGCCTTTCCAGAACGCGGGCTGTGCGTACTGGTGCTTGAGGTGTTCGATCCACAGCCGCACCCGCAGCGGCATGTGCTTGCGCTGCGGAAACACCACATAGATGCCGTTGGGCGGCGCCGCAAAATCGTGCAGCACCTCCACTAGGCGCCCGGCGGCGATCTCGGCCTCCACCTCCCAGGTGCTGCGCCAGGCAATGCCGTAGCCCGCCAGGCACCAGTCGTGCAGCACCTGCCCGTCCGAGCAATCGAGCGGGCCGCCGGGCTTGAGGTGGATGACCTCGGTGCCACCGCCTTCGACCGGCATGCGGAACGCCCAGCCCCGTGTTTGCGATGCCTCGCTCGACAGCGTGAGGCAGTCGTGCTGCACCAGCTCGCTGGGGTGGCGCGGCGTGCCGTGGCGCTGCAGGTAGGCGGGTGTGGCCACGCACAGGCGGCGGTTGTCGGCAATGCGCACGCTCACCAGCGACGAGTCGGGCAGGTCGCCCACGCGCACGGCGCAGTCATAGCCCTCGCCCGCCAGGTCCACCACGCGGTCGCTGAGGTTGAGCGAGATGGTCACGTCCGGGTGGGCGGTGCGAAAACGTGGCACCAGCGGTGCCACATGGCGGCGGCCAAAGCCGGCCGGTGCGGTGATGCGCAAATGGCCCGTGGCCTTGACGCCCCCTTCGGACACGCTGGCCTCGGCGTTGGCCACGTCGGACAACAGGCGCTGGCAGTCTTCCAGAAACGCACTGCCCTCGTGCGTGAGGCTGATGCGGCGCGTGGTGCGCACCAGCAACTTCACGCCCAGGTGTTCTTCCAGCGCATCGAGCCTCCGCCCCATGATGGCCGGCGCTACGCCCTCGGCCTTGGCCGCAGCGGTGAGGCTGCCGCGTGTTGCCACCGACACAAACGATTCGAAGGCCTTGAGTTTGTCCATGGGCGCTGATTATGGGGATAAAGCGGAGAAGGGCCTGGTGACGGACTTGGGCACGGTCTGTGATCGGTTTTAGAGCCAAACAGGCCGCATGCGCTAGTGGAATATGCTTTAGCAGCTACATAAATGATAGTGAACTGGCATCACCCCCACTTCACACCAGGCGCGACTTGAGGAACCCCACGGTGCCATAGCGCTTGACCTCGGTGTAGAGATCGCGCGTGAGGCCCTGCACCATGGCGGTGTAGGCGTCGGCCAGGTCGGGGGCGATGGTGAAGTGGTCGTAGTTCACGATCACGCCCACGCGCTCGCCCTGTGCGGCGAGCGGGGCGAGCAGGCGGCGCACCTCCTGCTCGATGGCGTCGATGGTGCTGGCGGTGTTGATCTGCAGCCCCGAGAAGTCGATGTGCAGCAGCTGGCGCGCGGCGTCCAGCTCAAAGCGCTGCACCAGCGGGCGGTTGAGCAGCTGCTCGCGCAGGCCCAGCGGGCCGGGCTCGAACAGGCGCAGGTCCATGGTCTGCAGGCCGGGGCTGATGCGCGGCGTGAATGCCATGTGGGCCAGCACATCGCGCTGCAGGTCGATGCCGGGCGCCAACTCGATGAGTTCCAGCGCACCGCCGCCATCTACCTCGCCCGAGGGCACTAGGCGGAACACGCAGCGCTCGGTCACATACAACACGCGCTGGCCGCGCCGCAGGGCTTCGGCGCCGCTGAAGGTGCGGTGCTCGACTTCGCGCACCAGCTTGCGCGCGCCGCCTTCGTGCAGGATGTGCAGGTGGCCGTCCACCGCCTCCACCTGCAGCGCGCCTGCCGTGAAGGTGCCAACAAACACCACGGTCTTGGCGTTCTGGCTGATGTTGATGAAGCCGCCCGCACCCGCCAGGCGCGGCCCGAACTTGCTCACGTTGAGGTTGCCGTGCTGGTCGGCCTGCGCCAGGCCCAGGATGGCGATGTCGAGGCCCCCGCCGTCGTAGAAGTCGAACTGGTTGGGCTGGTCGATGATGGCCTGCGGGTTCACGGCAGCGCCAAAGTTCAGCCCGCCGGCGGGGATGCCGCCGATCACGCCTGGCTCGGCCGTGAGCGTGACGAGGTCGATGATGCGCTCTTCAGCCGCCACATTGGCCACACCCTCGGGCATGCCGATGCCCAGGTTGACCACCTGGTGCGGCCGCAGCTCCAGCGCTGCGCGGCGGGCGATGATCTTGCGCTCGGTCAGCGGCATCGCCTCCAGCGTGTCCATGGGCACGCGCAGCTCGCCCGCAAACGCGGCGCTGTAGGGCTCGGCAAAGGTCTGGTGGTGGTGCGCGGGCTCGGTGGCCAGCACCACGGCGTCCACCAGCACGCCGGGCACCTTCACCTGCCGGGGGTTGAGCGTGCCGCGCTCGGCGATGCGCTCGACCTGGGCGATGACCACGCCGCCCGAATTGCGCGCGGCCATGGCAATCGCCAGCGCTTCGAGCGTGAGCGCCTCGCGCTCCATGGTGAGGTTGCCGTCGGCGTCGGCCGTGGTCGCGCGGATGATGCCCACTTGGATCGGAAAGGCCTTGTAGAACAGGTAGTCCTGCCCGTCGATGGGCAGGATGCGCACCAGGTCTTCGGTGGTGCGCGCATTGAGCTTGCCGCCTCCGTGGCGCGGGTCCACAAAGGTGTCCAGGCCCACGCTCGTGAGCGTGCCGGGCTTGCCTGCAGCGATGTCGCGGAACAAATGCGTGATCACGCCCTGGGGCAGGTTCCAGGCCTCGATCTGGTTGTCCACCGCCAGCTTCTGGATGCTGGGCACCAGGCTCCAGTGCCCGCCGATCACGCGCTTGAGCAGGCCGGCGTGGCCCAGGTGGTTGAGGCCCCGCTGCTTGCCGTCGCCCTGGCCTGCGGCGTAGACCAGCGTGAGGTCGCGCGGGGTTTGGGTCGTTTCCCAGCGCTGGGCCAGCGCCACCGCAATGCTCTCGGCAAAGCCGATGCCCACGAAGCCGCCCGTGGCCACGGTGTCGCCGTCGTGGATGAGCTGCACGGCATCGGCGGCGCTCACGATCTTGTTCTTGTGGGCCGCGTTGAGCGCGCTGGCGTCCAGGGGTGCCTGCATGGGTTTGTCTCACGGTGGGTTTGTTGTGCGCGCAGCGTAGTGGGTAACGGGCGAAAGCACCATTCAGGGTGACTACGGACTGTCACCAGTTTTGCGTAAAAGTCACTGGTTTAGAGATTTTCAGCGTATTTATGTGGGCAAACATTTGCAATACAGTCTGTCCATGGCCTGCCGTTGCGGGCACCGTTTTTCATTGATCCCCGTTTCCACCACTCTTCTTGAGGCACCCCATGACCGAACGCACCCAAGTCCACGGCCTGCAAGTGGCCACCTCCCTGTACCGCTTTGTCGAAGACAAGGTGCTGCCCGGCACGGGGGTGGACGCCACCGCCTTCTGGAAGGGCTTTGACGCCATCGTGTCGGACATGGCCCCGCGCAACATTGCCCTGCTGGCCGAGCGCGACCGCCTGCAGACCGAGCTGGACACCTGGCACAAGGCCAACCCCGGCCCCATCAAGGACATGGTGGCTTACCGCGGCTTTCTGGAAAAGATCGGCTACCTGGTGCCCCAGCCTGCCGACGTGAAGGCCACCACCGCCAACGTGGACGACGAGCTGGCCACGCAGGCTGGCCCCCAGCTGGTGGTGCCCATCCTGAATGCCCGCTATGCACTCAACGCCGCCAACGCGCGTTGGGGGAGCCTGTATGACGCGCTGTATGGCACGGATGCCATCCCCGAGACTGACGGCGCCGAAAAGGGCAAGGGCTACAACCCCGTGCGCGGCGCCAAGGTGATCGCGTTTGCACGCCAGGTGCTGGATGACACGGCGCCCCTGGCCTCGGGCTCGCACAAGGACTCCACCGGCTATCGTGTAGAAGGCGGCCAGTTGGTCGTGTCGCTCGCCAACGGCAGCACCACGGGCCTCAAGGACGCGTCGCAATTCAAGGGTTACCAGGGCAATGCCGCCGCACCGTCGTCGGTGCTGCTGCAGCACAACGGCCTGCATCTGGACATCCAGATCGATCGCAGCACGCCCATCGGCCAGTCCGATGCCGCGGGCGTGAGCGACCTGGTGCTGGAAGCGGCCCTGTCCACCATCCTGGACCTGGAAGACTCCGTGGCCGCCGTGGACGCCGAAGACAAGGTGCTGGGCTACAGCAACTGGCTGGGCATCATCCAGGCCACGCTGACCGAGCAGGTCGCCAAGGGCGGCAAGACCTTCACGCGCGGCCTGAACCCTGACCGTGTTTACACGGCCCCCCAAGGCGGAGAAGTGCGCCTGCATGGCCGCTCGCTGATGTTCCTGCGCAATGTGGGCCACCTGATGACGAATCCGGCCATCCTGTGGACCGATGCGCAAGGTGCGCAGCGCGAGATCCCCGAAGGCATCATGGATGCAGTCGTCACAACGGCTATCGCATTGCACGACCTGCAAGGCCATGGCGCCAACGGCATCCGCAACTCCCGCAAGGGCAGCGTCTACATCGTCAAGCCCAAGATGCACGGCCCCGCCGAAGTGGGCTTTGCCGCCGAGCTGTTCGGCCGCGTCGAGAAGCTGCTGGGCCTGCCCGACAGCACCGTCAAGCTGGGCATCATGGACGAAGAGCGTCGCACGTCTGTCAACCTCAAGGCCTGCATTGCCGCTGCATCGAGCCGCGTGGCGTTCATCAACACCGGCTTTCTGGACCGCACCGGCGACGAAATGCACACCGCCATGCACGCTGGTCCTATGGTGCGCAAGGGCGACATGAAGACCAGCGCCTGGATCCAGTCGTACGAGAAGAACAACGTGCTCGTGGGCCTGTCGTGCGGCCTGCGCGGCAAGGCGCAGATCGGCAAGGGCATGTGGGCCATGCCCGACCTGATGGCCGAGATGCTCAAGCAGAAGATCGCCCACCCCAAGGCCGGTGCCAACACCGCCTGGGTGCCCAGCCCCACGGGTGCCACGCTGCACGCGCTGCACTACCACCAGGTGAAGGTGAGCGACATCCAGATCGAGCTGGAAAAAACCGATGTGAACGCCGAGCGCGACAACCTGCTGACCGGCCTGCTGACCGTGCCCGTGGCCGCCGCCCCGAACTGGAGCGACGCCGAGAAGCAGCAGGAGCTGGACAACAACGCCCAGGGCATTCTGGGTTACGTGGTGCGCTGGGTGGACCAGGGCGTGGGCTGCTCCAAGGTGCCTGACATCCACAACGTGGGCCTGATGGAAGACCGCGCCACGCTGCGCATCAGCAGCCAGCACATGGCCAACTGGCTGCACCATGGCGTGGTGACAGAAGCCCAGGTGCGCGAGACCTTCGAGCGCATGGCCGCCGTGGTGGACCAGCAGAACGCGGGTGACCCGCTGTATCAGCCCATGGCCGGACACTTTGCCACCAGCATGGCCTACAAGGCAGCGTGTGACTTGGTCTTCAAGGGCATGGAGCAGCCCAGCGGCTACACCGAGCCACTGCTGCACGCCTGGCGCCTGAAGCTGAAGGCAGCACAAGCGGCCTGATTCCCGACTGCAGGCAGTGCCATATTTACGGCGCTGCCCGCTCCACTTTTGATAGCTGCTAGCACAATAAATATGTGCGCTAGCAGCTATTTTTGTTTCAGGCAGTACTCCGACTCACCTTGTCCAGTTGTGTGAGAAGCGGCGACCGCGTTTGGGGCAAGCTGCGCCGTACACTGGCACCGACGCCCACGCGCTCACTCCTATGCCTGCAGCACCACCTACCCACCCCGTTCCGTCTGCCTGCCCGCTGTGCGGGCAGGCCAATCAGTGCGCTATCGCAGCGGGTCGCCCAGCAGAAAGCTGCTGGTGCATGACGCAGACCATCGACCCTGCGGCCTTGGCCGCTTTGCCGCAGGAGGCACGCGGCAAGGTCTGTATCTGCGCGGCTTGCGGCGCGCCGGCGCCAGACGCACAGCAACCCTCCGCCGCAGGTCACCCGCCTTCGCCGATATGATTTGGGCTTTTCGCTGTCTTCACAGCGCGCGAAGGAACAAGACATGCCCACGTACCACATCGAAATGATGGAAGGCCGCACGGTCGAGCAAAAGAAGAAGCTGGTGGAAGAGATCACCCGCGTATCCGTCGAGATCCTGGGCGGCTCGCCCGAGTCGGTGGACATCTTGATTACGGACGTGAAGCGCGAGAACTGGGCCACGGGCGGCAAGCTCTGGCTGGAGCGCACATCCTGAGTGGTACAGCCTCCCTCCGTCACTGACCCCGTGGCATCGCCTCTCTGCTGGATCGCTTCATGAGCACCGCCTCGGGGTCTCTGGCGGTATTGCGCGAGCGTTATGGCGAGCGCTACCGGTGGCTGTTGTTGCTGTCCGTGATGGTCGGCACCATGGCCTCCATCATGTCCTCCACCATCGTCAACGTGGCGATACCGGACATGAGCCACTACTTTGCACTGGGCCAGGAGCGCGCCCAGTGGGTCACCTCCGGGTTCATGGTGGCCACCACCGTGTCCATGCTCACCACCCCCTGGCTGTTGTCGCGGTACGGTTACCGCGCGACCTATGTGGGCGCGATGTTGCTGCTGCTCGTTGGCGGTGTGGGGGGCGGCCTGGCGCGCGACTTTGGCCTGGTGCTGGCGGCACGCGTCGCCGAGGGGCTGGCAGCGGGTGTGGTGCAGCCCATCCCGGCCGTCATCATCCTGTATGCCTTCCAGCCCCACGAGCAGGGGCGCGCCAGCGGCATCTTTGGCATGGGCGTCGTGCTGGCGCCGGCCATCGGTCCGAGCATGGGCGGTTTGCTGGTGGATTGGTTTGGCTGGCGCTCCATTTTTTTCATGGTGGTGCCACTCTGCCTGGCCTCCATCTGGCTGGCGTACAAGTTTGTACCGGTCACCGCCCCTGGAGGGGTTGAGGCCAATCGGCAAGGCCAGGCGCTGGACTGGCGAGGCCTTCTGCTGGGCACGGTGGGAACGCTGTGCCTGCTGAACGGCCTGGTGTCGCTGCATGGCGGCTCTCACGTCGAGGCGGTGGGCTTGCTGGTGGGTGCGGTGGTGGCTGTCGCCTGTTTCATTGCCTGGCAACGCAGGCTGCTGCGCACCGGGCGCAAGCCGCTCATGGACCTGCGCCTCTTCCAGTACCGGCAGTTCGCCATGGGCAGTGTGGTGGCATTCATCTACGGCACCGCCTTGTTCGGCTCTACCTACCTGTTACCGGTGTTCATGCAACTGGGGCTGGAGCTGTCAGCATCGCACGTGGGCACCCTCATGCTGCCGGCAGGGTTCGTCCTGGCCGCCACCATCGCCATGGTGGGTCGATTGGCGGACCGGCAGCCCACCCATTTGTTGGTCAGCACCGGGCTCGGTTTGCTGGCCCTGTCGTTCGGGCTGATGGTATTTGTGGGCCTTGGCTCGTCGCTGTGGATGCTCGTCGCTTTTGCGATCCTGGGACGCATCGGACTCGGCTTCATTCTGCCCTCGCTGAATCTGGGCTCCATGCGCCCGCTGGACAAGTCGCTCATTTCTCAGGGCTCCAGCGCCATTGGCTTCTTGCGCATGCTGGGCGGCGCAGCCGGGGTCAGCCTGTGCGGCATCGTGCTCGAATGGCGACTCGGCGCACATGGCGCGTCGTTGACGGCCGGAGCCAGCAACCCGGCGCGCATCGCAGCATTCGGTGAAACCTTTTTGATGCTGACTTTTCTGTGCGGGCTGGCGCTGGTGGCCGCCTGGCAGCTGCGCGAGGCGCGGCCAGATTGACAGCAGGCATATCTTGTCCTGATGCTTGAAGGCGGATGCGCGCATTGAGCACCCAAGCCTTTCAAGAAATCAAAGAAACGGAACCTTCGCCATGTGCCAACTCCTCGGCATGAATTGCAATGTGCCCACCGATGTGACCTTCAGCTTTACGGGCTTTGCGCAACGCGGCGGGAAGACCGACCACCATACCGACGGCTGGGGCATCGCGTTTTTTGAGGACAAGGGGCTTCGGCACTTCGTGGACCATCTGGCGGCCGTGGACTCACCGGTGGCCGAACTCATTCGCCGTTACCCCATTAAGAGCCGGAACGTTATCGCCCACATCCGCAAGGCCACCCAAGGCATGGTGAGCCTGCAGAACTGCCATCCGTTCGTGCGTGAGCTGTGGGGCCGCTACTGGGTCTTTGCCCACAACGGAGATCTGAAAGACTTCCGCCCTCGCCTGCATTCGCATTTCCGCCCCGTGGGCGATACCGACAGCGAGCACGCGTTTTGCTGGATCATGCAAGAGTTGGCCAAATCGCACGCCAGCGTGCCTTCTGTTCCAGAGCTGACGCTAACGCTCAAGGAACTCGCTGCCCGCATAGCGCCCCACGGCACATTCAATTTCCTGCTTTCCAATGGACAGGCGTTGTGGGCACACGCCTCCACCCATCTGCACTACATAGAGCGCCGCCATCCCTTCGGCGCTGCGCAGCTGAGTGACGAAGACCTCCAGCTGGATTTTTCGAAAGAGACTGGCGTGAACGATCAGGTGGCAGTGATCGTGACCAGCCCCCTCACGACCAACGAAACGTGGACGGCGTTCGGCAAAGGTGAACTGCTGGTGTTCGAACAAGGCCGACGGCTGCCTATCTGACGCATACGATATAGCGCCGCTGAGAGAGGCGGTGGATATGGGGGCGCGCGGAATGGATGCACTTTGCTTCTCGCGAGGTTCTACCGATCAGCTCATGCCGTATCGATTGAAGCGAGTGGGCCCATTCCGACAGTTAGATCTGGAGCTGTGCGGACTGCGTAGATGAGGGGCTTCGTGCGTCTGGCGGCCCGGTAAGTCCGGTGCAAACCCTGCGAACTGGGTACCACAAACGTTGACCAGCCTACAGCCCCTGGCGCATTTCGATGTCTTCTCAAAGCAAAAAACCCCAGTCATAACTGACTGGGGTTTTCTGGGCTGTAAGAGCCTGACGATGACCTACTTTCACACGGGAACCCGCACTATCATCGGCGCAAAGTCGTTTCACTGTCCTGTTCGGGATGGGAAGGAGTGGGACCAACTTGCTATGGTCATCAGGCATAACTTGGTGCTGGGCAGTTTTTGTGAACTGCCTGGCGAATTCATAGAGTCTGGAATCAGATGTTTGTGTTTTGACTGCGTCTAACTTGGCATAACAGACTTTGAGCTTCACGCTGTGAGCGTGTTGGCTATCAAAGTTATAGGGTCAAGCCGCACGAGCAATTAGTATCAGTTAGCTTAACGCATTACTGCGCTTCCACACCTGACCTATCAACGTCCTGGTCTTGAACGACTCTTTAGGAGGCTCAAGGCCCCGGCAGATCTCATCTTGAAACGAGTTTCCCGCTTAGATGCTTTCAGCGGTTATCTCTTCCACACTTAGCTACTCGGCAATGCCACTGGCGTGACAACCGATACACCAGAGGTGTGTCCACTCCGGTCCTCTCGTACTAGGAGCAGGCTTCCTCAAATCTGCAGCGCCCACGGAAGATAGGGACCAAACTGTCTCACGACGTTTTAAACCCAGCTCACGTACCTCTTTAAATGGCGAACAGCCATACCCTTGGGACCGGCTACAGCCCCAGGATGAGATGAGCCGACATCGAGGTGCCAAACACCGCCGTCGATATGAACTCTTGGGCGGTATCAGCCTGTTATCCCCAGAGTACCTTTTATCCGTTGAGCGATGGCCCTTCCATACAGAACCACCGGATCACTATGTCCTGCTTTCGCATCTGCTCGACTTGTCAGTCTCGCAGTTAAGCACGCTTATGCCATTGCACTATCGTCACGATGTCCGACCGTAACTAGCGTACCTTCGAACTCCTCCGTTACGCTTTGGGAGGAGACCGCCCCAGTCAAACTGCCTACCATGCACTGTCCCCGATCCAGATAATGGACCTAGGTTAGAACCTCAAACACACCAGGGTGGTATTTCAACGTTGGCTCCATGAGAACTAGCGTCCTCACTTCAAAGCCTCCCACCTATCCTACACAGATCTGTTCAAAGTCCAATACAAAGCTACAGTAAAGGTTCATGGGGTCTTTCCGTCTTTCCGCGGGGAGATTGCATCATCACAAACATTTCAACTTCGCTGAGTCTCAGGAGGAGACAGTGTGGCCATCGTTACGCCATTCGTGCAGGTCGGAACTTACCCGACAAGGAATTTCGCTACCTTAGGACCGTTATAGTTACGGCCGCCGTTTACTGGGACTTCAATCAAGAGCTTGCACCCCATCATTTAATCTTCCAGCACCGGGCAGGCGTCACACCCTATACGTCCACTTTCGTGTTTGCAGAGTGCTGTGTTTTTATTAAACAGTCGCAGCCACCGATTTTTTGCAACCCCGTTGGGCTCCCTCTGTACGAGTTCACCTACTTGGGGCATACCTTCTCCCGAAGTTACGGTATCAATTTGCCGAGTTCCTTCTCCTGAGTTCTCTCAAGCGCCTTAGAATACTCATCTCGCGCACCAGTGTCGGTTTGCGGTACGGTCGTCAATAGCTGAAGCTTAGTGGCTTTTCCTGGAAGCAGGGTATCACTCACTTCGTCTGCAAGCAGACTCGTTATCACCCCTCATCTAAGCCCGGCGGATTTGCCTACCAGGCACGACTACAGGCTTGAACCAACATATCCAACAGTTGGCTGAGCTAACCTTCTCCGTCCCCACATCGCACTATTGATCGGTACAGGAATATTGACCTGTTTCCCATCAGCTACGCATCTCTGCCTCGCCTTAGGGGCCGACTCACTCTACGCCGATGAACGTTGCGTAGAAAACCTTGCGCTTACGGCGAGGGGGCTTTTCACCCCCTTTAACGCTACTCATGTCAGCATTCGCACTTCTGATACCTCCAGCATCCGTTACCAGACACCTTCACAGGCCTACAGAACGCTCTCCTACCACTTGCAATAAATTGCAAATCCGCAGCTTCGGTAACTGGCTTAGCCCCGTTACATCTTCCGCGCAGGACGACTCGATCAGTGAGCTATTACGCTTTCTTTAAATGATGGCTGCTTCTAAGCCAACATCCTGACTGTTTTAGCCTTCCCACTTCGTTTCCCACTTAGCCAATTTTAGGGACCTTAGCTGGCGGTCTGGGTTGTTTCCCTCTTGAGTCCGGACGTTAGCACCCGGTGCTCTGTCTCCCAAGCTGTACTCTGCGGTATTCGGAGTTTGCATAGGTTTGGTAAGTCGCCATGACCCCCTAGCCTAAACAGTGCTCTACCCCCGCAGGTAATACTTGAGGCACTACCTAAATAGTTTTCGGAGAGAACCAGCTATTTCCAAGTTTGTTTAGCCTTTCACCCCTATCCACAGCTCATCCCCTAGTTTTGCAACACTAGTGGGTTCGGACCTCCAGTACCTGTTACGGCACCTTCATCCTGGCCATGGATAGATCACTTGGTTTCGGGTCTACACCCAGCGACTGATTCGCCCTATTCGGACTCGATTTCTCTACGGCTTCCCTATTCGGTTAACCTTGCCACTGAATGTAAGTCGCTGACCCATTATACAAAAGGTACGCAGTCACCCTTGCGGGCTCCTACTTTTTGTAAGCATGCGGTTTCAGGATCTATTTCACTCCCCTCCCGGGGTTCTTTTCGCCTTTCCCTCACGGTACTGGTTCACTATCGGTCGATTACGAGTATTTAGCCTTGGAGGATGGTCCCCCCATATTCAGACAGGATTTCTCGTGTCCCGCCCTACTTTTCTCTAACTTAGTACCACACGTCTGTTTTCGCATACAGGGCTATCACCTGCTATGGCCGGACTTTCCATCCCGTTTTGCTAACAGTCGTGCTATCACTAGAAGGCTCTTCCGATTTCGCT
>NZ_QEKU01000001.1:1665000-1667500 GCF_003096455.1 Acidovorax sp. 99
TCATGAGCGTTTGTAGTGCTAAGCACTAGTTCCAAAGAACTTGGCACTCGCCATCAAACGCCCACGCTTATCGGCTGTATATTTTTAAGGATCCCAACAAAACAAATCAGACCAAAATCTTCTTCATTTTGCAAACCTCGCTGCGATCAGCGAAGCCTTGAATTCTAGCACAATTTTTGAAGAACTGTCAAACTTTTGCTTTCTTTTGGCCCATCTATGCAATGAATCAAAAGAAAACACCCAGTACAACACTGGGTGTTTCTTGCTGTAAGAGCCTGACGATGACCTACTTTCACACGGGAACCCGCACTATCATCGGCGCAAAGTCGTTTCACTGTCCTGTTCGGGATGGGAAGGAGTGGGACCAACTTGCTATGGTCATCAGGCATAACTTGGTGCTGGGCAGTTTTTGTGAACTGCCTGGCGAATTCATAGAGTCTGGAATCAGATGTTTGTGTTTTGACTGCGTCTAACTTGGCATAACAGACTTTGAGCTTCACGCTGTGAGCGTGTTGGCTATCAAAGTTATAGGGTCAAGCCGCACGAGCAATTAGTATCAGTTAGCTTAACGCATTACTGCGCTTCCACACCTGACCTATCAACGTCCTGGTCTTGAACGACTCTTTAGGAGGCTCAAGGCCCCGGCAGATCTCATCTTGAAACGAGTTTCCCGCTTAGATGCTTTCAGCGGTTATCTCTTCCACACTTAGCTACTCGGCAATGCCACTGGCGTGACAACCGATACACCAGAGGTGTGTCCACTCCGGTCCTCTCGTACTAGGAGCAGGCTTCCTCAAATCTGCAGCGCCCACGGAAGATAGGGACCAAACTGTCTCACGACGTTTTAAACCCAGCTCACGTACCTCTTTAAATGGCGAACAGCCATACCCTTGGGACCGGCTACAGCCCCAGGATGAGATGAGCCGACATCGAGGTGCCAAACACCGCCGTCGATATGAACTCTTGGGCGGTATCAGCCTGTTATCCCCAGAGTACCTTTTATCCGTTGAGCGATGGCCCTTCCATACAGAACCACCGGATCACTATGTCCTGCTTTCGCATCTGCTCGACTTGTCAGTCTCGCAGTTAAGCACGCTTATGCCATTGCACTATCGTCACGATGTCCGACCGTAACTAGCGTACCTTCGAACTCCTCCGTTACGCTTTGGGAGGAGACCGCCCCAGTCAAACTGCCTACCATGCACTGTCCCCGATCCAGATAATGGACCTAGGTTAGAACCTCAAACACACCAGGGTGGTATTTCAACGTTGGCTCCATGAGAACTAGCGTCCTCACTTCAAAGCCTCCCACCTATCCTACACAGATCTGTTCAAAGTCCAATACAAAGCTACAGTAAAGGTTCATGGGGTCTTTCCGTCTTTCCGCGGGGAGATTGCATCATCACAAACATTTCAACTTCGCTGAGTCTCAGGAGGAGACAGTGTGGCCATCGTTACGCCATTCGTGCAGGTCGGAACTTACCCGACAAGGAATTTCGCTACCTTAGGACCGTTATAGTTACGGCCGCCGTTTACTGGGACTTCAATCAAGAGCTTGCACCCCATCATTTAATCTTCCAGCACCGGGCAGGCGTCACACCCTATACGTCCACTTTCGTGTTTGCAGAGTGCTGTGTTTTTATTAAACAGTCGCAGCCACCGATTTTTTGCAACCCCGTTGGGCTCCCTCTGTACGAGTTCACCTACTTGGGGCATACCTTCTCCCGAAGTTACGGTATCAATTTGCCGAGTTCCTTCTCCTGAGTTCTCTCAAGCGCCTTAGAATACTCATCTCGCGCACCAGTGTCGGTTTGCGGTACGGTCGTCAATAGCTGAAGCTTAGTGGCTTTTCCTGGAAGCAGGGTATCACTCACTTCGTCTGCAAGCAGACTCGTTATCACCCCTCATCTAAGCCCGGCGGATTTGCCTACCAGGCACGACTACAGGCTTGAACCAACATATCCAACAGTTGGCTGAGCTAACCTTCTCCGTCCCCACATCGCACTATTGATCGGTACAGGAATATTGACCTGTTTCCCATCAGCTACGCATCTCTGCCTCGCCTTAGGGGCCGACTCACTCTACGCCGATGAACGTTGCGTAGAAAACCTTGCGCTTACGGCGAGGGGGCTTTTCACCCCCTTTAACGCTACTCATGTCAGCATTCGCACTTCTGATACCTCCAGCATCCGTTACCAGACACCTTCACAGGCCTACAGAACGCTCTCCTACCACTTGCAATAAATTGCAAATCCGCAGCTTCGGTAACTGGCTTAGCCCCGTTACATCTTCCGCGCAGGACGACTCGATCAGTGAGCTATTACGCTTTCTTTAAATGATGGCTGCTTCTAAGCCAACATCCTGACTGTTTTAGCCTTCCCACTTCGTTTCCCACTTAGCCAATTTTAGGGACCTTAGCTGGCGGTCTGGGTTGTTTCCCTCTTGAGTCCGGACGTTAGCACCCGGTGCTCTGTCTCCCAAGCTGTACTCTGCGGTATTC